>CAWDXC010000015.1:0-457780 GCA_963806155.1 uncultured Actinomycetes bacterium
GTCTTCCAGGATGCGCCGCTGGGCGAGGACATCCTGGAGAAGCTGGGCCGTCTGAACCGGGCTGCCAGCAAACCGATCCTGGGAGCGGCCACCGGCGGCGCGTTCACCCACCGGATATCTGCCGAGATCGAGGCTCAGGGGGTCCCGATGTTCCACTCGGTGCGGGATTGGGTTGCCGCCGCCCGGGGTCGCCTCCGGCGCCGGCCGTCCTCGACACGACCTTCTGACTGGGCCGGCGGGAATCAGGGAGGCAGCCGGGCTCTGGCTTCGACCCAGTTCTCCACCCTCAGGCCCGGATAGCCGGCGAAATCCGCCTCGTTGTTCGTCACGAGCGTCACGTCGAGCGCGACGGCATGGGCGGCGATCAGCTTGTCCAACGCGTCCCTCTTCTTCTCGCGGGTGGCCCGCCGGATCGGGCCGTATGCGCGCGCAGCCACGGCGTCGAAGGGCTCCGCAGGGATGTCTTCCGAGCAGCAGGTCGAGTGCCGCTTCGGTTCTGGTCCTCGTTGTCCTCGGAGCAGGAGACGCCGTACTCGAGTTCGGCCAGCGTGACGGCGGATATCACCACCTCACCGACGAAGCAACGGGCGAAGCGCGCCGCCACCTCCGCGGGTTGGTGCTTCATAAGGTAGATGCACATGTTGGTGTCGAGCATGTAGCGCGGCTTCACAGAGAGTCTCGCTCGGACTCGACGTTCGTTCCCCGCCCGGCCCACATGAAGTCGTCCGAGAAGCGGGCGAACTTCCCCAGCGCCCGCTCGAGAGAGCGGCCGGCGGGCGAATGTGCAACTCGTCGCCGACGCGCTCGATCTCGACTCCAGATCTGACCGCTCATAGGCCAGTTCAACCGGGATGCGCACAGCCTGAGAGTTGCCGTTCCGGAAGATCTTGGTGAGAGTCACGAGGACCTCCGAGTGTGTACGCGTACATCCTAATCTCCCCATCGAGGCCGTCAACACGCCCAACACCGTACCGCCGGGAGGAAACAAACGGGCTAAGACTGTAGGCCGAGGCTGGCGAGAATGAAACCGCGCGGGCGACGTCGCCCCGCTGTCGAGGACAGACTGGGGCGCGCCCCTTGCTCGGGGGCGCGCCCCAGCGAAGCGCACCAGGAGCAGCGGCGCGCACTACCCGCCAGAACACGGGGCGCGCTCCCCGACGGAGCGCGCCCCGAGAAAAGCTCTCTGCCAGCCAAAGCTGGATATGCGGCCGCTGGAAAGGCGGCGCATGGATCTACAACGCCAGGTAGGCCTTCTTCACGTGATCGCTTTCTCTGAGGAACGAGCAGGCGCCCTCCAGGACGAGGCGGCCGTTCTCCAGCACGTAGGCTCGGTCGGCCGCCAACGAGCGTCTGACGCACGTTCTGCTCCACGAGCAGGATGGTGATCCCCTCCTTGTGCAGTGACTTCGAGGATCTCGAACACCTCCGTCACGACCCTCGGCGCCAGACCGTTGGACGGCTCGTCGATGATGACCATCTTCGGCTTGGACATGAGCCCCCGTCCCATGGCGAGCATCTGCTGCTCGCCACCGCTGAGCGTCCGCGCGAGCTGCCCGGCTCGCTCCTCGAGACGGGGGAAGAGCCCGAAGACCCACTTCATCGTCTCCCGGCGGTCCTTCCACGAACGCCTCGGATAGGCGCCCATCTCCAGGTTCTCCTTGATGGACATGTCGGTGAAGAGCTTGCGGCTCTCCGGGATGTGCGAAAGCCCCATGTTGACGATGTCGTTGGGGTGCACCGTGTCGATCCTCTTGTCCAGGAAGGTGATCGTGCCGGCCGACGGTCTCATCACCCCCGAGATGGTCTTCAGCAGGGTGGTCTTGCCGGCTCCGTTGGCACCGACCAAGGCGACGAACTCGCCTTCGTCGACCTTGAGGCAGAGGTCCCAGAGGACCTGGACCCTCCCGTATCCTGCGCTGAGACCGTCAACTTCCAGCATCGCATTCTTCCCCAAGATAGACTTCGATCACCTTCGGGTTCGCCGCCACTTCTGCGGGCGTGCCTTCGGCGATCTTCTTTCCGTAGTCGAGCACGATGATGCGGTCGCTGATCTTCATGATGGCCTGCATCACGTGCTCGATCATGATGACGGTGATGCCGCGCGACCTGATCTGCGGCCACGTCGCCCATGGCCTCCGCCACCTCGGTCGGCGGTGAGCCCGGCCATCAGCTCGTCCAGCAGGAGCAGCTCCGGATCGCTGGCAAGGGCCCGGGCCACTTCGAGACGCTTCTGGTCGGCCAGCGTGAGATCGCCGGCCGGAACGTTCTTGAGAGCGGTCAGGTCGACGAACTCGAGGGCCTCCTCGGCCTTCTTCAGCGCTTCAGCGGAGCTCATGCGGTGGCCCGTGCCGAACAGCGCGCCGACCATGACGTTCCTCACCACGGGAACGTTGGGGAAGATCTTGACCGTCTGGAACGTCCGGGCGATGCCGAGCCGGCAGATCTTGTAGGCGGGCAGCGGCGTGATGTCGCGTCCCTTGAACGTGATCTTGCCCGGCTTCGGCTTGAGCGCGGCCGAGATCAGGTTGAAGAGCGTGGTCTTGCCGGCCCCGTTCGGGCCCGATCAGCCCCAGTATCTCTCCCTGGTCTACGTAGAAGTCGACGTCGGACACCGCGGCCAGGCCGCCGAAATGCCGAGTCACTCCTTCACCTTCAAGCAGGTGCACGTCGACCTCCTCTGATCTTGCGCCAGGCCTGCTGCGCCAGGCCCACGATGCCGTTCGGCATGAACAGGATGGCAAGGATCAGGACCACACCGAAGATGAGCATGTACAGGTCCGGGAACCGGGTGAGCAGCACGTCCCCGATGTAGGTGAAGAGCGCGGCGCCGATCACCGGCCCGACGAGGTTGCCCATGCCGCCGAACATGGCCATGAGCACCGGCAAGAAGACGAGTTCTGCAGGTTGAAGGCGATGTCCGGGTCGATGTAGGTGCGGCGCGTGGCGATGATCGCACCGGCCATGCCCATGAAGATCGCACTCACCGCGAAGACCAGCACCTTGGTCCGCACCACGTTGATACCGCTGTGAGCCGCCGCTTCCTCGTGTTCGCCGATGCTCTGCAGCGCCAGCCCGTAGCGGGAGCGCCGGATCAGCACGGCCACGACCAGCGTGCAGATGGCCACGATGAACATGGCGTAGTAGGCGACCGCCGAGGTGCTCACCGCCTCCACGAAGCGGCCACGCGTCCCGGTCACGAGCCGCTCGATCTCGAGCACCACGTGTCTGGACCAGGAGAACCAGGGCGAAGGTGAAGATGGCGAAGTAGACGCCCCTTCAGCCGAAGGGTCAGCGCCCCTACCAACAGGGCCACGACAAAGCCCACGACCCCGGCGAGGATGATGATGACCGCGAAGGGCATGGTGCCGCCGAACACGGCGGCCATGTAGAAGCCGAGTCCGAAGAAGGCGGCCGTCGCCAGCGACATGTAGCCGGTGGGCCCGGAGAACATCACCCAGGCCGACGGTCAGGACGACGAACTTGAGGATGTCGGTGAGCAGCGTGAGCCAGTAGCCCTGGGTGATAGTCGGCACCAGGGCGAGCAGCACGAAGACGACCAGGATCAGGAGCCGCCCGACGATCTTGCTCGTGGTGAAGCCCCGGCGAAGCCCGACTTGTTTTTGATGGCGAGTGTTCTTCATCTACTTACCCATGATCCCTTTAGGCCTGGACAGGAGCAGCACGATGAAGATCACGTAGTACGCGATCATCGTCCAGGACGGCTGGAAGTACGTGACGAGCGCAGAGACCAATCCCAGGATGACACCGCCGATCATGGCTCCGGTGATGCTGCCGAGACCTCCCAGCACTACCACGATCATGGCGATGACCGTGTACCCAAGTCCCATGACTTGTCTGGATGCTGAGCAGAGTGCTGATCAGGCTACCGGCGATCCCGGCCAGACCCAGACCGAGCCCGAAGCAGATGGCCAGCACCGAGTGGATGTTCACACCCATGAGCCCGGCCGTGGTCGGGTCCTGGGCCGACGCTCGGATGGCTTTGCCCATCCGCGTCCGGGCGAGGAAGAAGTAGAAGGCGCACCCAACGACGATGACAAAGCCCAGGGCGACTAGACGGTTCACCGGGATCTGCGCGCCGGTGACGACCGTGTTGAGGAACTGGTAGCTCTTGTTGTCCGAGCCCCAGATGAGCCGCGCGATGTTCTGAACGACGTATAGAAGCCCGAACGTGGCCAGCAGCGACTTGGCCTCGAAGACGTCGACGATGGGTGAGGTGTCCATGAGCCGCCGGAAGATGGTCGAGTGCAGGATCCAGCCGATGACGAAGATCAGCGGACCCGTGACGACGACCGACACGAGCGGGTTGAGATTGACGGCGCCGAACAGCCAGAACGTGACGAACGCGCCGACCATGATGAACTCGCCGTGCGCGACGTTCAGAACACGGGCCACGCCGTACTGCAGGCTCAGCCCCACGGAGACAAGGGCGTAGATGCCTCCGAGCAGGAAACCAGGGATTATGATGTTCGCGAGTATGTTCATCCATGATCCTTTGCGTGACTGCACCTGCCGTGCGGACCGACCCAGGGGCGCGCATCTCGGCGCGCCCCCGGCTGTCCTGCTCGCTTCGAGCTCTGATCACGACCAGACTGTGTTCCGCCGATCGTCTAGCTGCTCGTCGTGGTCGCGGCCGGCGCCGGAGCGGATGCCTTCGCTTCTGCCCAGCCCAGTTTGGGGAAGATGGGCGCCGCGGTGCGCTTGTCGCCCGGGTCGATGACTTCGGCTACGCCCTTCTGCCACTGGCCGATCTGGCCGGAGTAGGCAGGCCTTGTTGAGGATCTGGTTCGGATCGAAGAAGAAGTCGTCGCTCATAGACGTCTTGAAGTGCCCCTTCCGCAGGACTGTCGGCTATCTTCGCCTGATCCAGGGTCGCGGCCTGCTCGATGGCCTGCTGGAGTGCCTCGAGCTGAGCCCGATAGATCAGTCCGCCCCAGAAGTCGACAGTTCTCCGGACCCACGAAGCCGCGGCCAGCTTCTCGTAGTAGGCCTTGGCTGCCGGGGAGCTGTTGACACTCCAGGCTCCCTCGAACATGATCCCTTCCAGCGCGCCCTCGAACGCGTTGTAGAACCACTGGCTGGCACCGGTCGGACCCCACAGGACAGCCTTGGGGCTGAAGTTGACCTGGATCATCGTGCCCGCGGCCAGCGGGTTGATGGGCGGATAGACGAAGAAGACGGCCGCGTCGGGTTCTCGCTCTGCATCTTCTTGATGATGCTGGACATGTCCTTGATGTCCAGGGGTACCGCCGTGCTCGAGAGGATCTCGATGCCCGCGGCCGGAAAGTCGATCTGCGCCTGGGCATTGTACTCGATGCCGTGCAGGTCGTCGATGTACACGATGGACGCGGTCTTGACGCCGGCCTCCTTCATGATCTCGGCGAACACCGGCAGCTGGTAGTGGTTGGAGTAGTTCAGGACCTGGAAGAAGTAGGGCAGCGGGTTCTTTTTGATCTCCTCCTCGAGCGTGGTGGCCCCGCCCTCGGCGCTCATCAGGATGTACTTGTGCGCGTTGGCCACGCCGGCCGCCGCGAACAGGAACGCGGTGCTGCACGGCGCCATGACGAGGTCGACCTTGTCCTCTTCGATGAGCTTGGTGAGCAGGCGCATGCTCGTGTCGAGGTTGCTCTGGTCGTCGTAGACCTTCAGCTCGATCGGCAGCTTCTTGCCGGCCACGTTGATGCCGCCGGCCTTGTTGACGTCGTCCACCCACACCTTGTAGGCGGGGCCCCAGTTGCCGGCCTCAAAGGGCGCCAGCGCCCCGGTGATCGGCCGCGCTCCGCCGATACACGATCTTGTCCTGCGCCGGCGGCTCGGGCCCGCCGTCACGGTGGTGGTCGCGCCGGCCGCGGTCGTGGTGGTCGCGCCGGCCGCTGTCGTGGTCGTCCTCCGCGGCGGTGGTCGTGGTCTCTTCGTCGCCACCGCAGGCGGCGATCAGTCCACCAAGACCGCCGCCGACGACGACCGCACGCGCCGGCGATCCCCGCGTACTTCAGGAACTCGCGCCGGCTGACCGCCTTGCGGTCAGCACCTTCTTCTGTGGTCTTGGGATCTTCTTCATCCTGCATTGTATGGTCCTCCCTCCATGTTCCTGACCGTTCTCGATCCTGCCTAGGCCCTCGCGAAGCCTCGTCGGGCCAGCGGTCAAGGCCCCCTGTCACGTTTGAGGATTTCCCTGCTCAGTCCCCACCAGTGCCAAGCAATCACCTCCCACAGACGCTCCCAACCCCTCAGTGTGTCTACCCGGTGCCGCCATTAGTACCGCCCGTACTCCTCGGCCGTCTTGATCATCGCGCGCAGGTTCTCGTCCTTGCCCGCAGTCGGCGACCGCGCCGACATCCAGGATGAAGCCGCCGCCCTTCGCCGGCCGTGTCGATGAGGCTCGCGGCAGTACTGCCGCCGTCTCTTCAGCCGTGCCGGCGTAGATCAGCGACAGGGGCACGTTGCCCTCGATGCAGGCCACCTGTGCCGATCGTCTGCTTCGCCCGAGCCATGTCGGTCTGGTCGAACAGCCAGACGGTCTGCGCCTTGGGCAGATCCATGATGGCCTCGAGCCGGAGTTGTAGCGGCCTTCGGCGAACAGGAACGGGATGCAGCCCTCTTCGATGAGGCCCAAGCATGCACCGCCCGCAGACGTCGGCCAGTAGAAGGTCTGGAACTGCTCGTCGCTCATGAAGCCGTCGGCGCCCTTGTGCAGGGGCATGAAGATGACCGGGGTGGCCGGCTCGCACGGGACGCTTGAGGGCCCAGTCGATGGCGACCGGCACGAGCCGCTCGCAGGCCGCCAGCACCTTCTCCGGGTAGCGGAACATGTCGATGATGACACCCCTGGTGCCGCGCATGCGTGTCGCCCAGGATGTCGAAGGGAGCTTTGGATCGCGCCTGCGAAGTAGGCGGGGAAGCCTAGCGCTCTTGAGTTCATCTACCATGCCGAAGATGCTCGCTGCCCAGCCGTCGACCGCGCGTGACGCGGCGGCCAGCCTCTCCAGTCCCTCGGTCATCTCTGGCGAGCCCCAGCCGCCCATGTGGCCGGACGACGAAGGGCATCTCGATGAAGTCGAACAACGAGGACAAGCTGGCGAAGCCGGCGAAGGCGCCCACCGTGCGGGGCAGGTAGGTGCGGAGCATGTAGTCGGAGGGATCGGAGATGAGGTGGTCGTACTCCTCGGGGAGCATCCACTCCTTCTCGTTGTACTGGTAGCTGGCGTCTTCGGCCACGCCGTGGCCCGGCCAGGAGTAGAGCTCTGTAGTCGAGGGGCTCGAACATCGAGCTGGAGACGTGGTCTGAACAGACGGGCTGACCTGGTGTCGAGCTTGAACTCCAGGTTGAAGTCCATCCAGGCCTGGGCAGCGCGGGCCGGGTCGGACATCGCATCGTATGGAGTCAGTCCCGCCCAGTACGCTGCCGGCCAGAAGCCGCCGATGAGGTTCACCGGCACCCGGTCGGGCTTCTCGCAGGTTGATGGCGGCCAGGATGCGGTCCACCCGGGCCTTGTAGTCGGCTTCGGCTTCGGGACTCTTGAACTCGATGTCGGGGTTGCGCCAGCGCTCGATCCTCCAGGCCCGGCGCTCCTCCGGGGTCATGTCCGCCCAGGGTCTCTCGGCCATCACGCCACCCCCACCGCGTCTTTGGCGAAGGCCACAGCGGCCATGGCGTCGTCGCCGTAGGCATCGGCCCCGGTGTACTTGCGCACGGTGTCGTCCATCTGCCCGCCGCCGATGATGACCTTGAGGTCTTTCGCGAAGACCGGCGGCTTCCACCTGCTTCGATGGTGGACTTCATGGAGTCGAAAGCCACACTTAGGAAACCGGAGAGAGCGAGGACCTGGGGTGAGTGTTCTTTCACGGCTTTCACGAAGTTCTCTTCCGGCTGGTCGATGCCCAGGTCTACTACCTCGAACCCGTTCACTTCCAGCATGAAGCCCACGATGTCTTTGCCGATGTCGTGGATGTCGCCCCGCACCGTACCTAAGACGACGGTGCCCAGCTTCTTGGCGCTCGCGGTCTGGGCGGCCAGATGGGGTTTTAGGACCTCGCCGATCTTACGGAGCATCTCGCCGCCATGATGAGCTCCGGTAGGAAGTAGGTGCCCTCCTGGTAGCGTTCCCCCACCACCTGCATGGCCTGGCTGGAGAGATCTAGGATCTTGCCCGGGTCTTCTCCTTTGGCCAGAAGCTCGTCCACGATAGCGAGAGCTTCTTTCTCCTTCATGTCTGGCCATGGCTTCTACGAGTTCGTGGGCCATCTGGGCTCCTTTCTCTACAAAGCACGATGCTGCAGTGGGCTGAAACGATTTCTTACGGCCGCGAGATCCCCGGGAATGTTCCCGAGTCGAACCGACGCTGACTAGAACCCCCTCTGCGCTCCGCCCCCCGGCTACCTCCGGCCAACGTGTCCAGGCCCCTGCGCACTGCTCGGTCGATTCCCGATTCTACAAGATTGGGAATAGCAATGCAATCAACCTGTATAGACAATATGGTATTGTCTTATCGAGGAAATAGCTAGCTATGTTTGCTGGCCTATCGGAGGAGTATCGTCTCTGTCCGTCCCTCGCTCGGTACCCGAGGTTATTCCTTCTCGTAAAGTGAGATCTTTCGGGATGAGCATGCAGGCGCTGACGGATCGTAGATCGCCGGAGCCTCCGGCCCCAAGCCAGGGTGTACCGACGAGACAGCCGGCCTATCTTCAGATCGCCGAGACCCTTGCTGCCCGCATCACGTCGGGCGTCTATCCGGCCGGCGGCCGTTTGCCTTCTGGGTCCGAACTGTGCGCCGAGTTCGGCGTGAGTCCCATGACGGTGCGCCGAGCCCTTACGATCGTGCAGGACCAGGGGCTGGCCTCTGGGATGCGAGGCCGAGGGACGTTCGCGCGTTCTATCGACCTGGGTGACTCGGTCTTCAGGCTGGACTCGCTCACCGGCGAGTGGCTGGATGAATCTGCGGAGATACGGCTACTTTCGGCTTCGATGACCAGAGCGGACGAGAGGGTCGCCGCCATGCTCGCGACAGAGCCCGGTCAGCGCGTCATCTACCTGCGGCGCCTGGTGCTCTACGACGGCAGCCCGGCCATGTATCACACGGAATACATCGTCTACGATCCCCGCCGCCCGCTGGTGGAGTCCCAGCTGCAACTGACCTCCCTGCACGCGTTCCTGGACTCCGGCCGGGCGCACCGTTTCCCTCTGGGCGAACTCACTCTGACCGCGGTGAACCTGGACGCCGAGAGCGCACAAGCTCTCGGGGAGTCAGAGGGGGCCCTGGCTCTCCGTCTGGAGCACGTCTTCCAGCAGAGCGACCGCACTCCGGTCAGTTGGGGCTGGTTCCTGATGCGGGCAGAGCTATTCCGGCTCCGAGCGCGACTGGGACCGGAATAGGACGGGCGGAGGTACTGACCGGTGGCAAGTCTAGACAGACTGCGAACGGCCCTTATCGAGTTGGACGAAAGCCGCACACTCGAGCTCACCAGAGAACTCCTGGCCGAGGGTGGAACGACGCCTCCATCGATCCTCAACACCTGCCAGCAGGCGCTGAAGGTGGTAGGGGAACGTTACGAGCGACAGGAGTACTACATCTCGGGCCTCATCATGGCGGGTGAGATCTTCAAGGAAGTCATCGACCTGGTGCAACCCGAATACGAGCCTACCCCGCCCGGAGAGTCGGCGGGGACCATCGTGCTCGGTACGGTCGCCGGCGACATCCACGACATAGGCAAGAACATCTTCGGTACGTCGCTCCGAAGCGCTGGCTTCACCTTGATCGATCTCGGGGTCGACGTCGCCCCGGAACGGTTCCTGGAGGAGACCAGGCAATCCCGACCCGACGTCGTCTGCCTGTCGGGCCTCATCATGGTGGCGTTCGAAAGCATGAGATCGACCGTGGCGCTCATTCGGGCGCATGAGGCCGAGCTGGGCTACCGTCCTCCGGTCGTGCTGGGCGGGGCGATCATCGACGGCCGCATCTGCCAATACTGCGAAGCCGACTCGTGGAGCACGGACGCCGCGGAAGGAGTGCGCATCTGCCAGGACTTCGTGGCGCGCTCGGCTGAGTGAGCGGGCGCATCGCGGCGCCCCCCTGGCGTGGCCGTCAGCTCATCCCCCCGCGGGCGTAGCGAGGAACCCGAGGAAGGCCGATAGCGACGCGGCGGTAGCTTTGACCGCCTCGGCGTGAGATTCCCGTTGCTCCACGGCAAACCGACCGGGAGGCGCCAACACGGCCATCGAAGCCACTACCTTCCCCGCCTGGTCGCGGACCGGGGCAGCAACGGCGCATATCCCGATGTCTCGCTCCTGGTAGTTGTAGGAGACTCCTTCTTCGAGCACGCGCTCCAACTCCGCATACAGGATCTCGCGATCGACGATCGATTGCGGAGTCGTCACCTCAAACCGGATCTTCTCGCGCTCGGTCGGCGACATGCTTGCCATGAACACCTTTCCATGGGCCGTGTTCGTGTAGCCGAAGATCCGACCGATGGCGTGCGGTCGCGTGAAGGGTCGGGAAGTGAAGATCTCATCGATCTCCACGGGCACCCCGTCGACTTCCACCGCAAGGGTGACCATCTCCTGCGTGCGCGAGGCAAGGTCCTCGATGTACGGGCGAGCGACCTTGACCAGGTCGGCATTGCGCTCCGACAGCAAGCGACCCGCCGCCATAAGGCCCGGGCCCAGGTGATACCGATTCGTCGGGTCGCAGACGAGGAAGCCCAGGCTTTCCATGGTCTTGACGAGACGATACACGGTCATCCTTGGAAAGCCGGTCGCCTCAGAGATCTCTTCGACCGTCCACTCCGGACGGAGCACGTCGAACAATGAGATCACCGCGAGTCCTTTTGCCAGAACCTGGATCATTCTCCGCTACTTCCCTACGACGGGGTGGATCGAACGTGTGTCAATCGATGTCAAGGTCGAAGAACCTCTTGGGATTGTCCCAGGTGACGCCCTCGATCACGTCTCGCTTGAGTCCCAGCCTGCGCATGGAAAGGACCGAGCGAGGGACGGAGAAATACCCTTCTCCCGCGTATCCGAACTCGGAGTTGACGAGAAGCTGGCTCCGGTACTCCGGATATTCAGCCACGATCTCCGCCGCGTCTTCCGGCCGGAGCTTGTCGTAGCACAGGCTCAGCCCGACCATGGCTCCGGTATTCAAGCGATCCTTGAGACTCTCCTTGCCGGTGTGGTCGAACACCACCTTATCCATGGGAAAGCGCTCGCTCTCGAGGACTTTGATGATCTGGCGACAGACGTCGACCGCCTGAGGCTCGAGAGGGGTCGGGGTATGGACGATGACCGGCTTGTTGTGCTCCTTGGCTATGGCCAATTGCGCGCGGAACAGCTTCTCTTCATCAGCGATCCCGGCATCCATGCCGATCTCGCCCAATCCCACGATCGAGGGGTGATCGAGGTATTCCGGCATCTGCCTCAATGCCTCAGCCACCGACTCGGTGTCCAGCCCGTAGAAGGGAACGCTGAGAGTGACGAAGACCTTGATGCCCAGAGACTGGGAATGCTTGACCTCGAAGTCAAGGAACATGCGCCACATTCTGAGAAGAGTCTCGGCCGAGACCATCCACTGCAGCATGTGGGGTGTCGGCAGGACTGCGCCCTCCACTCCGGCGATGGAAAGGGTCTCGACGTCCTTGCCCTTCATCCTGTCAAGGTGCAGATGGGGGTCGATCATTCTCATCTTGAGCTCCTTATGGTTGTCCCTCCGTGGTCCGGGATCACGGCGATGCTGTCGATCTCGACCAGCAGATCCGGCTCGTGCAGCCCCGGGATGCAGACCAAGGTCTCGGCCGGTGGCTCTTCGATCAGGCGGGGGGCATACCTCCGGTAGTAGTCCTGGATCCTGCTTTCGACCTCCGGCCAGTCATCTATCCGGGTCAGATAGACGATGCTCTTGACCATGTCGTTCATGGAGGCCCCAACTTCCTCGATGGCCCCTCTGACCTTGTCGAGGGCGACCTCCGTCTGTTCCCCCACGTCGTCCGAGGAGGCGTGGAAGGTCTCGAGGGTCTGACCGCTGCATCCCGACACGAACACGTAGTCACCGACCACCACCGATCGGCTGAAGCGCACCTTCACCGGGTATCGCGCGGGGTATTTCGTCGTCTTCATCGGAATCCGGTCACGTCCTCTGGCTTTGTAGGGCCTCGAGGACTTTCTCAGGCGTCATCGGTAGCGAATGGATCCTGATGCCGACCGCATCGTAGAGAGCGTTGGCGATCGACGGAGCCACGTTGGTCGATCCCGGGCTCGCCCACGCCTTTCGCCCCGAACGGTCCGTTGGGATCGGGCTCCTCGACCAGGATGACCTCGACCTCTGGCATATCCAGGGTCGAAAGCATCTTGTAGGTGGCGAAGCTATCGGTCAGGACCTTGCCCGTCTGCTCGTCGATGAGCCAGATCCTCGGTGAGCGCGTAGCCCAGTCCCTGATAGGCTCCACCCTCGAGGCACGCCTCCACCGTCAGGGGGTTGATCGCTCTGCCGATGTCGTGGGCGACCACGAACTTGAGGACCTTGATGACGCCCGTCTCCACATCGACCTCGATCTCAGCGAACCCCGCCTGGAAGTTGGGGCTGTGGGTGACCGCCTGGTGCTTACCCGTGGCGGTGATGTGCTGCCCTTCCAGGCCGTATTCGTATATGCCACCGCTGGCGATCTCACCCACGCTGACGGTCTTCGCGGGGTCGGCTTTGAGGTAGACCCAGCCCGTCGCGGATGTCCAGTGCGTCCGGGGTCGTCTCCCAGGCCTTGGCAGCTCTCTCCAGGATCATGGCCTTGACCTTGCGGCCCGCATCCAGCGCGGCGTTCCCGATGGCGTAGGTCGACCGGCTGGCGTGCGTGCCGATGTCGAAGAGCGTGACGTCGGTGTCGCCGGTGATGACGTGGATGTCTTCGTAGCGGAGCCCCATGGCCTCGGCGGCGATCTGGCTGAGCACTCCCAGGATGCCCTGCCCCATCTCGCACGGACTGACCGTCAGTTGGGCCGACCCGTCTTCATGCAGCTTGATGATGGCAGTGGAGTGCTCCAGCAGAAAGCCGCCGGCACCGCTGGCGTGGGTCATGATCGACATGCCGACGCCCCGCCGATAGCGACCTTCCTTCTTGCTGCCCCACCCCTGCCACTTGTCCTTCCAGCCGATGCGCTCCGCGCCCTGCTTGATGCACTGCTCCAGGGCGCAGCTCTCGAGGCACACCGGTTCCCACATGCTGGGCTCGCCGACACCCTTGATGTTCTTCAGCCTGAACTCCACCGGGTCCATCCCGCACTTCTCGGCGGCCATGTCGATGGCCTGCTGAAGGATGAAGGACCCCTCCGGGTTGCCGTACCCCCTCATCCCGCTGGAGGTGGGGTTGTTGGTGTAGACGATGGTCGCCTTGCCGGCGATGACCGGCGAGCGCATGACCCCCAGGGTGGCCTGCATGTTGACGGCGCTGATGGTGCCGCTGTGGGAGAAATACGCCCCCGAGTCGGAAAGGATGCGCTGCTCCAAGGCGGTTATGGCGCAGTCTTCGTTCACGCCGAGGCGGATGGTCTGGCGCTGCTCGGTACGCGAGTTCCAGCCGTTGAAATCCTCCTCCCTAGTGACGAAGACCTTCACCGGCTTGCCGCTGACCCTCGCGAGGAGAGCGGCCATCGGCTCGACGCCCAGGCTCAACCGGGCCCCGAAGCCGCCTCCCACCGTGGTCGTTATCCAGCGTACGTCGCCCTCGCCGATACCGAAGATGCGAAGGGCCATCGTCTTCTTGGCCAGGTGGGGGTTCTGGCAGGGTGACCACACGGTCAGCCTGCCCTGCTCATCCCAGCGGGCCACGGCTACGTCGGGCTCCATGTGGGCCTGCTTCTGACGGGAGTTGCGGCCGCTGAACTCCACCACATGGGCCGACTCGGCCAGGGCTTTGTCCAGGTCCCCCCGGTTGAAGGGATGCTCGATGACGCCGGCTACGTTGTCCCTCCAGCCCTCATGGACGACGGGCGCGCCCGGTTTGAGCGCCTCCTCAGGGTCGAAGACGGCCGGCAACTCCTCGTATTCCACCTCGATGAGGTCGAGGGCCCGCTCCGCCGTATAGACGTCGACGGCGGCCACAGCCGCGATCCAGTCGCCGACGTAGCGAGCTTTGTCGGAGAGGATGAACTGATCGCGGTTCTCGCCCTCGTAGGCGAAGGGTGGCAGAGCCTCAGCCATCACCGAGCGGGTGAACCTCATCTTGGGAACGTCTTCGTGGGTGAGGACTGCCGCCACGCCCGGAAGCGTCTTCGCCTTCGAGATATCGATCCTGACGACGTTCGCGTGCGCGTACGGGCTCATGAGGATCCGGCCGACGAGCATGCCGGGGAGCACGACGTCGGCCGCATAGATCGCGGCGCCCGTCGTCTTGCCGGCCGCGTCTGGCTTCGTCAGGGATTTCCCGACAACAGAAAAGCTCTCTGTCATGACCCTTGCCCCCCGTTCCTCATCGTCTCGGCCGCGGCTTCAACCGCGTCGATGATCTTCACGTAGCCCGTGCACCGGCACAGGTTTCCGGCCAGGGCGCTCTTGATCTCGTCCCGGGTCGGTGCCGGGTTCTCATCGAGCAACGCCTTAGCCGAAAGGATCATCCCCGGAGTGCAGAAACCGCACTGGACGGCCCCCTTGTCAACAAAGGCCTGCTGGATGGGGTGTAGTTCGCCGCCTTCGGCCAGCCCCTCGATGGTCACGATGTGCTTGCCGATCGCCGTCACTGCAAGCGTCAGGCATGAGAACGACGGTCTGCCGTCGATGAGAACCGTGCAGGCGCCGCAATCCCCCGCGCCGCAGGCGTACTTGGTGCCGGTCAATCCCAATTTGTCCCTCAACACGTCGATCAGAAGCATGTGGGGCTCGACGATGACCTCGTAATCGCCGCCGTTGACCGTGAAGGTGGCTATCTGTTTGCTCATGACGCCCTCCCTTCGACTCTGCCCGGTAAGGCGGCCATGGTGAGCGCGTCCCTGACTAGGATCCTCACCATTTCCTTGCGATACGCCGCCGTCGAGCGAACGTCGGATATGGGCGATGCCGCCTCAGCGGCCGCTGCTGCCGCCGCCTCTATGATCTCTGCGGTCATCCGCCTGCCCACCATCAGCCCCTCAGCCTCGACGGCTCGGATCGGGGTAGGGGCCACCGAGCCCAGAGCGATCTTGGCCTCCGCACACACCCCGTCGGCCATCGTCACTGCAACCGCGGCGTTGACCTTGGCGATGTCCTCGGCCGTCTTGGACAGCTTGATGAAGGCCGCGCGCCACCCTGGCGCCACCGGCGGGACGATGATCTCGGTCACGATCTCGTGCGCATTCACGGCGGTCTTGCCGACGTCGACGAAGAACTCCTCTATAGGGATCTCGCGCTCCCGACCGAGCCCGGCGATCTTCACCCTGGCTCCAAGCGCGAAAAGCGCCGGCGCCACGTCCGAAGCCGGGGTGCCCACACAGAGATTGCCGACGGCCGTCCCCATCACCTTGGTCTGAACCGAGACGATGGAGGCGATCGCCTGAGCCAGCAGAGGCCAGCCCTCACGCACGACCGGTGAAAGCTCGATCTGCCTCAGGCTGGCCAGCGCACCGAATCTGAGCCCCGCGCCATCGGCCTTCACATAATCCAGACCCGGTATCTTCTGAAGGCTGACCACCTTCTCCGGCACGACTTCGCGAAGCCTCATCTTCAGGACCAGGTCCACGCCCCCGGCCAGCACCCTGGTTTGCCGACCGTCGACCAGCTCTACCGCTTCGCCCACCGTCGTGGGCTCGGCGAACTCAAACGGCAACAGCACTCGATGCATGCATCCCACCCTTCTCTCGCCGTCCCGCTGCCGGGACTCTTGCGCCCCTCCCCAGCCGGCCATCCCAAGACCGGGGAGGGGCCCTTCAGCGGGGTCTCGTATCTAGTGATCAGGTCGTAGATACTGGCACGGGACCCCGCTTTCGCCCATCGAATCCCCCATTTCAGACGAGTCTCTGCACGTTTCCGGTATTACGAATACACGAATGGCACCACCGGTACGATCGGAACGGTCGGGGCCAGTACGTTGTTGACGGTCGCGTAGTCCAGCGGCCACTTCGTCCCCGTGATCCACTGCGCCCCCGTCCACACGGGCTTGGAGACGTTGGGATGCGGCCGGAAACTGTCCGTGGCGGTCGGATCGGCGTCGATAGGAGCGGTGAAGTCGATGGGGCCCGTTATGCTATCCATCTTGGTGGTCTTGATGGCCTCGACGATCGACTCCTTGTCGTCCAGGTTCTTCGTGCGCTTGAGCACGTCGATGGTCCACGAGAACTTGTCCAGGAAGCCGATCGACAGCTCCTCCTGCAGGCCGGTGTCCTTCTCCCATCGCTCAGCAAGCTGGGGGCAGTCCATCCCGGTGAGAGGGTCGATGTAGGGATAGTCCCGGGTCCAACCATGCTCGATGATCAGATAGAGCGCCTCGGGGCCGAGTCCGGCGAGACCCTGAGGCATCGTGATGCCCAGGCCTCCGCTCGGGATCTTCGGGTTGTACCCCTGCTGCAGCGACTGCTTCCAGAAATTGGTGAAGTCCGGCGGCTGCATCGCCGCGATCAGCACATCGGCGCCGGCCTTCTTGAAACTGGCGATCTCCTTGGTGAAGTCTTCGGAACCCAGATTGAACTGGGCGCTGGCGACCAGTTCGTAGCCGTATTTCCGCAGGGCTACCGGCGTGCCGTATTGCTCGTCCAGCCAGGCATTGCCGTCGGGGTTGTTCATGGTGATGAGCGCGGCCATCTTGTTGTTGGGGATCTGATCGACCGCCCCGATGATGCTGTAGCCCATCTGCTCCGTGCCCATCGAATGAGCGAAGGTCCACTTGAACGGGGTGTTGAGGTCCGCGCCCCTCCCAAACACGAAAGCCTGCCACGGAGCGTAGCTGGTGAGGAAAGGCGTGCCCAGAGCCTCGGCCTGCTCTGCCGCCGGGTTGGTGACGTCGGGCGTCACCGAGCCCAGCAGGATGTCCACGTTGTCGTTCTGGATAAGGTCTCCGGCTATTTGGGCCGCTCTGTTGGAGTCGGATTGGCAGTCTCTCAGCAGGAAGTTGATCGGGTGCTTCTTGCCGTCGCCCAACACGATCCCGTCTCCGACGACCTCCGACGTCAACCCGGCGGCCCATTCGTCCGCCGGACCGAAGGCCGCGAGCGCGCCCGTCTTCGGCATGACCACGCCGATCTTGATCTCGCGCCCGACCTCCTCGGCCACACTCACTGTGGTGGTGCTGGCCGGCGCTGTAGTGGCGGTTGTCGTCTGAGTAGTGGTCGCGCCGGCCGTCACGGCGGTGGTAGTGGTCTCTTCGTCGCCGCAGGCCGCCAGCAGCCCGCCCAGTCCGGCGCCCGCGCCCAGCGCGGCGCCGGCTAAGCCCGCGATCTTGAGAAAATCGCGCCGACTGATGCCGGGGCTTGGTGACGCTCCGTAGTCACCTTCCCTGTTTGTTGGGCTTTTTCCCCCTAAAATCACCTCTGACTCCTTTCTCGTGGCCCTTCCGCAAACTGGTGCGAGCACCAGGTATTGCCCGTGTGCAGCGAGATCTTGACTATTCGTAGTACTCCGGCGCCGCTTTCAATGTCAGGAACTGCTCTTGGTCGTGACCGAAGAAGATCTGGCCCTCTTCCTTCTCCACCAGGTCGCGGACCCGTTTGAAGCTGTGCAGCTCTCCGGCGGCCGACCACGTGAACGCGTGCGGGATCCCGGGCGCATAGCCGTTGACCGGGATGTCGTAGTACATCCCCCGGTGCTCGCAGGCCGACAGGAACACCGGGCCGGTCTTGGGCAGGCGCACCATCATGTTCTGGAAGCCGGGGGTGTGGCCGGGAAGGGACAGGATCTCCACGTCCTTGCCCATGAGTTCGTAGTCCCCCTTGATGTACATGTAGTCGAGACCGGGCACCTCGAAGAGCTCGCGCACGTACATCCACGAGTGGAACTGCTCGACCGCCGGCTCGTCCCCGGGGCGCGGCGGAACGCCGATGCGGCTCGCGTATTCCTGCTCATCTTCCTGCACCACGATCTTGGCCTTGGTGCCGGCGAACTCGCGGCAGGTAGCCGGCGTGCTCGCTCATGAGGTGGGAGATGACCACGTAGTCGATGTCCTCGGGCTTGACCCCGATCTTGGCCAGCTGAGCGATCGGGATTCTGGTCGGGAGCCTGCTTGACGTGGGTGCCTTCGGGACCGGTGCGATGGGGAAAGCCGACGAACTTCTTGAAGAAGTCGTACTGGAACCCCAGGTCGAAGAGGATCTTGGCTTTGGGATGGTCGATGAACCACTGGACATTGCGGATGGGGAAGGGTGCCGCGCAGTAGTCCTTGCCCGTGCAGTCCTGGGTGCCGAAGTGCCAGAGGAACGCTTCCTCCACCCATATCTGGCCGCAGTCGAGAACGTACAGTTTCACAGAGAAGCCTCCTTCAGTCTTTGAGACAGGCCACGACGTCGATCTCGACCAGCATACTCGCGCGCGCCAGCGACGCGGGCTGCATGAAGGTGCTGGCCGGAGGCTCTTCGACAAGACCGGGGGCGTACTTCTGGTAGTACTCATACTCCGTGGCCCGCATGAGATCGTAGTCCTTGACGTCCTTGAGATAGATCACCGTCTTGACGATGTGGTCCATCGAGCTCCCGGCTTCCTCCAGAGCGGCGCGGACCTTGTCCAGGGCGACCAGCATCTGCTCCTTGACATCATCAGACGACACGTCGCCGGTCTCCATGGTGCGGCCGCTCATGCCGGAGAGGAACACCAGGTCGCCCACGACCACCGATCGAGCGAACTTCTGCTTCTGACCGGCGTAGTAAAGGGGATACGTCTTCTTCTTCATGTGCTCTCCCTGATCACGGTATCTGTTCGTCGATGCCCACGATGCGGAATGCCTGGCGAGCGAACGGCTTCGTCATCTGGTCGATGAAGATGAGGTCGCGTCTCCACTCTCCTTTCAGCTTGGCGCGGTTGGCCTCGGTCGCGGCCCGGTCGATGACACCCGTCGCCTCGTCGACAGCGGCGCCGTAGTCCCTGCGAGCGCTCTCCTTGGAGACAAGGCCGATGTCCATGTCGTGCTGCAGATAGTCGAGGTCGCGCTCCAGGGGATCGCCGTAGCCGCCTCCGCCCGGGGCCCGAAAGTAGAGGATGTCGCCGTCGCGGGCGATCTCGCCGCCGGCCCTGTCGATAGGGGTCTCGCTGCCGTCGGCGTGGATGATCTTGTTCTCGCCATGCAGGCCCGGCATCCCGCCGAAGATGCCGTAAGGCGGAATGACGCACCGGTCGTTACACCCACCCACCTCACACTCGTGGTCCACCGGCCGCATGATGGTCACACCGGACATGCCTCCGCGGAATCTGCCCGGTCCGCCGGAATCGCGGTAGAACGCATACTCCTCCACCAGGAAGGGGTACCGGGTCTCGAACACCTCCATAGCCACCTGCGATACGCTCCCGCCGATGCGCGGTCCCCCCGCGAGCTCGAAGCCGTCCTTGGTCGCCCGGGCCCCCCAGGCGGTGGGATCGGAGCCCAGATACCAGGCGTAGTACTCCCCGGTCCTGGGATCGAAGCCGCCGGCGATGTGGGCGGTGGCCGTGCCCGAATCCGCCCCGATGACCCTATCGGGGATCACCCGCGCGAGAGCGCCGCTGATGGTGTCGATTATCCGCAGAGAGGTCTCGGTGTTGCCGCTTACCACCGGCGCGGGGAACCGCGCGTTCACCACCCGACCTTCCGGAGCGATGATCGTGATCGGACGGTAGCAGCCGTGGTTCTTGGGGATGGCGGGATCGGTCAGATTGAACATGGCGCAGTAGGTCGCGGAATGGACCACCCCGAGCACACAGTTGGCAGGTCCCTTGACCTGCGGATCGGAGCCGCTGAAGTCCATGGTGATGTCGCTGCCATCGATGGTGACCCGCACGTGGATCTTGACCGGCCGATCCTTGTCGATGCCGTCGTTATCCAGGAAGTCCTCGAAGGTGTAGGCACCGTCGGGCATCCTTTCGATCTCGGCGCGCATGAGTTGCTCGGAGTAGTCCATGGCCCATTCCATGGCCGCCTGCATTGCTTCCCCGCCATGCTTCTCGAACAACTCCTCGATCCGCCTCTCGCCCAGGCGGCAGCCAGCCACCTGGGCTTGAAGATCGCCCCACGAGAACTGAGGCACGCGGACGTTGGCCAGGAAGAGATCCTTCACTCCCTCGTTGAGGACACCCTGGTCGTATAGCTTGATGGGCGGGAGCCGTACTCCCTCCTGGAAGATGCTGACGGTGTCGCCGGCAAAGCTACCCGGATGCATGCCCCCGATGTCGCCGTGGTGCCCTCGAGATACCGAGTAGGCAACCAACTCGCCCTTGTGATAGACCGGGGCTATCACGTCCACATCCGGGAGGTGGGTGCCGCCTGGGAACGGGTTGTTGTGGATCATCACATCGCCCTTCTTCAGGTTCTCCTTGCCGAAGCGGCCGATGATGGCCTTTGCGCTGAGCTCGAGCGCCCCCAGGTGGACCGCCACCCCCATCGACGAGGCGATGAGCCGGCCCTCGCCGTCCAGAAGGGCCGTAGAGAAATCGAGGACCTCGTTGAAGATGGGGTGATACGAAGTGCGCTTGAGCACCTCGGCCATCTCCAGCGGGATGGACTCCATCAGGCTGCGTAGGACGCCGAGGGTGAACACATCTTGGCTCACAGTGCTGGCGGCCACTTTCACACCTCCGCGGGCGCGTCGTTGGTCTCTCCCTGGACAGCCAGCTCTACGATCAACGTCCCGTACTTGTCGATCTCGGCCGTCTCACCGGGAGGTAAGACCGTGGTGGTATCCATCTGCTCGATGATCGCGGGACCCGTGATGAGATTGTTCGCCTTAAGCCGGGATCTTTCGTAGGTGTTGCAGTCGATGTAGTCCCCGGCTTCTTCGAAGAAGACTCTCCTCGTCCCCTTGAAGGCGGCGCTTGCGTTAGCCGTGCCCATCTCGATCTCCAGCGACTTTCCTCGGTCCATGGGACCGATGGCAGCGACGGTCAAGGTCATGAACTCGATCTCGGAATCTCGGGACGCGTGTCCGAAGAGGTGGAGGTGCTTGTCGTGAAACAGGTCGATGAGCTTCATGAGGGTCTCTCCGTCCATCTCCCGCACCAGGTCGTTCGGAATCTCGACCGGTACCTCGTGCGCCTGCCCCAGGTAGCGCATGTCGATCTCGTAGTGCATGACGATCTGCCCCGGGGCGAACCCCAGCTCTCGTATCCTCGCGACCGCCTCCTGTGCGATCTCATCGAAGACGGCCTGCATGCGCACGGGATCGGCCTGAGAACCTCGCGCGACGTACGACCGGTGCACGTCGTAGCGCGCGTCGGCCGTGATCAAGCCCACGGCGGAGAACACGCCCGCGTTGAGGGGGACTATGACTCGTGGGATCCGTAGCTCCTGAGCCATGCGGATCGCGTGGATGGGAGCCGTTCCGCCGGAGACCACCAGGCTGAAGTCCCGAGGGTCGTGACCCCTCTGGATGGTGATGACCCGAGTGGCCCCGATCATGTTGGCGTTCACGAGCCGGTAGATCCCATGTGCCGCCTCGGCTGCGCTCATGCCGAGCTTATCGGCGATCTTCTGCTTGATGGTCGCCCTGGCGGCCTCGACATCCACGGTCATGTCGCCGCCGAGATAGTAGTCGGCGTTGATATAGCCGAGGACCAGGTCCGCATCGGTCACCGTCGGCTCGGTGCCACCCTTCTGATAGCAGACCGGCCCCGGCACCGAGCCCGGCGCTCCGCGGCCCGACATGGACTCCACCACCTTTGTCGATCGAGGCGATACTCCCGCCCCCAGCCCCGATCTCCACCATGTCCATGACGGGCGCCCCGATGAAGTACCTGCCTCCGACCCAGAACCGGTTGGTCACTTCGGGCGTGCCTTCGCGCACGACACAGACCTTGGCCGTGGTTCCCCCCATGTCGAAGGAGATCACATCGGGGTAGCCCAGTGACATGCCCAGTTGGGCTGCCGCGGTAACCCCTCCGGCCGGACCGGAATCGATGGTGTACACAGGTCGGTGGGCTGCGACGCTCCGCGGACATGATGCCGCCGCTCGACTGCATCAGATAGAACTCCTTCTGGAACCCGCCGGCCTTGAGGGTGTCGCGCAGCTTGCCCAGATACGACTGCATGATGGGCATCACATAGGCGTTCACGGTGGCGGTGCTCAGCCGCTCGTACTCGCGGATGATGGGCAGGATCTCGCTGGAGACCGAGAGATGCACACCGGGCATCAACGCGCGGATGATCTCGGCGGTGCGCTGCTCATGCGACGGGTTCATAAAGGAGAAGAGGTAGCAGATGACGACAGCTTCCACTCGTTGTTCCCGCATCTCGGCCGCAATCCGTCTCACCGCCTCTTCGTCCAGAGGCACCAGTACGTTCCCGCGAAAATCGAGCCTCTCGGGGACTTCGAACCTCAACGGCCGCCTGACGAGCGGATCGTAACCTCCCACGTAGTCCTGGGGCAGATCCATCTGCAGGTTGTACATGTCGTCGGGGTTCTCGATGACCCTCTGGCCGCGGCGCAACTCCAAGATGTCCCGAAAGCCTTTGGTCGTGACCACGGCCACCTTCGCGCCCTTGTTCTCGATGACCGCGTTGACCCCGACCGTCGTGCCGTGCGAGAAGAAGCTCACTTCGCTCAGGTCGACGCCTGCCTTCTTGGATGGCGTCGCGAACACCGATGGACTGGTCTTCCGGAGTAGTGGGTGCCTTGGCAACAATGACCCGGCCCCCCTCATCCATGGCCACCAGGTCGGTGAATGTGCCACCGACGTCTGCCCCGACCCTATACTTCATCCTCCCCCCGATCAAGTGAGTTCTGGTCACTGGCAGGTGATTGGCTTTCACATATTGTAACGCTACATACGCAAAGTGGTCAATTGTTTGTCTATATGATGCTCATTGAGTTCGTCGAGTAGTCAGAGTGCTCACCACATGAGAATGCAATCTCTCATTCTGAGAAGAAAACGCCGTGCCGCTCCAACACGAGTCGTCCCTGGCGTCGTGAGAAGATCACGTTGACGACCCCCGCATAGGGTCACTCCGCCTGGCAGTCGCGAGGCGCCAACGAGCGACGGCAAGAACCCAAGCCTCAGCGATGGGCACGGGTATCGGCTTTCAGCGCGGCCTAGCCGAAGCGTCTCGAGACTGGCCCCGGCTTGGGATAGGCGAGTATCTTCGCCTGAGGAGGTCAGCCCTTCGTGAACCCCGGGGCCACACCGCAGCCGACGCTGCGGCGAGATTCCTTTCGCCGTTTCGTGGCGCTTACTTCAGATGACGGTCGATCAAGGCGAAGACCCTGGCAAGATTCCGTGACGATTCGAAAATCGGGTCGTCATGGCCGGCTCCGTCGAAGACGTCCAATTCGAACCCGTCGGGTCCGACCCGTTCTTCGATCACGCGGGCGAACTCGAGGGACTGCTGCACCGGCACTAGGCAGTCCGCGCTCCCGTGCTGGATGAGGATAGGCGCCATGCCTCCGTGAACGTACGTCATGGGGCTGGCCAGACGAACCTTCTCCGGGACCTCCGTGATCCGAGCGCCCAGGTATCTCGATTCGGGCAAAACCTGCGACCGCGAATCAGCGCTCCCTCAGGATCGCCACCGCCATGCCGTAGGGATGGAGGTAACCGTGCCAGCTATCAGGGGTCGAGCCAAACTCGTTCTCCCCGAGGAAGTAGTCGAGTAGCGCTTCACGCAGACGGGTGAGCTCACGCAGGCGCCCCCGATGCCTGGGGTCGGCGATCGTCAGATCGAGAAGCTCGAGGGCTCTCTCAAGAGCCATGTCACGATGATCTCGGTCGCCTTTGGCGGCCCAACTCAGGGCCCGCTCCACCTCGCTACCGACATTCGCCAACTGCTCCACAAGAGAGAGCGTCCGCCACCGGCCGGCGGTCAGGTCCGGATGACGAGCGCTCATGGTAGGAGCAGAGAGGCGACGATACGGCGGATCGCCTCGCGAACTCCGGGATCTTCGACGCCGCGAGACCGGTTCCCCTGAGCCGGCCGGATGTTTATCAGGGAGTCGAACTCGATGCGCTCGTCGGTCGGCAGGAGTGGATAGATATTGATCCCCCACAGGTGGCCCTCAGCGGAGCCCCGCTGGAGCAATACGGCCTCTTCATCCGCGTGGAGCTCGCCGTTGACCGCCATGAGCCCCCGCTCGATGTCGACGACCGCCTTGACGAGATCCCCGAACCCGCTCGCGGCCATCCGCGCCAGCGCTTCGAGGGGTACTGGGTTGTCGATCACCTCGATGTCCATACGAGGAATGTACCAGAGGCAAAGGGGAAAGATACAGCGACCAAACCCCGGCCCTTGCGACTCGAGACGAAGCAGCAGGACAATCCTGCCGTGACGACAGGCAGCACGAGAGGTGAGGCTGACGCCACAAGTCTTCTCGTTGTCCTTGGGCAGCGCCCGCTGACGACTAAGGGTATCGCAGCGCTGGTGGGCGTCCACTCGAAACGCTTGTTAGGCCTGCCTTCGCGCTACCACGAGGCCGGAATCCCAACCTGGAGCGCGCCCGCCACTCGGCGTTCTGACCGACTCCGCGTCGATGCCGCTCCTAGCAAGAAGCCAGGAGATGATCGAGTTCGAGTTCCACATCTCGCCGGCATGGAGTTCGTTGCGTCCCCACACAGGTGTGGGCACCTGCGGCGTGAGATGAAGCAGTCGCCGCGCAGTATCCTCGTCCTCGGTCAACCGCTGGGGGCTCTCGACCGCCTCGCCGAGGTCTGGGATGACTCCGTCACGCCAGCACCGGATCTCGTAGCGAAAGATACGCAGGTGGCCCGCCCAACGGCTCCCGACAGGACCTCCAGCGACGACCCCTCGCTCATGGCCATTGGCGTTTGGCACCGGGCCACTCTCGATCGTGAAGCGACCCTCCGGCACGTGCACCTCGAGCGCCGAGTGATAGAGGTCGAATCGGCGCCGGCGTTCGAGCAGCGACACAGCGGCCTCGAAGACCTTGCCATTGAGTCGCACGAAGTGACCACCGGCACCCAAGGGGAGCCAGTATAGGTCGACGGCGACGAGCGGTAGGGTGCAGCCCAACAGTCCTCCATTGTTCGGTCTATCGTGCCGCGCACAACCTGCGCAGGCCGCGGTCCCAGTATGTCGAGCCGCTCGGGCGCGCCAGGTTGATGCGCCTGTTGGGCGGCACGTTCACATGGTGCCCAGGAACTCATCCACGGTCAGGTGGATATCAGCCGCGATCTTTCGCAGCAGGGTGGAAGAAAGGTCGCGGCCCGCGTGAAACGGGACGGTGGTCGAACAGCCGTCGGGATGTCGGAACTGCTTGTGGGACCCGCACCGGCGGACCTCCTCGAAACCGTGGGCCTCGAGCAAAGCGACAACCTACCGAGGCTTGAGAACCGGCGGGTTGCTCAAGGTCACGCTACTTGGACGGTGCGGTACGACCGCATGGTCTTGCCTCCTTGCGACCGCTCTACAATAGCCCAGATCGCCCGTGGGACACCAGTGCGGCGCACCAAGCGGCAGGAATGCATCGCGCCTGCGGACCTGCCGCGGAGAGAAGTCGAACAAAGGCTCCGAGACTGCCTGCAAGTCCTGCTTCGTCTGGCTGACAAGTCCTGCTCGTTCACGGCGTCCCTCGGCCTTAGTGTCCCGTCTAGCGTGGTGCGCATCAGCAGACGCCGATGCACCTTCAGGCCAGTCTACCTCGTGGCGTTCTGCTGGATGCGCTTGTTAGTGACCTATCTGACCCATACGCAGTACGGCTCTGCAAGTCGTGCTACGGCCACTATTCGACGGTAGCGAGACTTCATGCGATTCGGGTGCTCTGCCATATCCTTGCGAACGGCACATACCGTTGACAGTCCGAGCATGAACTTGAGTGGCTTGTCCGATTCCGCATCGTCGGCGTACCCCCAGAGATCGAGGGCGCGGTGGTCCACGTCTGTTGTGAGTCGATCGAAAACCAGCGCGGCGGCGGAATCGTCCATCTGCCCAGTGACCGGTCCGATTCCGCTTGGCAGCGGGAGCCACGTGGCACGGTCAGGCGAATACTCAGTTGCAGAGCCCGATTCTTTGGTCGGGCGTGCACCACCTGGGGCGGCAGGTTCGACGAAAATCACGTAGCCATGCGATGCGCTGCAGATCGCCCGCACCTGGGCAGGACGTGCCTTCGCTGACTTCGCGACCCAGAAGGTGCGGCCAACCCCCATGCAATCGCCAATCTTCCGACTGAAGATCGCGGTCTCGTCCTCACCGGCGTGCGCGCCCATCACGCTGATGACGCACCTGCGTGCGAGAAGCGCTTCATCGAGCAGCGACATGAGCCCCATCCCCCCGAGCGTCACTAACGTCTTGGGCATGAGCAGACGCGCATACCCTCTCAGGTGGATTCTACCTTGCGCCTTCTGCTCGCTGCTCTTGTTAGACCGAACTCGCGGAGACGTAGTTGACGCCGTTGATCCCCTCGAAGTGCGCATCTTGCGTCCATAGGGTCGCGTCATGTGAGCGAGCCACCGAGAGAATGATCGCGTCCGCCATAGGCAAGGCGGCCTCGACGCTCAGCCGGGCAGCGTCCAGTGCCGCGGCCGCGTTGAGATCGACGACCCGACCCTGCTGCATCATCGCAACCGCCTGGAGTGCGTCACCTTCGCCTCGTTGCACAAGTACGCGCTTGAACACCTCATAGACGCTCACAACCGGAACGATCAGCTCACCGGTGGCCTCAAGAGCGGGCGCGAAGAAGCCGGCGTTGGCGCCGGCAGCGAAGTACTCCAACCACCCTGATGAGTCGACGACGTTCACAGGCGGTCCTCATCACGCTCGACGGTGGTGTAGATTCCTCTGAGGAACCCCCGCATACTGGCCATGGGCCGGACCGGCACGAACTCGATCCTGTCGTCGTACTCGATTGCCTGTACCTGCTGGCCCGGATGCAGATCGAGCTTCTCGCGGATGTGCTTGGGAATCACGACTTGGTACTTCGGCGAAATGGTGACTGTTGTCATGACGCGCTCCTCATCGATAACACTACTGTACAACGCACAGTATATCGATAGGAGCGTCCCTACAAGCACGTGCGTGCGTGTTCGGTCAACGTGGTGCGCGTCAGTTGCAGTTCGCCCGAGCCGAGAGGGCGGCGCCTTGGTTTCGGTCGAACGCACTGCGCATAACCTGCACGGGCTGCGGCTGGAGTCTATCCCCGCAGCGCTTGGCCACGTCAGGTTTATGCGCTTGTTCGGTGCATGCAACCTAACGGTGTGTCGATGTCGCGAGCGTAGGCGATGCCGTGTCCGTCGAGCCGCGCACCGGCAATGTCTGCGATGGCCGCGGCAAGGTAGCGGTACCAGTCTTCCTGGATCCCGCGCCGGTGGACCGCGTCCTTGAACGCGCGGAAGGCACCCCGGCCGCGGATGGCGATAAGGAGCTCGTCGCTGGCGGCGGGGTCCTCGGCAGCCCGCGCGAACTCATCCATGATTGCCCACTCGTGGATGTCGAAGCGCGTCGGCAGGCTGAGCCAGCGCTCCGCGGTGAGGACCTCGCGGATCCTGAGGACCTCGTCGCTCAGCTCGACCGGCAGCTCCTTGAGCTCGGCCAGAGAGAAGACGGGGCCGTCCAGGCTCCCGTACATCGGCCCCACGTTGCGGGAAACACAGATGCCGATACCGCACTTCGCGCGCTTCTCCAGGCTGTTACAGGCCTGTTGGCTCGGGAAATGAGGGCCGGGCTATACTGTGACTATTGCAGCTCGAGCCGCTGGAAGGAGAGGCATGAAGCTCAAGGTAGTGGTCCACGAGGCGGAAGAAGGCGGCTTCTGGGCCGAGGTTCCGGCCATACCCGGTTGTTGCACCCAGGGCGAGACCTTCGAGCAGTTGCTTGAGAACATCTATGAGGCTGTCGAAGGCTGCCTGTCCGTCGACGTCGGCTCTGTCAAGACCGGCGAGCGTGATCGGATCGTGGAAATCGCGGTATGAAGGTCGTATCCGGCCGCGAACTTGCCAAGGCGCTCGAGAACAAGGGCTGGGTCCTTCTACGTGTTCACAGAAGCCACCACATCTACGGCAGGGAGGACAGCGATGTGCGCCTGTCCATACCTGTGCGTCAGAATCATCCCCTGAAGGTCGGCCTCGCGCACCACTTGATCAAGATTGCCGGACTCTCGGAAGACGATATCTAGGACCGGAATCTGGCCATTACCCTTCAAGAGCAACAAGCTAATCCACTGCGCCGTCGAGATCAGGAACAGCAGCCAGGACTCCATTGGGTACAGTGGGGCCGGCGTTTTGAGTCCAGGGCAAGCAGTCGTTGGGAGAGTCTACTACGAGATTCCCGAAGGGAGAGGGGTCTGCCGGGCAGAACGCCTCGTAAACTGGTCCGGCATCGCTGTCGTTTGGTGGGGCTACTGAGCAGACCGGGTGCACCACACGTGAAGGGAAGGGGCGCCTTCCGGCGCCCCAAGGGAAACGGATCAGGATTTGCCCCGAGCCGCGCCGGTGCTGCTAAAGGCCCCGAGTCGCTACTTTGGCCCCGGACACCGCACGTTCTGGCGGCCGGGTGCGGCTCTCCTACAGCTCGTCCGGCAGCTCCTTGAGCTCGGCGAGCGAGAAGACCGGGCCGTCCACGCACACGTACTTCGGTCCGACGTTGCAGCGGCCGCAGATGCCGATGCCGCACTTCATGCGCTTCTCCAGGGTGGTGAAGGTCTGCTTGTCAGTGAAGCCCAGCTTCTGGAAGCTCATGAGGGCGAACTTGATCATGATGGGCGGGCCGCAGGTGATGGCGATGGTGTTGGTGGGATCGGGGTTCATGCGCTCGAGCACGTGCGGCACCAGGCCCACGTCGCACTGCCAGCCGTCGCACTCCCGGTCGATGGTGAGCACCAGCTCGAGGTCGTCCCGCTTCTGCCAGTCGTCGATGTCGTACTGGTAGGTGAAGTTCTCCGGAGCGGTGGCCCCGTAGAGGATGGTGATACCGGCATAGTCTGAGCGGTGCTCGAGGGTGTACTCGATGGTGGCCTTGAGCGCGGCCGAGCCGATGCCCCCCATGACGTAGAGGATCCTCTGGCCCTTCCAGGCTTCCATCGGGAAACCGCAGCCCATGGGGGCGCGGATGCCCACCTTGTCGCCTTCGGACAGGTTGTGGATGGCCTTGGTGACCTCGCCGGCCTTCATCACCGAGAACTGGACGTACTCCCTCTCGGAGGGTCTGGAGGTGATGGCGAAGGTCGACTCGCCCACGCCGAAGATGCCCAGCTGCCCGACCTGGCCCAGGCAGGAAGTTGAAGCTCTCCTGCACGGCGGGGTCGTCGAAGCGCAGGCGGAGGGTCTTGATGTTGGGGGTCTCCTCGATGATCTTGACCACGGTCGCGATCTCGGGCAGGTAGGGGTTGCCGCCCAGCTTGCCGGCGCGGGCAGTGCTGGCGCCGGCGATCACGTCGGCCGCGGTGAGGCGGGTCTTGCCGTTGTCAGACATCTACGCCTCCTTCCCGTCGGCCGCGGTAGGCGCTGAGGGTGTCCCCGCAGGCGCAGCGGGCGCGGCCTCGATCGGGGCGTTCCCCGCGCCCGCACCGGGCTTGGCGCATTCCGCGGCCGGCGCGGCGATCGCCTCGGCCGGCGCCGCGCCTGCCGGAGTCCCCATGACCCGCAGGACCTCGCGGATGTCGATGCGCGTCGGACAGTGCATGATGCAGCGGCCACAGCCGGAGCAGAGCAGACTGTCGTACTTGTCTGGGTAGTACCAGAACTTGTGGCTGAAGCGGTTGCGGAACCGGTTGGACTTGGCCGCCCGCGGGTTGTGGCCCGAAGTCTCCTCGGTGTACAGAGGATTGAAGCAGTTATCCCAGGTGCGGTAACGCTCGCCCCGGCTCTCCACAAGCTCGTCGCTGATGTTGAAGCAGTAGCAGTTGGGGCACACGTACGTACACGTCCCGCAGGAGATGCAGCGCATGGCGAGGTCGTGCCAGCCCTGTCCGTCGATGTTGCCGCGCAGGTGGTCGCGGATGCCTTCCAGGGCGAAGGGCACTTCCACCTTGCCGGTAGCCTGCAACTTCACCTCCACCGCTTCGCCGGCCTGGGCGTCGGTCGCATCGGCGAGGCCGGCAAAGGTGGCCGCCGCCTCACCCTTGTCGGTGAACGCCTCCACCGCGAAGCCGTCCGTCACCTCGGTGAAGAGCGCGTCGACGCCTTCGTGGCCGGCCGGACAGCCGCCGATAGACGTGCAGAAGCAGGTCGACCGGGGATCGCGGCAGGTGACGGCGAGCAGCGTGGTGGCTTCACGCCGCGCATTGTAGAGCGGGTCGAAGTAGAAGCCTCCGTACCCGCCAAACACGTTATCCATCTGCACGAAGCCCCGGGCGTCGCAGGGGCGCAGGCCAAAGATCACCTGGGCCGGGGCGTCGGTCACAGCTTGGACGTCCACCTTTTCGTAGGGGATCGCGGCTTCACCCTCGGCGTCCTCCGCGGAGGGAGCCATGCTGTACCCGAACTTCAGGTAGGTCTCACTCTGCAAGAACACGAACTCCTTGGGCGACTGCTTGGCCAGGAGCACGTCGAGTTCTACGTCCGTGCCCGCCGCCCAGGGTTGGAACTGCACCACGCCGTCTGTCTTGATCGGGGCCACCACGCGCGCCTTCTCGGCCAGAGAGCTCAGGAAGGCCGGCAGCTGATCTACGTTCAAGTACTTGATCGCCATCGTCCCTCCTTTCAGTCGCCGAACTGGTCGGTGAGGTCGAATACCTGGAACACCGGCTTTTCATCGAGCTTCGTGCCCGGCTCGAATCGGAACATGTCGTAGATCTCCTTGTTCATCTTCCGGTGCAGCAGGTAGAGCGGGATCTCCACGGGACAGGCCCGGTCGCAGGCGCCGCACGAGGGACAGCGGCCGGCCACGTGGAACATGTGCACCATCTGGAACAGAAGGTTCTCCTTGGGCCCCACCTTCTGGCTCACCAGCTCGGGCTGGCGGGAGCGGTTCACGCACTTCTCCCAGCAGAAGCACACCGGACACACGTTGATGCAGGCAAAGCAGCGGACGCAGGTGGAGTAGATCTGCTCCAACAGGGCCTGCTTGTCGTCGTCGGAGAGATCCTCGTAGTCGGCGACGTCGGTCCAGTCGGGCTCCGTGTGCTTGCGGTCCGGCTCGTCCACCAGAGGACCGGCCGTGTCGTCCGCGTACACCGCGTTGGGATAGCGGCAGGCACCGCACACATCGAGCAGGACCGTCTCCTTGGCGAATTCTTTCCCGTTCCCTTGCCGGGTGGTGACCGACACCGTGCCGTCGGAGCAAGAGATGGCGACCAGCTCGTCGGTGAACTCCTTTTCCAGCTTGCGCCGGTCGACTATGCCGTCGCAGGGCACGCCCACCACGTAGAGCCTGTCTTTGTCCACCAGCTCTTCCTGGAGCAGCGCCACCAGGGTACGGCTGTCGCAGCCCTTGACGCAGACCCCGATCTTGGCGCCGGCCGGGTCGGGCATGTTGCGCTTGAGGAAGGTGACCAGGTTGTGGTGGCAGAGCCCGTTCCAGACCAACTGGTCCACCTCGGCCGGGTCCTTGACGAACGCCGGCACCACCTCGGAGGCGTTGAAGCCCTGCTTCCAGCCGATGAAGTAGTCCACCCGGCCGTCCCGCAGCGCGGCGGCGGCGAATTCCCGGATGTGATCTTGCCGGCTCACAGGGCCCTCCCCTCGCGAGGGCCGAGCTTCTCCACTCCGGCCACGAACTCGGTCACCACCTGCTGCCAGCGCTGCCCTTCCGAAGCCGACACCCAGGTCCACTTGAAGCGCTCCTTGGGGATGCCGATGTGGTGGATCATCCGCTCGAGCAGCTCGAACTTGCGCCGGGCGTAGTAGTTGCCCTCGGAGTAGTGGCAGTCACCGGGGTGGCAGCCGCTGATGAGCACGCCGTCGGCCCCCTTCTCGAAGGCCTTGAGGGCGAAGAGCGGGTCGATACGGCCCGTGCAGGGCACCCGCACCAGCCGGATGTTGGCCGGCTGCTTGAAGCGGCCCACCCCGGCCGTGTCGGCGCCTGCGTAGCTGCACCAGTTGCAGACGATGCCGATGATCTTCACCGGCCGGTCGCCGGCGGCGCCGGGCGTACCGGCCGCCCCGATAGCGGGGCTGCCTCCCGGCGCGGGACCGCCGCCGGGCGCGGCGCTCGTGGAGGCGGCGCCGCTGGCTTGAGTTGTCGTTGCTTCGGCCATCTTCACCGCCTTTCTATACGAGGAGGACTTCCTCGATCTGGTCGAGGATCGCGTCGGTCGGGAATCCCTTGAGCGAGATGCAGTTCACCGGGCAGTTGGCGACGCATACGCCGCAACCCTGACAGACCGTCTCGATCACGTGGCTCTTGAACTCGCCCGGACGCACCTCCAGCTTCTCCGGCGCGCTGAACGGGCAGACCTCGATGCACTTCCAGCAGGACACGCAGTCCTTCTGCCCGACGATGGCGATCATCGGACTGGTCTTGAGCTTGTCCTTGGCCAGAAGACCGATGACCTTGGACGCGGTACCCGAGGCTTGGGCCACAGTGGCCGGGATGTCCTTGGGCGCCTGGCAGGCGCCGGCCAGGAAGACGCCGGCCGTGTTGGTCTCGACCGGGCGAAGCTTCGGGTGTCCTTCCTTCAAGAAGCCGAACTCGTCGTAGCTTATGTTGAGCTTCTGGGCCAATTCGACCACGCCGGGGGACGATGTGATGCCGCTTGCCAGCACCACCAGGTCGGCAGCGATCTCCACCTGCTCGCCCAGCAGGGTGTCGGTGCCGCGCACCATTACCTTGCCGTTCTCCTCGTACAGCTTGGAGACCCGGCCTCGGACGTACTTGACGCCGAACTCGGTCTGGACCCGCTTGATGAACTCCTCGTACCCTTTGCCGGTGGCGCGGATGTCGATGTAGAAGACGTAGACCTCGGCATCCAGACCGCAGTGGTCCTTGGTCAGCAGCGCCTGTTTCGCCGTGTACATGCAGCACACGCTGGAGCAGTACGGCCGGCCCACCGACTCGTCCCGAGAGCCCACACACTGTATGAAAACCACCGTCTGAGGATCCTCACCGTTGGAAATCCGGTGCACGTGCCCCCCGTACGGGCCGGAGGCGTTCAGCATCCGCTCGTATTGAAGACCGGAGATGACGTCTTTGATCTTGCCCGAGCCGTATTCGTGGTAGCGCTCTTCCCAGGGAAAGACGTCCAGGCCGGTGGCCACCACGATCGCCCCGAAACGCTTCTGGACGATCTCTTCCTTCTGCTCGTAATCGATGGCATCGGCCGGGCAGACCCGTTCGCACACCCGGCACTTTCCCTGGGTGAAGTAGCGGCAGTAGTCGACCTGGATGGCCGCCCTCTTGGGCACCGCCTGCGGGAACGGGATGTAGATGGCCTTGGTAGGCTCCAGCCCCACGTTGAAAATGTCCGGGGCCTTGGACGGGCATTTCTGTACGCAGATCTCGCACCCGATGCACTTGGTCCAGTCGACCATGGAGGCTTTCCTACGGATGTCGACGGTGAAGTTGCCCACGTAGCCCGACACCTTGTCGACCTCGCAGTAGGCCATCAGATCGATGTTCTCGTGCTGGGCGCAGTCGACCATGCGCGGGGTGAGGATGCAGGCCGAGCAGTCGATGGTAGGGAAGGTCTTGTCCAGTTTGGCCATCACCCCACCGATGGTGGTCTCTCTCTCGACGATGGTCACTTTGAGGCCGGCGTCGGCCAGGTCGAGCGCGGCCTGGATACCGGCCACCCCACCACCGATGACGAGGACGTCCTTGTTGACCTCCACCTCGTTGGACCAGAGAGGCTCGAGTTGACGAGCCTTGGCCACGGCCATCTTGATGATGTCCCAGGCTTTGTCGGTAGCGACAGGCATGTCGGTATGGATCCAGGAGCAGTGCTCGCGGATGTTGGCCATCTCGAACAGATAGGGGTTGAGGCCCCCCTTGTCGACGCAGCGCCTGAAGGTGACCTCATGCATGTGGGGCGAGCAGGCCGCGACGACCACCCGGTCGAGCTTCTTGTCCTGGATGGCCTTCTGGATGGCGGCTTGGCCCGGCTCGGCGCAGGTGTACATGATGTTCTCGGCGTGGACCACGTCCTTCAGGCTTAAAGCCCGCTTGGCCACGTCGGCGACATCCACGGTGCCCGCGATGTTGCTGCCGCAGTGGCAGACGAAGACTCCTATCCTCACGGCTGCTCCTCCGCGTCCGGGGCCTGCGTCGCGCCGGTCGCTGCGACCTCCGCCGGCGGAGGCGCCGGTTCACCGGCCGCCGCGTCGGCCGCCGCTTTGGCCTCACGCGCCGCGGCCTTGGCCGCCTTCTCGGCGGCCTTCCGCTCTTCCTCCGCCCTGATGGCCGCCCCTTCGGCGATGGCTTTCTTCACCACCGGCTCGGGGTCCACGATGTTCTTGTTCAGCATGACGTCGGCGGCGCTCATTCCGAAAGCCAGTCCCAGCACCTGCGACAGGTAGAGGATCGGCACCTTGTAGTCGGTGCCCAGGAACCTGTTGATCTGCGCCTGCTTGAGGTCCAGATTGACGTGGCAGAGCGGGCAGCACACCACGACCGCCTCTGCTCCGGTCGCCAGCGCCTGTTCCAGGATCTTGCCGCTCAGCCGGCGCTGGATCTCCTCCTTGGGCATGCCCACACTGGCGCCGCAGCACTCGGTCTTGTAGTTCCACCACTTGACGTCGACACCAGCGGCCTGCAGCAGCAGGTCCATCATCATGGGCTGCTCGTTATCGCACTCTCCGGTCAGTTCGGTCGGCCGACCCAGCAGGCAGCCGTAATAGGGGACGACCCTGAGTTGGGAGAGATCCGTCTTCACCAGAGACGCGACCTTCTCCTCACCCACGAACTTGATCAGATACTCGGGCAGCGCGTAGACCTTGACCCGGCCTTGGTACGGCTTGTCTAGTACCTCGTTGACCTCCGCCCGGAAGGCGTCGCTCTTGTGGATCTCGATCTCGGCGTTCTTCTCCCGCTGATAGCAGGAAGGACACGGGGCCAGAAGCTCTTCACCCACTTGCGCCGCTTGGCGCAGGTTGCGGGCGGCCAGAGCCTGCGCGAGGAGATGGTCCATCATGTGCGCCGGTGTGGAGCCGCAGCAGGTCCAGTCGGGCACTTCGGTGTAGCTGACACCCAGCGCGTCGAGCACCTTCCGGGTGGAGACGTCCAGCTCCGCTGAGGAATGGCGCAAAGAGCAACCTGGATAGTAAGCGAGGCTCATTCGGCCACCTCGCTTTCGGCGGAGCCGGGGCCGTGAGCCGAGGCGCTGCGGGCTGCGGCGCCGGCTTTGGCCGTGGCTGCCGCCCTGGCCGCCTCCGCAGCCTTGGCCGCCTCCGCGGCGGCCCTCTTGAGCGCTTCAGCCTCGGCTTTCTCCGTCGCCTTGGCTCTTTCCATGGTCTTCTTGTAGATGCGCGACACCTCGTCGGCCCCTTTGGCCTTGTGAGGGATGAAGGGCATCTTGCGCCTGGAAACGACGGGGATCATCAGACCCACGTTGCCCAGAGCCATCTTGGGATTCATGGTCCCCGCGTAGAACGTGACCATATCGTAGAGTTCCGGAAGTCGCCCAAAACGGGCGATAGCGCTGACGAAAGCCTTGTTGAAGGTCTTCACGTGCTCGGGGACGTCGCGCTCCTGGGCGGTGGCGACGGTCTTGAGATCTTCGAAGATGCCGGCGATGTTGATGTTGCGCGGGCAACGGGCCGTACAGGTCAGGCACTGGACGCACAGCTGCACTGCCTTGGAATCCAGCACCTTGTCGACAAGGCCCACCTGGAGCATCCGCATCACCTGGTTGGGAGCGTAGTCGAAAGTGAAAGCGGCCGGACAGCCGGCGGAGCAGTTGCCGCACTGGTAGCAGTCGCGAGTATCCGCCTCGACCCTCTTGATCAACTTCTCCCGATAGAACGCTGCCTGGGTTGCGTCGTATCGGATCAACCTATCCTCCTCACTGGGAAAGACGGCCCGGGGTGTGCGTGATGCCGCAACCAGCGGCCATCGGTGAGAGACGGGCGGGCGGGCTGGTGCGGCACACCAGCGTCCAAGTATATCACTTGGGTTGGGACATCCGAAACCGTGAGTCGGCCGCGTGCTGCTCCAAAAATGGGCTGTTTACTGGTATTTTATCGATCAAGCCCGCTTACCACGACTCCTCCCTCAGCGTCCTTCCCGGCGGTAGGGCAGGCAAAGGGCGGCAGGCAGATAGGAGCGGCGCGCGCAGGTGACAACATGGAGCGCTGAGGGAAACATCATGTCGACGCAGAAGACTCCCGGCGACCCGGATCAGCTCGGCCTCGAGACGGTCGCCGCCGAAACCGCCTCCCGACACCAGGAGCGACGGTCCGCCGTCGTCAACGGTCGCGACGAGCACGATGCCGGGGCCCCGCTGCAGGCGCAGGGGCCGCCCGGCGAGGCTCTCTGCAAGCGGCGACCACTCGCCCTGAGTGAGATCGTCGTCTGAGTTGGCGAGCACCATGACGTAACCCGTGCCGTCGGTGTAGGTGACGCTGTAGCCTCTGCCCCACGCGTACGGGTTCGGGTAGGCCGAGCCGGAACCGTCGCCGTTGTAGGGGGCGGCAAGCACGAAACCGGCGGGCAAGTACTCGGGGCAGCCAGATCTCGCGCGCCGGGTCGAGGTCCTTGCGGATGTCGGCGACGACCGTCTCGCAGCCCGGCGGGGACCGGCTGCAGAGGCCCGTCGACGAAGCCAGGGTGAGCCCGGTCGTAGGCGTCCGTGATGCGTACCAGGACGCGCAGCCGGTCACCACCACGGCGGACGTCACCACCACGACGCCGACACGGCACGAAGCAAGAGAGACTCGCCGCCAGCACTCGCGACGCTCGAGCCTTCCGACCTCTCATGAGCCGTTCGTCCAACTTGCAAAACCCTCTCCCAACCAGCCTACATTCAAGCACGACCGGCGACAACGGGCCAGGCCCGGCGGGCATCGCCCGGCCGGCGGAGCCCAGTGGCGAGAGAAAGGCGCGGCTCCATGGTCTTCGATTTTCTGCCGCTCGCTCGGCGGATGATCGCCATCGACACCCGATCGGCTCTCTCGGACCTCGAGCTGATCGAGTTCCTGGTCCCGCTTTGCCGTCGTGCCGGCCTGCAGACCTCGCTGCAGGAGGAGACTCGGGACGGGGTTCGCCAGTACAACCTACTGGCGTCCCGCCGGCCCCTCGACTCGACCACGCTCCTGTTGGCCGCCCACACCGATACGGTCCCACCCGGAGACCACTCGCTCTGGACGACTACGGGCGCAGATCCCTTCGCTCTGACGGAACGCGACGGCCAACTCTACGGCCTGGGCAGCGCCGACGTGAAGCTCGACCTGCTCTGCAAGTTGGTCGCCCTCGAGTCCCTTCGCGACGTGGAGTTGCGCGACAACGTCGCTCTAGCTGCTACTTATGGCGAAGAGACCGGCCGCTATGGAGCCGAGCTACTGGTGCGGCAGCTGCAGGCGCGGGACAGCGATGCCGTCCCGCGCCGCGTGCTCGTCGGCGAGCCGACCGGCCTACGACCCGGTACGTCACACAAGGGCTACCTGGAGTTCCGCACCCAAGGAAGTGACCCGGCGCCCCTACCGCTCCCGTCTTTGCCTCGCTGGCGCCTGGTCTTCACGGGCGTAGCCGCCCACTCCTCACAGCCCCACCGCGGCGCTTCGGCCAACGGCGCCTGCCTCGACGCCCTCGCGGCATTGACCGCGAGGGCTGAGCGGACCGGTTCGGCGCCGTTGATCGCATCTGTACGGGGCGGCGACGTGGTGAACAAGGTGGCGGCCGAATGCGAGTCCGTGGTTTTGGCGGCAGAGGCGCCCAAACCCAGTGAGCTGCTCGCCCCCGCGGCTGCTGCGGCCGGTGTCACGTGCGCGGTCGAGCCGGCGCGAGGCCTCAGCGAGGCCTGCTGGTCGCCCGATTTGGCGCGCCTTCTGCTGACCGTTCATTCCCTGACCCGCGACCTGGAGGCCAGACTCCGAGCATGCGAGGCCCTCGGCTTCGATCCTCCCTACGGCACGGTCAACAACGGCCTAGTCCGCTTGGAGCAGGCGCGTCTCTCCTACGTCGTCGATGTCCGCCGGGTTCCCGCGAGCCCACCCGCCGACCTTCCCGCCGGGCTCCTACGCCCACGAGACCGCGCTTCATGCCCTTGAGGGGATCGGCGCTCCCCACTCCGAAACGCTGAGGCTCCATACCGAGAGGCTGCTCGACAGCCCGCCCTTCAGCGCCGATCCGAAGTCGCCGCTGGTGGCCGCCCTGATGGTGGAGCTGGGCGTACGTGGGCTACCCCTCGAGCCCGAGTTCAAGAGCGGCACTACTGAAGCACCCGTTTATCAGAAAGCGGGCATGGACACGGTCATTTTTGGCCCTGGCCAGGCTGCCGGAAACATCCACAAGCCGAACGAGCACGTGTCTCTCGCCGATCTCCGTCGATGCGTGGAGATCTATCGCGATGTGGTCCGGCGCTCGTGTGGAGGCTAGGGGCACCCGATGGCTACTTCCTGCAACCCTTTCTGAATCCGGCTGCTTTCGCCGGCCGGCCTCGTTGGTGGATACTCCGGATACGAGAAGACGTAAACCATAGTCAAATCCTGGTCCGAATCGTTTACCACTCCGTGTGGGACACCCGCCGGGATGAGTACTCCCTGACCGGCCTTGTACGAGACGAACTTGTCGCCGACCGAGAGCTTGCCCTTGCCCGACACGATGAACGCCATCTCCTCAGTCTCGTGCACCATCTGCTTCGTCGACGCCCCCGGTTTCCAGGTGGAGAAGCCCATGCAGGTCCGCTCCGCCCCATTGAGCGGCCCTGACGCCAGCTCGCATACCCAGCTTCCGTCGGGCAGATCGGTGCGCTTGCCCTCGCTCGAGGTCGACCACGGATATCATCTCGAGAGCGGTCTCTGCGTCGATGCCCGTCGCTTCTTGCGCCGACATCGATCCATCGCCCACCAGAGCCAACTTCCCATCTTTGATGAGCACGCGTCCGTCCTCGGTCTCGACCGTCACGTTGAGGAGGTTGCCATCGAGGTGCAGGCTACTGTGGCTGCATCCGCCCGGGATAGCAATGCGAGTTGTCCCCAGCGCGAAGTGCGCCGTGCCGAGGAGGCCCTTTCTCCGAGGCCGATCCTCTCGGCGACTTGGTACTGGTGCCCATGGCGAACTCGGCCACCACGTTGGCGTTCTCGTCCGAACCGGCCACCACGGTGCGCAGCCGCTCCGCCTCGGCCCCGCCGGTGATCTCCACCGCCCGGCCGTCCTTGATGACCCAGGTGATGGTGTCTTTGAGCGACCCGAAGACGCCCGACTCCCAGCATGATGCCATCGACGACGATGACACCCTCGGTCTTGTCCTCCACGGCGGCGTACGCCACTTCGCCCCACAGGGGCACGGGACCCATCATCTCTCCGGCACCCTTGATGGGCACCACTTTGAGCGGCGGGCGGCCCTTGATGCATACCCTGACGTCGGTACCGGCAGGGTTGGTGCACGCGCACCCACTCGACTCCCTCCAGGGCGGCTATGAGCTTCTCGGACCGAGCGACGGTCTGATCGATCTCCTCTCTGGTGAGATCCCAGTCGGCCATGCCCTCTTCCACCGAGCCGATCTTGGCTCCCTTGTTCACGCTTGCAGCAACGGGGTTGACGTGGGCGAAGCGGTTCGCCCACTCCAGGTTGGTGGTGATGATGATGACGTCGGAGGCGTCCATCGCGGCGGCCAGGTTCTTGGCCGGCTCCATGGGGACGTTCATCGAGGCCAGGGCCGCGCTGACGTGATGCGAGATGTCGGCCACCACCGGGTAGGCCCCCATCGACACCGCCACCCCAGCCATGGCCTCGGCTTCTCGCCGGTGATCCTCGTCGCAGATGATGAGCACGGCGTCGCCCGGCCTTCACGGCGAAGCAGGTTTCGACCACCAGCCGGGCGCCCTTGATGAGTGTGGTATACGACTTCACGACAAACCTCCTTATAACCTAGCGGTCGAATACAACGTCCGGGGGCCCGAATCGCACGCCCCCCAGGAGCGCGCAGGCGGCTTCCAGCACCCCGCCCGCGATGGCCAGGGCTTTGTCTGAGACCAGGAAGCAGTCCTCCCGAGTGGACCTGGGGTCGACGTCGCCCAGTTTGAAGCCCGCGGTCACCGTGCAAACCCGAGCGAACAGACCGCGCAGCACCCCGTCCAGCCGAGCCCGACCGGCACATCGCCGACGTAGCCCACGATCTCGCCCCTCGCCACTGTAACTCCGATGTCGCGGTCGCCTCGAACACCCCCGCCAGGGGGCACGGAGAACGCGTTCCTCTCCAAAGCCGCCCACTTCTCCCGGGATGCCGGTATCGGGTAGCGCCTCCCCCGACATGATCACCCTGCCCAACGTGTGGCCCCGCTTCGTCTCGACGACCGCGTGCGCGTCGACTCCAGCCTCGAATCCCGGACCCAGAGCCACCACGGCCGGGGCATCGGTGATGCGCGTACCGAGGTTGCGCTTGGCCACGATGGCGTCCACGACAAGGAGCGGCGCGAGTTCCAGTCTGATCGAGGCCTGCGGATCGACGACTACCGGTATCTTCCCGCCTCCAGCACGCCGCACCACTTCCGGACGGAGCCCTGCTGCCCCCGATCCCTTCCACCTTTACACTCCCGTCGTAGCCGCCTCGGCGAAGGCTACAGTCCGCCGAACCGCGGTGGGGTGGGCGATCTCGCTCATGACCACCGCGAACCCGGACCGGTGGAGCCGAAGCGCCACCCCGCTGGCCAAGTCGCCGGCGCCCTTGACCAGTGCTAGCGGTCGCCGATTGGGGCTCAGCATGGTCTCGGACACCTGCTGCACGTGACTACTTCGATCTCTTCGCTTCCAGTGCTCTCAGTACCTTGTCGGGCGTGATGGGCAATTCGTAGAATCGGATTCCGATCGCGTCGAAGATTGCGTTGGCGATGGCCGGGGCGGTCGGGACGAGACCGGGCTCACCGATGCCCTTCGCGCCGTAGGGGCCGTTCGTGCCCAGACTCTCCACCCCGATGGCTACGATCTCCGGTACGTCTCCGATGTTCGCGATCTTGTAGTCGAGGAAGCTGTCGTTGAGGATCTTGCCGCTCTCGTCGCGGATGAGCTGCTCCACCAGGGCGTAGCCCATACCTTGAGCGACGCTGCCCTCGATCTGTCCCTCGACCATGGTCTGATTGATCGTGGTACCCGTTTCGTGGGCCGCCACCACCTTGACGACTTTCACCCGGCCGGTCTCCGGGTCCACTTCCACTTCGACCGCCTGCGTACCGAACGAGAAGCAGGGGATGTTCTTGATGAAGGCGGTGGCGATCGTGTAGCCCTCGGGCAGGTAGTCGACGAACTTGCCCGTGCCGGAGATCGGCGAGCCGTGCGCGTTGACCGCGTGCTCGACGACCTCGGCCAGGTCGTGCTTCTCTTCCGAGCCTTTGACCCAGACCTTGCCTCCCTCGACGATGATGTCCGTCGCGTCGGCCTCCAACATCTCGGCCGCAGCCTCTCCCACCGCCTTCCTCGCGTCCCGGGCGGCGGCAAGAACGGCGTTGCCGTTCATGTACGTGGCCCGGCTCCCCCAGGAGCCCAGGTCGTAGGGCGTGAGGTCGGTGTCGTGGGACAGCACGTTGATGTCGCCCAGATTGACGCCCAGCTCTTCGGCAACGATCTGCGCCATGGCCGTATGCGCCCCTTGGCCCATGTCGAGGGCGGAAGTGATCAGCGTCACCGTACCCTCATCGGAGAGCTTCACGAACGCTTCTGCCGAGTTGTAGCCGTAGAACCGGCCGCCGCCACCGGTGTGGACCATGTTGGCTATGCCCACGCCGCGCAGCCGGTCGTTCGTTCTTGCCTCTCTTCTCTGTCCCATTCGATGCCGTCGGCCGCGGCCACTATGCATTCGGTCATCGCGCACCCGCAGACCTCGGCGCCGCAGGCGGTCTCCACACCGGCCTGGTTGGAGTTCTTAAGCCGGAGCTCCAGCGGGTCCATGCCCATCTTCTCCGCCAGTTCGTCCAATTGTGTCTCGGTGGCGAACGACACCTGCGGGATTACCGAAGCCGCGGAAGGCAGTGCCCATCTCCTTGTTGGTGTATACCAGCTGACCGTCGAAGCGCATGTTGGCCACGTTGTAGAGGGTGCCGAACATCATGCTGGCGAAGTTGATGGTGGCAGGGCCCTTGTCGTGGTAGGCGCCGGCGTCCGCGATGACTTTGAGCTCCCGGGCCACGATCCGGCCGTCCTTGGTGGCTCCGGTCTTCAGATACATGGTGTAGGGATAGCGGGTCTTCGCGGTGGTGAACTCCTCGCTCCGGGTGTTCACGATGCGGACCGGGCGTCCGCTCATCTTCGACAGGACCGCGGCGATGGGCAGCTTCATGTCCATGACAAGCTTGGAGCCGAAGCCGCCACCCATGAAAGAGCTGATCACGCGGACATTGCGCTTGGGGATCCCAAGGTGCGGGCCACCTCTTGCCTCTGCGTGTGAGGCGCCTGGGTGTTCGTCCAGATGGTCAGCCGGTCTTTGGCGTCCCACTTGGCGATGCAGTTGGATACCTCGAAGCAGGTGTGCGCCACCTGGTGGGTGACATACGTGCCTTCGACCACGTAGTCGCACTCCGCTGAAGGCCGTGTCTGGGTCGCCGAACAGGCGCTGGACGGTCCAGGTCGCGTTGCTCTCCTTGTCGTCGTGGACCAGGGGCGCCCCGGGCTGCATCGCCTCCTCCAGGTCGAGACCGCGGGAAGCGGCTCGTACTCGACCTTGATGAGCGAGAGGGCCTCCTCGGCCGTATCCTCGTCGACGGCGGCCACCGCGGCCACCTCGTCGCCCACGTACCGCACCTTGCGTGCGGCACAGGATGTTCTTGTCGGCCAGCCACTGATAGAAGCTGAAGAGGTTGTCCGGGACGTCTGCCGCCGTGATGACCGCCCGCACCCCCTTGAGCTCCTTAGCGGCCGAGGTGTCGATGGACTTGATCAGGGCATGGGGATGCGGACTGCGCAGGATCTTGCCGATGAGCAGCCCCGGCATCTTGAGATCGACGGTGTACTGAGCCTCGCCGGTCACCTTGGGGACCGCGTCGATGCGCGGAAGTCCTTTTCCGATCACGCAGGTGTTCATGTGGACTCCCCTTCCCGCGAGCAGGCAGCTCGCCGCTTCGACGGCGTCGATGATCTTCACGTAGCCGGTGCACCGGCAGAGGTTGCCCTTCAGCCCGTGGAGGATGTCTTCCCGGGTCGGATCGGGCTTCCGATCGAGCAGGGCCTTGGTCGACATGACCATCCCGGGCGTGCAGAAACCGCACTGGATGGCGCCCTGCTCGACAAAGGCCTCCTGCACCGGATGGAGCACGCCTCCCTGGGCCAAGCCCTCGATGGTCACCACCTCTTGCACCATCGGCCTCGTGAGCGAGCACCAGACAGGAGTTGACCGGCTCGTTGTCGAGCAGCACCGTGCAGGCGCCGCATTCGCCGGCGCCGCAGCCGTTCTTGGTGCCGGTCAGACCGATGTCTTCCCGGATCACTTCAAGCAGGGTGCGACGCGGCGTCGACGAAGAGATGGTACTCATCGCCGTTGACCGTGATGTGCAGCTCTCGTCTTCACTCTCGTCCTCCTTTCTCGGCCCAAGAGCGCGCCGCCCGAAGGGCCCTGCGAGACAGGACCTCCACCAGGGTCGTGCGGTACTCGGCCGAAGCGCGCACGTCGGTAGATCGGCCGGGCTTCTTCGGCCGCTTTGCAGGCTCGCCTGCGCGATCAGCGTCCTCGTCGAGCGTCCGACCGGTCAGCACCTGCTCCGCCGCGCGCGCACGGATGGGCGTGGGAGCCACCGCTCCGAGGACCAGCCGGACTTCCTGGACGGGGGACCGGCCGGTCTCGCCGGGCGAAGGACCGGGCGCGAAGACGGCCAAGACCCCCACGCCCACGGTGGCGATGTCCATGGCCGAGCGGTTGGCCTTGTCGTACTTCGCGAAACTCCCTGCGGGGCCGGCGGGACGGCGATGGCCTTGAGCAGTTCACCGGGACCGAGTACTGTCTGCCCGGGTCCTGTGAAGAAGTCCTCGAGCGGCAGAATGCGCTCGCGTGGCCGTCGCTGACCGTCGCCGTCGCTCCGTATGCGATCAGGATGGGCGCCATGTCCGCCGAAGGGGCGGCGTTGCACAGGTTGCCTCCCACGGTCGCCCGACTGCGCACCTGCACCGATCCGATCCGAGAGGCCGCCTCGGCGATAGCCGGGAACGTCTCCATCACCGTCGCCGAGTTCTCGATGGCCGCCAAGGAGGTGGCGGCGCCAAACGCCAGCCCCCCGTCTTCCTCCACTCGGACGAACGACAGGCCGGGGACGTCGCGGAGGCTGACGAGCGCGTGCGGCTGCAGCCTCCCCTGCTTCATCTGCACCAGCAGATCGGTGCCACCGGCCAGGGCCTTCGCCGAGCCGTCGGCTGGGGCCAGGGCGGCACAGGCGTCCTCCACTGACGTCGGCCGATGTATTCAAAGGTCTTCATCGCCTACGATCCTCTCCTGTCGGTCGCTTCGAGCCGGGGCCGGTTCCTCGAGAGCGCCACCCCGGCCCGGGTCTCCTCGATCGCCGCTTTCTTCATGGTGATGGCGTCCTTCGGGCAGAGGAAGTAACAGACCGCACAGGAGTAGCACTCCTTGGGTTTCACCATCACGGCCTTCTTATCGATGATCTCGATGCACTCGCAGTGCCCGGGAGCCGCGCAGAGCCCGCAGCCGTTGCACTTCTCCAGGTCGAACTTCGGGCAGCATGGGGATGTAGTCGACCTCTTCCGGGGTGACGATGTACTTGAGAGCGATGCCGCGCATGTCGGCCAGGGTCTTGTAGCCGTGCTCGTCCATGAACTTGTGCATGCCCGGCTCGATCTTGGCGAAGGCCTTGTAGCCCTTGAGGTAGAGCAGCGAGCAGTACGTGAGCACGGTGGCGCCGTACATGATCATCTCCACCGAGTGGCGCCAGTTCATCAGCCCGCCGCCGCCTGCGATGGGCAGGTCGGGGCAGACGGTGCGCATCTGGGCGACGTGCCGGTAGGCCAGCGGCCGGATCCAGGGACCGCACAGACCGGCGAACGACTGGTTGCCGGTGGAGGGATAGAGCGGCCGGCCGCCGTTGTCGATGTCGAGCGGAGGCAGGGACTGCGGGCAGTTGATCGCCGAGACGGCCGCGGCCCCGTTCTTCTCAACCGCTTGCGACACCATCATGGTGTTGGCTTCGGGGGTCATCTTGGCCATGACCGGGATCTTGACGGCATCCACGACCGCCCTGACCACCGCTCCGGCCAGGACGGGGTCCTTGCCGATGCTGGCGCCCAGCTCGGGTTCCTCGTCGATTCCCATCTGTTTGGCCATCAGACCAAGGTTGGGGCACGACATGTTGAGCTCGAGCATGTCGGCGCCGGCTTCCTCCAGCATGCGGCCAGCTTGGCCCAACCCTCCAGGTCTTCGCCCGGACCCATCATGTTGGCGATCACCTTGAGGTCGGTCTGCTCCTTGCACTGCTTGGATCAGCTCCTGGGTCTCACTCCACCCACATGCGTTCGCCGGAGGGTGAGTAGAATGCGCCCTCCTTCTCGATGATGTGATAGGGCCGCGCGTAGAGGGGCACCTTGAGGAAGGTCAGTTTCGTGCTGATCGCCGACGCCCCGTTCTCCTCGGCTATCTTGATCTTTTCTATCTTGTTCGTCAGCTCGGACGACGCGATGATGAACGGGTTCTTGAGCTTGAGACCCGCGAAATCGACGGATAGGTCGGCCATCAGTACCCTCCTTTCTATAGTTCCTCGCGATGCTCCTGCAGCTTCTTGCCGGTATCCAGATACTCCCCGCGCATCGCCTTAGCGGCGTCTTCGCGCTCCTCGTCGGTCCAGTGGCCCAGCTCGTTGCCGTACCAGGGCTTCTTGATGGAGAGAGTGGGCAGGCCCTCCGCCTGCCAACGCTCAAGAGCCTTGTCCATGAACTCCTTGGCCGGCAGCGAGGTGGGCGGATAGCCCCACTTCCTGGTGGCGTCGATGAGCAGAGATGAGGTGCCTACCGGCGGCGGGAAGCGCTGTACGTCCACCGACGCGTCCGGCGGAGCCGACGACGGGTCGAGGATAGATGCCTTACCGGTGGTTACCCGGGTGTCGAGATGGGGCTGCATGCGGAAGGCCATGGCCCAGTTCACGGAGTCGGCGTCGTTGGGGTCGATATCGTCGTCAACAGCCACGATTACCTTGCCGATGGTGGGGTCGAAGGCCACGGCGGCGTTCAGCGCCTGCCAGGGTTGGGCCGGGTGGGTCTTTTTCAGTTGGATCACCATAAGGCCGTAGCTGCCGGTGGATTCGTGCAGCTGTACGTCGAGGACACCGGGGATGTTGCAGTCGTGCTGCAGGAACTTGAGGTACGCGGCATCGTAGGACAGCTTACGTATGAGACTGCTCTCCGAGGGCGGGAACTGGCTGAGAAAGGCCTGATATATGGGGTTCTTGCGGTGAGTGATGGCGGTCACGTTGAAGACCGGATTGATCACCCTGCCGCCCATGTAGCCGGTGTACTCGCCGAAGGGCGCTTCCTTCTCCCGGAAGGTGGTGTCTACCCACCCCTCGATGACGATCTCCGCAGTGGCCGGTACTTCCAGATCCACGGTCTCGCACTTGACCAGCTCGATGGGCTCGCCCGCGATCCCGCCGGCCAGCGTGTATTCGTCCACCGCGTACGGCACCTTCGCCACGCTGCACAGTCCCACCGCCGGTACGCAGCCGATGACGACCGCCGCATCCAGGCGGCGTTTGCCCTGCCTCTGAATCTTCTGAAAGTGAATACCGATGTGCTGCGACTGGTGGGCCATCACGCCGGTGAGCGCCGGCCCCTTGACCATGGCCCGGTAGGTGCCCACGTTGCGCTGTCCGGTCTCCGGATCTTTTGTCACCCAGTATGGGGAGGTGAAGTACGGCGCAGGATCGAAACCAGGCGTCGATATGGGGTGCGGGAATTCGAGGATGCCATCGTGCTCCAGCAGGTTCTCGCCCAGGTGGATCTCTTCCTTGCAGGGCGCATCCGTGACCAGCTTGGGCTGGATGTAGTTCTGATGGGCCTGGGCCCACTTCTTGGCGATGTCGGCGGGCTCGCATCCCAGCGCCGCCGCGTAGATCTCGCGATTGCCGCCCAGAACGCACACTGCCAGCGACCCGTTGTACTTCGCGGCCATGGAGGTCGTGGATGTTGTCGAATATGAAGGCCGTGCGTTGTTCTGCCGGCAGCCCTCGGAACTGGAGCCTGACCAGCGGCATCAGCTCGGTGTCCTTGTTGATGGGGGTGGAGATGCGGCGAACCAAGCCCATCTCGTCCAGCTTCGCGACGTACTCCCTGAAATCGCGGTAGTAGGCCACTTCTCCTCCTTAGCCGGCGAGAGCGGCGACAACAGGATCGTCGAGCACCCACGTCAGGTTCATCTTGGCGAGCTTCTCCTTGGTGGGCAGCGACGTGACCGGGTCCAGTTCGCTGGCTTGATAGAACTCCTTGCGCATCAGATCGAAATCGACAACGTGTCCTGAGGTCGGTCCTTCGGGAACGCTCTCCTCTGTCAGCCGGCGGGGGATGATATCATCGGCCGCCCGGAGGCCCTCGCGCACGTTCAGTACCCGCTCGAGCATGCTGATCCGCTCGCCGGCCAGCATCATCTCCGGGGCGGTCAGGGGATTGCCGGTGGCCGCCGAGAGCATCCCGGTGAGGACGTCGTTATCCATTCCCACGGTAAGGAACGCGCACGTGCCCCCCGAGTCGGCCGCGGCGGCCCTGCGATTGCGGGTCATGAGCACGATGGGGACTTTGCCCGAGTCGGCATACCGATCGATATCGGGATTGGTGAACTCCAAGGTGACCGTATAGCCACCGGCGTGGTGGCAGCCACCCCGCGGGTCCACAGCCATAAACCAGTGCCATGCCCTTAGCGCCCCTGGGGTCGTACCCGCCGACTTCCACACCCTTGGTGTGCATGGCGAAGGCTTCACTGCCCTGGCCGATCTCGGCGGCAAGGTCACGGCAGCCCATGGCGATCTTCTCGCCGAAGCCTTGGCGGAAAGCTGCTTCGTGCACCAGCTGCACCATGGCGTCGGCATTGCCGAAGCGCAGGTCGATGCCGCCGGTATCCTTCTTGGTGATGAGGCCCTTCTCGTAGCATTCCATGGCGAAGGCGATCGTCACCCCTACCGCCATGGTATCGATGCCATACAGGTCGCACATCATGTCGGCCTGGATGATGGGAGCCAGGTCGAAGATGCCGCAGCCGGTACCGAGGGCGTAGATGGTCTCGTACTCCGGCCCCTCAGTCGAGGCGCCGGCATACGGCCCCTCCTTCACCACAGTGAGTTTCGAGCACTTGGAGTTGCAGGGCTCGCCGCTGGCCACGTCTTTGGCTAAGAACTTCTCCCGTAGCACGTCACCGAACAGATTCTTGCTCTCCTCCACGGTGCTCATCCGCTGCCAGTTGTCCGCCGGCATGATGGCCCCGTTAACCGTGACGGCGACCGTGCTCACCGTTCCGTACGCACTGAGAGGCCCGGAGGTGAAGGGGTTGGCACGACACTGGGCGGTGGCGTTTCGCGCCGCTTCGCGAAACGCCGCCGGGTCGGCAAGCGGCGGCGTGGGCCCGTCCTTCTTGATCACCAGAGCCTTCACGTTCTTCGAGCCCATCACTGCCCCGGGGCCGCCCCGGCCCAGAGCGCGGCGCTCGTTGATCAGGCAAGCGTAGGGCACCAGCCTCTCGCCCCCCTGGCCGATGCACGTCATGGCCAGGTCTTCACCGCGGCGTTCCTTCTTGATGACCTCCTGGGTGAGCTGAGTATCCAGCCCCCAAAGGTGCGTGGCGTCGCGCAGTTTCGCGCCACCCGGGCCCACTTCCACGTACACCGGCTTCTCAGCCCTGCCGGTGAGGATGATCACGTCGTACCCCGACCGCTTGAGGGCCGGCCCCAGTTCCCCGCCGGTGATGGCGAAGGTGTAGAGGCCGCTCTGGGGTGATTTTGTAACCACGGCACCGCGCGCCGAGCCCGGACACGACGTGCCGGACAGGGGCCCTCCGGCGAATATGAGGGGGTTATCCGGACCCAAGGGGTCGGTCCCCGGAGGCAGATGCTTGAACAAGTAGTACGCACCCAGACCGCGCCCGCCGATGAAATCACGGGCCGCGTCCCGATCCAGGGCTTCTTCCCGCGTGGCGCCCGTCCCCACATCCACGAAGAGGACTCTGCCCCACCAAGAACCATGAGGTGTCGCCTCCATCGTCACTCCTTTCCGAGCGCCCTGAGGTACAGGGTGGTGAGGTCGGCCGGAGATGCGAACCGGACGTTCAACCGGTAGTTGACCACCTTGGTGCACTGCTCCACCAACGCGGGCAGGTCTTCCTCTTTCACCACGTCGGGATCGAGAGAGGTGGGGAAGCCGAGTGAGTCCATGAGTTCCCACAACCGCTCCAGCATCACTTCGGCCAACTCGCGGTCGCTCCCGCTCTCGCCGAGCAGTCGCGCTATGGGCGCCATCTTGTCCGCTCCAACGGGCAGATTGAACTCCATCGTGTACGGCAGCATGATCCCGGTCGCAAGCCCGTGAGCCATGTGATAGCGACCCAAAGGCTGGGAGAGTACGTGAGCTAGACCGGGAAGCGCCGTTCCTAAAGCGATGTTCGCTATAGAACTGGCCTCGAGCATGGTCTGCTTGGCGGCCAGGTCGCCGGTGAAAGCGGCGCGGGGCAGGGTCTCGAAGATGGTGGCCGCCGACGCGACCGCCAGACTGTCGGAGAGCTGAGTGGAGTTGATGGACCACAGGGCGTCGAGCGCGTGGGCCAAGGCGTCCATACCCGCCACCACCGCCGGCCCGGCCGGCAGCTTCTCCATCAGCTCGCCGTCCAAGAGAGCGATCTTGGGAAAGGTGCGTTCGTCAAGGAACGACATCTTGAAGTTGCGGACCTCGTCGGTGAGGATGTTGACCTTCGACACCTCTGTCCCCGAGCCGGCGGTGGTGGGGATGGCGATGACCGGATACGGCGGCTTGGCCGCCTTGTTGAAGCCTTCGTAGTCGGTCAGCTTGCCGCCGTTCGCCGCCACCAGCGCGATGCCCTTGCCGGCGCACATGGGGCTCCCTCCCCCCAGCCCACCACGATGTCGCACCCCTCGCCAAGGAACAGCTTCACACCTACGTCGACCGTAGCCACGCCGGGGTCCTCAGGCACGTCATCGAACGTCACCACCGGTATCTCCGCTTCCTGCAGGATCCCGGCTACTCTCTCGGTCACCCCGGCTCCGGTGAGCCCCTTGTCGGTGCACAGAAACACTTTGGTCCCCCCCAAGGACTTGACGTGCCCCGCGAGACCGGTTACCGCTCCAAGCCCGTGCACCATCCTGGTTCCAAAGAAGAAGGACTTTGCGCTCGCCGCCATGAGTATTCACCTCCGGTGAGTAAGGATGTATGTAGTGCAAACAGTCGTTGGGGACAATCCTGAGCCACCCTAGGGGGTGAGCACAACCTTGGTAGCTTCCCGGGCTTCGAACAGCTTGTAGGCCTCCGGAGCCTCGTCCAGCCTCATACGGTGAGAGATCGTGGGCGTAGGATCGATGCGGCCGAAGCGGACCAAGTCCAGCACCACTCTCCCGGTCGTCTGTAGGCGCGCCGATCGAGAACCTGAGAGAGGTCTCCTTGCCGAACATGGCTCCCGCGTCCAACGGGAAATCCGGCTCGAAATGGGCCCCGATCACGCTGACCGTGCCCCGAACCCGGACCATCTGCATGGCCGAACTGAGCGCGGGCGCCCCGCCCGCGCATTCGATCACGGCTTCGGCTCCCCGGCCGCCGGTGAGATCCATCACCGCAGCGACGGCATCTTGAGCGGACGCGTCGATGGACACGGCACCCATGGCCTCCGCCTGCTCCAGCCGAGCGGGGATCGTGTCCACGGCGATGACCCGGCCGGCGGTGAGTCGGGCGCTCAAGATGGCCATCAAGCCGACCGGCCCGCAGCCCACGACCACCACGGTATCGCCCAGCCTGACGCCCGCCCGTTCGACTCCCCGGTAGGCGGTGGACAAGATGTCGGCCACGAACACGCCTGCATCATCGGATACTTCCGGCGGGAGCAGCCAGAGATCACGGTCCGCGTTGGGGACGAGCACCTGCTCGGCCTGGCCACCATCCAACCGGGGATAGGCCCCGGAAAAACCGAAGAGGGCTCTGCTCTCACACTGGGGTTGCATCCCGCGCCGACAGGCCCAGCACACGCCGCAGGAGGTCATCGAGGAGCAGACCACTCGGTCTCCAGGTTTCACCTGCGCGACCGCGGAGCCGACGTCTTTCACGATGCCGACGAACTCATGGCCCATGGTCGTGCCCCACTCAAAGCCGGGCACATATCCCCAGTACGGCAGGAGGTCGGCCCCACAGATGGCAGTCTTGGTGACCTCGAGGATCGCGTTCTTCGGGGCGTTGATCTTGGGGTCGGGGACCTCGTCGATCCTGAGACCCCCAGCCCCCATCAAACGTAAGGCGCGCATCCGAACCCTCCTTGCTCATGTGGACCGGTCTAGGGACCGGTCGAATGGATGAGCTCGACCGGAGTCCAGCCGAGATAGTCGCTCGTCCGGCGCCGGCGCAGAAAACCGTGGTGGTTGTAGCGGTCGGAGCGATAGTAGACGTTGGCGTGGTTCACCACCTGATTTTCGGCCGTATGCGCCGAGAGAGTCATCTTGAGGACAGGGGCCATGAGGTCGATGTCGAGCAGAGTGAGCCAGGTCGGAGTCGGCGGACACCGCTTGAAAGACCTGGGAGGCCCAGTCGATGGGAATACCGGCCCGGGTCTCGATCAGTTGCATGAGCGGCTCGTCCTCGATCAGCGCGAGGGGTATGAGAATGCCCACGCCGTACGGTAGGTAGTTCTCGATGACCGAGAACGGCCTACCTTCCACCATCCGCAGTCGTTTGACGTAGAACAGGTCCGTGCCTTCATCCACCTTGAACACGGAAGCCAGATCGGGGCTGGCTCTGACGAGCCCGAAGTGGAGGACCTTGGCCTTGGTGGAAAGACCTACCCTCAGGAAGTCCTCGATGTATCCGGACAAGACCGGAGATTCGTCCACGACCGCGTCCTTGGCCACGAACGTCCCTTTGCCCTTGATGCGCACGATGAGGCCCTCGTCCTCCAGGATCTGCAGGGCCTGCCGCACCACTACCCGGCTGACCTTGAAGATCTGCGTCAACTCAGCTTCGGACGGAAGGCGGTCTTCTGGGGCAAAACGCCCAGAGAGGATGTCCTCCTTCAGGCTGCGCATCACCTGATAGTAGAGGGGGATCCCTTTGCTGCGCGCTCGCCTTATCACCGCGCTTCTCCCTCGGCCAAGAGCTCGTTTCGGAATGACGCTTCGCCGACAGGTTGCGATCGGCGCGGGTGAGGCAAGGACGCAAGAAGTGCTCGTAGCAGCGCTACGGGCCCGACTGAGGACGACGGATCACACCGCCCAGCGCGGACCAGGCCGCCAAGGCTTCTTTCCAACGAGCTTCAAGCCGTCGTCCGCCATCATCCGCCACCAAGGGGACGACTACCCTGATCTCGGCCGCTTCCGACACCAAAGTATCGAGGCCGGCGTGCTTCCCGTTGACCGTCACGTATGTCCGGCCCTCCGGGGGCACGTTCAGCAGGTCGAGGACCTGACCCACGCTCGCCGGCTCCTCCACCTGGAGTGTCGTCCGCCCTTTCTCGCCGTCCGAGGGGAGCAGCCGCGAATATGGGCCGAACAGAATCACGTTCACCCGCACGGTAGTTCCCCCCCTTCCTCGGCTCGAGCCACCCGGCACGAGGCTAGATGCCCAATCTCTCCAGCAGCGCTGGACTGGGCACTCCCTCGCTGTCGTACTCGCGCTCGGCATAGTATTCATCCATCATTGCGGTCACATCCAAGGTGTGATGACCCGGATCGGACGGTGCCGCTTCCTCGGCGAAGCGGGGAGGAAGGTTGTCGTCGGCGCGGGTGAAGCCCTCCCTGATATTGAAGAGACGCTCCAAAGTGTTGATGCGCTCGCCCACCGTGTAGACATCCTCCTCCGTGAACTTCATGCCGGTGGGCAGAGCCGCGCATTTGGCGTAGAGATCGACGCCGATTCCGAGGTCGACGGTGAACATGCACATGATCAACGAATCGATGATGCAGGTGCTGTCCTGCATGGTCTTGACCAGGTGTGGCTTGCCCTCGAGCGCGTAACGATCGTAGTTCCCCAGCACACCTAGGAACTCGGCTGCCACCGTGAAGGCCTTGTTGTGGTCGGCTCCCCGGCTGGTGGTGGCGAAGCTCAAGCCCATGCCGGTGAAACCTCGCGGCGCATAGGCCGACATCTCCAAGCCCTTGACCTGCATCGCGTATTCCTCGCCCCGGCCAACCAGTCGAGCGGCTTCGCGGCTGCCCCGGGCGAGCACGTCGCCGAATCCCTCCCGGGCGGCCATCTTCCGGATGGCGGGCGCCAGCACGTCGGCGTTGCCGAAACTGAAGTCCAGGCCGTCGGTCTCTTGCGGGGTCAGAAGACCCCGCTGGGTCATCTCCATCGCCCAGGCTATGGCTCCGCCGGCGCTCATCGTATCGAGCCCCAGGTAGTCGCAGAGCATGTTTGCTTCCATCAACGCGGGGAGGTCGACGATGCCGCAGTTGGGGCCCAAGGCCCAGGTCGATTCGTGGTCCAAACGCTCCGTGCGGTACCGCTTGCCGCCCCGCTCAAACTCCACCACGGCCCCGCAGAACACGTTGCAGCCCGCGCATGACTCGATCTTGTTGACGTACTTGTAGATCTCCTCGTTGTGGATGAAGCTGACGTCGGGGACCTTGTCGTCCTGGTGGTTCATGTAGGGGAGCCCGATGGCCTCGTTCATCACCGGCAGCATGCCGGTCGTCCCCGCGTAGCGAAACGCCGGACGCACCGGGTTGGCCATGATGATCTCGTGCATCTCCTGGCACCCTTTGATGAACTCGGCCGCCGGTGTTCCGACAGTGATACCGCCGGTTCCGCGCACGGCCACGGCCTTCAGTTTCTTGGAGCCGAACACGGCGCCGGAGCCCCCTCTGCCGGCGGCCCTCTGCACGTGCATGAAGGTGGCGATGGGCACCAGGTTCTCCCCGGCCGGCCCGATGGCCCCGATCTCGAAGCCTTCGCCGAGCTCGGCGCGCAGGACGTCCTGCGACTCCTTCGTGTCCATGCCCCAGATGTGTGCAGCGTCGCGCAGGGCGACCTTGTCGTCGTCGATCACCAGGGTGACCGGCTTCGGCGACACACCGGTGATGATGATGCCGTCGTAGCCCGCGTACTTCACCTGGCCGGCGATGTGGCCTCCCATGTAGCTGGCGGAGATGGTATGGGTGAGCGGGCTCTTCACCCCGACGGCTATCCGGCCCGAAGTCGGCACCAGAGTCCCGGTGGCCGGTCCGGTGGCGAAGATGATGACGTTTTCCGGACCCAAGGGGTCGATCTTCGGCGCCAACCGATCGCAGAGCATCTTGGCTATGAAGCCGCGACCGCCCAGATACTGCTCAGCCATCTCGTCCGGTGTGTCCCAGGCGCCTATGGCGCCGGTCGAAAGATCGACCGTGAGGAACTTGCCCATGTAGCCGCCGTATTTCATGCCAGCGCCTCCCAGGTCAGGGCGCCCTCGGGACACCACTTGACACACAACGGATCGCCGTCGCACAGGTCGCAGATCATGATGCGACCGGACTTGACATCGCGGTTCACATTGGGACAGACGTCCAGACAGGCCAGGCACTCAGTGCACAGTTCGGCGTCGAACCGGACCACGTCAAGATCCGGGTCGTAGGCGAGCGCTTCCACCGGGCAGGCATCCACACAGGCGCGGTCGCGGGTCATGTCGCACACACGGCACCCCATCTGCCCGTAGTATTCCGACCGTGTCCCGATCTATCTGGATGCACGCCGCGGCGGGAGTGATCCGCCCGAGCTTGTTCATCGAACAGATCTGTGTGCACATGCGGCAGTCTGTGCACTTGTCTTTGTCGAACGCAACGTGGCTCAATTCTTTCCTCCTCCAGAAGCCGCCGCGCTGATCACCTCCAGGGCCGCCTCCACGCCGGCCCCCACGTCCACCTTCACCCCCAGGTCGGTGAGGCCGCGCCCCACCGCCGAGAGCCCGACGACCGGGTACAGCGAGCGCGCGGTGACGCCCATGTGTCCGATGCGGATGAGGTTGCCCGCGTTCTGGCCGGCGGAGATCTGCACCCCATAGCGCTCGCGCACATGGTTGCGCACTTGTATGTCGGTGAGCCCTTCGGGGACGGCGATGGCCGTGGTGCACGTGGACATGATGGCTTCGCTCTTGGGCCACAACTTAAGGCCCATGGCCTTAGCGCCCGCCCGGCAGGCCTGGGCGGCAATGGTGTGCTGAGCGATCGCCCTTTCCAGACCCTGCTCCAGGACCCAGTCCAGGCAGGCTTCCAGCCCGAACACGTCAGAGACAGAGGGTGTGAACGGGAAACGGCCTCCTTTGAGGTAGATCTCGCGCCAGTCGAGCAGGGCGACGAAGGAATAGCGGGGAGCGCTGGGATTCTTGTCGATAAGGGCCCACGCCTCTTTGCTCACCGTCATCGGCGTAATACCGGGCGGGCCGGAGAGGCACTTCTGCGCGCCGGCCACGCAGATATCGAGCTGCCACTCGTCCGGATGGAACGGCATCCCGGCTAGCGACGATACGCAGTCCACCAAAGTCACGGCCCCGTGCGCCCGGGCGAGCGGGCCGATCTCAGCCACAGGGTTCAGGGTCCCGGACGGCGTCTCGGAATGCACCACCGTGACCAGTTCCACCGCGGGATTCTCCTTGAGCGCCTTCTCCACCGCTTCCGATGTCACCGCATCGTTATACGGGACTGCGAGGTCGATGACGTCAGCGCCCCACATCTTGAGCCAGTCGCTCATGCCCTTGCCGAAGACGCCGGAGACGATGTTGAGGACCTTCATCCCGGGCCGCACGCAGGCTCGACCGGCGGCCTCGAGGCCGACGACGGCCTCGCCTTGCATCAGAACGACGTCTTCTTTGGTGCCGAACACCTTCGCGGACTTCTCGCACGTGCGCTTGAAGGTCTCGACGAACGAGGGGTCGTAGTGATAGATGATGGGCTGACCCATGGCGGCCATGACCTCGGCCGATACCGTCGTGGGACCGGCGCTCAGCGTGAAATCAGCGGGGCGCATATGCAATGACTCCTTTCAAGACCCTCCGACGTGCGTCAGGCTCATCCTCTTTGTCCTCGCTTGTAGGGGACGCACAACGCCGCAGGCAGGTAGGCCTGGCGGGCGAAGATGATTAGGACGACCATCACAACCAGGAACGGCAGCATGAAGATGACGTCGGTGGGAATATCGATCCCGGCGACCTGCAGCGAGGTCCCGATCTGCAGACAGACGCCGAACAAGAACGAGCCTGCCACCGCCCACGAGGCACGACCGCGCGCCAACATGGTGATCACGATGGCGATGAAGCCCAGGCCATTGGTCATGAAGGGAACAAAAATGCCCGACCCCACAATCGCCATGTATGCGCCCCCAATACCCGCAAGCGCGCCGGTTGCGAGCACGGCCACCGTCCGGGTCCAGGTGACGTTGACACCGGCGGCGTCCAATGCGCCGGGTTTCTCGCCTGCGGCGCGGATGTTGAGGCCCCAGTTCGTTGATTTGAGTACCCACCGAACGAGTATCGCCAGGGCGATTCCTACCCAGAAGATCAAGGGTTGGCTGAAGATACCCGGGCCGACCACCGGGATCTTTGACAGAAGGGGGATCTTGATGTCCATCATGCCCTCGAGGCGGGGGTACGAGGTGCCGAACTGGGCCCCGTGTAAGAGACTGGTCAGTCCTTCGCCGACGAGCAATATGGCTATCCCCACCACGATCTGGTCGAGTCCCAGCCGCACACAGAAGACGGCCATGATGGCCGACATGATCATCCCGCCTGCGATACCGGCGACGACCCCCACCCAGGGGGAATGCGAGTACAGAGCGGCCACGAATCCCGCGTAGGCCCCCACGAGCATCATGCCCTCGAGACCAATGTTGAGGATGCCCGATTGCTCAGAGATGGTCTCGCCGAGGCTGGTGAAGAGCAGGGGCATCCCGGCGAGGATGGTCCCGGTGATGAGCGATGTCCAAAAAGCGACACTCACGGCTCCCTCCCGAACCTAAGAGCTTGCACTATCCGCTGGCCGAGAGCATGACGCCCGGCTTTTCCGATTCTGATCAGCTCAGCGAGGGTCATGAACAGCAAGATGAGGCCCATGAGCAGGAGCATGAAATCGTTGGGAAGATCGGCGTTCCGGGAGGCCGCATGACCACCCATAGTGAGCACGGCGAAGAACCCCGTGAGTGGTATCACCGCCAAGTGCGTTGAGGCGTGCGAGGAACACCAGGGCGAACAACGTGAGCCCGAACTTGGGGTTCCAGTCTGCCCGCATGTATCCCCACACTCCCAGGATCTCCATCGTCGCTCCAAGCCCGATGAACGCACCCGAGGCGAAGAAGGCGCCCAGGATGAGCCTTCTGACTCGGAGGCCCGCGTGCAGCGCCGCCCTGGCGTTCGCCCCCATGACCGTCAACCGCAGACCCACGGAGGTGCGCGTCATGACGTAGTGCATGCCGATGACCGCCGCGATCGCGACGAAGATGCTGATGGGAATCGTCGTACCGGGGATCTTCGGCAGCAGCTTGTCGAAAGGCATCACGTTCGTCTGAGGGACCGTGGTCTTGGCGCTACGAAACGGCCCCTTGATGAGAATGTTGGCCAGGTAGACCCCGATGAACGACATCATCACCGAGGTGATGATCTCGTTCAGGCCATATGAGGAACGCAGGTATGCAGGCAGAACGGTCCACGATCCGCCCACGACAATACCGACGATACTGAGTACTATCAGTGCCCAGCCCATCGGCACGGCTGCCATGAGCGGCGGGCCGATCCCGGCGACGAGCGCCGCCGACAGAAGGAACTGCCCGTCTCCACCGATGTTCCAGATGCCGCCGCGGAAGGCCACCACGTAACCCATGCCCATGAGCATGAGCACAGACATGCGGGTGACCGAGTCCTGCCAGCCCTTGTGCAGCACACCTGCCCTGAAGATATCCGCGTAGAAGACAAGCGGGTTTCGTCCCAGGAGCAGCAATACGATGCCTCCGACGATGAGGGCCACCACGATGGCCATGAGGGCCCGCGTGACTTGGCCCGACCCGGTCTTCCACTTGCTCCGCTGTCCGACCTTCGCCGGCGCGTGCGCACCCTCCTCAGGGACTGCTGGGCTGCCGGCTGCGCCGGCGGTGATTTCGCTTTCGATCAAGTCAGTCAGTTGGAATCACCCTTTCCGCCCAGCATCAGCTGGCCCACCTGAATCTCGACCCCGGCCCCGTGGTTCTCGACCACTCCGGTCAAACGCCCGCGGAACATGACTCCGATGCGGTCGCAGAGATCCAGCAGCTCTTCCAGGTCGGTGGATATGAGCACCGCCGAGACTCCCTCTTTCTCCGAAAGCTCGCGGATCCTCTCGCGAATGGCCGCCGTGGTCCTGACATCCAGGCCGTAGGTGGGCTTGTTGTAGATAACCACTTTGGGGTCGAAGGAGAGCTCTCTTGCCAGCACCATCTTCTGGATGTTCCCTCCGGATAGCGCCCCGCAGTGTGTCTCGACATTCGGGGTCCGGATGTCGAAGTCACGCACCAGACCCTCCGCCGAATCGCAGATCAGGCCTTCTTGGATCCGGCCCCGGCTCCAGAACGGACGTTCTCCGATCCTCTTGAGAAAGAGATTGAGCGACACGGGGAGCGATGCCACCATGCCCTCTCCCAGCCGGTCATCGGTGACGAAGCGAAGACCAAGTTTCTGTCGCTCGGAGACCGATGCCCGGCCCACAGAGTGGCCTGTGAGGACGATCTCTCCGCGGCTGACCCGCCGTTGTCCGGCAAGGGCCTCAGCCAGCTCGCGCTGGCCGTTCCCGTCGACGCCGGCAATGCCCATGATCTCCCCTTGACGAACCTGCAGGCTGACGCCGTGGACGTCGACTTCCCCTCGGCCGGCTCTTACACTGAGATCCTTCAGTTCCAGGACCAGCGTCGAGGAAAGATCGCGCCTTTCCCGCTGTAACCGCGAGAGCTGCTTGACCTCCGCCACCTCGCTCAGCGAGCGGGCCTCTTCGCCGAACATCATGCCGACGATGATCGTCTGTAAGCTCGTCTGGCGTCTTTGAATGGAGGTCCTCCGGCCCCAGGCGTCCGACGACCCGGCCTTGTTTGAGCACCGAGACCCGGTCACCGATCTCGATCGCCTCGTGGAGCTTGTGGGTTATGAACACTATTGCCAGCCCATGCTGCTTGAGCTGCATGAGCACCTTCTCCAGGTCGGCTATGCCCTGAGGAGTCAGCATGGACGTCGGCTCGTCGAGGATGAGCACGCTCGAACCGGACCATAGGGCCTTGATGATCTCCACCTGCTGCTGCTGGCCCAGGGCGAGCTTGCCGGTGAGTGCGCCCGGCTCGATTTCCACGCCCAACTTGCCGGCCAGGTCTTTGAGCGCAGCTTCGGCGCCCTTTCGATCTCAGCCGGACCTTCTCGGTAGCGCCCAGCATGAGATTCTCAAGGACCGTGAACACGGGGATCATGGTCGAATGCTGGTAGACCATGCCGATCCCCTGATCGATCGCGGTCTTGGGGGTGTCGATCACCACTGTTTCCCCGCCGACCTTGATGGTTCCCTCGTCTGGCTGATACATACCCGACAGGATGTTCATAAGGGTGGATTTGCCCGCTCCGTTCTCGCCGAGCAGGCAGTGGACTTCCCCCTTGTGGAGAGTCAAATCGATATCCTTGTTGGCTATCACTCCCGGGAAGACTTTGGTAATTCCAAGGAGCTCAACGGCGGGGGCTGAAGCCCCCGCCGTTGAGTCAGTGCTCCCGCCCTTTCCCAGGGAGGGGTCGACTGTCGCGCTAGTTGCCATGGTCACCTTACAGTGCGTGGTGTGACGCTATTTGATCATGTTTTCCAGATCGGCCTTCTTGTCTATGACCGGGACCTGGATGCTGCCGTCGATGATCCCCTTCTTGGCAGTCTCGATTTCCGTCCACACTGCATCCGGGATGTACTTGGTCTTCAGAATGCCGATGCCGTTGTTCTTGAGACCGATGTAGACGATCTCCTTGCCAAAGGTGCCGGCCTGTATTGCGTCATAGGCCCCCTGCCAGGCGGGCACGTAGTCCCACACCACGGAAGTAAGGTAGATGCCTTTCGTATCGAGAGACGTCTTGTCACCGATCACATCGATGAACCAAACCTTGTCGGCCCCACTCGGGAGAGTCGCCGTTTCCACGGCCTGGATCATGCCGAAGCTGGAGCCGTCGCCCATGCCGAAGATGATGTCCGCGCCTTCCGCGATCACGGTCTCGGTGACGCGCTTCGCGGCCGGAGCGTCAGCGTAGGCGGCCTCTCCGACCTGGGCGAGCTTGATCTTGATGTCCGGTTTGGTGGCCTTCGCTGCGGTGATGAAGCCGCCGGCCATCTTGTTCCAGTTCTCATCGTCGGCCGAGATGATGATGCCGACCGTTCCGGTCTTGGTCATCTTGGCGGACAGGACACCCGCCAGATAGGCGCCTTCTTGGGCCATGGTCTCAAAGTCCTGGGCGATGTCGGGGATGTTGCCCGCCTCGAACGCCCCGATAATGTTCAATTTGATCTTGGTTTCTTGGGCAATCTGCACGGCGACCGTGTTATAGCCGCTGGCACCGGCCATGACCCAGTCGCAACCGTCCTGCACCAGTTGACGCATGATGGGGCCCGGGTCGCCGTAGCCGGCGCCGTCGGCCACCTCGACCTCAGCACCGATCTTGGCTGCAAAGGCTTTGGCCGCTTCGGCGTGCTGTTGGTTCCATCCGTAGTCGTTCGCCTTCTCGGGGACGATCACTCCTATCTTCTTGATCTTCACGGTGGCGGCCGCCGTGGTGGTGGTCTCACCCCGCGCGCGGTAGTAGTGGTCGCGGGTGCGACGGTCGTGGTAGTAGCTGGTGCTGCGGTCGTAGTGGTCTCTTCAGTGGTGCCGCACGCCGCCACGACTAAGGCGGCGGTCACCAGCAGCGCGGCGACCATCAATCAGCACCAGTGTCCGCGTCAAACGTGAACCCATTAGCTTCCCTCCCATTTCGATGCCTCACTCGACGGACTCGTTGTCTCCCAACCACTGCCTACTTCGTGCCGGCTCACCTCCCCCAGGACTTCTCACGACAAAGGCGATTGCGCATGCTCGTCACCGAAGAAGAGGGCGCGAGCGTTACTGTCGAGGACTCGCTCGATCAGTTCGGCCGATAGTCCGCTCAGCCGCACCTTCAGCATTTCTACTTGCGGATGATGAAAAGGCACGTCGGAGCCATAGAGAACTTTTGGGCGCCTGCCCGTTCCACCGCCTCGCGTATCTTCGTATGCATGGGCATCCCCGAGGTCTCCAGATACACGTTGGGGGTCCTCGCGGCGGCGTTATGGCGGCATTGATGTAGATGCCGTTACCATGACCCATGTGGCCCATTATCACCCTGACTCCGGGGAAGTGACGGCCAGCTCCTCGACGCTCCAGGGAAGCGTGAAGATAGGATGGCCGGTGTGAACCAAGACGGGAAGACCACGTTCCTGAAGCATATCCATGAGGGGATAGACAGCGGGATCGTTCGGATAGTAGCCATCCAGAGGGGATGGAGCTTGACCCCAAGGAACTTGGCGTGATCTACGAACCGACGCGCCTCCTCCACGATGCCCGGGCCTAGTTGGGATCCGCCCAGTAGAGACCGTAGGCGCCGGGAATGGACTCGATGACATCAACTACCGCCTCATTGTCCGGGCTGAAAACGATCCCGTCGGCAACTTCGTTGGCGCGCATGAGCTCGGCAAGTCCGTCGCGATCCAGGGACACCCCAAACATCCCGAAGTCGCCCACGTGCATGTGCGCATCAAAGACCATCACACCCCCACTTCGCCGATGCTCGATACGCCGGTCTGCGGACGGATGCACCCGATCGAACATCGCGTAGACCGGAGACCCGGATAGGCGATGGGACTGGACGACTTACCCCAAAACGCGACAAGCACGGAGTACTCGTCCATGCTTTGCCGAAGCGAGGAATTGAGATGTATTATCCATATAACAAATAGTTGGCCTGAGTGTCAAGCAAGGAACTCATTGTGAAGCGAGCGACAGGGGGGATCATGGCGGCCAGTGAAGTCTATCTTCTGGACGGCGGGACTCTGGAAATGGACGGCTTTCACGTCTATCTGGAACCGGGGTCCGGGGGGACCGGTGAGGATCCCATGCTATAGCGTTCTGTGATCCATCCGGATGGGAACATCCTCTTCGACACCGGTTATGACCTCGATCATGTTGCTCCAGGTCCTCCCGTTCGAGAAACCGCAACAGGATAAGTCCCAGACCGATTCCCGCTCAGTTGGCCTTGCTCGGGCTCCGACCCAGCCGATATCTCGACTGTCGTCATCTCACACTTCCATTTCGACCATTGCGGCGGCATCAAGCACCTGCCGGACGCAAAGGTTGTCGCGCATCGTCTGGAATTCGAGGCCGCCGAAGCTCCTGAGCCTTTTGAGGTCCTCGGCTACTCCGATCTTGAGCTTCTCCCAGGAGATCGCGCGACGCCGGGCCGAGGCCGGACAGGCCGAGCGGACCGAAGCGCCGGAGAGGTGGTCGAGACGGTCAGTGCGGCGCAGCTCGACGCTCGCTTCGTCCCGTCGAGGGAGACGTGGAGATCGCGCGCAGGGGTCCACCTTATCGCCACGCCGGGCCACTCCAGGGGCCATTACAGCTTGATGGTCGAGTTCGAGCAGCGGGGCGCCCCGCTGATCTTCGCCGGCGACGCCATCTACGCGCAGAGGAGCCTGGACCTGGAATGCATTGCGGGTTTCCATACGATCCGGTCGCATCGATCAGATCGATGCGCCGACTGAAGGCCCTCGCCGAAGAGCGCCAAGCCAAGCTGTTCTTCTCGCACGAGGCCGAGAGCTACGCGACCTATCTGAAGCCTCCGGCGCACTACTCGACGGCGCGCTCCCTAGCCAATCGATATTGACTCCACTAGACTGTAGTCCGTTCGCCGTTGCGCCGGTACGAACCCGGCCTGCCGGATCGCATACATCAACTCTTCCTGGTTGGCGCTCGACCGCACACCGGTGGCCGCCACCACGTTCTCCTCGATCATGGTGCTCCCCAGGTCGTCGGCGCCGAAGCGGAGGGCTACCTGTCCCAGCTTGAGCCCCTGGGTGACCCACGACGCCTGGATGTGAGGGATGTTATCGAGATAGAGGCGGGACACCGCCAGCGTCATGAGGTAGTCGATGCCTGTCGCCTGTTCGGTCGTTCCCTCCAGGGCCGTGTGTCCAGACTGGAAGCTCCAGGGGATGAAGGCCCGGAACCCGCCGGTGTCGTCCTGGAGCTCGCGGACGGCCCGCATGTGATCTACTCGTTCCTCCAGCGTCTCGATGCTCCCGAACATCATCGTAGCCGTCCCGGGGATACCCTGCCGATGCGCTTCCCTCATGACCTCGAGCCAGGCCTTCGTGTCCGCCTTTCCAGGGGCCACCTGTTCGCGCACCCGGTCGACAAGTATCTCCGCGCCACCGCCCGGCAGGGAGTCGAGGCCCGCGTCCTTCAGGCGGCGCAGCACTTCAGGTACCGGAAGGTGGCTGACCTCAGCGATGTGGACGATCTCCGGAGCGGAGAGCGAGTGTATGGTGATGTCGAACCGCTCTTTGATCGAGCGGAACAGCTCCTCGAAATAGGCGATGTCGAGATCAGGGTGCAGGCCACCCTGCATCATGACGGCCGTGCCACCGAGATCCAGGGTCTCCCGGATCTTCTCGTGGATCACCTCTTGGGGAAGAACGTAGGCCTCAGGCGCGCCCGGGGCGCAGTGGAAGGCGCAGAAGCGGCAGCCAGACACACAGACGTTGGTGTAATTGATGTTGCGGTCGACGATGAAGGTGGCGAGAGGGCCGGGGACGAGGCGCTCGCGCACTTCGTGGGCTCGCGCCCCCACTTCCAGCAGGTCCCGCGAGCGCAGGAGCTCCACGGCCTCGCGGTCGGTCAGACGATCTGAGGAGCTCATGGGTCGACCGCCGCACCGGGATCGACCATGCCGGCTACACCAGCTTCCCCGATAGCCGTCGGCCCGCCGGCGCCCGTCGTGGGCGGCCCGGCCGCGCGACTCCCGGCACCTCCGGCCACCTCGTCGACAAAGCGCAGCTCGGGTACCTCCTCGAGCTCACCGGCGTCATGCGCCAACTCGTAGAAGCGGCGCAGGCCCCGTCGGTATTCTTCGGTGAAGTCGTACCGCAGCACGCCGAAGTAACGGGCGAGACTCGCGCGGTCGAACCTGAAACGCCCCAGGGCAGATTCGACCACCTCGGCAAGGTGCTCCCGTCCGTAGTCCATGCATCTGACCAATTCTTCCTCCACGGCCAGCAGCTCCGCCCCATTGGTCCGGGTGAAGTCCTCCCGAGCGGCCCACACGGCATAGACCATGGGCAGACCGGTCCACTCCTGCCAGAGCGCTCCGAGATCGTGACAGACCGTCCGGGGCTGGGAGAAATAGAGGGCCTCAAGCCCTTGGTCGCCGATGAGCAGCGCCGCGTCGTACTCCTGCAGCGCCTCGGGAACGGACCCGCTGAGCTCGCCGTAGAGCACGTCCTGTCCGAAGCGGAGCTTGAGGATGGTCTTGAGCAGGGCGACGGCGGTAGCGCTCTGCCGGGTGAGGGCGACACTCGCGATCTCACCAAGGGGTCTGCGCGCCACCAACTGGATGCTATCAACCGCCCCTTGTGACGAGATACTCAAACGCCGGGACAGCAGCAACCGCCGGTGGTTGCGCGCGTAGGCGATCGAGCTGATAGGACCGAGGTCTATGTCTCCCTCGATCAACCAGCGGTTGAGATCGGTCGGCACTCCCGGCAGTAGCTCGATCACCGGCATTCCCGGGATTCCCGGCCTTCCCGGCGCTCCCGGATGGCCGAAGCCCTGGGTCCCGCCGACGATGCCCCGTTGTTCCAACCCGTGGTAGAGGGGATAGCAGTTGAGGAAACCGATATGCCCGACTCTGACGGTCATCGCGCCGCCCCCACGTCGGGAGTCGGCACCGTGTCAAGGCTGGGCACGGGGTCGAGACTCTGCCCGTCGTCGAACCTCCGTACCACCCTGTAGAGGCCATCGCGCTCCACCGGCGTCCGGCCCGTGTCGCGGATGACTCGGACCAGCTCCGACTTGGCCACCGACTGCCCATGGGCCGCCCCCGACATCAGGGAGATGACCTCCTCGACCACAGTGCCATCCATGTCGTTGGCTCCGAAGAGCAGAGCCACCTGCGCCAATTTGAGCCCCGTCATGACCCAATAGGTCTTTATGTGAGGCAGATTGTCCAGCAAGAGACGGGATACAGCGATGGTGTTGAGATCGTCCACACCCGTGGTGGACGGAAGGTGCGAGAGTCCCGTGTTGTTTGGCTGAAAAGCCAGCGGGATGAAGGCCTGGAAGCCCCCGGTGGCGTCCTGGGCGGCACGTAGCCGGAGCAGGTGGTCCACCCGGTCTTCGTAGGTCTCCACGTGACCGTAGAGCATGGTGGCGTTGGTCCGTAGCCCCAGACCGTGTGCGAGCTGGTGCACCTCCAACCAGCGGTCTCCCGATATCTTGGCCGGGCAGACCTGCTCGCGGACGCGGTCGGCGAGTATCTCCGCTCCCCCACCGGGCAGGCTGTCCAGGCCGGCTGCCTGGAGATCCAGAAGGACGTCTTCCACCGAGGCTCGCTCCGTCTCGGCGAAATGCACTATCTCCGAAGCCGTGAAGGCTTTGATGTGCACGCCCGGCCAGAATCCGCGGATCCCCGAGACCATCGCCCGCACCGACGCATAGGGAAGCGCCGGATGCTCACCGCCCACGATGTGTATCTCAGTGGCGCCCTCGTCGACCGCCTCTCCCGCCTTGGCCAGGACCTCATCGACGGTCAAGGTGTAGGCGCCGGGCTCGCCTTCGTCCGCGCGAGAACGCGCAGAAACGACAGCGGTTGCGACACACGTTGGTGTAGTTGATGTGTCGGTTGACGACGAAGTAGACGTCGTCGCCCACGCTCCGCCGGCGCGCCCGGTCGGCGAGTCGTCCCACGCGCAGAAGATCGGGAGACTCGAACAGGGCTATTCCATCGACGGCAGAGAGACGCTCACCCTGAGCTACCTTCTCTTCGACGACGGCAAGCGGATCGAGGCGCGTGCTGGCGGGCATGCCCGGAGTCTAGCACAACGTCGCCGGGCCTCCGGCGAGACGCCTCCGGCCCCTCCATCCGCTACGCACCCGGCTCCCCCGCTGCCGCTCGGCCGGGTGCCGCGCCGCTCGGCCGACCGGCCGACCGGGCGCGGCTACGCCAGCGCGTGGTGCACGGCGATGATCCCGCCGGCCAGGATCTCGTAGCGCACGTTCCGCAGCCCCGCCTCCACCATGAAGCCCTTCAGTTCGTCCGGATCGGGGAACCGCCGGACCGAGGCGGGGAGGTAGCTGTACGCGAAGTCGTCCCGGGCGGCGAGCTTCCCCAACCGGGGCACGGCATGGTCGAACCAGAGACCGTAGAACTGCTTGAACACAGGTATGCGCGCCTGAGTTATCTCCAGACACACGACTCTCCCCCCCGCGCGACACACCCGGCGCATCTCGCTGAACGCCTTCACGATGTCGAGGACGTTGCGTATGCCGAAACCGACGGTACAAGCGTCGAAGCCGGTAGCGGCAGCGCCGTCCGGAAAGGGCAGGCCGAGCACGTCACCTGTCAGGAACTCCACGTAGAGCTGATTCCGGCCGCACTTCTCCCGGGCCACGTCGAGCATCTCTTCCGAGACGTCCAGTCCGACCACCCGGCCCCCGGGGCCCACAGCCCGCCGCAGGGCGAAGGCGAAGTCGCCTGTACCACAGCAGACGTCCAGGACCTCCGCTCCCGGACCCACTCCGGCCAGCATCACCCCGAATTCCCGCCAGCGGTGGTGGAGCCCCGCGGTCATCAGGTCGTTCAGACGGTCGTAGGACCCGGCGATACCGTCGAACATCTGCCGGACTTTGCCGGGTTCCGGAGCCGCGTCAACCTTCCCCCGGTCGCTCATGGAACGAAGAAACTGAGGGTAGTGAAGAACAGGAACACCACGCTGATGATGCCGTTCATGGTCATGAAGGCCACCCCCACCTTCTGCAGGTCGGCCTTGCGCATCAGCCAGTTCTCATAGGAGAGAAGAACGGCGCAGATCGCTACACCCAGGTAGTAGACGTAGCTCGTTCCTTGGACGTAGCCCGTGAGCGCCAGCAGCACGATGGCCAGCAGATGGAATACCCGAGTGCTCCACAGCCCGGCCCGCTCGCCCAGATCCGCCGGGATGGAATGCAGTCCCTGGGCGCGGTCGACGTCTATGTCCATGAAGGCGTAGATCACATCGAAACCGGCGATCCACAGACCCACGCCGGCACCCAGCACGAATGGCTCCCAGGTTACCTTGCCGGTTACCGCCACCCAGGCGCCGACCGGCCCCAGGCCGTCGGCGAGGCCGAGCACCAAGTGGCAGAGCCAGGTCCATCGCTTGGTGTACGGATAGATGACCATGGGGATGACCACCAGCGGCCACAGATACCGGGTGATGACCGGCAGGTTGAACGTAGCCACGACGAGTACCGCCAATGAGGCCAAGGCGAAGAGCCATACCTGCCAGCGCCTAAGCCGTCCCGCCGGGATCTCCCTTCCAGCCGTGCGCGGGTTGCGCGCATCGATCTCGGCGTCGATCAGCCGATTGATGGCCATGCCGAAGCTGCGCGCGGCCACCATGGCGACCGTGATCCAGAACATGCGCCAGAAGCCGGGAACGCTCATCTCGGCCAGGAAAGCCGCCGCGTAGGCGAAGGGCAGAGCGAAGATAGAATGCTCGAACTTCACTAGACTGGCGAAGCGCCGAGCGTAGGTTATGAGCACGCCGGCACCCTAGCCTCCCGGAGGACCCGCCTGGCCGGAGGTCGTCCCGTCACCGACCGTGACATCGCCTGGCACCCCGCGCGCTGCGCCGCCGCCCGCGGTGCCGGTAGCCGTCCCGCTCCCTGCGCCGCCGGCGGCCTCGCGGCCACTCCCGGCGCCGTCACGCGATCGCGGCGCCGGGCCGCTACCGGCCCACGAGCCCAGTTTCAGCCCCGGCCACATCGCGTCGATCCGCGCCTTCACTTCCTCCGACATCTCCACATCGGGCGGCCACTCACGTTCGTGGCCCTCGGCCGGGCCCTTCTTGGTAGCGTCGATGCCGATCTTTGCCCCCCACAGCGGCTGCGGGGCTGAATGATCGAGCACGTCCAGCGGGCCGTCCACCACCATCACGTCGCGCTTCCAGTCCACGTTGTTGAACACCCGCCAGGCCACGTGGGCGTAGTCGTGCACGTCGACGTCCGCGTCCAGGACCACGATGCACTTGCAGAACTGCATCTGCCCCGCACTCCAGAGCGCGTGCATCACCTTGCGCGCGTGCAAGGGATAACGTTTGTCCACCGATACTAAGGCGCAATTGTGGAAGCCGCCCTCTTTCGGCAGGTCCATATCCACCAGTTCCGGAAGAGTGACCCGCATGAGGGGCAGGAAGAGCCGCTCGGTGGCCTTGCCCAGATAGGTGTCCTCCATCGGCGCCTCGCCCACTATGGTGGTTGAGTAGACGGGATCGCGCCGGTGGGTTAGGGCGGTCAGATGGAAGACCGGATATCGATCGGCCAGGGAGTAGTAGCCGGTGTGGTCGCCGAAAGGTCCCTCTACCCGGGACTCTTCCAGATCCACGTAGCCCTCCAGCACGAACTCCGCGTGGGCCGGGACCTGCAGGTCGACCGTGCGGCAGGGGACCAGATCCACCGCCTTGTCGCGTAGAAAACCGGCGAACGTCATCTCGTCGATCATCGCCGGCAGGGGTGCAGTGGCGGCGTAGGTCAGCGCCGGGTCGGTGCCGATGGCTACCGCCACTTCCATGCGGCCTTCCGTGGCCCGGTAATGCTCGGCGGCATCCTTGTGCACGTGCCAGTGCAGACCGGTGGTGCGTTTGTCGTAGACCTGAAGCCGATACATACCGACGTTCCGGCGGCCTGTCCGCGGATGACGCGTGAACACCAGCGGCAGGGTTATGTAGCGCCCTCCGTCCAGAGGCCAGCACTGCAGGATGGGCAGAGCGTCCAGATCTATCTGATCGCCGGTGAGGACCACGTCCTGGCAAGCCCCGGTCTTCACTATCTGGGGCTGCACCGAAGCCAGTTCCTTCAGCCGCGCCAGAGCCTTCAGCTTCTCCCACGTCGAACCGGGCACTTCCAGGGAGGTCAGCCGCTCCACCCGGGCCGCCAGCTCGTCGTATGATCCCGAGCGCAAGGCCAGGCACATACGCTCGTCGCTGCCGAACTGGTTGATGAACACCGGCACCGTGTGACCTTTCGGGCGCGTGAAGAGGAGGGCGGGACCTCCCGCCTTGACCACCCGGTCTGCGATCTCGGTGATCTCGAGGATGGGGTCGACCGGCGCGTCCACGATGGCTACCTGCCCTCGGTCGCGAAGAAGCCTGATGAAGTCGCGCAGGTCTTTCATCACTGCCGGGCCGCCGCAGAGGCGTCCGGGGGCGACACGTCCTGGCACCTGACACCCTCGGGAGAGCCACCCTGGGACAGATGGAAGCTGATCACTGAAAGCTCCGTGGAAAGGTCGATTTGATGCACGAACACGCCAGCGAACGCCGGGAGCCGCGCCGGAGTGAAGTTCAGGATGCCTTTGACCCCTCCTTCCACTGCAAGCGCTGCTACGTCCGCCGCCGCCTCTGCCGGCACCGCGAGCACCGCGATCTGCGCCCTGCGATCGCGGATGGCGTCCACAGCCTCACTGATGGGTCTCACCGTCAGGTCGCCGACCCGCTGTCCCACAGCGCTATGGCTGACGTCGAACACGCCCACGCAATGGAAACCATCGACGCCGAACCCGGCGTGACGGACAAAGGCCGGACCCGACTGCCCGGCTCCCAAGATCACCATGTTCCACTCCCGGTCGACGCCGAGGCAGCGGGATAGCTCGGAGATGAGAAACCGTACGTCGTAGCCGACGCCCCGCACTCCGAACTCGCCGAAGTAGCTCAAGTCCTTGCGGATCTGCGCTGCATTGGCTCCCAGTCGATCGGCCATCTCGCGGGAGGAGACCGTTCTGGTCCCCTGATCATCGAGGCGACGCAGCAGCCGGAGGTAGCCGGCCAGCCGGGGAACGGCCACCAGGGGAACACCCGCTCTCTCTGAAGACCCGCTCACCGCGCCTCTCACGCTACGCGCTTCCCCACCGCGTCCGGTGTCGCCCGACGATCCGGACAACGGCCGAGTCTAGCACAGTGGTTGTGAAAGAAGAAGCAAAGTCACCTACTCACTCGCGTCAGCCGTAGGTTCACCGCCTGAAGACCGCGTCAGCCCCGGGGCGTGGAGGTCCGCACCTCGTCCCACACGGCGCGGTACACCTCGAGAGTCTCAGCGGCCGCCTTGCTCCACGGGAAGAGCGCCGACTGTCTGAGCCCATCCTGCCGCAACCTTTCGTAGAGATCGGGCTCACTGAGGACCCGGAGCATACAACTCTCGAAGTCGTCCAGAGAAGTGGGGTTGAACAGCAAGGCAGCGGAGCCGGTCACCTCGGGCAGGGACGAGGAGTTCGACACAACGCACGGCGTGCCGCAGGCCATGGCTTCCAGGGGAGGCAGGCCAAAACCTTCGTAGAGTGACGGGAACACGAACACGGTGGCCGCCGAATACAAGGCTGGTAGGTCGTCGTCGCGGATGAAGCCCGGGAACAGCACCGCCCCGTCGAGCCCGTGCCGGTCGACTTCTTTCTTGAGCTTCTGGAAATCCCCTGTCTGCGCTCCTGCCAGCACCAGAGGCAAGGGCTCCGGCAGCTTCTTCTGCAGCCGCGCCCAGGCCTGGATCAAGAAGGCCAGGTTCTTCTCGGGGCGGAAGTCGCCCACCCAGAAGACGAACCTCTCGGGCAGCGCGTAGCGGCGCCGTACAGCAAGCAGAGTCTCCGGAGCGGTCTGGAGCCGGAATCTCTCGGACACACCGTTGTGGATGACCCTCACCTTCGCCGCGTCCACTCCGGCGTACGCGCTGAGAGCAGAGAAAGAGATCTGGGAGACGGTGATTATCCGGCGAGCCTCCTGCAGGGTATGTCCGAGTTGCCGTTTGTAGCGGAGGCGCAGAACCCGGGGCAGGCTACGCGGATAGAGGAGCGGCGTCACGTCGTGGACGGTCGCAACGAGAGGTACCGGTAACGGAGTGGGCGCCCAAGAACTGGGCACGTGCAAGAGATCCACTCCGCTCTTCTCCACCAGGTTCCTGAACGGCGCCCGCCCGTGCCGCGCCAGGGGATTCATGTTGGCGGATATCAGGGTGAAGGAGTCGGCGAGGGGTATGGTGTCCTTCTCCCCGTCCTGACAGAAGACGACAAACTCGATATCGGAAACCGCGAATTGGCTGAGCAAGTTGCGGGAATAGGTCCCAATGCCTCGGTAACGTATCGCTCTGGCGTCGAATCCTATTCTCACGCGGCCTCCAAGGCGCTCGCGCCTACCATCTGTGCGCACTAAACATATACCCAGTTCCAACCGAGATACTAACAGAGGATACGGGACACGGGCTTGCGCCTTTGGGCAAAGAAGTTATAAGATGAGTGCATATTTATATCCTGAGCGAAGAGGTTAGTCAGTGCAAAGGGTAGGCGATCCTGGGGGACCCAACGCGGTGACCGAACCGGGCGCAGTCCTGGAAAAGGCCAGGCGTATCCTCGACCAGCACAAGCTCGACATCACCAAGAGCTGGCTCAGCCGTCTGATCAGTCAGATCGACGACCTCGACGCCCTGGAGCGATTCCCCACCCAGGACAGCATCCGCACGTCAGTGGAGCTTATCGAAGGATTGGGCAACTGCCTGGCCGACGAGACGACTCTCACCCAGTTCGAGGCCGGCGGTCTCTACTACACTCAGGCCGCGAGCCTGGGCCTGCTGCAGGGCGGCGAGCGCGGGACGATCGGGTCCCTGGCGTACAGCCTCGACACGCTCGAGGACGCGATCTGGGCCCGCTTGTCGGAGAACATGCGCCATCAGGATCAAGAGGTGCTTGAGTTGGTCCGCATCCTGCGCCGGGGTTTGCACCAGATCTTCGCTTCGGCCGCTGAGGCCTACCACGAGCAGTCGAGCACCGAACTCGACCGCCTGGCTCACACCGACCCTCTGACCGGCTTGCACAACCGCCGGTTCATGGAGCACGAACTGGAACGGCACGTGGAGCTCTACAAGCGCTACCGCCATCCCTTCGCTCTTCTGATGCTCGACTTCGACAACCTCAAGTGGGTGAACGACACCTTCGGGCACGCGGCTGGCGACTCAGCCCTCAAGCACTTGGGGACGCTCATGCAGATGAACGTCCGGGACGTGGACATCCCCTGCCGGTTCGGTGGAGATGAATTCCTGGTCCTGATGCCGGAGGCCGAGAAGAACGCCATCCAGATGGTGGGGCGAAGGATCGCCGAATCGGTGTCCAAGACCCGGTTCAAACTGGGCCGGTCGTTCACCAGTCTCCAGATCAGCTTCGGCGTGTCCGCCTGCCCCGAGGACGGGGTCGAATCCGAGGTCTTGCTGCAGGAGGCCGACGCCAGCCTCTACCGGGCTAAGCAGCACAAAGCGGAGCAGGCGCACCCCGAGCAGGCGACACCGTAGCGGGCGACCCGCCAGGGTAGACCGCCCTAGGCCGAACCTCCCGGCGAGGCACACTCGAACGCTTCCCCCCGCAGAGTCTCCACCGCATGGTCCAGGGTGGGAGCGATCACCGCGAAATGCTCCCGGCAGGCCTTGGGACTCCCCGGCATGTTGATAATGAGAGTCTTCCCGCGCACGCCGGCCGTCGCCCGGCTCAGAATGGCGTGTGGGGTCACGGATAGCGAGGCGGCGCGCATGGCCTCCGCGAATCCCGGGGCGAGGCGATCGGCCACCGCCCGGGTGGCCTCGGGAGTCCGATCGCGGGGAGCAAGCCCGGTACCCCCCGTGGTGAGGATCAGATCCAGGTCTCCATTATCCGCGAGATCGATGAGCGTCTGCTGTATCTGGGTCTGCTCGTCGGGCACCACGAAGGGGCCGGTCACCACTGCCCCCAGCCCTTCGAGCAACTCCTTCAGCACGGGCCCCGAGGCGTCGGCTCTCAGGCCGGCGCTGGCCTTGTCGCTCAGCGTCACGACGGCCGCGCGGATGGGGCCGCGCTCACCAGAGCCGGTCGCGGCTGCGCGGGTCACGAGCCCGCCCCCACGTCACCGGTTGTGCGGTCGCCGGACCCGCGGTCGCCGGCACCCTGATCGCCAAGACCCCAGGCGCGGACCCGGATCGGGTCGCCCGGCGCGACACGGCCCCCCCGAAGCACACGGACGAATATGCCTTCGCGGGGCATGACGCAGTCTCCGGCCTGTTGGTAGATGGCGCAGCGGGTGTGACACTCCTTGCCGATCTGGGTCACTTCCACCAACGATCCCCCCAGATCGAGGGTGGTACCGAGGGGCAATGCAGCTACTTCCACCCCGGACACTGTGATGTTCTCGGCAAAGTCGCCCGGGCCCACGTCCAGGCCCTGGGCGGTCATCTTGTCGATGGATTCCTGCGCCAGCAGACTGACCTGCCGGTGCCAGGTCCCGGCGTGCGCGTCGCCCTCGATGCCGTGCTCCGGCCGCAGGATGACTTCCGGCACAGGCTTCTTACGCTCGCCCTTCGCCTCACTTACGTTCACCGCGACGACCGTCCCGGCGGGAGCACCGACGGCCACGCAGTCGACGGCAGCCGTAGGCGTGGAGTCGGCGGCAGCCGGGGGCGTGGAGTCGAGAGCGACCGCGATCGGTCCAGGGGCCGCCGTTGCCGCGTTCTCCGCCCGGACGTAGTCCTCCTTGCCGCCCGTCTTCTCAAGCAGGCGAATATCGCCGATGACCATGCCTCGATCCACCGCCTTGCACATGTCGTAGATGGTGATGGCCGCCACGGCCGCGGCGGTGAGAGCTTCCATCTCCACCCCGGTGCGATCCTCCGTCCGGGTCACGCACTCTATGTCCACCCGGGACTCCTGCTCCAACACGGTGAAAGTCAGGTCGACCTGGGTCAGACCGAGCGGGTGGCAGAGCGGCACCAGCTCCGAGGTGCGCTTGGCCGCCATGATGCCGGCCACTTTGGCCACTGCCAGGACGTCACCCTTGGGCAGGGCCTGCTGCCGGAGTAGGCTCATGGTGGCCGGCGCCATCCAGACGCGCGCGCCCGCCCGGGCCACGCGCCGGGTGGGCTCCTTGCCGCCCACGTCGACCATCCGGGCGTCGCCCGCGCTGTCGACGTGGGTCAATCGAGGCTCGTCCATCTCAGCCCCCGACCTGCGACATCCCCCGGGCAGTGCGGCCCGGCAGCACGTTCTTGTCGAAGGTCTTACATTCCAGCGATTCCTCGATCGCGGCCAAGACCGCGTCTTCATCCCGGTTCTGCACGGCGTTCTTGACCTCGATCTCCTCAGCACGAGAAGAGGCAGTTCTTCAGTCGTCCATCAGCCGTCAGGCGCAGGCGGTTGCACTCCCCGCAGAAGTGGTCGGACACCGAGCCGATGAAGCCCAGGGTGCCCTCGGTGTCCATGGAAGCGGTAGTAGCGGGCCGGGCCCCAACCGCCGGGAGAAGCGACCGGCTCCAGCGCACCCGATCCGTCCGCCCCAAGCTCTTGGAGCGCAGCCATGACCTGGTCCTTGGTCAGCGATTCGCTGGTCGAGCGCGGACCGCAGCCTCCCACCGGCATCCACTCGATGAAGCGCACATGAAGAGGCCGGTCTTTGGTCAAGGCGACGAAGTCGGGGAGTTCGGCCAGCAACTCCGGCATCATGACCACGTTCAGCTTCACCGGGCTCAAGTCGGAGCGCAAGGCCGCTTCGACCCCGGCGAGAGTCGCCTCCAGCGATCCGCCTCGGGTGAGACGTCGATAACGATCCGAGTCGAGGGAGTCGAGGCTGATGTTCACCCGGTCGAGACCCCGCGTCTTGAGGTCCTCGACGAAACGGGGGAGCAGCACACCGTTCGTGGTGAGAGAGATATCGTGGATCCACGGGATGTCGCGGAGCAGCCCGATCAGGTCAGGAAGGCCGCGACGCACCAGCGGCTCGCCTCCGGTGACCCTGACCTTGGAGATGCCCATCTGCACGGCCGCGCGTACGAAGAAGGCCATGTCTTCGTACGAGAGCATCTCGTCGTGAGGTTTGAACGGCACCCCCTCCGGCGGCATGCAGTAGACACAGCGATAGTTACAGCGGTCGGTGACAGAGAGTCGGAGATAATCGACGATCTGGCCCATGGGCGGATTCACTTGAGAGCACCCTTCGCTAGAGACCTCGAGCGTTATACTCGTGCAAGTATACGCCTTTCTATCAGGTCGGCCAATCCGCGGAAATCATCCAGTGCGAACTGCGGGACCGGATAGTCGGGAAACTCCTGGTCGCTGGTGATGCCTATCAGCTCGTCGGGGGTGCCGACGAGCTCGGTGCTTCTTGCCCGGCGGGACACCTCGATCTTGGGAGCGTCTTGCCGCTTGAACCCTTCAGTGATGATCAGATCGACCGGCTCCCGGATCTGGCGGGCCAGCTCGCCCAAAGGATGCTCCCTCTCGCAGCCGTTCACCCACACGTACTTGTCGGGGGACGAGATGCCGACCACTTCCGCCCCCATCTCGCGGAAGCGGTAGGAATCGGTGCCGGGGATGTCGACATCGAAGCCGTGGGTGTCGTGCTTGAGGACCGCGACCCGGTAGCCCCGGCTGCGCAGTTCTTCGAGGACACCGAGGACCACCGTGGTCTTGCCCGATTTCTTCTTGCCGATGAAGGACACTGCGGGAAGAGGGCACGAGTCCATGAAGGCTTGGATGCGGGGCTGGAGCGCCGCGCGCCAGCCCCCTTCTCCGCTCTCCCTCAGCGCCTGCCGGGCGGCCTCCAAGTCCATGGGCGTGTTCATGTTCATGAAGAGCTTCTCGGGGTCGCCGTGGCGGCCGTCGTCCATGTCCAGGTAGCCGGTGTTGAGGTCGGGGTAGATGTCGAATATTCGCCTACCCCCGGAGACGATGAACTCCCGATAGGCATCCAGGGTCCGCTTGCTGTAGACGGCGCACAAAGGTTGCAGGTAGTCGCCGTGCCGCGGGACGAAGACGTCGAAACCGGCAGACCGGTCGGCCAGCTCCCACAGCAGCCGGGGGGTGACGAAAGGCATGTCGCAGGCAAGACAGATGACGCGCTCGGTGGGAGAAGCGAGAACCGCGGTGTAGACACCCACGGCCGAGCCCCCTTCCGGGAGGGCGTCGTTGACCACCGGGATGCCCAATGCATGGAACCGAGAAGGATCCCGCGTGACCACGAACACGTGCGGAAAGAGGGGAGCGGTCAGATCCCGCATCCACTCGAGCAGAGTGCCGCCCTGGAAGGGGGCGACCGCCTTGTCTTCTCCCATGCGCGTGGACAGCCCTCCGGCCAGCAGGGCCAGCGTCACGTCCGACCGGTAGGGCTGCCAGAACAGCGTCCCCCGTATTTCTCCGCCGGGCTCGACGTCCCCGCCCCTCGGGCCACCCCCAGTCGCGCCGCCCCTTCCACTCATATCCTCAGTCATATCCGTAGTCATTCGCGCCGAAAGCCGTCCTTCTCCGGTCTTTCTCAAGTCCTCTCTCAGCCCGCGAGCACGTGCAGCGCCGTGGCTTTCACGCCGACCGTCACCCGCCGTCCGGCCTCGATCCCCAGCTCTTCGGCCGACGCCCGCGTGATGAGAGAGATTACCTCACCTTCGCCCCCGAAGACGGGCGTTATCCCTGGCTCGCAGTCGAGTCTGACCACCACCCTCACCAGAGGGCCGGCCGGGGTCACGCTGTCGACCTGCCCGCACCACCGGTTGCGCACGCTGGTGGCCGGCGGGGATGAGGCCGGACTCGCGGACTCCAGCGCCACATCCTCGGGCCGGATGGCCAGGACCACCGACCCTCCCACGTCCACGTCCGCGACCGTTTCCACCCGGACGCCGGCCAGGGTCCTCACGATGCACAATCCGTCGCGGCATTCCTCCGCCTTCCCGTGCCAGATGGTCTCAGCCCCGGTGAAATCGGCCACAAAGGCGTTCTGCGGGTGAGTGAAGACGTCCTCCGGCGTGCCGATCTGTACTACCGACCCGTCCTGGATCACGGCCACCCGACGAGCCAGTGCCAACGCTTCGTTGTGCTCGTGCGTGATGATGACCACCGTAGCCGCGAGACTGTCGACCACTCTCCTCAAGTCCTCCCGGAAGCGGCGGCGAACGTGCACGTCGAGATTGCTGGTCGGCTCGTCCAGAAAGAGTATGTCCGGTTCGAGCACCAGGGCCCGGGCCAGAGCCACCCGCTGCATCTCCCCTCCGGAAAGAGTGCGCATGTCGGCGCCGGCCAGACCGGATATGCCCATGAGCTCAAATGTTGCGCTCACCTTTGCTTTGACGTCCTTGCGTGGGAGCCGGCGGAAGCGGAGGCCGAAGCCGACGTTATCCTCCACCGTGCCCTGAAAGAGCAGGGGACGCTGAAACACGGCCGCGGTCCGCCGCCGGGCCGCCAGGTCGTGAATCCCGACCCTCTCGCCAGAGTAAGCCACCCATCCCGCGTCGGGCCGTTCCAACAGAGCGAGGAGCCGGAAGAGTGTGGTCTTGCCGGCGCCGTTGGGCCCCAGTATGGCGAGCACCTCGCCTTCGAAGACCTGCAGTGACTCCACCGAGACGACCGTCCGCTCGCCGTATCTCTTGAGAAGACCCCCGGCTTCGATAGCGACCGGTGCCGACTCCGCTCCCGATCCTGCCTCCCCGGCGGACTGTCCTGTCACGACTGCAGCCAGCGCCGGCGGATCCCCTGCTGCGTACGAGTGAGTGCGAAGGTGATCACGAATGCCAGCAATAGGAGGATGAGGCCGAAGGTCATGGCCATGGCGTAATCGCCCTGACGCACCTGAGCCATGACGGCTGTGGTCATCGTGCCGGTCAGGTTGTGGCCGCCTATCGAGATGTTGCCTCCGACCATCATGACTGCCCCCACCTCGCTGATTGCCGCCCCGAACCCGGCCACGATCCCCGCCAGAAGAGTGATGCGGGCCTCGCGTATCACGAGCCACGTGCTCTGCCAGCGGGATGCGCCCAGGCCCATGGCCTGCAGCCGCACGTCCTTTGGGACCGAGGCCACCCCTCCCATAGTTATGGCGGCAATGACGGGAGCGGCGATGAAGAACTCAGCGATGATCATGGCCGTGGGCGAGTAGAGCAGGCCCAGCGGGCCGAGCGGTCCCTGGCGGGACAGGAGCAGGAAGACAAAGAGCCCGACGACCACCGGCGGGAGCATGAGCCCCACATTGAGGACGGCCGCCGCCGCCCCCCACCCCCAGAAACGCTTGAGGGCGAGCCAGGAGCCTATCGGGATGCCTACCGCCATGCCGAAAAGGGTAGCGGTGCCCGCGACGCGAAGCGACATCCACATCACTTCGTAGACGTAAGCGTCACCGGTGAAGAGCAGCACGACGGCTTGCTTTATCGAATCCCAGAAGATGCCCAACTGAGTCTCGCCCTCGCGAAGAATAGGGGGCGCCTCGCCTTCTGGCGAGGCGCCCCCATTTTACTCTGCCGTATGCCCTACTCGACCTGGCCGGCGTTAGGGACGAACAGCGGCTGGCCGAACTCCTCGACGCCGTACGAGCCGATGAGCTCTTGCGCCGGTGGGGAGACGATCCAGTTCATGAAATCGTTACCGCCCTGTACATTCTTTGCCTCTGTCACCGTGATCACGTGATACTGATTGAAGAGCGCCTTATCTCCCTCCACCAGGATCTCGAGCGCAAGCGCATCCTTCTTCGAGAGGTAAGTGCCTCGGTCGGCCAAGGTGTAGCCGCTCTTCTGGTCGGCGATGGTGAGGGTCTCTCCCATACCCTGCCCGGTGACCTGATACCAATCGCCCTCAGGGCGTTATGCCTGCTTCCTTCCAGATCGCCTTCTCCTTGTTGTGGGTGCCGGAGTCGTCACCGCGGCTGTAGAAGAGAGCCTGGGCTTCAGCTATAGCCGTGAAGGCATCCGAGGCATCGGTCATGCCCTTGACCTTGGCAGGGTCGGCCGCAGGACCCACGATGATGAAGTCGTTGTACATGACCGCCTTCCGATCGACCCCGTAGCCGTTGGCCATGAATTCTTCCTCGGCGGCTGGTGAGTGGACCAGAAGCACGTCGGCGTCGCCCGTCTCACCCAGTTTCAGGGCCTCGCCGCTGCCCACCGCGACGACTTTGACGGTGTACTGCGGATAGGCCTCGCTAAACGCCGGGATCAGAACGTCGAAAAGACCCGAGTCCTGGGTCGACGTGGTCGAGGCCAATACCAGATCGGACTTGGCGACCGTGGTCGTGGTCTCAGAGGCTGTCGTCGTGGTCTCAGGCGCCGCGGTCGTGCTCGACTGGGCAGGCGCTGTGGTGGTGGTCTCCTCGTCCCCGCCACACCCCGCCACAGCCATGGCCACGGCCAGAGCGACCGCCAGCGCCACTATCGCGGCGAGCCAAAGATTCCGGCCCGACGGCCTCGTTCTCATCTTCGCGACTCCTCTCATCCCCGTTCCTCCAGACGGTCGTTACCTAGGGGAGAGAGCTGCAGGGGCCAGATTCCTTTAGAAGCAGCCCAGGTCGCAGACGCGGACCTTGATACCGGCCTCGTTGCAGGCCTGGCCGACCAAGCTGTAGTCCACTCCCAGCTCTTCGGCAAGGGCGCGGGCGTCGTGGCAGGTGAGCACTCCGTCCTTCGCCGCTTGCTGGACCGCTTCTTTCACTTGCTCTAACTCCATGTCAACTCTCCCAAAACGCCGTTTGTAAGCATACATTATGCACAATTGGAGAACAACATCGCACCGTGCCCCAGTCTCCCCCCGCTGCCGAATCGCCGCAGAACAGCGTACCCGACGGCGCACTTCTTGCCCAGACCGTGGCGTCAGACCCGGCGACCGAGTAGAATCGGACCATCCCGAGACGACGGGAGAGCCATAGTGCCCACTTTCGATCGCATACTCACAGCCTACGAGGACCGGCTGCGGAGACTCGCCGACGATCTCATCCGCGAGATCGATCCTCCCGACGAAGAACGGGCTCAACTCATGCTCGTCGTCCAGATCCTCCAGGCCGTGGTCCATGCGTACGACTCCTATCAGCTCAATCGAGCCCCCTCTCTGGAAGCTGCCACCTCGGTCATGTACGCCGCGGCCGCGAGCGACCGGGAGCATCGCGTGCTCAACGTGCCGCTCCGCAGCCTGGTCGACAACAACACGGTGAACCCCTATTACGCCCGCTATCTCAATGGCAGTCTGGGACTCAACCGGAGCCTGATCGTCAGCGGCGGTCCCAGCGTGGGAAAGGCCACTCTACTCAACGCCCTCATCGAATTCCTGCCTCGCGACCGGCGGCTCGTCGTGGTCGACGACGGGGAGGTCGAACTGCCCGCCCTCCGCGACCGGTCCTTCATGGTGCAGCTCACAGGCGAAGCACGGCACCCCGGCCCGGGTCACGGTGTTCCGCAGAGCGGCCGAGATGAAGCCGAATTGGGTCATAGCTCGCGACCTGGTCCGCCGGGATGGCCCCGCGTTCCTCGAGACCCTTGCCGAGGGCGCATCCGGACTGGCGACGGTATCGACACCCGACCCCGAGGCCACGCTCGGGGACTGGTTGGCCATGAAGAAGGAGACGGCCTCTCACCTGCAGATGATCAAACCCCTGATCATCCACATGGAGAGAGACCAGGGAGGCCGCCCTCGAGTGCTCCGAGTCTTCGAAGCGGTCGCCGACGGAGAAAGGCTCGTCCTCACCCCTATCCAGCCTGACTAGCTTCGAGCAGGGTCCGCAGCCCCTCCTCGTCCAACTGGACTACGCCCGATTCCCGAGCCTTCGCAGCCTTGGAGCCCGGGCTCTCCCCTACCACCACATAGTCGGTCTTGGAGGTGACTGATCCGCTGACCCGCCCACCGGCCGCCTCGATGAGTTCGGTAGCCTGCTCCCTGGTCAAGGTCGGCAGAGTGCCGGTGAGGACCAGGGTTTTACCTGCCAGCGGCCCGACGGTCGGGATACCGCCGGCCTCCGCCGGCCCGGTTCCGCCGGCCGGCTCGGCCGCCATGGTCACACCGGCTGTCTCCAACCGGGCGATCAGATCGAGGTTGCGCGGGTCGCGGAAGTACTGCCACACGCTCTCGGCGATGATGGGCCCCATCCCCGGCGTCCCGCCGATCTCCTCCACCGAGGCTTCCCGCAGAGCGGCCATGGTCCCGAACCGGCGCACCAAGAGATCCGCGTTCTCCGCGCCCACGTGGGGGATGCCCAGCGCGAAGACGACGCGGGCCAGCGGGCGCTTCTTGGAGTCCTCGATAGCAGCCACGAGGTTGGCAGCCGACTTCTCTCCCAACCGTTCCAACACCGCCAGCCTGTCCGCCTCCAATCGAAAGAGGTCGGCGGCGTCGCCGATCATTCCCAGTTCCAACAGCCGCTCCGCCAGCTTGTCGCCCACCCCTTCGATGTCCATGGCCCCCTTGCTGACGAAGTGCTTGACGGCTTCCACCCGCTTGGCCGGGCAGTCCGGGTTCGGGCAGCGCACCGCCACCTCTCCGGGGGCCCTGACCACCGGTGTCCCGCAGGAAGGGCACTCGGCGGGCATGCGGAAAGGCCGCTCCGCACCCGTGCGCAGGTCGGTCAGGGGGACGACCACCTGGGGGATCACGTCGCCGGCGCGCTGCACGACGACCATGTCGCCCGGGCGCAGGTCCTTGCGCCTGATGTCGTCCTCGTTGTGGAGGGTGGCTTTCTCCACGGTCACCCCGCCGACCTGCACGGGCTCCAGTTCCGCCCAGGGGTTGAGGACTCCGGTCCGGCCCACGTTTATGTGGATCGCGATGAGCCGGGTCTGAGCGGTGGTGGGAGCGAACTTGTAGGCCACGGCCCAGCGCGGGTCGCGCCCGACAGCCCCGAGGCTGGTCTGCAGCCGGCGGTCGTCGAGCTTGACCACCACCCCGTCGATGTCGTAGTCGAGGTCGGCGCGGCGTTCCTGCCATTCTCTGCAGACGGAGACGATCTCGTCTACCTGCACGACTACGCGCACATCGGGGTTGACCCGGAAACCTGCCGCTCGCAGCCACTCGAGGACGTCATGATGTCCGGCGAACTCCACGCCCTCGAGGTATCCGACGCCGTAGAACCAGGCCGAGAGAGGCCTCGAAGCCGTCACCCGGGGATCCAGTTGACGTAGCGACCCCGCGGCGGCGTTGCGGGGGTTGGCGAAGGTGGGTTCACGCGCCGCTACCCGCTGCTCGTTGAGACTCGCGAAGGCCGCCAGGGGAAGATAGACCTCGCCCCGCACCTCCGCCACCGAGGGGTACGGTGCCGGAGCGGGGAGCATAGCCAGGGGAACGACGGGGATGGTGCGCAGGTTGCTGGTGACATCCTCGCCCACCTCTCCGTTGCCCCGGGTCGCGCCCACCGCCAGGCGACCCGCCTCATAGCGCAGGGAGACAGCCAAGCCGTCTATCTTGGGTTCGAGGACGAAGCGGAGCCCCGCCGGATCGCCGCCGGCCTCCGTCACCAACTTGATCGCTCGCGCATGCCAGGCGCGTAACTCCTCCTCGTTCTTGGCGTTGGCGAGAGAGAGCATGGGCTCGCCGTGCCGCACCTGGGAGAAACCGGCAAGGGGCTCGCCGCCGACCCGTTGGGTGGGAGAATCGGGGGTGAGCAGCTCAGGGTGAGCCGCCTCGATCTCCTCCAATTCCCGGTAGAGGGCGTCGTACTCGGCGTCGGAGATCTCCGGGCTGTCGAGGACATAGTAGCGGTATTCGTGGTGGCGGACCAAGGCCCGCAGTTCCTCCACCCTCTCGGCTGCTTTCCGGTCGTCTTCCGGCACCGCGCCGCCTCCTTCTAGACCCCCAGTACCTCCATCAGTTCAGGGATAGTATGGACCACCCGGTCGGGCTTTTCAGCCGTCAGATCATCGAGTTCGAAGACGCCCCAGGCCACTGCGATGGCCTCGACACCGGCGGCTCGGGCGGCCTGGATGTCCGCCGGGCTGTCACCCACGTATGCCGCGTCCGGGGGTGAGACCCCCATCTCTTCGAGGCACAGCAGGATCGGATCTGGGTGGGGCTTGTTCTTTGGGCTTTCGTCGGCACAGACCGTGGCATCGAAGTAGCTCTCGATGCCGGTCAGATCGAAGGCCATCTGTGTCGTGTACCGCGACTTCGAGGTGACCAGGCCGACCTTGACGCCCGCCCTCTGCAGGCCGTCCAGAAGATGCGGGATCCCGTCGTACAGAGTGAGCATGCGGTCGTGCTCGCGGTGATTGAACTCCCGATAGGAAGCCACCAGTTCCTCGGCATGCTCTGGGCTGAAGGCCATCATCTGCTCGCGCAAGGGCCTGCCCACATGGGCGATCGCCTCCCCGCGGCTCACCTCCTGGCCCAGCACTTCCCGCATCGCGTGCTTGAAGGAGATGACAATCAGCTCCACCGAGTCGACGATAGTCCCGTCCAGGTCGAAAACGACGGCTTCGTAGGGCCGCCCGCTCAGGGTTTCCCTACGCTCTCTCCCGTCTCAGCCGTGCCGCCTGACTGAGCCGCACCCTCTCCCCAGGGACCCAGATCCTGTTCCCAGCCCTGGAGTCGATCCAGAGCCTCGTGAGACATCAGGTCGAAATGGAGGGGGGTGATAGACACCCAGCCTCCGGCGATGGCCTCGAAGTCGGTGCCTGTTTCCCGATGGTAGCTGAGGTCGTCGTTGTAGATGTAGTACCGGCGGCGGCCGTCTCGGGTATCGTGATACTGCACTTTGTCACCGTAGATGCGCTTGCCGAGCGTGGTCAGGCGCGCACCCCGCAGGGCCTCCCAGGAGAGGTCCGGACAGTTCACGTTGAGGAGGGTCTTCGCGGGGAAGCCGCGCGCCAGCATCACCGACACCAGCCGGTGCGCGAAGCGAGCCGGCACCGAAAGATCGTAGCCGGGATGGTAGCCCTCGGCAGAGAGCGCGATGGCCGGGATGTCCAGCATGATGCCCTCCAGGGCGGCGGCCACGGTCCCCGAATAGGTGATGTCGTCACCCAGGTTGCCGCCCAGGTTTATCCCGGAGACAATGAGGTCGGGGGCGCGGTCGAGCAGGCCTAGGGCTGCCATGCGCACGCAATCGACCGGAGTGCCGTCGGTGCTGTAGGCCAAGCTGCCGTCGGTGAGCTCCACCTCTTCCACGCAGAGGGGAGAATGCATCGTGATGCTCCGCGCGGCCCCCGAGCGGTTCTGGTCGGGAGCCACGATGCGGACCTCGCCCAGCGGATCCAGAGATGATTTCAGAGTGGCCAGCCCGGGTGAGCGAACGCCGTCATCGTTAGTGAGCACGATCAACGGACGCGGACTGCCGAAGCCGATCAAAGCGCGTTCCTTTCCATCCCCACCAGGCGTGGCAGGAGGAAACGGATTCAGTCGGTCTTGGCGGCCACAGCGGCAACGGTCGAAGCGCCCGACTGCGGCTCAGCGGACTTGGCTCCATCTTTGGAGCCATCCTTGGAGCCGGCACTCTCCGAAGTCGGAGAGCCCTCCGACCCGCTCCCGTTCGCGGTGTGAGTACCTGACGCACCAAGAGCGTTCCGCCTCGCGTAGTCGGTGCTGTAAAACCCGCTGCCCTTGAAATGGATGGCCACGGGGAACAGCAACCGTCTGACAGACGACCCGCAAACCTCGCATTCTTTGACGGGTTCGTCCGACATCCGCTGAAAGCGCTCGAATTGATGCTCGCAAGAAAGACAGCGATATTCGTACGTAGGCAAAGCTACCAGACCTCCTGATCCATCACCGTGGAAGTATAGCGGAAAACGGCCCCTCTGTTCAGCCCTTTGGCTGGCACTCTATGTATGAGAGTGCCAGTCCTGTGGGTCGACTCGCAGTTTCGGAAGGACCACATCGATCGATCGAGGCTCAGCGGTTCCGAGACCAGGCCAGATAGGCGGCGAAGGCCATGACCACCCAGTTGATCACCCCACGGGCAGACAGGGCGAACACGACCGAGTTCCAGCTCACGCCGTAGCTGATGAAGCCGGCCGTCAGCGGCGGCAGCAAGAAGGCCCACACCGTGGAGAGTGATGCTACCAGCGCAGTCTTGAGCCCGTGGTAGCGGCCGGAAGCCCTCGACACGGCCTCGCCTACTAGGTAGCCGATGCCGGCAGCAACGAAGAAGAACAAGAAGAAGAACCCGATGCTCCCCAGGATGTAGTAATAGGCGAAACCAAGGGCGGTACCGGCCCACAATCCCGCCGTCAACGCCCACCAGAATGGCTTCCTCTTGAGGGTCACCTGGGCCGATTTCGGCAAGCGCGCGCATTCCTCACACTTGATTCCGACAGCGGAGTAGACCATGCAGTCGGGGCAGATCGGCTTGCCGCAGGCGCTGCACGTCACCATGGTTGCGCGGCCGGGATGATTGGCGCAGAACTGCTCCCTAGAGGCGGGTAGCTCGTCGCTCCCGGGCTTTTCAGCCGGCTCCAGCCCTTGGGCGTCGTAAGCGAGTTCGTCGGTCACGCTCTACCGCGACCCCGGTCTTCTCACACGGCGCTGGTGGGCCACGACCACGACCTCACCCCGGGTGCTGAGAGGCACCAGTTCCTTGCGATAGCTGCGATGCACCGCCTCCAGCTCCTCCTGAGCCTGCGCGGTCAGACGGTCAAACTCAGCTTCTAGCTGGTCAAGACGCTTCTGCATTACGGCCAGTTGCTCCTCCATCTCCAACACCCGTTCTACTCCGGCCAGATTGAGACCGCATTCAGCCACCAGCTGCTGTATGCGGCGAAGCTTCTCCACATCGTCAAGGGAGTAGAGACGAGTGCTCTTCGAGGACCGCCGGGGTCGGATGAGTCCTCGCCGCTCGTACATGCGGAGCGTCTGCGGGTGCATCTCCGCCAGTTCAGCGGCCACCGAGATCATGAACACGGGCCTCATCTTGTCGTCAAGCGCCATCTGCTATCCCGCACGATCGAATACTACGGTCATCGCCCGGCCCTCCCCGTTAGCCAGACCAGCCCGGCCGGTCTGCCCGCGGATCCTCCTGGCGGGACTCTGCGAACTTCTTAAGAAGGTCCTTCTCGTGTCTGTTCAGGTTCTGAGGGGTCAGCACCTTGATCCGCGCGATCAGATCACCCTTGCCGGAAGCGCCCAGCCGGGGAGCCCCTTTGCCTTTGAGTTTCAAAAGCTTACCATCCTCAGTGCCGGCCGGCACCTTGAGAGCCACACTGCCCTCCGGCGTGGGTACCCGCACGGAAGCCCCGAGGGCAGCCTCGACCATGGTGACCGGCACTTCCACCTGCAGGTCGGAACCCCGGCGCTCGAAGAGGGAACTTTCGCCCACTTCGGCGAGCACATAGAGATCACCCGGGGGTCCGCCCCGCCGCCCGGGCTCGCCCTTGCCCTTGAGGCGGATCTTCGTGCCCGCTTTCACCCCGGGGGGCAATGGCACGGTGAACTTCTTAAGCGTGCGGGTCACTCCCGAACCGCCGCAGGTCGGGCAGGGATGCTCCACGATGGCGCCGACACCTCCGCAGCGGCCGCACGGCTGGCTGAGGGCGAAGAAGCCCTGGCTCTGGCTGATCACCCCTCGTCCCTGGCACTGCGGGCAGGTGATCGGCGCCGTCCCGGGCGCAGCCCCGCTACCCCCACAGGTCGAGCACTGCACGGTCTGAGGGACGCCGATCTTCGTCGTGACCCCCTTGAGCGCATCGTCGAACGACAGCTTGACCGCCACGCTCACATCTTCCCCGCGCTCCGCCCGCGCCTGTCTGCGGCCGCCGTAGCCTCCGGCTCCACCGAAGCCCTGCCCGCCGCTGAACGCCCCGCCGAAGAGGTTGCCGAACAGGTCGGCCCAGTCGCCGCCGGCCGCCTGGCCGCCTTGGTAGCCACGGAACCCGCCGCCGGGCTGCGGTCCCTGCCCGAAGAACGAAGGCCCGGCGTCGTACTGCTTGCGCTTCTCGACGTCGGAGAGCACCTCGTAGGCGCTGGAAACCTCTTTGAACTTCTCCTCAGCTTTAGGGTCGTTGGGATTGGCGTCGGGATGGTACTGGCGGGCCAGTTTGCGGTAGGCCTTCTTGATCTCATCCTGGGAGGCAGACTTCTTCACCCCCAGGATCTCGTAGTAGTCACGCGTGCCTGTGGCCACCGTGCCCCGCTCCTATCCGGTCGTACCTGTGGCGCCCGGAGCACCTGGTCCTGAGGATACCGCCACTCGGGCGGGACGCAGAACATGCTCGCCCTGCCGGTATCCACGCTCCAGCACTGCGGTCACGGTGCCCTCGTCTCGATCGGAGGGTTGCAGGAGCATGGCTTCATGGACCTGAGGATCGAACGTGGCGCCCACGGTCTCGATCTCCTCCACCCCCAAGCGCCGCAGCAGATCCACGAACATGTCCCGCGTCATGCGCACTCCACCCAGCACTTTTCCCTCTTCGTGATGCTCGGCCGAGTCCAGCGCGCGTTCCAGATTGTCCAATACGGGTAGCAGGTCGCTCAGCAACTCGCCTTGAGCCCGATCCCGGGCTTGGACAAGTTCGCGCGTCGCTCTCCTGCGGTAATTCTCGAACTCGGCCCGTAGCCGCAGCAACGACTCGGCCAAGGTGTCCCGTTCCTCGGTCGCCTTCTCCAGGGCGGCCTGTGCCTCGCGTAGGACCGACTCGGCAGCCTGCAATTCTGCCACGTGCTGATCGGCGGCATGCGGTTCCTTACCCCGAGAACGCTGCACCTGCGGCTCCGCCACCCGTGGTCCGGAGGACACACCTGGTTCGGCGGACCTAGGAGCGACATCCGGCCCGTTTCCTGAGAGCGCCGGCCCGGCGCTCTCGGACGGCGCGGCATCGGGCGCCCGCGGCTTGGCCGCGTGAGCGGAGCCCGCACCCGCTTTCGCAGCAATGTCCGCGGGGGTGTGATCCGCGGGGACGCTCGCGAATGGGTTGTTGCTGATGGGTATACGCCTTCTGCTGCTAGTCATGAGCCTGTCTCTCGTCTCTCGCCTGTCTACGGTCTTTTGCGCGCTTGGCGGGTCAAGCCCGCCAAGCGCCCTCGCCGGGCGGGGCGGCGGCCTGCGGCCGCCGCCCCGACGTACCTATTCTTTCGCCTACGACTCGGCCTCGGTCCCAGTGGCCTCCACCGTGTTCTGGGTCTCCCCGCCGATGGCTACCGTGATCTTCTTGGGCTTGGCGATCTCAGCTTTGGGCACCGTGACCTCGAGCACTCCGTTCTCATATTTGGCCTCGATCTTGCTCTCGTCCAGGGTCTGGGGGAGAGCTATTGACCGGCTGAACGAGCCGTAGCGCCGTTCGATCCGATAGTACTTGTCCTCTTTCACTTCCTCTTGGAAGCGGCGCTCGCCACTCATGGTGAGGACGTTGTCTTGGACCTCTATGCTGATGTCGTTCGGGTCCAGACCGGCAAGCTCAGCTTTGAGCTTGATGGAGTCATCGGTCTCGATCACATCGATCGAGGGTGTCCAGGACTGACGCTCGGCCATGTCGCCGCCGCCCGCCCGCGAGAACAAGCGGTTCACTTCTCCCTGAAGCGCCGTCAGATCGCGGAACGGGTCCCACCGTACCAATGCCATTTCAATACCTCCTTGTTCGTTCCGCCGCCCCCGCCTCCTGCAGGGTGCGGCCCGGTCGCCCAGTAGCCTATTGCTGCCCGCCCGCCGCCGACACTGGGGCAAACGGGTCTCGCACCTATTTGTCTTCGTCGATGACCTCGTAGTCGGCTTCTTCGACGACCTCGTCCTCAGCCGCGCCCGGGCCGGCTCCCTCGGAGCCGCCCGCTGCGCCACCGTCGCCGGCGCTGCCCGTGTACTGCGCCTGCGCCGCCTGATAGGCGGCTTCGGAGAGCTTGTAGGCCGCTTCTTGCAGGGTGTTCATCCGGCTCCGGACGAGATCGACATTGTCGCCCTTGGTTGCCTCTTCCAGGTCTCTCATGGCGTTCTCTATGTCGCCCCGAGTGGCGCCGTCCACCTTGTCGCCGAAGTCCTTGAGCGACTTCCGCGTGGAGTAGACCAGATGCTCCGCCTGGTTCTTCGCGTCGACCAGTTCCTTCTTCTTGCGGTCTTCCTCGGCGTGTATCTCAGCGTCGCGCATCATCTGCTTGATCTCTTCGTCGCCCAGACCGCTCGAGCTCTTGATCACGATCTTTTGCTCGTTGCCGGTGGCGAGATCCTTCGCAGAGACGTGGGTGATGCCGTTGGCGTCGATGTCAAAGGTGACCTCGATCTGCGGGATGCCCCGCGGCGAGGGCGGAATACCCATGAGCTGGAACTTACCCAGAGTCTTGTTGTAAGCCGCCAGGTCGCGCTCGCCCTGGAGCACATGGATCTCGACTGAAGTCTGGCCGTCCTCGGCCGTCGAGAAGATCTCGCCCTTACGCGTGGGGATGGTGGTGTTCCGGTCGATGAGCCGGGTGAAGACGCCACCTTTGGTCTCGATGCCCAGAGAGAGCGGAGTCACGTCTAGGAGGATGATGTCCTTGACCTCGCCGGCCAGCACCCCACCCTGGATGGCCGCGCCCAGAGCGACGACCTCGTCCGGGTTGATGCCCTTGTGCGGCTCTTTGCCGGTGAGTTCCCGGACTTTGTTCTGCACTGCGGGCATGCGGGTCATGCCGCCTACCAGGATCACCTGGTCGAGATCGCCGGTCTTAAGGCCGGCGTCCGTCATGGCCTGTTTGGTAGGACCGACCACCCGGTCGAGCAGGTCACGGGTGAGTTCCTCCAGTTTGGCTCGGGAAAGGGTCATCTCAAGATGAAGAGGGCCGCTCTGATCCATCGTGATGAACGGCTGGTTGATGCTCGTCTCGAGCACCGACGAGAGCTCGACTTTGGCCTTTTCCGCCGCTTCGTACAATCGCTGCAGAGCCTGCCGGTCCTTGGTCAGGTCGACGCCCTTCTCCTTCCGGAACTCGGTCACGATCCAGTCCACCACGGCCTTGTCGAAGTTGTCGCCGCCCAGGTGGGTGTCGCCGTTCGTCGATTTGACCTCGAACACGCCATCGCCGAGCTCCAGGATGGAGACGTCGAAGGTGCCGCCGCCGAGGTCGAACACAAGGACGGTCTGCTCGTGTTCCTTATCGAGGCCGTAAGCCAGGGAGGCAGCGGTCGGCTCGTTGACGATCCGCTTGACCTCCAGACCGGCGATGATCCCAGCGTCTTTGGTGGCCTGCCGCTGGGCATCGTCGAAGTACGCCGGCACGGTGATCACCGCTTCGGTGACCTCTGTGCCAAGGAAGGCCTCTGCATCGCGCTTGAGTTTCTGCAGGATCTTGGCCGAGATCTCCGGCGGGGAGAACTGGCCGTCCTTGACCTGCACCCTGACGTCGCCGTTAGGACCTTCGACTACTTTGTAGGGGACGATCTTCATCTCTTCGCTCACATTGGAGAACTTACGCCCCATGAAGCGCTTGATGGAAAAGACGGTGTTCTCTGGGTTGGTGACTGCCTGGCGCTTGGCCACGGTACCGACCAGCTGTTCCCCGGTCTTGGTGAAAGCCACAACGGACGGGGTGGTGCGGCCACCCTCGGCGTTGGGGATGATGGTCGGCTCGCCGCCTTCCAACACGGCCATGGCCGAGTTGGTCGTGCCCAAGTCGATGCCGATGATCTTGCCCATTACATATCCTCCGAGATTCGATCCACGTACATTAGCATGATGGCATTATAAAATCTGAGTCTTCTATTGTCAAGTGATGGTTACTGTCTGATCGGCGGGCCCCGAGTGACGCGCACTCGGGGAACCCAGTGTCGGCTAGAATACGTCTAGCGGAATACCTCTCCAGAGCGGAGCGTCTCGCCCGAGAGAGCAACTGTCACACGGAGGCCGACGCGACCGAACATGAGAGTCGGTAGAGAGAGACGGAGCGCGCGACAACGGCGCGCCCATGCGGCGCAGCGTCGCCATGTCATCATCCTAGTCGCTGTGGTCGTCGCCATACCCCTTGTCGCGGCCATCGTCCTCGCGGGGCTCTTCAGCGCCGGCCTGCACACAGTGGCCGCCGTCGAGAAGGAGATCCCCTCGCTCGAGTCCCAGAACTCGGTCTCCCTGGCCGAGACGACCGCGGTCTATGCAGCGGACGGGACCCTGCTCGCCTATCTGCACGGCGTCGAGAACCGGACCATCATCAGCGGTAAGGCGATGCCCGACGATTTGAAGCACGCTCTCGTCGCAGTCGAGGACGAACGCTTCTACGAGCACTCCGGCGTGGACTTCGAAGGGTTCATGCGAGCCCTGATCACCAACATCCAAGCGAAGGGGGTGAACGAGGGTTTCTCCACGATCACCATGCAGCTCGTCGGGAACATGTACCTCGATCGCACGGATATCACGTTCTCTCGCAAGTTCAACGAGATGGCGCTCGCCTGGCAGATGGAGAAGAAGTACTCCAAGGACGAGATCCTGGAGATGTACCTCAACACGGTGTACTTCGGCTCCAACGCGTATGGGGTGGAGGCCGCCGCTCGCACCTACTTCGACAAGGACCCCGTCGACCTCACTCTTGCGGAGTGCGCCCTCATAGCCGGGCTTCCCCAAGCGCCCAGTGCATATTCGCCTCGCAAGCACCCCGAGGATGCCCTCGCGCGTCGCAACCTGATCCTTCTCAAGATGTACGACCAAGGGTTCGTGACCTTGGATGAGGCTCGCCAGGCTCTGCGCGAGCCCCTCGAACTGGCCCCCTACTCGCCGTATACCAAAGTGCAAGAGCCCTACGTGGTGGCATACGTACGCAAGCTGCTCATAGATATGTTCGGGGAGGAGAGGGTCTTCGAGGGCGGGTTGCGGGTGGAGACGACTATCAACCCCGCCTACCAGAAGTTAGCGATGGAGGCCATCTCCACCACCCTCGATCGAAAGGACGACCCCTCGGCGGCCTTGGTGAGCATCGAGACCAAGACCGGCTATATACGGGCCATGGTAGGCGGCAGCGACTACGACAGCTCGAAGTTCAACCTGGCCTCCCAGGGACGGCGGCAGCCGGGCTCGGCATTCAAGACGTTCGTCCTTGCCGCCGCTATCGAGATGGGGATAAACCCCTACGATACCTACTACGAATCGATGCCGGTCACGCTCACCTATCCGGGCGCGCCTGAGCCCTGGGACGTCAAGACCTACGGTAACAGCTACTACGGCACCTCGACCGTGGCCCAAGCCACGCTGCGTAGTGACAACACGGTCTACGCGCAGATGGCGCTCGACGTCGGGGCGCAGCAGATCGTCAACGTGGCCCATCGTATGGGTATAACCTCTCCCCTCAACGCCGATCCGGCGATATCCCTCGGCGGACTCACCGTCGGGGTTTCTCCCCTCGAGATGGCTTCTGCTTATGCCACGCTCTCGAATGGCGGCGAGCACATCGAGCCCACCATCATATTGAGGGTCAAGGACGCGCACGGGAACGTCATCTGGGAGGCGGAGCCCAAACGCACCCAGGCCATCGCCGCCGGCGTCGCTTACGAGGTGACAAAGCTTCTCATAGAGAACATAAAGCACGGCACCGGGACCAAGGCCGACATCGAGCGGCCCTGCGCCGGCAAGACGGGGACAGCCACGGAGTGGTACGACGCTTGGTTCTGCGGTTACACCCCTCACCTGTCCACGGCGGTGTGGATGGGCCACCCTGAAGGCCAGGTCTCCATGGACGACGTCCACGGGATCAAGGTCACCGGCGGTAGCTTCCCCGCCGAGATGTGGCGTAAGTTCATGTATGACGCCGACCGTGACTACCCCGAGGAGGACTTCACCGAACCTCAGGTCATGGTGCAATGGAATCCCTTCTTCCAAAGTCAGTACGCCGTGGCGCCGACCTCCAGCACCACCACGACCAGCAGCACCACGACCACCACCATCCCCACCACCGAGACGACCACCGAGCCCACGGATACCACGGCGCCGCCCACGACCACTCCTCCCACCATCGGGCCGCCCAGCACCAGCTTCTAGTAGGCCGACTACCCTCTTCGCTCGTCGCTTCGACGGGCTGCGACTTCCAAGAGCCGGGCAAACGTCCGCTGTCCCCTTCTTCCCCGGATCCCACCCGATGAGCTTTCTTGCCCACGCCTTGACAGATATGAGTCTTATCATATAAGATTTTATGCGTGTTAATATCGTATCTACCGTTTGGCCCTTGGGAGCGTCGAGGCAAGCGAGGAGCGCTGATACACATGCAGTTGGAGAGGTTCACACTCAAGGCCCAAGAGGCGCTGGCGACCACGCAGAAGCTGGCGCTGGAACGCGGCCACGCGCAGATCGAACCGGAGCATCTGGCGGTCGCCCTGCTCGACCAGGAGGGCGGCTTGGCCGTCCCTATCCTCGAGCGGGTGGGTGTCAGCCACGCAGCGGTACGGGCAGAGCTCGAGAAACGTCTGGACTACTTCTCCACTGCGCACGGGGCCACCCAGATCGGGCTCGCCCGCGAGACGCAGGCGACACTCGAAGCCGCCCAGTCCGAGGCGGACAAGATGGGCGACGCCTACGTCTCGACAGAGCACGTGCTCATGGGTCTAGCGGCCAACAGGGCCTGGCTCGGTGACCTCTTTAGACGCTACGGCATCAGCCGGGACGCTGTCTTCCAGGTGCTCAAAGACATCCGCGGCTCGCAGCGGGCCGAGGATCAGAATGCCGAGGAGAAGTACCAGGCCCTGCAGCGTTTCGGCCGGGACCTCACTGACCTCGCCCGTCGGGGCAGGCTCGACCCGGTGATCGGCAGGGACGACGAGATCCGCCGGGTGATCCAAGTCCTCAGCCGCCGCACCAAGAACAACCCCGTCCTCATCGGTGAGCCCGGCGTGGGAAAGACCGCCATCGTAGAGGGGCTGGCCCAGCGGATCGTCTCGGGCGACGTGCCCGAAGGTCTAAAGAACAAACGGGTGATCGCCCTGGATATCGGGGCGATGGTGGCCGGGGCCAAGTACCGAGGCGAGTTCGAGGAGCGCCTGAAGGCGGTCCTCAAGGAGATCGCCGGCTCGGAAGGTGAGATAGTCACCTTCATCGATGAGATGCATACCATCGTCGGCGCCGGCGGGGCCGAAGGGGCGGTGGACGCCTCCAACATGCTCAAGCCCATGCTGGCCCGGGGTGAGCTCCGGGTGGTGGGCGCCACGACTCTGGACGAATACCGCAAGTACGTGGAGAAGGACGCCGCGCTGGAGCGGCGCTTCCAACCAGTCCTGGTCGGAGAACCGACGGTGGAGGACACCATCGCCATCCTTCGCGGTCTCAAGGAACGCTACGAGGTGCACCACGGAGTCCGCATCCAGGACTCCGCCCTGGTGTCAGCTGCCGTGCTTTCGCACAGGTACATATCCGACCGGTTCCTCCCCGACAAGGCTATCGACCTGGTGGACGAAGCCGCCAGCCGCTTGCGCATAGAGATCGATTCCATGCCCATTGAGATCGATCAGGTCGAGCGGCGTATCAAGCAGCTTGAGATCGAACTGCACGCCCTTAGCAAGGAGAGGGACGCCGCCTCCAAAGAACGGCGCAGGGCCATCGAGGCCGAATTGGCCGAGCAGCGCGAGCAGTCGGCCGGCATGAAGGCTCATTGGCAGGCCGAGAAGGAGGCCATCGGCAAGATCCAGGCTCTCAAAGAGCAGATGGAGGAGGCCAAGACCGAGGCCGAGAGGGCGGAGCGGGTAGGTGACCTGCAGAAGGCGGCTGAGCTCCGCTACGGCCGCATCCCCGAGACGGAGCGGCAGTTGACGGTGGAGAACACCCGGCTGAACGAGCTGCAGCGCGACGTCAAGATGCTCAAGGAAGAGGTGGAAGAAGAAGATATCGCCGATACGGTGGCCAAATGGACCAGCATCCCGGTCAGCCGCCTGCTGGAAGGCGAGGTGGAAAAGCTCGTCCACATGGAGGAACGGCTCCATCTGCGGGTGATGGGACAGGATGACGCTCTCCAAGCGGTAGCCAGCGCCATCCGCCGGGCCCGCGCCGGCCTGCAGGACCCCAACCGGCCCAGCGGCAGTTTCATTTTCCTGGGACCCACGGGAGTGGGTAAGACCGAGCTGGGCCGGGCGCTGGCCGAGTTCCTGTTCGACGACGAGAAAGCCATGGTCCGGGTGGACATGAGCGAGTTCCAGGAGCGACACTCGGTGGCCCGGCTTATAGGGGCGCCGCCCGGCTACGTGGGCTACGAGGAGGGCGGCTACCTCACCGAGGCCGTGCGGCGGCGCCCCTACTCGGTCCTCCTCCTCGACGAGATCGAGAAAGCGCATCCCGACGTATTCAACCTGCTGTTGCAGATCCTCGACGAGGGTCGACTCACTGACGGTCATGGGCGTACCGTGGACTTCAAGAACACGGTAGTCATCATGACCTCCAACATCGGCAGCCAGTTCATCCTCGATCCCGAGATCACCGAGATCGAGATGGACATGCGGGTGACAGAACTCATGCAAGCCACCTTCAAGCCGGAGTTCCTCAACCGGGTGGACGAGGTCATCATCTTCCACCGCCTGTCGCTGGAAGACATCAAGGGCATCGTCGAGATCCAGCTCGGATTGCTGCGCAGGCGTCTGGCCGAGCGGCACATCACTCTGGAGATCACCGACGCCGCCAAGGCTTACCTGGCCCAGCAGGGATATGACCCCGCTTACGGAGCGCGGCCGCTGAAGCGGCTCATCCAGAAGGAGATCCAGGATCAGGTGGCTCTGGCCCTCCTCAAAGGCGACTTCCGCGACGGCGACACGATCGCAGTGGACGAGCGCAATCTGGAGCTGGTCTTCGAAAAGGTGACCTGCGTCGGCGCCGAGACGGCGCCGACGCAGGCATAGATTCCCTGTCTGCGATACCGCGCGATGCACCCGCCCGGCGACTTGCGCCCGTTATTGAGGGCGGAACGCCTTCTCGATCAGCCTCGCGAAGACACCCACTACATCGCAGCGCCGGAGCCATCCGGGCGCAGCTGTTGATAGCATTGGACTCGTGAGACCGCACAAGGGCGACATCCTCGAGCTACCGGTCGACACCCTGGCCTTCGGCGGCAAGGGAGTGGCCAGGATCGACGACTTCGTGGTGTTCGTCGGCGGAGCTGTCCCCGGCGACGTAGCCCGAGTGTCGCTCACCAGGATCAAGAAACGCTACGCCGAGGCCCGCCTACTGGAACTGATCGAGCCCTCCCCGGACCGCATCGGGGCGCGGTGCCCATCGTTCGGGGCCTGCGGCGGCTGTGCCTGGCAGAATCTGGACTACAAGGTCCAACTCGACTATAAGGCTCGCCAAGTACGCGAATCCCTGGAGCACCTGGGGGGCCTGAGAGATTTCCACCTCCTCCCTGCCCTGGGCATGGCTGATCCCTGGCGTTATCGCAACCGGGTCGACTTTGCTGTGGGGATGGGCGACTCCGGCGCCGTCGTGGGCTTCCGGCCGCCCGGGCGGTGGGACGCGGTCCTGCCCCTCACGGAGTGCCACCTCCTCGGACCCGTGACCGAATCCGTGCGGAGCACAGTGGAGACCTGGCTGCGGGAGAAAGACATCCCCGGATGGGATCCTCGGACCGGTTCGGGTCTGGCCAGACACCTGCTGGTGCGCTCCGCCCAGATGGAGAAGGAGGTCCTGGTCAGCCTGGTGACCAGATCGCCCGACCTACCGGACGCCCAGGGATTGGTGGAGCGGCTGCGCGCAAGCCACCCCCAGGTGGTGGGCATCGTGCACGCCGTCAATGAGGGGAGGTCGGAGATCAGCTCGGGCCTGGGATCAGAGACCTTGTGGGGAAGACCGTTCATGTGGGAGCGGGTCGCGGGCGTCATCCTCAAGGTGTCGGTCGACGCCTTCTTCCAGACCAACACTCTGATGGCCCACGCCCTCTACGGTCTGGTCGCCCGGGAGGTGCTCGCGCCGGTCTGTGGAGACGGTGCTTCCGCCACCTCCACGACCGGCGCCCTCACGACCGGCGCCCCAGTCATCTGGGACCTCTACTGCGGGGTCGGGTCCATGGGACTGTCCTTGGCAGACCGAGCCAAGGCTGTGCTGGGCGTCGAGGCCGTGCCTGCCGCCGTCGAGGATGCCCGGGAGAACGCCCGCCTCAACGGCATCGAGAACGCCCAGTTCGTGGAAGGGGATGTGCGCCGCGTACTCCGGGAACTGGCCCAGGGCGGTCGCACACTGCCTGAAGGGCTGGAGAAGCCGGACGTGATAGTGGTCGATCCCCCACGCGCCGGACTCAGCGACAGGGTCGTCTTCCGCGTTGGCGAGCTGGGGGCGCCCAGGATCGTCTACGTATCCTGCAACCCCTCGACGATGGCGCCCAACATCGCCCAACTCGAGGAGCACGGGTATCGCGTGGTGCGGGTGACTCCCGTGGACATGTTCCCCCACACGCCGCACGTGGAGGCCGTCGGCCTGCTGGTGCGCGAATGCCCGGTGGGCGCGAGCGCGGTGGACTAGCTCTTCTCGTCGGCCTTTTCGAGTTCTTCCAGACAGCACTCGTAGACTTTGGTCTGTCCCCCCAGACTCACCAGTTGTTCTGTCACGACCGGCACGTCCGCTTCGTCGACCACTATGGCGACCGCAGCCCGGCCCGAACAGAGTCGATCGGTAAGCTCGGCCAGATCCCCCTCGTACATCCCGAGGCCCTTGTGGATGAGACCTCCTCCGACTCCGCCGACCAGAGCACCCACCGCCATGCCGCCGAGCAACCCGATGCCGGCGGTGAGAGCGCCGACCAGACCTCCGATGACAAGACCCAGCCCCGCCCCGGCTTTGGCGTCGCGCCTGCCCACCCGGTGGATCTTGATCTCCCTGTCTTCGCCCGCTGTGAGGACTCCCATGGCGTCGAACTTGAGGTCGTCGACGTCAGTGCTCATGCTCTCCCACTTCTTCAGCCACTCGGCAGCTGCCATGGCCGCGGCTTCGTTCTCAAAGACCGTGACGACGAGGTGCCTCTTCTCAGCCATGTATGCCCTCCCGGGGTCGACTCGCGTGTGGAGTCCTCAGTATCAGTCATACCCGGTGACCGGCGAGCCTATGCACAGGTGCCCGATGCAGCGCCTGAACGCCCGTGAGACGCCCTAGCGGGAGGCTCTAGTACGGCGGTTCGTCACGGAACCAATCGCCCAAGTTCCGGAACGCCTTCCAGAATTCACCCTTGGCTTGTTCCTCGTCCAAGGAGTCGTCGATGTCGGGGGTCACCAGAGCTTTGCAGAATGCCGTGAAGTCTTGCAGGGCTCCCGGATCCCAGACAAGCTCCTTCATACCGGCGACCCGTTCGCGGTTCACCTTATCGAGAGTCTGTTGACCCATGATCACGACGATGCGAGGCTGGGTGATGTGGAATTCTTCCAACCAGTAGACGGGACAGTTCTTCTCCCCTTCGCCTGGGTCGACATCGTGGCACTTGAGCAGGTTGGTTCCGTAGACGATCAGAGGATTGACGCCCAAGCGCTCCATGCTCTTGAGGACCGCCGTCCCGGCGCGGCCGTAGAACGCCACGCCTTCGGTCACCTCCAGGTGGCGAGGCCGGTACTTGACGAGGAGGATGTCGGCCAACGGATGACCCGACCCTACCGTCGGCAAGAAGTCGCTCCGCCGGCACAGGCGGCAATGAGCCACGCGGCGGTTGAGATCGTTGGTCTCGGTGATGGCCCGCTCTTCGAGCTTTCGATAAATCTCGTTCGCTTCCGCGAGAGGCGGAGATTCTTTCACTTCATCGCCCAGGTAGCTCTTTAGTATCGTGGTGCGTGTTCGCCCCTCCGTCCGCGGTAGAGGCGGACGATGACGCCGCAATGTCGGTGAGGGTAGACACTATATTGGCGGGCGGTCGGCGAAATCCTCCGGCGGCAAGGAGAGAGACCTACTCTTCGGGGAACACCCGGTCCATCGTGGTCTGGAGAAGCTTCAACGAGGTCAGATAGAGCAGATTCTTACGTTTGGCGATGATGTCCGCCTCCCACAAGGCGACCATGAAGCTCTCGGAGTCCGCGAAACGGGGCATGCGCAACATGGCCGTGCCCAGCCCCTGGAGCACGTGCGCGTCACTGCCCGCTCCGGCCACCACATTGTACTTGGCGGCGAAGCGCTCGGCGCTGAGATTGAAAGAGGACAGCGCCACCCTGGCGTTGTAGATCTCGATCACATCGATGCGGTGGAGATTGTCCACCATCGAACGGTAGGAGGGGGTGGTGCGGAGCGCGTCGAAAGGGTGGGGGATGTAGACCAGTCCTTCTTGCTCCTTGATCAGGGATAGGGTCTCGTCAAAGGTCAGCCCTCGAGGGATCTTCTCCTTGAGGAACAGCCCTATGACTTCCCCCTCGGTGCTTTTCACCTCTTCCGCCACGATGATGAAGGGGTCGCCCTGGGCGAGTTCACGGGCCTCGAACGCCCCGTCTATCTCGTTATGATCAGCGATGGCCAGAGCGCCAAGGCCTATCTCCCGGGCGGTCTCCAGGATGGACTCCATCGGCATCACGCAGTCTTTGGAGCGGTTGGTGTGGACGTGGAGATCGGCATTGATCCAGTCGGGCCGGGAGGGGCCCAGGGCCGCGTGCCGCATGCGCCTTCTCGCCGATTCCTCACCGATGCCGCGCACGTGCAGGGAGTGGCCGGCCACGGGGGTCCTGCCCAGGAGGCTTTCCCGTCCGCTAGTGGCGGCGATGGTCGTTCGATAGACCTCCTCCAGGCGATCGACGACCGAGACCGTGGTGTGGGCGCGAGAGGGCAGGCGCGGCCCGGTCACGGCGGAGGCGATGGCTCTGCTCATGGAGCCCGACTCGTTGGGGGAGAAGACTGCCCCCCTTCCTGGGTCTCCAGACACGTGCTCCCGGACAGGCGGGAGGTCCGGCCCCACGACCGGGCATCCACAAACGGCCGTCTCGGCGGCGGTGGCACAGAGCCACTCCCCACCGAGGTACGGCAGGATGGTGACGGCGGCGGCTCTGTAGAGGACGGCCAACTCATCCGGCTCGGCGAAGGCGTACAAGGCCACCCTGGACCTGAGCTTGCGTGGGACCGCCCGCGGCAGCCAACGCTCCGTCGACGGCTGATGCAGGGCCACGACGAGGCGATCGAGGTCTGGGGGAAACCCGGCGAGTAGGGTCCGGATCAGCGCCCGGTACGACCGGCGCCCGTCTCCCCTATAGACGTAAAGGCCGAAACGGTCGGAAGCCAGTAACGGGGTCGCCCGGGCGTCAGAGTCGCAGGCCATGGGACTGCCGCACGGAAGCATCTCGAAGTCGCCGGAGTAGATCTCTTCCATCATCTGCTTCCCGTGAGCAAAGGTCACGATGCGGGCATCGAGTCTGAGGAAGAACCGCTCCAGGACCGACTGCCCAAGCTCGTAGGCTGCAGCACCGACCGGCGTGAGATGGAAGGTGCCGACGACCGGGCTCCGTGTCTCACGGAGGGCGGCGAAGCTCAACGAGGGAGCCAGCGGCTCGTGCACGTGCACCAGATCGAAGTCTGCACCCAGCATGAGTTTCTCGAGCCGGGAGGTCATGTCCACGGGCAGACCGAGGTTGGCTACCCCCCCATTGAGCCGCACGGGGAAGCTCGAGCCCAGAGGAACGACCGGTATGCCCGCCTCGGGAGGCAGGGGACCAAGACCCGAGGGAGGAAGTAACAGCGGTTCGGCAGGCACTCCTCGCCGATACTCGCTCAAGAGAGCGATCACCTGTCCGCGGGTCCGTTGGAACAGCTTCCGCATCCGAGCGACTTCCTGCGATTCGTCGGACGAGGTCACCACCACGGGCAAGTGTCCCCGGACTTTGAGCTCTCGAGCCAGGTCGGCCACGTGCTGGTTGACCGCGCTCGGCGTGCTCCAAGAGAAGGGGGTGACCAGAGCTATGTGGAGGTCAGACTTCATAGAAGGCCTTCGATGTGATGGGGGCCCGGGCGGCGAACGCCGCCCGGGCCCCCATCAGCAGTCCGCTCTAGATCACTCGCAGGCCGCTTCGCCGGCGATGAACGCCTCGGTCCTGCGCCTTGCTTCTTCATCACTGTATTGGATGGGCGGCGACTTCATGAAATACGAAGCCGGATCGAACAAAGCACCCGAAATACCCCGGTCGAGCGCCAATTTCGCGCAGCGAACGGCGTCGATGACGATGCCGGCGGAGTTGGGCGAATCGACCACTTCGAGCTTCAGTTCGATGTTCAGCGGCACGTCGCCGAACGTGCGGCCTTCCATGCGTATGTAGGCCCATTTGCGGTCGTCGAGCCACTCCACGTAATCGGAAGGTCCGATGTGGATGTTTTTGCTGCCTAGATCGTAGTCGAGTTGGGAGGTGACCGAGTTGGTCTTGGAGATCTTCTTGCTCTCCAGGCGCGAACGCTCCAGCATGTTGAGGAAGTCGGTATTGCCACCCACGTTCAGCTGGGAGGTGCGCTCCAAACGCACGCCCCGTTCGCGCATGAGCCGGGTGAGGACCCGGTGGACGATGGTGGCGCCTACCTGGGACTTGATGTCGTCGCCGATGACCGGCAGACCGCGCTCCTCGAACCGCTCCTGCCAGTATTTCTCCCGGGCGATGAAGACCGGGATACAGTTGACGAAGGCGCAGCCTGCCTCCAGGATCTCCTCCACGTACCACTTGGTGGCCATCTCACTGCCCACCGGCAGGTAACTCACCACCACGTCGGTATTGGTGTCCTTGAGGATGCCGACGACGTCGTCCGTTGGGCCGGGGGCCTTCTCGATGACCTCGGACAGGTACTTGCCCAGCCCGTCGTGGGTCATGCCCCGGTAGACGTTCACTCCCATCTCGGGGACGTCGCAGAACTTGACCGTGCAGTTCTTCCCCCCCCACACGGCCTGGGAGAGATCCTTGCCGACTTTGGTCTTGTCGATATCGAAGGCACATGTGAACTCGATGTCGGAGATGTGGTACCCGCCAAGATTCACGTGCATGAGACCAGGGACGAACTCGTCGGCCTTGGCATTGCGGTAGAAGTGCACTCCCTGAATGAAGGAAGATGCACAGTTGCCCACCCCGATGATGGCGACCCGTACTTTATCGCTCAACAAATCCTCCCTGTTCCGTTTCCCTCCGCAGTTCGCGGTAGGTGTGGACGACGCGCTGGATCACCGTGAACACGGTCAGAGCCAGCATGATGTAGATCGCGTACGAGAGCACGTTGAAGAAGAGCCCCAGAGCGACGAGGATGATCCTCTCCGGTCTGCTCATGATCCCAACCTTGCACTCCACTCCCAGGCTTTCCGCCCTGGCCCGAGTGTAGCTCACCAGGATGCTCCCCAGCAGCGCCAGCACGACCAGGGCTGCATCGAGCGCGTACCCTTGAGAGGCCAGAAGGTAGGCGATGGCAGCCAGGACCACGCCTTCGGACACCCGGTCCAGCGTCGAGTCGAGGAACGCCCCCCACTTCGTCGACTGCTGGGCGCGCCGGGCAAGGGCCCCGTCGAGCATGTCGCAGCAGCCCGCTAGCAGAAACACTATACCGGCGTAAATCAGATGATCGAACGCTATGAGCACGGCGGCCGCGGCGTTGAGAAGGGTCCCGAAGATGGTGACCTGGTTGGGAGTGACACCGAGCTTATGTAAAGCCGAAAGCAGCGGCGTGAAACCCTTGCGCACCCTTATCCCGAAAAAATCGCGAATGTTCTCCATTGCCTGCCGCTATCTGGATCCCGGGCCGATTATCCCGGCAACTCGCGATTTTAACAGTATCGACCACCCTCCACAACGAACCGGCCCGGGCTCATTCCTCGGGTGGCTTCACCGGCTCGTCGACGTTGACCCGCCGGGGTGGAGGCGCCCCCGACCTGGCCGGGATGAGAGCGATCCCGTCGTCCCCAGCCCAGGGAGCCCGAGAGAGGCGGAAATCGTAGAAGGTCAGCGTATGTCGAAGCAAGGCCAGCAGGGGAAGCGACGCGATCATCCCTAGGATTCCTCCGATCTCCGCGCCTGCCAGCAGGGCGAAGATGACCAACAGCGGATGCACTCCGACCGAGCTCCCCACGATGTTGGGGGCCAGGATGTGGCCCTCCAGTTGCTGGATGACCAGATAGATGATGACGACCCAGAGGGCGGCATAGGGAGAGTGGAAGAAGGCGGCGATGACCGGAGGAATGGCGCCCAGGACGGGGCCTATGTAGGGAATGACCTCCGTGATTCCCGCCCATACGCCAAACAACAGGGCATACTGGCCGCCTTCCGGCCACACGCCGACAGCGTCCCAACTCAGGATCCATATGGCCAGCCCTGAAGCCAGGCCTATGGTCGCTCCCAACAGCGCCTGTCCGCGGACGAAGCGGCTGAAGGCCGTCTGCAGCCCCAGTGTATATTCGTCCTTCACGTGCGGCTCCCCAGGCGCCAGCCTGCTTATGAAGCGGAAGATGCGCTTGCCATCGATGAGCATGTAGAAGCTGACGATCACCGTCAGGATGAGGTTGACCACCATGCCCACCACACTGACGCCCACGGAAAACAGCGTGCCCACCGAGGCCGCTCCGTTGGTCTGCAACCAGTCGACGATGTTGCCGGTGTTCAGCCGCAGGTCTACCTGTATGCCTTTCTGGGCCAACCACGCTTGGAGGTCGGCCAACAGACGGTTCAGGTCGTTCAGCCAGCTGGGAATGGCGTCGAAGAGGCGCTGGAACTGCCGGACGAGCGGCGGGCCCAGGAAGATGACGAGCACCACGATGATCGCCACGAAGCCCGCGTAGACAACAAAGACCGCCAGCCAGCGAGGACACTTGATGCGATGCATGCCCAGCACCAACGGATTCAGTAGCAGTGCCACGATCGTCGCGATGAGGAACACGAAGACAGCGTGGCTGGCCAGATGCAGGAAATAGAGGACGACGAGAACCGCGACAGGGATCAGCACGAACTGGACCCACCGTGGAATGGTGATTCGCACTACCTCTCCCTCCTCAGCGATCGCCTTCCCCGCTCGGCACACTCTTCCCCAGCGTCCCGACTTCACAGACTACCAGTGAGATTACCAGTCAGATTACCAGTCTCCTTCCTCTCGCGCACGTGGCACTCCACGCCGGATACCGGGTCAATACCCCGCCTTTGCTGGGCAATAGCGGGCCAAGGTGGTAACGTGTTTCTGATGCAAGAAGGGGTAACCGCACCAGAGGGCTGGCGCCACCAGGAATCGCTGAGGCGGAAACGGCGAGTCACGGCGGTGCACCGCAGGCGAAGGACGCGCCTTGCACTAGGGTTTGCTGCGTTGTGCTTGGTCATAGCCGGCATCCTCATCGCGACCTCCGCGGGTGGATCCACCACCCAGGTCGATACTCAGACACTCTTGGTAGGCGACGCGCGCGCGCGGTCGGGTCCGGTCTCAGCCACAGGCGAAGAGCACCCAGCCTTTGCCCGACTCGGTGACCGCAACCTCTTGCTCCCCGTCGCCGCCGGGGACGCGACCATCATCGCGTACCAGCCTGTTAGCGACGAGCGCGCTGTGGCACTTTCTCCCATCGGGGACCAGGCCAACGCCAACGCCGTGGTCCGCTTCTTCCGTGGCATCTTCTCCGGCGAACCATCGGTCCGTTATTACCTGCTCACCGGCGAGGGCGGCGAAGTCACGAGTTCGGTGATGGTGGGAGCCCTGGAAGGGTCAGCGGTCACATCACCGGTCTCCGGGATCGTGACCGCGGTGAAGTCGTACAAGCTTTATGGCAAGTACGACGATGTTCGGATCGATATCAGCCTTGAGGAGATGAGCGGTACCACCATCTCCCTCTTGTTCATCAGCGACCCGGTGGTGTCCATCGGCGAGGTGGTCACAGCTGGAAAGACACAATTGGGCAAGGTGCGCGAGTGCCCCGCCGAATTGGGAGCTACCCTGGCAGAGCATACCCTTGATTCTGGTTCGCACGTGTACCTGCAGGTCACCGAGGAGCCGATCACCCCGTAGCCTTGCCCAAGCGGGCCCGATCAGAGTGCGCTTCCGGGAATGGAGCAGGATTTGAAAGCGTTCTATTGCTCCAAATGCGGCGGTCCCATCGATGTGCAGGTCATCGGCGACAGGCCGCGCGAAGTCTGTTCGGTCTGCGGCACTGTCTTCTATCAGAATCCGCTTCCCGCAGCCGGGGCGCTGGTGTTGGACGCGAATCGGCGGGTACTTCTCGTCAGGCGCAAGTTTCCCCCTAACGAGGGAATGTGGTGCCTGCCCATCGGCTTTGCCGAGATGGGCGAGACCATCGCCAAGGCGGCACTACGGGAACTGCGAGAGGAGACCGGCGTGAAAGGGCGCATCCTTCGCCTGATCGATGCGGACTCGTGGAGCGGCGACTACTACGGTGATCTCCTGGTGGTCACTTTCGAGGTCGAGAAGGTCGGCGGATCTGAGACTCCCGGCGACGATGCCGATGATGTCGGCTACTTCCCCGTCGACCGCCTGCCCCCGCTTGCCTTTCCTTCCAACGAGAAAGCCATCCGTCTCTGCGGCGACCTTCATATGGATGAGTGGGCTATCCAGGATTCCTTCCACCGCCTCAATGACGGCCCTGGTACTGAGATGCTCTCTGACAGCCTGGTAGGATTCGTGAGCGAACACGCCGCCTATGTGGCCCGGCTCTGGCTGGCCGACGTCCGCTCGAACCGCACCACGGCTGGATACCGGCGGCTGGATCCCGAACCCCTGTTATCCGAGGTGACCGAGGGTCTTCGGCAACTAGGGCGGTGGCTGGAGGGCGAGAGCACCGAGGAGCAGATCAAGGTCTTCTACAGGGATCTGGGGAAGCAGCGGCAGGCACAAGGAGTGGAGTTGCATGAGGTCCTGTCCGCCAACCTGCTCCTGAAGAAGCACATCTGGGACTACGCCCGTTCCCAGGGTGTGTGGGAGAGGCCGGTCGAAGCCTACCGGGTCATGGAGCTACAAAGCCGCTTCGCGGTCTTCTTCGACAAGGCCGTCTACCACTCGGCACGAGGTTTCGCCGCCGACAAGCCGGCCGAGGAATAGCGGCGGCCGGGCCGCGAAGCGGTCGCGCGTGGGGTCCGGTGCGCAGAGCCATATTTCGTGCTGACCTGATGCCCGCTCGCGGGAGCAGTCGCGCCGCGGATTGCCGCGCGCGCATCCACCGTCAGCCGAGTCCGAGGCTCGGTCGCGCAGCGGTCGCGCGTGGGTCCGGTGCGCGCGAAGGGACCGAGCCTCGGACTTGGCCCCCTACACGTTGAAGCGGAAATTGATGATGTCGCCGTCCGCGACCACGTAGTCCTTGCCCTCGATCCTGAGGACTCCCATGTCGCGACAAGCCTTCATGGTGCCATGGCGCATGAAGTCGTCGAACGAGACCACTTCCGCCCGGATGAACCCGCGCTGGATATCGGAATGGACGGCGCCGGCCGCTTCCCGCGCGGTCTCGCCCGCGCGGATGGGCCAGGCTCGGACCTCGTCGCTGCCGGTGGTCAGGAAGCTTATGAGGCCCAACTGGGCGAACGCCGCCCGGGCTACCACCTCGGCGGCTGGACCAGGCAGCCCAAGAGCGAGGGCATACTCCTCCTGCTCTTCCAGGGAAAGCCTGGCCACCTCGAGAGCATCGACGAAGGGGAAGGCCAGTATTTGCCGGTCCCGAGCCAGAGAGACCAGGGTGGATGCCTCCCAGGCTCCCTCCGCCTCGGTGTTGACCACCAGCAACTGAGGGATCAGCGTGAGGAACTGATATCCCCGAATGAAGGCCACATAGGATTCGGCGAAATCCGCCTCGCGTAAAGGGGTCTCTGATTCCAGGACCTCCCGGCAGCGAGTGAGCGCCTTCTTGCCGATGTCGGGCAACGGAGCCTTCTTGGCCCGCTCGAAAGCTCGCTCCACCCGTATCAGATCGAACAGCAGAAACTCCCGGTCCAATTCCTCCAGATCCTGCTCTGGGTGCGGCGGCTCGCCCAGAGTGGGGTTGTCGAACGCGCGGAGCACGTGGAGGTATACCTGGCCGCCGGCGAGGGCGTCCAGATAGCGCTCCATCTCGCCCTTGCGCGCGCTGGCCTCCGGCCAGGCTACCTCCCGCACCCTGAGCTCGGCGAAGGTGGTCTTCTTGGGCTCGAATATCTCGGAAAGCGTGCGTACCCTCGCGTCCCCCACGTGCACGGTGGCTATGTGTCCCTCACCCCGGCCTTCGGCCAGGGCGGCCACCAGTGTGGATTTCCCACACCCTTTCAACCCGATGATGCGTGCCTCCAAGGACATCTCCCGGTCTCGCGTGCGATCCCTTCCCAGTGTAACCCAGCGTCCCCCCGTAGTGGGCCTGCTATCATGCGGGCGATGACAGCCTTCGTTACCTCGTTCATCCTTGTCACCATCGCCGAGATGGCCGACAAGACTCAGCTACTCACTCTGTCTTTGTCATGTAGGTATCCGGCCCGCAAGGTCCTCATCGGAGTGGCCATCGCGATCGCCGTGCTCAACCTGGTCGCAGTGGTGGTCGGAGCCGTCGCCGGGCGCTTCATACCGCTCACGGCCGTGAGGATCGGGGCGGGGGTGCTCTTCATCGGCTTCGGCCTCTGGAACCTCTTGGCCAAGGACAAGCCGGCGCAGGAAGGCGAAGAGTGCGAGGTCAAAAGCGCCAGGCATGTCATACCCGCGGTGGCGGGAGCCTTCTTCATCGCCGAGATCGGAGATAAGACTCAACTGGCCGTACTGTCTCTGGGAGCCCGCTTCGAGGGTAGCTTTTGGGCCTCGATCGGGGTGTGGCTGGGAGCGACGATAGGGATGATCCTCGCCAACGCCCTGGCGGTGGTCATCGGGCACACGGCCGGTCGCCGGGTGCCGGAGAAGCTCATGAAGCGCATCTCCGGGGCCCTCTTCATCGGCTTCGGCATCTGGACCCTGGTGGAGGTCTTTGTCTGACCTCGCGCCCTACCGGCCGATGAGCCCCATCATGTTCCACAGCAACTGCGCCACCTCACCACGGGACATGGGCGCGTTGCCGTTGGCGGCGGTTGTGGTCAAAGGCAGACCGGCCAAAAGGCCATTGTAGTGGGCCATGCGGGCGTTCGCGCTGTGCTCGGGCAGAAGGTCCTTGCCCCAGGTCTCGACGTAAGTGCCGGGGACGGGTTGGAGAATGCCCGGATGTAGTCTTTGGAGCGCCCTCACGGCCATCGTGACGGCGTGCCCCCGGCTGATACCGATGTACGGTCTGAAAGTCCCGTCGCTGTAGCCCTTGATGATGTTGTTCGCGTACGCCGTCCACACGTACTCGTGGGGGTAGAGGTTCGTCAGAACGTCGCGCCCCAGGTCGCGCAGGTCCACGGGCGGAGTCATGGCTTCGTCGACGCCCAGACCCAGGGCTCCCACTATCATCTTGGCGTACTGGGCCCGGAGCACCGCGTTGGCCGGCCGGAATTCTCGGTAGCCGCCGGACCCGGTCGGGTAGCCCTCGATCAGACCTTTGGCGCCCATGCCTTGGATAGCCTCGAAGTAGTGCGACTGTGGAGTCACGTCGGTGAAACAGTACAGTGTGATCGCTTCGTCGAGCCGCACCCCCGATGGTCTGAGTCCCGCGCTTCCCACCTGCCAGAGGCTCTTGTCGGCGACGTCTTCCGGGTTGGCGCTTCCCGCGACCCCAGTCACAAGATCGAGCAGGTAGCTGCCGCCTCGCCCGTGGGTATCGATGACGATCGCGACTTGACCCGCTTGACCCAGCGTCCATGCGTGGGGCCCGGTGTATCCCGCCCACCACTCGTAGCCTTCTTTGTGGCCGTTATGGCCGATACCGGCAGATTCCGCCTCCCATTCGCCGGCGTACACGCCTTCGATGACGTTCGACTCTTGGAAGGTGTCCGTGACCGTTGGGCCGGCCAGAGTCACCGACTTGACCTCCCAGACCGAGGGGATGCGGAGCGCTACCACCACCCGGACCGGGCTTTCAGAGGGCACCGTTGCCGAGGCTTCCAAAGTGATCAGGTGCTGCGATCCGGCAGCGACCCCACCGTTGACCTGGAATCCGGTGATCTCGACGCATCCGGCCAGGAGCAGGGCCGACGCCACCAGGATCATTCCGCAGGCCAGGATGACAAGGGTTCTTCTCGTGCGCAGCGTGGTCCATCCTCTCTCATACCGGCGGATCTCTCTGCGATCCGGCCGCATCCCTTTGACGCTTCCTGCCACCTTCTATGTTCTCCTCAAGAGCGAGGATGCCTGCGCGCAGGCAGGACCGCCTGTCTCCGGCGACCCCGGTTCCCTGCCCTGACGTCGCGCACGTGGCACAATTGGTTGCACAGCGTCCACACGAGGAGACGAAGATGAGAATGCGTACTCGCCGTTCACTGGTGTCCGCGGCCGCGCTGGGATGCGTCCTCCTACTGGTGACGCTCGCAGCTGGTGCCTGTGGATCCGATGGACCAACTGCCGGCAATGGGACCGCCAAGACCTACACCGATCCCGACTACGGCTTCAGCTTCGAGTACCCGGCCGATTGGAGACTGCAGGAGGGCGACAGCTCGGACGTCACGGCCGGTGGCAGCGCTACAACCAGCGTAGGTGTGTTCGACCCCGAAGGGGCGGTCGCCGACGACACCTACGTCGACCTGGCCCAGACGTCCGTCTATGAGCTGAACATCACCGTGGATGAGTCCATGATGCCCGACATACAGGCCGAGGTCGAACAGGTGATCGCCAGCCTCGAGAGCCAAGCGACCGACCTGGAGACGATAGAAGCCCTCTCCGAGACCGAGGTCGGGGGGATGCCCGGCTTCAAAGTCACCTACAGCTTCACCAAAGGTGGTGAGCCGGTCACCTCCACGCTCTATTTCCTGTTCAGCGGCTCCATCGAGTACCAACTCACCCTGCAAGCGGCTACGAAGAACTGGGAAGCGAACGCGCCGGTCTTCGACGCGCTGGTCTCGAGCTTCAACCCGGGTCCCACCGAGTGATCCCCCCAGGAACATGATCAGGGGCGACAAGATATATCTCACCGAACTGGACTGGGACAACGCCGAGACGATCCGCGGCTGGCTGAACGACCCCGAGGTGTATGAGTTCCTGGTCGTCGGTCACATCCCCGTCACGAGAGAGGCCGAACGGCACTTCTACGACCGCCAGGTCACGTCTTCCGATCGTCACACCTTCGAGATCCACGTGGCCGAGGACGGCAGGTACATAGGCAACGTGGGTCTTAAGGACCTGGACCTGGTGCACCGCCGGGCGGAGCTGGGCCTGGTGATCGGGGCGAAGGAGGATTGGGGAGAGGGCTACGGTACCGATGCCATCGTGACCTGTCTACGCTTCGCCTTCGATACTCTGGGACTGCATAGCGTGCGCTTGAGAGCCCATCAGGACCATCGCCGAGGCCTCGACGTGTACACACGGATAGGTTTTGTGGAGGTGGGCAGGGAGCGCGAGGCGGTGTTCCAGAGAGGCCGCTTCGCAGACTACGTGGTGCTCGATATCCTCGACCGGGAGTTTTGGGACCGCTACGGCGGTCACTGAAGCAAGGGGGCAAGCAAGGCACACACCTCACCCCGGGTCGCCGGGGCGAGGAAGTCATAGCCGGGACCGGCCCCATCCAGCGCGTCCAGAAGCCCGGCGTACGCCGCCCTGCGTGCGTAGGGGTAGTGGACCGCAGAGAAGTTGGAGAACGGCGAGACGTAGTCGGCCGGGGGGTCGGGTAACTGGGTGGCCCGCACCACCATGGTGATCATCTGCGCCCGGGTCAACTGGCCGTAGGGAGAGAAGTGGAGCGGTGGCTTCGTGCCCGTGGTTATCCCCTTGCTAGTGGCGACCGCCACGTAATGATAGGGATAGAGCTCCCCAGGCGTGTGGGCCACATCGGCGAAAGTACAGGTGTCGCTCTCTGTGACAGGGTATCCGAGGGTAAGCACGATCATCTTGGTGAACTGCTGACGCTTGACGAGGTCGTCGGGACGGAATTCCTTGTGATCGCCTACCGTGTAGCCATCGACGACTCCCGCACCGGCCAACTGTTCGATCTGGTCCGCGTAGGGAGTCGTCTCCTCGGAGACATCGGCGAAACGGCCCGCGATAGTCGTGAACGTGGTCGTAGTGCTGGTGGTCAGCGGCGGCGGACCGGTCGTGGAAGTGGTCGGGGGAAGAGTTGTCGTGGTCGTGGTCGTGGTCGAGGTCGTGGTGGTGCTGGTGGTCGTCGTCGTGGTGACGGTGCCCGATGCCTCCGCGACTGCCTCGTCGGCGTCGAGCAATCCCCAGCCGAACGCCTGGTCCCAGCCGCTCGCGCCGAGATCGTCGGCCGAGTCATAGAGGATATCGGCGATCTCCGCCGGGGTCAGGCCCGGGTCCGTCGACTTGAGAAGAGCCATCACACCGGCCACCAGAGGAGAGGAGAACGACGTGCCGCTCCAGCGGGCGAAAGACGTGGTGGAAGGGACCGTATAGCTTAGGATGCTGGCTCCCGGCGCAGTGATGTCGAGAGCGCTCCCCTGGTTGGAGAAGCTGCAGCGGTTGTTGGCGCTGTCAGTGGCCCCCACTGCTATGACTCCGGGGATCGCGGCGGGATAGCCGACGGACCAGGTGCCGTTGTTACCGGCAGCAGCCACTATCACGACGCCACGCGCCAGCGCGTAGTCGACGGCGCTCTCCATAGTCCGGCTGCTCTCCGCGCCGGCGAAGCTCACGTTGATGACATCGGCGCCTTTGTCGACCGCATACGTGATACCCGCCGCGATAGTCACGTCATCCGATGAGTTGGAGTTCGCGATCTTGACGGGCATGATCTTCACGTTCCAGGCGGCCCCGGCGATCCCCAGGTGGTCGTCGCCCTGGGCGGCGGCCACCGCCGCCACTCCCGAACCGTGCCCGTATGTATCCTGCCAGGCGGGCCAGACGGAGCTTCCGCTGAGGATGCTGTAAGGCTCCACGATGCGGCCGGAAAAGTCCGGGATGTCGCGGTTCAGCCCGCTGTCCACCACCGCCACGACCACATCGGCCGAACCGGTCTCGATGTCCCAGGCCGCCGGAAGGCCGACACGAACGAGACCCCATTGCCCGGCCGGATCCCATACACTGGGAGGATACAGAGGGTCGTCCGGCGTCAGGCACGCGTAGACCGGATGGCCGGCCTCCGCCCAGAGGACTCCGGGCGTGAGCCGCAGTGCCTCGACCGCCGCATCGAGTTCGCCCGCATGGCTCGCCGCCGACATGCCTGCCGCCTGCACGCCCTCCGGTGCCAACTCCACCACCTGGACGTCGAGGCTCCCGACTTCACCCACCTGGTCCAGCGCCACACCCGGGATATCGACAGCCGCGGCGGCCCTGCCTCCCCGGTCTTGCACCACCAACAGGGTACCGTCTGATCTGGTTTGGATAGTGTAGCCAGGCGCCAGCTTCACCGCGATGCGCTCAGCACCCGGCGAGACCGCGGGAGGAATGGAGCTGGAGTTCAGTCCCGCTGAGACGAACCCCGCCGGCGCAGTCTCCGGCTCGCTCCGAGCCGGCCCGGCTGCTCCGGAGTCGGTCGCTCCGACCGGCTGTAGACCCCATCCCAGCGCTAGAAGCGCCCCCACCAGTAACAGCAGGGTCGACAGCCGGGCGAGCCGAGTCAGCACACCGGCGCGGCGCAGTGAAGAAAGTGACCGGTGCAGATTGGGCAAACCAGACAAGCTGATCGATCTCCCCCAGGTCGGGAACAACCGACGACGACGTATTGTAGTCCATTCGGTCCATCCCGGACTATTCCTGGGGTCTATCGACCTCAGGGCTTGAGCGCCCTGTACATCCAAGCGATGAAAAGACCTCCAAGTCCCCCGATTATCGGTCCCCAGATGACTTCCAAGATCGTGAGCCGCCACGCCCAGTTGTCTATCAAAGCCTGGTTCACCAGCCCGTAGACGCTGATGGCCAGCACCCCGCCCATGGCCCCCAGCAGGAAGTTGACGGGGTATCCCTGACCCGATCGCACGCCCATGACCGTGATGACCATGAGCGCGCTCACCACGAGCACCTGCGAGATGATGCCGGGAATGGGCTGCAGTTTCATCTGCCCGTCGACCATGCGTGCCACCGCTTTGAAATCGGGGCCGTAGGCCCAGCCAAAGATGCCGAGATGCCAGATCACGTCCAACACGCTCATGACAGCGAATGCCGCGAACCAGATGGCCACGTACTTCATCCCGCCCCCTCCCGCTATGCACGACTCGGATCCCGGCGACCGGTCGCCGGACTGCTCACCCCTATACCCGTACGCGCCGTGCCTCAACCACGGGGCCGGCGTTCACGGCCGGCCGCATCTCATCCGCGTCGGTGTGCTGGTCGAGGAAAGCGTCCATGAGCGGCCGGGCGCGAGAAGGAGCCATGTCGGCTACGCCGCACGCGGCACCACGTGTCGTCTATCTGTTCTGCAGTGGGTAGTCCCGGCAGATCTTCTGTTTGTTCTTGCCGGTCGGGACGATCAGCTTGCCGCGGACCTCGTCGAGAGGGAACCACCACTTCTGCGCGTGTTCGGCGGGGTCGACGTAGTTGTTCGCGATGACCCGTTCGCGCTGCGCGTCTACCCGCTTGTGCAGCCAGGTTAGATCGCCGTCCCAGTCGACGAAGTCTCGCGGTTCCTGGCCCGGGATGTGCCAGGGGCACACCTTGGTGCAGCGGCCGCACACGCAGCCTTCCTTGTTGAGCACGTCGAAGTCGGAGCAGACCTTGCTGTTGAGCTTCCAAGTGTAGTAGCCGTTGTACAGCGTCTTTGGTCCTCTGGTGATGGCCCGAGGCGGGCACTGCTCGGCGCAGAGCGTGCAGGTGCCGCAGTACTCCTGCAGCCCGAAGTCGATGTAGCCGTCGGTCTCGAGCTCCATGTTGGTGAGCACGCAGGCGGACTTGAAATTGCACCCCAGAAACGGGCTGAGGATGATACCCATCCGAGACACCTCGCCCAGACCGGCGTCGAGGACTATCTGGGGCATCAGGGTGCGGTACCGGTTCATGTTGGAGGCCTCGGCCTCGAATCCCAGCCGACGCAGGTAGTTGGCCATGGTCTCGGTCTGCATGGCCAGGCGCTGATAAGCCTGGAAGCTGGCCGGGTCGATGATCTCCTCCCAGCCGTTGGAGGCCGAGACGGTGGGATCGTGCTTGCGGCAGAGGAGCACGATCGCGTACTTGAAGGGAGCTTCGATCTCCCTACCCTTCATGTTGTGCGTATAGACGGCCGACTGGCTGAGCGGGCCGATACCGACCAGGTCGGCGCCGAGGAAATGGCCGAGAAGCTTGACATGGCGGGTCAGCACCCGCGGATCGTCGGGGATCGGCGCCTTCTCGGGGGCCACCGGGTTCAGCTTCCGCACTACCGTGTTGATGAGGTTTTGCATGTCTATGAGAGACGCGCCCAGAGGATAGCGGGCCGTCATGCGGATGAACTCCCGCTGAATCTCCTCCCCGTACTCTCCGAGGAGAGACTTTCCGAAGGGGCTTTCACGTTCATCGCGCCGCTCGATCGGCCCAACGATCTCGTTGGTCGGCTTGTCGACCCGCGCCAGCAGGTGGGTCGGCCACGGCCCGATGGGATCGTCGTTGTAGAGGATGTCGTGGTACTTCAGTCGGTCCATGAACCAGCGAACCTTTCTTCCAGGCGGATAGGGTCGGTCTGACTGAATCGGCGGTTAAAGGCGAGTCAGGCTAGTCCCAAAGCTGCCGCGTTTTCGTAATAGAGCTGCGCCTTGTCGGCTTCCGACATCCCCAGTCCTTCGAGATAACGCATGCATTCGTCCATCTCCTCGTAGGGATAGTCGGTGCCGAGCATGATCCTGTCCAGACCGAGCGCCTCCCGGGTGCAATGGAAAGCCGCCGGAAGGTAGTTCCCGCTGGTGGTCATAAGCATGTTGTCGCGTAGATAGTCGCTCGGCACCCGCTTCAGGTCGGGCACCACGTCCGGGTCCGAGGCCTTGAGATGCGGCCTTACGAAGGGATGGTCTATCCGCTGCATCAGGAAAGGCAGACCCTCGCCGTAGTGCCCCAGGATGATCTTGAGCTTGGGGAACGCGTCGAACGCCCCGCTCAATACCAGCCGCATCATGGCCATGGCAGTCTCGATGCCGAAGCCGAAAGCGGCCCCAGCCAGAGCCAGGCCGTAGGTACGCAGCTGCGGGATCATGGGAGCGACCGGGTGCAGATAGATGGGCGCGTCCAGCTCCTCAGCCTTGGCCAGGATGGGCCAATAGCGCTTCTCGTCGATGTAGGAATCGCCGAAGTTCGAGTGGCACTTCCAGCCGACAAAGCCCAGCTCCTTGACGGCCCGCTCTAGCTCACAGGCGGCGCCATCGGGGTCTTTTGGTGCCAGCGCGGCAAAGCCCATCAGCCGGTCGGGGTGTCTGTCGATGGCCGCCGCCAGTTCGTCGTTGATGCTGCGGGCGAGACGGGTCCCCGTCGCCGGGTGGAAATGATCCGTGCCGGGCGAGGTCAGCGACACCACGGCCAAGTCGATACCCGCGGCATCCATCCCCGATGATACGTCCTTCACCCAGATCGAGAAGCCGGTCGAGAAGGAGGTCGCCATGCGGCTCGAAGGCGTCATCCCGATAGTACATGCGGCGCTTACCGGAGGCAGGATCGTCGACGAACCGCGGGTATCCAGGGTTCGCGTACATCGCGTCGACCCACTCCTGGGTCGCGAAATGGGTCTCTAGGTCGATCGTCCTCACGATCCCGCCTTTCTTGTCGATGCCGCTGGTGTTCTTCCTACTGCTACGTGCCGACTTGGACCCTATCCACCGGCGATGGGTACGAATATCAGGACATCGTCACCCTCCTGGAGGACAGTCTTCCGGCCGGCCAGTGCGGCGATGTCGCGACCGTTGACCATGACCCTAAGGGGGGCATGAGCGCTCTCCTCCTTGGGCACGGCCAGATAGGGAGCCAGCTTCTCGCCGCCGACGTCGATGAGTCTCGCTAGCACGTCGGCGATGGTGGCTCCGTCTGCCAGGGTAAGTTCCATCTCCGCCTGACCGAGAAGAGTCCTGATGAGGGCGATGCTACGAACGGTGATGTTCATCCTGGTGTCCGCTCCCGATGGCCCAGGACGCGCGGAACCATCAAAGGCCCAGCTTCTCCGCGGCGTAGCCCAAGCGCAGTTCCTCCAGTTTGACCCGAGTGGGGACACCTTCGCGATCCCAGCCCCGAGCATCGTAGTACTCGTCCAGCATGAAGTCGAGATCAGCCTGGCTGATCAGCTGACCCTTAGAGGGCCCATCAGGGATGGGCTCGGTCTTCAGTCGCTCGGGTAGGTCGTCGTCGGCGCGGGTGAACCCGGCGAGTATGTTGAAGACACGGGCCAGCGTGTTGATACGATCGCCGACCTCGTGCACCTCTTCCGGGGTATAGACAAGCCCTGTGGTCCCCCCCATCAGGTCGGCCGTGTTCTCAAACATGAAGTCGGCCACCGCCATGTCCATCAGGAAGACGCACATCGTGGGGGAGTCGGCCAAGGCCGTCCGGGCGTCCTGGTCCCACTTGCAGAGCTTGCCCTTGCCTTCGATGGCGAAGCGATCCACCGGATAGGGGATCGGGATCCCGAAGATCTCCTGGAAGGCATAGCCTTTGTTGTGGTCGGCGCCGGTGAAGGCGGTCGCGTAGTTGAGGCCATGGGCCTTCGCCCCGCGGACGTCGTAGGCCGGCAGCTCCAGGCCCTTGACGTGCATGGCGTACTTCTCGCTGCCTTGGCCGATCTTTTCGGCGGCCGCCTTGACGCCGTCGGCCAGGATGTCGCCCAGGCCCTGCCGCTCCCCGATCATGTGCAGCAGCTTGACCATCGACTGGTCGTTGCCGAAGTGGAGGTCCATCCCTCCCGTGTCCTCGAGAGTAAGGATGCCCCGCTCGAAGAGCTCCATGGCGAAGGCGATGCTGACCCCGGCCGACATGGTGTCGAGGCCCAGCTCGTCGGAGATGCGGTCGCAGGCGATGATGGCATCGGGATTGTCCACCCCGGTGACTCCACCGAAGGAGTAGAGGGTCTCGTATTCCGGGCCTTCCGTGAACCAACCGGCGTACGGCCCCTCCTGAGCCAGGCGCAGCTGGCTGCAACCGACCGGGCAGGTCGCGCAGGCTGTCTTGCCCATGCCCCGCGATTCGATGGCGAAGCCACCGATCGTGTCGGCAGGCTTGAACACACCCGTCGCGGTCCAGTTCTTGGCCGGGTAGATGCCCAGGCTCTGGGTCAGATCGAGGGTGGTGGAGGTGCCGTAGCGCGAGAACTCCGGGTAGAGGATGGGGCTCTTGCGCATGCCGGCCAGCATGCGCTTGCGGGCGGCGTCGTACTTCTCCTTGTCGGCGATGGCCATCTGCTCGTCGCCGCGCAGGGCGATGGCCTTGAGGTTCTTGGAGCCCATGACGGCCCCGAGGCCCTTGCGGCCGGCCACCCGGCGCTCGTTCACGATGCAGGCCATCTTGGAGAGCTTCTCCCCGGCCGGCCCGATGCAGCTGACGCGGACGTTCTGGTCGTGCAGCTCGTCCTTGATCACCTGCTGGCAGTCGGTGCTGGTGAGACCCCACAGCTCCTTCGGCCGAGCGGAACTTGACCTCGCCGTTCTTGATCCAGAGATAGGTCGGCTCCTCGGCTTTGCCCTCGATGATGATGACGTCGTAGCCGGCCCGCTTCATCTCCACCGGGAAGTGCCCGCCGGTGGTGGCTACCCCCATGGCGCCGGTGGCAGGCGACTTGGCGTTGATGGCCATGCGGCTGGCGCAAGGGATGCTGGTACCGGTGAAGGGACCGGGAGCGTAGATGAGCTTGTTTTCCGGGCCCAGGGGATCGCAGTCCGCCGGGACCTCGTCGTAGAGGTACTTCACGGTGAAACCCGAACCACCGATGAAGTCTTGCGCCACCTCCGCGGGCAACGCCTCCTCTTTGAACGTCTTGTCGGTCAGGTTGACCCGCAGGACCTTGCCGGTGTAGCCCCCTCTGTACATGTCACTCCTTTGCTCCGCAGGCTCTGCGCCCTCTTCGGTGGCTCGAGGAAAAGCCCTGGAAAACTGCTTCCCGTACGTACAAAGGATACCAGCCGTTCGCGGGGCCCGCACGCCGGCCCTGGCGGCGCGTGACCGGGGGCTAGACTCTGGGCGAGAGGCTCCCCACTATGCTCCGCTGGGATGAGCTCGTGCCCGGCGTTGCTGATGATCAGAAGCTCGAAGCCGTACTTCCCGGGGTGCGGGTCATTGCCTATCCGGCCGTCCCCGAAGCCGACGCGACGATATACTGGTGCGCATGGAAGAGCTCGAATCCACATACCGCGTCCCACGCCAGAAACGGAGCCGGGAGTCGCTGGAGCGGCTCCTCGACGCAGCCGAGGAGCAGATACGCGCGGAAGGCAGCGATTCGTTCACCGTGGCCAGTGTGCTGGGTCGCGCCGGTCTGTCAGTCGGCGCTTTCTACACCCGGTTCCCGGACAAGACCGCTCTTCTACACTTGCTCCAGGAGCGGTTCCACAACCGCTTGGAGCCCCTGATCCATGCCGAAATGCTCGAAGAGCCCAGTTCGCCCGAGACTCTCGCGGAGGCGGTGCAGCGCACAATCGGTGTGCTCATCACACGGGTCAGCGAGGAACGCGAGCTCTCGCGAGCCTTCATGATGAACTCGGTGTTCGATCCGGTGCTAAGAGAACGGGGCGAGCGCGTGAACAGAGAGCGCCGCGAGGTAATGATCAGGGTCCTTATGAAGCACCGCGACGAGATCGGCCACCCTGACCCCGTCCTAGCCATCAGCATGGCGTACGGGATGTACGCCGCCGTCCTGAGGGGAAGGATGGTGTTCGGACAGGAGCACGAGCTCTACTACGGCATCGAGAGCGGGACCATCTTCAGCGAGCTGCGAAGGGCCCTCTACCTATACCTCCGGGGAGACACCTCGCAGGTCTGCCCTGACGAAGCGAATTGAAAGAGAGACCCGATGAAGGGAGAGCCCCGCGTCGCGGGGCTCTCCCTCTTTGTAACGCCAACCTAGCCTGTCCGCCTACTTGACCCAGGCCTGCCTCCCGGGGAAGCAGCCGGGTCGGGTCGATCACGCGTACTGCATCGGCTGGACTTTGGCCGTCACCTGGAGATCCGGGCTGAGGGCATTGCTGACCAGCACAGGCTCAAAGGCGAACTGCGCGCCCTTGACCCATTGCGCACCGCCGATCGGCGGCTCATAGATATTCTCGACTGGGTGCCTGGTGGCCATGTCGATGGGGGCGGTGAAGTCCATGGGCCCGAGGCACATATCCAACTTGGTCGTCCTCACCTTGCCGATGATGTCCTCTTTGTCGTCGAGGTTCGTGACCCGCTTGAAGACGTCCACGGCCCATTCGAACTTGGCGTACTGGGCGATCGCAGCGGTCCATTGCTCGCCGGTCTTGGCCATGTAATCCTCGGCCAACTCCTGGCAGGTCATGCCGGTGATGGAATCCTTGAAGGGCCATGAGGCGGTCCACACACCCTCGACGGTGGAGTTGTAGGCGATCTCGCCGATGGCCTCCAGGGTCTGCGGGAACAGCAGGGCCTTCCCGATCGTCAGGACTTTCGGGTTGTAACCTTGCTGCACCGCCTGCTTCCAGAAGTTGGTGAAGTCAGGGGTGGTGATCGTCCCACAGCAGATCTCGCAGCCTTCCTTCTTGAAGGCAGAGATGTACGCGGTGAAGTCCTCGCTGGGCACCGGATAGAGGTCGGGCAGGTAGTAGGTATAGCCCGCTGCCTCCACCGCCGGCGGCAGACCGGTAGTCATGTCCGTCCACGCCGCGCCGTCCGCGTCATTGGCGAAGATGAACCCGACCTTCTTGTTGGTGGGGACCTGGTCCCACATAGCGATGAAGTTGGCTACGATCTGCTCCAAGCCCAGCGCATGCGCATAGGTCCACTTGAACGGCTTGTCGGGGGTGGCGCCGCGGCCGAAGTAGAACGGCTGCCAGGGCACGAAGTTCGCGATCGATGGCATCCCGAACGCCTCGCACTGATCGGCGACAGGGTTGGCGGTATCCGGGGTTCCGGAGGCCATCATGAGATCGAGTTTCTCGTTGTTGATCAGGTCGCCGGCCACCTGCGCTGCCCGGTTGGAGTCGGACTGGCTGTCGGCCCGCTTGATCACGATCTTGTGCTGCTTCCCGTCGCCACCGAGGATGCCGTCGGGCAACGCGGCCATGCCGAACTCCACCCACCAATCATCGGCCTTCGCGAACAAGGCCAGGGGACCGGTACTGGGCGAGACCAGGCCGAGTATGATGTCGCGGCCGGCTTCCGGGCCGGCGCTCACCGTGGTGGTCGGAGCAGCGGTGGTAGTGGTAGTCGGAGCGGCCGTCGTGGTCGTCGCGGCACTCGCGGTGGTAGTGGTCTCTTCCTCTTCACCGCAGGCGGCGAGTAGCCCACCTAGGCCGGCGCCCATACCCACGGCGGCCCCGGCCACACCGGCGATCTTCAGGAACTCTCGCCGGCTGACAGACCCGCCTTTGAACCCGCGGCGCTCTTCACGCTTGACTCCAGGGCCTTTGTCCTGCATCACGTCGCCCCTCCTCTCAGAAGATTCTGGATCATTCATATGACCAACGCGATCGTCCTAGACCCCCTCCTCTCCGGGCGTTGCCGGCCGTCACCCCCGAAGCATCCGGGGCGCAACCTGCGCTACGAGACAGTACTCATGTGTGTTACCCGGTCACCCCTCGGGTAACCTTATCCTAGCACCACCGCGGCGCGACATAAACCGGAACAAGTGAGCACTTGCCTACACATGGAACCGGGAGAGCACCCGCCGCTTCTTAACAGCGTCCTTATGCAGATGAGGCTATACTGCATGCGCGCCGTTCCCGACCGAGATCAAGTGAGGTTCGTGTGAAAAAGCTAGTCGTGGCCAGCATCCTTGTATTCGTCCTTGCCGCGGCAGTCGGCCTGCTGGTCGGCTGTGGCGGCGGCGATCTGCCCGATGATGCCGTGGCCAAGGTGGGCAATACCTTCATCACCCAGGAGCAGTTCGATACACGCATGGCTGCGTTCGAAGCCCAATATGCTGGCTACATGCCCGACAAGGAGGAAGATCCGGAGGGCTATAAGGGGTTCCAGTTGAACGCGGTGGACTACATGGTCATGTACGAGATGGCCATACAGAAGGCCCCGTCGTACGACATAGGACTCCCTGACGTGACCGTGACCGACGCGGAAGTCCAGACCGAGGTAGACACGATCCTGACCGACTACTACGACGGTGACCAGGCCAAGTTCGATGAGGCCCTCGCTGCCCAGAACATGACCCTGGACCAGCTAAAAGCATCCTTCAAGGCGTCCAAGCTCTACGAGAAGGAAAGCACGTTCCTCCAGAGCGTCTACGAGGCGGTGACCAAAGACGTCACCACCGTCCCGGATGAGGACATCGCCGCGTACTACGAAGAACACAAGGCTGAGTACTTCACGGACGAGACGCGGACAGTCCGCCACGTCTTGATATCTCCCACGCCGGCTGAGGTCACCGACGCGTCGACCACCACCACCGAGGCTTCCACGTCGACCACCGGCGATTCCTCTTCTACCAGCACCGAATCGACGACGACCACCGCATATGAGCCCACCCAGGCCGACTGGGACGCGGCTCTGGAGACGGCTACGAAGGTCAAAGCCGATCTAGACGGTGGTGCCGACTGGACTGCGGAGGCTGCAGAGTATTCGAACGACACCGGTACCAAAGACATGGGTGGCGACCTGGGAGAGGTGGCAAAAGGCGAGATGGTCGCAGAGTTCGAGAACGCCGTGTTTTCACTAGAACTGAATCAGATCTCAGATCCTGTCAAGACGACCTACGGCTATCACGTCATCCAAGTGACGGGCATCACCGAGGCCAAGCAGTCCACCTTGGACGAAGTCAAGGAGGAGATCACCACCACCCTCCTCAACGAGAAGAAGGGCGAGGTCTGGAATCAGTGGTTGATCGACACCAAGTCCGAACTGGGCGTGGTCTACCGGGAGGGCATGCAGCCCACCACGACCACCACCGCGTCGACCACCGCGACCACTTCCGGCCCGGGAAACACCACCACGACGGCGGGGCAGACCATAACCACGGCGGCGCCGTCCACAACCACCACGGCGAAGCCGTGATCGGAGAGTAGCGGGGGACCGCTCGAACCCTGAGAGGGCGGTAAGACCAGCTTTGACACAGGGGCGGGGCCGGGGGAAGCTCCCCGGCCCCGCCCCTTTTCTCTGTCACACGTCCATGAGACCGGAGGGCCACAGCCTCGACACGGCCCCTATGGTGCTCATATGCGCTTCCACGCTTGACGAGTATTTGGAATAGCGGGTCCACGACGAGCCTACCTGGCCGAGCAGGCGCAGGCATTGGGGTAGGTCTAACCGCGGCCCTTTGACCTCGACAACCGCCCCGGGTAGTTCGAGTCCCTTCTCCCCCCGGCCGACGCCGGGGAGGACCATCGTGGAGCGGATGCGCGAATCGAGCGAGACCCGAATGCCGGTCCTCGGCTCTACGAAACGTCGGCGCCAGTAAGTGACGACCACGATCGGGCAGAGGCGTCCCACAGGGAAGAAGCCGAAGTCAGCCATCGTATGGACCAAGGTGCTCGACGACACGATCCCGGCGACGAGGGCCAGAGGGGCCAACGACGCGCCGGGGACATCCATTGCTCTTCTGAGCTTGGTCGAGGCGAAACCCCGCCGGGACTTCAGTTCCAGCCAGACGGGGACGCTCGCTCCACAGTCAGGCTGCGAGGGCACGGGCTGGCAGGTGCTCGCAGCGTCGTGGGGATCGTGCTCCGACCCGTACCAACGGATCCGGACCTTGCTTTTTGCGAACTCGCCAGAGAGGGACCTTTCGTGTTGCTCCAGGCCCGGAGTGTCGAAGTAGAGGCTGTTGATCTGTTCTGTCGGATACTGGGCGTCCCAACGACAGGTTCGCACCAGATGAGCGAGCACGAGCGCCATCCTACGAGGCGAGACGAAGAACTTCTGCTCCACGCGCTCGGACACAGACCGGCGTTCGTCGATAGAGCTACCCTGGTGCAGATTGGCGGGGGGATCGGCTGCCGAGGGTGGCGGCTCGGCCGCGCGTGGAACCATGCTCATCCCGGTCGAGGGCAGGTGATGGCGGCCGCTAGCGCCCGGCCATCGCCGTCTCGATGGCGGCCACGGTCTTGGGGACAGCAGCAGTGAGGTTCATACTGCCGGTCTCGGTGAGAAGGATGTCGTCCTCGATGCGCACCCCAAGCCGGCGATGGGGAAGATAGACGCCAGGTTCGATGGTCAAGACCATGCCGGACACGAGCGGTCCGTCAGGTGTCACGTCGTGGACCTCGATGCCCAGCTGATGACCGATGCCGTGGATGAAGTAGTCTTCGTACCCGGCCTTCGCTATCACTGCTCGCGCGGCGTTGTGCACCTCGGTGATGGTGGTACCCGGGCGCGCCGCTTCGATACCGGCGAGATTGGCTTCCAGCACCACCTCGTAGACCTGGCGCTGCTCCGAGGTGAAGGTGCCGCCCACCGGGAACGTCCGAGTCACATCCGACGAATACCCACCGTAGGCCGCACCATAGTCGATGACGACCATCTCGCCGTCTTCAACGACCTGGTCGTTATCGATGTAATGGAGAACAGTCCCGTTCAGGCCGCAGCCCACGATGGGCGCGAAAGCCGGCTCCGCGCCGTACCCGCGAAAAGCGGTGGTGAGCGTCTCGGCGATCTGAGCCTCCGTGACACCGGGACGGATGAAGCCCATGACCGCCTCGTACCCTGCCGCCGAGGCGGCTATCGCCTGCTCGATCAGGGCAAGCTCCGCCGGGGACTTGACGGCGCGCATCGACGGCACAACCCCGGTACGGTCCTCGATGGCCACGCCGGGGATCCGTTCACAGATCTTCCGAAAGATATCGAAGTCCAGAGAGACCGGGGCGTCATACGGTGCGAAGGGATGGAGGCAGGCCAAGCGCTTTGTGCGCCGGGCGGCATCGCTGAGTCTGGCAGAGAGGGAGGGGGTGCGAGCGACGCTGGTGAACCCTGTCTTCTGCTTCAGGCCGAGGCCCAGCGGTTCGCGGGAACCGTCCCAGCGCTCCATCTCCGGGTCGCGGGGGCGCAGGAACAGCGTGATCCGGCGCTCGGGGTCCTCCGCCGCGGGGTCGAACACCACCGCGGCGCCCGCTTCGTGATCCAGGCCGGTGAGGTACCAGAAGAGCCGATCGGTCTTCCAGCGGTCGAGAGACGACGAGGACGGGGTCTCGTGGCCGGCCAACACCACGGCCGCCGCGCCCTCGAGAGCCTGCAGCACCGCTTCGCGCCGCCGCGCGTACTCAGGGACGGAGATCAGAGCAGGTGCCTCCATAGGCGCGCATACTATCACGCCGCCGTAGCCTTAGCTGTGATTCACCGCGTGCCAGATGACCGCGGACAGCACGGGGCCGAAGGGCGACCGCACGCGGCCGGAAAGCACCCTACAGGGCTCTCATGCGGTTGTTCCTGGGATTGTGCTCGACCTCAGCCATTCCCAGCGCCTCTAGCACGGGGGGGACGTAGTTCGCGAACCGCCCTCGGAGGCCCTTCTTCAGCCCATACCAGCCGCCGACCGGGTTTTGCGGCGAACGGGCCCACGCCTCGACCGTGCCTTCAGCCGCAGTCTTCTGCTCGTCGGCGCTGCCTAGCGGCATCCAGTCACCGTAAGTCTTGAGCATGGCGTGTAGATCCGCGAGGGAGCGTAGGAGGTACCGGACCTCTGTCTTGGCTGCGATCACCACGAGAGCAGGCGGATCCGCTTCCTCGTCGCGATACACTTCGATGTCTGACTGCCCGCTGGGGGTCCTGAGGCGCCACGGGTCTTCTCTCGTTCCGGTCCCGCTTGCGTTGTCCGTCATCTGGCTCTCCTTCCGCCGCATGTGCTCATGTGGGATGGTCTGTCCGAAAAGCGCTCCGCCCAAACGTTCGACCCCCGGTGTGCGTTTGGCACGCCGCAGAGCTCATCATCAACGAACCCCTGACGACGCCAGGGCGAAGAAAGGGCTGCCCGGCCAATCCGTTGTGGCGCGTTCTCCACAGCGGTGCCGCCGGGCAGCCCGACTACGTCTTGTCAGGCGCGGCCGCTACAGGCCCCTACACGCCCGTTTCGAAACGAAACTCCTGCTCTGGGTCGATGATGGCGAGGAGTCGCACGATACAGCCGTCACCGCCAGGCCAGCGCCACGGGAACGCCATAAAGGTGCAGCGCTTGCCGGTCACGGCGTCGAGGTCGCCGCCGGCGTTCTCGATCCCCGGGATGCCGCCCTTGACCATCAGGGTCTTGTGGGCAGATTCCCAGCCGGGGAAGTCCTCCAGCGGATCGTGCCCGTACGTCTGCTTCCACTCTTCGATGAGGTGCGGGTGCGTGGGGCCAAGCCCATGATTCACCAGTTTGGTGGCAATCGGGTGGTCGTTGGCCTGACAGCCGTAGGCCACCATCTTGACCTTCTTGTCTACCAGCCACTGAGCGCCTTCCTGGTAGATCCCGCACCCGTAGGCGAAGTACTCATCGGTATCGGCCCATAGGTGATGGAAGCCAGTGTTGATGACGACGATGTCGCCTTCCTGGATCTCGGGAGTGGCGTTCTCCAGATCCTCCGGCGTGATGACGCCCCACTTGCCCTTGGGGATCGACACGCAGACCCCAGTGCCGAAGAGACGCCACAACGGATAGTCGGCGATGGTGGGGGTATTCTCGGTCACATGAAGGGGAGCATCCATATGGGTGCAGCGATGCATGATCCCTTCCCACTGCACCTGGTAGACACCGTCCCTGGCGTGGAACTTGTCGACGTCGACGTTCACGCTCGGAGTCGAGGGCCACTCGGGCATGAACTGCGCGAATGTATGGGTGAGGTCATATATCTTCAGGCTCATGGCTCGTTCCTTTCGGCCGGGCGGGTGATCAGTTACCGGGCTCGATCCGCAGCGTGCCGCTGGGATCGCACATGGCGACGAACCGGACCTGGCAAGCGTCCCCGTGCTCGAACTTCCATGGAGTCGCGACCAGGGTGACACGCTTGCCCTTGACGACGTCAACGTCCCCTCCCACCTGCTCGATGGTCGGTATGCCGGCGCCCAGCAGGACCCGGTGAGCAGCGTTCCACTCGGGATGTTCCTTCTTGGGGTCGAGACCCGTGGCCTTGGCGTATTCGCCGGCCAGACGTTTCATCTGCGGGCCCCCGCGATGGTTGGCCATAGAGGTCGCCAACGGATGATCGACGAAGGGAGTGTCGATGGCGACCATCTTGGGATTCTTAGACACGAGCCACTCGGCCGCTTCTTTGGAGAGACCAGGCGCTTCGCCGTAGTACTCGAGAGCATCGGAATACTTGTGATGCCACCCGGTGACGATCACGACGATGTCGCCCTCTTCGATCTGGGGCTTAGCGTTCTGCAGGTCGGCCGCGGTGATGACCTCCCAAGGCGCTTTGGGAACGTCCATGACGACGCCGTTGCCAAAGAGCCGCTCGGGCGAGATGGAAGCCAGGTCGCCGCCTTTCTGGATGAGGTGCAGCGGAGCGTTCATGTGGGTGCCGGTGTGCATGACGGTGGTGACGCGCCAAGCGAGGACGCCGTGCTGCGCGTGCTTTACCCCGCGCTGCATCTTGACGTCGGTCTGCCCGGGGTAGGACGGAGCCCCATGGCCCCAGACGTGGCTCAGCTCGACCAACTGCAGCCCCGAATAGGGATCGGTGACGACATTTGTCATGATCAACTCTCCTTGCAAAGATAGGCGTCTACTGCTGGAGCGGCTCCCGGTCGAAGCCGCGTGGCCTCCATCGACCGAATGTGGATTCCCTCCTTGCCGCTCTTCGAAACCGGACTTTCCCCCACCGCCGGAAGTCCCGCTGGTTCTCGCTGCTCGGCGACCCCTGGCCGGGCCCGCGCGCGATCCGCCGCGCAGCCCCAACAAATGAAACGAGTATACCGATTACCACCGATCCTTGACAGGCCGGGTCGCGAAACGGTTACGGGGCGGCCGCGCTCCTCTACCGCATCAGCAGAACGGGTTTCACCGCCCCGCCGGCTTTCGCCTCGGCGAACGCGGTGTTGATGTCGGCGAAAGCGAAGGTCTTGATCAGCTTGTCGACAGGGAACCGGCCCTGCTTGTACCACTTCATGAGCTTGGGCAAGAAGATCCGGGGCGTCGCCGCGCCGGCCAAGATGAACTGGATCCGGGCGGCCTTGGAGAGCATCACATTGGAGTCCACTCCGAACCCGTCCGCCCTTGGGGGAGCAGCGATCCCGAAAGCGCCTCCAGCGCCGAGGCTTAGCAGAGCTGAGGTCCACGAACTAGGTGCGCCTGAAGCGTCGAACGCGAAGCGCACGCCTCCGGGGACTATCTCCGCCACTCGAGCTACGACGTCATCCGTGGCGGCATTCACCGCGTGGGTCGCCCCGAGCTCGAGAGCGAGAGCCAGTCGGTCGGGATTGATGTCGACGGCGATGATCGGGTCCGCCCCCACCAGGTGCGCGGCCATGATCGCGCTCATACCCACGCCGCCCGCGCCGAAGACCAAGAGATCATCGCGAACACCCACTTGCAGCGCATTGATGATAGAGCCGGAACCGGTCATTACCCCGCAGGGAAGCGCGGCGAGCAGTTCCCACGGCAGATCGTCCTCCACCCGGACGAGCGAGCTGGCGGGAGCGATCGAGTATTCGGCGAACGAGGACTGCTGGAAGAACGCGCCCGAGATCCAATCGTCGCCAAGCTTGATGGTCTGCGACCCGTCCAATCTGCGGCCGCTGAACAGCAGGGAGAACTGGACATAGCAGAGGTCTCGCCTGCCCGAGATACAGCTGGGACACTCCCCGCAGGCCGGCCAGGAGATGATGACCCGGTCCCCAGGCTTGACGTAGTCGACGTTCGCGCCGATCTCCTCCACGATCCCGGCGGACTCATGGCCAACCACAGCCGGCATCGAAACCACGTGCTGCATCTCCAGGTCGGTGTGGCACACCCCGGCGGCCTCGATGCGAACCAGTGCTTCGTCTGCGCGCAGGTCACCCAGTTCGACAGATTCAAGGGTGAACGGTCCTTCAGGGACGCGCACTACCGCAGCGGTCGTCTTTCTGCCCATTCTTCGCTCCTTACAGATTCGCGTTGAAACGAGTGCCGTTCGATCCGTCCAAAGTCACCCGTGAGAGCGTCATGCCTGTCCGCACACGCGACCAGCCGAAACGATATCATGCCATCAATGCATATCAGCGGAGCAGAACAGAAGTCGCCGGAGACCCTGGAAGAACCGCGGTGATGTGTGGTCCAGACTTATGACCTTGTGTTCGTCGGCAACGTGGCGATCGGTGACATCCACCCGTTCGAAGGGCCGGCTCACACGTTCTACGGTGGGCCGGGCCTTTTCTGTGCCATGGCGGCCGCTTGGTCGGACAGGAGGATCGCGCTCGTCACAAAGCTGGCGGAGTTCGATGCTCACTCCCTTGACGCGGTCAGGGCAACCGGCATCGCGGTCCATGTCTCTCCATCTTCGGAGACCACCCTAAACCGCATCTATCACCCGACTGAAGACTTGGACGAAAGGCAGATGGTCTTGATAAGGACGGCCGGTCGCTTCTCGGTACGTGATCTGCCCGAGATGGACCCTACCTTCGTGCACCTTGCCGGCCTGAACGACCAAGAATTCACGGTCGATCTCATGAGGGAGCTCAAGGGACTGGGATTCAGCCTTTCCGTCGACATGCAGAGTTTTGCCTGCCAAGCCGACCCCGTGACGGGAGAGATAAGGATCGCCGACGTACCGCAGAAACGTGAGATCGCCCGTCTGTCTGAGAAGCTGAAGCTCGATGCGGTGGAAGCGGAGATACTTACAGGAATGGTCGACCCCGAGCGCGCGGCCGTGCAGCTGGAGACTTGGGGCTGTCCGGAGATCATGGTGACGAAGGCCAACGGAGTCCTGGTCCGTTCCCGAGGAAGGACATACTTCGAAGCCTTCTCAAATAGGGGCGCTCGAGGCAGAACGGGACGCGGGGATACCGCATTCGGGTCTTACTTGGCTCGGCGCCTGGACCACGGAGTGGCCGACTCTCTCAAGTTCGCGGCTGCGTTGACGTCCATCAAGATGGAGACGCCGGGGCCGTTCACCGGCACCTTGGAGCAGGTCCTAAGCCGGGTCGAGACGCAATCCTAGCTTCTCTGAGCCGCCCACCGTCCGCTGACTGGGGCTGGGGCGAGAATCCTGGAGAATCGACCCGACGGGGATCACTGCTACCTGACAGTTCGCCCACGCCGGCCTTCTACTTCGAACCCGGTATCCGAGCCGAGCTTGCATCCGGCCGCCTGATCGAGATCCCCCTTCGCGAAGGGCCGCCCGCGCTGGAGTCGGATATCGTGTCCTTGCCTGATGTCTATCGTTATCCGGCGGTCCGTCCATTCTTCACCGCGTTGGAAAAAGCCGCGACGCTGATCGGAGTACCTTGCCCGAGCCTGTGGCGCGCGACTCGAACTGAGTCCTGGGCCCGCGCTGTCGATCATGCTGCCGAAAGGCTGCGGCCGCCGGGGTCATTCATAGTCGCGCTTCACCCTCTCGATCACCTGCTCCTCCGTTCCGGTGAACGGGCCTGGAGTCTCCAGCTTCATCGACGCCAGTGCGGCGGCGAACCTCAGTGAGTCCGCCACGTCGTGATCCATCCGGCGAGCAAGGTAGGCCCCGAACACGGTATCGCCCCGCCCTGTCCTGCCCACCACACTCCTGTTGGTGAATCGTTCGAAGTGGCTCTTCCCCGAGTGGCGGACCAGAACCCCGTCCGACCGAGTCACCATAGTCTCCGAAGTACCCCACTTTTCGAACTGTATTGCCGCTTCCTCCAAGTCGGAGGTCCCGGTCAGGTACTCAGCCTCGACTACATCCAACTTCATCCTTTTGGCCATCGCCGCGATCTGCTGCTTAGCAGCAAAGTCGGCAAACGAGACTGTTCCCTTGTTCCTATCGACCTTACGGACAAACCCCTGCATATCCATCGAACAGGAGAAGCCCTGATTCGTGAGTTCCCGGATGAAGTCCACGGTGAAGTCCTCATCGGTGACCGCGGCAAGATGTACAGACGTTGGCTCCATGGCCGGCATGTCAGCCATGGTGAAGAATCCCGCGCTCGTCACCTGGAATACCTCTCGGTCGTCGACATTCTCGGTCCGATGGATCGCCCGGTGACGTGTCGTCTCCACTGAAGGCGAAACGTGCACGGCTATCCCCGTCTTCCGCATGGGCTCGAGCAGATGGGCGTCCCGCTCGGCCATTCTCGCGATCATGGCGATCTTCTTGGCGGACCAAGAGGCCGCCATCGCGGCGAAGTAGACGGCGCTTCCAAAGAGGGTGTGAGTTTCTCCGCGAAAGGGTTGGATCTCATCGAAGGCGACGTTTCCCACAAACACCAGGTCATATGACAGCCTAGTCACGCTCCCTCGACTCCTCTGGATAGAGGCCGCGCACATCACTGCGCCTGTTGGCCTTCTTGTACGGAGCCGGCGCGGGCGGCGACGAGGAGTCTGTGCGAGCCCGTCACTTGTCGACTCGGCCCGCAGCTACTCCTCGAGGATCCACACCGCGCCGAGGTCACCGTCGACCTTGATCCTCATGCCATCCTTGAGCTTCTTGGTCGCCTGCTCGCAGCCTGCAAGGACGGGGATGCCGTACTCGCGGCCCAAAACCGCAGAGTGGCTGAGCACCCCACCCACGTCGACGACTATCGCCTTGGCATAGCTGAAGAGCGGTGTCCAGGCTGTGTTCGTCAGATTGGCGACCAGGATGGCGCCCGGACGGAACTTCTCGAAGTCCGTGGCATCGCGAAGCACGCACACCTCTCCTTCGGCCACACCGGGGGTAGAGACGGTCGCGTACAGGTCGGCGCCGAGTTCGGGCCTAACCCGGGGAAGGGACGCCACTGTGGCGCGGAGCATCGGGCTGCTCGCCAGAGCCCAAGGTATCGCCGTCGGATCGCCGATGTAAGGCTCGGGATCAGCGGCCCGGAATTCCGCATGCTGTCTCTTCCGTATCGCCACGAGTTCGTGCGCGGGATAACGGCCCAGGATCCGGAGACTGATCTCGTCAGGCAGCATGTAGTAGATGTCCTCGGGCTCATCGATGATGCCCTGAGCTACGAACCGCGCCGCTACCTCTTTCGTGACCTTACGCGCAAGAGCGTTGCCATAGTGCTCGCAGTAGAACACGTGGTCCTGATCGACGGGGCCGCACCGTTGAGCGGCCCGCAGCAACCTGAGGAACTCTGGTCTCTTCTCCTCGGCCACGCGAGAAAGCACGTCCTTCTCCGCGGCCTCGCGCTTTGCGATCAAGGTCGGCCGCAGCTCATCCGGCGGAAAGGCCGGCCGAGCCATGAAGCGCCGTATCGAGGGGAAAGAAAGGCTCGGTTTCTCGACCCAGGAGGGACGCCCGCAGTCCCAGTTCTCGGCCGATCGCCAGCCATAGACCCACAGATGATCTCCGAGTTCCTTAAGCCAGGTCCGCCCAGCTTCGGTCTGCTCGAGCTTGAGATGGAGCTCGTCGTTGTCCTTGGTCTCGTTGAAGAGTGGTTCAAGACCCAGCTCGCGCGCCCTGGCCCCGAGCTTGAAGAGCCCGCGGTCGCCCTCCATCATCTTCTGCTCGAAGCCGGCCATGAGATCGCTGAACAGTGGGTCTTCCACGCCGAATCCGGCTTCCTTCTGGCACATCTCGTCGAACATCGTATATATCTTCGCGAAGGCGAGGAGCCAGACCATGTGGTAATTCCCGCCACGCCGATAGATCTCGATCCAGTCGTCGAAGGCGTCCTGCAGCTGATAGTCCTCGAGCGACTCCATGTCTATCGCCTGGAAGGGGAGGTAGCGCCCCATCAGCTCGTCCTTGTACTTCTGATACTCGCGGTCGAAGTCTTCGATCCACGGGGCGAGGCGCTCCGCACACAGCACCTCGCGCTCCGCCTGCTCTTCGGGCGTGGTAGGTATGACCGCGACGTAGACCCACCCGTCTTTGAGTCTACAGTCGTAGCCCTTGCAGCCGGGAATGGCCATTGCCTCGTGCCCGAATTGAAGGCCGCGGTTGTCGTAGTTGTGCTGGCAGCACCACAGGTCGAACGGGGTTATGGAGCTCAGGGTCTCTTTTCGATCAAGGATCCACACCCTGTACTTCGAGAGTAGGGCCATATCCCGGTCTTCCACCCAGTTCGACATGGGACCTTCGTGATAGTAGCCGGACATCTAGCCTCTCCCTTCGTTAGAAGCCTGCAAACCGTATGGAGAACTTCTCATCCCTGGTCTGAAGAACGTAGAGCCCATAGTCGGTGGCTTCGCCGTCGACGGCCCACTCGATGTCTTGCGGAGTACCGAAATGGAGTTCGACTCGGACCCCCATCTTTGCCAATTCGATGACTTCTTCGTCGCTGAGACAGCCTGACTGCTCCTCCACCCCGTTGCCGCATGCTGTGGCATGAACTGCGCTGGACTGGGCGACCCCCGCAGCCGGCCTCGGTCTGGTGCGACGGTCGATGATGGCGAGCCTTGTCCTGTCCACCATCCAAACATCGGGGATCACGGAACCGCTCACGACGCTCTCTCCGAGCCCCCAACTACCTTCCAGGGTCAACTTGGTGCTGTCGGCGGTCGTCGGTTCCGCTGTGAACATGACGCCGGCTGCCCTGGCGTTCACCATCTGCAGCACACAGACCCCGACGGGGTCGCGATCCAGGGCCAGCCCCTTACGCGCGCGCGCGGCCAGAGAGCGTGTGTTGAACGTGCTCGACCACACCTTCACGATGTTAGCCAACAGATCCCCTACACCATGCACGTTGAGGAAGCTGTCGTATTGCCCCGGATGGCTGACGGTCCCCGCAGACCGAACAGCCACCTTCACATCCTCGGCCCCGCACTCAGCACAGAGCGCCCGATAGCGCTCCGTGACGGCGGCGGCCATGTCGGGCGGCATCCGCGGAGACTCGACCATGGCCTGCACGCGCCCGGCGGCCTCGGTGAACCTCCATAGCTCCTTGGGGTCTCCGGGATCGGCGCTGAAGTCCGAGAACACGCGCTGGATCTCACAGGCGAGTCCGGTATCGCGCATGAAGGCGTCGTATGCCTCCAAGGACAATGCGAAACCGGGAGGGACTCGGAAACCGGCTCTAGCCAACTCCCCCAGGTTCGCGCATTTCTTGCCGACCACGTCACCGTCGTCTCTTGTCAACTCGTCGAGCCCATATATGAACTTGTTCGGCAATTCCCCCCCTAGATCGCGACCAGTCTAGAACCCGTACACCCTACAGGGGACGCCTCGGAGCACCATCACACCGACGGCCGGATCGACCGGCTCGTCGGCGCTGGTCAGCATATTGATATTCCCCCAGTCCCACCCCAGGGCCCCGGAGGGATCCTCGGGGAACCACCAGCCGAAATCTGCGAACACGACCCGCGCATCGATATCCGGATCGAACACGAGACGTTGCTTGATCCTGCCCATCCTCGTCTCGATGTAGACCATGTCACCGTCTTTCAACCCGAGTCCACGGGCGGTGGCCGGGTTCATCTGGACGATGGGCTCGGGCCGCATCGCGCGGAGGGCAGGTACCCCTTTGTAGCTCGTGCCGATGAAGATCTCGGACTTCGAGTTGGTGAAGAGAAGCGGGTACTCGGCCGGGATCTCCGGGATGGCGGAGAGCTCCTTCCAGGTGGGCAGCACCGCCAGGCCCAGCTCGGCGAGCGGGCTCGCGACGATCTCCACCTTGCCCGAAGGCGTGCGCAGGTTGGCGTTGCTGTAGTTCTTCTTGGGCAGAAGGGTCCGTTGGTCCTTCAGGTCCTCGAAGGTCAGGCCGCTCGGAGCCAACCAGGCGTCGAGCGCCTCGTGGTCCTCCTCCCAGAAGTCCGTCAGCCCGAGGCGCTTGGCCAACTCGTTGATGATCTTGGTGTCGGGCCAGGCCTCCCCGGGGGGGTCGACCACCTTGGGATGCGCCCTCACCTCGTTGTACCAGCCCGGCCAGTAGCCGACCTCGTCGTGCTCCATGCCGAACGCGACCGGCAGTACGATGTCGGCCAAGGCCGCGGTGGGAGTCATGAACAGGTCGAGCACCACGGTGAACTCGATCTTCATGAGCGCTTCCCGGGTCTCCGTGCTGTTGACGAAGCTGGTCATGGGGTTGGTGAGCATGAAGAAGGCGGCCCGGGGCCGGTAGGGCTTGCCGTCCAGGATGGCCTTCACCAGGCTCCATGAGGGCACCGACGTCGACTTGAGGGTCATCGGGAACTCTTTGCCGATGGTCTTGTCCGCCACCGGAAGCCGCTTGCTCAGCATGTAGAACCTGCCTGGGCGGACGAAATTCGTCTCGGAGTCGGGCAGGACGATGCCGCCGGGGACGTTCAGGTCGCCGCTGATGGCAGCCAGGATGGAGATGGCCCGGTGCGTCTGGAACGGGTTGACCCCCTGGTCGATCCCGTTGCCCCAATGCAGACAGGTGGGATGGCACTCGCCGATCATCCGGGCGAGCTGCACGATCTGCTCTTCCGGCACCCAGGTGGCCGCGGCCACGTCGGCCAGCGAGAAGGTCGCCGAGTTCGGCCTTGAGCTCGTCGAAGCCGACGGTCCAATCGCGCACGAACTCCTTATCGTAGAGCTCTTCTTCCACCACGACCTTCAGCAGGCCCATCGCCAGGGCGCCGTCGGTGCCGGGACGAGGCCGGATCCAGAGGTCGGCGACCCCGGCCAGGTCGATCTTGCGCGGGTCGATGACCACGATCTTGGCCCCGCTCTCCACGATGTTGATGACGGTCTGCCTGCGGATGCCCCCAGAGGTGTGGTTGGGGTTGGTGCCCCAGACCACCAGCAGTTCGGGGACGTGCTCCTCGTCCGGCACCGCGCCCTGGCCGAAGGTGAAGGCGTTGGCCGTCTGGAAAGGCACGCCGCAGAACCAGCCCGGGGTGGTCACGTTGGGCGTGCCGAAGACCGAGGCGAAGCGCTGGGCGAAGGCGAACTCCAGCCCGTGCGGTTCCCCCAGGCCGAAGATCACGTACTCCGGCCCGGACTCCTCCTTGATGGTCCGGAACTTGTCGGCGACAGTGTCCAGAGCTTCATCCCAGGATATGCGCTCCCACTTGCCCTCGCCCGCGGGCACCGGCCCGTTTCAGGGGATAGAGGAGCCGGTCGGGATGGCTGTGGATCTCGGGGATCGAGAGCCGCCCCTTCTTGTAGACGCACTGCTCGTTGGAGAGGCCGCTCTCGAGGTCGGGCGCCATGTCGACGATGACGTTGTCGGCCACGGTCACTTTGACCGCGCAGTGGCCGCAGCAGAGGTGGCAGAAGGTCAGGTACTCCTGGCGCGCGCTGAGCGTGGAGACCCCGACCCTGGCCTGCAGCGCCAGGTGGTCGACAAAGGACTCCTGCATGGGCTGGAACTCGCTGTCGCACGACATGCCTTCGGTGGTCAGGATGTCGGAGCCGTCGGCGTCGACAGCGAGCACCAGACAGGAGGCCACCGCCTTCTTGTCCATGATGACGGTGCACGATCCGCACTCGCCCACGCCGCAGCCTTCTTTGGTCCGCATGAGGCGCAGCCTCTCCCGCAGGAGCTCGACGAGAGTCTCCTGGGGCCGGACCTCGAACTCGTATCCCTTGCCGTTGATGGTGAGCGCGATCCGGCGCGTGGCCCCGGTCGTATCCGCGATCGCCGCCCCGGTCGATGCTTGTTTCATTTGCGGTCGACCTCCAGTTTCGCGCCCTTCAAGGCCTGTGCGAGCACCTGGGCGGTGAGCTTCTCCACGATGCTCCGGCGGGCTTCTGCCGTGCCGCGAATATCGGTCACCGGCCGCGACTCTTCGGCCGCCGCGCGCGCAGCCGCGGCGATCAGATCGCGGGTGGGAGTCACACCCCGCAGGACGGCCTCGGCTTTCCTGGCTCTGATCGGAGTGGGCGCCACCGCACTCAAGGCTATCTTTACGTCGCCGCACAAGTCCACGCCCTCGCCGGTGCTGCGGTCCGGCACCACCAGGGCCGCAACGCCTACCATGGCCACGTCCATCCGCCGCAGACTGTGCTTCTCGTAGACCCCGGCGCTCCCGGCTGGCGGCTCCGGCACCTGGATCTCGACCACGATCTCACCCGGTTCCAGGACCGTACATCCGGGCCCGGTGAAGAAGTCCTCGACCGCCACGACCCGCTCCGAAACCGGACCTGCGATCCGGGCGCTGGCCCCGAGCACGATGAGAGCCGGCGCCGTCTCCGCGGAGGGCGAGCCGTTGCAGATATTTCCCACCAGGGTGGCCCGGTTACGGATGGCTACGGTGGCCATGTATGCGGCTGCCTGATGAAGCACCGGATATCTCTTCCGGACCGCCAAGGAGCGCTTCACCGACTCGATGGTGGTCAATGCGCCTACCCGCAGGCCCTCCCCCGGCTGGTAGTCGATGTAGTCGAGCCCAGGTATGCATTTGATGTTGACCAGATGGGCGGGGACCAGTCTCCTGTGCTTCATCTTGACCAGAAGGTCGGTCCCCCCGGCCAGCACCTTGCTATCGCTCGGGTGCTCCCGGAGGAGCCCGCAGGCTTCCTCCAGGCTTCCGGCCTCCTGGTACGTGAAGGCAGGTACGTTCACGCCTTCGCACCCTCCCCCGCGTTCGCTTGCTGACGCTCTTCCTCGCGGCGGGCTTCCAGCTCGCGCAGCTCGATACGGCGGACCTTACCTGTCTCCGTCCTGGGGAGCGAGGGGACGAACTCGATCTCGCTGGGGGCCATGTACGGGGCGACTCGCTTCTTGACGAAGGCCTTCAGCTCTTCCACGAGCTCCGGCGACCCCGCAAACCCGTCCTTCAGTATCACGAAGGCCTTCACCCGCTGACCCTGCTCGGGATCGGGTATGCCGATGACCGTAGATTCGAACACCGCTTCGTGCTCGTGAAGAGCATCCTCCACCTCCCCCGGAGACACGCGATAGCCGCGGCTCTTGATGATGTCGTCGATGCGGGAGACGTGCCAGAAGAGACCGTCCTCGTCTTTGTAGGCGTAGTCACCGGAGAGGCTCCAGCCGTCGATCACCGCCCTCTTCTGCCGTTCCACGTCATGCCAGTACATGGTACCGTAGCAGGCCTTGACGACCAGGCGGCCGGTGACTCCGGGCGCACATTCGTTGCCCTCTTCGTCGATGATCTTGGCCTGGACACCGGGGACGGGCCAGCCGGTGGCTCCGGGCTTGTATCCGGGCAGATGGGAAGCCAGCTGAGTCCCTATCGACTCCGTGGAACCGATGCCGTTCACTATCTCCAGGCCGGTGAGATCCTTGAACCGCTGGAAAGTGGATGCCAGCAGAGGGGCGCTGCCAGACATGACCACCCGCAGGCTGCTGAGATCGTAGTGCGCGATGTTCGGATTGTTGAGGATCTGATTGAAGGCGGTGGGCACGGCGTTGAACATCGTCACCTTGTACTTCGGGATGGCCTCGAGAAGGGCCTCCGCGGACATCCTGCCCTCGAGGATCACGCTGGGTACGCCTGAGAGCAGCGGCAACAGCATGTTGTAGCCGTAACCGATGACGAAGGCGAACGGCGGTGAACCCATGAACACATCGGTCGATCTGACTCCGCCGAAGGTCAGCGGGAACGAGTGCACGGAGCCGATGATGCTCTGGATGAGATGCATGCACCCCTTGGGCTGTCCCGTCGTCCCCGAGGTGAAGAAGACCGCCGCCAACGAATCAGCCGGCACCCTCACGCTCTCGATACGCTCATCGGCCGAGGCGATGAGTTGTTCGTAGCTCAGCAGGTTTCGGCTCCGTAGCTCCTCGGGGTCGCCGCCAATGCAGACGATATGCTTCACGGTGGTGTATTGATCGCGGCCGGCCTCGATCTCGCCCAATAGCTCGTACCCGCAGATGACGACCTTGGCTTCCGAGGTGTTGGCGTCATGGGTGAGGACTTTCGCCCGTAGAAGGGTCATCGTGGGCACGACGACGGCGCAGAGCCGCCCAACCGCCAAGGCGCTGACCACATACTCGACGACTGTTCGCGATCCGGAGCATCACCCGGTCGCCCTTGTCGACCCCCAGACCACGGAGGGCGTTGGCGAACTTGTTGACCCACTGGTTCAGAACCCTGTAGGTGACGGCTCTCTCTCCTGAGTAGAAGGCGACGCGCTCCGCCTTCTCGCCCGCCAGGTTCCGGTCGAGGAACCACTCGGTCAGGTTGACCTCGTGGGGCAGCTCGACGCCGATCTCCGCGGGCCAAAGCAAATCAGGAAGACAGCCCGCAGGCAGCTTGTCGCTCTCGAGTTCGGGCGGGTAGATCACTTTGTTCATGAGCAAGAGACCTCGGCTTTGTGTTGAGACAATAGACAGAAGGTGTCCTTCAGATATTCTGCACTGATCCGGGGGTCGTCCACGGTAGGGCCCGGGAGGCCGGCGCGACGATGCCGCGCAATCTACTTAGCAAGGTCCATTTTGACGCCTAGCCATCACGAACTGTCGTAAGAATAGCCACAAGCGTCGTTGGAGTCAACGCTAGAACGTCGATTTGTCCCAAAATATTGACACGTATGCTACTTTCCTGGACAATGCACTCGGTATCCGGCTTTCTGCCGGCTTCTTCGCCACAGCTCGATGCTCGAAGATCTAAACTCTACGCGACGCATCCTTGGAGCGAGCCTACCCGGCATGTGAAAGCGGAGAAAGCTACTGGAACTACCCCCAGGAGGCCACGTAAGCGACTGGGAAAGGGGTTGTAGGGCATGGTGATACACGCACGATGGGTCGGGGTCGACTTTGGCCAAACCCTCTTAGATTCCTCTCCTGAACGCACCTATTGGATGATCGGCGACACCAGCAAGGAGCTAGGTGAGCCCGAGCTGGTCGAGGAACGATGCCATCGCTGGCGGACGATGAAGGAAAAGTACGGGTCGTATCCGCTGATAAAGGAGCGAGCCCGGCCGGAGATCATGAGCTATGTCTTCGATGACCGGCCCGGCGTTGCAGAGATATTCGGCCGCATCGAACAGAACTATCTCAAGATCGCCGACGGGGCGATCGACGCGATACAGTACCTCAGAGACCAAGGAATCGAGGTCTCGATCGTCGCCGAACTCAAGAGAACCCTGGGGCCCATCGGCACGGATATGGTGAGCGCATTCCTGGTAAGACAGGGTGTACTGGAGTACTTCGACGAGCTCATCTCTCCGCAGGGTAAGATCGATCTGCGCACCGGCGAGACAGACATGAGGTACAAGGGTTCATCCAAGGAGGTGGGTGATCTCTACGACGTGCTCGCCGATGACTTGCGCTCGAGGGGGATCGAGACCCGAGACGCAGTGATGGTCGGCGACAAGGAATGGTCCGACATCACCCCCGCGCAGAAGCGAGGTTTTCAGGCGATCCATTACTCCGGATACATCTTTCATGCACCCTCTAACGCTTCCTGCGAGATACGGCATCTCTCCGAGCTAAAGAGCATCATCAGACCGGTGGAGTGAGAAGATGAATCAGCCGAAGCGATTGGTTGTCGTATATGACGACGGCTCCACGAAGGAAGCCGATTTCGGGAAGCTGGACGCGCAGTTGCGGCTCAGGACTGGCTCAGCTCGGACTGTGCCCCCCTCTTGAGCACGTAGGCGTGTCCAGACACTACCTGCTGGTGCGTTGGCAAGATGGCTGGCAAGAGGTCTTTGGGGTCGACGCGGATTCTGCCGAATTGCTCCGCTACTTCGTGATCGAGAGGATCGAGGACAGAGGCAGGCTTTCCCTGGAAGTGGGCTCGGAATACCCCGAACTGCTCATCATCGAGCGCACTCCCAGGACAGTAGCGGAGGCGATCATCGTAGGCGACGACGACGTCAGATCGTACGCGTTGGAGTCGCAGGTGGAACGATGGGAGGGAATCTATGAGGATGGAGGCAAGAAGGAGTTCGTCAAGTATGACAAGACGAGCGACGCCTATCCCCACGACTCGAGCGGCGAGTCCGAAACGCTGACCGGACTGGTCGACGACCTCCGCGCCGAGCTGACCGAGAAAGGTCTGACTCCACAAGAACTGCTCTCCATGGGAGAGCCGGCCCGGATCGCGGGATACAGGGAGCTTGCCGTTGTCCTGGGCTTGAGAGGGGGCCGCAGGCAGGAAGACGTCTATGGTCTCATCGAGATGCTACTGAGAAGACAGGGAGGGGTCTAGACATGAAGGATCTCAGACAGTGGATAGCGGCCGTCGAGGCCGAGGGCGACCTCAAGAGGATAACGACCGAGGTCGATTGGGAGCTGGAGCTTGGACACATCGCCACCTTGAACGAGCGACAGCAAGGACCAGCCCTGCTGTTCGAGAACGTCAAGGACTACAACGTCCCGATACTGACCAGCACCTGCAGCACCGCCAAGAGAATGGCCATCACCTGCGGTCGTCCTTCTCACTATACGCTGTGCGAGGTGGCAAAGGACTGGAAGACCATCCACGAGGAAGGCAGGCACGTGGACCCGGTCGTTACGGCCGATGTCCCATCGATATATGAGGTGCTGGAAGGCGACGACATCAACCTCTGGGAGATCCCCGTACCCCGGATGTATCCAAATGACGGGGGCCGGTACTTCGGTCTGGCCACCTGCTTCGTCACTGAGGACCCTGAGACAGGCTGGACCAACCTGGGGACCTATCGCGCACAGGTGTTGGACGAGAAGACCCTCGGCTGCAACATCTGGATCGGAACGAAGCACGGCAAGCATCACATCGACAGGTACTTGAAGAGGGGCGACACCAAGATGCCGATAGCCATCTACTGTGGCTGCGACATCTTTCATTTCGTCGTGGGATCGGCGCGCGTTCCGGAGCAGGTGGGCGAATACGGCGTCATCGGCGCCATGATGGGCGAGCCCGTGGAGGTGTTCAAGAGCGATCTGACCGGACTCCAGCTGCCGGCTCACGCTGAATACATCTTGGAGGGTGAGCTCGAGCTGGACGAGTCCAAGTGGCGCCAAGAGGGCCCCTTGGGCGAGTATGTGGGCTACTACGGCGCCAGCGGCTCGGGGACCCCGAAGCCCCCGATGACGGTCAAGCGGATGTATCGCCGGAAAGACCCCATCTTTGTGATCACCACGGTGGGACGTCCTATCGGTGACACTCACATCATCAACACCATTACCTTGACCGCCGCCCTATGGGCCGACCTGGAAACGATGAAGGTGCCCGGGATCAAGTCGGTCTACGTCCCCCCCGAGGCTGCCGGCAGGTTCTGGGCCATAGTGTCGGCCAAGATCGCCTATCCGGCGCACGCTCAGCGCATCCTGGAAGCCGTTGCCTGTAGCCCGACGGGACATTTCGGGATCAAGGGCGTGATCGTCGTCGACGACGATATCGCGGCCGACGACATGGCGGGCGTCTGGTGGTCGTTGGCCTGCCGCTACAACCCGGCGCCGGACACCCAGATCCTCAACAAGATGCGACCTACGCCCTTCGACCCGGCCCTTCAGATCGGGCACAAGACCTTCGGCTCGACCATATTGATCGACGCAACCATACCCGTGGAATGGGAGAAGAAACCGATTCCTGTGGTGCTGGATGAGACCACCACCAAGAACGTGATCGACAAGTGGGAGCAGTATGGTTTCGACAAGCCTTACCCGATGCTGGGCGGCGCCCTGCCGCGGTAGTCTGTCCGGTCACCGCAACCGTACATGCAGAGAGGCCCGTGTCCCCGGGCCTCTCTGCTCTTGAGGCTGTCTTCGCACCGACACCATGCGACAAAGGGCTACCGATGATGTTCGCTCATCCGCTCCATCACATCGGCGATGGTTCCGGAGAAGACCCCGGGCGTCTCCATCTTGATCGATACCAATGCAGCCGCGAGCTTCAGCGAATCGCCGACGTCGTGATCGAGGCGGCGCGCGGAATACGCGCCGAAAGTGGTGTCTCCCCTCCCTGTCCGCCCCTCGACGCTCCTGTTCGAGAAGGTCTCGAAGTAGGTCTTCCCCTGATGCCGGAGGAGGACCCCGTCGGCCCGCGTGACCATGGTCTCGGCCGCTCCCCACTTCTCGATCTGGATAGCCGCCCGCTCGATGTCGGTCGTGCCCGTCAGGTACTCGGCCTCCACGACATCGAGCTTGACTCTCAGGGCTCTCCTCGCGATCTCCTCTTTGCCGTCGACATCTGAGAGTCGTACCTCACCCGTATCCGGGTCGACCCTGCGCACGAAGGCCTGCATGTCTACGCACAGCGTGAACCCTCTTCGGCTCATCTCGCGCACGAAGTCGAGCGTAAACTCCTGATCGTTGAGACCGGCAAGATGCAGCAGAGTGGGCTCCAGATCGACGAACTCGGCTGCCGAGAAGGGTCCGGCGCTTCCCACGAGCTGCATCTGTCTCTCGTCCACATCGTCGGTGTGATGGACGGTCCGATGCCTCGTCGTCTCCGGCGAAAGCGACACGTGGACTTCGACCCCGCTCCCTCGCAGCGCATCAAGGCAGTGGAGGTCGCCCTCCGCCACTTTCGTCACCACCGCGACCCTCTTCGCGCAGCACCGGGCCGCCATGGCGCTGAACTGGACCGGTCCCCCGCAGTAGGTCTGCATCGCGGCTCCGAACGGATACACCTCGTCGAGGACGACGTTGCCGGCAAACACCAGGTCGTAGAACTTGGCCACGGCGCTACCTTTCACTCACCCAGATCGAGGACGACATTGAACCTGCCGAACATCAGAGCTGCGAGCGATGCAGCGACTATTTCGACGATCTGCTCTTCTGAGAAACTCTGTTGTACGACCTCATGTATTCGCTCAATCGGCTGCAGCTTTATCCTTGGTTCGTTCAAGCCGGAATGCTACCTGACGCGGTTCGCAAACGCACACTGCATGAGAGCCGGCACGGACATCGCTCATGCTAGACTTGGGCCACGTATGAAACAGGACCCCGAAGATGCTGACGCTGTCGTCTCTGCTGAGGAAGCGGACCTCGACGAATCGGACGCTGGTTCGCTGGTCAAGGCCGTACAGCGGGCCCTTCGCATCGTGCGCCTGTTCGACTCGCAGCACCCGGAGTGGACTCCTTCGGAGCTGGGGAGACAGTCGGGGCTGAGGAGAACCACGGCGTTCCGCCTCATGAAGACCCTGGAGTCCGAGGGCATCATCGCCCTAAGCGAGGATACGGGCAAGTACTCTTTGGGTCCAACGGTGTTCCAGTTCGCTTACGCCTGGATATCGCAGACGGCGCTCGCCAGGATCGCGATCCCCCACCTGCAGCGCGTCACCTCGGTCACAGGGGAAACCAGCAATCTGATGGTATGGAACGGAGACGGCCCCTTGTGTGTCGCCCACTCGCCGTCACCTCGGCCCTTCAAACTCATGATGTCGGTGGGTGACAAGTTCATCGATATGGCTAACGCAGATAGCAAAGTATTGGTTGCCCTCGGACCGGAAGATAGGCGCACGGAGTGCCTTCGGCGGCCGATACAGCCGCTCACTCCGTTTACCGTCACCGATCAAGAGAGGCTTGCGGCCGAGCTGCGCCGAGTGACGAATGAAGGCTTGGCCTACGACATCCAGGAGCAACAACTTGGCGTATGTGCCATCAGCGCGCCGGTGTGGGACTTCACCGGTGAGGTGAGAGCCAGCATGTCCGTGGTCGTCTCGGAGGCCCGGTACGGGCCGGCCGAAGCGAAACGCTACGGTCAGATCCTCAAGCAAGCATCAGCCGCTCTATCGTACGATCTGGGATACAGAACGGATCCCTCTTTGGAGGACGGCGGCCCTCAGTAGCCAGGCCCCGCTTCTGGGGTCCCACTAAACGAGCGACCACCGCGGACGATGGCGGCGGCGCGTGCCCCGCACGTGCCGCCGCCTGACTTCATCGAACCTGCCGCGTCGTTCTTCACACGTGGTCAGGTCTCACCATCGCGTGAGGGTCTACGAGTACTTGATCGGCTGCAACGGTCCCTCTACCTTGAGGTCCGGGGCGGCCGAGTTGGTGACCACCACCAGCTTGTACTGCCAATTGCCACCCGGGTCAAGCTGCCACTGACCAGCCCATAACGGGGTCACGTAGACGTTGGGGACGTGCCGCTTCGCGCCGAAGTCGGCAGAGATCGGGATCGTGAAGTCGACGGGACCGCAAACGAAGTCCGCCTTGGTCTCTTGCACCCGGGTCAGAATCTCTTCCTTGTCGTCCACGTTGGTGGTGCGTCTGAGGACGTCGACCACCCACTCGAAGGCGGCGTAGTGCATGATGGGCTGGGTCCACTGCTGTTCGGTCCGGGTCTCGAAATCGTCGCACAACTGCTGACAGGTCTCACCCGTGAGTGAGGACACGTAGGTGTAGGTCGGATGGAACCAGCAGGGACCAACTATGCCGTCGCCCGCGGTCCCTCCTATGGCTTCTATGGCAGTGGGGAACAGCGAGGCTTTCACGGCCTGGAAGATAATAGGATTGAAGCCCTGTTGTAGGGACTGCGTCCAGAAGGTGGCCATCTCCGGCGGAATGAACACGGCCGAAAGGATCTCGCATCCCTCCTTCTTGAAGAGCGAGATCTGAGTGGTGAAGTCGTCGGTCATTGGCTGGAAGGGCCCCGGGTCGACGGTGGTGAAGCCATTCGCGGCGCACTTCTCCGGAGTGAAATACTCGCGGTAGGCGTTCCCGTCGACATCGTTCGGGAACATGATCGCGACTTTCTTGTTGGTTGCCGTTCCGTTCCACGTGTCCCAGTAAACCTTCTCCATCTCCGTGAAGCCCCAGAACAGGTGCCAGGTCCACTTGAAGCCTTTGTCCGGGGTGCCACCTGCGGCCGAAGTAGTAGGGCTCCATGGGCGCATCGATAGTGAGACAGGGGCAGCCTAGCGCCTCGCTCTGGTCAGCTACCGGGTTCACCGTGTCCGGCGACGCGGCCGCCATCATGAAGTCGGCCTTACCATTGGTGATGAGGTCGCCGGCCACCTGGGCGGCCCGGTTGCTGTCGGACTGGCTGTCTTGGAGTTGGATGGTTACGGGGTGGTTGAGGCCGTCGCCACACACCAACCCGTCCTTCACTGCTTCACTCCAGCGCTCCACGCACCACTTGCCGGGAATGCCAAACCCGGCTATAGCGCCGGTGATCGGGTCTACAAAGCCGACTTTGATCTCTCGCCCGGCCTCGACGCCGGTAGTCACCGTGGTGATCGAGGCCGCGGTGGTGGTGGTCTGGCCGCCCGTCGTAGTCGTAGCCTCGCCCGCGGTGGTGGTCGTCTCCTCCTCGCCGCAGGCAGCCAGTAGACCGCCCATACCGGCGCCCACGCCCAAGGCCGCCCCGGCGACACCGGCTATCTTCAGGAACTCCCGGCGGCTGACGGTCCGGCCGTCGATCACATTGGGGTTTTCACGATGCTTTTTGTTATCAGCCGACATATGTGGTCACCCCCTGTTCGATGCGAATCTCTTCCGCAGACTCTTGGGACAGACTCCCTGCACCCAACACGCGTCTGCCAAACACACCTCCTTGGATCGACGGCCATCCCGACGCCCGAGCTTCGGATCAAGACCCAGTTTAGGACTGCCTGCCCGACCCCCGATGCCCCGAATCGTGGGGATGACAATAATGCCGCTTGGCCAGGCACTTCTCTTGTGTTTTAGCCTTGAACAAAGCGTACCAGACCCGAAAGGCCAGTTCCACGATCTTCTCGTCCGGGGCTCCCGGCGCCTGGCGCTCGGAGTCAAGGACGGCATCCCGCGTCTCGTTCGTCCGGACGGAGCACAGAGCGCTGCTTCGTCGGTCGTCCACTCTCGTGCCACCGCCGAGCGGCAATACCGTAATTCGTCGGACAGTCTGTTATTTTGGTATCGCGCACCAAGGGGTGCAGGATGCTCTGTTGCTATCATCCTCGACGTGGGGGCCGATCAGTCGTGGGCTAGCCCTGTTTCTGGGCAAACGGACCGATAGTCCATGGAAACGCACGCGAAGGAAGCACAAAGGGAGAGCCGAGGCCCTTTCAATGACGGGTGAACGGATATTCTGGCTGGAGGACCTGACAGAAGCGGACGGCGGGACCGTGGGTAGAAAGTGCGCCAATCTCGGCGAGCTGACCAGGGCCGGCTTCCAAGTCCCGCCCGGCTTCGCTCTGAACCTAGACGCCTACAAGGAGTTCTTGAGAGCCACCGGCGCGGATAGCGAGATCCTGGGGTACTTCGCCACCTTCCAGGCCGACCCCGACGATCCTAAGCAGCTGGCCAGATTCACGGAGGCCTCGGTGGTGGCCCGTGGGATTCTTGAGTCGAAGGAGATGCCTCGGAGCATCGCCGACTCCCTGGCCGGCTACTACGACGAGTTGTGCGCGAGGGCCGGCGTCAAAGACCTTGCCGTGGCCACCCGGTCCGCCGGGCCGGCAAGCCACCCCGGGCAGTACGAGAGCTACCTTAACGTGAGCGGCCGCGAAACTGTCATGGAGAACGTGATCAAGGTGTGGTCGAGCACCTTCAATGCTCGCTCGCTCGTCGCCCGGGCCCGCAAAGAGCTGCCGCTCGAGTCCGACCCGATCGGCGTGGCGGTGCTGGCCATGGTCGACGCCCACGCGGCGGGCGTCATGTTCACGGCGGAACCGACGACGGCCGACACGACCCGGATGATCATCGAGGGCAGCCGGGGTCTCGGCGAGAACGTTGTCAGTGGAGCGGTCATCCCGGACAACTGGACCGTGGACGCGACCCATCTTGCGATCGTCGACCGCAAGTTGGCGCCCCGGCCCGCGGGCGACGGTCCGGCGGGCGATACACCGGCGGGTGGCGCGGCGTCCTCTGAGGGGAGCGGACAGCGGGGCTGCCTCCTCGATGAGGAGGTCCTCGAGCTGGCTCGAATCGGCAAGCTCATCGAGGCGCACTTCGGCAAGCCACAGGACATAGAATGGGCTATCGACCGGGGCACGACCGGGGACCCGGTGTTCATACTGCAGGCAAGGCCGGAGACGTTCCGGATCAGCTTCAGATTCTAAGGCAAGGAGCGCACCACCATGTCAGGATACTCGACCGAAGGCGTGCTGGTTAACTGGGACGAGGAGCGCGATATGGCGCTCCTGGAACGTTACAAGGTCTGGATCTGCGACCGGAAGGAGACGCTCCGCTGCCCCACCCCGTTCGATCTCTGGATGCTCCAGTACAACTACGACAACATCGGGCTGCAGTACGGACACGAGTATTTCTGTGTCCCCGAGTGCCGCGGCTTCGACTGCAAGCTCAAGGACGGGTGGGTCTACAACGGCACCATCTTCACGACCCCGGAGGAGCGCGAGGAGCGCAGGGCCAAGTTCGAAGAGCGGATAGCCCCCTGGATCGAGGATTTCGGCCGCGAGTACTACAAGGGTGTCGACGAGGTGATGGCTCTGTACGAGAAGGCCAAGGCCGTCGACCTGGAGAACTGCGAGGACTTCCAGCTTTCGGACGCTTTCGACGAATGGCTCTGGCTCTACCGTCGAGCCGGCAACCTGCACATGGTCTGGCTTCTTGCGTATTGCAAGATCTACGAGATGTTCGAGGAGATGTGCAAGGAGCTCGTGGGGATAGACCGCAACGATCGCTTGTTCAACGATCTCATGGCCGGCTTCAACCACAAGATCCTGCAGACCGACCGCGAGATGTTCAAGCTCGGCGTCAAAGCCCGGGAGATGGGGTTGGAGCAGCTGTTCACCGGGACGCCGGACGATGAGGAACTTCTCTCCGTGCTCGAGGATTCGGACACCAGTAAGGCGTGGCTGAAGGCTTTCAGGGAGTTCCTGGAAGAATACGGATGGCGCACCGTCGAGAACTGGGATGCCGTCCATCCGACATGGATCGAGAAGCCCAGCCAAGTGCTTCCGTCCATCAGGCGCTTCATGACTGTGCCGGTGTTCGCCCTGGACGAGGCGCAGCCCAGGCTGGTCGCAGCCAGGGAGAAGGCCGAGGAAGAGGTGTTGTCCCGGGTGCCGGACGACAGGAGAGAAGACTTCACCAAGCTGATGAAGGCTGCCCAGTGGTCGAGCTTCGTCGATGAAGAGCACGTGTTCTATGCCGAGAACTACGGCAACGCGCTGGCCCGCCGGGTGACGAAGGAGATCGGCAAGCGGTTCGCCGCCCAGGGGATCATCGACGATCCCCAGGACGTGTACTTCCTGCTCCCGGAAGAGATCAGCGCGCGCATACTGGGCCGATTCCCCGCTCAAGATCTGGTGGCTAAGCGCAAGGTGGAGCACGCTCGCTTTCGTAAGGCAGAGCCCGATCTGTTCATCGGGGACATCACCAAGCTCGGAGAGGTCATCGCGAGCAGCCCCATGCTGCGTAGCACCCAGCAGCCGCATCCTCGGGTGAGGCCGGAGCTGAACGCCGATCTCTACGGGACGGTGTCGACCCCCGGTGTCGTTGAGGGAGTGGTCAAGGTGCTCCGTTCCGAAGAGGACTTCGACAAGTTCGAACCGGGCGACATCCTGGTGACGATCGAGACCTCCTCCGTCTGGACTCCGCTGTTCAACCTCGCCAAGGCCGTCGTCACCGACGTGGGAGGCATCCTCAGCCACTCGGCCATCCTGGGACGGGAATACGGACTGCCGGTGATCTCCGGATGCGTGGAGGGAACGAAAAAGCTCAAGACTGGGATGCGGGTGAAGGTCGACGGCGACGTGGGCGTCGTCTACATCCTCGACGATCCGACGGCATGACCGACGACATGACCGCGACAGGCCGGCCGGCGGACCGGTCCGGAGAAACACCGGACATCTACGAGCAGCTGGAACCTCTGTTCCATCCGCGCAGTATCGCGGTCGTCGGAGTCTCACAGGACATGTGGAAATCAGGGTCGGTGATGGTGAGGTCGCTTCAGCGATTCGGCTTCAGCGGTCCGATCTTTCCAGTGGGCTCCCGAGGGGGAACCATACTGGGACTGGAGGTGCATCGCTCGGTCCTTGACATTCTCGGGCAGGTCGATCTGGCCCTGCTTTTCGTGCCCGTCGGAGCCATGCTGCAGACGTTGAGGGATTGCCGCACCAAGGGAGTCCGTGCGGCCATCGCCTTTACAGGCGGGCTGGGCGAATCGGGGACAGAAGCCGGGAAGGCGCTCGAGGAGCAGATCGGTGCCGAGCTCGATGGTTCTCTTCGGCTGGTCGGTCCCAACTGCCTCGGTCTGTACTGCCCGGCCGGCGGGGTAACGCAGCATCCGGGCGCGGACTATCCACGCAGAAGCGGAGAGATCTCCTTCATCGCCCAGAGCGGAGGCTTCACCGAGGACTTCGCCCGGGCCGCCCCCAATTTCGGGTTCTACGCGAACAAAGTTCTGAGTTACGGCAACGCGATAGATCTCAACGAGGCCGATCTTCTCGAGTATTTCGAAGCGGACCCAGAAACGGCGATCATCGGGATGTACATCGAGGGCCCTCGAAACGGAAGGAAGCTCCTAGAGGTCATGCGCCGGCTGGCGACCAAGAAGCCGGTGGTCGTCTGGAAAGGCGGCCTGACGCCCAAAGGTGCGGAAGCAGCCAGCAGCCACACCGGTTCTTTGGCCGGCAGTCAGGAGGTCTGGAAAGCCGCCCTGCGGCAGGCGGGAGCGGTACAAGTGAGCAGCCAGGAAGAACAGTTCGACGTTCTATCGGCGTTCCACTTCCTGCCCGGGCATAAGGACATCCGGGTCGCGTATGTATGCCACGGCGGCGGCAACAGCGTGGCGGCCGGCGACGCGTCCTTCCGGGCGGGCTTGGTGCTCCCACGCATGACCGCCGAGACGGAAGGCCGGATCGCCGCTCATCTTCCTCCAGTGGGTTCGAGCGCGGTGAATCCCATCGATGTCCAGGCGCCGATCCCATCGGCCCGTGCGCTCAAGAGCATCCTCGAGATAGTGGCGACCTCGAGGGAAGTGGGAGCGATCATCCTGGATAAGATCGTGATGTCTGTCGAGCTACGTCGGCTCATGGGGTATGGCGATCAACTCCCGGAGCAAGACGAGGACTGGCTCTCGGAGATCCCGGTCCAGATCCTCGGGGAGACTGGCACACCCGTTGTGGTCGTTCTTCGGGAGAATCTGGATCCGTCCGGCGGTCTCGAGATCGAGAAGGAACGTCTGCGCCTCCGCCACTACTACCAGGAGAACGGCCTTGCCGTCTACCCCAGCCTCGAGCGGGCGTTTCGGGCGCTGGGCCAGGTTGTCGACTATTACCGGCGAGGGGAATACGCCCTGAGCGACACCAGGAGCAAGGGGGTGGACCACGGCGCGGCGGAGTGCGGCGCAGCGGCAGACCGAGCCCGCGCCATTGTGCAAGACGCCCTCGCGCGCGGGCAGAAAAGCCTGAGCGAGCACGAGGCGAAGCAGATCTTGGAGGCCTACGGCGTCCCGGTGACCCGGGAACGGCTGGTCACCGGCGCCGACTACCTCCCGACTGCGCTGGCCGAGTTCGAGCTCCCCGTGGTGCTCAAGATCGACTCTCCTGACATCCTGCACAAGACCGAGGCAGGCCTCGTCGCGCTGGGCTGCGACACCGTCGAGAAGGCCGAGGTCGAATTCGACCGTATCCTGCGCCAGGCGTGTGAGCGCCATCCGGAAGCGACCATCAACGGGGTGCTCGTCCAGGAGATGGTGACCGGCGCGATCGCCGAGTGCATAGTCGGCATGAAGAAGGACGCCCACTTCGGTCCGACGCTCCTGTTCGGCCTGGGCGGCATCTTTGTCGAGGTGTTCGAAGACGTAGCGATCCGGGTGGCGCCCCTCCGGGACGTGGACGCGGCCACGATGATCCGGGAGACCAAGGGCTACGGGCTGCTGGTCGGCGCCCGGGGTCGTCCCAAGGCGGACGTCGCCGCCGTCGAAGACGTCCTCCTCAAGATGTCGCGACTCGCCCTGGACCTCGAGCCTTACCTCACCGAGATCGACGTCAACCCCTTGATGGTGGGCGCGGAAGGGCGCGGGGGCAAGGCAGCCGACGCGCTGATGCTTCTGGATACCTCCCTGCACTCCTCCCCGGACACCTCGCCAGCGGCCCTGTGACCCTCTGGCTGCAGAGCGTCGAGATCCGAGGCGACGAGTTCCCGGATCGGGCCAGGTACCCCTTCAACGTGGCTCCGCTACAGGGGCGGCAAAGGCTGGACTTCACGCGCTCGGTGAGCTTCCTGGTCGGGGAAAACGGGTCGGGAAAGTCCACGCTCATCCAGGCGGTGGCGCAGCTCTGCGGACTGCACATGTGGGGTCAGCCCAGGCGCTATTTGAGAAGAGACGAGCGCTCGGCAACGGCTTTGAGCCGCCACCTGCGCGTCACTCTGGTCGAGGGCGGCGTCACCGGGGGTCTCTTCAGCGCGGAGGCCTTCCGTGAGTGGGCGGAGTTCCTCGACGACGTGACCCGCCTCGACCCCGGTCAGGCCAAGTACCACGGCGGAGCCGACCTCTCGGCCAGGTCGCATGGAGAGGGGATCCTCGCCTACCTGGCTGGCCGGTACAGCGTACCGGGACTGTACTTCCTAGATGAGCCCGAGAGTGCTCTCTCCCCGGCAAGCCAAGTGGAGCTCTTGCGGATCCTCGCGGCCCATCGCGTCTCCAGCCACGCCCAGTTCGTGATCGCCACACACTCCCCGATCCTCATGGCGCTACCGGAGAGCCAGGTCTTTCTGCTCGCCGACACGGGCATCCGGGAGACTGACTACGAAGCGACGGACCATTTCCGCCTGTATCGCGACTTCCTGACCGATCCAAGCCGCTTCCTGCCGTAGGCAGCCCGGCCCGCGCGGACGAACGCCGGGCCTCGGGCGACCGGCCCCCGCCGGACCAGCCGCACGCTCGGAGCGCCTGGCGCACCCCGGCCAGCCGCCGACCGGCGCCGGCCGAAGAGCGTCGGCCGTCTCGGAACGCCGGCGGCGAGGGCTCTCCTCTCTCACCCCCCGGCCAGCGGCTGCACCACGATGATCTCGTCCCCGTCGGCCAGGAGCGTAGCCTCGTCTCGTAGGTCGACCGACAGGTTACGCGAGACCATCATCTGCTTGGGAAACGATCGCTCTTCGTTATCCCACGCCCAAGCGGGCAGCTTTGCCTGCATCATCGGGGCGATGCCGTCCAGAAGATCTCGGTACGTGGCCGCGGCCGGGAGTTCGACCACCAACGGCTGTCTCCCGACTTGGTCGCGAAGCGCCCCCAGAAAGCTGACCGTCACCCGCACTCTTTCACCTGCACCTGGCCACCCGCACCTAGAAGTCTCCCGCTATCTCCGCCAGTCCCAGACTCCTCGAGTTTACGCCGGGTGGGGCGGCCGTTCTCGTCCCAACCGCGCTCGCGATAGTAGTCCGGCAACAGAATGGCCATGTCGGGCACCTTCCCGGCGTGACTACCTTCGTCGGGCCCTTCGAGCAGGCGTTTGGGAAGCCTGTCGTCCGCCCCGGTTATACCGCACTTGAGGCTGAAGACGCGTTGCAGGTTGGTGATGCGCTCGCCCGTCTTCGCAACGCGCTCGACCGTCCAGGGTTCGCCGGTGATCGCCCCGAGCGTGCTGGCGTAGTCGGCGAAGATCATGCCGTCGGAAAGCATCACGCATATGACCATCGAGCCGGTCATCGAGTATTTGTCCTGGGCCAACTTGGCCAGGATGCCTTTGCCCTCATTGGCAAAGCGGTCGACCTCGGGCGGGACGCCGGTATCGGGACGGGGTGCTCCTTGCTCCATGACGAAGGAGGCCCCGTGCATGTGGCAGGCGCCCCTGGGTCCGGTGGCATAGGTGGTGGCCATAGAGAAAAAGGCGCGGGGATCGTGGTAGGGGACCTCCATGCCCTTCACGTGGACGGCGTAGTCCTCGGTCCCTCGGCCCAGCTCGGCGGCCGCGCGCTTGACGCCCTTGCCTAAGATCGCCCCGAGCCCGCGGGCGTTGCCGATCTGTTCGATCATCTCCATGATCGCATCGACATTGCCCCACGTGAGCTCGCAGCCCGCCTCCTCCCGCCCGATAACGCCCTTCTCGTAGGCTTCCATGGCAAAGGCGATGGCCGACCCGGTGGAGATGGTGTCTACTCCATAGCGGTTGGCCAGATCGTTGGCATAGCAGACCGCCGCCAGGTCGTCGTTCATGAGCATGGTGCCGAAAGCCGCCAGAGTCTCGTACTCGGGACCCGGTCCTTCCATTGCGAACGGGCCCTCGTCGATCTTCACCCAGCGGGCGCAGCGGATGAAACACCCCTGGCAGGCCGCGTGCGGCACCAAGATTGTCTCGGCCATAACGCGGCCGTTGAGGACTTCGCAGCCTTCCCGCCACACGCCCTTCCCCCAGTTCTTATTGGGAACGTCGCCGCTGACCCAGCCGTGCTCCATGAGGAAGGCGGTCCCATAGGGCGTGAACTGGGAAATGACCGGGTGCTGCCCCAGACGAGCACGCAGCTCCGCCGAGATCTCACGCAGCCTGGCCTCGTCCGCGACAGGTGTCTTGAGGGTTCCCCGGACAGCTACGGCCTTAAGGTTCTTGGAACCCATGACAGCCCCGGCCCCGCCCCGTCCGGCGGCTCGCTGCTCGTCGTTCATCACGGCGGCCAGCGGCACCTGCTTCTCGCCGGCCGGTCCGATGCAGAGGACCTTGATCTTCGGGTCGCCCAACTCGGCTTTGATCGCTGACTGAGTCTGGTCGGAGTCCAGTCCCCAGAGCGCCGAGGCATCGCGGATCTCGACCTTGCCGTCCGCTATCCACAGATAGACGGGGGCATCAGCCGCCCCTTCAACGATGAGCCCGTCGTAACCGGCAAGCTTGAAGTCCCGGGCCCACCACCCAGAGGAGCTGGCATCCAGCCACATGTTGGTGAGCGGCGACTTGGTGCAGACCTCGTAGCGCGCGGTGGTGGGAAGGCTCGTCGCGGTAGCCGGGCCGGTCATGAAGACCAGCTTGTTGGCCGGGCCGAGCGGATCGGTGTCACCAGGTACCTCGTCGTTGAGGATCCGGGCGGCGTAGCCGGTGCCGCCGAGGAAGTCCCTTGCCGTCTCCGGGTCGAGCGGCTCGTCCTCGAGTGTCCGGGCCGTCAAATCTGCCCGCAGGAGCTTTCCCATGTAGCCCAGCAATGCACTCACCTCTTTCTCGCGGTCATTTCTCGGTTGCAGGCCGCAGGGTACCACGACGGTCGGGCGGGATGCCGCGCCTATGAGCCCTGCACAGTCACGCGGGGCCGCGCCGTCTCGGTCGAGACGGCGCGGCCCCGAAAGATGGTCAGACTATGGGTTCATCGGCGTCAGCTTCTGCTGCACCGTCACCGGGTTGTTGTTCGGGTTGCTGACGATCACGATGTCGAACGGATACTTGCCCGTGCCTTTGATCCACTGTCCGCCATAGAGCGGAGTCACGTAGACGTTCTGTACCGGGTGCATGCCGGCCATGTCCACAGGCGCAGTGAAGTCCAACTCGCCGCCGATGGTCCCGGGCAGCTTGGTGGCAGCCACGTTGGCGATGATCTCTTCTTTGTCGTCCACGTTCTTAGTGCGCTTCAGCACGTCGGTCGCCCAGTCACCCAAGAGGTAGTGGAACAGCGTCTGCTGCCACATGCTTTCGTTGCGTTTCTCCCACTCGTCCGCGACCTGTTGGCAGGTCAGGCCGCTCAAAGGCGACGTGAAGGTGAAGGTCGGGTGCCAGAACATGGGACCGGAGATGTTGTAGCCGATCTCCCCCAACGCATCCATGGCGGAGGGGAACAGGACGGCTTTGGCGAGGTCCATCACCTTAGGCTTGAAGCCCTGCTGGGTGGCTTGCGTCCAGAAGTTGGTGAAATCGGGCGGGATCATAAGGCCGGTGAAGACCTCGGCGCCGCCGTTCTTGAAATTGCTGATGATCGAAGTAAAGTCCTCGTTCGGCTCCTGGTATTTGCCGCCATCGATGAGCTGGTAGCCGTTCGCTTCAATGAACGGCGGGTATGCATCACGGTAGGCATTCCCGTCCGTGTTGTTCGGCCAGCAGGCACCCACCACCTTGTTGGTCGGGTACTGCTCCCAGAGACTGAGACTCACGTTCTGGATCTGAGTCAGACCCCAGAAGGCATGGTAGGTCCATTTGAATGGCGTGTCTGGAGTCGCGCCGCGCCCGAAGTAGTAGGGCTCCATCGGCGTGTCACAGGTGATGCAGGGCGCACCAAGCGCCTCGGCCTGATCGGCTACCGGGTTCACTGTATCCGGAGTGGCGGCCGCCATGATGATGTCCACTTTGGTGTTTTGGATAAGGTCGCCCGCGACCTGCGAGGCCCGCATGGAGTCGGACTGGCTGTCCTGAAGCTGAAAACTGATGGGGTGCTTCATACCGTCCCCGAGGACCAGACCGTCGCCGATAGCGTCGCTCCAGAGGTCCGCGCAGAACTTGTCCGCCATCCCGAACGCGGCGATGGCCCCGGTCAGCGGGGTCACGAACCCTATCTTGACTTCGCGTCCGACTTCAGGGCCTGCGCTCACCGTGGTGGTGGCACCAGCTGTGGTCGTGGTCGCGCCAGCGGTGGTCGTCGTCTCGGCGGCCGCCGATGTGGTGGTGGTCTCCTCTTCGCCGCAGGCGGCCACGAAGCCGCCCAGCCCCGCTCCAACGGCAACGGTGGCCCCCGCCAGTCCGGCGAGTTTCAAGAATTCCCTTCGACTGACTGCTTTCTTGGTGAAAGTGGTTTCTTCGTCTCGCATCTCGTTGCCGTTGTCGATGTCTGCCATCGATCCCCCTTTATTGAGAGTAGCCTGAGTGCTGCGGATCGCACCGACCGGTCGTCCTGCCCTGCCCGCGGGCGACACGGTCGCCATCACACTATAGGTCCGGCGTCGAGATGAAGGGCGCCTGCTTCTCCCCTTTGCATGGGTCGCCTTTGCCATTACAATCCTGCATAGATGGAATTGGACCAACTGAGATCTTTCGTCGCTGTCGCCGAGGCCCGTAGCTTCACCAGGGCGGCATCGCTTGTGCACCTTTCTCAACCGGCCATCAGCCGCCAGATCGCCCGGTTGGAGACCGAGCTGGGAGCTCAGCTCTTCGAAAGGTACGGGCGCCGCGTGGAGTGCACGGCCGACGGGAAGCTCCTGCTCCCCCTGGCCAGGAACATCATCGCCCGCGCAGATGATGCCTCCCGGCTGATCCGGGAGCACGTCGGGGCGGTCTCGAGCAAGGTCAGCCTCGGCTCAACGGGGACCGTCTTCGCCTACCTGCTGGCACCGATCCTCGCGTCCTTCATGAAGACGTTTCCGGGGGTGCATCTCGATCTGCTCGAGAAAGAGGACGTCCTCCTGGAAGAGGCAGTCATGAACGGGGAGCTCGATTGCGCCATCGTCACGGCTTGGGGGTCCCCCCGAGCCGCGACCACGCGCATCCTCACCGAGGAGATACTCCTGCTCGCTCCCCAGAGTCACCGGTTGGCGAGCGGCTCGCCCGTCTCTTTGAGCTCCCTTGCCGATGAAGCGATCCTGCTTCCGGGTCACTCGATGAACATGTCCAACCTCCTGATGGACGTCTGCCAGCGGGCGGGTTTCGAGCCCAGGGTCCCGTATCGAGCCAACTATGTGGAGCTGACCAAGGCTCTTGTGAGGCAAGGACTGGGCATAGCCCTCATCCCGAAGATGCTGGTCGTCCCAGAGACCCTGGATGGGCTTGTCGCTATCTCACTGGTGGAGCACCCGGTCCGGTCGCTCGACCTTCTCTATCTTCGCGAGCATCCCGTCTCGACCGCGGCCCGGGCGCTCATGATCCACGTACGGGCGAGCGTCGCCGGCCATTCCGAAGCCGAGCTGCACTAGCCCTTGGCCCGCCCGGCCCGACCCGCGCGGCAGCCTCAGGGGATGCGGCCCCCCAGCTCGGTGTAGATCTCGGGCAGCACGTTGCGAAGATTCGTGTACTCCCGTACGTTGTGTTCCGCCAACCCCTGGATGGCCTCGACCGGTACCTGCACCCCGTAGGGGAGCATCATCACCGGCTTCTTGTCGATCAGCGTATAGCCCATCCAGAAACGGGTCCGGAACTCGATGCCCCCGGGAATCTCCCGGATGAAATGGCACATGATGGCCGGAGCGCGGATGGTCCACGGCTCGGCGCCGACCGGTATGTCCAGTCCGTAGCCCCCGTAGACCGCCGCTACGTTGGGAGGGTGGAAGCGATCCATGTCGAAACCAAGCTCGGCCGGGTGACAGAAGTAGATGTAGATATCTTCCGCGCCGGTGCCCACATCCTCGACCACGTGATCGGTCCGCCCGTAGATCTTCTCCTTGATGGGCACGTTCGGATCGAGCAACTTCTTGCGGCTTTTCTCGCTGATAGAGATACCGAAGTGACCTGGGGGATACCAGATGCCGTAGTGCATGCTGGCCAGCGAGTGCCAAGCGAACCACCAATCGAGCATATCCACGGTCACGCCGGGCATCTTGTTGTTGACACATATATAGCCGGCCCCGTTGGGCAGGTTGCACCACCCGGTCTCGACCTCCATGTAGCCGGGGTCCAGCAGGCGGTTGATGTCCTCGGGGTAGAGGGCCGTCGCCGGATCCATGGGCCTGTCGGGCCGCACGAGATCGAGCAGCACCGGGTCCGGGGGGTCGACGGGCCGGTAGTAGTACTTGGAATAGGGCTTCGCCTTTTCCTCGGGGCTAAGCTCTCGTATCTTCGCCTCGGCCATAAGGGACTACCTCCAATCCGTCATCTCTGATCGTCCAGGCTAGTGCTCGGCCGGCTCAGGGTAGGTAGTGCCGGGTGTCGCGCTTGAACTCGTCCGCCGGTCGCTCGAGCAGAAACGTGCTCACGAAGTCGACCCCGGGCTTGAAGAACGGGAACGTGTTGATCGTCTCGGGGTAGAAGGGGTCGGTCGCCCACTCCGGCAGCGTGTACTGGGGCGGGTTGTCGACGACCGCGTTCCGCCAGGCCGAGAAGCTGTCGTACCACAGCTCCGTGACCCGATCCCACTGCACCAGCTGCATCTCGTCCGGAGGCGTGGCGTCTGGATGCCACATACCGGGTAGCGGCACCGGCGGCTTGACCGCCTTGTAGGTGAAGAAGCGGCGGAGGCCCGGCTGCTTCATGACCTCAGGGGCATGGACATTGAGGTACCAGTCCTCGCCCTCGTTCAACCGGACACCGAGCGGATAGCGGAAGATCGTGAACCAGCGGATGCAGGCCCGGTCGGTGGCGAAGCTATCCCAGCCCAAGAAGTCGTGGTCCGGCTGGCCCTCGGTAGCAACAGCGACGATGGGGTTCCACACCGGCGCCGGGGTGAAGCAATACGCGCCGGCCGGACCCGCCTTCGGCACTTCGCGCCACCAGGTCTCTGTCAGCCTCCAGTTGTAGAAGCCATATCGGCGGGCATCGTCGGGCGCGTTCACCACTACGAAGCTTTCGTGGCGTTCCAGCCAGGGGCCGAAGCGCCGCGATATCTCGGACGAGTGGTCGCGGTAATACCATCTTTCCATCTCCGCGATGTCATCGATGGGTAGATCCATCAGTACGATCGATCTGATCATCCTGCTACTCCTTCATCCTCTCTGGCTGTTGAAGCGACCCGTCGCGTCAAACGCAACGGCGCTAGCAGTACAGGCTCGCACCCAGCTCCTTGTAGATGCGGGGCAGGAAGTCGCCGAAGCGGGTGAACTCCTTGACGTTGTGGCGGGCCAGGCCCTGGACTGCCTCGGCTGGGACGGAGACGCCGGGGGGGAGGCAGAGCTCCGGCTTACCGTCCTCGGTGAACCGGTAGCCCATCCAGAAGCGGGTGCGGTGCCGCAGGCCGCCGGGCACGTCGTAGAACATGTGGCACATGAGGGCCGGCGCGGTGATCGACTCGTCGCACTTGCACACCGTGACCGCCCAGCCACCTCCGCCGGCGAAGGTCGCGGCCACCTTGTCGAACCGCGCCAGGTCGAAGCCCATGTCTTGTGGAGACCGGAAGCTGATGTCCACGTTCTCCATGCCGCAATCGCAGTTCTCCGTCACATAATGGACGACGCCCCAGTTCTTCTCCCGCAAGGGGATATCGGGGTCGAGGATACGGGCTCGGTCGATGGGGCTGAGCATGATGCCGGCGTGCTGGGGGGGATACCAGATACGGTAGCGCAGGTCTTCGAGGGGATGCCACGCGAACCACCAGTCGACCATCTCGGCGGTCACGTCCGGGTAGACGATGGTGTTGGCGATGTAACCCGCCCCGTTCGGCAGGTTGCACCAGCCCACCTCGACACCCTTCTCCAGCGCTTCCACGTCGAGCAGCCGGTTGATCTCTTCGGGTCCGAAGGCCAGGGCCGGATCGATAGGCGTCTCCATGGCGGCATAGTGGGCGGGATCGGGCTGCTTGAGGGGCTCGTAGTAGTACTTGGCGAACGGCCGGGCCTGCTCCTCCGGAGTGAGCGGGGGAAGAGTGGCTTTGCCCGCGCTGTCGGCCCTATTCTGGGTGTAGGTCTTCTGCGCCTTCCACTCGGGCAGGTTCTTATCTTGAGTCATGACGATCCTTTCAGCAGATCGGGAGGGACGCTCGGTCAGTCCTTCGGCGACGCGTCGTCGATGATGCGCACCGGCCGGACATAGAGGAAGAACGACTCCGACCAATCGGCGAAGTCCAGTGGGCTTTCCAACATAGCCTCGAGGTACTGCCGGAAGGCTCCCACCTGCTCCATGCTGTCCAGGGTGATCGACACCACCATGTCGTAGACGGGCGGATCGATCATACGGAAGTGGGCGCGGGCAGCGGCGTCGTTGTCGTTCACCCGGGAGCGCTTGCTCAGGATGACCCTGCGGAACATCTCCCGGGCGTACGGCGACTTGGCCATGGCCTCGTCGTGCGCCTGGCGCCAAAGTCTGTAGTAGTCGTTGGGGAACACCTCGGGCTTGCGCATGATGTAGTGCAAGACCTTCACGGCTCCGCAACCGGCCTCCCCCAAACCGGGGTTGAACCTGGGCCGGGGATTCGGCACCGGCAACTTCACCTCTTCCGCCATGACGATGATGTTCGTCGGCTCGTCGGCGAAGAACTTGCCGTCCTGATTGGCTCGGGACTGCTCCACCCCCTGGGGCTCGAGAGTGTCGATCATGTCCCGGAACTCGCTGAAGTAGAGCTCGACCACCCCCTCGCGGTCCACGGCTTTGTTCTTGTGGCTGGTATCGGAGAGCACTCCGAAGGCGCCGTCGATCACGTGGTTCTGGATGTACCGGTCGATCTTGAAGCGCTCGAGGCGGGCGACGGTCCCATGATAATGCTCGATGTAGCGGAAGTACTCCGCTCGAGTCAGACCGGGACGACGGCGAGAAGCTGCCATGAGTTTGATGGGCACTGAGCACCTCCTAAGCAGGCGACTACGGGACTATGGCTACAAGGCTTGGCTATAGGACTCATTCCCACTATTATAGATACTAAAGTGCCGGCGCGCGGTTGTCAATCGGGACCTAGCCACGGGCGGCGGGCGGCACCGGCGGGGCGGTCTCGGCCAGCCGCTCGACCAGGTCGGAGTATCGTGCCAGTTCCCGGCCTAGATCAAGGCGTCCGGTATAGAGCGCCTCGACGGCCAGGAAGATACAGAGAGTCGTCCAGAGGACGTCGCGACTAGAGTAGCGGTCGTCCCACGAAGCCCGCATAACGATGTTCTCCACCCCACCCAGCAATCCGAACGCGACGAGTTCGGCCGCCGCCGGCAGCGCCGTTCCCCCCTCTTCGCGTAGCCGGGTCAGGTCGGCCTGCGTGCTCTCGGTCATGGCCTTGTAGGATCTCTCTACCACCTTGCGCATATCGCCGTCTTCCTGGAGGGCCTCGGAGCGCACGAGCGACATCAGGTCGGGACTCAGGGCCTGCACGCCGAAGTAGCCGTGGACACGGGCAAGATCGCGGGCGGCAGGATCGGGCTCATCGACCAGCCGGCTCTCCAGGAAGCCCCGCATCCAACCTACGAAGACCCCGAAGGACTCTACGAAGAGCTCCTGCTTAGACGAGAAGTGGCTGTAGAAGACCGGCGGCGTGACCCCGACTTCTTTGATGATGTCGGCGACGCGGGTGCGCTTGTAGCCTTTGCGGGCGAACAGGCGAGCCGCGGCCACAAGGATGGACTGCCGGGTCTGCTCGGCCTGTTCGGCCACCAGGTCGATCTCGAGAGAGCGGGCCGATTCAAGCTGGGGCGCCAGTCGCTCCTTGATGGTCTGCAGAGGCTGCCCCTCGGCTTTCAGCCGGACGATCTCCTTGAGGATATCCACATGCGACTCGGCGTAGATGGCCCGGCTCGCCGCCGCCTTCTGGGCGATGGGCAGTAGGCCCTCCCGTACGTAGAAGTAGATGGTGCTACGGGGGACCCCTGTCGCTTCCTCAAGGTCGGTGATGGTCAAAGATCGCATGCGCAGGTCACATGGTTAGTTTACTACTTGTTATGTTCGTGTCAAATCCTATAGTGTCCACAGGCCTCCCCGGGGGCGAGGCCCGGATGGAGGCGCCGGACGTCGGAGCCGTGTCCCGAAAGACGCCCGAGGCTGCATAATGGAGAAGGACGCCGCCGGCACAGATGCCGCCGGCCAGCCCGCCCCCCGCCGGGACGCCCTCGAGCGAGGCGGCCCGCGATACCAGGACAAGGAGCGACGATGGAGTGCAAGAAGGACGCGAACCTGGCCCGCTGCAACTGCAGTTGGCCAGGCTGTTCCCGCAAAGGGGTCTGCTGCGATTGCCTCGCCTATCATCTCCGAAGCCGGGAGCTTCCCGCGTGCGCTTTTCCCTCTGACGCGGAGCGCACCTACGATCGCTCGTTCGCCCACTTCGCAAGACTGGTGGAAAAAGGGGAAGGTCTGAGCAGGTCCGAGCAGGTCTGAGCAGGTCCGAGCGCGGGTCAGTCGGTGCCCAGATCGCCCGCTGGCGCCGGTATCCCGGAAGCGTTTCGACCGGACTGGGACCTTCGAGCCACCCGGCCCGCGAGGAGACGTCTCCGCCTGTGCTCGTATCCGTTGGATGCGTCTTACAACTCGTTTCAGAATGAAGCCGCGGCCGCCTAGTGCGCCCTGGGCGGCACGATAGTGCGTCCTCGGTCCCGCAAATAGCGCTGCTATTCGCGCTCCCTGCGTCCTTCTCTGGCGCGTGCCCAGCGCGTCCCTGGCGGCGGAGCTTCATTCTGAAACGAGTTCTTAGTCATACTTCCTTGCCCTATCGCCCCGCGCTGCTCCAGTAGCTCGCTCCCGCGGCCGCTATCACTATTGCGACTATGCCCACGATCTCCCGCCTGGCCAGTTCCTGCGACAGGATCAGGAAGCCCATCAGCGCGGCGATGGCCGGCTCGATGCTCAGTAGCACCCCGTAGGTCGAGGCGCGCACGCGCTTGATCGCAGCTAGTTCGAGGAAGTACGGGAGCGCCGAAGAGAGGACCGCCACCGCCAGACCGAGCAGAAGGGCGTGGCCGTAGCCACTGATCTTGACCCCGGTGGCCAGCCAGATGGGGGTCAGCACGACGGAGGCCCCCACCAGCATCATCACCGTCACCGGCAGCGGTTCCATACGTGTCACTGCCCGCTTGGCCAAAAGGATGAACGCCGCCCAGCAGGCAGCAGCCAGCAGCGCGAAAAGAAGACCGGCGAGCCCTAACGAGCCGCCGGGGCCGGCCAGTAGTGCCACTCCCGCCCCGGCGAGGACGACCCAGGCGAGATCCAGCAGGCGGCGCGAGCCGGCGACTGCCACGGCCAGAGGTCCCAGAAACTCCACAGCCACTACGATCCCCACCGGCGCGCGGCTGATGGCCTGGTAGAAGCTGAAGTTCATCGCCACCAGACTGAGGGTCAGCGCCACGAGCAGCAGCCTCTCGCCCTTTGCCGGGATACGCAGCAAGCGGGGTCGTGCGGCCGCCAGCAGGAGAGCGGCGAGCGCAGTGCGCAGCCAGAGGGCCTGGATGACCCCCACCGATTCTATGACCAGGACCGCCACCGCCGATCCCGCCTGCATGAGCAGTCCGACCACCACGACCAGGAGCGCGGCCGTCGCGGAGTCGCGCCGCGCTGCGCGCGCGACGGTCGCGGGCGGGGTCTCGGATGCGGGCGCGGCCCCGCGCGAGGACCGCACAGCGGGGCCAGACGGCGTCACCGGCGAAGACGGGGTCGACGGGGACGGGGCGCTGTCGCGATCAGGTGGCATCACATGAAGTTACAGCGCCGCACAGTCGCAGGCAAACCGGGCGGGAGTACAATACGGCGGGGCGGCCCCGATGAATCGAAGCGCCGGTCGTCCCCAGTCAGCTTGTCCCAAAGGGCACACTGCCCGTTCGCGTGGAGGCAAACGAGTGCTGTCGTGTCGTCCATGAGAGGTCGCATCCGGGAGATGTGGAGCAGCCCCGCGGGACGGGGCTTCATCATGCTCGGAGTGATGTCGGCCGCTCTCGGCTTCTCCATGAACGGGCACAACAACATCGTCACAAACTACTTCGAAGAAATACTGCACTTCTCGGGGCCCCAGTTCGGCTATATCACAGCTATCCGCGAGGTGGGTGGCCTGGTCCTCATCTTCTTGACCGCACTGCTCTACCGGGTCTCTTTGCAGCATGTGACCGCGGGGGCCCTCGTCGCTCTTGGCGTCGGCTATGCGTTGTTCTCGCTCTCGAACGGGTTCTGGACGGTCATACCCTGGGTCCTCATAACGAGCTTTGGCTTCCATACTGTCCTTCAGACTCAGAACGCCCTCAGCATGAGCTTGACGACCGAGGACAGGAGCGGCGCCATTCTCGGCCGCATGTCGGCCTTTGCCCAGGGCGGCACTTTTGCGGCTTTCGCCTTGATCTTCATCCTGTTTCAGTTCGACCTGCTTTCGTTCCAGCCCACGTTCATCATCCTGGGAGTGGCAGCCCTCATAGGGGCCGTCGCCATCTTCCGTTTCCCTCATCTTCACGAGGGTGAGTTGCGGGCGGTGGCGCCCAAACGAGAGCCGGTAGTCTTTCGGAGGGAGTACCGTTACTACTATCTGCTCAACCTGCTCGATGGGGCTCGGCAACAGGTGTTCTTCTCCTTCGGCCTGTGGGTGTTGGTCAACCAATTCGGGCTCGGAGTGTCCGGGATCTCGATCCTACTTATGGTCGTGACTTTCGCGAGCATGTCTTCGTCGTCTTGGATGGGCCGCAGGATCGACCGGCACGGGGAAAGACGCATCCTCACCATAGTCAACCTGGCCTACGTGGTGGCTCTGGCCGGCTATGCCGTCGCCGGTAACGTGTTGGTCGCGTGCCTCTTCTACGTCATCTATGCCCTTATCACCCCCGTGTCGCCGATCGCAGCGGCTACGTACATGCGCAAGATCGCCGTCCCCAAGGACATCGCGCCCACCTTGGCCATGGGTGTGACCGTCCTGCACGCCACCGCCATCGTGGTGCCTGTGGCGGCAGGTTTCATCCTCAATTTCGTGGGTTATCAGATCCCCTTCCTCATCGCCTGCGTGTTCGCGATCATCACGTTTTTCGTGACCTTGCGCCTCGACCCGGCCAAACAGCGGTGCGCCGCGCGCGTGGCGTTTGACGAAGCGCGGGCGGCATCGGGAGCGGAGAGCGGCAGTTGACGGAACGGGATGCCCAGGCGCTTGGGACGCAAGATGCCTCGTGGACACGAGTCCACTAGAGGCGCGTGATGCCGCCGATGTGAGCGGCATTCTCCAGTAGAAGAGGGGCCCCGGGAAGAGAAACAGGTGTGCGCGTTCCTGGCCGAAGACGATTCGGCTTCATGACCGGCGCGGCGCTGTTGCTCGATGGTGGCGCCGTCATCGTGGACATCGCAGGCACGGCCCTGAGCGATTCCGGGACGATGTGGGGGGTGGGGGGTCCTCATAGTCGCCTTCGACTCACGCCGCCGAGTCCTCATTCAGCCAGAGTCGCGCCTCGTCTCGCCAAAGCAGACGAGGCGAAGGTCAACCTGTTCATCTGATAGGAGAACGCCGGACCCCGCGCCTCTCTTCCCGGCCGGGGAGAGAGGCGCGGGGTCGTCTTCGGACATTTCTGCCTCGCCCTCCGCGGCTTCACGGGCGGTGTGTCGCAGGCCCGACTCCTAGTCGGCCAGTTCCTTGTGGTACTTGAACGAGACCGACACTTTGGTGCGGAACTCCACGATCTTGTTCTGATCGAGTCGCACGTCCATCTTGACGACCTCACCTACACGCATGTCGTCCAGGCTCGCCGCGGCCGTCTCGATCGCCACCCTCGCAGCCGCTTCCCAGGAGTCGGGGCTGGTCCCGACCAGTTCGATCACCTTGTAAACGCCACCGGACACTGGAAACCTCCTCCCGTCGACGATTGCGGCCGAGGAAGAGGTATTCAGGCACCAGTCCCTCGCCCCATATATCACTAGAGTAATACGACTCTGTTGGTGTGGTCCAGCACGTGGTCTTTGCCCCCGGCTTGTTTCTGCCGATATCAGTGGCAAGAACACCTAGGCCAGAGTAATCTGGGTCGTCCTGTTGGTGCTTCGGCTGCGGAGAAAGAGGAATGGAAAGCCCGAGAGACGTAGAGAAGCTATCCGCGGAAGTGGAGAGATTGGCCTTCGACTGGCGCCGTATGCGCACGGTGGTCGAGCGCATCGCCAAGATGGAGTGGTGGGATCTCCGGACCCTGTGTTGCATGTTCTGCCGTGCGCCCTTTGACGTGGCTACCGGCGATTGCAGGCACGAGGTGGATTGCGTGTACGAGCGCAGTTGCCAGATCACGGGGATCGATCCGAAACCTATCCCCAACGAGGCGATCCTCGAGGAGTGGGGGCAGCCGTCCCAGGAGTCCCCGATCGTGCGCGTCCGCCCTGGGTCACCGCTCACACCGCACTAGATCTTCTTCGCCCCCGCTGATGTCAGTCGGCGGTGTCCCCTCATGAATGGCCTCCGCTGTCGGTGGGCATATCCACCTGAGAATACCTGTGTAGTGCGGGCGAGACCTTGCTCGTCACTTGCGTCCAGACTCTTGCGCTTCTATACTACTTAGTAATCAGTCTTCAATAAGCGGGGGACACGTGGATGACCGTCCCGGCGGCTGAAACGGAGAGGCGTCTATCGGTTCTATCTGAAGCCCTGCGGAGCAGCGGTCTGCGCCTCACCCATCAGAGGCTGGAGGTGGCCCGGGAGCTCGCCGGGGACGACACCCACCCCGACGTGGAGTCCATCTACCGAGGCGTGCGCGAGCGCGTCCCCACCGTCTCGCTCGATACCGTCTACCGGACGGTGGCGGCCCTGGTCGAAATGGGTCTCGTGAGCCGGGTCGACGCCACGGCGGGAGCCGACTCGCTACGACGCCAACCTCGACCGGCATCACCACTTCGTGTGCACGCGCTGCGGGTTGATCCGTGACGTCTACAGCCCCACTCTGGACGAGATCAAGCCGCCCGAGGAGGCATCCGCCGTGGGTGTGGTCGAATCGGTCGAAGTCCAACTCAGTGGAATCTGCAAGGAATGCGCGCGAAAGGAGAGCAACATTGAGCGATGAGAAGAAGAAACTGACCACCAACTTCGGGGCGCCGGTCCCCAACAACCAGGACTCCCTGACCGCCGGTCCTCGGGGCCCCATGCTGCTGCAGGACGTCTGGTATCTCGAGAAACTCGCGAACTTCGACCGGGAGGTCATCCCCGAGCGGCGCATGCACGCCAAAGGCTCCGGCGCTTTCGGGACGTTCACCGTCACCAACGACATAACCAGGTACACTCGGGCCAAGACTCTTCTCGAAGGTCGGCAAGAAGACCGACCTCTTCGTCCGCTTCTCGACGGTGGCCGGCGAGCGCGGCGCCGCGGACGCGGAACGCGACATCCGCGGCTTCGCCGTCAAGCTTTACACGGAAGAGGGCAACTGGGACCTGGTAGGCAACAACACACCCGTCTTCTTCTTCCGCGATCCCTTGAAGTTCCCCGACCTCAACCACGCGGTGAAACGCGATCCGCGCACCAACATGCGGAGCGCGCAGAACAACTGGGACTTCTGGAGCCTGCTTCCCGAGGCGCTCCACCAGATCACCATCGTGATGAGCGATCGCGGCATCCCCGCCAGCTACCGGCACATGCACGGCTTCGGCAGCCACACGTTCAGCTTGATCAACGCCGGCGGTGAGCGTAACTGGGTCAAGTTCCACTGGGTCTGCCAGCAGGGCATCAAGAACCTCAGCGACGAAGAGGCCGAGGTGCTCGTCGGTAAAGACCGGGAGAGCCACCAGCGCGACCTTTATGAGGCCATAGAGAACAAGGACTTTCCCAAGTGGAAGCTCTGCATACAGGTGATGCCCGAGAAGGACGCCGCCACCTACAAGTTCCATCCCTTCGACCTCACCAAGGTCTGGCTGAAGGGTGACTATCCGCTGATCGAAGTCGGCATGATGGAGCTGAACAAGAACCCGGAGAACTACTTCGCCGACGTGGAGCAATCGGCGTTCAACCCGGCTAACGTGGTCCCGGGCATCGGTTTCTCACCGGACAAGATGCTGCAGGGCCGCCTGTTCTCCTACGGGGACGCGCAGCGCTACCGCCTGGGAGTGAACCATCACCTCATCCCGGTCAACCAGGCCCGTTGCCCGGTGCACGGCTACAGCCGCGACGGGTTCATGCGCGTGGACGGCAACTACGGCAGCACGCTGCACTACGAGCCGAACAGTTACGGCGAGTGGCAGGAGCAGCCCGAGTTCAAGGAGCTGCCGTTGGCCCTCGAAGGCGCCGCCGACCGGTGGAACGCCCGCGAAGACGACGATGACTACTACACCCAGCCAGGGTTGCTCTTCCGACTCATCGGCCCGGAGAAGCAGAAGCTGCTGTTCGAGAACACTGCCAGGAACATCGCCCCTGCGACCGAGGATATCAAGCTCCGCCACATCGGCAACTGCTACAAGGCCGATCCGGCCTACGGAGAAGGTGTGGCCGCCGCGCTCGGCATCCCGATGAGCAAGGTGACGAAATAGGCGTCAGGTTTCGGTACACGTCGATCGCCGGCCGGTGCGGCGCGGCAGAATCGATGCGAACGGCCCGGACGCGGAAACGCGGCCGGGCCTTCGATGCCGCCAGCGAGACGATCTAGGTGCGCCGCCGGGCGGATCTAGAGCGATCCCCGGCTTCGGCCCTTCCACACCCCGCCGCGACCCCGCCCGTGATGCCAGGCAGATGCGACGGTAGCCCACAGGTAGAGCACCCCGGTCACAGGGAGGAGCACGGTCCACAGGGGACATAGCCGGTAGAAGCGCACCATGGGCAGATACAGAAGGCTCATGAGCAGCCAGCCCACCCCACCCAACACGCACGGCCACACCCCCCGCACGCTGAGCAGCAACACGGGCGGGGCTACAAACGCGAGCAGAAGGCCGATCACACACGCGACCACCTGGAGCGGTGAATAGCCCAGTTGGGCGTAGGCCGAGCGAGAGATCATGCGCAGGACCTCGCGGAGATCGCGGTGGCGGCGCAGGCTGCGAGAGGTGTCGCTCATGCCCAGCCAAACGCGATGGCCGCCACGTTTGATCTCGCGGCCAAGGGCGCAGTCGTCGATCAGTTCCCCCCGGATGGAGGCGAGACCGCCTACCCGGTCGAGGGCGGCGCGGCGCACCAGCATGGTGCCGCCCGCTGCTCCCGCCACCCGCGAGCGGGGATCGTTGACGAGGCGGAACGGGTAGAGCATCCGGAAGAAGAACACGAAGGCCGGGATCATCAGCTTCTCGGGCAGTGTGCGGCTTTCCAGCCTCACCATGAACGAGGTCAGGTCGTATCCGCCGGCTTCCGCTCGGCAGACCAACTCCCGGAGGGACTCGGGTCCGTGGGAGATATCGCCGTCGCTGAGCAGGACGTACGTCGCGGAGTCCTCAGGGGACACACCTCGTGTCACGCCCTGGTGCATCGCCCAGACTTTGCCGGCCCAGCCGGCCGGCACTGGGTCTCCCCTGACGAGTTGCACGTCGCGTCCGCACTCACGGGCGGCCCTGAGGGCTTGCCCCGCGGTGTCGTCCTCGCCTTCGTCGTCCACCACCACCACGCGCAGCGCTGCGGGATACTCCTGACGCCACAACGAGCGCAGAGTCTCGCCAATGCTTTCTTCCTCATTCCGGGCGGGGATGACGACCACCACATCCGGCCAGAATCCCGGGGCGGGCGGTACAGGCTCGCGGTCGATACGCCAGAACATCCCTCGTCCCAGCGCGAGACCCAGCCAGGCGGCGAGCGACACCACGCCCAGAACGATCAGAGCCAACATCACCGTCGTCGCCACCGTCGCGAGGCCCACCGTCGCGTTCGCTGTCGCGCCCGTCCCGTAGTAGCCCTGATTGAGGGACACCTGTCCACGATGCTACCTTGGTCCAGGGCCCAGTGTCGCCGGAAGCGGGGAGAATGCAAGGATGCGCCAAAGCGGGCAGATCATGGTGCTCATGTATCACATCATCGCGGCCGATGTCACGCGGCCCGAGTGGACACGTACTCCGGCAGAGTTCCGCGACGACATCGCACTGCTCAAGGCTGATGGCTATTACCCCATCAACCTGCGCGATCTGGCCCACAGGCGTGTGGACGTGCCCGCCGGCAAATCTCCGGTGGTCCTCACCTTCGACGACTCTACTCCGGGGCAGTACCGGCTCCTACCCGACGGTAGCCTGGATCCGCAGTGCGCCGTAGGGATCATGCAGGCCGCGGTGACAGAGGGGGATTGGGCCTCTCGCGCCACGTTCTTTCCACTGCTGGATGTCGAAGCCTGCGAACGCGTCGTCTTCGGCCAGCCCGAGTGGAAGACGGAGAAGCTGCGGAACCTGGTCGGCTGGGGTTACGAGGTGGGAAGCCACACCATCTCCCACCTGCGGCTGAACGAGATACCTGCGGAAGAGGCGAAGAGGCAACTGGCGTTGTCGAAGGCGATGCTGGAGGAGATGATCGGTCGCGGCTACGTGGTGGAGAGCCTCGCGACCCCCTACGGCGCTCACCCCCACAGCGACGGCCTCTTCAGCAGCGCCTACAAGGGGATCCCGTATGACTACCGTGCGGTGGTCGAGGTGACCGGGGGGCCCTGTCCGTCACCGTTCTCCCCCGAGTTTGATCCTCTGCACATCCCGCGCGTCAACGTGACCGGGGTGACTCTTGCCGAGTTGGTGGAGTATTTCAGGCAGCACCCGGAGACGCGCTTCCGGGCCTGATGCCCATAGAGGGTCAAGACTGGGTGTACAGTACAATCTCGTGAGTCGGCAGCAGTTCGCCAAGATGATCGTACTGGCACTGGGTCTGCCGGTGTCTCAGACCGACGAGTGCGCATTCGTAGATGTGGAGAAGACCTCGTCGACAGGTCTTTACCCCGACCACTACGTGGCCGCGTGCGCGGCGCACCAGATCACCTGGGGCAAGATGCTCCATAACCTGATCGACCTACTCACGCGTCCACCAACCTCCGGAGCTTGAACCGCGTCCTGCGCGGTTGGAGCGTCTCCTGTTGAGCGGTCCGTGTCGGCCTGTGACCTGGTCCAAGTCGACCTGATCTGCCTGCCGATGGCACGTGTGAGTTAGCTCGAAGTCTCCCCAAATAGCCTGGCGGAGCGGCATGGGAATCGAACCCACCCTGGACGGGACTACCGCCCAACACCGGTTTTGAAGACCGGGCCGGCCACCAGACCGAGCGCCGCTCCGCAGCTTGGTCAATGATACCTGGGTGGGGCCGCCAGCGCCGCGTCAAGGTGAACCGGGCGGGTCGACCAGATTGGCGCGGCCGCAGGATACCGGACGATCCCTCTCATGACCCTCTGGCGTCGGGACGTCCCCGGGGACGTTCAGTCAAGGTCCACCAGCAGGCGATCCTCCTGTACCTGGGTAGCGTAGGTCCTGAGGGGGCGCGGCGATTTGATGGTCTTCGCAAGAGTGAGGGTGATACCAGACCAATCGGTCCACCGGACCACATGCCCATCCGTGAGATCGAAGCGCGACCCGTGTCGCGGACAGGTCACGATGGTGCCCTCTAGCTTGCCCTCTGGCAGCCTTCCCCCCATGTGGGGGCACCGTCCGGCGGCCGCGTAGTATGTGTCTCCCACGCGCGCCACGAGCAGCTCACTCCCCTCCACGGTGACTGCCCGCATCGTCCCTTCCCCGAACTCCACAGCTGCGTCCACGTCCACCCAACGACCCATGTTCGTCCTCCCAACAGGTCGACCGTCTCTCGAGCGCCTTCACAACGGGGACCATTTCGGTCCGCTGGCGCTCTTCTACCCAGAAACGCGCCTGTTGGCACACCAGATCCGGGAGGGTCGGTTCCCAGCCCCATCCCCAGTGGTCAGGTCGTATCCGGGCGACGAAGGATGCTGGATCGTCGGCAGGTAGGACCGAAACGTCCGCGCCCGCATACAGCCGGCGAGAACGCCCACCTGATACGCGGTGTGCTCCGCCAGGTAGTACGCGAGATAGGTGGGATAGACCATCCGGGGTCGCTTGGTGGAGTAGTCGACAGCCGAGGAATACAGCAGGGCGACGGTGGTGAGCAATCGGACGCCCGGCACAAAGAGACCGGCGGCGGTCAGGGGCACCAGGTAGTAGCGCACCAGATGGAAGTAGAGGAAATAGAGCATGGAGAGGTGGCCGCGAAGGACGGAGAACCATAGGCGCTGCGCCGGAATATCAACCCCGCTGCGGCGCAGATGCAAGGAGCGACGCGCGCCGTCCCACAAAGGCGGAGCCAGACAGGCGGCGAGCAGCCTCGGTTCCATCGCGACCACAGCCGCGGACACGGCGGCGGCCGTGGCCACCGGTGCCATAGTCAGCGGGAACCGCTTGCGCTTGTCGCGATGAAGGGCGTGGAGGGTGGCTTCGGAGGTCCCGTAGTCGGCCCGCCGCCGAAGCATCGCCCCCAGGTTGTCGCGGTGCTTGTGACACACCATTCCTTCGGGCGCGTACACCAGATAGGAGCCGGACGCCCGGAGACGCCAGCAGAGATCGACATCTTCGCCCACTTGCAGGTCTTCACGCAGACCACCCAGGTCTAGATACAGTGGGCGCCGCACCAGAAGGTTGCATGTGGGGACATAGAACGTGTCTGCGCCCTTCGCCCTGAGGATCAGATGCGCCCCCATGTCGAGCGGCGAAGCAACCTCCTCGTAACGGTCGAGCCGCGACTTTGTGTAGTAGGCGGTCGTGCGGCCTCCCACCGCTCCAACGCGCTCCCAGGCGAAGTAGGGTGTGAGTTCCCGAAGCCAGCCAGGGCCGGCCACGCAGTCGCTGTCGATCAGGGCGAGCATCTCGCCCGTAGCTTCGCGGGCGGCGCGGTTGCGCGAGAAGGAGGGACCCCGGTTTCTGTCGTTGGCGAGCAGCCGGCCACCGTGTCGAGCCACGACCCCGGCGACCGCGCCCGGGTCGACCGAACCGTCGTCGACGACGATCACCTCCAGCCGGTCCAGCGGGTAGTCGAGCCGGGAGATGGCCGTGAGGCAGTCGTCGAGGTCGCCGGCGCGATCGCAGGTAGGGACGATCACCGTAACCGGCGGAGCGAACTCAGGATCGAGAGCCGCCCGGCCCACTTCGAGGATCCCCCGGCCTCGGAAGTACTCACACAGAGTGAAGATCCGTTCTTCGGAAACGCTTAGAGCTGAAGAGAGATCGGTGATCGAGACGCTGTCGCGCGCCCGCCTCAGGAGCCGGGCGGCGGGGGCGTTGACCGTTAGCACAGTGAGGGGCTGCTCAGATACGACTCGCCAGGTACCGTCACACTTCGGCTCCAGCCGCACCGATCCACGAAGCCGATACTTCAGGGGGATCAAGTATTGTCACCGGCCTCCGGCACTTCGCCCTTGCCCAGTCGCAGATGGTCGAGCCAGCCCTCGTCATTGAGTGTCTTGAAGATCTCCTCCACGACAGCCTCCGGGGGCTGCCGGACGAGTCGGCCCTGGCGGGTCTGGACCGATCCCCGCGCAAGCTCGAGGATACGGTCGAACGCCGGAAGCGCGGAGTCAGGCGCCGCGAGGCGATGCAGCCTCGGACGGCGCGGACGGGGCCGGCCGTAGCGTAGGGGCTGATCGGCCTGCCGGACCCGCTCGCGAGGCACTCCCAGGCCGGCCAGGTCCCACACGGAGATCTCGCTCTCTTGCGCGGCCAGCAACGCGGTGGCGGAGATCTCGGCCGGCCGGGCAGCCCCCGAGGTGGACGCGTCGGCGGCCACAGTGGCCACCACCGGCAGGACCGCTTCCACCCGCTCGCGGAAGCCCTGGTCCAGAGCGCGGCTGATCTCCAGGATCCACGCGACATCCGGCCCGCCGGCCTCGTGCTCGGCCGCGACGCCGACGACCTGGGTCACACAGGGCACGCCCAAGTGCGCCGCAAGGAGCACCCCTACCTGACCACTGCCGTTGATAACGCCCGCAGCCCCCGCGAGGACGAGGTCGAAGCCGGTCGCCTCCGCGGCGGCGGCCAGGATGACCGCTTTACCCGGGGCGCGGACCTCGGCGGCCTCCTCGTCCCAGACCCGCACCACCCGGTCGCAGCCGCGAGCCAGAGCCTGGCGGAGCCAGGGCTCCGCGACCTGCGGCCCGAAGTGGATGGCGGTCACCTCGATACCGGGCTGCGCCGCCTTGAGACCCAGGGCCAGGTCGAGAGCCCGAGCGCTTCCGGGATCGGTCTCCCGCACCAGCCACTCTTCGCGCACGCGCCCGCTGCGCGGGTCGCACTCCGGCGGGATACGCACATCCGCGCCCAGCTCCAGGAAGACGACCAGCTTCATCGGCCTGCTCCCCGCTGGGGCGCCCGCAAGGCGTGCGCCGCGGCGGCGGCCATCGGAGCGACCGGACGAGGACTAGGTGAGGCGGAAGCGCACACCATACCCTCCCTCGGGGTAGTGCCAGTCAAGAGCTTCGCGATCGCACAAGAGCAGGCACGTCCCGCATTCGAGACAGGCCTCATAGGCGAACTCCACCCGGGCCCGTTCCTCGCTCCACGTATAGCAGCGAGCCGGGCAGGCAAACGTGCAGGCCCGATGCATGCAACTCTGACACACGTCCGCGTTCAGCCGGATGTGCGCCTCGGGGTGGATCCGGTAGCTCACCAAATCGAATAGTTCGTCCACTACCACAGGAACGCCCTCCCTCCCTCAAACAGATCGGCCAGGAGCTGCCGCATCGTCAGCTCGTCCTTGACTGCCCGACGGCCCAGGCGGCCGATCTTCTCTTTGGGATCGCCGTCAGAACGATAGAGGTCCTCCATGAGCGCGCTCACCACCCGGGGATAGACCGTGAACAGACGGTCCTCGTGCAGGAAATCGATGGCCCGGCCGAAGGTGGCAAGATCGCGCAGGACGAAGCTCTTCTTGAGCTCCTCCCCGTATCGCACGAGGCGAGACGCGGAGACGTCGCCCTCAGCCAGCGCTGCTGCCCCGACCTGAGCGGCCACCAGGCCCGAGGTCATGGCCAGGTTCATCCCTTCCTGGGTCAGGCCGTTCGTGTAGCAGAAGCCGGCGGCGTCGCCCGCGACCAAGAGCCCGCCCGTAGACAGTTGTGGGACCATGCGCTTCCCCGCCTCCGGGAGCAGATGGGCCGAGTATTCGATCAACCGGGCCCCCCGCAGAAGCGGAGCCACCGGGCTGGAGGCCACAAAACGCTCCAGCAGTTCGTAGGGCGGGATACCCCGGGTCTTCAGAGAGTCGAGATGCATCACCAGGCCGACAGAGAGGGTCTCGGTCTGGGTGTAGATGAAGCCGCCCCCGCGGATGCCTTCCGTGCAGCCCAGGAACTCTTGAGTGGCCCCTTCCCGGCCGACCAGGCCGAAGCGCACGTTGATCTCTTCCTCGGTCAGGCGGTAGAGAGCCCGGACCCCAAGCGCTACCTGCTCCGGTTTGAAGCCCCCGTGCAGCCCGGCCTCCTGGGCGAGGAGGGAAAGCGTCCCGTCGCAGGCGATTACCAGAGGAGCCTCGACGATGTCGTCGAGCCCCGCCACCCACACTCCCTGCACGGTTCCCGCGCGCTTAACGAGGCCTTCCGCCCGGCAGCCGGTGAGCAGGGTCACGCCCTCTTCGACGGCGCGCTCCGCGTACCAGCGATCGAAGAGGGGACGGAACAGGGTGAAGCCGGTCAGGGTACGGTCGGAGGTCGAGCCGGCGCCCACCGCGGGTCGATCGGAATCGGAGTTGGCCTGGAAGACGAGAGAGGTGGAGGAACTCTCGCCCACCACGAGAGAGCACCCGCTTGGTGACGGCCCGCTCCCAGGGCGCCCGCTCCCAGAAACCGGGCACTAACTCCTCCGGGGCCGGGCAGTAGGCCATCATCCCGCCGAACATGTTCTTGGCCCCGGGGTACTCGCCCCGCTCGAGGAGAAGGACCTTGGCCCCTTTCTGCGCCAGGCCCAGGGCGGCGCTGGTGCCGGCCGGGCCAGCCCCGACCACGATGGCGTCGAAGCTAGCGGGGCTCTTCGGGCCTGACGGGGGCATCCCGCCACTCCTTGATCTTCGAAACGAGCGCCGGCAGTACGACCTCCAGGTCGGCCACATAGCCGATATCGGAGAACTGGAAGATGGGAGCCCGCCCGTCTCGGTTGATGGAGAGGATCCGGTCGGCCTTCTGCACCCCGGCCATGTGGTGGGGCGAGCCCGAGATACCGAGGGCGATGTATAGCTCGGGGGTCACCGTCTTGCCGGTCTGCCCGATGAGCCGCTCTTTGGGGAGACGCCCGTCGTCGACCACGGGCCGGGTAGCTCCCACCGAGCCCTCGAGGAGATCGGCGAGCTCACGTACTGCGACCAGAAGATTCTTCGCTCGCGCTGCCCGAGCCGGCGGCCACGATGCGTTTAGCATGGACCAGATCTACGGTCCGCGGGTCCGGCGAGATGGTCTCGAGGTGACGGACGCGCGGCTGCACCTGTGGCGCCTCAGGGCGCGCCCTGCACCGGGCCCTCGATCCCCGGGACTTCCAGAACGGCTAGGTCGTCCGCAAGAGAGTCCGCCTCATCCATGCCCGTGAGGTCGAGGGTCGCCACCGGGATAGTGCCGACCTCGGGTTCGATCTCCTGCTCGAGCCAGCCGCCATAGACCGGCTTCACAAACACGAGGGCACCTCCTCGCACCTGCAGGTCGCTGCAACCGACCACTGCTCCAGATCCCAAGCGGTCGGCCACCAGGGGCGCCAGCTGCCGGCAGACATCGGTGTCGGCCATCATTACGGCCACCGGCTTGGAGCGCTCCACGAAGGCCGCAAGCACCGTCGCCACCGCCTCCGGGTCGATCCCGACCCCGGCCCGCCACGTGATTAATTGGGGCTCCGCGCCCAGCTCGCGAGCCAGGCGCACGCCCTCGGCCAGAAGGGCCGTGCCTCCCGTGACCGCAGCCTCCCCAGCTCCGCGCTCTTCCTCCCGGGGCTCGACCATCAGCAGGAGAGCGCGCGCGGCGCACACGTCGGCGCCACTTGTCGGGGCGGCCGCGGGCGTGGGCGTCACCCTATCCGCCGCCCCGCTCACACGCGCTTCCCAGCCATGTAGCCTTCGTGGATAGCCATGTCCACCTTGCGCGGCGCCACGCAGTCGCCGATGCGGTAGAGCTCGGCCACCTTGCCTTTGAGAGCGAAGTAGAGGTCTTCGCAGGCGTCGTTGCCCATGGCGGTGACGATGCTGTCGTAGCCCGAGAGCACGTCCCAGACGTTGGAGTACACGTTGAAGCCGTGCACCTCGAGGTCTCTGATCTCCATGACGGCGAAGTCGGGGGTGAACGTGACCCCTTTCTGCAGCAGCCGTTGCCGGGAGAGATACAGGTCCTGGGACGGACCCAGATCGGATCCCACAAAGAGGCTGGAGGTGACCACGTGCACGGTCTTGCCCAGTTCCGCCACGAACTCAGCGGTGGCCGTCGCCTGATGGTGGCCGTCATAGTCGATCAGACAGCACCTTCTCGCCCAGCTCCGCCTCTCCACGTAGGACCTGCCAGACGTTGAAGACCTGGGGACCGTCGGCGCCGGCGACCGGGCTGGCCTTGGGACGCGACCCCGTGGCCACGATCACCGCGTCCGGACGGCGCTCGAGGACGAACTCCGGCGTGACCTCCACGCCCAGCTCCACCGGCACTCTCAGATGGGCGAGTTGGTTGCGCTCGTTGCGGACGATCACCCCGAACTCGTCCCGGCCCGCTCCCTTCGCGGCCAAGAGCACCTGGCCGCCGAGCTCGCCGGCCTTCTCGTACAGGGTGGTCTGGTGTCCCCGCAGAGTGGCGATCTTGGCCGCCCACATGCCCGCCGGACCCCCGCCGACGACCATGACCCGCTTCTTCCGGAGAGCCGGGCGCAGGTGGCGCTCTCCCTCGGTGTCTTCGTGGCCGATGAAGGGATTCTGAACACAGCCGATGGTCTTGTTCAGGCCAACCCGGCCGTAGCAGTTCTGGTTACAGGCGATGCAATAGCGGATCTCCTCGGTCCGGCCTTCCCGGGCTTTGCGGGCGAAGTCGGGATCGGCGATCTGGCCCCGCACCACCCCGATCATGTCCGCTTGCCCTTCGGCCAGCACCCGCTCGGCCAAGGCTGGGTCGTTGATCCGCCCGGTGGCGAAGACCGGGAGCGTCGCCACCTCCTTGATGCCGGCCGCCAGAGGGACCGCGTAGCCCAGCGGCATGTGCATGGGGCCCCCCACCAGATAGAGATTGTAGAAGGTGGCCAGGGTCAGGTTGAAGTAGTCCAGCTGCCCGGTCGCCTGGAGACGCTGGGCGATCTGCTTGGCATCATCGAGAGTGAGTCCCCCAGGGATCAGTTCATCGGCGCACAGACGCACGCCCAAGGTGAACTCGGCACCCACCGCCTCACGGACTGCGGCGATCGCTTCCAGAGCGAAGCGGAGCCGGTTCTCGAACTCCCCCCCGTACTCGTCGCTACGGTAGTTGGTGAGCGGCGACATGAACTGGCGGGCCAGCGAGCTGTGCCCGAACTGCAACTCCACCCCGTCGAACCCGCCCTCGCGCACGTGGGTCGCCGACAGGGCGAAGTACTCGACCACTTCCCGGATGTCCTCGATCTCCATGGCCTTGGGCGTCTCCCGGTAGAGCACGTCCGGGATGGGGGAAGGAGCCCACACCGGCAGCCGGGAAAGGCTGCCGCTGCACTGCTGCCCGTTGTGGTTGAGCTGGGCGAAGATACGGGTGTCGAACGCGTGGACCGCTTGAGTAAGCCTCTTGTAGCCGGGGATGACCTCCGGTCGGAAGGCCTCGATGAGGTGCTCGTAGGCCCGGTCGGTGGGGTGGACCGACTGCTCCTCGGTGATGATCAGGCCCGCCCCGCCCCGGGCGCGGGCGGCCAGGTAGCCGGCCAGCCGGTCGGTAGGTAGTCCGTCATCGGCCAGGTTGGTAAGGTGCGCGGAGAAAGAGATGCGGTTGGGCACGGTCACCCGCCCGATCTCCAAGGGGCTGAAGAGGTGGGGGAACTGCATGGCCTAGGCTACCTCCTTCGCGGGCGCGTCCGCGACGGCCGCTACCGCCCGCAGGCACTCCGGGTCGGGCTGGTCCAGGGACTGGGTGAGGAAGTACGCGACCGCCGGGCAGCCACCGTGGCAGAGGGAGAAGCGGTCGCAGATGCGGCACGCAGTCGACCTCGAGCTCCCGGAACCGCTGGAGCACCGGCGAGCAACGAAAGATGCGTCCGAACGGCTCGACCGTCACGTTGCCGGCGAGGAAGGCAGGGTGGCAGAGGAAAGCGCAGGGATAGACGGCGCCATCCGGGCGCGACGGCGCAGGTCATCTTGGCCGCGCCACACATGTTCAGCCCCAGCGTCCGGCGACTCTCCGGGGTGAGTGCGAAGAACGAGTCGCCGGTCAGGATCTCCGGGTGGTCTCCGAGGAAGCTCGAAAGCGCGAGAAGCTGGTCTCGGGTCAAGCGGTAGTCCTCCCAGCGCTCGCAGCCCGCGCCGGAGGGGCGGAAACGGGAGAGACGGGTCTTAGCCCCATAATGGCGGGCGAGCCGGTCGAAGTCGGCGATCTCGCTCGCATTCAGGCGGGTGACCACCATGTTGAGGCTGAAGTCGGGATAGTCCCGCCGGGCGAGAAGCTCGATACCGGCACGGATGCGGGCGAAGGTCCCGGGCCCCCGGATGGCGTCGTTGGTCTCGGCACAGGCCCCGTCGAGACTCACCTGCAGGTAGACGGGCGCCATCTCCAGTAGCTCACCCACCAGGGCGTCGGTGAGCACCGTCCCGTTGGTGCTCACGCAGGTGGTGATGCCCCGGGAGTGGGCGTAGCCCACGATGTCCAGAAAGTCGGCCCGCAGGAAGGGCTCCCCGCCTCCGAAGTTCACCTGGAAGACCTCCATGCGGGCCAGTTCGTCGATGAGGCTCCGGCACTGCCCGAGGTCGAGCTCACCGCGGCCGCAGCCCGGGCCGTCGCCCTGGCCCTCATCCTGTCCGTCGCCCTGTCCCTCGCTGCGGCCCTCGTCCTGGCCCCCGCCCCGGCCGGGTGTGTCACCGCGCATGTTCGTACGCAGCTCAGCGGAAAGGCAGTGGGTGCAGCGGAGGTTGCACGCCTCGGTGATCTCCCACGTGACGTTGACCGGCGCGCGAAGGGGAGTGCTACTCAGCCTCTGTGGCAACTATCAGGCCCCTATCGACAAGGTTCTCAAGCAGTCGCCTCACCGCCGGGCGTCGTCCACCCTCGAGCAGGCTCACGCGGAGGACGCGGCGGGAGCCGGTGAACGGCGGAGGCGCCAGCGCGTCACCGGAGCGCACGAACGTCAGCTTGGCGGACCGGGTGTCATAGAAGAGCAGCCCAAAGCTCTCGCGCCGCACGCGGACCCAGTCCGGCACGACATAGGTGGTCGTTCGCGGCAGGCTGTCCTGGGCGTCCTCAGTAGACGCCACAGATCCCGTCCACAGCCAGGTCTTCGACCTCGATCTCCTCGAGGATCGTCGGCTCGTCGGCGGAAGCCGAGCACGGGGTGGTGGCGAGGACGTCGTCACTCTTGGTATCCATGTATTCCCTCCGTGAGGCCAAGCGCGTCAGCAGGTCAGTCCCATTCGCAGACCCAGCGCCCCCCGAGTTGACGCCGTTCCATCTTCTCGGCGATTTCGTTGATGTCCTCGAGCTTGAACTTGCCCTCAATGATCTTGTCCAGCTTCAGGTCCCCGGTCATGGCTAGGTCGACCAGTTTGGGGATGTCGTCTTTCGTCGAGACGGAACCGTAGAGCCCGCCGATCATGGCCTTCTGCTGCAGGGCCATGAAGGTTAGAGGCATGGGCGCCACCTGGTCTTGGGCCATGATCCCTATCACCATGAGACGACCCGCCATTCCCAGGGCCCACCAGGCCTGCACCAGGGCGCCCGGATCCCCGCTACATTCAAAGATGAAGTTCGCGCCTCCGCCTGTCAGCCCCTGGATAACAGGCACAGGGTCCTCTGTGGCGTTGCAGATGAAATGCGTGGCCCCCAGCTCAAGGGCGATATCCCGTCGGGACTGCTCGAGATCCACCGCGATGAGGGGATTGGCCTGGCGCATCTTTGCAGCGCGGAGCGTATTCTGACCCACGCCCCCAAGTCCCCACACAGCGACCTTGTCCCCGGGTTGGACATTGGCCAACTTGGTCACCGTCCCCCAGCCCGTGGGGACGCAGCAGCTCATCAGGGCGGCCCAGTCAAGAGGCATGTCTTCACGGAGGGGCACCAGGGCATCAACGGGAACTACCGTGTGGTCGGAAAAGCCGGACACGAAGTTGCCATGCAGGACCGGCTTGCCTTTGGCATCCCTCATGCGAGTGGTGCCATCGAGCATGGTACCCCCCACGAAATACTTGAAGTTGCCGGAGCACACGTTGCCCAGGCCACGCCGGCATTCGGGGCAGTCCCCGCAGGGGACCATCCAGGCGCTCGCAACGTGGTCGCCCACCTTGACCCGGGTCACGCCCTCACCGACGGCTTCAACGATCCCGGCGCACTCGTGGCCGGCCACCATGGGCAACGCCATCTCGATCCGGCCGTGGAGGTTGCTCAGATCGCTGTGGCAATAACCTGTGTACGCGTACTTGACGAGAGCCTCACCAGCGTGCGGCGGCTCCAGTTCCAGCTCTTCGACACTGTACCCTTTGTTCACTTCGCGCAGGATAGCCGCTCTGATCTTCACGTGCATTCCCCCTTGCCTTGGCTCTCATCTGTGCCCGCCCGTTGGGACCGGTAGTCCCACAGGCATCCGCGGGCATCCGGTCTTCGGCGGCCGATAACCGCGGAAAGTCGATTCACATTATCATCGCGGAGGGCCTCTGAGTAGGCCGTCACCCACTTAGAGCGCGCTCCGCGGATCACTCTACTCTGCCTTCTTGCTCTCGGTACAGCTGCGGGAGGATCACCGCCAGGTTGTCGAACTCCTGGACGTCGTGCAGGAACAGCCCCTGGGCCGCCTCGTCGGGGATAGCGGCCCCGGGGGACAGACTGAGCACCGGCTTCTTGTCGACGATCTGATGGCCGACCCAGAAGCGATCGCGGACTTCGATCCCTCCGGGGATGTTCCGCACCAGGTGCACGAAGGCCACGGGCAGACCGGGCTCATCCGCTGCATCGTTCCCTCCTTGCGCAGGTTCGTGGTCGGTCCGACGGGAGTCTCTGCCCGGTCCGGGCTCACCGGCGGCGGCGCCGCAGGCGCCGCGCCTCTCCTACCCGCAGGGTCAGGCCTTCAGAATCCATGTGCTCCAGGAGAGCCTGTGCATACCGTCGGGAGGTGCCCAGGAGATCCCGGGCCTCGGCCAATGTCACCTGACCCGCCGTCTCCATTGCCGTCACCAAGCGGTCGATGAGCTCGTCCAGTCGCTCCGATGGATAGTAGAGGTCTTCGCCCACCTTGACCAGCCGGCCCTGACGCACCAAGGCGTCGACGATCCTCTGGGCGTCGCGCGGGGCGAGTCCCGCCGCAGCGGCCGCCGTGGTCACGCTCGGGGTCTCGGCGACACTCTCGGCGCCCGTCGTCGCGAACTGCGCCAGTAGACCCTCGATCGCCCCGGCCTGGACGTCATCCGGTATGGCCGCGGCCCCGGCCCAGCGGAAACCGTGCTCGGTACGCACTGCCTCTCCGGTCGTCTGGAGCAGCCCAAGGGCCGCGTCGAGCGCCGGCCATTCCTTGCCGCCGGACAGCTCCCTCCGCAGCTCACCCAGGGTGAGGTACGGGTTGAGGACGTCGCCCTCGGCCCGCGCGCGCAGCGTGGCGAGCGTGACATCGGTCAAAGCCAGCAGCGAGGGACCATGGAACAGCCGAAGGTTGGCCCCCGCCGGCCCTGCTGTCGGCTTCGCGGTCCCCGTCGGCGGCTCCGTGGTCGGCTCCATGGCTCCGGACACCTCCGCCGCGGCTGCCCCGTCGGCGGCTCCGGACGCGCGAGCGGCGCCTACAGACAGGGCGCGGCCGTCGGCCACCAGGCCGGCGACGGCCGCGCCGATCTCGGCGTCGCTGAACCGCCAGAGGTAAGGACTCGCCTCCAGTCTCCCCCGCGCGAAGGACGACGGGAACGATTCTTCGAGCAACATGGCGGCGATAGCGTCCGGTGGTCCCTCCTCAAGCAAGGCGAGGCGATCGTGCCAGCGGGGTCCGGTGCCGTGCTTGTGCGGTGAGGGATCTATCACCCGACCCCCGCCGATAGTCGTGACGGGAGTCACCGAGCGTACGATGAACTGGTCCCCGGGATAGACCAAGGCCCGCTCCTCGAACCGCAGCTGCGCGTAGCAAGAGGCCCCCGGCTCCAGAGAGTCGCGGTCGGCCAGTACCACTTTGGCCAAGATCTCCGCCGTGCCATGGTCCACCCGTGCCCGCGAGACCCGGGGCAGGGGGCCGGCCGCTTCGGACAGTAGAGCCATGCGCACGTCGGCCAGGTGGGTGGGCTCGATGACGGGGTCCTTCACCACCCACTTCCCGCGATCGAGTTCGTCGCGGTCCACTCCCGTCAGGCTGAGAGCCACTCGCTGGCCGCCGACGGCGGCGGCCACTTCGCGATCGTGCACCTGCACGCTCCGCACCCGCACTTCCCTCAGTTCGGCTGGGCCCCTGGCGGTCCGCGGCGGGAGGACGGCGACCGTGTCTTCCGCGCTGAGACTCCCCGACCACAGGGTGCCCGTGACCACAGTACCGATCCCCTTGAGGGAGAAGACCCGGTCGATCGGCATGCGGGTGGCCGGGTAGGCGGGGCGCGGCGGTATCGCCGCGCCCAAGCGGTCGAGCGTAGCCACCAGTTCCGCCGATCCTTCGCCGGTCACGCCGCTCACCAGCACTATGGGAGCCGCTCTGTAGGGGGTCGTAGCCAACAGGTCCTCCACATCGGCCCGGGCCAGTTCGGCCAGGTCGCCGTCGACCATGTCGATCTTCGTGAGTGCTACCAACCCGGTCGGGATACCGAGCAATTCGATGATGCGCAGGTGCTCACGGGTCTGAGGCATCACCCCGTCGTCGGCAGCCACTACCAGCATGAACAGGTCGATGCCGGTGGCGCCGGCCACCATGGTCTTGACAAAGCGCTCATGTCCCGGCACGTCCACTACGCTCAATCGCCGGCCGCTCGGCAACACCAGCTCGGCGAAGCCCAGCTCGATGCTGATCCCCCGCTCTTTCTCCTCCTTGAGCCGATCGGTATCGCGGCCGGTCAGAGCTTTGATGAGGGTGGTCTTGCCATGATCGATGTGTCCGGCGGTGCCCAGGGTCAGGGGACGAGCCGCGCTCCCCTCCACCCTCGATCCTTCCGGAAGCCCTTCCGTGCTGGACCCGGGAGATACGCGCTTGGTCACGGCCCCGCCCCAGCCGATGACCTATCGGCTTCCGCAGGGGGCGCTCCGACCAGCCGCTCGATAGCCCAGGCGACGCTCTCGGCCGCGGGCTCGATCTCGCTCTCGGCCAGAGCCAACACGTCCAGATGCAGGCTGTCCTGGGATACCCGGGCGACGACGGGTACGGGAGCCCGGCGCAGGAGCGCTTCCAGCGCCTGGACTGTGGGCTCCGCCGCCCGCGCCGTTCCGGTATCCGTGGCGGCCGATCCTCCAGGACCTCCAGCCGCTCCCGCAGGCCGGGCCGACCCTCCTTGCGCTCCGCTCTGCACCGGTTGCTCCGGAAACCTCATGCGGACGGCGTGGGACGGCAGTTCCACCAGGGGCATCGAGCCGCCGCCGGCGCGAGCGCTCGACTCTTCCACTTCCAGGATGAAGCCGTCTCGACAGCGCCGCTCGATTGCCGCCTGCAGAGCCGAGGCCAGCGCGCTCGTCTCCGCCGCGGTGCGACTGAGATAGCGCAGAGTCGGGATCTCGCGACGGGCCCTCTCGGGGTCCTGATACAGCCGGAGGGTCGCCTCCAGAGCGGCCAGTGTCATCTTGTCCAGGCGAAGGGCGCGCGCCACCGGGTGTCTCCGCAGGCGGTCGATCACGTCGGCCTGGCCGAGTAGGATCCCAGCCTGCGGTCCGCCAAGCAGCTTGTCTCCGCTGAAGCAGACCACGTCCACGCCCGTCCGTAGCGACGCCGACACCGAAGGCTCTCCGGCGAAGGCATCGAGCTCGTAAAGAGCCCCGCTTCCCAGGTCATCGGCGACCGGGAGCCCGCGGCGACAGCCCAAATCGACCAACTCGGCCAGATCGGCCTCCTCGACGAAGCCAAGGATCCGGTAGTTCGAGGTATGAACCCGCAGCAACAGCGCGGTCTCCGTGGTGATAGCGGCTTCGTAGTCCGAGATCCGAGTGCGATTGGTCGTCCCTACCTCGACCAGGCGAACACCTCCGGCCCGCATGATCTCGGGAAGTCGGAACGAACCGCCGATCTCCACCAACTGTCCCCGCGAGACCAGGACCTCGCGCCCCGAGGCCAGTCCCATCAAGAGGAGCAGCATCGCACCAGCGTTGTTGTTGACCGCGAAGCCTGCCTCTGCGCCGGTCAGCCGGGTGAGAAGGGTCTCCACATGGACTTCGCGCCGGCCGCGTGCACCTGCCTCCAGATCGTACTCGAGGTTGCTGTACGAACGAGCCACTTCGGCCACCCGTTCCACCGCGGCCTCGGCCAGGCAGGAGCGGCCCAGATTGGTGTGGACCACCACCCCACTCAGGTCGAAGACGCGCCGCAGGCCAGGCCGCGTCCACGACTCGAGGATGACCGCCATCTCCGCAAGAATCGTCTCCGGAGAAGTGTCGGCATAGGCGACCTGCGCGCCTCCGGTCCCCTCTGCGCCTCCGGTCCCGTGACCATCCGCCGCGCCTTCAACCGCCCGCGCGCCCGCGTCGCTCGTCGCCCCACCCACTGCGATCGCCCGCCGTGCCGCTTCCACCGCCACTCGCGCGGCTTCCACCACCTGTACCCGCGGGTAGCGCTCCAGGAGCGCTCCTGCCGCCGGCCGGCTCACCAGTTCCTCCACCGACGGGAGTCCGCGCAGCGCCTTCCGTCTTGTGTCGTCCACCTCCGCCTCCTTCAAGACGCCGACGCCCGGTAGGGCCCTCTCTCGCTCCGCCCCTCGCTCCGCGCTCCTACTTCTCCCTCTCCAGGAAGAAGTCCGCCATCGACTCGAGAACATCGCGAGCAGGTGAGGGGCGCAGAGCAACGAGACACTCCCGCGCCTCGCTTATGAGCGCGCGCGCCCGCTCCCGGGCGAAACCGATGGAGTCATATCGCTGCAGCAGTTCCAGCACCTCCGCGGCGTGCCCCAGGGTCTTGCCGTGTCCCAACCGCAAGACCTCGACCAGACGCTCTCGATCCGCCTGCTCCGCCACCGTAAGACAGTGGATCACCATGAGCGTCCGCTTGCTCTCGAGCACGTCGGTGAGGTAGTCCTTGCCCATGGTGTCGACGTCGCCCAGGATGTTGAGAAGGTCGTCCTGTATTTGGAAAGCGATGGAAGAGCTCTTCCCAAAGCCTTCGAGCGCTTCTTTCTCCTCGTCGGTCGCCCCGCCGATGATCGCTCCCACCTTGACCGGAGCGATCCCTGAGTAGTAGCCGGTCTTGCCCAGGGCCATCCGCAGGTAGTCGTCCAGGGTGAGATCGTAGACGTCGTCCCGTACCCAACCCACGTCGAGCGCCTGACCCTCGACCGTACGGGCGCTCATCTCGCCGATGACGTCAAGGACCGCCAACTTGGTGGCGTCGTCCAGCAACGGGTCGCGCACCACGATGGTGCACACCAGGCCAAGGGCATAGTCGCCCGCGTTGATGGCCAGCGGCGCGCCGTGAAGGATGTGGGCGCACTTCTGGCCGCGACGCAGCAGGCTCGCGTCCATGATGTCGTCGTGGATGAGCGCAGCCGCGTGGAAGAACTCGATCGCGCAGCCGGCCGACAGGGTCCGGTGCGGCTCGCCGCCCACCGCCTCACACGCCAGCATGGCCATCGCCGGTCGAGCCCGCTTGCCACCTCGGACAATGAACTCGTCCAGGATGCCGTAGAGGTAGTCGTGAAGAGGGCTGCCTCTAGGGACCCCGGCCAGATAGCCATGCAACCGCTCGTCTATGCTGGGGGTGACCGTGGTCAGATAGTCGATGAAGAGATCAACGCCTATGGACTTCCCGCTCCGTCTCGTCCTCTCGCCCGGCGGCTGGCCGACCGCCGGGCCTCTTGGCCGTCCAACTGGGTCCCTGCCCAGACGACGATAGCATACGGGGTGGGAGCATCCCGCCGCAACCAGTCCCAGGCCCTCCTCGACCGCCCGCTAAGACCGCTTCTTCTTCCTGATCTTGCCGCTCACCCCCAGGGCCAGGAGCGCGCCGCGACCTGATCCGCGATCGAGACCGGGACCTAGCCCAGCATCTCGCACCGCCGAGGTCATGGGCGGCATGACCATCCCGATCCCGAAGCCGGAGATGGCAAAAGGCAGCACCAGGCTGGGCCAGGAGGTTATCTGAAACTCGATTCAGAACGAAGGCCCGCCGACAGAACGCGATGAACGAGTGCGAGGCAAGGACGCAGGAAGCGTTCGTAGCAGCGCTCCGGGCGCGACCGAGAACGACGCATCGTGCCGTTCAGTGCGTGCTCGGTGGCCGCGGCTTCATTTTGAATCGAGTTCTTAGGACACCTAGATACTGGAGCGACCAACTAGACGCGGCAAAGGCCGGAGATGAAGGGGGCGAGAGGGTCGGAACTCGGGCGGCGCCGAAGCGCAGGTCTCGTGAGAACTAGCCTCGCGGCTCGATGAGCTTGAAACCGACCATATCCCCCTGCACCACGATCCGCTGTTTCGCGCTGTAGAGGGGGTGGCAGGCGGCCAACGAGACCTGCTCCCTGCCGAGCTGGGCGACCTCGTCCACCTCGTCGGGATAGACTATGATGACCCGGGTCACGGTGTAGCGGGCGATGGCGTACGGCAGTACCAAGTCTATCTCGTCGCCGACCTCCACCTTGTTGAGCTTGAGGAAGGGAGCGCCGTAGGTCGTGCGGTGCCCCGACACGACGAAATTGCCCCCTTGCCCCGGAAGCGGTGTCTCGGGCCAGTGGCCCGGCCCTTCGCGAAGATCACCCTTCCCGGTGCCCTCCACCATGATCACGTCAAGCCCGATGCTGGGGATCAAGATCTGGCCGATGGGCTCGCCGGGCTGGCCGCCTACGGACCGCTCGAAGTCGTCGGCAGCCGCTCTGAAAGCGGCGAGCACCGCCAGCCGTTCAGCTTCGGCCGCTGCTGCCGCCTCCGCGGCGGCCCGCGCGGCCACAACGTCGGGGTTCTCGGTCGTGGTCGTGGTGGACTGCTGGGCGTTCTCGGCCTTGACCTCGATCGGAACGAAGTCGATCGCGGTAAGAGCCGCGCCCGCGGCCGCCAGCTGCGGATTGTTGCTCTCCAGTTGCTGACGGAGCTCTCGCTGCTGGTACCAGGTGTAACCCCACGTCCCCAACGGATAGGCGAGCAACAGAACGCCGGCGACGATCATCAGGTCGGCCACCCAGCGCTTCCACGACCGCCGCCTCCAGAAGGACCGGCGCGGCGCCGGCCCGCCCGGCGTCAAACCATCTTGCGGTCCCACTATCGCCGGTGTGCTCTCCGGCTTGTCTGCCACATCTTCCCCCATGGTGGGCAAGAGTATATCCCGGTCTTTTGGTCGGGTTCGAACGAGATACCCGCTCGTCCCGGAGCCGTTCACTGATGCACGAGTTGCCGGTGTCTCGTATATCGTCCTATGATGGAGCCCTGTTTAGTCTCTGATTCGATAGGACCGAGAGGGCCAGCGTGATCATCCGACCCGTCATCCTCGCGGGAGGTTCCGGCACCAGACTGTGGCCGGCGTCCAGGCAGTGCCATCCGAAGCAGCTGCTCGCCCTCACCGGTCCGTGTTCGCTCTTGCAGGAGACGGCCACCCGCTTGCGGGGTTTTCCCGAAGGCACGGTCGTGGATCCCGTGGTGGTGACGAACGATGATTACCGCTTCATGGTGGTCGACCAGTTGCGGGAGATCGGCGTCGATGCGCCACAGGTCATCCTGGAACCCGTGGGCCGCAACACGGCCCCGGCTCTGACCCTGGCGGCCCTTCTGCCCACCGACCCCGAGGACGACCCCATCCTCCTCACCATGCCTTCCGACCACCTGATCGGGAACATCTCCGCTTTCCATGCTGCCGTCGCCGAAGGCGCGGAGCAGGCCGAGGCGGGGATGGTCGTCACGTTCGGCGTGATACCGGACCGACCCGAGACAGGCTACGGCTACATCCGGGTCGGGCAGCCGGCACCGCGGGCGGCGACGGCCCGCGTCCTTGCCGGCTTCGAGGAGAAGCCCGACCTGGAGATAGCGGAAGGATACGTCGCGGGCGCCGATCACCTCTGGAACAGCGGCATATTCATGATGAGGCGCTCGGTGTGGCTGGCGGCCCTGGAGCAACACCGGCCCGCCATCGGCGCAGCCTGCCGGAAGGCCATAGCCGGCGCCAGGACCGACGGTCCCTTTGTGCGTCTAGACAGGGCGGCCTTCGCAGAGTGTCCGTCCGAATCCATCGACTACGCGGTGATGGAAGAGCTCGGCACCTCCGCCGCCGTCACCCAGGCTGTGGTCGTACCACTCGACGCCGGGTGGTCCGATGTCGGGAGCTGGCAGGCCATCTGGGCCGTCTCGGCCAAGGATGAGTCCGGCAACACCACCCGTGGGGAGGTCGTGCTCGAGGATACCCGGAACACTCTGGTGCACGCCGATTCGCGCCTGGTCGCCGTGCTTGGCGGAGAGGACCTCGTGGTGGTCGAGACCGCCGACGCCGTGCTTGTGGCGGGCAAAGAGAAGGCAGCCGACCTCAAGAGGCTTGTTGCCCGCGTCCAAGAGATGGACCCAGACCTTACTCTGAACCACCGCCAGGTGCAGCGCCCGTGGGGGAGGTTCGAATCCATCGACAGCGGAGAGCGCTTCCAGGTGAAGCATATCGTGGTCAACCCGAGAGCCAGCCTGAGCCTTCAGTACCACAGGCGCCGGGCCGAGCACTGGGTGGTGGTCCACGGCATCGCCGAGGTGACCTGCGGGAACCGGGTCTTCCGGCTGACGGCGGATGAGTCCACCTATGTGCCCTTGGGGACTCCGCACCGTCTCGCGAACCCGGGACCGGGGCCCCTGGAGATCATAGAGGTGCAATCGGGCGAGTACCTGGGCGAGGACGACATCGTCCGCTTGGAGGACGATTACGGACGCCTCGACCTCGGTGCAGAGCCCTAGGGCTCAAGTCCACCCCCGGTCGCCGGTCAGCGGAGCGTTCTCTACCAGCCCCTTCCCCTACGCCTGCGCCATGACGGACGCCTCTCGGACGGCGCTACCGTCGCCGGCCGGCCTCCCGATAGCACCATATCTGGGTTGACACGGACGAGCATGTCCATGTCCTCAGCGGACACCCTATCGCGCAGGGTCGCCACCACAGGAGCCAGAGTCCAGCTTGAGCGCCGATGGGAATGGGCGTCTGAGGCGATCAAGCTCATGTCTCCCCGGGAAAGGTGGCGATAGAACGCCTGTTTGCTCGCGCGACCGAAGTCGCCGTTCAGGCTGGCCGCGGTCCCCTGGGCCACGGCACCTGCATCCAAGCACCTGGTGAGCAGATCCGGGGAGCGCTGGATCCGATCGTTCCTTTCGGGATGGGCAAGCACAGGTAGAAGGCCCTCAGTGCGCAGACGAAAGACCGTCTCGACCGCGTAGACCGGCCAGCCCCAGTGGGGTATCTCGACAAGAAGAGCGCCCTCGCTACCCTCGATCGTCAACGGTTCGAGTTCGCTTGTCCGAGCCGTTGCCACCACGTCCAGGCCGACCTCGAAGCCCAGGACAAGATCCAGCTCGATGCCGGCCTCTCTTACGGCCGTCCTGAGCGAATGGATCTCTTCCCGAGCCCTGTCGACAAACGATGGGTCCAGCTCTCTCAAATGAGGGGTGCACACAACGGTAGTGGTCCCGACAGCCGCCGCCTCGGCGGCCATCTGCAAGCTCGTCCGCAGGTTGGGGGAGCCGTCGTCCAGTCCAGGCAGAAGGTGGGAATGAGTGTCGATCATCCTACCGGCGCGTCCTCCCCGATAACCGGCCTCAACTAGTTGGGCCGCGGAGCCGAAGAATACTAGAGGAACCAGGGTGGGCTCCCGTTGCGCGCCTTGAGCGAACAAAGCGCATGCGATATGCCTTTCCCAGGGTTCCTTGTTGGCGGATAGTATATATGGATGTGCTGCGCGGACTCCAGGAAGGGTGGATGGAGATGCCAGAGCTATTTGGGAATGCCTACGTACTACCGGCCGTCATCGTGGTCGTCTTGCTCCTGGTGCTACTGCTCGTCCTGATGATGCGCAAGCGGCGAGGGGCCGGTCCCACCGAAGCCCGGCCGATGGAACGAGTAGGTTCGCCGCCGGCGGAACCCATATCGGCGCCGCGTCTCACGCCGATGGCCGGACCCGCAGCGGCGGCCGGGCTCACGCCGCCGGCCAGCTCCGAACCGCAGCTCGGATCCGCGTTGAGCCAAGCGACGGAGACGCCGGCCACACCCCTGGTCCTTCCGTCTCAATCGTCTGCGGCCGCCCCTCAGCCCGCCATCGCGAGCAGCGGCCCCGCGCCGATCGCCCCTGTGACCAGGGCAAGCAGGCCTCCAGAACGCGCGGCGCTCGATGACGACCCGCTGCGGACCGTCATACTCGACATCGTTCATGGATGGGGTGACCTTACCAGCGAGGACACCAACCGGCTCAACCTGTTCCGGGCGGACAAGGTCTTGGCCGCGGCCGAGGCTATCGACCTCCCCAAAGAAGATGCGGGCGGAGGCTACGCCCGCACCCGTCTCCTGCAGATCCGGAGGTACGCAGCCGACAAGCAGCTCGAGCAAAAACCCGCTGACACCATGCCCGCGGCAGGACCCGCGGAGCCAGAGCCGACGCTCGAGACAGAGGCAGCGGAAATCAGCCCTGAGGAGATCGGGGCCTCGGAGACCACAGCCGGGGAGACCACGCCGGAGGAGGCCAAACCCGAAGGATCGATGCCTTCCTGGGAACTATCCCAGCCTTCAGGGAACCTTGCCGGCGCCGGTCTGGCGACCGCGGCCTTTGCAGCCACCGCTCAGACCGGGGATATAAAAGACCGCCAGAGCCTGGAGAAGGCGCTCGGGGAGGGCGAGGGTGAGTGGGTGGAGCCGGCAGCGCCGATCGTGATACCGCCGTGGCCGGAGGAGCCACAATCGGTCGAGCCGACCACGTCGTCGCCGTGGTCGGAGGAGCGACAATCGGCGGAGCCTGCCGCCTCGTCGCCGTGGTCGGAGGAGCCGACCGGACGGGATATCAGCGAGCCACCGGTCCTCGAGGAGGTACAGGTCGGGCTGGACGAGGAGACGCCTCTCGTCGCACCAGCGGTCGCTGAAATGGGGATCACCGCTGCAGCCGCCGAAACTGGGATCGCCGAAGAGTCGGCGCCGATCGAGGACATCACTGCCCAATTCCAGGCGCCTGAGGATTCGCTTTCCAGTCTGCACGTCAGGGTCAAGACCGCGGAAGAGCTCATGGCTCTGCCGCCGGGCGACCAGGCCGACATGTTGGCCTTCCTGGAACCATCTGAACTCGCCCGGGTGGTCGAGGCCAGCGACGACCGCAGGTTGAAGAAGGGGGTCATCGATGTGCTCGAGAACCTCGGGACCCCCGCGTCTCTAGATGTGCTTCGCCGCTGCCTCGACGATCCAGACCCGGAGATACAGCTCTATGCCCTGGATGCCGCCGACCGGCTCCTAGGGGTGGAGTAGAGCCTCGCGCAACCCGCGAGCGCGCGCGACGATCTCCGCACCGTCGAGCCCGGCGCGCCAGGCCACGAAGGCGCACCGCTTCTCCAGATCGAGAGGTTGATCCCACATGGCTTCACCCGCCAGGGTGGCGACTCCTCCTCCTGCCTCGGTCAGGATCAGCAGGCCGGCGGCCAGGTCGACCGAGCGGGAACGGACGGCCGCGACCAGGATGTCGGCCGCCCCGGTGGCCACATAGCACAAGGCGAGGGCCAACGAGCCGATCTGACGCACGCGCATGTCCTGGCTACGGCCCACGGCCCCCATGGCGCTCAGATCATGGAACCGGAAGTGATGGCGGTCCGGCCGGCCCGCCTCCAGCAGGATCACTTCCACCAGGTCGTTGGCGAAACGTTGCGGATCGAGCATCACTCCCGGCTCTCCGGCCGCAAGCACCCCGGACCCTTTGACCGCGCTGAAGATGTTAGGACGCAGATAGTCCTCCACGTGTCCCACGCGAACGTCGCCCATCTTCGGACCATCGGCCGCCGCGATGGACACGCAGAAGGGCGAAAGACCACGCTTAGCGTTGAGACTGCCATCCACGGGATCCACCACCACGCGCCACTCGGCATCCGCAGGACCGCTGATGCCGGCTTCCTCGGATATCAAACGGCAAGGGAACGGGGCCCGAGCAGTCAGAACACCTTGGATGGCTTCCTCGCAGACACGATCGAGTTCGAGCGTGCGATCACCGCCGGCTCCCTGCCCGAGAACCACCCTGCCCGAGGCCATGCCGAGATGTGGCCGGATCGCTTGCTTGGCCGCGGAGGCCATCTCAGCGGCGCACGACAGCCACTGGGCCTCGGCTGCGGACATCGACCCGGGCGTGGGAGTGCCTTTCGGAGTTCGATCGGGTGTGGTGGAGGTCACGCTGCCCAAAATACCACCATTGCGCCACTGAGTTACCATAGCCGCGATGAAGAACCGCCGAGACTACCGGCGACTGCCGGATACCAAGCGCTCTGAAACCGGGCGCACCGGTACCGAGCACCCTGGGACTTGTGCATCAACATCGGCCACCGTGCCGCGCCCACTCCGTTGGGCTGCGGCCGGAACTGCGGCCGCTGTGGCCTACATGACCTTCGAGGCTCAATGGGTGCTATGTCGCGAAGCGGACCTTGAGGTACCTGGTCTTCCACCAGTCTGGTCGGGCCTGCGTGTCCTACATCTGTCGGATGTGCACGCGGGTCTCTTCCCCACAAACGAACGCAGTCTCAAGAAGGTGGTGCGCTGGGCCGTTCCCCGCGCCCCTGACCTGGTGCTCCTGACCGGCGACGTGCTCGGCGACCCCCGGCGCAGCGCTGCGTCACTCGGGTTGCTCGCCCGCCTGCGACCGCCGCTGGGCACGTTCGCGGTCACCGGTAATCACGAATATGGGATCGGCAAAGACCCTCTCGCCCGCCCGCGCGACACGAGCCACCTGTGGAACGAGGCGGGGATCACGCTGCTTGTGGACCGATGCGTGTGTCTGCCGGCGCGGGAGGGCTCCCATATACTCCTCTGCGGCGCCGACTACCTGACCGGCGGCTTCGGGCTTCTCGACGATTTCGAGAAGGGGATGCGGACGAGTGCTCCGCGGATCGGGTCGGACGAGGACTTCCCCATACTCCTCATGCACGAGCCTCCACCCACAGACTCACCTCTCACCCAGTTGTTCCCGCTGGCTTTTTCCGGCCACACTCACGGCGGTCAACTACGAGTGCCCGGCCGAAACGGGTTGGAGCCTATCCACAGGGAAGCGGGCGAGTACCTGGCAGGCGTGCGTGCCTGGGGCGAGAGCCGGCTGGTCGTTTCACGCGGGGTCGGCACTAGCTTCCTACCCTTTCGTCTGTTCACTCGACCGGAGGCGAGCCTCTGGAGATTGGTATAGAATTGCACCGACGACCCCAGCACATCGGGTAATGCACTTGAACAGGGGGCATCGATGAGTCAGTCGCAGGATGAGCGGCTGTCCGGAGACCTGCCGGTCACTCCGACACCCTACGAAGAGACGAGACCCGCCGTCTCCCATGAGGTGGTGGCCACGTACGTGGCCGACGCCGCCCGTTCCGTCGACGGCATCGTGGATCTGCACGCTTCTCCCTGGAAAGGGCTCTCGTCCCGTGTGCGCGAGACGCACACGGGAGGGGTGCTCATACGGGAGTCCCAACCAGGAACGGTGGACGTGGAGATCCATGCCCGGGTAGCCTGGGGCGTGGTCATACCGGAACTGGCTCGCGAAGTCGAAGACGCCGTGCGCAGCAGGGTGACCGGACTTCTCAATCTCGACCTCGGGAGCGTCACCCTTTTCGTTGACGAGATAGCCGGACCGATGGAGGGCGGTGACTCGCAGGAGGGCTAGGCATGCCCGACTACCTACCGCTTTGTGCTTCTCGGCAGGATCTACTGCCGCCTGCCTGTCGCTCGTGCGCCTGGTGGCAGACCCCGAGCGGGGGGCAAGACCGGGCGGTCGCGGTCAAAGAGAGGCGCCGCCGGTGGATGGTGGCCGTCGAATCCAGCTGGGGCAGCCCGGGACTCCTCTTAGAGAGAGCCGACCTGGGCGCGCGTCCCGGCTCGTCACCGCCGGAGAAGCTCGAGCCCGCGGACGATCCGAGTGCTCAGCCGCCGGATCTCTCGGCCGCCGCATCCATCCACTACGCCCCAGCTGCAGCAGTCCCTCGACTACGGGGCCTGCCGTTCGCTCCTCTCGGTCCTGGATCGGTTCTCCTCTTCTGCCTTCGAGCCGAGGAGAGCCCGGCTCAAGCCCAGGCGAGACGAATACTGCAGAAAGCACTCGAGCAACTGAAGGAACGACGCGTCCAGGAAGTGTATGCCTTCGCCGGCCTCCTCGGCAGTCCCGAGAATACTGAGCGGTGCGAGTTCTTCTCTCTCGATTTTCTGGAAGCCAACGGTTTTCGACGAGTGAGCGACAACGGGGATATCTACCTCATGCGCGCCGATTTGCGGGGCCTGCTTTCCCTCATCAACCAGGTAGAGACGGCGGTGAGGCGAGCGCTCCGGAACGACCCCACCCCGAGCCCCGCCGCCTGGACACACCGCGGGACGTCATGAGCCCGCCATGAGACGGCCGCGCCAAAGGAGCGCCTCGCGTGCCGTAGAACGTGGCCCCAGAAGACGACCGCGCTCCCGTGCCCAGACTGTGGCGGCCTTGGCCTTGGGACCACTGGTGTTGCTGGCGGTCCTTGCCTTTCTGGTGCTGTCGCCTCTGCCCCGGGCAGAGGCGACAGCACCCGGCGGAGGTCAAGCCGATGCGCAGACCCAAGCCGCCACACAGACCCAAGCCGCCACGCAATCCGACGTTGCGGTTGACCAGGCCCCCGTCTGGGTCACTCAGGTCAAGGGTATCGTCGATCCGGCCATGGCGAGCTACTTGGTCAAGACCATGGAGGACGCTGCCGAAGCCCGGGCGGGCGCACTAGTCGTCGAGATAGACACCCCCGGCGGCCTCGACACTGCCATGCGCGACATCATCCAGGCCGAACTCGACTCACCCATACCTGTCGTCTTCTACGTGTATCCCGAGGGAGCGCGAGCGGCCTCGGCCGGGGTCTACATCCTCATGGGTTCCGACGTTGCGGCTATGGCCCCCCAGACGAATCTGGGCGCCGCTACGCCGGTGGCAATCGGCGGCGAGATGGACGAAGTCATGAAAGCCAAGGTCACCAACGATGCCGCCGCCTACATCTCCGGTCTGGCCACCAATCACGCACGCAACGCCGAGTGGGCCGAGCAGGCAGTGCGGGAGTCGGTCTCTCTCACGGCTGAAGAGGCCCTTGGGAAGGAGGTCATCGAGTTCGTGGCCGCCGACCTGTCTAACCTTTTACAGGCCATGGACGGCTATGTGACCACCCCCAAAGGCCTCACCCTGCACACCGCCGGAGCCCCCATCAACGAAGTCAGCATGGGTTGGATCCAGCGCTTCCTCCACGCCATCGCCAACCCCGACATCGCTTACATCCTCATGACCATCGGCATCCTGGGGATCATCACTGAGCTGAGCACTCCCGGATTCGGGGGGGCGGGGATAGGCGGGGTCATCGCCTTACTTCTGGCCTTCTACTCCTTCCAGGTGCTCCCCGTCAACCTCGTGGGAATCGCCCTGGTGGTGCTGGCCATGATCCTCTTCATCGCCGAGATCAAGATCCAGAGCCATGGGGTCCTGGGGATCGGAGGAGCCGCCGCGCTGATCGCGGGCGGCCTCCTCCTGTTCGACACGTCCACCTCCTTCCTCAAGGTGAGCTGGCCGGTGCTCATCGTGGCCGGGGTCCTCGTCTTCGCCTTCTTCACGCTCGTCATCCGAGCGGTCGCGAAAGCTATGCGCCGGCCCCTTGCCACGGGGACCGGGACTCTGGTGGGCGCGACCGGGGTGACGGTCTCGCCCCTCAGTCCGCAGGGCCAGGTGAAAGTACGTGGAGAGACGTGGAAAGCCCGTACCGAGGGAGAGGACCTGCTTAAAGACGAACGGATAGAGGTACAAAGAGCAGAAGGACTCACGCTCGTCGTGCACCGGGCGGGTCAGACGGATGACGACGGAGAGGAGAAACAGAACCGGGGGACGTAAGGAGACGTCATGGATGTTGGCACAATAGCAGTGATCGTGATCGTGGTGATCGTAGTGATCATCATCTTGGCGTCAGCGGTCAAGGTCTTTCCCGAGTATCAGCGCGGCGTCATCTTCCGCCTGGGACGCCTGATGCCGCCCAAAGGGCCGGGCATCTTCCTCATCATCCCCATCGTCGACAAGGTGGTACGGGTGGACCTGCGTACCATCACCATGGACGTAGCGGCGCAAGAGGTGATCACCAAGGACAACGTCCCGGTCAAGGTGAACGCCGTCGTCTACTTCCGGGTCGTCGACCCGTCGAGATCGGTCGTCGAGGTGCAGAACTACATCGCCGCCACCTCGCAGATCGCTCAGACCACCTTGCGGAGCGTCCTCGGCCAGTCCGACCTGGACCATCTGCTCACCGAGCGCGACAAGCTGAACACGAGGCTGCAGGAGATCATCGACGAGCAGACCGACCCCTGGGGCGTGAAAGTCAGCATCGTGGAGATCAAGGACGTCGAGATCCCTGCCAGCATGCAGCGGGCGATGGCCCGGCAGGCCGAGGCCGAGCGGGAACGTCGCGCCAAGGTCATCGCCGCCGAGGGCGAGTTCCAGGCTTCGGAGAAGCTCTCCCAGGCCGCCGTGATACTCTCGAAGACCCCGGCTGCTATCCAGCTTCGCTACCTGCAGACCCTCGCCGAGATCGCCACGGAGAAGAACTCCACCACCGTCTTCCCGATCCCGATCGACCTGATCGAGATGTTCATGAAGAAGCAGTCGGACACGTAGACCTTGCCTGGCTCCCTGACTCGGTGCACCTAGGAACAGCGTCCCCATCGGCCTCGATATCCCCCTTGGCTCCAGCGTTGCTGTCGCCCTTCCGGAAGAGTCGCACCTGCGCAGCTGGAGGAAGGGTGATAGCAGCGCTCCGCTGTGCTATAAATACGCGGCCGCCGCCCTTAGGGTGGGCAGCGGTTTGACTGGGGGTATAGCTCAGTTGGGAGAGCGTCGCGTTCGCATCGCGAAGGCCAGGGGTTCGAATCCCCTTACCTCCACTCCTTCCCTCCCTCGCTGGCCCTCATAGTGTAGCGAGGTCGCCGGCCGGCAGAAGGACCATCAATCGATTGGGGATGGGGCGAGACGCCATTCTTCGGGAAGGGGTGACCACGGTGCCTCTCATCGAGATCAGAGTCTCCTCTCCTGCGCGAGAGGCGCTGGTGGACATCAGCGAGAGGGTCCAGCGGGCCATCACTGAGTCCGATCCGACACTGAGCGGAATGGTGAGCGTCTTCGTGCCCCACACCACTGCCGGCGTGACCATCAATGAGGGCGCCGATCCCGCCGTGGCCCGTGACATCGTCGAGGGTCTTGGGCGCTTCGTCCCCCGCGAGGCCGGCTACCGCCACAACGAGGGCAACTCCGATGCGCACATCAAGGCCAGCCTCATCGGCAGCAGCGTTGCCGTTCCCGTGGAACAGGGCACGTTGCGGCTGGGCACCTGGCAGAGCATCTATTTCGCTGAATTCGACGGTCCCAGGACCCGGCGGGTATGGATTGTGCCCGCGCCGGCGTGAGCCTTGGAGCGTCCGGGACCGATCCGCAGACCGGTCCCGGGTCGAAGCTCGGCGCCCTGGTGGAGGAGTTCATCCAGGAACAACTCAGCCGGCCGGAGAACAACAATCTCGGCCCCGGCACGACCGGCAAGGCCTGGGAAGACGTCCTAGTGGGCTTCTCCAGCGGCGCCGACGACCTATACGAGTTCCTCAAGGAGCACATCGGTCCGTTCCACTGGACGCCGGCCGAGGCTTTCGCCCTCGGCTCGCCGGCAGACCAGCCGATATCCAGGCCTGACGAGGCGGTCGATCCCCGGCCGGACGAGCTCACGGTGATCAGTTGGGCCCTCTGCCAGACCGAGAGCGCCAAAGCCGCCAACCGCGCGGAGACCCGGATGCCGTCGGAGCCATGGGCGCGATCCCGGATATTCGGCCAGACCTGCAACCGCAGCCTGCACAAGGCGGTCGGCCAGATGCTGAACGCCCGTGGATGCCAGGCGGTGGCCCCCGGACTGCTCCCCCAATGGGCCGAGGAATCGTCTTCCGAGTTCGGACGGGCCTGTACCTGGTCCGAGCGCCACGTGGCCTATGTCTCGGGGCTGGGGACGTTCGGCCTGTCCGGCGGCTTGATCACGGAGCGCGGACAGGCGGTCAGACTGGGCTCGGTGGTCGTTCACGCCCAGATCCCGGCCACCCCGCGGCCCTATGCCGATCCCTTTGCCTATTGCCTCTTCTTCGCCGGAGCCACGTGCACCGCTTGCGCGCGTCGGTGTCCGGTGGGCTCGATCAGCGAGGAAGGCCGGAACAAGGCTGCCTGCGCCACACACCTGATACCGATCAGCGAGGATTACGTGAAACGGGAATACGGTTTCGACGGCTACGGGTGCGGCCTCTGCCAGACCAAGGTGCCCTGCGAGTCCGGTATCCCCAAGCCGCTGCGAAGCTCGGCGAGAGACCAGACTAGACCTTAGTCTCTCCGTCCGGGCCGTCGCCGCCGGGGTCGATCGGCGTCCATCTCGGGTCTTCGCCCTCGTAGTAATCGACGTCGAGTATCGGGGCGGAGCCCTGCACCGCCGCGGCCAGCCGCCTGCGCCGGCGCCATAGTATGGCGCGCCAGACAGCCAGTCCTAGCAACAGCAGCCAGGCAGCCACTTCGAGTATCTGACCCACTGTGTTGGCCGCCGTGCGCCCATAGGTCAGCGTCACGTGGCTTTGGGTAGGGATGACCATCATGAACGACGGAGAAGCCAGGTAAGGACCCTCGGCTCCTTCCACGTGCCAGTTGGGGAAGTACGAGACCTTGATCCAGTGCGGCTGCCCGATGGCCGTGGTATCGAAGGAGAGGCTCTCGTTCTCCATGAGCTCCCCGGTGACGCGACCCTCGGTGAGGACGGGCTCCTCAGGGGGTATCGCTGCCTCGTCGGGGACGATCTCGGTGAACTGCTGGAGCGCCGCCTCTCCCTGGTCGAGCACGATCGGGGTATCGAGGGCGGACTCGTTCAGGTACCACTCCACGGCCAGGTCGCGCCATTCGCGGACCTCGACATCCACCGTCACCGGCTTGTTCTTCATCACTTCGACGTAGCCGGTGGTGCCGATGATGCGGAAGATATTGTAGTCGCCAAAGGTAGCCAGCAGCTCGGCCCGCGAGTCGGCCTGGGCTGCACTGGTCGCCTCGGGGGAGAAGCAGAGGAAGTAAGGGATGTTCATGAGCTGCATGCGGGTGATCCCCTGAGCCACGTCAAGCGTGGGGTAGGTGACCCCGATGATGGCGTTGCTCGGCTGCTTGGACAGATAAGCCTGGTTGATGAAGTGGAAGGGGGCCGTGTAGGAAGCCTCCATCAGGGTGCCTTCCATGGTCGGGAGCCCGGTCCAGTAGGGAATGATCTCAAAGGCGCGGGGGGTGCCGAACTCATCGATCTTGTCCCCGTGCTCCACCATCACCCGCCCCGGAGGATCCAGCGTGGCTATGAACTCGTTGATGGAGTTGTACTGCTCCCAGTTGGTCTTGCCTTCGTAGCCGGAGTAGTTCCACTTGATCCATCCGGCGGCAGTGGTACTGGTGACGATGATCACCGCTCCCAGAACGACCGCAGCCACGGGCACGTAGATCCGTCGGGCGTTGATCCCGCGCAACCGGAAAAGGTCGCGCATCATCACGGTGAAGGGCCGGATCAACCAGGTGGCGCCGTAGGCGGCCCAGAAGTGAAGCGAGATGTAGAAGAACGGAAGGATGCGGGCATTCCACAGACGACCATTGGGGAGAACCCAGAAGAGCACCAGGGTGATGAACGTGATCCAGGCCAGCGGGAGTAGCTTCTTCTCCTTGCGGGCGACGGCGTACGCCATCCCGATCAGACCAAGGGTGGCGACGGGCAGCAGCTGCAGCGGCAACAGATCACCGAGCGAGTCCAGTTGGTCCCAGGCCATGTGGGCCGTCCACTCCAGGTTGGAGGCGAAGGGCAACGACCAGAAAGCGGTAAGGCAGAACCCCACCACGGCCACCCCCGCCATGTAGCCCAGAGAGCGCCAACGGGGATTGACCAGCAACAGCCCGGGGATGATGCAGACCAGCGCGATCGTGGTCACGATGTGAGAGAGGACGAGCGCCATCAGGATGAGGCAGTTGAGGACGAAGAGCATGTTGAAGTGAGGCTTCTCCATCCCCCGGTACATGGTCCCCAGGAACAGGAACACCAGGGCGAAGCTCAGCATGTACCCGAATTCACCCGCCAGAGTGCTGAGGATGTTCCCCCCGTAGATGGAGTAACTCTCCATGAGCAGGAAGATCAGGGCGAAGACGGCCGCGAAGATGGGAAAAGGTCGGCGCACCCGCCACAGCCGGCCCATCGCGTAGGCGGCGGCCGGCAGTGCGAAGACCCCAAGCACGGTCCCGATCTTGAAGGCCACTTCGTAGGCCATGAACCAATCCATGATCGCGATGAGCAGGAAGGGGAAGGGGAAGTAGAACGTGAGCATGGGCATGCCGGCGTACCAGCCCGGCGCCCAGCCGGTCAGGCGGAAATTGGGGAGAAGCTCCTGGATGAGGTACTGGGCCGGGTAGTGATGCGCACCGGTATCACCGCCCGCCGTCGTGGTGATACTGAAGAGGAGGTTGGGTCTATAGAAGATGAAGAGGGTGGTATAGATGGCCAGAAAAGCCAGCAGCGTGGGGACCCAGTCCCATATGCTTCCGTTCTCGACCAGATCCTCTCGCTCAGGACCCAGCATTCCCCTCCTTCCACAAGGTCAGCCGCAACTGTAGCAACCCCCACATGCTACGCGGTATGCGACGTACTATAGACGAACGCGGTTTCCTTTTCTCCTCCACCGTCACCGGCAGGGCCTTGACCTTCACGCCCCCGCGCCGAGCCCGGATGATGAGCTCGGTATCGAACAGATCCCGGGTCCTCACCGTCTGGGGCGCGTAGCGCTGCACCACCTCACGACGCAGCACCTTCATACCATGAGTATCGTCCATGCGAGGATCGAACAATAGCCTGAGGATCGTGGTGAAGCCCAGCGATACCAGATGGCGGGCGGGCGAACGCCGGTCCTCCGCCCCCTCTATGAGCTTGCTGCCCACCACGACGCCGGCGCCGGTGGCCGCGATCAGATCGCCGGCGGCCAGCATGAAGCGGACATCGTGAAGATCGATGTCGAAGTTGACGATGAGGTCACCCCGGCCGGCGAGCATGCCGGCTTTCATGGCGGCCCCGTAGTCCGGCACGGGGACGCGGAGGGCGCGGATGCGAGGGTTTCGATCGGCTAATGCTTCAGCGATAGCCGGGCACTCGTCGGAGCTCCCGTTCTCGGCCAGAAGTAGCTCGTAGTCGACCGCCCGGGCCTCCAACGCTCCCACCAGCTCAGTCACCTCTCCGGCAAGGCACTCCGCCTCGTTGTGGATGGGTATGACGATCGTGTACTTGGGGGCCGCGCCCGCCTGCGGCGGCGCGGCCCCGGACGCGGACTTCTCGGCGACCACGACCGACCGGCCGCGGTCCCCGCCTGCCGGCTCACTCATCGGGAGCCCTCTTCAGGGCCGTGTGCCGGAAAGCCAGGTAGCGGCTACCCAGGAAGTTCCAGGCCACCGACACCACGGCCGCCGCGAACGCTTTGCCCATGCGTACGTACCAGGTCCCCGAATCGATCCACAGTCCGAGCAGGGTGAAGGCCACCACGTTCACGACCAGAGGAGGGATGTTGACGGCGAAGAACACGGCGAACTCACGCCAGCCTCGGCCCGAGCCGCGCGCACTGAACGTCCAATACTTGTTCCAGACGAAGCTGTTGCAGATCCCGAGCATGTACGACATCGCCTTGGCGGCCACTTCGGGCATACCGGGGATCAGCGACAGGAGGTAGAAGGCTACCAGGTCGACGCCCGTGTTGACCACGCCCACGATGATGAAGCGGACGGCCTGCCCGGCCATGCGGTCGCGCCGCAGGAAGCCGGGCACCATGCGCTGGTACCAGGGCTCCTGCGTCACCGGGGTCTGTTCTTGACCGGAAAGCGCCGAGACAGGACTCACGATCCCCCGTCCGTCGGAGTGTTTGTGCCTGCCGGAGGCAAGCGGCCTATATGCTAACATCCCTCAGTCCTCCAGTGGCCCGGAGAAGCGCGTGCGACAAGCGACCATCGGCCGATGATGCCTCCTCTTGACGTCCCCGAAACGGCGCCGACCAGAGTGGCCTTCCGGACTATCGGCTGCAAGCTCAATCAATGTGAGACCGCCCAGATGCAGGAGTCGCTCTCCGTCTCCGGCTACGAGCTCGTGGAATGGGAACGGCCCGCCGATATCCGCGTGATCAACACCTGCACGGTAACGGCTAAGAGTGACCGCACGTGCCGGCACGAGATACGGCTGGCCAGACGCCTCGACCCCGGCTGCACGGTGGTGGTCACCGGCTGCTACGCCCAGGTGGACCCGGAAGCCGTGGCCGCGATCCCCGGAGTAGGCCTGGTGCTGGGCAATATCGACAAACTTCGCTTGGGACGGTTTCTGGACGAGCATCTGGCGGCGGCCCGGGCCGAGCCGTCTCCGATCTTCGCGGGCGGAGCCTCCATCGCTCCGGCGAGCGTTTCTGTGTCGCCCTATGCCGGCCACCCCGGGTTCGAAGGCGAGTTCTTCACGCATTTCTATGGTTACACGCGGGCTTTTCTCAAGATCCAGACCGGCTGCGATTCGCGCTGCGCCTACTGCGTCATCCCCCTGGCCCGAGGCCCGGCCCGTAGTATGCCCAAGGCCAGCGTACTGGAGCAGGTCCGCTTGCTGGCAGCTCGGGATCATCGGGAGGTGGTGCTCGCCGGCATCGATCTGGGCAGCTGGGGAAAAGACAGCGGCGAGGGCACTCTCGCCGACCTGGTGGCACTCCTTGTCGAGTGTGGAGACGTACCCCGCTACCGCTTGAGCTCCATCGAGCCCATGGGCCTGGACAACGCCCTCCTGGACGTGATGGAGCAGGCCGGCGACAGGGTCGCTCGGCATCTGCACCTGCCCCTGCAAAGTGGTTCCGACACGGTGCTCCGGCGGATGAGTCGGCCCTACACGGCCTGCGACTACCTGGATGTTCTGAGCGGGTTGGTCAGTCGCTTCCCGGACGCCGCCGTCGGCGCCGACGTCATCGTAGGCTTCCCGGGGGAGACCGATCAGGAGTATGAGGAGACCTTCTCGTTGGTCGAACATGCGCCTCTCACGTATCTTCATGTCTTCAGTTACAGTGATAGACCGGGCACGCGGGCCTTGGCCATGAGACCGAAGGTCCATCCCGAGGAGATCCACGAGCGTAGTGTGCGCTTGCGCGAGTTAGGAGAGCGTAAGAATGCACTGTTTCGCCTTAAGCTTGCCGGGACCGAGCAAAGAGCCCTGGTCCTCAAGGAGCGGACGGCCGAGGGTCTGCTCGTGGCATTGACCGGCAACTACCAAGAAGTGCTGTTCGAGGGAGACGACATCCTCATGAACCGGTTCCTTTGGATGAGTATGAGTCGCCCGCTCTCCGATGGCCGTTGGGAGACCGCCTTGGTGCGCGACGAGTCGCGGGTGCAGAGCGAGATGTCGAACTGATGAAAGCCGTGCTGCAGCGGGTCACTCATGCCTCGGTCATGGTCGATGGTGACGTCGTGGGCGAGATCGACGGAGGCCTGCTGATCTTCGTGGGAGCGGGAAGGGATGACGTGACCGTAAGCGAGGACGGAGGCACTGCGCCGGGCAGCGCACGAGCGGCGGCCCTGGCCGACAAGGTCGCCAACCTGCGCATCTTCCCCGACGCTGAGGGCAAGTCGAATCTGTCCCTGCTCGACACGGGGGGCGCGGCGCTGGTGATAAGCCAGTTCACGTTGTATGCGGACTGTCGCCGCGGTCGCCGGCCGTCCTTCACCGATGCCGCCGACCCCGCCCCGGCTGAGGCCCTGGTCGAGGAGTTCCGCTCTGCGCTGGAGCGGCTGGGACTGCCCACAGCCGCCGGCCGGTTTGGAGCCCACATGACCGTCTCGCTGGTCAACGACGGCCCTTACACCATCCTGCTCGACAGCAAGGAACTCGCCGGGCCCCGGAGAGGAGCCGGCGGCCGAAGATCCGGTGCAAATCCCGACCTTTCCTGAGGAGACCGTCGTGTACCTACCTGACTATCACACTCACACCGCGCGCTGCGGGCATGCATCCGGACATCCCGCCGAGTACGTGGACGCGGCCCGTGAGAAGGGGCTCCTCGGGATCGGCATCGCCGATCACCTCCCGCTCTTACCGGAGCGGGACCCTGAACTCTCCATGCACGCCTGCGAACTGGGCGACTACGTGGCCGAGGTCCAAGAGCTCAAGGCCCGCTTTCCCGACTTCGTCTTCCTCGGTATCGAGGCCGACTACCGGCCGCAGACCGTGTCGGGGGTCGGTTCGCTCCTCGACAGCCATCCGTTCGACTATGTGATCGGATCCGTCCACCACCTGGGCGGCTGGGGGTTCGACGATCCCCGCCAGATGGAAGGGTACGCCGATCGCCAGATCGACGATATATGGGTCGAGTACTTCGAACTGGTCGGTGATGCCGCTGAATCAGGCCTCTTCACGATCCTGGGCCACCTGGATCTGGTCAAGAAGTTCGGCTACCGGCCCACTCGGACGCTGAACGTCGAGCTCGACCGCCTGGTCGACCGGGTGGCAAAGACCGGTGTTCTGGTCGAGATCAACACCGCGGGGCTCTACAGACCTGTGGGCGAAGCCTACCCTACGCTCGATATCCTCCGCCGGTTGTGCGACGCAGGAGTGGCCATCACCTTTGGCTCCGACGCCCACCGGCCACGAGAGGTGGGCCGTGATTTCGATCATGCGGCCGCGTTGGCCCAAGCGGCTGGATACAACGAGTTCGCCTCCCTGGTGAGTCACCCCGAAGGCGGGCGAGCGCACGTAGGATCGAACCGTTTCGAGGCGCCGGCCGCGTCCGCGGGCCGGCGCCTTTCTACCAGCTCACCCTCGACCCCAAAGGACACCCCGCGCCTGTGAGGGCGATCGTCATCTTCAATCCCCAAGCCGGGAAAGAGCGAGGCGACGCCATCGCCTCGAAGGTGGAGCGCATCCTGACCGGCCGTGGACTGCGGGTGGAGCTTCATCCCACGCAGGCCCCCAATGATGCCAAGGTCATCGCTCGGCGGTTCGCCTGCGAGGCCGACATCGTCGTGGCTGTGGGCGGAGACGGCACCATCAACGAAGTGGCGAACGGCCTGGCCTGCGCCGGCGGTAGCGACGGCCCGGGCGAGACAAGCTCCCCGGCCATGCTCGGCATCGTGCCCGCCGGCACGGTGAACGTGCTGGCCCTAGAGTTGGGGATACCGTTCGACACCGACGCGGCCTGCGACATCATCACCGGTGGGAAGACCATGTTCCTGGACCTGGGAAAGGTCAACGACCGCCACTTCACTCTCATGATGGGAGCCGGCATCGACGCGCTGACGGTCAGGAACATCGATCTTCGGGCCAAAAGACGATTCAAGGGGCTGGCCTTCGTGAGTACCGGGCTGAAGACCGGCTTGGTCGAGCGTCCCCCTGCGTTTCTGGCGCGAGTGAACGGCAAGGACTATCGGACTACCTTCTTCGTCGCCGGCAATGCCCGCAACTACGCGGGGCGCTTCGGTATCACGCCCGCGGCGGATCCCACCGACGGCATACTGGACCTGATGCTTTTTACTGGAACTACCCGGTCCAGTCTGGCCGTCTTCTGGATGGAAGCGCCGACCGGCCTGCACCTGCGCAGTCCGAACGTCATCTCTTTGCGCGCGACGGGGGCGGAGCTGACGGCGCTGGAAGACGAGGACACGGTGTGGTTTCAAACCGATGGCGAACTGGCCGGTAGCCTACCCGCCACGATCACCATCGATCCGCATGCATTGGAAGTGCTGGTACGTTGAGAACCGGAACGGAGAGGAAGACATGACCACAGCAACGAGAAGAAGCGTAGCCGCGATCTTGGTCCTAACGGTGCTTGCCGTCACGGCTTTGCTCGCCGTCGGGTGTTCGTCGTCGGATGACGACACCGCGACCACGACCGCTTCGGTCAGTTCCGACACGACCCAGGCGGGTAGCGCCACAACCGCCACCTCAGCCCCGGGCCAGCCCGAACGGCTCGTGGTGGGAGGGAAGACGACCGAGGAGTACGAGGCGGCTCTGCCAGATCTGGAGAAGGCTGTCGACGCCGCTCCCGCCGACCTTAACGCCCTCCAGGAGTTGGCCATCGCTCAATACAACACCGCCAGGTATGAAGAGGCGGTCTCCACCTACCAGAAGATGCTCCAGCTCAAAGACGACGCCTTCACTCACAACAACTACGGGAACGTCCTGCGCGACTGGAAGAAGATCGACGAGGCCAAAGCGGAGTACGAGAAGGCGATCTCAGCCGACCCCAGCTTGGCCACGGCATATGTGAACCTGGCCTCGGTCCTCGCGTCCGAGGGGAACGTGACCGCGGCCATCGAGGTCTTGGAGCAGGGTCTTGGCGTCATCACGGGAGAAGATAAGACACCGCTGGAGAGCTTCAAAGAGAAGCTGACCGCGGCGACCACGACGACGTAGCGAGGCGAGAGTCTGCCCGCCGGATCCGGGGCGAGGGGTCCCCACTGAGGAACCTGCTGTCGGGGCGGAGCCCCAGGAATAGCCGGAGGGGGAAGAGTCAGAAAGGGGATAAGGAGGCGCGGTGAGAAGAGCGGGGATTCTTGTCCTTCTCAGTCTGCTTCTTCTCGTCGCGGCCCCGGGCTGCGCTCTGCCAGGCGGGCACCCTTCGGCGAACTCACTCCGAAAAGCAGCCATCGAGTGGATAGAAGCCGAGCCGCGCAGAGGCTCGGTGACGGGCAGTGCGACCGATTCCTGGAGCGTCGGGGATAGCGGTGGCCTGATTCAGTGGCGGAGCACCGGTCCTTGGGACTGGACCTACGATCAGGATGAGAGGGCCTTCTACGTCTTTGATCCTCGCGAAGAGGGAACCTCACTCATCTTGATCACCAAGGACTGGCTCGAGACCGAGGGGGCGTACGAGCAGGTCGCTCAGATCGTGGATGCTCTGGCCGAGTCCCTGGCGACGTGCCCCTATGCCGTCCTGAGGGCGGGCGAGGTGATCAACCCCCTGGTCTTTGAGTCTGAGGACAAAAGAGCATGGTACTGCTCCGCTCAGGCGCCGTTGGCCGAAGTGCTGCAGCCATATTTTCCCGAAGAAGTGGTGGAGACGTTATCGGCCGACAAGCCGGATAGCGACGTTAGCGTGAGCTACTTGGTCCTCAAAGAAGGGCGCGCCCTTCAAACGACACAGGTCCGACAAGGCTCCTCCCCCTCCACTCCCCAGATCATCTGCACCTGGGACCGGCTCGGCCCACCAGGCGCTTCGGAGAACTAGCGTCGTCGATTCCAGGCCCGTCGTACTTCGCCAGGGCTACGACGCCCTCGTCACCTCCACCATCACCGGCAGGCTATTGACTTTCAGCTCCTCCCGGTAGGAGCCGGCACCAGCGTCCGCCCCGGCCGTAGCATCGCCGGCGTCCGCGCCGGCGTCACCGGCCGCGCCCGCCTCGCCCACCTCCAGGCTCACCGCCAGGGTCTCCTTCTTGACCCAGTCGCCGTGATCGACCAGCATCTCCGCGATCTCGGCAGGACCGGCCACACGTAGATGGATGCGATCGTCGATCTGGAAGTCCGCGGCCTTGCGGGTGTTCTGGATGTGGTGCACGAGTTCCCGGGCCAGACCCTCACGCAGTAGCTCGGCCGAGAGACGAGTAGAGATGGCGATGGCGATCACGCCCTCCCGCTCGACCCGGAAGCCCTCTCGCTCGCTGGCTTCGACCACGAAGTCGTCGGGGCTGAACTCATAGTCGTGCCCATGCACCTTCACCATCACCGAGCGTCCGCCGGTTACCCTATCGCCGGTCTCGTCGGCAGGGAGCGCGGCGACAGCCGCCGCGACCGCGGGCATGTTCTTGCCGAACTTGGGCCCCAGGGTCCGGTAGTTGGGCTTCACGACGTAGCTCACCAGCTCACTCGCCGATTCCACGTATTCGATGGCTTTCACGTTGAGCTCTTCCGCCACCACTGCGGCCAGGCTCTCGAGCGCGATCTGTTCCTTCTCCCGGCAGGCGACCACGGCCACCTCGATAGGCTGGCGGGTCTTGATCTGGGCGGAGTTGCGGGCGGCCCGACCCAGGTTCACCACCTGGCGAGCTACCGCCATCCGGAAGGAGAGGTCCTCGTCGATGAGAGCTTCATCAGCGACCGGCCAATCCACCAGATGCACCGACTCCGGCGCGTCCGGCGAACGCTCGGCCACCAGGTTTCGATACAGCTCCTCGGCCAGGAACGGTGTGAAGGGCGCGAGTAGCTCGGCAACCGTCACCAGGCACTCGTTGAGGGTGAGATAGGCGGCGAACTTGTCCTGGTCGGCTTCGCTCTTCCAGAAGCGGCGCCGGCTCCGGCGCACGTACCAATTCGAGAGCTCATCCACGAACTCGGCGATGGCGCGACCGGCGGCAAAGGCATCGTAGGCCTCGAGCTCGGCGGTCACCTTCTTCACGAGCAGGTGCAGGTCCCCCATGATCCAGCGATCCATCAAGGTGCGCTCGGCCACCGGCACATGGTGCTCGACCGGGTCGAAGCCGTCGATATTGGCGTAGAGCGTGTAGAAGGAGTACGTGTTCCAGAGGGTGAGGATGAACTTGCGGACCACCTCGTCCAAGTTCTCCGGCCCGAAACGGCGCGGGGACCAGGGGGAACTGACCGTGAAAAGGTACCAGCGCAGCGCGTCGGCCCCCTGCTTGTCGAGGATGGTCCACGGGTCGACCACGTTCCCTAGGCGCTTGGACATCTTGCGGCCCTCGTGGTCGAGGATGTGACCCAGACACAGAACGTTGCGGTAGCACGTGTGACCGCTGAGAAGCGCGCTGATGGCGAGGAGGCTGTAGAACCAACCCCGGGTCTGGTCGATGGCCTCGCAGATGAAGTCCGCCGGAAAGCGCTTCTCGAACATCTCGTGATTCTCGAACGGATAGTGCCATTGCGCCACGGGCATGGCCCCCGAGTCGAACCAGGCGTCGATGACAGCTTCGACCCGGTGGGCCTCAGCTCCACACTCGGGACAGGCGAACGTGACTTGATCCACGTACGGCCGGTGAAGTTCCAGATCGGAGAGGTCGACGCCGGTCAACTGACTTAGTTCGGTCCGGAAGCCGACCACGGTGTCGTGTCCGTTGGCGCAGCGCCACACCGGCAGAGGCGTACCCCAGTAGCGGTCCCGGGAGAGCGACCAGTCGATGTTGTTCTCCAGCCACTTGCCGAAGCGACCATGCTTGAGGTGCTCGGGATACCAGGTGACCTCCTCGTTGGCCGCCAGCACCGCCTCCTTGCGGGCGGTGGTCCGCACGTACCAAGAGGTCCTCGCGTAGTAGATAAGAGGGGTATCACAGCGCCAGCAGTACGGGTAGTTGTGCTCGTAGAGCTGGCGGGCGAACAGCAGGCCACGGAAATCGAGGTCGTCCATGATGCCGGCGTCGGCGTCCTTGACGAATATCCCCGCCCAGGGAGTGACCTCTGCGGTGAAGCGGGCCTCCTCGTCCACCGGCATGATCACCGGCAGGTCGTTGGCTTGGCCCACGACGAGGTCGTCGGCCCCGAAGGCAGGAGCGATGTGGACGATGCCCGTCCCCTCGTCGGTGGCCACGAAATCGCCGGCGATCACCCGCCAGGCCGGTTTGTCGGGCTTGACGAAGTCATACGGGGCCCGGTAGCGGCGACCCACCAGCTCCGAACCTGAGAAGGTCTCCTCGACGACCGCGTCGGGGCCAAGAACGGCAGTCACCAGATCGGCCGCCAGAATAAGGTACTCATCCCCCGACCGAGCCCGGGCGTACTGGATGTCGGTTCCGACCGCCGCCGCCACGTTTGAGATGAGAGTCCATGGGGTGGTGGTCCAGACCAGCAGGCTGATGGGCATGCCGGCGGGGGACAGGGCCGAGTCCCCGCCCGCGTGAACCTGCGAAGCCGCGTCCCCCTGTGGGGCCGGGGCGCCATCGGCGCCGCCGGCGGCCTGCTCCTCTCCCGCCGTGTACAAGGGGAAGCGCACGTAGACCGACGGGTCGGTGACCATCTGATAGCCGGACGCCACCTCGTGCGACGAAAGCGCCGTGCCACAGCGCGGACAGTACGGCACCACCTTGTACCCTTCGTAGAGAAGCCCCTGCCTGTCGAACTCCGAGAGGATCCACCACACCGACTCGATGTACTCGTTGGTCATGGTCATATACGGGTCGTCCAGATCGAGCCACATGCCTATCCGCTCGGTCATGCGGTTCCACTCGTCCACGTAGGCGGTCACCGACTCCCTGCACAGCCGGTTGAACTCGGCCACACCGTAGGCCTCGATCTGCTCCTTGTGGTCGAAGCCGAGCTGTCTCTCGATCTCCAGCTCCACAGGCAAGCCATGGCAGTCCCACCCCGCCTTGCGGCCGACGAAGTAGCCGCGCATGGTCTTGTAGCGGGGGTAGATGTCCTTGAACACCCTGGCCAGCACGTGATGGACCCCGGGTTTGCCGTTCGCCGTGGGAGGACCTTCGTAGAACACCCATTCGGGATTGCCGGCACGCGATTCGAGGCTCTTTTCAAAGACGCGGCGTTCTTTCCACCAGGCCAGGATCCGCTCCTCCAAGGCGGGGAAGCTCTGTCCTGTTTCCACGTGCCGATACTGGCCTGCCATCAACCCTCCTAGTCGCTGCCGCGGAGTCCCGTCCCCGAGCCCCGGCGCGAACCCTGGGCCACAGACAGAATACGCCCTGCCCTGCGCCTGCTGGCGAACCTCGCCGGGGCGGTTGTCGGGCTCCACGACCATCTGGAGATGCACCGGCGGCGGCCGGATCGTATCCGGCGAGCGCCGCTCACCTGTCCGGCGACTTCTCGTCGCGGAACCGGAGTGCGTAGGGACGGGACGTTGCCCGCGGTACCACCCTACTTGGCCGCACGCCGCCGCGCCCTGAGACGCCGGCTGCTCTCTTGCCGGTCGGCACCACATTTCTGCAGCGCCGCCCGGTGCGGCCCACTCAGCGGACGCTCCGCCTGTTCGGTCGACCCCGCCGTGGGTCTGCGCCCGGCCAAGTCTACTAGGTGCGAGCCTGGCGCCACGTCCCCCGCTCATGTAATCTGGCGGGGCCGATCGGCTCGACCGTTCGGCCGGCGGCTCGGGCAATGATATTCGCGCGCTGGATCCCACCGGGCTCACACCGTCCCCGGCTCGCTCGCGAGAAGAGCAGCGCCTACTCGTTCCCGTCATCGCCTTTGTGCTGGCGTAGTCTAGTGGTACGCAGGGCGAACTTCAAGGAGCGGACCTTCGGGCAGCGGACCAAGGGGGCTTCGGTGTCGCGTAAGTGGATGGTCATCATCGCGGTGTTGGTCGTCGACCTCATCATCGCCATCGCGGTAGTCGCGATCGTGCTCGATCGGGAGCGTGACGATGCCCGGCGTGCTGCCACGGTCGCCACCTCGACCACCGGTCTCACCTCGCCATACGATTTCACCGAGCTGCCGGATGATGTCGACCTCGACGTGATCGAAGACGCCTCGTTCGTCAGCATCCTCGTGCCAAACGAGAGCGGCGAGCTCACCAGCTACGGGGTAAGCATGGAGCTTCCGGCGGCGCAGTCCCTCTCTGCAGCCGTCCGGGATGCCGAGGAAGTTGAGGCCGGGACAGCCGCGACTATCCTCGGAGCCGGCTCGACAGGCGCCGGTGCGGCCGGTGCCGCCATCACCTTCGTATTGCCCGGCCGCGAGACCCTGACCTTCGTCGTCGACCTGGACCAGGGGCTCATCACGCGAGCGGGCCGGGCCTGGCGGGTCGACGGCGATCTCGGCGCCCTCGTGGAGGCAGCGGCAGCAAGTCCGGGGTAGACGGATCGGCTCAAACCCCGTTGTCGTCAAGATGCTGCGTCGTGGCTTGGCCAGCCGGCCCGCCGCGAATTCGTTGCTCAGGATGGGGACCCAGGGTGTCATATGCCTCTCTAGCAGGGTAAAATGCACCGGGACACCATCGCGTGGAGCGATCAATGTTCTGTCTCGAAAAAGCCACCACTGCGCATCCCCAGCCTCCCGAGGTGATCGCGGCCGTCGCGCCGGTGCCATGCGATGTGGCCGTCACCCTCAGCCGAGAATCGTGTACGAGCTTCAGAGCTCCAGAGTCGTACCAGGCTTCCGGAACCTTAGAAACCGGCCTCGTACGTCATAGTATCGGCCGTGCAGGCAGCAAGGCCGGGGGCAAGGACCGGGCCGAAGTGGACGCGGCCACCGACGCACTTCCGGAGATAGCAAGTAAGCTCGCCGACGATGGGCTCACAGAATGGGAGAGGCATCATGCCCGATAAGATCTCTGGTCCCGCGGGACCGGTCACGTCCGCCGGCCGCCCCGCCGACCCGTTCGCGGTAGCGGATGCTGTCGTCTTCGGCCAGGTGCTGGCTGCCGAGCCGGCCGGCCCGACGGTCACGGCAAGCCCCTCCTCAACGGCCGGCGCGCCGGGCATGACCGTCCTACAGGACGAGGAGATGCAAGAGGTCGCCCGCAGGGCGGCGCGCATCGCGAGTAGTATCGCGTCGGTCATCTTGGGCAAGGAAGAGGTCATCCGGGCCTGCGTCGTCGCCCTCCTGGCCGGGGGCCACGTTATCGTGGAGGATTTTCCCGGCGTCGGCAAGACGCTTCTCGCCAAAGCCCTGGCCCGTTCCATCGATTGCAGCTTCGCCCGCATCCAGTTCACTCCCGATCTGCTGCCCAGCGACGTCACCGGCGTCAGCGTCTTCAACCAGAAGAGCGGGGAGTTCGAGTTCCGGCCCGGTCCTATCTTCGCCAACATCGTGCTGGCCGACGAGATCAACCGCGCCTCACCCAAGACCCAGTCGAGCCTGCTCGAGTGTATGGAGGAACGCCAGGCCACCATCGATAACATGACCCACGCCATACACCCACCGTTCATGGTGATCGCCACACAGAACCCCATCGAGTACGAGGGCACCTATCCTTTGCCTGAGGCCCAGCTCGACCGCTTCATGATGCGGCTCAGTCTAGGCTATCCCTCAGCGGAAGCCGAAGAGGCCATCATCCACGAGCAGACCTCGCACAACCCGCTGGCCGAACTGAGCCCAGTGGTAGACGGATCCGAGGTGCTCGCCATGACCCAGGCGGTGACCCGGGTCCGCGTCGCCCCCTCCCTGCGTCGCTACGTGGTGGATATCATGACCGCGACCCGCCAGCAGCGCGACGTCTACCTGGGGGCGAGCCCGCGCGCCGGTATCGCTCTCACCCGAGCCGCCAAGGCGCTCGCTCTGCTGCGAGGCCGCGACTTCGTGGTACCCAAAGACATCAAGGACCTGGCGGTGCGCTGTCTCGCCCACCGCATCATGCTGTCCCCGGACGCCAAGGTCCGGGACGTGAGCCCCGAGAACGTCGTGGCGAAGCTACTCGAGACGGTGCCGGTCCCTCAAGGCGGCGTCTAGCCCATGCCTCGCCCCACCGGCCGCGGCTTCGCCCTGCTGGGCCTCGCCGCCGCGACCTATCTGGCCGGGCGGGTGGTCGGCACCTGGGAGTTGTACCTCTTCGCCTTCGCCTTCCTGGCTGCGGTGATCATCTCCTGGCTGCTGGTGCTGGCAACCGGCCGCCGCATCCACGTCACCCGCAAAGTCACGCCGGAGCGACCCGCGGCCGGTGACGAGCCTGAGATCAGTCTAAGTGTCGAGAACGCTTCCTTCTTTCCCGGGCCACATCTGACGCTACGAAATCAGCTGATGGGGTTGAGCGCGGGAGATCTCGAACTGGAAGTGGAGAGTCTGGCGCCCCGTGGAAACAAGACCGTCAGGACCCGCGTCGGCCGGGTCAATCGCGGAGTCCACGTGCTCCCCGCGGTCCAGGCCGTGGCGGAAGATCCCCTCGGTATCGCGAGCGCCGTGCACAGGGTCAGTGCCCCACTACCGGTGACCGTCTACCCGCGGATCGCTCTGCTCGACTCCTGCGTGCTCTACCCGGAGATAGGCCTGAAGCACGATTGGGGAGGCCAGCGCGGCCTTCATTCGCCCGGGGCGTCCGAGTTCAAAGGCGTCCGGCCGCATCAGCCCGGTGAGCCGCTCAGCCACATCGACTGGAAGAGCACCGCCAAGACCGGCGTCTTGATGCTACGCGAGATGGAGGAGCCCGCCGGCGCCGATATCACCCTGCTGCTCGACGGCACCGCCCAACAGGTGCTGGGCGAGCCTCCCCACAGCAACTTCGAGCTGGCGGTGCGGGCCACCGGCAGTATCGCCGACTTCGCTCTGCGGGCCGGCCGGGGTGTCAGTCTCCTCCGCCACGAGCACAACTGGCGTCAGACACGGCTCACCGCGGATGGAGGAGGGCGCCGCACTCTGATGGAGGTGTTGGCCGAGGCGCGACCCAACGCCTCGGCTCCGCTGGTCAAGGCCTTGCGCCATCTACGCGTCGACGCTCGCCAACTGCTGCGCGCCCAGAGTGTGACCGTTGTGAGCCTCTCGCTGGATCATGTGCTGGTCCGCACGCTCGTCGGCCTGCGCGAAGAGGGCATGGGCCTGAGCTTCCTCTACGTGGTGGGAAAGTCGTTTGCAGGGGCGGAGGCCGGCACCGGGACAGGGACCGGCTCCTCTATCCTGCCGTTCCTACCTCCCCGCGATTCCTCTCGCGACACGCCTCGAGCGGAATCGACTCTGGCCGGGATGAGCCTCGACCGGCAGGCGGCGGAAAGCGCGTTGGCACATGGCGAACTCCCCGTGGAGGCCCGGGCCCTGCTACTCTCACTCTCCTCCGCAGGCATCCCGTGTCTGACCCTCAGTCACGGCGACGACTTGTTCCGGGCTTTGTCCCTGTGGGGCATCGGACGGAGGCAGGCGAGCGCCCTATGAGAGCGCTGAGGTGAGAGCTTCGTGAAGGCCCTGCCCAGAGTCCTCTATTCCTTGTGCTTCATCGGCTTGGCATTGGTGGCGGCGCTCGCGCTCAACGAAGTCGTGCGCCCTTCCCTGGTGAACATCCTGCTGCGCACCGTCGTCGTCGCGACGCTCTGTGGCGCGCCCGGCCTCGTCCACCGTAGGCTCTGGCCCCTCAGCCTCCTGCTGCTGCCTGTCGGCGCCTACCTTCTGCTGCGCACCATCATACCGGTCCCGTCACTGGTCGAGGGCATCAGTGGGCAGTATCACTTCTACATCGAGCAGCTTCGCCTTGGTGCAGACGCGTATTTGAGCCAGGTCTTCCCGCTCGACTCGACCGAGGTGCCTCAGCTCCCCCTCCTGCTGGCCCTAAGTGTCTACTGGCTGGTCGGAGCAGCCGCCTTCTTGTCCCTGAGCCTGCGGAGACCGGTCCCGGGGATAGCGTTGATGCTGGTTCTGCTGGGCTTCGGCCTAACGGTGGACGGCACCACCCGGGTGCTGTGGTCGGCACTCCTCTTCCTCGTCCTGGCGGCCTGTCTGCTGGTCCTGTCCCGCGGGCTCAAGCGGGAGGGCTGGAGGCTGAGAGACGTTGTGGCCGGAGGCGCGGTGGGTGTGGTGGCGTCGCTGCTTGCCTTGCTCCTTCTGGGGGCGGCTCCGTCCGCCGTTGCCACCCCCTGGCAGGACTGGCGCACCTGGGATCCCTTCCGTCAGGGTCCTTCCGCGTATACGTTCAACTGGCTCCAGCAGTACGGTGATCTTCTTGACCCCGCCAAAAACGCGGTGATCATGAAGGTGGGATCGCCGACTCCTTCCTACTGGCGCGCCAACGTTCTCGAGCAGTTCACCGGCAACGCTTGGACGGCCGGCCAGGCCTTCCTCGACGGGTTGGAGCAGACACGGAGCGGTAACGCCTACATCTACGCGCTCCCGGAAGCCAAGACGCCCGTCCCTCCGGGGCTGACCGTGACCCAGACTTTCCGGGTGCAACCGGTCTATACCAACTACTTCTTTGTCGGGGGCGACCCCATTTCGCTCACGATCGAGCGAGATCTCGTCCTCCGCACCAACGACACGCGAGCGATCCACACCAACAAAGCTGTGGGGTTGTCTTTTGCTTACAGCGTGACCGCGGTCGTCCCCGATCTGGAGCCCGCCGATGTGGTAGGCAAAGGCAGTGATTACCCCGAGGCCGTGAGGAGCTACCTGGGCCTGCCCTTCCCGCGGGTGGCCCAGATAGAAGGTCCCGACAAAGAAGCCACCTGGCGGAGCACCGTGCCCGATAGCACCCCAGAAGGGTGGGAGTGGGCGAACCTCTACACTCTGAACCAGGAGATCGTCGGCAGCGCGACCGATCCCTACGACGTCACCCTACGTATCGAGAGATACCTGCGGGACCCGAGATACTTCGAATATTCGCTCACTCCGCCGTCCACCGACTTCTCCTCCCCCTACTCCGCCTTTCTCTTCGATACCCGTTCCGGCTTCTGCCAGCACTTCGCCGGAGCCATGGCCCTGCTCCTGCGCTACAACGGCATCCCAGCTCGAGTGGCCGTAGGGTTCACGAGCGGGGAACAGGAAGAGCCGGACACTTACATCGTCAGCACAAACAACGCCCACGCTTGGGTGGAGGTCTACTTCCCCGGGATCGGGTGGGTGGCCTTCGACCCCACGCCGGGAAGGAACCTTCCCATCGCTACTTCCGCCAGCAACCCGAGGTTCATCAACCCCTTCGTGGAGGAGGGAGGTGGCGGGCAAGGGACGGTGGCCACCGAGCCGCCTCGCGAGAACATCCCCGAGGACCGGCCGAGCGGCGGCGCAGCTTCAGAAGCCCGAGAAGGAGGATGGCTGGCAAGTGCCCCCTGGGTGCCTTGGGTAGCAGGGTTGGTCGTGCTGCTGATCGCTTGGCCGGCCGGACGCAGCCGGTGGCGCAAGCGACGCCTCGGCCGCGGTCCTCTGGACCGGCGGCTCCAGGCCTCGCTGGCATTGCTCCGAAGCGAGATGGCGGACTACGGTATCGCCGTGGCCCCATCGTGCACGCTCGAAGAGACACTGTCGATCGTCGAGACCAAGCTCCGCATCGAACCCGATCCCATCCTGATCTCTCGCACCGACGCCGTACTTTTCGGGGGATATCACGCCACTCAGGCGGACTTCGACCGGGCCGAGGTGCTGCGCCAGGAGGTAGTCACGCGGCTGCGCAAGCGCCACGGCTGGGTGAAGACGGGTTTCACATGGTACGGTGTGCCGCGACTCGCCTCTTTGGGAAGACAGGGAGCGTGACCACGTCCGCAGCTCCCTCGCGGCGTCATACCCCAGGCTGCTGATATACAATAACGCCATGCCTACCATCAAGGACAAGACCACGAAGCAGCTGCCGATCTTCTCGCGGGCACGCTGCAAGCGCTGCGGGATCTGCAGTCACTTCTGTCCCGTGGAAGCCATCGCGGTCGAAGCGGACGGCATGCCCTATCTAGCAGATCCAGATGCATGCACCTCGTGCGCTCTTTGCTCGGACATGTGCCCTGACTGGGCCATATACCTCGCTGAGGCCGGAGCGGACGCACTCGCGCTTGGAGAAGTCGACCCGGATGAGACCGGGGAGGATGCGCGCGGACTCTTCGATCCCGCGGGTCACGACCGAGACTGAGCGGCCGGACTTTCATGGACGAAGTCATCTATCTAGACCACGCGTCCACCACGCCCACCGATCCCGAGGTGGTCGCAGCGATGCTGCCGTGGCACACCGAGGGATTCGGAAATCCCTCCACCGTGTACAGCCTGGGCCTGACCGCCGCGCACGCGGTCCAGCAGGCGCGAGAGTCCATCGCCGGGACAATATGCGCCGAACCGGAAGAGATCTACTTCACGAGCGGTGGCACTGAGTCGGACAATTGGGCAGTACTAGGGACCGCCGAGGCTCAGCAGAAGAAAGGCCACCACCTGATCACCTCCAGTGTTGAGCACCACGCCGTGCTCGAGAGTATGGAATACCTTGAGAAGCGCGGCTACGAGGTCACTCGGATACCCGTTGACGGCGGCGGTCTCGTCGACCCGGAAGAGGTGCGCCGGGCGATCCGTCCCGACACGATCCTGGTCTCCGTCATGCACGCCAACAACGAGGTGGGGACGATCCAGCCTATCGCTGAGATCGGCCGGGTGACCCGCGAAGCCGGGATACCGTTTCACGTCGACGCCGTGCAGACGGCGGGTAAGCTCCCTCTCGCTGTGAACGAACTCAAGGTGGACATGCTCTCCATGAGCGCACACAAGTTCTACGGCCCCAAGGGCGTGGGGCTGATGTACCTGCGCAAGCGCACCCGCATCACCCCTCTCCTGCACGGCGGAGGCCAGGAAAAGGGTAGCAGGGCGGGCACTCACAATGTGCCCGGGATAGTGGGGATGGCGAAGGCGCTTGAGCTGGCGGTCGTGCGTATGGGTGACGACGCCGTCCGCGAAGCTACCCTGCGCGATCGTCTGTGGGAGGGCTTGGAGGCCGAGATCGAGGCGATATACCTCAATGGCGACCCGGTGCGCCGACTCCCCAACAACCTCAACGTGAGACTGGACGGGATCGAGGGCGAATCGATGATCCTGATGCTGGATATGGAGGGCATCTGCGTGTCCTCTGGTTCCGCCTGCACCACCGGCTCGCTGGAACCGAGCCACGTGCTGTTGGCGCTCGGCATCCCCGCGGAGCATGCGCACGGCTCTCTGCGCATCACGCTGGGCCGCAGCACGACCGCCGACCACATCGAAAAGTTCATAAGGTTGTTCCCGCCCATTGTCGCCAGACTGCGGGAGATGTCGCCCATCTGGTGCGCCAATTGCGTCTGCAAGCAAAGGACCTGATATGTATTCCGAACTCGTGATGGAGCACTTCCGCAATCCTCGCAACATGGGCGTCATCGAGGATGCCGACGGCGTGGGCGAGGTGGGAAACCCCCAGTGCGGTGACATGATGCGCATCACAATCAAGGTCAAGGACGAGACGCTCGAAGACATCAGGTTCCAGACCCTGGGATGCGGAGCCGCGGTGGCCACTTCCAGCATGGTCACCGAGATCGCCAAGGGCAAGAAGCTGGATGAGGCCATGGAGATCACCAACAAGACCGTGGCCGAGGCCCTTGGAGGTCTTCCACCCGCTAAGATGCATTGCAGCAACCTGGCCGCCGATGGGCTGCAAGCCGCCATCGAGGACTACCGCGCCCGACAGGCCGCCAGGTAGCTATCGCGCAGTCGGCGCCCGCGCGCGCCTCGCCCGGAGGTGCCACGGCCGGACGTGCCCCGCCCTGGGGTGCCGCACCCCCAGGCTCGATGCGATCGTGTTGGGCCGCCCCGAGGCCCACGTGCCACCACGCAGGAGACCGGCCTTCTTCGACGCACCCTTCCCCCACATCTCTTTCGTGGCAGCGCTCCTGGTCTCGGCGCTTCTTGTGTTCACAGCGTGGTCGGTAGCCGGGTGCACTAAGGACGCGACGCCCCTCGCGCGGTCGGGCGACCGACTCGAGAGCGATATCGCGCTGTCCGCCGACCTCGATGGAGATGGCGTCGCCGAACAAGTGCTGGTGGAGGGGGTCTCCCGCCGGCTGATCATCGGCGATGGCGAGAACGTCTATCGCAGCCGGGAGAAGTGGCAGGTGGCCGAGGCCTTTCTGGGCGACACCGACGGCAACGCCCTGCTCGAGGTGGTGACCCTTCTCGATGATGTCGACGGTCGCCACCTTGGCCTTTTCGCATACATGGGAGACGAGTACCGTGAACGTCTGGTGACCAGCGTCCTCAGCCCCCGTCCGCTCTCGCTGCTGGTCGTCACGGATCGAGATGCGGCGGGCTCCGCCGCCGGGGACCTGATCGTCCTGACGGAAGAGTCCGACTCGTCAGAAAGCGGTGTCCAGAGCACGACCTATCGCTGGAACGGTTTCGGTTTTACAGCCCTGCGGCCGTCTGCCCGTTTCTAAGATCGGTCACCACCGCCGGTCCGATGCCGCGGGTCCGACGCCGTGGGTCCGATGCCGGGTCTGTAACCATATCGTTACAGGTCCGTGGCCCCGGCGTGACATTCGCGCGCAACCATAGTAGGTGGACATCTACGCAGCCATCAAGGGTCCAAGCGAGGACGGCGGAGGGGGACGGTCATGGAGCGCCCGGAGACCCAGTCAGCATCGCGGAGACCGCGTCTGTCAAGATCGGTTTCGTCGCTCCGGCCCCTTGGCACCCATTCCCGCGGCATGACGGGTCGCGCATACGCCGTCGCCATCCTTGCGCTGAGTCTCGTCGTCCTTGGCTGCAGCACGGCAGATACCACCACCACCTCTCCAGACGACCCGTCCGGCGGTGTGGCGACCGTCGTCACAAGCGGCAGCACTTCCACCAACGTCTCGGGCTCCCTGGGGAGCGTTACCTCCGAGGGAGTCGCGCCGGCCGTCTTGACCGGCCCTTACGAGGAGCCGGACTACTTGGATCCTCAACCGGTGGACCTGAACGCGATCACCGATCTCGATAAAGCGGGCCTGTCCGACGCGGAACAGCAGGTGCTCGCCCGGCAGAGCTTTGTTGCGGCCGCCTCGCCGGCCGGCGAGGGTTCCTGGAAGTTCTGGCAGGTTTACGAGAGCGCGCGCTATGCCGGTCTGCCCCTGCTGGTGACCACGGACTCCGTCCTCAACGCATATCACGGTCTTTTCGACACCCTGCTCCAACGCATGGAGGAGGCGGCGTTGTACGAGCAGGCGGTGGTAATGACCGAGGCCTTGTATTCTGCCGCCTACAGTCAGTGGGGCACCGCCACCGACCCGACCATCCAGGAGGAGGCCCGGCTCAACGCGGCCTACTTCGCAGTCGCCAAGGCGCTGCTCAAGGGAGACAACGGAGTCCCCGACATCGTCACCGGGGAAGGGGCAGCCCGTATCCAGGCCGTCCTCGACTTGGCCGACTCCGAGATCGCCCTGATCGAGGCGGCCGAAGGGCCGGAAGAGTCCCCGATCCTGGGCTACACCGAGGACTACAGTCAGTACAAGCCACGAGGTCACTACACCCGCAGCGAGACGCTCCAGCGTTACTTCAAGACGATGATGTGGTACGGCCACACGGGCTTCTTCATCAACCCTCGCAGTCCGGACATCACCGAGGAAGAGTCGGTGAGCCTGACTCGGCGTGCCCTCCTCATCGCCTCGTCGCTGACAGGCTCGACCAAGGAGGCCTGGCAGGCGGTCTACGAACCCACGAGCTTCCTCGTCGGACGGGCCGACGATCTCACGGTGGATGACATGCAAAAAGTGCTCGAGCAGGTGTTCGGCACCGCTCAGCCCGCTCCGGACGCGCTGGCCGACTCCGACATGATCGAGACCGCGCGAGAGGGATTCAACAAGCTCCCCGCCCCCAAGATCCTCTCGGGCACGGTCCGCGCGCCGGGCGACACCGAGAACCGCGAGGAGAACGAACGCAGCTTCCGGGTCATGGGACAGCGCTACATCCCCGATTCCTACGCCTTCCAGCAACTGGTGTGGGCGTACGTGGGCGAAGAGCACCCACCCGACGCGAAACGGGACCTTCCCATGGGTCTCGACGTCATGACGGTGCTCGGTAGCGTCCAGGCCTACAAGATAGAGAAGGAAGACTTCGCCCAAGATCGCTACAAGAACTGGGAGAGCCAGATCAAGAAGGTGAACGAGGACTTCACCGTTCGCACTGCCGACCTCTGGCCGGTCAACCTCTACACCGGCTGGCTCGAATCGCTGCAGCAGGTCATGGCGTTCCCGGCCGATGGCGCTCCCGATTTCATGAAGTCCCGAGTATGGGCCCGAAAGAGCCTGAACACAGCCCTTGGTAGTTGGACCGAGTTGCGGCACGACACCATCCTCTACGCCAAGCAGTCGGTCACGGCGGAAGGCGACGGAGGCGAGAGGCCGCAGACCCCGGGATACGTGGAGCCATACCCGGACTTCTACGCCAAGATCGCCGAGTTGGCCACCACGCTCCGCCAAGGCCTCCTGGACCACGACTTGGTCGATCCCGAATCGGCCAACAAGCTGGAGATGATGATCAGGCTGGCCGAGACCTTGGCGTCGATCGCCCAGAAGGAGTTGGCCGGAGAGGAACTGACCCTGGACGAGGAGGCGACGATCGCCGAATACGGGCACTACCTGGAACTCCTGGAGCAGTTCGACGACGATGAAGAGGGACGGACCCTGTCGCCCACAGCCGAGAAGAGCCCCTTGGCCGCGGATGTGCACACCAGCTACAACTCCGGCCAGGCGCTGGAAGAGGCGACCGGGTATCCGCTGGTCCTATTAGTAGCCTTCGAGCTCGACGGTAGACTCCAGCTCTTCGCCGGGGCTTCCTACGCCTACTACGAGTTCGCCGTCCCCCTGGCAGAGCGGCTCACCGACGAAGAGTGGGTGGCGCTGCTGGACTCCGGTCAGGCACCAGCGCGCCCCGCCTGGACCGATGAGTGGATCGTCGGGGACTAGGATCGTGAGGGATCAGCCACCCGGCGTGGCCCGCGCCAGAATCGTCGTGCAGTCGGTGTCAAGCCGCAGCTGAAAGGACACCGGCTCGGCCTCGGCCACCAGCAGCTCCAGCAGAGCATCGCGGGCGGCCCGGACGATGGCGTACTCCTCCTGCCCCAGCCAGGCGGCCAGCGAGCTGTCGACACGCACCATCGATCGGCACCAGGTCTCGCCGGGGTAGATCACGTCGAAGGTGACTGTGTAGGCATCCGGTAGCTCTGCCCCGACGATCGACACCAGCTCGATATCCATGAAGATGGTCACGCCGCCCCCAACCATGAGCCGCAGTGGCGGTCGTCGCCCTGTGGCAGGCTTCGGTGGGGTCGGATGCAGCGCACCCTACGCGCACTTGGAATAGCCGCACGAGCGGCAGACCACGCAGCCGCCCTCGTGCTCCACCGCTCCGCCGCAATCAGGACAGGCACCCTGCGCCAGCGCGATGGGGATCTCCAGTTGGCCCACCGTCTTGCCCCCATTACCGCTGGCAAGGTGGTACTTGTCGGCCAGAGCCTTGCCGATGGCGTCGGGACACGAGAGGATCTGATTGGGCCCGAACCCAAGGGGCACGTGGCAGCGGATACCCTTGAGCTGCTTGACTATCTTGTCAGGCGGCACCCCGTAGCGGAACGCCAGGGAGATGAGCCGTCCGATGGCTTCGGTGGACGCCGAGGCGCAGCCGCCGGCCTTCCCCATGTTGGCAAAGACTTCCCGGGGACCGAAGTCGTCTTCGTTCACGGTGACGTAGAGACTGCCGCACCCCGTGACCTTCTCCCGGGTCTCACCGCGCAACACAGGAGAGCGACTCGGCCGCACCGGCATCGTGGCGGTGCCCTGCGGACCGAGCTCCATCTGCACGGCCTGGCCGGTCTCGGCTCCTTTGCGCTTTACCTCCCCGATGTTGAGCACCTGCTCCTGCCGGGAGCCATCGCGATAGATGGTGACGCCCTTGACTCCCAGTTCGTAGGCGAGCAGGTAGACGCGCTCCACGTCTTCGGGCCGAGCCTGGTTGGGGAAGTTGACCGTCTTGGACACCGCATTGTCGACGTGGTCCTGGAATGCCGCCTGCATGCGGATATGCCATTCGGGGGATACGTCATGGGCCGTGACGAAGACCTTTCTGAGATCCTCGGGCACTTCCATGTCATGCAGGCCACCGATCGTCGCGATGCTCTTCATGAGGTCGTCGGAATACAGACCGCGCTCCCGGAGCACCCGCTCGAGCGCCGGGTGCGCCTCCGGCAACTCGGTGTTGTCCATCACGTTGCGGATGAAAGCCAGGGCGAATATGGGCTCCACCCCGCTGGAGCAGCCGGCGATGATGGAAATGGTGCCGGTGGGAGCGATGGTGGTGAGGGTGGCGTTGCGTACTTCTGTCCCCTTGGCTTTCCACGTGCTGCTCTCCCAGTTGGGGAACACCCTCCGGTCGCGGGCCAGGTCCTCCGAGGCCTTGATGGCCTCCCCGTGGACGAAGCCCATCAGCTCGTGCGCGAGCCGGATGGCTTCGTCGGAATCGTAGCCGATGCCCAGCTCCACCAGCATGTCCGCCCAGCCCATGACCCCTAGCCCGATCTTGCGGTTGCCCTTGGTCATCCTGTCGATCTCAGGCAGGGGATAGCGGTTCATGTCGATGACGTTGTCGAGAAAGTGGACGCCCGTGCGCGTCACCCGGCCCAGACGCTCCCAATCCACGCCGCTATCTTTGATCATGATGGCGAGGTTGATGGAGCCCAGATTGCAGCTCTCGTAGGGCAAAAGCGGTTGCTCACCACATGGGTTGGTGGATTCGATCTCGCCCAGTTTGGGCGTGGGATTGTCCCGATTGAGCCGGTCGAGAAAGACGATGCCCGGCTCTCCGTTCTTCCAAGCCAGTTCCACGATGAGATCGAAGATCTGGCGGGCATCCAGCCGCCCCACTTCGGTCATATCGCGGGGGTTGCGCAGCGGGTAGTCCTCGCCGGTGAGGACCGCCCCCATGAACTCCTCGGTGACGCCCACGGAGATGTTGAAGTTGTTGAGGATATGCTCGTCCTCTTTGGCCCGGATGAAATCCACTATGTCGGGGTGGTCGACCCGCAGGATGCCCATGTTGGCCCCGCGCCGAGTGCCGCCCTGCTTGATGGTCTCGGTGGCCATGTCGAACACGCGCATGAACGACACCGGTCCGCTGGCCACACCCATTGTGGAGCGGACTAGATCGTTCTTGGGCCGAAGCCGGGTGAAGCTGAATCCCGTCCCCCCACCGGACTGATGCACCAGGGCCGCGTCCCGGATGGCGCTGAAGATAGAATCCATGCTGTCCTCGACCGGCAGGACGAAGCAGGCGGACAACTGCTGTAGCTCGCGCCCGGCATTCATAAGGGTGGGCGTGTTGGGCAGGAACTCCAGCCGCGCCATAACCTCGAAGAACTCGGAGATAGTGGCGTCGAGAGACGTCTCGGGATGATAGATCAGATCGGCTTGGGCGATGTTCTCCGCCACCCGGGCGAACATGTCGGCAGCAGTCTCAAGAGGCTCACCGCCCTTGGTGCGTTTCAAGTAACGCTTCTGCAAGACCTTCTTCGCGCTGGGGGAGAGCCTCGTCTCCAACTCGGCCGCGGCGGCGTTCAGCTCGGCGACGGTCATCTGATCCCCTCTTTCGCCAGTTGCTCCAGTTCCCGTTTGAATCCCTCGACGCTGTCGAACTGCCGGTATACAGAGGCGAAGCGGATGTAGGCCACCAGGTCCACTCCCTGCAGGCGCTCGAGCACCATCTTACCGACCCGCTCGGACGTGACCTCGTACGCCGACTCCTCCCGGAGTTCCCGCTCGATGTCGGTGACGACGCCCTCCAGGGTCTCCAGGGGCACGTTCCGCTTGGCACACGCTCGCATGAGCCCGTGCAGCAGCTTGTCCGCGTGAAAAAGCTGCCTGCTTCCATCGCGTTTCACCACAGTGATGGGGATCTCCTCGATCTTCTCGTAGGTGGTGAAACGCTGGCCACAGCTGACGCACTCCCTCCGCCGGCGGATGGCTTCCTTGCTCTCGGTATCGCGCGAATCGATCACCTTACTGTCGGAAAAACCGCAAAATGGGCAGTTCACAACCCCCCGCTCTCTTCGGAGTCACGTCGACGGACTCGGCCCCTACCAGCGTACGCACACCCGCTCCCCATTCCTGGGCCACGGCGGTGGTGCACAATATATGGTGTACTGGCGAATACTAGCACCCCATATATCGTCACTGCAAGCCCTCTTCTGATGCTCTCACTCGCTTCCCAGAGGTTACTCCAGCGGCCGCATTCGTACGCCCTGAGCGCCTTTCTAGCCTTGGGCTGGGTCCTCTTACCCTCTGGGACTGGACTCGTCGGCGATAGCCGGGGATAATCCAGGGGTGGATGAACTCCTGCTTGTCGTCGAGGACGACCCATCGTTGCGCCAGGTCATCACCCTGGGCTTGCGGGGCGAGGGGTACCGGGTGGTGACCGCAGAGGACGGGCCGTCAGCCTTGGTGGTGTTTGCCGAGCATCAGCCCGATCTCGTGCTGCTCGATATCATGCTGCCGAGATTGGACGGGTTCGCCGTTTGTCGGGAGCTGCGCAAGATCTCACTCGTTCCGATCATCATGCTCACCGCTCGGTCGTCCACCGTGGACGTGGTGGTCGGGCTCGAATCCGGCGCCGACGACTACGTCACCAAACCGTTCGAGTTCCCCGAGTTGAATGCCCGAGTACGTTCGGTGATGCGTCGCGCCTCGACAAAGACCGCCGTCACGATGGACGTAGCGGAGAGCGCCGGCGCGGCGACCCGCGCAGCGGCCGGCGCAGTGGCCGAACCGGCACCAGGAGGAACGCGGCCCGCCGGCGAGCCTTCACCTGTACCCGTCACCCCTCCACTCACGCTCGGGCCTCTGACAATCGATCCCGCAGCTTACCGCGTGCAACGGGGCGCCGAAGAGATCCCTCTGACGGTGACCGAGTTCCGCCTCCTGTACGAGTTGGCGCGCCACGCCGGGCAGGTGCTCAGCCGTGACCAATTGCTCGAGTTGGTGTGGGGTTACACCTATCTCGGCGATAGCCGCCTCGTAGACGTTCACGTGCAGCGCCTGCGCACCAAGGTCGAGGAGGACCCGGGCCACCCGCTCTTGATCCTGACCGTTCGCGGTGTCGGCTACCGTGCCGATCGTCCCGCGAGTCCCGCATGATCGATAGGGCTCGTCCTCGGAGCCGGCTTCCCAGGATCTCCTGATGGCAGACAGATCCCGCAGGCTCTCCGGGGCCCGGCATTCCCTGCGCCGGCGAGTGGCCTTCATCTTCACAGCCGCTGTGGTCATCACTGCTCTGGCACTCGCCCTATCCGCATACTTCATCATCAAGGCTGCGCAGGACGATGAGGCCCTCAAGAAAGCACAGGACCAATCGCGTTTCAATCTGTTCCTGGCCGACTCGATGCTCCCGGCGGACCCTGAGGCCGTTGACTACAACGAGCTTCTGGACGCGTTCCAGATCCGCGGCGATTTCGCGACCTTGATCGAGGCCGATGACGAGATCTATGTGTCCGGCCCGCAGGTGACCACGGGGTTGATAACACCCGAGCTGGCCGCCAAGGTCGAGGAGGGCCGGATCGGCTACCAGATGATCACGATGGCCGGCGAGCCCACTATCGCCGTCGGCGGCCAGGTCCGGTCACCGGACCTGGCGTTCTACTTCTTCTATCCCCAAGGAGCTCGCCTGGACGAGTTGGCGCGGCTGCGCACCATCCTCATCATCGGAGGGCTCGTGCTGGCGGTCCTGGGAGCTATCGCCGGCCTCTGGCTGGCCCGCCGCCTCCTGGGACCGGTACGAGAGGCGAGCAAGGCGGCGGTACGGATGTCGCAGGGTGATCTCGACATAAGGTTGCCGGCGGGGTCCGACGAGTTCGGAGTCCTGGCAGACTCCTTCAATCGAATGGCCGGGAACCTTCAGGCTAAGATGCTGGACCTGGAGGCCGGACAAGCCCGGGAACGCCGCTTCGTGGCCGACGTGACCCATGAGCTGCGCACCCCAGTGTCTGCCCTGGTCGGCGAAGCCTCTCTGTTGAGGGCTCAGCTGGAGACGAACCCAGAGGGCTCTCCCCCGGAGATCACCCAACTCGCGCTCCTCGTAAGTACGGACATCTCTCGTCTCCGCCAGTTGGTGGACGACCTCCTCGAAATAAGCCGTTTGGAGGCCCAGGCGGCCGAGATCGTCATAGAACCGGTAGACGTCCGCTCGTTCCTGGCCCAATCGGTAGAGGCTCACGGGTGGTCGGACTCCGTTGATATCAGGGCTGCGGCCGGGGACGGCGGCACTGCGGGCGAGGAAGGCGTCACGGACTCCCTCGGCCGTGTGAGCCCTCCCTATGCGATCCGCACAGACAAGCGACGACTTGAACGGATCATCGTGAATCTCGTGGAGAACGCCTTGCTCCACGGTGCAACGCCCGTGGCGATCGAGACACGGTATGTGCATGGAACGGGGAATGTCGAGACGCCTCCCGCTAACGACGTGGTCCGGATCGCCGTGACAGACAGCGGTCCAGGGATACCCCAGGAGCACCTACCCCACGTGTTCGATCGCTTCTACAAAGCCGACCCGAGCCGCTCCACCAGTCGCGGAAGCGGACTGGGTCTGGCCATCGCGCGCGAGAACGCTCGTCTCCTGGGGGGCGACCTCACCGTTGCCAACGTTCCCGGTGGCGGAGCCCGCTTCGTGCTGACTCTGCCCGTGTGAGACCGGATACAGGTTGTTCCGCCGCTCTCCGCCACCTCTCGGCCCAGCTGAAGACACCCTGGCGACTGTCCTTCTGTAACACGATCGTTACCTGAGCGCGGCAGGTCCGTGAAGTCAGAAGTCAAACTATGGACTTGTACGCGAACGGACCTACAGGGGGTGCGGGTCAGAAGGAGGGAGAACCGATGAGTTCCTTGCCAGATGGCGAATCTGAACGGCTCCGCGGAGCCGCTACCAGGGGGGGCTCCCGACGCCGAGCGATCCCGCTCATACTGATCGTCGGACTGCTGGTTCTGGTGCTTGCTGGCGTTGCCGCCGCTGGCGGTGCATGCGGGTATGGCGACGACATGGGCGACGGAGGCACGGCCAGCACCGTTGAGGGCTCTCCAACCTCGGTCACGGAACCCTCGGAGGAGTCCACGACCACGACTACCTCCACTACCGCTCCTACTGGATCCACGACCAGCACGACGACGGCCGAGGAGACGATGGTCGTCAACGTCTACTACTCCCGTGACGAGATGATCTGCGCCGCGGCCCGGGTCATTCCCAAGACCCAGCAGGTAGGCGCCGCCGCCATGGAGGCCCTCCTGAAGGGCCCCACAGTGGTCGAAGAAGAGGCAGGCATGGTCACCAACATCCCGGCCGGCACAACCTTTCTGGGTCTCACCATCGATGATGGCGTCGCCAGCGTGGATCTATCAAAGGAATATGCCTCCGGCGGCGGTACCCTCTCCATGATGATGCGACTGGCCGAGGTGGTCTTCACTCTGACCCAGTTCCCGACGATCGACGGTGTCGATTTTGAGCTTGACGGTGAGCCGATCGACGTCCTCGGCGGAGAGGGCCTCATCCTGGACCATCCCATGAGCCGGGCCGACTACGAAGACCTGTCTCCGGCCATTCTTGTGGAGTTTCCCACCGTGGGCAACAAGGTGAGTAGCCCGCTACGCGTTAGAGGCACGGCCAACGTCTTCGAAGCGGTCTTTCGCATCAGCCTAGTCGACTGGGACGGCCTCATCATCGCCGATGAGGTGGTGACCGCCAGTTCGGGCACAGGGACCCGCGGCACCTTCGACGTGACGATCCCCTTTGCCGTCGGATCGGCCGGCCGGGGTGCCCTCATCGTGTTCGCCGAGTCTCCCAAGGACGGCTCTCCGACCGACGTGATCGAAATACCGCTCCAGCTCGAGAAGTAGACAAGCCCCCTATCTCGCTTCAGCCGCCCCGCCCGGGGACCCCCGGCCCGCCCCGGCCGGCCCGGGGGGCGGCTCGCCCGCATCTGAGGCCACACCTACTTGCGAGGGCGACCACCCGCTCCGCCGGCGCTGCGAGCGCGCTGGCAGCTCTGAAACACCAGCGTGGCTTGGACGCGGCTCGTTACGCCCAGCTTGCGATAGACGTGGTTCGCGTGCGTCTTCACCGTCTTCTCCGTGATGACCAACTTGTCCGCGATCTGCTTGTTGGACATACCCAGCGCGATCATCTTGAGGACCTCTCGCTCGCGATCCGTGAGAGCCTCGATACCGGCGAGCGCGCCGGGACTCGGTCGCCCTCCGGGGCGTGGGTGGGGCGCGTCTGCCAGCCGGCTCAGAGTCCGTCGCGGCGGCCCGAGTGAGATGTCAGTGGGATAGATCTTTCCTTCGGCCAAGCGATGGAAGTAGGTCTGAAGACGCTCCGGAAGCCGCGGCACGATTTCCTCGCGAGGAAAGGATCCGGCGTCGAAACGGTCGCAGAGGGCCAGGATCGGCACGGCCACCCGCGCTTCCTGGCTGAGGAAGTGGACATGCCCGTGCTCGCGCGCCAGACGCATGCACTCCACGAGTGAACGGGCGGCCTCGTGCTCGCGCCCGGCGCGAGCGTAGAGCCAGCCAAGGTAGAAAAGCCCCGAGGTGAGAGAGCTCACTAGACCCCAACGGCGACTGAGACGCACGGTCTCTTCCAGCGAGGCGCGGGCGTCTTCGTCTTGGCCGAGCACCGCCAGATCCATACCCATCGCCGTCAACGCACGCACCTTCTCGACTACGGCCAGGCGGCTCTTTTCCACTACCTCGAGCGCGACCTGATGATGTTCCAGAGCCCGCCGCACGTTTCTATTGCGGCGACATAGATCCCCGATCATTTCCTCTGCCCAGAAGCACGCCTCTGCGTCACCGGCTTCGGCCGCGAGTGCCTGAGCCTTGCGGATGTTCGTGAGCGCGGATCGGTAATCCCACCCACCCATGGCCACGGCGGCCTGATTGAGCATGCTCGATATCTCCATCCAGGCATAGCCGCGACTCCGGATGAGCTCCGCACACTCGATGGCGTGCCGTCCGGCGAGCGCGTAGTCTCCAGTCAGGTACGCGAGGATGGTGGCGCCGTTGAGAGCCATGGCATATGAGGGACTTCGCAGTCCCGCCCCACCAGCCAAGGCCCTCTCCACCCACTGTCTGGCCAACCGGTAGTGTCCCAGAGAGTAGAACAGCCGTGATCTATGAAAATGGATGCGCTGGGCCAGATAAGGACGGCCGGCGGCCGGCGCCAGAGCGAGCGCCCGCTCCCAATTCTCCACCGCCTCGTCCCAGCGGCAGAGGCTCACGAGCACGTTCCCCTCCGCCACGAGCACTTCCACTCTCTCCTGATGAGAGCTGGCCAGAGACCGGCAGCGCGTCATGATCGCCAGGCTTTCCTCCCAGTACCCCTGGTTGTAGAGGCAGAAGGCAGAACCCAGCAGGACCGACAGAAGACCCTCCTTGTCACCGGAGGCCGAGAGGAGGCGCGCAGCCCTTTCGTAAAGCGCCGCCGCAGCTGCGTATTCCGCGTGCTGCTGTAGGATCCGAGCTCTTGCCACCAGCAGCCAAGGACCGAGCTCGTCCGCTGCCTTGCCGGTCGGAGGGATAACATCGAGCCAGTCGTCGCGGGCGAAGTTGACCGCGGCATTCAGAGAAGACAGGACCAGCGATCGTATGGGCCGCGCGGCGTCCTCGAAATATCCCGCCCTGAGACTAAGTGAGGCTGCCTGATGATACTCGCCAGCACGGTCGAGATGCTCCGCCGCCCGGCGGATCAGGTCGTGTCCCTCTTCGCTCTGCCGCGCCTGACGTTCGGCGAAGCCGCGTACAAGGGGGTGAACGCTGTAGCTGTGGCGACCCAGGCGAGTTACCAGGAAGCCGCGAGAGACGAGCTCCTCCAGAACCGCCCGCGCCTGCCCGGGGGAACCGGGCATGAAGGTCTCGTCTCGAGGAAAGACCACCCGAGGAAGGAGGGCGGCACTGAGCATGATCTGCGCGGCCTCAGGGTCCAACGCGGAGAGGATGTGCCCCTCCAGATAGATGCTCAGAGTACGGCCGGCGGTAATGACCCCTACGATGTCCTTCCGGCTGATATCCCCCGGGCGCGCCAGCAGGTGCTGTCCGAGTAGTACGAGCGCGGCGGGCCAGCCCTCGGTCAGACGCCAGAGAGCGCGCGCATCCGACAGTTGCAGCTGTACCGCCCAGTTCTGCCGGGCCCAGGCTGTGACCTCGTGGGGAGTGAGGCGCAGTTCCCGGCTTTGGAGTTGTACCAGCCGGCCGCCGAGATTGACGCTATCGAGCGAGAAGGGCACCTGTCGACGGGATGACAGGAGAAGCGTCCACCCAGGGGGTAGACCGCGAGCGATGAGCTCCAATGCCCCGACAACCTGGGCCGAAGAGTCGACAAGGTGTAAGTCATCGATCGCGACCAAGGTCGCCTGTCCCCCGCGAGCAGACATGAAACCCAACAACCGGGCGGTCATTTCCAGGACGATCTCATCACCTTCCCCCCGGCCAGGCCAGCCCAGGGAGGCAGTTGGATTCTCCTCAGGAACCTCCATGCCCAGTCCGGTCATCAGGTAAGAAAGGAAGCGGACGGGATCGCGGTCACCCTCGTCGAGAGAGTAGTAGACCGACCGGCCGCGCGTTGATGAAAGCAGGTCGACTATGAACGCGGTCTTTCCGTAGCCCGGTCCCGCAACGAGATAGATGACGCCCCTGGTGAGCACCGGTCGAACCAGGGCCTGCAGCCGCGGGCGACTGAGCACGAAACCCTGGTGCGGAAGGCTGAGCTTGGCCGTCAGTAGCCGAGCCCGCTGCTCTCCTTGGCCAGACAGTGACATCACCTCCGAATCGCTTCGGCACCGGTCAACAGCCGGACCGGCGCGCACGGCGTCCTTGCCGGAAGCCAGAGTATCAACGTCGCTCATTTCTTTCTCTCCGCATGGGATGGCGCACATCATGAACATCGCGTTCGAGGAAGGGGGGCGGCTTCCCCCCGGCCGCCGCCCCTTCCTGTAGAGCCTGTCCTGCACTCAGAGATACTCCAACCGCTTGGCCACCACCGACACCGCCTTGCGTTCCTCCCCGTCTTTCTCATAGACATCCTGGCGAAGGGAGCCTTCGACAGCTATACGCCGGCCCTTGCCCAGGTGGTCACCCGCGGCTTCGGCCTGCGAGTTCCAGGCCTTGATCCGGAAAAAGTCCGCCTCTTCCGCGTTGCGATCTACCGCCAGGATGAAGCTGCTGACCTTCGACCCGCCGTTCACCTCCTTGACCTCCACGTCGGTGGCCAGACGCCCGATCAGATGCACGCTGTTCACTTCCGCCTCCTTCTCATCTTGGTTCCGCCCCGCTCCCGCAGTCAGTCGCGGTCGGGATCGCAGGATACCGAGGATCGCGCGACTGGTGAATACAACCAAAGGTGGAACATCTCTGGGGAAGACCCGGGCACGGTCGAATCGTTGGCCCGCGCTAAACCCAGCCGCCCCCCCGGCCGATACTTCTCTTGTGGCGAAGTCCACGCTACTACTGGCAAACGACCGCGGCCGGCCCGCCGGCGCAGAGAGACAGAGGCACCGTGAGTGACGGTCCTAACAGCAACGCGCCTCGTAACCCGGTTCCTCGGATCTTCTGTCGATCGTGCTCCTCTCCGCTCGTACAGGCCGCAGACTGGGAACAGGAAGACGATCGACAGTGGAGGCTCCGCCTATGGTGCCCGGACTGCGGCTTCGAGCAGGTGGCCATCCTCGACCGGCCGCAGGTGGTCTATCTGTCTCTGGCTGTCGAAGAGGGGTTCGCCTGCGTGTTGGAGGCACTTGCCGAACTGGAGACACTGGCAGAGACCGGCCTCATCAGTCCGAGCCGGACGGAACTCGACCTGATCGGACGGGCGCGCTCCGAGCGCATCGAGCCCGCGAGCTTCTGACCGCTTCCCCCGTTTCCTGACTTCCCTCAGCCCGGCCTGACACCGGGCGCTTGGATCGGCCCGCCGATGTCTACCCGCGAGAGACTCAGCTTGTACCACTCTGCCGATGGTCTATGGCGGTCTCGCACTGCCGCGCAGAAACGCTACCCGCCTGCCGCCCGACTGGTGTGCCCATACGTCCGCCCCGCTCGGTCTGATCCGGTCGGCCTGTCCCGCGCTGGAGTGTCCCGGTGATCCGTCCGCTATCCTTTCCGTAGCCAAACACGCCCGAAGGAGCGCCCGATGGACATGGAGGTCTACTTCCCCGGCAACAAGAAGGTCCATGCTCGCTACAAGGGCTTTGTGATCGAGACCGACCAGTCAGGGCATGGTGGCGGCGACGGGACGGCACCCGCGCCCTTCGATCTCTTCTTGACATCCATCGGTACGTGCGCCGGGATCTTCGTGCTCTCGTTCCTACAGCAGCGCGGCCTGTCGACGGAAGGGGCCGGGATAACCATGCGCACCGAGCACGACCGGGAGGCAGGATTGATCAGCAAGATCTCCCTCGAGATCAAACTACCGGCGGATTTCCCGGAGAAATACCGCGATGCCATCGTCCGGGCGGCCGAGCAGTGCACTGTCAAGCGCCATCTCGAACACCCGCCGGTCTTCGAGACGTACACCACCACAGTCTGATCCTGCGCGCCATGGTGCGTCTCGGAAGCCGCGGCGCTACCTGTGAGTCACGGCCTGTCTTGCGAGTCGCCAGCCTCCCCGTGAACCGCTGTGCAGCTTACAGGTCACCGCACTACTGATCGTCCCAGTGGACCAGGTCGGGCGCATCCTGGCGACGGGATAGCCGCAAAAGGGCGTCCTTGTACTTGGAATGGCGGAGGCCGATGATCTCCGCCACCAACTGAAGGAACCGCCACAGGTCCGCGGGGACCTTGCCGACCGTGGAATCCAAACAGATCTGGCCGCCGGCAACGGTCCCGCCTTCCATCTGCTTGACGGTATGGAAGACGGTCTTACTGAGGATCATGTCGACCGAAAGATCCATGCCCTGCTCGTCGAGACTCTTGATGAGGTCGCCCCCATCGGAGATACGCACCGGCCGCAAGGAGGCTGCCCTGGCCTCGGGAGCGGGGACCGAGCCACCACCTTCCGGTGCCGAGCCGGCAGCGGCGTCATCCGCCGCGGCTGGTGACGCTTCAGGACCCGGGGTCAGATAGACCACCACCGGCCCGCGTCGCCCCGGATACAGGAAGGGCGTCTTCGCCCGCACACGCTCGCCTGCAGCCAGCAGAGCAAGGACGCGCGGCTCGCCGGCCATCAGTCTGGCCAGTTCCACCTGGCTGAGTTCATGGATCTCGGCGGCCATGGGATCATCACCTCACGAGGTCGAGGGCGAGTCGCCGGCGGCTGAGATCGGGCCGTCGGTCGGGGCGGCCTCGGCGGTCGGGGCACTGCCCGCAGTCGGGGCGGCCTCGGCGGTCGAGGCGGTATCGGTAGTCGACCCGGTGTCGGCAGCCGCGGTGTTCGCCGCGGCCTCCCCGGCAGTCGGGGCGTCAGCCGGGCCCGAAGCCGGGCCCGAAGCCGGACCGCCCGCCGCAGCCCCGGCGGCCGCGTCGGACTCGGCTTTGGCTGCCGCCTGCGCGCGCGTCTTCAGCAGCTGATCTTCAAGGCGGGATAGCTCGTCCAGGATCTTCTGCCGCACCGCCTGATCTACCTGGCGGCCGCGATAGAAATCGAACACCAGGTAGCCGAGCTTGCGGGCCAGTCCGTCCATCTGCATCTCGACCTGCAACTCACCGACTTTGGTCTTGCCCTTGTCGAAAGCCTTTTCCGCCTCTCTGGCGGCTCGTTCAGCACCATCAGCCAATTTGTCCATCAGACTCATCAGCACACCTTCTCCCTCGTCGGCCGGGTGAGAGACCTCACGATCGCCCGTTTCCGGCACTGAACTGAACATACTAGTGTCTATTCCCAATCTAACGTTTTGGACGCCTGCAGGCAATGGGTACAAGGCCGATCCTCTTCCGCCGGCGCCGCTTCACATCTGGTGCGTCCGTGCCTGGTGATATCATGCAAAGACCGCACAGCACTCGTCCCCCGAACTGTGGAGGCACCCTTGGAGACCGTGATCCCCTTTCGTGCGTGGCGCTACAGCTCTGTAGTGGGCGACCTGTCCCAGGTGGTGGCGCCGCCGTACGATGTCATCGGTCCGGAACTACAATCCCGCCTCTATGCCCGCAGCCGGCACAATGTCGTCCGTGTCGATCTGGGTATGACCACCCCCAGCGACAGCGGGTGCGATAACCAGTACACTCGAGCCTCCGACCAGTTAGCGCATTGGAAAGAGACCGGTATCCTGGTCCGGGACACGCAACCTTCCATCACTTTCGTCGAAGAGACTTTTACGGGTCCGGACGGTCGCCCGAGAGTCCGTCACGGTTTTCTGGCTCTGATGCGGCTCTTCGGGTTGGACGAGGGCGTGGTCTTTCCCCACGAACAGACGTTCTCGGGACCCAAGGAGGATCGCTACCGACTGCTGACCGCAGTCGCGATGGGCCTCAGTCCGGTCTTCCTCCTGTACGATCTGCCCGGCGATGAAGTCACCGCGGCCTGGAAGACCGGCCCGGGCACGCAGGCTCCGACCGCGACCGTGACCGACGAGGTCGGCACGATCACCAAGCTGTGGCCCACCTCGGATCCCGACCTGCTGGCCGCCATCAGCCGGAATCTGGCCACGACCCGTTTTGTCATCGCCGACGGCCATCATCGTTACGAAACGGCGCTGCGGTACAAGATGAACCGCCCGCCAGAGACCGGGGGCGGGCCCGACGCGGACGCGTCCGCCGCTCCGACCCGCCCAACACCAGGACTGCCCTCGTCCGACTACGTTCTGGCCTATTTCAGCAACATGTCCGACCCGGGACTGGCCGTATACGGCACTCATCGCCTACTGTCCGGCGTCGATCCCGCTACCGTGGCTGCTCTGCCGCGGTCGCTCGCAGGCACGTTTTCCGTCGAACCGCTCGCGGACGGGGCCACCGCTGGGGAGGCTCAAGCGGCCATAACAGGCTATCTCCAAGATCACCCGAGGGGCGCGTTCGGCCTCTGGGGCCGCGCGCTCGATGGCGCCTACGGCCTGCGGTTCGCCGATCCGGAGGCCGCACGGGCCGCCGCCCCAGGTCACAGCGCCGCCTACCAGTTGCTGGACGTCACCGTCTTGCAGACGTTGATCCTGCAGAAGACGCTCGGCATCGCCTCCGGCGACTCGTCCGCGGGCCACGGAGTAGCTCCGATCGGCGACACGACCGCCGGAGCGCGCGTGACGTACTTCAAGGACCCCGACGACGCCTTCGCCCGTTTGGACGCGGGCGAGTTCCAGATCGGGTTCTTCCTCAACGCCACCGGACTAGATCAGATCCGGGAGGTGGCCCTCGGTGGCGAGCGCATGCCTCAGAAGGCCACCTACTTCTACCCCAAACTGCCCACAGGGCTGGTCTTCCAGGACCTGAGCGGCGACATCTAAGAGACCCAGGGACAGGAGGTAGCAGTGATGAAGGTCGCCTTGATCGGAGCCACCGGTTACGTAGGCTCAAGGATCCTGAACGAGGCGTTGAGCCGCAAGCATGAGGTGACCGCCATCGTGCGCCGGCCGGAGCGGCTACCGGTGCGTGCAGGCCTGACGGCCAAGGAAGTCGACATCCTGAGTGGAGACGACCTCGCTGGTCTGCTGAGCGGCCACGACGCCGTCATCGCGGCGTTCAATCCCGACCAGGATGCTGCGGACAAATACAAAGCCATGGTGGCCGGAGCGAAGGCGATCATCGCCGCCACCAAGAAGGCGGGGGTCCGGCGCCTGCTGGCGGTGGGGGGAGCAGGCAGCCTGGAGATCGCTCCGGGGCAGCAGGTGATAGATCAACCGGGTTTCCCCGAGGAGTGGAAGCCCGGCGCTTCGGGCACCCGTGAGTTCCTCTATCTGTTGCGGGAGGAGCCGGGACTCGACTGGACCTTCCTCAGTCCAGCCCAGATGCTTCAACCGGGGGAGCGCACCGGCAACTTCCGGCTGGGCGGTGACCAGGTGATGGTCGACGCGGAAGGCCAGTGCCGCATATCGGTGGAAGACTACGCGGTAGCCATGATCGACGAGCTCGAGGAGCCGCGCCACATCCGGCAGCGCTTCTGCGTCGCTTATTAGGCGGCACCGACCTCCAAAGGCTCGATGCGCAGCGCGCGGCCGTCCTCGCCGATCTCGATGACCACGCCCTCGAGCCACACGTCGCCGTCGGCTACTTCGAACCGCACCGGCAGCTGAGTCAGGAACCGTTCGAGGACGAGTTCCTTCTTGACGCCTATGACAGAATCCCGGGGACCACACATCCCCGCGTCGGTGATGTAAGCGGTTCCCCCGGGCAGGACTCGCGCATCGGCTGTGCGGACGTGAGTGTGGGTGCCGATGACGGCGCTTACGCGGCCGTCCAGGTGCCAGCCCATGGCCACCTTCTCGCTGGTCGCTTCGGCGTGGAGATCGACGACCACAGCGCGCACCCCGTGTAGCTGTTCCAAAGCCTGGTCCACTACTTCGAACGGCGAGCGGGCCGGATACAGGTAGAGATCGCCGCTCAGGTTGACCACACCCAGGCGTCCCGCGGGTGTGTCGACCACACTCAGGCCTCGGCCGGGATTCGACTCGAGGAAGTTGAACGGTCGGATCACACGGAGCTGCCCGTCCAGGTAGCGATAGGCTTCGCGCTGTCTGTAGACATGGTTGCCGGTGGTGATCACATCTACCCCCGCTCCGAGCAGATCTTCCGCGTGAGCGGGCTTGATGCCTTTGCCATCGGTCGCGTTCTCGCCGTTGGCGATCACCGCGTCGGCGCGGAAGCGCGCCCGCAGTTCGGCGAGCCTCGATATGAGCAACTCGCGGCCCGGCTTACCTACAACATCGGCGAAGAACAAGACGATCAAGATGACCCCCTGCGGATCCCTCGGCCCGCGGCCTCGCGTCGCCGGCCGGCGACGACGCCGCCGACCACAGCCCCGCCGGCCACAGTCAGCCGGCGCCCGACCGCGCCGCGACCCAGTGTACCGCACCGGCGGGCGGGGGAACCGCCCAAGCCGGCGCAGGCCCGACCCAACCTGGCCCGTGTGCGCACAGACTCCACGGACCTCCGCCAATACCGACCCTAGGTCTCATGGCTCCCTGTTGGCGGCCCTCCTTAGCCTCGGATCACTATGTCACCCGAGGAGCAAAGGAGGAGACTATGGTCCGCACAACCCTGAACCACCGCCCCGGGGAGGGTCCCCGTCCCGGGGGCGGTGCGCCTGCAGGAGGCCGAGCGCCGGCAGCACTCTTGCCCCGCCTTCTCAAAAGGCGACGCGGAAGCCCGCGCAGACACCCGCGCCTGACCGTCCTACAGGCTTCGGTATGCGTAGCCGGTCTTTGTATGCTCGCCGCCTGCGCGCTCGTCGCGCCCGGCTTCGTGCTGGGGGCCGAGGGCGTGACGGTGGACGGATCGACCCAAGAAGCGCTGCGCAGCCCATCGGCCCAACCCACAGTGCCCGCAGTATCGGTGCCCGGCGCGACGCGGTCCGGCGCAACGCGGTCCGGGGAGTCGATCGTAGGTACGATGTCTGCCACGCCGGCGACGGTTACGGGGGCGACCGCCACGCCGGAGACGGCAGGCGAGGCCGCGCCCCCGGCTGCGGCGAGCGCCGCCGTTGACGCCGCGGCGGCCTTCCCGACCGGCGGCGACCTGCTTGTCACGTTGCCCTGGGGTAGTGGCCCCGGTGAGGTCGGTCTCCTCCAACCAGGCGAAGGTCTCGCCCGTGGTCCGGAGGCGCTGGCCGTGGCACCGAACGGACGCATCGCCGTGCTTGATTCCGTAAACGGTAGATTGTTGTTCCTGGACCCCAGCGGAGAGCCCGTCGGTACCGCAGCCATCTCGCTCACGAGCCCAAGGTTCTTGGCTGTGGACGACGACAGACTCTTCGTGGTCGACAGTGACGCCGACTGCCGGCTCGTCACCTTCGACTGGAGCGGTGCGAATCTGGGCGCCATGACTCTTCCCGATTTGAATGACGTGGTGACCGGCCTGTTCGCTACCGACCAGGGCCCGTGTCTGGAGATATCGCACGAGACGGTGCTCCTACTGGCCCAGACCACGGCAACCCTTCGCGCATCGGCTGTTCGATCGGAACCCGCCCGCGCTATGGCGCGCACCGTCGCCGGCCGGCCGACGGGTCGGGGTCTCGGCCACGCGGTCCGGGTGACGTTCAGGCCGGGGGGCAACGCTCGTTTCAAGTTCTTCGAGATCGATGCCGCCAGCTTGAGGCCGATCCAGACGGGCGACTCGAGCCCCGTCCTAGCCTCCGGGCATCCGATCGAGCATCTGATGTCGGTCGACGGAGACGGAGCGGGTGGATTGATCGTCGGGGTGCGGTTACTCAAGCCTGAACTCGCAGGTGGCCAGAAGGCGTCCCTGGCGCTCACCCGCTTGGCGCCGTCTAAGAGAGGCGGCAGGGCCGATGACGGAAGCCGCGGCAGCGTCGAGACGGTCGTCGGATCGATCGATACCGTGACCGACACCATGCTTCTCGCCGATTCGTCGTTCGCGTACCTGGGCCAACCGTACATCGTGGCCCCGGACGGCCGCATCTTTCAGACGTGGGGGAACGAGGCCGGTTACAGCATCGTGGTCCACTGCTTCGTAGAGGCCGAGGAGGTGCAGCCGTGAGACATCGAACGAACGTCCGCCCCGGCACCAGCCGCGTGGCCCTCGCCTGCAGCATAGCGCTGGCCGCCGTGAGCCTACTCTTGGGTCCCACAACGACCGAGGCGCTGGGGGGCATCCCCAGCATCACGCGAGCCGAGATAATCGCTCGGGCCGACTCGGGCATCGGCGCCTCGTACACGTGGGGCCGGGAGAGCTGGACTCCCAACCTCGGCGGTGGCGCCGGCCCCGACTGCTCCGGGTACGCGCTCAAGTGCTGGGAGGTGCCTCGCACGCTGCTCTACCAGGAGGAGGACGGAGAGAACAGCTCCATATACCCTCGTTACTCCAGCTACGAGTTCTTCAATTGTCTGGGCCCCTGGTCTGCGCTGAGCGACCGCTCCCTCTTGCGTGAGGGCGATGTGCTCGTCAAGAACAACGGCGTTTCTGGACATGTAGTCATATACGCCGGAGGGGACGCATGGAACTCGCCGATCATCTACGAGGCTCCCGGCACCGGCCTGACCGTGCGCAGGGTGAGTCGCTATCTGGGAAGCGAGTACGAGCCCCGGCGGCGGAGCTCCCTGGTCACGAGCGAGATCATTCTTGACAATCCCACTGCCAAGAGCACCGGAGGAGACGACCTGAGCGGCAACTGGACACGCACCACCAGCACCTCAGGGTTCTACGGTGACGACTACCAGGTAAGGGCCGCCACCACCAGCGACAGCTGGGCCCGTTGGACACCCCGGTTCCCCTCTGCCGGCTACTACAACGTCTACATGCGGTGGACCAGCCACTCGAACCGGGCGTCTTCCGCTCTCGTGCACGTCAACACCGCCAGGGGCCCGTACGACCGCTACGTGAACCAACGATTGAATGGGGGCACCTGGTACTCACTGGGCCGTTACTACTTCGGCGCTGGGTACAGCACGGGGGCGGGGAGCATCAGTATCTTCGCCACCGGAGCCAACGGCTACGTGGTCGCCGACGCGGTGAAGTTCGTGCCAGTACAGTAGCGTTTCTTTGGCTTTGCAGCGTCAACTAAGTGGATGCCGGGCCCGCTTCGCGGCGGGCCCGGTCTGCCTTTATGCCTAAGGCCGTCCCACAAGAGCGGGCGGGTGCCTGGACCGCATTTCGCCTGTTTCAAGACGAGAACTCAGACCCTGCGCCCGCACCTGGTGGGAGGGGTAGGCTTCGGTGAACGCGGCCGGTCCCTCCGACAAACGCCCAACCTCTTTCATTGTCTTGGTTCACACGCTGCGCCAAAACCGCCCCCCACCCTGGCCACACGCCGCGTAACCAGAGGGAAAAGCTGCCGTTTGCCACCGGAGCCCGGCTGGCCGGATAACCAGCCGGGCTCGGACAATCACCTCGTAGTCAAGACGTTTCGACGCCCGGCGCCCGCTTGACGACGGCGCAGTACCCTGACTGACACCGCCCGTCACTGTCAGTCCCTCGTCTACGCCGCCGTCACATCGACCGTGAACGTTCTCACCGCGTTAGCTTTGCCGGTCTCGCTGGTGGTCACGATGATGGTCAAGGTACCTACTGCGGTGATCCCGACGTCGGCGCCGCTGGTGTAGGCGGCCCCGTTTATGGTGATGGTCGAGGTGGTGCCGACAGCGTTGACGACTGTGAACTTGATCCTGTCGGCCGTGGTCGCTACCCAGCCCGTTACCTTACCGGTATTATCGGTGGCTCCCGCTGCCGGCATCGCCACGTCAGTGACTGCGCCGACGGGATTCGCGCTGCCTTGTGCCAGCTCGACGTCGGTTGGTGCTGTGGCGAGGGCCTGCGTCACCGCCACCGTGAACGTTCTCACCGCGTTAGCTTTGCTGGTCTCGCTGGTGGTCACCACGATGGTCAAGGTACCGGGCGCAGTGATCGTATAGTCGGCGCCGCTGGTGTAGGCGGCCCCGTTTATGGTGATGGTCGAGGTGGTGCCGACAGCGTTGACGACTGTGAACTTGATCCTGTCGGCCGTGGTCGCTACCCAGCCCGTCACCTTACCGGTATTATCGGTGGCTCCCGCTGCCGGCATCGCCACGTCAGTGACTGCGCCGACGGGATTCGCGCTGCCTTGTGCCAGCTCGACGTCGGTTGGTGCTGTGGCGAGGGCCTGCGTCACCGCCACCGTGAACGTTCTCACCGCGTTAGCTTTGCTGGTCTCGCTGGTGGTCACCACGATGGTCAAGGTACCGGGCGCAGTGATCGTATAGTCGGCGCCGCTGGTGTAGGCGGCCCCGTTTATGGTGATGGTCGAGGTGGTGCCGACAGCGTTGACGACTGTGAACTTGATCCTGTCGGCCGTGGTCGCTACCCAGCCCGTCACCTTACCGGTATTATCGGTGGCTCCCGCTGCCGGCATCGCCACGTCAGTGACTGCGCCGACGGGATTCGCGCTGCCTTGTGCCAGCTCGACGTCGGTTGGTGCTGTGGCGAGGGCCTGCGTCACCGCCACCGTGAACGTTCTCACCGCGTTAGCTTTGCTGGTCTCGCTGGTGGTCACCACGATGGTCAAGGTACCGGGCGCAGTGATCGTATAGTCGGCGCCGCTGGTGTAGGCGGCCCCGTTTATGGTGATGGTCGAGGTGGTGCCGACAGCGTTGACGACTGTGAACTTGATCCTGTCGGCCGTGGTCGCTACCCAGCCCGTCACCTTACCGGTATTATCGGTGGCTCCCGCTGCCGGCATCGCCACGTCAGTGACTGCGCCGACGGGATTCGCGCTGCCTTGTGCCAGCTCGACGTCGGTTGGTGCTGTGGCGAGGGCCTGCGTCACCGCCACCGTGAACGTTCTCACCGCGTTAGCTTTGCTGGTCTCGCTGGTGGTCACCACGATGGTCAAGGTACCGGGCGCAGTGATCGTATAGTCGGCGCCGCTGGTGTAGGCGGCCCCGTTTATGGTGATGGTCGAGGTGGTGCCGACAGCGTTGACGACTGTGAACTTGATCCTGTCGGCCGTGGTCGCTACCCAGCCCGTCACCTTACCGGTATTATCGGTGGCTCCCGCTGCCGGCATCGCCACGTCAGTGACTGCGCCGACGGGATTCGCGCTGCCTTGTGCCAGCTCGACGTCGGTTGGTGCTGTGGCGAGGGCCTGCGTCACCGCCACCGTGAACGTTCTCACCGCGTTAGCTTTGCCGGTCTCGGTGGTGGTCACGACGATGGTGAGCGGGCTGGCGGCAGTGATCGTGTAGTCGGCGCCGCTGGTGTAGGCTACCCCGTTTATGGTGATGGTCGAGACGGCGGGGCTCACGTCGGTGACCGTGAACTTGATCTTGTCGGCCGTGGTCGCCACCCAGCCCGTCACCGCGCCGTGGGTGTCGGTGGCTCCTGGTAGCGGGATCTGGACGTCTGTGACTGCGCCCACCGGGTCCGCGGCGCCTTTAGCTAGGTGGATGGCGCTGGGGGCGGTGGCGAACGTATTCACCGAGACCGTGAACGTCCTTACCGCGGTAGCTTTGCCGGTCTCGGTGGTGGTCACGATGATGGTGAGCGGGCTGGCGGCGAGTGATCGTGTAGTCGGCGCCGCTGGTGTAGGCTACCCCGTTTATGGTGATGGTCGAGACGGCGGGGCTCACGTCGGTGACCGTGAACTTGATCTTGTCGGCCGTGGTCGCTACCCAGCCCGTCACCGCGCCGTGGGTGTCGGTGGCTCCTGGTAGCGGGATCTGGACGTCTGTGACTGCGCCCACCGGGTCCGCGGCGCCTTTAGCTAGGTGGATGGCGCTGGGGGCGGTGGCGAACGTATTCACCGAGACCGTGAACGTCCTTACCGCGGTAGCTTTGCCGGTCTCGGTGGTGGTCACGATGATGGTGAGCGGGCTGGCGGCGAGGATCGTGTAGTCGGCGCCGCTGGTGTAGGCTACCCCGTTTATGGTGATGGTCGAGACGGCGGGGCTCACGTCGGTGACCGTGAACTTGATCTTGTCGGCCGTGGTCGCTACCCAGCCCGTCACCGCGCCGTGGGTGTCGGTGGCTCCTGGTAGCGGGATCTGGACGTCTGTGACTGCGCCCACCGGGTCCGCGGCGCCTTTAGCTAGGTGGATGGCGCTGGGGGCGGTGGCGGGTGGGCCGTAGGCATAGTCGTTGGCGGTGCCCGCGATCGAACTGGTGCCGGCCGGAGTGGTGACGGTGACCTCGACGGTGGTCCCCGCCGTACCGGCCGGGGCCACGGCTGTGATCTGAGTAGCGGAGTTGACCACGTAGCTGGTGGCGTTGACGGTGCCGAACTTGACCACGGTCGCGTCGGTGAAGTTGGTCCCGGTTATGACCACGCTGTTGCCGCCTGCGGTGGGACCGGAAGAAGGATTCAAGAGGGTGACCGTCGGTAACGCCGTGGAGAAGGTCACCGCCTTAGCGCGCAGGATAAGGGCAACTGCCTGGGACCGCATGAGGCTACTGCCCGGGTCGAGGTACAGACCGCCGCCTCTCGCGCTACCTTGCACCACCCCATGGTACGCCAGGTAGGCGGTGGCTGGAGCGTGTACGGGCAATACGCTGCTCCCATCGGCGAACTCAGCCAGGATCCCCGTACCTTCGGCCGCGATACCAGGCGTTGAGTGAGGCGTAGTTGCCCTCATCGCCGGCGATGTGACCTCTGAGGGTCAGCTCTTTCTGGGCAAGATGCAGGCCAAGAAGCGAGTTGGCCTGCTGGCGGCTCACCGATTGGCTTGGACGGAAGGTGTTGTCGGGGTAGCCGGAGATGATCCCGGCGTCAACGCCCCCCTCCACCCAGGGGAAGTAGTAGTTCGAGGAGGGAACGTCGATGAAGGTGGCGACCGCGGGCGTGCTCGTGCCCAAGGCGAATCCATCGACCACCATCTTGGCGAACTGGCCTCGGTTCACCGCCAGTGCGGGTCGGAAGGTGCCGTCAGGGTACCCGTCAGCAACCGTGCCCGCTTGGGTATCGGTCAGGCCATAGCTGCTGACCCACCAACTGTTGGGCGCATCAGACCAGGGCGGAGCGGCCAGCGCAGTACCGGCGAAGAGCGCGAGAGCCAGCGCCGCCAGCACGACCGTCAAAAGAAGCACCCGCAGCGAGCGCCCCTTTGCCCTCTTCATCGTTGTCTTCATTACTTCCTCCTCGGTAGGGAGCAGCAGGTAGCGCACTCGATTGGAGTGATGACGGCAACGGACGACGTCCGATTGAAAGGAAGGAGAGGCGGAGGCCGCTCGGCCCACCTGCAGGAACGTATTTCGGGCTCATGCAGCACCACTCGGAACCTTCAAGTCTCACAACGCGCCGTCCGCAAGACCTATTTCTGCTACCCATTATCGTTCGCAGGTAAACAAAGCATAGCCTGCGATGAACCATCTACTCTATCGGGTAAAGAGTCTTCATCAGCCAGATGAGTGAGTGACGCTTCTTCTATGAGGCTTTCAGTTTCCTCCGCCTGCCTCTCGGATTGGCGAAGGCGCAGTGCTTCTGTGTTGCCAACATCCCAATAAGGCTGGGGTCTACCCCTGCCCATCCACGCCCGCTATTCGAGCAGGCTGGCAAGCAGCAGGCACACCTCGGCCCGGGTGGCCGGCGCCCAGAAGTCGAAGCCGGGACCCATGTCCGCGAGGCCGTCCAGCACACCGGCGGCAGCCGCTTTGGCAGCCCACGGATAATGGTCGGGACAGAATTCTCCAAAGGGCGGAGTGTAGCCGGTGGGCGGATCGGGCAGTCGTGCGGCCCGGGCCACCATGGTGATGAGTTGCGCCCGAGTCATGTTGTCGTAGGGAGCGAATGTGTCGGGCGTCTTGCCCACTGTGATGCCGGCGGCCGCGCACGCGGCGACGTAGCCCGCCGGATAGAGCGGGTCATTAGGATCCAACTGATCTTCGACGTCCTTGAAGCTGCAGGCCCCCATCGGCGGAACATTGTAACCGAGCGTGAGGACGATCATCTTGGCGAACTGTTGCCGGGTGACCAGCTTGTTTGGACCGAAGGTGCCGTCGCCGTAGCCCGCGATCACCCCGCGCTTCGCCAGTAGCCCGATCTCAGCAGCGTACAAGGTACTGGCGCCGACGTCGGAGAAGGTCGAGGACGGGGCGGGCACGGCGACCGTCGTGGTTGTCGTCGGCCTGGCCGTGGTTGTCGTTGAGGGAGCCGCTTCTGTGGTGGTGGTCGGCGCCGTACTCGTGGTCGTGGTCGGCGGTACGTACACCGTGGTCGTCGTGGTGGTCGTTGTGAGCCGCACGGTGGTAGTGGTAGGCCGGACTGTGGTAGTCGTCGAAGCGGCAGTGGTCGTGGTCGAAGGAGCAGCTGTCGTGGTTGTCGTCGGGACCGACCCCAAGCTGTGGGCCGTGGAGTCGACGTAGCCGCCAAAGTCGGTGGTCCAGTAGTAGCCGTACGGAGAGCCCGCCACGTATTCGAGAGAGACGCCCATCACTTCGTAGTTGGCTCCCAGCATGTTTGCGTTGTGACCGGCTGAGTTCTTCCAGCCCGTGAATACGGCGGCGGCGGTACTGTACCCGGCGGCGATGTTCTCGCCCTTGTAGGTGTTGAAGTTGTAGCCGCTCGCTGCCATCCGATCCCATGGCGATGCCCCGATCGCGAACCAATCCGACCCTTGGGTGTAGTGATCGAAGAAGCGGTACTTGCCCATGTCGGAGTTGTGCCGGTCACAGGCCTCGGAGATCATGTCGGAGACCAGGAGGGGCTGCAGGCCGTTGCTCACCCGATAGTCGTTCAGCAGCTGGACGAAGACGATCTCCTCAGTGCTGTAGCTGCACTGCTTGAGCCGCGTCCGCGAATGGGCTGAATAAGAAGAGGGAGACAGGGATGAGCAGGGCCAGTAGAGCCAGGTGCAAAACAGCACGCTTCACGCCGCCCGGCTTCCAGATCCGAATGCGACTCTCCACCAGCGCCTCCTGCCGGCAACAGACGACCAAGCGAGATGCCAGCCGGAGACATCCGCCTGACATGAGTATCGGCACCAAGCACGGGAGGCTTTAGTCAAAGAGTAGCAGAATTTGCGCTAGAGGCGAAGCATGCCAGAAGAGCTGTGGGGGCTCGCCCCAAGGAGTGGAACCCCGTGACAGCACCTTGCTGCGGCAGGTGCAGCAGGGTGTGCAACCAGACCGGTTAGAGGGGGCGTCAGGGGACGGTAACGAGAGTCCCCAGCACGTCCAAGGCGTCAAGATTCGCCCTGGTTCCCGTACCTCCACCCGATCCACCGGTCCATGCGATCACCAGAGTGTGATTGACCGCGCTGAGGCCGGAGACGCCCCATACCTTCTGCTTGTACTTGGTAGTGGCGCTATAGAGATTCACGTAGCTCGGCGTACCGCCGTCCAGGGTCAACTTGACCAGACCCTGGGCGGAATCCATCTTGGCGATGTAGTCGATGGCGGTGCCGTTGAAGGCCACGGTCACCGAGGCGCCGGAGCTGTTCGTGAACTTGTAGCTGCCACCCGAGTAGTACGGAGCTGGAGGAGGACGACCAGGCGCCCGTGTAGACCAGCTTGGTATCGGTCTGCTCGTAGCGGGTCGATCCCCCGGGCACCCCGGGCACTGTGGGCACCGTGGTAGGAGCCGTGAGTGTGCCCGCGATGTCCAAGGCGTCCAGGTTGATGGTGGTGCCGGTGCCGCGGGTGCCGGTGCCGCGGGTGCCGGTCCATGCGATCACCAGAGTGTGATTGCCCGCGCTGAGGCCGGAGACGCCCCATACCTTCTGCTTGTACTTGGTAGTGGCGCTATAGAGATTCACGTAGCTCGGCGTACCGCCGTCCAGGGTCAACTTGACCAGACCCTGGGCGGAATCCATCTTGGCGATGTAGTCGATGGCGGTGCCGTTGAAGGCCACGGTCACCGAGGCGCCGGAGCTGTTCGTGAACTTGTAGCTGCCACCCGAGTAGTAGGAGCTGGAGGAGGACGACCAGGCGCCCGTGTAGACCAGCTTGGTATCGGTCTGCTCGTAGCGGGTCTTCGACGAGGGTGAGGACGCGGTAAAGGTCGCAGTGATCGACTTGCTGGAGTCCATGATCACGCTCAACGGATTGGTGCTCCCTGTGGCGTCCCCACTCCACCCCGTGAACACCCAGCCGGTGGCAGGAACCGCGGTAAGGGTCACCGACGAACCTTGGCCATATTGGGTCTGGTCCGGACTGCGGCTGATCGAGCCGCTTCCCAGGACCGAAGTGGAGAGAGTCACCTGGGCAGTGCTACCGCCGCCGTAGATCCACCGGATCCCCGCGGCATCGTCGGCATCGAGGGTCCGTTTCACCTGGCCGGCACCGCCGAATCCGTACATGACCTTAGCCGAATCTCCGGAGCCATAGAGATCGCGCAGGTTGAGCCAGTGGCCCAGTTCGTGGCTGGCGATGCTCTGTATGTCGAAGGTTCCCGCGGAGCCCACGCCCCAAGCGTAGTTATCGTTGAAGCCGATGTCGGTCTCTAGAATCGCGGACCCGCTGTACCATGTCCAAGCCTGGCCGAGAACACCGGTAGCCAGATTGTAGGTCCAGAAGATCTCGTTTGCGCCGTCGTAGCCCCACGCGGCAGCAGTGGTCGTCCCGCCGTCGCTGAACTTGAACGCCGAAGGTGAGTTCCAAGCGAGTGCGCCTGCATCGACGAGCGCGTCTTCGCCGGCAGTATCCGCGGTGTTGGGGTTGACCTTATACGAACAGCTGGGGGCGGCCCACCGAAAGCCGCCGTATCCGAACGTCACGTGGAAGCCATACCCGGCGCTTGTCACCCCAGAGGCGTTGGTGACCGTGACCGGCCCGCTGCCGGCCGACCCCGGGTACCCGCTCATCGAGGCCGTAGGAATGACGCACACGATGGCAGTGTCGCTCCAGGAGATGATGGGAGCCTGCATGGTCGCGGCACCTGATCGGTAGAAGAAGTCCACGTGCCCGGTACCTTGGGTGGCCCCAAACCCAACTCCGTTGATGGTGACTCGCGTCCCCGTCCCGGCGGAGCCTGAGGTAGGATTGATGGCAGTGATGGTGGGCGTCGTGGCCGCATACGCATCGACCAGCGCCGTAGCCCCATCAGCCAGGAGACCCAAGGGCTGTGTCGTTCGGCGTTGCGCCGTACAGAGCGGCCTCAAGGATGCTCAACGCCCGCTTGCCCTGATGGCCACCTATCACCCGCCCGAGATCGTCGAGATACAGCATGGCGGTCTCGCCCACGCGAAACACGGGCGCGGAGTCGACTACCAGGGTCAGATCGCCAACGGTGCCCCCAGGGACGACGACGGTCATCATGTCGCCGGGCGACTCGGACGCCCCCTTCAGGGCTTTGATTACTCTTAGCTGGACCACGGTCTCTATGTTACCCGGCGCCCCCCCGGGACCGCCCCAGCTTGCTTCCCGAGCTTGCATGTCCGTGACCTGCCCGGCCACTATCGTGGCAGCTGAGTGAGCCAATTGGTCGTCGGACATGCGAACGAGCACCGAAGCTTGAGCTTGATCGTCGGAGCCGAGCAGGCCCGAGCCAAGGAGCCCCAGCACCACCGCCAGACTGACGGCGACGACGATCAGACGACGCTGCGCTTTCGAGCTCATGGCGATCTCCCTTTGTTCGCTGCAGCCTGCAGGCTTCCGTATCCTCTTCAACGGATGCATCGGCAGAAAGATGCGCAGACTTTCGCTATGGCGCCAGCGCCTGGGTCAGGCCGTACACCATCTTGGCCGCGTGACCCCGGGTGGCTGAGGCGTAGGGGTCAAACTTCGTGGGCGTCTTGCCCGAGAGCAGATTGTTGTATCGGGCCACTCTCACCGCTTCGCGGGCGTACGTAGGGACGTCGGTAAACGGGCACACATAGCCGACGGGAGGCGTGGTAAGGCGTTCGCCACCCGCCCGCACCAGCATGAGCGCCAGTTGCGCACGATTCACGTTGGCTTGAGGGCCGAACGTGCCGTCACCGTAGCCTTCAACGATGCCCAGTTCCACTGCTTCTTCCACGAAGTCGAAGGGGTAGTCGCTGCCTCTGAAGGGGACGTCCATGAACGTGGGGTTAGCGACATTGTCGATGGCCGCCGTGTGACTGCCCAGAGCGAGCACGATGATCTTGGCGAACTGGGCTCGGGTCAGGAGACCGTTCGGGTGAAACAGCCCATCGCTGTACCCGTTCACCACACCGGCCGCGGCCAGACTGACGATCGGCTGGTGGAAGGCGTGCGTCGTGGGAACGTCAGGGAACACGGCGCCGGCCAGGGTGGTACTCGTGGTGCTGGTGGTTGTCGTAGTGCTCGGAGGCGCCGTGCTAGTTGTGGTCGACGGCTCCGTCGTGGTCGTGGTGGTAGTCGTGGTCGTGGTGGTAGTCGTGGACGTAGTAGAAGTAGTGGAGGTAGTGGTCGCAGTAGTGGTCGTGGTCGTAGCCGGGGAAGGCGCGCCCGCCTCGTGAGCCGTGCCGTCCACAAAACTCCCGAAGTCGGTGGTCCAATACCAGCCATAGTAGGAGCCCGAGGTGTACTCGAGGCCGACGCCTATGACCCTCCAGGACGGGCTCAGCATGATGCGGTTGTGCGTGTCCGAGTTCTTCCAGGCCGTGAACACGGCGGCGGCGTTCTCGTACCCGGCGGCAATATTCTCTCCACAGGACGTGTAGCTGGTGTAGCCGCAGGTGACCATGCGGGCGCTGAACGAAGCCCCAGCGGGGAACCAGTCAGACTGCACAGTGGTGTGGCTGAAGAAGTCGTACTTCCCCATGTCGAGGCTGTGCTTGGTGGAGGCGTCGGAGAGCAGGTCGGAGACCAGGAGTGGATCCAGCCCATTGCTGACCCGGTACTCGTTGATGAGCAGTACGAACGCGTCTTCCTCGGCGCTGTAGGAAACGGCGTGAGCGGCGCCGGGCAACACGCCGATCAGCAGCACCGCCACAAGCGCAGCAGCCACGGCCACAACCACGGCCACCCTCAGCCTGCCGCCTTGTCGCATCCTATTCATGTGCCGCGCTCGGATCGAGCCGTCCGATCACTGGGCCTCCAACCTATCTATACGCACGCGGCGCTCTTTCTAGGTTCACCTCGCGCACCTCGGTTCCGCTTGGTGCCGTGTCCCACCGCACTTGGCTACGACCCGTAGACATACTTTCCTGCGCGGCGACATGGTATCACCACGATCTCGACCACTACGGCTCCGCCTTCACGGTGAACGCCACGCTCGAGGCCGAGGCAGTACGTCCAGCTGGATCGGTCACCACGATCCATATCTTGTAGTCTCCACCAGCAAGAGCCCCGCCACGACTGTCCACGGTGAGGGCTGCCGTAGGCGTCCATGCGGCTGTGGTGTTGTTTGCCAATGTGGCTGCGGGAACGTCGACCGGATCCGTTGTCAGATTCAAAGTGGCTGCCGACGGCAGCAGGTAGACTTTCTGCGATACGACATGCGGTGAAACGGAGACCGTCCACGTGGCCTGAAAGTCGAGGTAGTTCACGCCGGCTACCGTATCGTCCGGATCGTCGCCCTCGATCAACGCCGGTCCCACGGGCGCTTTGTACACCGTGAAGGCGGCAGAGGGCTGTGTTGTCGTGTGCCCGGTCGCGTCGGTCGCAGCAATCCGGATCCTGTAGGTGTCGGAATCGGCCCCGACGGGAGGCACGTGCCACACGTAGCTCCCGCTGTTGGGCGCAGCGGCAGCGATGGTCGTCCACGGGGTGTCGCCAGTAGCCGAGTACTCGATCTTCACCTCTTCAGGCGGAGACGCGTCAGCGAGCGTCCAGTGGATCGTGTAGTCCTTGTCGTCGGGCACCAGTGCCGCTCCCGCCGGCGCGGTGATCGAGATCACCGGTGCCGCGTCGTCGACGATCACTTCTTGGGTCACGCCGGCCGCATACTGGGTGCCGTCCATGAGCAGGCTCTGATTGCCGGCGTAGTCGGTCGCGCGTACGGCGAAGACGTAGTGACCGTTGGCGAGTCCGGCGGTCGGGTACGTGGCCCCAAAGGCTGGTGAGACATCCGCGGAGAGGAGCGTGAAGTCCGCGAAGGCTGTAGGGGGCGATGCACTCCAGGCCACGTAGAAGAACTCCACCTTGGCGATGCCGCTGGCATCCACACCTGCAGCCGCTGTATCGTCAGCGTCGGCAGTGAATACCGGCTTGTGGTTCTCGGTGTAGTAGATAGTTCCGGTGTCCGGAAGGGGAGCCGTGATGCTGACTGTGGGCTTCTTGGTGTCGACCGTCACGTCAAGCGGCCCCACAGTCTTCTGGTTGCCGGCATTGTCCGTGATTACCACTCGGAACTTGTATTGACCGTCGCCCAGGCCGTCCTTGAGATCGCCGGTGGTGGGCCACACGGCGGCATAGGTGGATGTCCCGGTGTCGGGGGCGGTGTCGAGCGAGATCGTCTGCCACACCAGGGTCGTCTTGTCCTCGGCCACCTGGAACTCTACGTTCTTGACACCGGAACGATCGTCGGTGGCCGAGGCCGTGAATGCCGGCTTTGCGAGGTTGACCGCCACTTCGATCCCGCCGGCAGTGACGACGGGCGCCGTGATCGAACCAGCCGGCGCTACGGTGTCGAGCACGTAGGGGATGGCCGCGGAAGCGGCCGACACGAGTCCGGCCGCGTTCTTCACCTTGGCCGTGAAACTGTGCGCCCCGTCGACCAGCGGTGTGGTCAGGCCGACAGAGAACTCGCCAGCCGGGTTAGTGGAGCTCTCGATGAGCTTCGTGGTCACCCCGCCGAACGTATCGTAGACGGCGATGGGGCTGCTGGGAATGGCGTTCCCACTCACCCGCGGGGTTGCGTCGTTGCCAGGGTTCTCCGGAGTGACGACCAGTCCCGTCGGTGCCGGCGGGGGCGTGGTGATGTCCCGGGCTTCCTGAGCGACGCGCAGCACCATGACCGCGGCTTGGGCGCGGTTCAAGCTGGCGCTGGGGTTCAACTTCCCGGCCGACCCCTCCACGATCCCGTGGTAGATGAGATAGGCCGTGGTATCCCGATGAACCGGAGCCACCTGCGAAGCATCGAGGAATCCGTTCAGATAGAAACCCCCCTGGGCGGCGTACCACAGGGCGAGCGACGCATACGTCAGCGAGCCGGTGCCATGGATCACGCCGGTGGCGTCCAGCTCGGCCTGAGAGAGATACCTCCCCAGGATGCTGTTGGTCTGCTGCCGGCTGATGTTGTTGTTGGGCCTGAACTCAAGACCCGAGCCCGTCGGATAGCCGCCGATAAGGCCTTCGTCGTGGGCGCCCTCGACGTAGATGTAGTAAGTGCTGCCCCTGGCCACATCGATGAAGGTGGGAGCGATCGGGTCGAGGGTCGCCAGGTCAAGGCCGGTGACCGCCATTTTGGCGAATTGCCCGCGGGTCACAGGATTCGCCGGCTTGAAGGTCCCGTCGGGGTAGCCATCGGCGACCGTGGCCACCTGCGTGTCGGTCACCCCATAGCTGCTCAACCACCATGCGTTGGTGGCATCAGACCAAGGTGGAAGGGCGAATGCGGGACCCGCCAAGGCGACGAACATAACGCCGGATAGGATTACGACGGCCGCGATCTTCTTGGAGCTGAGCCTCATCTCTCTCCTCCTAAGCCGAGCCTCTACCCAATAGCCGGCGCGCCGGCGGGCGCCGAAGACTGGCGCAGGACGTGCTCAGTCTAGCACGGAGCCGCAGCAGGCGCCCACGGGGCGCCGGCGTGCGATCTTCGGCACCATAGCTCGTTGCGGACTTGGGGCCGGGCGAGGATCACCTTTCACCCCCGGTTGCCACCTGCCCCCCGTCGCCCAACCAAAAAGGGGGCCCGCCTTGCGGCGGGCCCCCTCGGCGATCACGTTATGGCACGCGATCAGGGTGCTGGTGCTAGTTGAACAGCCACTGCGCCCACGGATTACCCCATCCGGGGACGTTGCTGTCGGTCTCAGCGCCAAGCGTCGATTGCGCCGTTGTTGTTGAGGTCGAGCCAGAAGGTGACCCATACGCGGTCACCACTGACGCCAGGGCGCCGCCGGCGTAGCCTGTGCTGGCGTTGGTCCAGTACAGGTATCCTGCGGCGTCGGTCGTGCCTGAATCAGGGTGCGTAAGGCGTCACCGTGCTGGTGGCCAACGAGTCGTCGGCCAGAAGGTTATGCATGCATCTTCGGGAAGCGAAGCCGACACGTCGGTGCTCACCAGGATGTTGCCGTACCCATCCCGCACGAGGGCGCGGAAGATGAGCGGCGTACCTGCCGGCAACGTCGACCGTGGTTTCACCCACACGGCTGTCGAAGCGCCACACAGGAACCGCGCCGGGATTCTGCAGGTCCTTCACAGCCCAGTACGGGTTGGCTGACCTGCGACGCAAGCACCGTGCGCCCCACGTCTTGGTCAGCGAGTTGCTGCTGATCCAAGGACCGGCAGCGGAGACCGCGCTGACCTGGAAGACCAGAGTGTCGGTGCGGATGGCTGTGGGACCCGCTGTAGGACGACGACGGAGCCAGCCTGAGCGCCGACCCGTGAAGCCGTACCGCTCGCTAGCACGGTATCGGGGTCGGTCTCAGCCGTACCAGTAGAAGCCGTAGGTTATCGCCACGTCGCTCGGTAGCCGGTTGCCACGCGCACGTCGTGAGTGGTGCCCACCGGGTTGAGTCACGGCGTCGTGGATGCACCCACGCCGGCCTCTGAACGGTGTCGACCTGCTCGATGGTCAGACGCGACCTGCCCCCAGCTCTTGTAGGCTACCGGGCTCGTCGCGATGGGATCGCGCCCACGGAGCCGCGTAGACCTCGTAGTAGATCTCGTCGGTGGCGCCAGGTGCCGAGCCGGTGTAGGTGAACGAGTCGTAGCCCCAACCTTCAGACACAACCGCGTCGTTCACGTACCACACGAAGTAGAGCACCCACGGCTGTGCACCGTCGGGGAGCACCGCGGACACGGTGTGGTCGACGCCGACCGGGTTGGTGCGCTTCGATAGGATCGATGCCGACGGTGAAGCCGGGCTCAGCGGTCGGTTCCCAGACCTTCTGGACCTCGAAGGTCCTCCACGGAGTGCCGTCTTTCACCGGGCCGTTGGCGGGTGCGTAGACCTGGATGTTGATGATGCAACGGACGTCGTCGCCTTCCTCAACGCCGTAGTCGTAGTAGCAGCCACCGTACGGGTTGTCCCACAGTTGAACGTCGACTGCGGAGCCGTGAGGTAGCGTCGGGTCGACGCCGTTGAGCGTCCAGGCTTTCGCGCCGTCACCCCAGTCGTAGTCGCCCCACTCCGGCGGCTTGGGATCGCCGCGCCAGAAGTAGTACGCCTCGGTGCCGCCCTTGCCCACGATGTTCGCGAGCGGATCGGCCCAGTCGGCATCGGTGCTGATGTCATTCGGTCCAACGCCGTCCTGGAAACCGTCCAGCGGGACGTCATCATCACGCGGCTCGGAGTTGTCGGGCAGCCAATCGTTGCCGTCTAGGACGCCAACGATGCTGAACTGCACCACCGAGAACAACGGCTTGGTCGGAAGGCTCAGCCACCACCCACACCTTGCTGACGCGTAGGTGATCGCAGCTGCAGGCGCGTTCCCGTAGATCGCGGTGCTGTCGCCGAGGCCATCGATGACGCCGTTTGCGTCGGTGTTGAAGGCGGCAAGCAAGTAGTCGGGGACGTGAGTTGTCGCCGTCAGTGTCGAGCCACAGCTCGTACTGGGTCATGGTCTCGGATCCCACGGTCACCGGCAGCCGGAACAGACCGCTGGCGGTGAATGACCAACTCCACTGGTCGATGAGCGCGGTCGGGATCGTGGCTTCGAAGGTACCACTGTGGGTGGTGCCGATGCTGGTGAGTTTCTCGTACATCTGGTTCAGAGCCGAGTTGGTCACCGGATTCGTGGATGGGTACCGATCGGTCAGCTTGGCCGTGGCCCGTTGCTCGCCGAACGGCGTGTTGTCGGCCAGATACTGCCACGGATGGAAGGTGTCGGCTGCTGCTTGAGTCCCGTACTTCCACTGGCCGTTACCGACGATCTCGTACACCACTTCGTAGTCCGCCAGCTCGTTGCCGAAGGCATCGCGCACGTGGACTTGGATAGAGGCATCGTTGAGAGCGCCGATCGAGGTGATGACCGGGTTCGGACCTTCTGCTTGACCCGGCAGGATCGCCACTCCGTCAATGGTCACCGTGACGTTGGGGGTGGGACTGGCCTGGGTGGTCCAGGTCTTCGTGCAACGACCTGCCGTCCGCTGGTTGCCTTTGGCCGGGTTGGCCGGGTAGTCGACAACACCGTCGACATACTGGAGGCCTTTGGCCGTGGAGGTGACCGTCACGTAGGCATGACCGGAAGCGTCGGTGATGGCGTCATACGTATAGTCAACACCGGCGTAGGTGAGTTTACCCGCCACGCCTGCTTCCTTGATGGAGCTGCCGACCACGCTGGTCGGGGTGAACCAACCGGGGTTCCACCGTGTGGCGCTGTCAGAGGTGTACATTTCGAAGTCAACACCCTTGTTCTGCAGCGGCAGGTAGATACCGGTGGTCAGATACATCTCGGCTGCGCTCTCTTTGGAGCCATCGCCATCGAAGTCGAACTCGGTGATACCGCCGGCGCCCAGCTTGATGCCGGTCCAATCATGGGTGATGCGGTAGCCATCGATCAAGCCGGTCTTCGGATCGTAGCCGCCGTCAACCGCGGGCCCGACATACGTCCAGGTGTAGTCCGGCGAGTCGAGTTCATCCTCGTTGACGATGAAGATGCCGCCCAGATACGCGGCGTCCTGGGCGTCCATGACGCCGTCATAGGACGTACCGGCAGCATCGGTATCGATCCACGGGGTCTGAGTCAACCAACTTTGGGTGCCGTTCCAGAGGCTGGGGAAGTACTCCAGCTTCAGGCCGTAAACCCAGAAGTCGAACTTGTGTGTGGTGCCCACTTCATTGGTGGAGACCGCTTCGTTCTGGGGATCCCAGTAACCAGCGACGTCCGTGTAGGGTTTGACCCACTTGGTCACGGTGGCCGGATTGTCGAAGGTGGCAATGTCCACGCTGAACCATTGCACCTCTGCCACATACTCGATGGGCAGACCTTCGGCGCCGCCGGTGCCTTTGTCGCGGTACTTGACATGGATCCACTGCTCGCCTGGATCGAGGGACTTCACGAGCAGCCGGGCCTCACCGTTCTTGTCGGTGATGTCGATGTCGCGATCCACCCCGAAGAGGCTGGCCGTCACCACTCATGGTGCGGTCATCGTCGGACTTGAACTGTCCAACGCCCTGCATGTACCACTCCACCGTGCGACCCTCAACCGGGTTGCCGTAGGTGTCTTTGATCGTGACTTTGAGCAGGAGCTCTTCGCCGACGTTCATCGCGCTGTACGCCGGGGAGATGGCCGTGTCGGCCGTGCCGCTGGTGTGAGGAATCCAGGTCTTGGACTGCCGGGCTGGATAGTAACGCACACCATTCACAAGCCACCAATCGGGCTGGTCGGTCCCAATCCAGATCGTGGAAGGCAAAGCCACCCGCGGTCGCGTCGTGCTCAAGCAGCTGTTTCGGATACGGGTTGCCGACGTAGGTGGCGATGGCTTGGGTCAAGGTCACACCGGTGACGGTGGATTCGATCTTGATCTTGCTGAGGCCGTTGACGTCGGTCTTGCCCACAGCGGTCTTAGCAGCCGTGATAGCCACGCCGTCGACGGCGGTGATGTTACCCACCGAGGTGACCTTCTCATTGGTGAGCGCGGTCAGCGGGTCGTCGGGAATGTCGTAGATGGACCATTCGACGTCGATACCGGCCAGAGTACGCGGCAGATAATCGGGGTTGTTGGTCTTGTCCGCGTCGTAGTCGGCCAGGTCGAGTTCGGTAGCGTAGTCGAACACATCATACTCGTCGAAGGCATCCCAGCCGTCGTCCACATTCAGGTCGGCGGGATTGTACGTGGGAGTAATGACGTTGTACCAGTCCATCTGAGAGGTCGAACGCGGGCCGGGGCCGAACACCACTACCCGGGCGCTCCACTCGTGAGCGACGCCCACGTTGTTGCGGGAGGTCAGGGTCTTGCTGATGGTGTAGACCTCATCGAGGGCTACCCAGTACTTGGTGGTGTAGATGGCAGCCAGGCCGGCGACCGCCGCGGACACCCGCTGGGTGCCGGGCTCGGCCGAGATCAGGTTGACAGTGACTTCGCCGAAGCTGTCGGTCACGGCCGCTTGCGGGCTGATGTTGCCAACATAGAACTCGCTGGCGTACAGGGTGTCGAAGTCGACCAGCACGCCAACAGCCGGATGGCCGTCAGCCGTGGTGACTTTGAAGGTGACCTGATGGTTCTGACCGATCAGGTTCTCGCCCTTGTCGGCGGAGACCAACTCGATCTTAGCCGCGGTCCAGTTCTGCCGGCGGCACCAGGCCTTGGGCCCGGATGAGGAAGGCCGCGCCCTGGATACGCACCATGTTGGCCAGGGGGGCGAAGTTGCCATAGGCGTCGCCCGTGGTGATGCCCATGTCGTAGGCGAAGGCCACTTCCACTCTAAGGGCGGAGCTGATCGAGGCCGCGTCTCCGAAGTGAGACAAGAGAGCAGTGACCTGATCGGCCGTGTACATAGTGGCCAGGTTATAGCCGTTTACCTGGGCTACCCAGCGGGACACCATGGCCACCGCCTGCTGGCGGGTGATCAGGGCGTCGGGGCTGAAAGTCGTTCCGCTGCCGTTGGCCACGGCCACGGCTTTGGCCCCTTCGATGTATTGATAAAAGATATGGGTTTTAGGCACGTCCGTGAAGGACGGGGTGGCCGGATTCGCCAGGGGTATACCGAAGGCCAGCACCGCCATCTTGGTGAACTGGCCGCGGGTAACCGCCTGGTAGGGCTTCCAGGTGCCGTCGGGGAAACCATCGGAGATCTGTGCCACTTGATTGTCGGTGATGCCGTACTTGGCGGTCACCGTATCGGGCAGGTCACTCCAGGTCTGGTCCGCGAGGGCGACGCTGGAGAAGCTCAGTACCAGGATCGTGGCGAGGGCGGCCAGAAGCGCTACCTTTAGGGTGCGTTTCCGCATGAGACCACTCCTCTGTTCTTGTTTACTCATAGCAAAATAGTTCTTGCCGATTCCTACTTATGAAGCGGTAGTGTAGGAAGAAGAACGAGTCACCTCCTTTCTTCCTTGATCTCACGTCCGTGCCTACCAACACGGAGTGGCAAACTCTGTTAGGGCCGAGGGCGGCAAGAGCCTGCGGCCGTTTCAGACCAGTAAAAAAGTGCAGACAAGCTGCACGGAGCGTCGAGTATACCGTGTCCGGACCAGTGCGCAGAAGCTCTATGTCCATCATGGCCTCGGTCACTATCCCGCGTTGATGGCCGTTATGACGGCATTCGTACCGTCTACACGTACCTTTATGGCGAACTTGGGTAAGACCTCAACCAATTCGCCGTTAGGGCTTGTAACCCTGTCGTTGATCTGCATGGTCACGCGTACCGTGGTGTCGGAGAGCGATTGCACGCCGGTGATCTTGTAGCCGTAGGGCTCGTTCAGCGACATAGCCATCTGCGCCAGGGAAGCCTGGGCCCCGGGGGCTACCAGAGCCCGGGCGCCTGAGGTGTTGCCGGTGATGACCAGATCGGCCAGATAGGCGGCGACCGCCCTGGCAGAGCCTTCGCGCTGCGTCGCCGTGTACTGCTGCTGGCTGGTCGTGCTGGTGGTGGCAGGCTGCGTGGTGGTCGACCTCACGCTGCCGCCGCGGGTGGTGTGAGTGGGATGGCTGGTAGTGGGCGTGCTCGGCTGCGTGCCCCCGGTGGTGCCGGGGCTCTGAGTCGTGTCGGGCTGGACCGCGGTAGTGCTGGGGCTCTGGGTGGTCCCTGGGCTGTCGCTGCTGACCGTCGTCCCCTCGGTGCTCACGGTGGTGGGCGGTTCGGTGGTATCCGAACTCACCACGGAGGTGACGGAGGTGACGGTGCCGGTGGAGTCGCCATTGTCGGCCATCTGCAGAAGGCCCCCGCTGTACGTGCCGATGAGAGCGGCGATGACGGCCACTGCCGCCGCCGCCGAGGCGAGAGCCCAGCGCCAGCCGCGTGCCCTTGCCGGGCGGACCGAATGGGCGCTGCCCGCGCCGGTCGCCACAACGGGGCGGCGCTCCAGTTCGCGCTGCAGGGAAGCCCAGCCGCGCTCTCTGGCGGCTTGAGCCACGGGCAACTGGGTCAGACCGGACAGCTCCCGGCTGATGGCCAGCATCGCCTCATCAACGGGGACGGCCTCCGCAGGGACAGGCGGTTGTGGTTCAGCCGAAGCTACGGTCGGCGCCGGTCCTTGGCGCTTCCCTTGCTCTTCCGCTCCCGACTTGTTGAAGATGCCTCTAAACATGTTCATCAGAGTCCTTATTGCCGGAGCGGCGAATAAGTCACGGCAGAATGCCCGCTGATCTGCCTAGCTTGGGCATCCGAGGGGTCTTGTCGTCAGCGGCGACCTGCCGGCGCCGCTCGCGAGCGCATCGAGACCCTGGCTCGGCGTTACGCCGGTCTACGGCCTCGGCCTACTGCCTCTCCAACAGATTGCAGAGCAACTGAGCGCATTCGCCTCGGCTGGCCGCCGCGAAGAAGTCATACGAAGGGCCCACGCCTTGCAGGCCGTCCAGCAGCCCCGCATAGGCGGCTTTCCGCGCGTTCTCGTAGTGCAGTCGCGGGTAGAACTGCCCCTCGGAGAAACCGGGGTCATAGCCTTGTGGTGGCTCGGGCAGCCCGGCCGCCCGAGCCACCATGGTGATCAGTTGCTGACGGGTGATGCTGTCGTAGGGTTTGAAGAGGCCCCCGGGGTAGCCGACGGTGATGCCATGATCCGCGCACACCGCCACGTACTTGGAGGGATAGAAGGGATCGGTGCCCACCTGGACAAGGACGTCGGTGAACGGGCACGTCTCAGAACCGGTCACGAGCAGACCCATGGTCTTCACGATCATCTTGGCGAACTGCTGGCGGCTTACCGGGTCATCGGGGCGAAATGTCTGGTTTTCGAACCCAGTGATGATCCCGCGGTCTGCCAGTTCATAGATGGCGGTCCTGTATGGGTGGTCGGCCGCGACGTCGGTAAAGTGCGGTGAGGCTCCGCCGTTCAGGTCGATGATGGCCTGGATCAGCCCCGGCCCGGGGAAGTCGATCATCAGGGTCCCAACGCAGGTCAGCGGGACCTTCGCCAGTCCTGATCCGGATGGGGGGTTGAGGGGGGCCGATTCCCTCAGCAACGCCAACATACGATCGTTCATGCCGGCCGCGGAGAAGCCGTCGGAGTAACCGCCCGCGACACGTTCGGGGTACGTCTCCGTGCCTCCGCTGAGGTAGTTCACGTACCACGTCCTTGTGCGATCCCCGGCGTTGGTCGCATAGAGGTGATGGTAGATGCCCGACCATTTCGTCTCAAAGCCGGCCTTCGAGAAGGCCACCACGTAGTTGTCCTGCGAGTCGAAGGGTGGATTGCTGCCGGGAGTGATGTACCGGATGCCCCAGAAGGGCGCGTACTCGTAGTCCTGCAGGACGACCACCTTCCCGCGGACCTCCCCCAGGGTAGGGATGGTCTTGCCGTCGCCCATATCGGCAAAGAGACCCGGATACTTGGTGTCTCGGTACCATTTGAACGTGTCGGTGAACGACTGGGCGAGGTTGGGATTCGTGAGAGTCAGCTCCTGCTTTATCCTCATGATGATGGTCTCGCCGGCATGAGCCGCGAGGAATGCCTTGCAGTCGTCGGCGACCTGATCGAAGGTGCCCAAACGGAAGATGGGCCCATGCCAGAGCGAGAAGTAGTGTCCCTGTGTGCTCGAGTAGTCGTTCGCACAGCGGATGTCTAGCACTCGGACGCCCGCCTGCAGTTGATCGGCGAGGGGCGCATCCTGACAGGTCCCTAGGGAGTCGCAGTCTCGGGCCATGGTGTCGTGGGTGCCCGGAAGAGACAACCGGCTGAGAAGGAGACCGTCGGAGAGGCCGGCCATCCAGTCGGGATTGTCAAGCGGGATGTCGTCACCCCGATGGTAGGCCTCGCCGGCCAGGGCCGGCGGCGCGATCGCAGATCCGAGCACCAGGAAGACGCCGACCAAGATGGCCAGCAGTCCTCGGATCGAAACCGTCCTAAGCTGCATATCGACCCCAACTCTCTGGCCAAAATACCGAGCATCGAGCATCAGCGCCGTGCTTCGCTGCACCGTGCGTCTGCTCTAACGTAATTGTATTCCCCTCGGCGTTCGCAGGCTACATCGATCCTTGACCCGGGGTCGGTGGCGCCACCCCAGGGCGGCGCTGCCCGGCCGGACGGCCGCGTGCCGGCTCGTTGCGAGGGCGGCCGACCGTAGACCGGTCACCGGAGATGCGCGCCTTCCCCTCCCAGGATGTCCCGGAGCGTCGCCAAGCCCCGCAGCTGGAGTTGCTTGACCGCCCCTTCCGTAGCGGCCCACCACGGCGGCGGTCTCGGCCAGCGAAAGCGACAGGATGTAGCGCAACATTATGACCTCGCGCTGCCCCTCCGGTACCCTGTTCAGGGCTCGAGCGATCCCAGCGCGCAATTCCCGCTGTTCGGCAGTGGCATCGGGGCCGGCGCTCTGGGCCGCCAGTTCGGCGGCGGCATCGAGGTCCACCGGGTTCGGCGACCGGCTCTGCCCGCGTTGGAAGAAGGCGATCTGTCTCTGGGCTATCCCGTAGAGCCAGGCAACAAACGGCTTGCCCTCGTCGCGATAGCGCCCCAGCCCCTTCACCATGCCCAAAAACACCTGGCTGGTGACGTCCTCGGCCACCGAAGGCGAGCCGAGGCGGAGGAGAACGTAACGGAAGATCGTGTCGAAATGCGTGCGGTAGAGAGCTTCGATGGCTGAACTCTCCCCGCGGCAGGCGGCCTCCACCAGGCGGCGCTCGCGGCGACGGTCCTTCTCCGACGCCGGGACATCGGGCGGAAGGACGACCTTGTCCGGGGCGTCGCTCACCGTACCGGTGTCGAGACCGGCGACACCTGCGGCCAACTCGAGGACCTCGGCGTCGAGTGTCGCGGAGCCGTCCGGGGCAGGAACTGTCTCACCGGCAAGGTCCTCGTTCGCCCCGCCCCGGAAATCCTTGTCTGGCTCCCGAGACGGCGCGTCTGGGCGGCGGAGCTTTACCATGTTCATTCTTATGATAAACGATGAACCCGGCACCAAGGTTACACTCCGGTTCTCCGAGGTCGCTCATAGGAGAGGGTTAGAAAGGAGCGTCTGCGTCACGCGGCTGTGTGCCCGGATCGCTTTCTCCCATCAGGCTCAGCGGCAGCGAAAGGGTCCCGCGTTCTTTGTCGCCGCGTTCGTGTCCCGTTGCCTTACCTGACCCGTCGACCGGCAGGAGCTTTGCCCCTCATCTAGTAGTAGAAGAGGTACACGATCACGGCTCATGCGGGGAGAAGGAGCAGATGATGAATGGGCGTCACCTCAATCGCTCGATGGGTATGGTCCCGGCGATCGCACTTCTGGCAGCCGTCGTCCTCGTCAGCGGCGTGTTCCAGATCCTCCCGGGCCCGGGGCCCGATCGTGCCCTTGGAGCCGCCCCGTCACCCCAGGTGACGGGCGTGTCCCCCGCCGACGGAGCAGAAGGGCGCCCCATCGATCAGGTGTTCACGGTGTCCTTCGATCAGGATATGGACCCGGCCAGCCTCGTTCCCGGCATGCTTTGCATCTTCAAGGCCGGGGGGAGTCCGTTGCCGGCGACCGTCACCTATGACGCAGCGACCAAGACGTCCACTCTCACTCCGCTCGCAAAGCTCGAACCAGGCAGCACCTACTACGTGACGCTGAGCGTCACTGTCAAGAGCGCAGCTGGGGCGAGCGTGCAGGGCGCGCCTCTCACCTGGCATTTCCACACGGTCGCCCCTATCCCGCCTCACATCGCCGGCCACACTCCAGCCGACGGCGCCGTGAATTGTCCCCTGAACCAGGTGGTTGCCGTCACGTTCGACACCTCCATGGACGCGAGCACGTTCATCCCGAGTTCTTTCTACTTCGCCAAAAGAGGTGGCTTCCCGCTGCCTGCCACCCTGGCCTATGACCCCGCGACCATGACCGCCACGTTGACACCCGCGACACCGCTTGAGGAAGCGACCACCTACGATGTGACCCTGACCAGTGTCGTCAGGGGCTCGACTGGCATGTTCGTGGTGGGCACACCGGTGGTGTGGAGCTTCACCACTATCCTGGTCCAACCACCCGCCGTCCTTGAACACACTCCCGCCGACGGCGCCCAGGAGCAGCCCGTGGACGTGATGGTGACCATCACCTTCGATCGCGACATGGACCAGAACACGGTCACGCCGGACACGTTCTACATCGAAGAGGTGGGTGGCAGTCGGCTTGACGCCCTCCTCACCTGCAACCGGGTCGTCGCCACGCTCACTCCCGAGATCGAGCTCGATCCCGAAACGACCTACAAGGTGACTCTGACGAGCGGGGTCAAGAGCGTCAAAGGGGCAAGTGTCGTGGGCGCTCCGATCTCGTGGACCTTCAAGACCAAGAAAGTACCCCTACCCTTCAGCGACGTGGGCGTCTCCGATCCCTACTTCACCGCCATCTTACAGTTGGCCAAACGCAATGTGATCGGCGGCTTCAGCGACGGTACCTTCCGTCCCGCAAGCCCGGTGACCCGGCAGCAGTTCGCCAAGATGATCGTCCGCGTCTTGGGCTACCCGGTGTCCGAGAACAGTATGTGCCCGTTCACCGACGTCTTGGGCAGCGCTCCTGGACATTTGGTGGATGCCGAAGACCCGCTTTACCCCGACCACTACGTGGCTGCCGCCTTTACGCATGGGGTCATCCAAGGCAAGACGACCACTATCTTCGCACCCTATGAGAACATCACCCGTTTCCAGGCCATCACCATGGTGGTAAGGGCCCTCGACGATATCGACAGGGGCTTGCTGAAGAATCCGGCTCCCGGTTACCAACCTACTTGGGACCCGAGCCTGAGTCCGGACCACGGACAGAACGCCCGGTTGGCGGAATTCAATGGGCTGCTCGCCCAGTTGCCCCTAGCTTCTCTCGATCCCCGGGGTCCCATGTCACGGGGGGAGATCGCTCAACTCGAGTGGAATCTGATTAGATTCCTGCAGTAGCCGGAGGCCGGGCTGTTGTTGGGCTAGCCCGATGCAAGAGTAAGTATCTCTGCCCGCGCAGCTCGGGAGCTCGCCGGGATGGAGTCTTGGCACGAGGCCGCCCCGCGCACGTATCGTCTACTCGCGAAGGATCGGACGATCCCGTCCGGACCGCGAAGTTCGACCGCTGCCAGGGCGCTATGCTGGACCGACAGCGGAGGCAGAGGCCCTGGGATGGGCCTCCGCCTCCGTTTGCCTGCTACCCCGCGACCGGCAAGACTGCGGGGCTCGTACTAGCTAGAGTCGAAGTCTAGAAGGGCGACGCTGAGTAGGTGTATGCCGCCGGCGCGGTGACGGTTCCTAACGGAGCTGTCACCGTCACATTCACTGAGCCCGGGCGATGAGCCGGGGTGATGACCGTGATGGTCGAGGCGGTAACGGCAGTGACGGTCCCAGACATACCGCCGAAGGTGACGGTGGTGTTAGCTAGAGTGCCGAAGCCCGTGCCCGTGATAGTCACCGTCTGGCCCCCCGCGGTTGGACCCACATTGGGGGAGATGTTGCTGACCGTGACAACGCCTGCTGCTGCTGTCGCCGGGAACACGGCCGTCACCACTCCGGAATTGGCAGGATTCGTTGCAGGTGCAGAAGTTCCAGCGACCGTAAAGAAGTTGGCAGCCACACCGGTAAAGGTGAATCCCGGTTTGGCCGTCAGCGTGATGGTCGCTGTGTAGATCTTCGCACCCAAGAACGGGTTATCAGCAGGTGACCAGGTGACGGTGCCCGTGTACTGAGGCGTTGCTGTGATCGTCGTCACCGGTGTGGCACCCGTTACCGGCGGCGTCACGCCCGGGATGGCCGCTATGTTGATTACAGTCACTGCCGCTACCGAGACCGTGAACGTCCTTACCACGGTAGTCTTGCCGGTCTCGGTGGTGGTCACGATGATGGTGAGCGGGCTGGCGGCGAGGATCTTGTAGTCGGCGCCGCTGGTGTAGGCTACCCCGTTTATGGTGATGGTCGAGACGGCGGGGCTCACGTCGGTGACCGTGAACTTGATCTTGTCGGCCGTGGTCGCTACCCAGCCCGTCACCGCGCCGTGGGTGTCGGTGGCTCCTGGTAGCGGGATCTGGACGTCTGTGACTGCGCCCACCGGGTCCGCGGCGCCTTTAGCTAGGTGGATGGCGCTGGGGGCGGTGGCGAACGTATTCACCGAGACCGTGAACGTCCTTACCGCGGTAGTCTTGCCGGTCTCGGTGGTGGTCACGATGATGGTGAGCGGGCTGGCGGCGAGGATCTTGTAGTCGGCGCCGCTGGTGTAGGCTACCCCGTTTATGGTGATGGTCGAGACGGCGGGGCTCACGTCGGTGACCGTGAACTTGATCTTGTCGGCCGTGGTCGCTACCCAGCCCGTCACCGCGCCGTGGGTGTCGGTGGCTCCTGGTAGCGGGATCTGGACGTCTGTGACTGCGCCCACCGGGGCCGCGGCGCCTTTAGCTAGGTGGATGGCGCTGGGGGCGGTGGCGAACGTATTCACCGAGACCGTGAACGTCCTTACCGCGGTAGTCTTGCCGGTCTCGGTGGTGGTCACGATGATGGTGAGCGGGCTGGCGGCGAGGATCTTGTAGTCGGCGCCGCTGGTGTAGGCTACCCCGTTTATGGTGATGGTCGAGACGGCGGGGCTCACGTCGGTGACCGTGAACTTGATCTTGTCGGCCGTGGTCGCCACCCAGCCCGTCACCGCGCCGTGGGTGTCGGTGGCTCCTGGTAGCGGGATCTGGACGTCTGTGACTGCGCCCACCGGGTTCGCGGCGCCTTTAGCTAGGTGGATGGCGCTGGGGGCGGTGGCGAACGTATTCACCGAGACCGTGAACGTCCTTACCGCGGTAGCCTTGCCGGTCTCGGTGGTGGTCACGATGATGGTGAGCGGGCTGGCGGCAGTGATCTTGTAGTCGGCGCCGCTGGTGTAGGCTACCCCGTTTATGGTGATGGTCGAGACGGCGGGGCTCACGTCGGTGACCGTGAACTTGATCTTGTCGGCCGTGGTCGCTACCCAGCCCGTCACCGCGCCGTGGGTGTCGGTGGCTCCTGGTAGCGGGATCTGGACGTCTGTGACTGCGCCCACCGGGGCCGCGGCGCCTTTAGCTAGGTGGATGGCGCTGGGGGCGGTGGCGGGTGAGCCGTAGGCATAGTCGTTGGCGGTGCCCGCGATCGAACTGGTGCCGGCCGGAGTGGTGACCGTGACCTCGACGGTGGTCCCCGCCGTACCGGCCGGGGCCACGGCTGTGATCTGAGTAGCGGAGTTGACCACGTAGCTGGTGGCGTTGACGGTGCCGAACTTGACCACGGTCGCGTCGGTGAAGTTGGTCCCGGTTATGACCACGCTGTTGCCGCCTGCGGTGGGACCGGAAGAAGGATTCAAGAGGGTGACCGTCGGCAACGCCGTGGAGAAGGTCACCGCCTTAGCGCGCAGGATAAGGGCAACTGCCTGGGACCGCATGAGGCTACTGCCCGGGTCGAGGTACAGACCGCCGCCTCTCGCGCTACCTTGCACCACCCCATGGTACGCCAGGTAGGCGGTGGCTGGAGCGTGTACGGGCAATACGCTGCTCCCATCGGCGAACTCAGCCAGGATCCCCGTACCTTCGGCCGCGTACCAGGCGTTGAGTGAGGCGTAGTTGCCCTCATCGCCGGCGATGTGACCTCTGAGGGTCAGCTCTTTCTGGGCAAGATGCAGGCCAAGTAGCGAGTTGGCCTGCTGGCGGCTCACCGATTGGCTTGGACGGAAGGTGTTGTCGGGGTAGCCGGAGATGATCCCGGCGTCAACGCCCCCCTCCACCCAGGGGAAGTAGTAGTTCGAGGAGGGAACGTCGATGAAGGTGGCGACCGCGGGCGTGCTCGTGCCCAAGGCGAATCCATCGACCACCATCTTGGCGAACTGGCCTCGGTTCACCGCCAGTGCGGGTCGGAAGGTGCCGTCAGGGTACCCGTCAGCAACCGTGCCCGCTTGGGTATCGGTCAGGCCATAGCTGCTGACCCACCAACTGTTGGGCGCATCAGACCAGGGCGGAGCGGCCAGCGCGGTGCCGGCGAAGAGCGCGAGAGCCAGCGCCGCCAGCACGACCGTCAAAAGAAGCACCCGCAGCGAGCGCCCCTTTGCCCTCTTCATCGTTGTCTTCATTACTTCCTCCTCGGTAGCGAGCAGCAGGTAGTGCAGTCGATTGGACTGATGACGGCAACGGACGACGTCCGATTGAAAGGAGGGAGAAGCGCAGCCTGGCCGGCCCACTTGTAGGAACGCATGTCCGGATTGTCGAGCACCTGGCGGACCTTCCGAGTTCACAGCCCACCTTTGGCAGCACCGGTGTCTTGCCCAATAACCTTAGCAACTAAACGGTGAGGACGATACTCTCGTGTTTCATAGCTTGGGAAAGGTCGCCGGAGAGGGGCCTGGCAAGGGCCGCCCCGGGACAATCTCTGAGCCGGTCGGGCGGCAGTTTGGTCTTCTGCGCGCGTGACTTCCTTGTGACCGAGCACCATCTGCTGGTAGCGCTTCTTCCAGATGGAAACGCCATGACTCTTGCAGCGCCTGTGCTAGTCAAGCATCTTGTACAATGGGGTTCGCTTCACGTTTCGACCTAGCGTCTAACTTCCCAGAAACATTAGGTCAAGAACTCCACAATGAGGAAGCTCGTAGCCGCGCTATTCGTGGTCGCTGCCATCGTGTCCCTGCTGGTCGTGATACCGCTGGCTACCGCCCAAGGTGAAATCGCCGGCGCCGCCGCAGAAGAACCGGCTGCGTCAACATGGCGGATCCTCCTGATCGTCTTCCAGGAGACGGACACCGACTACGTGGGGCTTGATGGCCAGTGGCATCACATGACCACGTCGCTTACGGACTCCGAGATCGGCGCCATGCTTACTTCGTTCACCGGCCCGGTGGCCGCGGCCGTACGCGAATGGTCGGCCGGCGCGGTGCAGTGGGACATCGATGTGAGATATGCGAGCAGGCCGGTCACGAGGCTGTCCTCTCCGGATCCGTCGTCCAATAGGCAATGGCTCGATCCCATGAGCATCCAGGATGTGATCGATGGGTATTCGCCCGACGGGGTGTACGATCAGGTGATGGTCTATTGGAGCAACGGCGACGGCAGCGCCGTTATCCCTAGCTGGGGTTGGGGACTGGCGCTTCCGTATTTCCCCTCGCAGGCGTGGGGGTATCTCACAGTCACCGCCATTCGCGCGAGCTACTGGAACCCCTCAGTGGCAGATATCTGGAGTCAGATTTGGATACACGAGTGGCTTCATTGCGCCTGCTCGTTTTACGCTTCACAGGGTCATCCCATGCCGGTTGGAGACGCGGACGGTTGGAGCTATCACGGTTACGCCGAAGGCCAGGATGGTCTGCCAGGTTGGGCCGCCTACTATTCCGATCTGATGCAGGGTCGAGTGCTCGAGGGCAATCAGCGGTTCGGCATCACGAGAGAGGCGTGGCTCTCGGGCTCCATCAGGACCGCGACCACCACCAGTTCCACCACAAGCACCACGCTGATCCCCGCCGAGCACTTCTCGGACGTCTCCTCCTCCCCTTACAAGACCGCGATCGAGTCTTTGGCCCAGGCGGGCGTAATCAATGGATACCAAGACCGCACCTTCCGCCCCCTGAACCCTGTTCTCCGGGCTCAATTCGCCAAGATCATAGTGGGAGGGCTGGGGCTCTCAGTCACTGATGGGGCTATCTCCTGCCCGTTCTCTGACGTGCCCAAGGGGCCGTCGTCGGACCCACTCTATCCCGATGACTACGTGGCGACGGCGGCTCTCAACGGACTGGTCGAGGGCTATGGCGGTGGCCTGTTCAAGCCCTACATCGATATCACCCGGGCCCAACTCCTCACCATCGTGGTCAGAGCCGCCCAAAACCTCAAGCCCTCTGCCATCCAAGAGCCATCGGCCGGCTGGCAGGGCGTCCTTCCCGGCGACGATGTTACCCACGGCAAGAACATCGCTCGGGCCGAGTACAGCGGTCTGCTTGCCGGAATCAACCTCCCCGCCTTCTCTATATGGGGCAAAGCCTCTCGGGGCGAGATTGCCCAGATCATCTGGAATCTACGTGAGGAGTGAACCCCGCCAACGGGTTCGAGGTATCCCGAATTTCAGAAGGGGAGTGAGCCCGCTTCGCCCGAAAGCCGCCCGGGATCAGCTGCAGCTGAAACGTCTTCCAGGTGGCCGATGAGATTGGATGTCATCTTGGCCACGTGGTTGCGACTTGCGAACGAGTAAGGATTGAAGTAGAGGAGCCCGTCCTTGCCGATGCTGCCGCTCAGTATCCCCGCGTGGTAGGCAGTCATGATGTCGCGATAGAGGGGATGGGAGACAGGGATGTCCACGAACACCTGGGCGGTACCGGTATATTCGGGCAACGGCTTCCCAACGGCGTTCGCCCCTCGAGTGATCATGAGCACGAGTTGCCCCCGGGTGATGGGATTGTAGGGACGGAACAGACCGCCGTCGTACCCGCGCACGATGCCAAGCGCGGCAGCCTCTTCGACGTAATCATACGGGTATGACTCGGGGGCTCCGGATCCGTCGTGGGTCAGGCGCACATCGAGGAAGGTCGGGTCGTCGAAGTGGTCGATAGCCGGGCTGTGAAGTCCGATGGACTCCATGATCATCTTGGCGAACTGAGCCCGCAGCACGTTCTCCCCACCCAGAAAGTACCACAGACCAGACCCCGGAGGGATCTCCTTGCCGCTGATCACGTCCCGGATGAAGAGGTCAGTCACATAGGGGTAATAGGGATCGTCGGGCCCTAGGTCGATGAACTGGGGACCCCCAGGGACGCTTTTCGAGGCCGCATACCGGAAAGTGTAGAGAGCCTCCTGTCCCACGGTGCCGCGCGCCCATACCGCCAGCGTGTGCCGATCGTAGCCGACAGGGGCGGCGCCGTTCCCATCGCCCGACACGATTTGAACGCTGGTCACGTTAGGTGCCAGAATGCCGGCCGAATCCCAGGAGATCATGGCCGCCCGCAGGGGTACGCTACCGTCTCCATCGACGACCACTCGGATGGTGGACCACGTATCGATCGCGGGGAAGTCGACGTAGACGGCGCCGAAGTTGGTCGCTGACTCCGAGCCGGTCAGGGGGAATGAGCCGGTGACGGCCACAGGAGCGGTCTCGATCTCGATATCGGGATACGAATACGGGTAGACCTCGGGATCGCGACCATCGAGGAAGTTCGCCACTACCCAGTCATCGAGAAGAGTGTCGAAAGTCTCGAAAGCCCCTCTGTCCATGAGGGTCTGGTTGATCCCCGCCACACCGTCCGCGGGTTGGTTCACCAGATCGGTGACGAATCCCTGGCCCTCGCGCATCGCCAGGTAGCTCATGAAAGCGTACGAGGCTCCGTAGTGGGCGCGGTAGTCGGCCCAACTGGTGAGGTTGGTGCCGGAATCGTTGGCGAAACTGTGGAGCTGGCTATTGGTCCGACCATCATACCCAGCCAGATGCTCCGCGTAGGTTGAAAAGCCCTCACACACCCATGAGGGTTCCTCCGTCCTGTCTGCGGATGGGTCGAGCATGTAGTCACGGTAGTACGAGATGAGGTGCGCGAACTCGTGGGCCGCGAGCGAGCCGGCGTTCCAAGGTTCCGAGGCCACTATCTCGGCGTTGAGGCAGATCATCTCCCTCCGGTTGGAATAGCTCTGCCCGGTCGGTGGCGCGATGTCGATTGGAGAGAAGTACCCGGACACGCTGAGCATAGAGAAATCGTAGAGAAGGACGGTGATCCGGGATTGGTCATCGATGCCTGGACGCGGCTCCGCTCCCAGGGCCTCAATCAATCTCGGATATACGGCCGAATCGAACTCCGTGCCCAGCCGCTCTATGGTGACCGGGGCAACGAACTCGCCGTTCTGCACATAGACCACGCAATTCTCGCCCACGTACGCGAGTGTCGCCTCGATCTGCAGGTAACCCCCCGAGTTCCAGTCTGTGACCCAGAACGTGTCGACCTGGCCCACCACCGGGTCGGTCGCGGCGGCGAGAGAAGTGGCGCCGGTCGCCAAAGCGGGAGAGGGAGTTGAAACCGCGATGACAAGGGCGACGCTGAGCGCCAGCACGGCTGTCATAGCTGCCACGACGGGCGTGACGCGCAGGAGGCGCGGTGGTCTGGGGCCAAGCATGGGAGTCATTATAGCCGCTTAGTTGCTCTGCCCAGTGGGCTCGACTTTACGGGTCCTTTATACCCTGGCGAGTATAGTGGCGACAGGTTCAAGATGCGGGTCCGCGAAGGGCCCAAAAAGGGAGTGGAAAGCTCAATGATGCGATGGCAATTGGATCCCCAGCACTTTGACGGTTGGGATCGTCATTTGGGCGCTGCCGGTATCGTCGGCTTCGTGCTCATGGTCATCCTGTGGGCGGCAGTGATCGCCGCGCTGGTGCTGGGAATACGAGCATTGATCCTGCACAGCAGGAGGAACAGGGTCTCCGCGCTAGTCCCAGCGGGTGGTCCTGCTCCAGGACCGGTGACCCCGCCACCGGTGGGGCTCGGAACGGTAGCTGCTCCGGCTGAAGCCGCTGCAGCAGCCGTAGCCACCACTCCCGGGCTGTTGGCGATACTGGAGGAACGGTATGCCCGGGGCGAGATCGATCGGGACGACTTCCTGCAGCGCAAGCAAGATCTGGGACTGGCTGGCCCTGCTGCACCTGAAACGGAGGGCACGACCGAACAGACGGTAGAACCGATGACATAGCCCCCCTCTCCTCGAGACGACCTAACCCCCTCCGGTCCTCGAGGCGCCCCTCATAGCGCGCCGGGGCCCCGGGCTCCAGCGGACGAACGAAGGAAGTCCGCCGAGTCCGGGGCCCCGGCGTCTTCCTACCTATTGCGGTCGAGCCCCTCCGGGACCGCCAACCTGGATCCAAAGTCGCACGCCTGGCCGGCGGCCGCCGCACTACACTCCGCCCTGACCGGAATCCAGGAATCCCCGAGTGCTAGACTCTGAAGTTGGAAGGAGAACCTCGATGGCTATCGGACTGAGCATGCCCGAGTTTGACGTGATAATCGAACAGGATGATGACGGGTATTTCGTCGCTTCAGTACCCTCTCTCCCCGGCTGTCACACCCAGGCCCGATCCCTGGATGAGCTGATGGAGAGAATCAAGGAAGCCATCGCAGTATGCCGTGAACCCGACAGTTCTCAGCCTGGTGAGCGACCGTTGAGATTCATAGGAGTGCAGAGACTGACCGTCGACGTCTGATGCCTCCGCTCAGGCTCACGGGCTCCGAGTTCCTCACCGCCCTTGAGCGCGCCGGCTTCGTGCTCATCCGCCGGCACGGAAGTCATTGTCTGGTTCGCCACACAGATGGCCGCGCGACTGTTATACCCATCCATGCCGGCGAGATCATTGGCCCAGGGCTTGTCGCCAAGATCCTGCGCGACGTCGGACTCTCCCGCGAACAGATCGAACTCGACGATGATCTGGTCGAGGAGGCTCGCCGGCTGACAGGCATCGGGACCAAGCGCGCCCTCGTGGAAGAGGCCTTGCGGGTCCTCATCAACTCGAGGCGGCGGCGAAGCCTACTTGAGCTCCAGGGGAAGATCGCCTTCGCCGAAGGGTACGACCACCGCGAACTGCGGCGAGATATCGGTTGATAGTGGTCGACACATCGGTCCTGGTCGACTTCTTCAAAGGCCGGGCGACCCTCGCTACAGGTCGGCTCGAGCAGCTGGAGCTAGAGGGGATCCCATTTGCTATCCCGGCAATCTGCGGTCAGGAGTTGCTCGCCGGAGCGCGTGACGCCCAGGAGTGGGGCATGTTGCTCTCTTACCTGGAGACGCAGACCCTGCTCTGGCCCGCTGATCCGTGGCAGACCCACGTGGAAGCGGCCCGCATCATGTTCGACTGCCGGGCGCGAGGCGTCTCCCTGCAAGGAACCATCGACTGCTTCATCGCCCAACTCGTCCTCGAGCACGACGGGGTGCTGCTCCACTCCGGCAAGGACTTCGAGCGGGTCGCTGAGGTCAGGCCCCTGCGCATCTGGACACGGACAGGGTAGGAGCGGGTGCCCGGGCAGGGCCCTACGATCCCGTTGCCCCAGGCTACGGCTGCAGGTCGAGCACCCGGCAAAGGATGACGGCCACGTGCTGGCGTTTGATGGACTCTTCCACCCGGAGCACCACGGTACCGCTGCCGGCGGGGCCTTCGTAGCCTTGGATGATGCCCTGCTGTTTCAGGTAGGTGGCGGCGTCCCAGTGGACGTTCGTGTGCGGCACGTCGGCGAAACCCGGAGTGTCGGCGGGTAGGGCGGCTGCTTCGTCCTCCCAGCCCAGGGCGCGGCACATCATGGTCGCCATCTGGTCGCGGCGCACCACCGTGTAGGGCTCGAAGCTGGTGAGACTCACCCCCGAGACCAGCCCGGCCTTCTTAGCGGCTGCCACCCAGTCCGACGCGTCCCCCACTACGTTCTTGTCCATCGGGACGTCAACGAATGGGGTGGTGGTCACGTTCACTAACTCGATCGGGTCCTCCGGGTGCAGGATGTTGTGCAGATTCACGGCGATCTTGGCGAACTGCCAGCGGGTGACCGAGTTGCCCGGTTTGAACAGGCCGGAATCGTAGCCGCTCATCAGTCCGGCCGTGACCACCCGGGCGATCTGGTCGTGGTAGACGTGGCTGGTGCCCACGTCGTAGAACTCACCGGGCGCCAGCGGCTCGCCCCCGGTGACGCTCAGGATCAGCGTGGAGCGCAGGCCCAGACGGCTCTTCATGGTCGTGGCCGAGACCGTGGTCGTGCCCTGGTCGCCGGTCAGACGGAGGGTCTTCGCGTGACTGTCGGGATCGGCCGTGTCGCGCTCGACGATCTCCACCCGGCTGATCAGGCCCACGTCGAACTCCGCGGAAAGCTCGGCCCTTGAGGTAGTGTAGGTCCAGTTGTAGCCAGGCCCGGCCGAGTTCATGCTTGTGGGCGGGGCCTTGAGACTCCAGGGATCGGGCTGGGACACTATGTAGGGCGGCTTGGTGCCCGACCAAGCGGAATCGGTGGTGTAGCCTCCCGAGTGCGCCGAGAAGTAGGTGCTGGCGGGCAAGCCCTGGTAGGTGAGGACGAGACCGCCCGTATCTTCCGCCGCCTGGGCGATGCCCGGGTACTTCACCTCGAAGCTGTAGCCCCGGTAGCACTGGTCTTGCCAACCGTCGGTCAGGGTACCGTTCTTCGCCACTGCGTAGGTGCGGGCGGCGACCGCCTGTGCCTTCACCGCCTCGGGAGCATAGGCAGCGGCTCCCGGTACCGCCCAATCGTAGTCGACCTCCGCGATGCTGCGCACGTACTTCTCCAGCTTGACGACGTTGTAGACCCACAGCTCCCCTGGGTCGTCGCCGTATTGCACGCGGATGGAGCCCCAGTATTCCCGGTAGTCATAGGTCGCCCCGCTGGTCTTGAGTTGGATGGCGACCCGGCCTTCGGCCGGATCGTCGCCGGTGCGGGCCGGCTGCAGTTCGACATAGTCGTACGGGCCCTCCGTGCCGGCCGGGGTGACCACTCGCACCCTGCCCCCGCTGTTGAGCACGTTGATGAGTGTGCCTGCGGGAATCACCTCCGTCTCGTCTCCCGATGCGGTGTGCTTGACCAGGACGGCCGACGGTCAGCACCGGTTTGAGGTCGACCTGGACGAAATTCGTGACGTTGCTCGTCGGCGGGTTGCTGGAGATGCGCACCCTGACTTCGCTGTTCGGGTCCGGGAGGCTCTCCAGAGTGGTGCCCGGGTAGTAGAAGGCCAGGATCTGGTCGAAGGGGACGCCCTCGCGGGCCGCTTGCCAGGCGCCCCATTGGCTCATCCCTACCCCGTGGCCCCAGCCGCGGCCGGTGAAGACGAAGTCGTCCCCAGCCGCCCGCGCGCCGGGCGCAAAGACCAGGCCGGCAAGGACGAGCGAGATGGCGACCAGTCCCGCAGCCAAGACCCGGCGGCGGCGCCCGGCCCAAGAACGGGAACGATCATTATTCACAAACAAAACCTCCCGGTCGGAGTCGCGGCCCTGCGGTCTGGAGGCCCCGACGGGTATGGCTGACCATTCTTCATCCGCTGACTGCGCGCTTCTCCCAGAGCGGTCGCCCGCAGCTGCTACTCGCCAGTGTAGACCGTAGTAGTCCACTTGAGGTACTCGAGGACCCCATCGGCGATCCCCTGGGCCCCCGCTTTCCGGTACGCGGGGTCCTTGAGCAGGGCTTCCTCCTCGGGGTTGGTTACAAAGCCGACCTCGGCAAGGGCGGCCGGCATGTCGGTCTCGGCCAGCACCACCAGGTTGTACCAGTGCGTGCGCGCCCCCCGGTCGACGGAGTCGATGGCCTCCAGAAGGTTGCGTTGGATCGCTTCCGCCAGCAGCCGTCCCTCGACGGAGTAGTTGTCCGGCGTGCCCCAGTAGAAGGTCTCCGTACCTTCGGCCTCGAGATCCCCGGCAGCGTTGTTGTGGACGCTGACGAAGAGATTGGCACAGGCGGTGTTGGCGATCTCCGCCCGCCGGTGGAGGGCCTCAGAGACAGTGGCGCCGGGCAGGATGTCCTCCTCGCGGGTCATGATGGTGCGGAGTCCGGCGTCGCGCAGGTCCTGAGCGAGCAGCAAGGCGATGCTCAGGTTGAAGTCCTTCTCGAAGGTGCCGGTCGCACCGACAGCCCCGGAGTCGATCCCTCCGTGGCCCGCGTCGACACAGATGAGCGGCGGTCCGTCTCCCTCGGGACCGTCTAAGCGGGGAAAGACATCGACGACGATGCGGTGACCCTGGTCTCCGGTGGGAGCGAGCGACATCACCCGGAAGGTCCGGTAGCGGGCGAGCTTCAGGGTGATACGGACGGTGCGAGGTTCATACGCGAACTGCCGGGCGCCGACCGATTTGACCTCGGCGGTATCGATGGCCTGGGTGAGAGTCCCGGCGATGGCTCCTCCGGCGTAGTCCACGGTCAGCGCACCGTCGGCCGAGATGGCGGCCGTGACGGCACCAGGGGCTCGGGAGAGGTCGATGACCACGCGGGTCCTGTCGGGATAGTCACCGGCGACGCTGACCTGCTGGATGACAGCCATCATGCTTAGTTCGGCCCGAAACACCACCAAGGAGAATTGTGCCCGGGTGATACCGTCTTTGGGCTTGAGCTCCCCATTGGAGCCGTTGAACAGGCCGCGCTCTACCGCCAGGGCCGCATAGGGCCGGGCGTTGGTGGAGATGTTCGCTTCATCGGAGAATGCGGAGAGGATCTCGGTGATGCGGCTACCGCTGAGCTTGAGCGCGTCCGCGTCCCAGCCCATGGCCCGCACCATGATTATCGCCATCTGCTCGCGGGTCAGAGTGTTGTAGGCGCGAAACCGGCCGTCGTCATAGCCGGTGATCCAGCCCTGAGCCGCGGCCGCCTGCACATACCTGCCGTAGACGACGTCCAGATCGGAGAAATAGGGACCGCCGGAATTGAGCGGGACATCACCGCCACAACACCAGGATCTTGGTGGCCTGACCCCGGGTGAGGGTCTTCTCGGGGCCGAAGGAGCCGTCATTGTAGCCGGAGATGATGCCGGCTCCCGCCATGTATTCGATGGCGTCGTAGGCCACGTGACCCTTTCCCACGTCGGGGAAGGTGGACGCCGCAGACGCGGGGGCCGGAGCGGCAGTGAGGAGGATAAAGGCAGCAAGCAGGACCGCCGCCGCGGATCCCAGCACGCCGGCGGGGATACGAGCGCGGCCGACGCGAAGGCGCACCGGGCGCCCGGGGCCCTCCCGGCGGAGTATGTGCGACCCAAGAGGAGCTATGAGCCCGAACCTCCCTCGAGCAGCCTCAGGAGACGGGCCATCACGGTGATGGCCTGAGCTCTATTAGCGTTCTCCTCGGGCCGGAAGCAATCCTTTGCATCCCCGCACATGAGCCCCATATAGTTCGTCATGAAGATGGCCCCCTGCGCCCAGTAACCCTTTGGTACGTCTTTGTAGACCAGATAGGCCGCGGCGGCGGTTCCCGCCCAGTTCTCGTTGGGGTCGGATCCCAGCGCGCGACACATCATGGTGGCCATCTGTCCCCGGGTGACCAACTGGTCGGGAGAGAACGTGGTTCCATCGCCGGTGCCGCGCACCAGGCCAAGCCTGGCCGCGACCTGTATCTCTTTGTAGGCCCAGTAGGTGGAGGGCACGTCGGTGAAGGTAGCCGAGTCGCCTGTCTCGGCGGCGGTGACGGCAGCCGGGTCGGCCGACGTGTTGGCGCCGGGATCAGCCACGGCCGCTGGGTCGAGGGCGAGTGGGTCGAGGGCGGGCAGGTCGGCCTCAGCTTCGGCTGCGGGGGCGGCGACTTCGGCGGTCGCGGCGGTCTTAGCCATGTCGGTCGCGGCTGCGTCCACACCGGCGGCGCTCAGTTCCGCCGGAGCCATGGCCCGCACCAAGTACACGGTAAAGAGAGCCCGCGAGACCTGAGAGTAGGGCCGGAACCGCTGGTCGGCGGCTTCGGTGACCACCCCCGCCGTCCGGGCCTGAGCGAAGTCGGCGTAGAACCAGTCGGTGGTGCGAACGTCGGTGAAGCCTGGGACCGCTCCGGTGGAGACCGTCGTGGTGGTAGTGGGCCTCGGAGCCGTCGTCGTGGTGGTCGGCCTGGGGGCCGTGGTCGTGGTGGTCGGCCTGGGGGCAGTGGTAGTCGTGGTGGACCCGGGCGTCGTCGTCGTGGTGGTCAAGGGAGGTTTGCCGGCCGCGACCCACTCAGCCAGAGTGGGGGCGGCCTTGAGGCTTGCGTAGGGGTCGATTGCGCTGGGGGTCCGGGTCTGGCCGGCCGCGGCGGCCACATAGCCGCCCAGGTGGATCTCGAAGTGCAGGTGGCTGCCCGTGTCTTCGGCGTTGCCGCTGTCGCCCACATAGCCGATCACGTCGCCCCGGTGGACACGCGTCCCGTTGGTGAGACCGGGTGCGTAAGCGTATTGCACGCCGCCTAAGCCATCGTCGGTGCCGGGGGTGTCGTTGTTGAGATGGATATAGAAGTAGTCGTTGCCATCGTCGCCCCGTAACAGGATGTTGTAGTAGGGGAGATTGTTGTAGCTGGAGAGCTTGCCGGTCAGGTTGAGCCAATCTGCCTTGCCGTCGACCACGGCCAAGATCGGCGTCATCTTCGGCGCCATCAGGTCGTTGCCGGCGTGAGTGCGCCCGCCCGAGCGCGCGGCGCCGAAGGTGTCGGTCCAGGCCACGCGGTTCTCCAGGGGGAAGATGATCGGCACCACGACGCTAGAGTCGCTAGACGCGGCTTCGACCGATGTCGTCTTCGCCGACCCGGGAGTCGGCGGGAAGATGAGAAAAGCGAGGGCGGCCAGAACCAGAACCGCCGCTGCCCAGATCGGGAAGTGAAGCCTTCGTCGGCCCGGCACCGTGCCTTGAAAGCCCCTTGGCGGCTGCGCCAGGTGTCGTTCCCTGTGGTTGGATCCTGTCGCGGCCATATCGATCCACCTACCTGCTTACGCCTTCGGCTGGATTACTCCTGCCTATCGGCTCACCGTTACCGCCGGCCGGTCAGCCTTTGGAGGCTGGTCCGGCGGGCTCGCGCGCGGGCCGCTTCAAGACCGCGCGGAGCATATCGGTTATTTCGGCAAGTTCCGGCATCTTAACAAGTCTGGCCACCGATAAAAAGACGGAGGCTCCCACCACCAGACCGATCGCGACCCTCAGGGCGTTGCCTCCAGCAGCCTCTCCGAGTTCCCGCGCAAGTAGGAAATCGACCGCCCAGATGACGATTCCCATGACCGCCGAGACACCGGTCACGCGTAGCAGCGAACCGAAGATCGTGCCGAACCCCATCGCTCCGATCCTTCTCTCGATCAACCAGGTGAGCACTATGAAGTTGACCGTGAGCGCGACCGTGGTCCCCAGCGCCAGCCCGCCGACCCCCATGAACTGCATGAAGAGATAGGACAGGCCGATGTTGATGACCACCGTGGCCACGCTGATCTTCACCGGTGTGCGCGTGTCGTGATAGGAATAGAAGACCCGCGTCAGAGTGTCCCGGCCCGCGTACGCGTAGAGACCGAGACACAGGAAGAGCAGCGCCCAGGCAGTGCGGGTGGTGTCTTCGGCGGTGAACTTGCCGTGCTCGAAGATGAGGCCGATGATGGCGTAGCGAAGCAGGATGATCCCCACGGTGGCCGGCACCATGAGGAACCCCATGAGCCGCATGGCGAAGCCGACGGTCGCCTTGACCCTTTCGGGAGCGTTGGCCGCCACCTGTTCGGAGAGCAGGGGGAAGATGGGAACGGTTATCCCAGCCACGAAGAGTCCCAGGGGTAGCTGAAACAGCTTCTCGGCATAGCTCAGGCTGGAGATCGAGCCGGTTTCGAGCATAGAACCCAGGATCTGGGTGACAAAGATGCTCACCTTGCCCACCGCCGACCCGATGAGGATGGGCCAGATCATGCCTCCTACCTCGCGCACGCCCGGATCGTGCCAGTCGATGCGGGGGCGATAGCGGATATCCTGGCCTCGCAGGCCCGGGAACAGGACGAAGAACCCGGCCATCCACCCGACCACGCTCCCGATGGCGAGCGAAGTGATGCCGATGCTTCCTTCGAGCGCGACCATGATCACCAGGGTGACGACCGTGCCTACGGCCGGAGCGAACGCCGCGAGCGCGAAGCGCTTCAACGAATTGAGCATACCGATGACCAGGCCGGTCAAGCCTTCGAACACCAAGCCGAGCATCAAGATCCGGAACAGGAAGACGGCCTTGTCGGCGGTGGCGTCGCTGAAGCCGTAGCCCACCAATGGGATGATCGACGGTGCCAGGACTATCAGCACCACGGTCACCACGACCAGGACCACGCCGATGATGTTGCCCATGTTGATGGAGAGGTCCCAGGCTTCCCTCTTGCGGCCGGTGGCCAGACGGTAGGTCAGGAGGGGGACGAAGGTGGCCGTGAGCGCCCCAGCCACCATGAGCACCAGCAAGTAGGGGATCCGGTAGGCGAGGAAGAAGGCGTCGGTGTCGGCCTGGGCGCCGAAGAAGTAGGCGACGGCGATATCGCGTACCAGGCCAAGGAGCCGGCCCACCAGGGTGGCGGTGACGATGACGATCGCCGCTTTGCCCACCATCGACCGGACCGAGCGGGCGACGCCGCCGCCCTGCCCGCCCCCGGGGCCACCGCCGGGCCCCGCTGCATCAGCGGGGCCGGCTCCCTCGCCCAGGCCGGGTGGGGTGGTGGGTGCTTCGGCGGACTGCTCTGTGGCGACTGGTTCGGGTGGTTCGGGAAGAACCCCGGCGGGGCTTCCAGGCCCTTCGGGCGGGCCGGTCATGCGCTCCTCCGCCGGGCACGCGACAGTCGGGGGCCGCCGCCGGCCCAGTGTGCACCTTCCCTCGCGAGCTGCACCGCCAGTCGGGCCGTGCGCCCGGACTCGGCCTGGAGGGGCGCGACCGCCCGCGCAACCGCGGCCCGTCGCGCCTCCGCATGGGAGGCAGTGTCAAGGATGGCCTGTACGAGGGCCGCCTTCCCCTCGGAGCCTCGATCTTCCAGCGTGTCGACGTCTACCGCCCAGCCCGATTGCCTAGTCTGGGCGGCGAAGGCTCGGGTCTTCGGGTCGTAGTCAAGAGTCACCACCGAGGCCCCGGCCGTGGCGGCCAGGATGCCCCCGTGAAGGCGCATGGCCACGACCAGCTCGGCTCCGCCTAGGACCGCGGCGAGGAGGGCGGGTGAGGCACCGGGGGACAGGATGTGGGCGCGGCCGGCGAGGCCGGGCCGCGCCGCCAGGGTGTCGCAGACTGGAGGATCAAGGGTCTCATGGAGCGGCGCCAGAAGCACGGCCACATCAAGCGTGGCCGCCACCTCCTCCAAAGCCTCTCCCAATCTCTCCACGTAGGCGGCGCGCCCCAACCAAGGTCGGGGACAAACGGCCACGTAGCGCGCCCCGGGCGTCACACCGTTCGCGGCAAGGAACCGGGCGGCCGCCTCCGCGGAAGCGGGGCGGAGTGCATACGCGGGGTCCGGCACGACCAGCTGCACCGGCGAGCGAACGCCCACCTCGTAGGCCAGGCGGGCAGATTCCTGGTCACGCCAGGTCACCACCTGGGAAAGAGAGCTCGCCGCCGCGACCAATCGCCTGGCGGAGCGGGTGTGGAGCGGGCCCAGGCCCTGCGAGTACCACATCACCGGCAGGCCGGCCGAGCGAGCCATGAAGACGATCGATAGGAAGTAGGGCACCGGTCGCAGCTTGCCCGCCCGCAGTAGAAACGAGCGGCCGTAAGACTCGAAGTCGGCCTCGTGCAGGAAGCTGCCGCCGCCGCTGATGAGGAGGTCGGCGGATCTCATCGCCGCCCACAGCCGGCCGGGGGACCGCAAACTGGTCGAGAGCGCCCCCAGATCCTGGCCAGCGTCGCTATCGAGTTGTGCGGAGTGTCGACGCTCGGTGTCGGCAGGGTCGAAGGAGAGGATGGTGAACCGAGCGTCCGAATCATGGCGACCGACCTCTTGAAGGATGCCGGCGAGGATCGCCTCGTCCCCGGCATTGCCCTCGCCGTAGTATCCGCTGATCAAGTACCTCAAGAGACTCCACCCGCGGTCGTGCCGCTTCCGGGTTCGGAGCCCGCGGTCCGTGCCCGTCGCGGAGCGGCGGCCCGGCCGCGGCGGGGCGGCCCATAGTCGTCGGGCGACCACAGCATCACCTGCGCGGCGAAACGGGGCAGCGCCAGTTGTCTCCGAACCCGCCGCGGATCGGTGACGAGACGGTAGAGCCACTCCACTTTCGCGGTCTGCGTCCATGCCGGCGCGCGTTTCACCGTACCGGCCCAGACGTCGAAGCTCCCGCCCACCCCCAGAGCCGCGCCGGCTCCCCACTGGTCGCGGTGGCGATGGACGAGCACTTCTTGCCGAGGGGCGCCCAGCGCCACCAAGAGGATATGGGCCCCCGATTCCCTCACCATCCGCACGACCTGGTCCTCCTGGGCCGCGTCGAAGTAGCCGTGGTGGGTGCCGGCGACGCAAAGACCGGGTAGGCGCTCGACCTGACGCCGCGCGGCTTCGGCAGCCACGCCTTCAGCCGCCCCCAAGAAGAACACTGAGAGGCCCCGCTCTGCCGCCAACTCGAGGACTCTTTCGGCCAGATCGATGCCCGGCACCCGCTCGGGCGGACCAGGCGCCGCCGTGGAGACGGCGACAGCCATCGGTGGCCCCTCGAGGTAGCTTGCGAAGGCGCTCGGGTCATCGGTCCAAAGACGAGCCCCCTGGCGGCCCGCTGCCCACACGGCCCCCACCCCATCCGGATAGCACAGGTCTGCGTGGAGAAGGGCCTCGGCGGCACGCGGATCGCCATGCGCTCGAACCACCAGCTCCGGATTGAACGAAACGGCGACGCGCGTGCGAGGCCCAGGCTCCCCCGCCCAGCCTGCGGCAGCCTGAGCAGCCTGCTCGAGCGTCACCACATCCATCGTGAACCCCAGGACCGAGAGCGACGGCCAAGGAGACGCCTCGGTCTCTGCCGGTCGGGCGATAGCAGGAGGCGCGCCTGCGATCGGCCCTTGTGCTGCGAACCGCCCCGGCGGCTCGCACGCGCCGGACGCCGGCGCCGGCTCGACCATCGGTGGCCTCGCCCTCACCTCTGCACCGGCTTTCACGGAACGATTCCGGGCGAGCACCCTCCCGTATACCTCGGCGTAGGCCGCGGCTGCGCGCAGATGGGAATGCCGCGCCACCACGTACTCGCGGGCGGCGGCTGCCATCCGGGCCGCGAGAGCGGGGGCGGCGGCCAGCCGGAGGATGGCCGCCGCGACGGCTCTCGCATCGGCCGGCACCAGCAGACCGGTCTCGCCATCCACCACCATCTCGGCCAAACCACCCACGTTGCCCGCGATCAAAGGCCGGCCCGAAGCCATCGCCTCGAGAGCCGAAAGAGAGGTGGCTTCCTCGACGTTCTCCGAATGCACGGAGGGCACCAATACGATGTCCGCCAGACGGTAGAGCTCGCGGATGGCCTCCGGACCCTGTCCGCCCAGGAGAAGGACGTTCTCCTGCAGCCGGTTCCCCGCGACGATGCGCTCTATCTCTTCTCGCTCGCCCCCCTCACCGGCGTGCAGTAAGAGAAAGCGGCCGCGATCGATTTCGTCCATGGCGGCCAGAGCTAAAGAGGGGTATATGACCCCGTTCTTCTTCACCAACCTGCGAGGACAGAGGAGAACGATCCTGTCCTCAGGCACTCCCCACCTGGCCCGAAGCTCTTTCCGGACGCGAGCTTCTTCCTCCGGGTCGTCCAGGGGAGCGAAGGCGGACGTGTCGATGAAGTTCATCAGGGTGAAAACGGTGTCCGCCCGCTCCGGGACCAATCCCAGAACGTGTCGATATAGCCTGGTGTCGACGGTCACGACGGCGTCGGCCAGGCGGAGGGCTGCCATCTCGGTGCGCATCAGATAATGAAGACCCATGGGAGAGGACGTGCTATAGCCCTCTGAAACCGACTCGTACAGCGGGTATCCATGCAGGGTTAGCACCAGAGGAACGCCTCGCTCATCCGCCACCGGGCGCAGGTAAGGGACCGAGTAGACCTCCTGGGCGTTCAGCACCTCCCAGGGCGCCTGACCGTTATCGGTGACCCTCCTCGCCTCCCGGTCGAGCGCGCGCGCAGTAGCCTGGGCGAGCATCCGGCCTCGCATGTCCGCGGAGTAGACCATCCCCCACCCGGTCCGCGTGCGGTTGAGGGCCCCGGCCGGCCAGACCAGAGCAGCCAGGCTCGCCCATCCGGGCATGGTGGCCGTCAGATACAGAGCCTCGGCTTCGTGGCCGAGTTCCCGCAGACCATCGCGGAGCATGGTGAGATGCGTCCCCCCGCCTCCGATCTGGTCGGGATCACGGATCGTGGGCAAGAGAACCTTCATGGCCCTACCCCTCCGCTCCTCGGCCTCGGCGCTCCAGCGCTTCCTCCACCAGCATGGAGATCTCCTCCACCCGGTGATCCCAGGTGTTCTCGGCGGCCAGCGCCACTCTCTCCGCTCTCTTTGCGGCATCATCTTCGGCGATCGCCCGCCTGACCAGGCCGGGGTAGTCCTGCGGTCCGTCGGCTACTCCGATGGTCCCTTCGAAGCGGCGCAGTTCGGGCAGACCGCCCACGATCACCGGGAGTCCTGCAGCCAGGTACTCGAAGAGCTTCAGGGGGAAGATGTTCCGCGTCAGCTCGTTCGCCCTATAGGGCACGAGTGCCGCGGCCAGACCCTTGAGGTAGCCGGGCAGCTCCGACCGGGGCTTCTCGCCCAGGAAGTGGACGTTCGGGTAGCGGCGAAGCCGTGGCTCGTCCAACTGCCCCGCTTTCACAGGACCGATCAGCACCACCTGCCAGCTTTCCTCGGCTCGAGCGAGGGTCTCGAGAGCATCCACGTCCAGGCGCGAGTCGTGGAGCCCCACCACTCCCAGCCTGGGAGCCGGGATCGCGGCCAGGTCCGGGGCGATCGGCAGCTCGGGATCCAGAGCCCGACTGAAGATCTCGACGTCGGCGGCGTTCAGGACCGCGTGCGTGTCGGGGTTCAGGGCCTGCCGGGAGAGCCGGAGGTTCTCCGACGTGGTGATGACCAGGTCCGCCCGCCGGGTCAGCTCGTCGTCGTAGGCCTTTACCACCTCAGGAGACACGAACCCGGGGAAGGCGGAGTGCTCGTCCACGCAGTGGTACACCACCAAGGAGGGGAGCCGGTCTTCACGTCGACCGTGGTGGGCGTCCCCGCGCGGGGTTTCGGGGGCGGCGCCGGCCGCATCCGCGGCCGGCGCCGCCCCCAGCCTGTCAAGCAGGGCGAGCGAGGTGGGCAGGTACGTCCAAAGGATGTACTCCTCGTCGAACCACAAGCGTCCCATCGCCCAGCGGATGTACTGTGCGAGCACAGTCTGATTGACGCGGTTGAGACCCGGCCTCATGTTGCCGAAGGGCAGGGTCGGCGGCGGGGTCAAAGTCCAGAGTCCCGCGTCCGCCCTCTGCAACTTTGGAACGACAGCCGCCCAGCGCTTCAAACGGGAGGGGACCTTGAGCGGCGCCAGCATGGTGACCGGCTCCTCCACGTAGAGGACCCGGTTGGTCTGCGCCAGCCGGTGCATGATCTGCTGCTTACTGGTCCACATCGCATCCCAGTCGAGCGACGAAATGCAGACTATGTCTTTTCCACGAAGCATCGAGGCTCTCCTCGTCTTCTGCGTCCGGTCTAGAGCAGCGCGTCCCGGGCGGCAAGACAGCGCTCGTAGGCGCGCAGCGTGGCCTGAGCCGTGCGCTCCACCGCAAAGACTTCGCGCACCCGCCGCGCTCCGGCGGCTCCCATCCGGGCGCGCAACCGCGGGTCGCTGAGCACTGCGGCGGCGCGCTCGGCCAGCGCAGCGGCGAGCGCGCCCCGTTCCTGATCGCGTCTCACCACGAAGCCCGTCTCACCGTCTCTCACCGCTTCCTCCACGCCGCCGGCGGCGGTCGTCACCACCGGCAAGCCGGCGGCCATCGCCTCCAGCACTGCCATCGACACCCCACCCTCGAAGGTAGAGGTGACCATGTAGACATCCCATCCGGCCATGATCGCGGCGACGTCGTCCCTGCTACCGGTGAAGCGCACCACCCCGGCGAGACCCAGGGACTTCGCCCGGCCCTCGAGCCGGGTCCGCTCCGGGCCGTCTCCCACGATGACGACCTCCGCTCCCGGTTGGGTTCGGTGCAGCAGGGCAGCCACCTCCAGGAGCAGGTCGACGTCCTTGACCGGGACCAGCCGGGCGATCGTACCCACCCGTGCACGAGACGCGCGAGCCCCGGAGTCCTCGCCCACTCCTGACTCGTCTCGGGGAGATTCGGGCAACTCTATCCCCGAGCGGATGGTCAGCAGGCGCTCCGCCGGATACCCCCGCTCCACGAGCAGCCTGCGAAGCGCATCCGATACGCAGACGACCCGATCGACCGCAGGCAGCGTAGCCCGGTCAAGACCCTGATACAACAGCGCCAGCTGCCGAGAGGCATAGTCGAGCCGCAGATCGGAATGGACCGTGGTGAACAGACAGGGTCCATTCCGCCGCTCTTTCCCGGGCCTCCTCCCTTTCATCACCAGGCGTACCGGCAGATTGGCCCTCATTCCGTGGGTATGCACGACGTCCCAGCGGGAATACAGGAGCCGCTGAAGCCCTCTATGCGGTGGCGGAAAACCAGTCCCACCAGCCCGCACGGCTTCCAGATCGGCGGGGCCACCGGACACTATGCGACGCAGAGACCTCAGTACCGATGCATCCCACGCATGCCCCATCGGTAGCACGGCAACGGACGATCTCCTGCGGGCCGCCTCTTCCGCGAGCTTGCCCTCCCCCAGACACAGCAGGTGCACGTCGCAGCCCGCGCGGTGCAGCGCGGAAAGCAGCGGCAGCACGTGCGTCATGGCCCCGCCGCTGTCCCCGCCACCGATCACATGGAGCACGCGGAGTCCCATCACGCGCCCTTCTTCGCCACGGCGGCGCCCTGGCTCTCCTTCGCCACGGCGGCACCCGGCCCTGCCTTCGCCGCGGCGGCGCCCGAGCTTTCTTCTGTCACCGCGGCCTCACGCGAATGCAGCACCACCGAAGTCGCCAAGCCGGCCAGGAACCAGAATCCCACCCCTACCACCAGGGTCTCCCAGACGCTCGCGGTGACATTGGCGACCGCGACGGCGACCCAGGCTCCGAACACCCCGGCCGTGAGACCACGAAGGTACGGGTCCGACGTCACCGCATGACCCTTGAGCAGACCCTTGGCGCCCCGCACGAGCACCCACAGGAAGAGGGCCAGCAGAAGCAAGCCTCCCTCAGCCCCCAGTTGCAGGTAGAAGTTGTCCACCCACAAACGGCTGTAACTGAAGAGCGTCGCGCTCGTCCCCCCGAAGGTACCCAGACCGACCCCGAAGAGAGGATGGGCGGCGATATCGCCGAGAGCCATCTTCCACACATACAGCCGTCCGGCGATGAGACTCTTCGCGATGTACGTGGAACTGAAGGCGAACGTCAACCGATTGATGAACTGCTGAGGGATCACGAACCAGCCCAAGACTCCGGCCGCTACCAGGGCGACGAGATAACGCCGGTGCGCCAGGATGAGGAGGGCCAGTATCCCGGCCCCCAGGCCCAGCCACGCCCCCCGGCTGAACGTCACCGCCACTCCGGCCAGGTGGACGACGCACACGACGGCCATCGCCGACCGTTGGAGCTTCGTTAGTCCTCGGGTCAGGGCGAGACTCAGGGAGAGCAGGGATCCCATGAGCAGGAAAGCCGCGAGGCCGTTGGGGTTCCCGATGATGGAGTACGCCCGGGTGGAAATACTTCCCACCTCCCGCAGATCGATCCAGTGGGTGGGCATCGGAGCATCGGTCGCATACTGGTACAAACCATGAAGGGCGAGGGCGAGGCCGGCCAGAAGGAACGCCGCCACCACCCACTGGACCACCCGCCTGTTCTTGGGAAGGAGGAATCCCAGGAAGTAGAAGAGCAGCGGTTGGAACAGCACCCGCAGGGCGAAGAAGGCCACGTCTCCCGGCACCTCGCGTATCACCACCGAGCCGATGGCCGCGGCGAAAGCGAGAAGCGTCGGCAAGGCGATGGGGACGGTCCAGAGCTCCGAGCGCCGCGGCACGATCACGCTCCACAGAAGCAACACGATGGCCAGGATCAGCAAGGCATCGTCCCAGACCGGACCCAGGCCGCCGAGGCCTCGCCTCGCCATCCAGTCCACCCAGGGGAACAGAGCTATCAGAAGGAGTAAGGCCTCGGGCCGCCAGAGCAGTAGGGCAAGGAAGCAGACCGCGGCGACGAACACCACCAGGAAGAAGGCGCCCGACCCATACGTCAGCCCCCCCGCCAGTCCGGCAGCTGCCGCCAGTACCACACCGGCTGCGAGCGGACTGGCCAGCCGCCGCCAGAGAGGTGCCGCCCCCGGATCCCTGGGGCCGGCCGCGCTTGGACTCCGGCCCGCGGAAGATTTTGCGGCGACAGGAGCGGCCGCAGACGCTCCCGTTGGCGTCGCGTCCGGCGCCCGCCCCTCCACCACCGATCGACCGAACCAGCGGGCCCAACGCGCCACCAAGCTGGTCCGCAGGGCCGGCACTGCATCGGGACCAGCGGCGAACAGCAGCGCCCCGATCACGACCAGTAGAGCGGCGGGCACCAGTATCAGCCGCGGCGCAGCCAGGGTCGCTCCGGCGTCATCGGTCGTGACCCCCTCGGCGAGGAGAGCCGCAAGACGGCCACAGCCGAGCGCGAAGACTCCTGCGCCCAGTATCGCCACCCACGTGCCGTGGCCGAACCACGCGCTCCTCGGCCGGACGTCCCCGACACGGCCACCTATCGCGCTCCGCAGCCAGTGGTAGGGTCGGGAGATGACCAGCACGCTCCAGGAATGGCCGGTCCGCTCCAGCTCCCGCGAACCGCTCCACCGTAGGCCGAAGACCTGGCTGTCGGCGAAGGTTTGCTTCGGCTTCCCGGTCAGAGAAAGGAAGAACCTGCCCGCCCACGAGTCCCGGGCGACGGACCCGGCCCAGGAGCCGGTGCGCCGGACGGCTTGATAGGACAGCGAGTCCGCGACTACACTCACGGCCGCGCCCCGTTCATCGCCGGGCTCCCTTCATGGTCGCGCCCGTTACTTCAGGGCCTCCTCGCCCGAGATGACCTTCATGATGACGCTCTGGACCTCGAATTCACTCCCCCTAAGGGTGACCTTCCTGCCCACGAGCATGGGGACACTGCCGATACGCGAGCTCACACCGGACGTTGAGCCTTCACCACGGACGATGATGTCGACATCATTGAAGATGGGCGAGTCGAACGCTTCGAGCTCACCTTCGGGCGTCAAGTACTCCGCTTGTGTGGGTCGGACATCGACCCGTACCACGTTGCCCAGGACCGTGCCTCCTTCGTCCCTAACAGTCCCGTTCACCTCCACCGTGTTCTGTATGGCGTCCACCGTCGCCTGGCGGACGGCCTCGACGGTGTAGGTCACTTTGAGAGGCACGGATGCCGAACTGGCCCCGGTGAAACGCACCACGGCGAAGACGACCACCGCGATGATAACGAGAAGGACGAGGATGTCGACGACGTTCACCTTGCCGAAGATGCGTCCTCGTTCATCGAGAAAGCGGGCCATCGCCACCGTCCTTCAGATAGTTGTCCCGGTGCATCTAGTCTTCGGAATTCTATCGGAATAGCCTTTTGCTGCCTACTGCGGGACATGCCGCCCCGCTTGCTCTTCGCCTGACCCTGGGCTAGAGTCCCTGCAGGAGTCGATGACGCCCGGAGGACGATCGTGACAGGTGACGTGACTGCAGTTCCTCGCCCCGGCGCCCGGAACGGGGCCGGCGACCAAGCCGTTCTTGCCGGCGCAGGCGGCCTGCGACCGACGGTGTTCGTCACGTTCGGCACCCGCCCCGAGGCCATCAAGATGGCCCCGGTGGTGCTCGAGTTGCAGCGCCGCGGGACCTTCCGAGTGATCACCTGCCTCACCGGACAGCACCGGGAGATGCTCGACCAGGTGATCGAGGCGTTCTCGCTTCCCGTGGACCACGACCTCAAGATCATGCGGGAGCGCCAGTCGCTGGGGCACATAACCTCGGCGGTCTTGGGCGGCATCGACCCCCTGCTCGACGCCGCCAGGCCCGACCTCGTGCTCGTGCACGGCGATACCACCACCACGTTCGCAGCCGCCCTCGCAGCCTACTATCGCATGATCCCGGTGGCCCACGTCGAGGCCGGTCTCCGCACCGACAACATCTACAGCCCCTATCCAGAGGAGATGAACCGCCGCCTCGCCGACAGGCTGGCCGCGATCCACTACGCGCCTACGGCGGCGGCCCGCGACGCCCTGCTACGCGAGGGCGCCGACCCAGAGGGGATCCTCGTCACCGGCAACACGGTCATCGACGCTCTACTGGCGACCGCCGCGACGGCTCCACCTACCTGGGAGCGTCGCGTCGCGTCCGCTCTCGATCGTCCCGGACCCAAGGTGCTGGTGACTGTCCACCGGCGCGAGAGCTGGGGGATGCCCATGGAACGGGTGGCCCTGGCCATCAAGCAGGTGAGCGAAGAGGTGCCGGATATCACCTTCATCTTCCCCATCCACCTCAACCCACTGGTACGAAAGACCTTCAGGGGCGTTCTCGACGGAGTGAGCCAGGTCGTGTTCACCGAGCCGCTCCCGTACCGGCCCTTCGTCCACCTCATGAAGGCGGTGGACGTGGTCATCACCGATTCCGGGGGGATCCAGGAGGAAGCACCGACGCTCGGCAGACCGGTGCTGGTCATGCGCGACACCACGGAGCGGCCCGAAGGCATCGCGGCAGGCACAGCCAGGCTGGTGGGGACGGAGACGACGGCCATCGTCCAAGAGCTGGTGTCGCTGCTCACAAACCCCGACCGCTACGGGGCGATGGCGACCGCGGTCAACCCCTATGGCGACGGCCAAGCAGCGGTGCGCATCACCGATCACCTGGAGTTCCACTTCGGGTTGCGGACGGTGCCCCCGGCGCCTTTCGCATAGGCCGCCCGCGGCGCCGATCAGATCGATTCGAACTCCGCCGTGTCGTCCGACTGCGCGGACAGCAGGTCGATGACGCTCTGGTCTTCTTCCACCAGGCCCACGAACACTACCGAAGGTCCCTCATAGAGGGTGACGCGGGCCCCCACCGGCAGCTCGACGGGCGCGCCGTCCGCCGTGACCAGCCGACGAAGCCGCGTCTGCAGGACGTCTCTCTCGATGACCGCGTGCGCGATCGGGATAGGCTCCTGGTCGTCGATCTGGACCCTTGGCTCATCCTGCGGTCCGATCTCCATGATCCCTCCCCGGGTTCCTCAACCTGGGCGTCGCCGGGCGATCAGCGCAGCGGCTGCGCCCGCTCCCACCCCGTTGTCGATGTTCACCGCCACCAGTCCCGGCGAACAGCTCTGCAGTATCGAGTACAGGGCCGCCGTGCCGTCACCACCCATGCCGTACCCGGTCGATGTCGGCACCCCGATCACCGGGATGTCCACCAGGCCCGCCACCACCGACGGCAACGCTCCCTCCATGCCCGCGGCTACCACCAGAACGTCGGCTCCCTTCTCCAGCATCCGGGTGAGCGGCTCCAGAAGCCGGTGGATCCCAGCAACCCCCGCGTCGTATCCCTTCTCCACCCTGCAGCCCATGTGCACCGCCACCAGCGCCGCCTCTTCGGCCACGGGTACGTCCGAGGTCCCCGCGGTGAGCAGTCCGACGCAACCGCGTTCTTCGGGCGGCCGGTATGTGGGCATCCGGGCCGACAGCACGCCGGCGGCCTCGTTGTAGTCGAAGCTCAGGCCGTCGATGGGGGCGGCGTCCCTCGTCAGTGCCTGCCGTAACGCCTCGGCCCGAGACGGTTCCAGGCGGCTCACCAGCGCCAGACCCCGCTCGGCCAGGAACCGGCGCGTGATGGCTTCCAGCTCGGCGTCGCTCTTGCGGGGAGCGTAGATGACCTCCGGCACGCCCTTGCGCAGGTCGCGGTTCATGTCCAGGCGGGCGAACTCCCCCAGGTGGGCGACCTGCAGCAGCCGCAGCCTCTGCAGCACGTCTTCCAGACCGGCGTCGCCGGCCACCAACTCCTCGAGGAGCCGCTGCAGATCGTGACTGTGGTCGACGCCTTCGCTCACAGCGAGAACACCTTCCGCGCATTGCCGGCCGAGACGGCCGACGCGAGCGCTCGGGGCCAGTCGGTCCAGTCCTCCCTGGTATCTTCCCGGGGGGAGCAGGGGATAATCGCTGCCAAAAATGATCTTTTCTTCCCCGGCGCACGAGACCGCCACCGCGTAGACCTCTGGACCGTACAAGTACGGGACAGCCGAAGTGTCGTAATAGACGTGAGTGAGGATCGCGCGCGCTTCGGGCATGAGCTCGTACAGGAAGAGCCCACCGCCCATGTGCGCGAACACGACGGTCAACTCGGGAAAGGCTTCAGCTACCGCGTAGCAGGCTTCCGGAGTGAAATCCCCTTTGCCGGCGTAGTGGTGGCCCACCGGCTCGTTGGAGTGGAGGAGAAGCGGGAGACCGCGCTCCCGCAGACAGCCGGCCACTGCCGCGAGCCCCCCTGCCGCGAGCCCGCCCCCCGGGCGGCCGCCGGCCGGGCCGGGGCCGCCCCCTTTCGTCCTTCCGCCTGCGCCCCGAATCCTGCCGAAGCCCTGGCCGTCGGGCATCAGCTCCCCGCAGCCTCTCAAGCCGAGATCCAGGCAGCGCTCGACCTCGCCCGAGGCCCCCGGGGCTTCGGGCGAGACGCAGGCCAGACCGGCCAGCCTGCCGGGGTGCCGGTCGACGGCCTCTATCACGTAGTCGTTTGCCATGCGACACAACCCCTGATCCCGGAACGCGAAGCCGAAGACGATCGACATCTCGACGCCGGCGGAATCCATCTGGGTCACGACTTCGTCCGCCGTGACCATACGCGCTTCGGGCGAGCGATAGAGGACGTTGAACCACTCGTCCCGCTCCAGGTAAGCCTCTCGATCCCGGATGACCTCCTCCGGGAAGATGTGGACATGAGCGTCTACGAGACCGGCCTGGACCATCGTGCTACCGACCTCAGACGCCGGCGGTGAGGAGGATGATCTCCACCAGGTCTTCATAGGACAGACCCGCCGCTTGAGCCTGCGCCGGCAGGTCCGACAGCTCCGTCATCCCGGGCAGCGTGTTCACCTCCACGAACCAGGGCACCCCGGACCCGTCAACCATCATGTCCACCCGAGCATAACCCCGGCAACCGATGGCATCGAACGCATCCACCGCCAGCCGTTGGGCCTCTGCGTAGACGCCCGGCTCGAGCCGGGCTGGGAGGATGAACTCGGTCATCCCCTCGGTGTACTTGGCCTCGAAGTCGTAGAACTCGTTCTTGGGCACCAACTCCAGGATGGGAAGGGCCTCCGGCCGGCCGTTTCGTACCAGTACCCCCACGGTGATCTCGCGGCCCGGCACGAACCGTTCGGCGAAGATGGCCCCGAACTCCGCTCGGCCACTCGCGATGCACTCCGCGAGATCGCCGGTCTCTTTGCACTTGGACACTCCCAGACTCGAACCTTCTTCCACCGGCTTGAGCATGACCGGCAGACCGAGTCCCGCCTCGATCCGAGCGGCAGCCTCAGCCGCCGTCTCATCGCGCCTGATCTCCAGGTAATCGGGAGTAGGCACGCCGCTCCCCCGCACCACCTTCTTAGCAGCGATCTTGTTCATTCCCAGAGCCGAAGCCAGAACACCGGAGCCCGTGTACGGGATGCCCATCATCTCCAGCAATCCCTGGATGGTCCCGTCCTCTCCGTACCGTCCGTGGAGGGCGAGAAAGGCTACCTCTATCCCGGCCTCCTCGAGGCGCTGGGACACATCCCGCAGCGCGTCGATCGGGACCGCCAAGTACCCCCGGGAAATGAGCGCCCGCAGACAGTTCTCGCCCGAACGCAGAGAGATCTCCCGTTCGCCCGAGAGACCGCCCATGAGCACGCCGACAGTCTTCGTCCGGAGTGTCCGCTGGTCCATCTGGATGCCGGCTTGGTCGCTCATGCGGGGAACTCTACCACAGCCCTCGCCCGGGGCCTTCGTGAGCCAAGTAAGCGGTCCGGCCGACCGGCGACCCGCACGTCGGCGCTACCCGGTGGCCGCCCGTGCCCGTTCGGATACCGGCGCGGAGGCCCCCGCGACCCGCCGGAAGGCGGCCGTGCTCTGAGCCCCGGTCTCGGCTACGTACAGGAGGTCGTCGGCGGTCAGACCGTCGGCCGGCGCCGCAGCCCATCCCACCACGCACTCCACTCGATGCCCGTCGACCAGGTGCTCGCAGACCTTGCGCCCGACCGTCATGGCCAGGCCTTCCACGTCGTACGGATCGCTCCACGCGAAACCGCCTTCATAGCGCGCGTGTCCCTGAAGGGCGTTAGGCTCGGTCTCGAAGAGAAAGGCCACCTTCCCTCCCTGCAAGGAAAAGTTCTGCGCATCGGGGCCAAGAAGTCGCAGACCCCGCCTGCTGACGGCAGACAGAAGCCTCTGAGAGGCCTCCTCCCCATAGTACGAAGCGGCCTCCTCAAAACGCGCGATGCGGAGCACCACCAGTCCGAACCTCGCCCCCGTGGCAGTGAAAACCTGTAGGCGAGTCCGGACCGCCCGTTCCAGACGCACTTCCGCGCTCAATTCTTCTGCGCGCTTGCCGTTCGCCCGCCAGTTCTGGGCAGATGGACCACGCAGAGCCGGTGCCTCTCCGTCTGCTCCCGTTTGGTTCGTGGCCCGCGATCGATCGGCCTCGTATGTGAAGACGAGCCCGCCGGCGCACACCAGCGCAAGGACGATCTGCAGCGAGATCGCAGAGCTCCACACCAGCAGCGGCAACAGGACAGCGGCGTCGGTGAGGCACAGAAGGTAGCCGAGACGACGATCGTTTGAGAAAGAGCGCGAGAGGCGTAGGGTCCATAGGGAATAGAGGACTACAAAGATGACGTAGACGACCCAGACGGAGATCGAACGTATCCCCGAGAACACGGGTCCCAATAGGGCTATGAGAGCGAAGAGCGGAAGCCTGACGCGAGCCTTGTAGTGCTCGGTCACACGCCGGACTGGGGCTGTACGCTGTCCTACCATGTGTCCTCAGTTGCAGTATAGACGAAATGCATTGGTCTTGCAATAGATATTGCTAAACTTAACAAGTGAAATACACCAGTATGCTCAGAGAGGATGTAGTGGGCTCTCAGAGGACGAAACGGTGCGGAGCGCCGGACAGCGTTCGAGTAACTTGATCGGCGGGCGGTATCGAGAACGCCCCCAGGCCGGATCACCTGGTGGCCACTGAAGTACGGACGGCGCCCGGAAAGGCTTGAGGAGCTGACGGGCCCCCTAAGGGACCAGCAGGATGGGTACCCTGACGCTGCGGGCGACGCGGTCGCTGGCGCTACCCAGAAGGAAATCCTTGGGTTCGGTCCGGCTGCCGCGTCCCATGACGACCAGGTCGGCCCGGCTGGTCTCGATCTCTGCGAGTATTGTCTCGGGCGGCGGCCCGTAGACCACCTTGACCTCAGCTCCTACACCTTCCCGCCGCAACACATCGAGGGCCGACGTCAGCGTCTCCTGCGCGGTCCGCTCCAGATACTGGTGGATGCTACGCTCGTCCATATTGGCGGTCAGAATCATGTGCTGCTGCACCGGCACAGCCGTGAGGAGGACGAACTCGGCATGGATCTCCTCCACCAGTTGGGCGGCAGCGAGCACTCCCCGGAGCGACGCCTCCGTGCCGTCCGTAACAGCTAGTATCCGATGGATGATCAACGGCGCCTCTCTCTTCGCTGGGTCGTCGTTAGGTGACCGCCGACCAGCATGTCTCCCGCGAACGAGGTGGAGGATACCGGGGTCGAACCGGCGACCTCCGCCGTGCAAAGGCGGCGCTCTCCCAACTGAGCTAATCCCCCACGAAAGAGAATCTAGAACCTGAGGGTCGAGTGGACGATGGTGGGCCTAAGTGGATTCGAACCACTGACCTCACCCTTATCAGGGGTGCGCTCTAACCAACTGAGCTATAGGCCCATGCGCGGGTAGTTTACCGGCATTCCAATCGATGTCAAGGAAGCCTCGGGGGCTTCGGAACCCCGGCAAGAAGAGGGCCGGACCGGGGTAAGACCTGGGAAAAGGCCCTTGTCAGGGTGGAGCGTAGGGTGACGCCGGTGCCCACCGGTAGTAACCTAGGGTGGGACAGCGGAACGAGGTGGCCATGCAGGGCTTTGAACGAGTCACGGTATACGGCGTCAGTTTCGACGTGGCGAGCAAGCAGCCTATCGTCCTCCTGAAAGTGGAGGGCAAGAATCGGTTTCTGCCCATCTGGATCGGCCATCCGGAAGCCGCGGCCATCCTTATGAAGCTCCAGAACGCCGAATTGCCTCGCCCCATGACCCACGACTTGCTGGCATCCGTCATCGAGCGACTCTCGGCGAACGTAGCCGGGGTGCTCGTCACCGAACTGCGCGACAATACCTTCTACGCCGTCGTCCAATTGGAGGCCGGCGGGCAGGAGATCCGGGTGGATTCCCGACCTTCGGACGCCATCGCCCTCGCGGTCCGGACCGACGCCCCTATCTTCGCATCCCTGGAATTGCTCGACGCCAATGGGATCGAGTTCGACCAGGAGGTGGAGGACCTCGAGGAGATCGTCAAGGAATTCAGGCAGTTCCTCGACGAAGTGTCCCCCGAGGATTTCTGAACCGCTCGCGATCCGTCCCCCGCCGGGGTCCGCCTCCGCTCAGGGCTCGTCTCTATTCCGAGATCTTCTCCCCCGCCGCGGCCGCATCGCGCTTGGCCAACTGCAATATCAGGGTATAGATCTCCCGCAGGCTCTCGTTGGACAAGGGACCGCGGTTCGCTCGACAGAGATAGGTGATGATCCAGTCCTCCTGGGCGGCGTCGTAGAAGCTGAGACCTTGAGCCTCCTTGTATTCCTTGAGGCTCTTGACCAGCTTGATCCGCCTGTTGAGCGCCTCCAGGATCTTGAGATCGTTGTCCGAGATCTGGTCGCGGTAGTGCTTGATCACCGGATCGACGTTAGTAGCCGACACGTTCCCTCCTCTTCGCCGCAGGGGTGCAACAGCCGTCCCTCTAGTTTCGCCGTCACGCCATCTGGAATGAGCCTCAAAGGCTACAGCACTATCGCGGCCCGGCCAACCTCCCGCTCTCAGTCCGTCTGGAGACGGCGCGCCGCATAGGCAGCGCACTCCTCGACGAAGTGGGAGGCCATACCCGGCGTCGCCGACAGGTGCACGAAGACCCTGGAGCAAAGGAGCGAGCTGGTCCCCGCTCCCTCGAAGTGCGCGCTCGACTCCCCGGCGCCCCGCACGGTCAAGGGAGGCTCCCAGCCGCCGTTCGGCATGAGGATCTCCGCGTCGGTCATGACCCACCCGGTGACTTTTTCGCCCGTGGACATCAGCAGATTGTCCCGCTCGGCGGTGATCTCCACGTAGCCGGGTTCGTCCATCTCCCAGAGGATCTCGCCCTCGGCGGGGATGACGTCGGCCAGATCCACAGTCCGACCCAGAGAGTCCTGCACCTTGCTCAGCAGGAGAAGCATCCCCCCTCCGAGGGCGACCGTCGGCAGACCCTCACTGATGCGCTGGCGAAGGTGGCGGAGAAGGGGCTGGTTCAGAGAGATGTCGAGCAAGTCGGCGGGCCAGGCGGTGCCGGCGAGGACCAGGCCCGCCGCGTCCTCCGGCAGCGCATCGTCCTCGATGAGATCGAGGCGGCGGATCTGGGCTCCGGCCGAACGCAATACCTCGATGGAGTCGCGGCTCCAGGGACTGAAGCCTTTCCCTCCCGCTACCATGATCAAGGGTCCGTCGCCTCCGCGGTCCACCAGCCAGTTCTGCGGCGAGAGAAACCCACGCTGGCCGGCCAGTTTGATCAATCCACCGACATCCACCTGGCGGGAGACCGCTTCCAGAAGGCCAGGCTCCAGGGGCTGACCCCAAGCCCCCGGCGGCACCGTCTCCCACTCGGGTCCGTCGCCTTCGAAGAGGCACCCTACCACCGGCAGGTCTTCCTCCGCGAATACTCGCCTCAAGAGCTCGCAGTGCTCCCGGTCGGCGACACCGGAAAGGATGGCTCCGGCCAGGTTCAGTCCGACCATCAATGACTTGAGACCCTCGCTGACGGCCCGGATGCCCGTGCCCCATCCCCGGCAGTCCAGCACCACCACCACCGGGCAGTCGAGCAGGTGGGCCACATCCACAGGAAGCCAGTCCGCGCCTTCCCGCTTGTCGAGCGCACCCACGCTGGAGGAGAGCAGGGAAAGGTTGGCACCTCGGGTGGCCACGTCGTAGAGACCGAGAAGGGACTCATTCTCGTAGAGGGCCGGGTCGAGAAAGGCGGTCCCTTCCCAGCGATCCCAGCAAGATACCGGGCTGAGCGGACCAAGGTGATGATAGCGGACGCGGTTTCCCTGGGCGGTCGCGATCTCCGCTACCGCCGCCGCCACCGCATTCGCCAGCCCCGTCCTGTGTGTGGGGACCAGCAGCACCCGCGGTACCGACATCGTACCTCCCTCCAAGCTACAGCCTCACGGCTACTATTCCCGACTGCTACCTGCGACTGATGAGAATGAGCCGCACCAGTTGCAGGATGGCCATGAGAGCAGCCGCCACGTAGGTTAGCGCGGCCGCGCTCAGCACCTTCTTCGCACCCGTGAGTTCGTCGGCCACGAGGATGTTCCTGTCGGAGAGCTGGGTCATGGCCCGTTTGGAGGCGTTGAATTCCACCGGTAGCGTCACAACAGTGAATAGCACAGCGCACGCATACAGGACGATGCCGATGTTCATCATGATCCCGCTCCTAAAGAAGAGCAGGCCCACTATGAACAGTATGAACCCGAGTTGGCTGCCGATGTTGGCCACCGGCACCAGAGAGCTTCTCAGTCTGAAGGGGGTGTACTTCTCCGCATGTTGCATGGCGTGACCGCTCTCGTGCCCGGCCACCCCAAGCGCGGCGAGCGAATTGCTGTTGCCCACCTCGGGGCTGAGAGTGAGCATGCGCGACCGCGGATCGTAGTGGTCGGAGAGGCGGCCGCCCGCCACTTGGATGCCTACGTCGGCGAGACCGGCGGAGTCGAGCATCATGCGGGCCGCCTGGGCCCCGGTCAGGCCCCGGGCCGACGGCACCTGTGAATAGTGCTTGAAGCTGGAGCTGACTTTCGCCTGAGCATAGATACCCAAGATAAGGGCCGGCACCAACAGGATGAGCGACCAGTACCAGACATACATCGGTCAGGCTCCTTGCTCGAATAGAGCGGAATCCAGCATTTTTTGTTCGGAGGATGATAGCAGAAGCCCGATTTCGCCGAGCTGTGACGACTGACACATCTTGCGGGGCGACTTATCCTGTCCTTACACGAGCGGGCATATCATATGTTCGTGTCCTCGCCGCAAAGCACCTAAGAAGGAGAATGAATGCGAAGGAGAAACCGGCTGATCGGCGGCGCGCTGCTCGTCCTCGTTCTGCTGACCGCCTTGGTCGCCGTGTCCTGCGGGGGCTCCGACGCGACCACGACGGCGCCCTCCGCGACCACGACGGAGAGCTCCGCGACCACGACGGAGAGTTCAGGGTCCGCTGGAAACGTGACCGACGCCGCCACCCTTTACGCGAAGGACTGCGCGAGTTGCCACAAGGACGTTCCCGGTGGTGCGGCGGACACCATACAGAAGGTCATCGAATCGGGTAAAGAAAGCATGCCCTCGTTCACCGACAAGCTCACGGCGGAGCAGATCACGGCTCTTGCCGCGTGGGTCGCTGCGGGAGGCAAATGACCCGGACACATCTGAAGGCATAGCCCCGTTGAATCCTCGCGAACCCACCTCCCGGTGGGTTCGCTTCTCTTAGGCCCCCGCGAAGGTCAGGCGTCCAGGTCCTCTTCGGAGCCGTTCACCAGGTCGTCCGCCTCATCTTCGTAGAGGTCGTCCTGATCCTGGAGGGCGTCGGCGCGATGGGGATCGCTCGGGTGGCCATCGCCCTCATCGCCGCCGTGGCCGCCGTTGCCGTTCCCGTTGCCATTGGACCCGCCCACCACCCGGGCCATGCTCGACACCTTGTCGGCGCCGCGCAGGTTCATCACCCTTACGCCCATGGTGTTCCGGCCCGTTGTCCGCACGCTCTCAACCGGCACTCGGATGACCGTACCGTCCTGGCTGATGAGCATCAGCTCGTGGTTGTTCCGCACCGAGGTCACGCCAACCAGGTCGCCCCGGTCGGGGCTGTCTCTGATGGTGATGACTCCCTGGCCTCCCCTTTTGTGGACGGGATAGCTGGAAGCAGGAGTACGCTTGCCGTAGCCCCCACTGGTGACGCAGAAGAGGTCGGCGTCGTCCTCGGCCACGGCCATCCCCACGAGACAGTGCCCGCGGGGCATGCGCATGCCATGCACACCCATGGTGTTGCGCCCGGTGGGCCGGACGTCATATTCGTGGAAACGGATCGCCTTACCCTCGCTCGACACCAGGATCAGGTCGTCGTGCCCGCTCGTGTGCCGCACCGCCACCAACTCGTCGTCATCGTCGAGATTGATGGCGATGATGCCGTCGGCCTTCAACGAGGTAGCGTAGTCGAGAAAGCGGGTCTTCTTGACGATGCCCTTCTGGGTAGCGAACACCAGGTACTTCGCGTCGGTGTAGTCCTTGGTGGCGATGACTGCCTTGATCTTCTCGCCTTGCGACAGGGGCAGCAGGTTGGCCACGTGCCGTCCCTTGCTCTGCCGGCTCCCCAGGGGTAGCTCGTGCACCTTCTGCCGATAGATCTTGCCCCGGGAGGTGATGAAAAGCAGGAAGTGGTGAGTCGTGGTTATGAAGAGGTGCTCGATGTAGTCGCCCTCTTTGAGGTCCATCCCCATGACCCCGATGCCGCCGCGGTGCTGAGTGCGATAGGTGGAGACCGGCAGGCGCTTGACGTAGCCGGAGCCGGTGATAGAGATGACCATCTCCTCTACCGCGATCATGTCTTCGATGTCGATCTCGTCCTCGGAGGGGAGGATCTCGGTGCGGCGGTCGTCGCCGTACATCTGCCGGATCTCGAGAAGCTCCTCTTTGATGACGTCGTAGATCATCGCCTCGCTCGCCAGCAAACCCTCCAGGTAGGCGATGCGCTCCATGAGGTCGCGGTGCTCCTCTTCGATCTTGTGCCGCTCGAGAGCCGTGAGGTTGCGCAGACGCAGATCGACGATAGCCTGCGCCTGCTCTTCGCTGAGGCCGAACCGCCCTATCAGGCCCAGCTTTGCTGCCTCGGCATCTTCGCTGGAGCGGATGATGCGGATGACCTCGTCCAGATTTGCGATGGCCACCAGCAGGCCCTCCAGGATGTGCGCCCGCTTCCTGGCTTTGTCGAGCTCGAATCGGGTCCGGCGGACGATGACGTCCTTCTGGTGGGCGATGTAGTGGCGGAGCATGTCTTTGAGCGACAGAGTCTTGGGCACCCCGTCGACCAGGGCGAGCATGTTGACCCCGAACGTCGACTGCATCGCGCTGTGCTTGAACAGCTTGTTGAGCACCACCTTTGGAATGGCCTCGCGCTTCAGCTCTATCACGATGCGCATGCCCGCGCGGTCGGACTCGTCGCGCAGGTCGGAGATCTCCGAGATCTTCTTCTCGCGCACCAGTTCGGCGATCTTCTCGATGAGCTGAGCCTTGTTGACCTGATACGGCAGTTCGGTGACTATGATGGCGGTCTTACCCTGTTTCAGCGGCTCGGAGTGGGCCCGGGCGCGCACCACGACCCGGCCCCGGCCGGTCTCGTAGCCCTCGCGGATCCCGGCCATTCCCATTATCAAGCCCCCGGTGGGGAAGTCGGGGCCTTTCAGATAGCGCATGAGATCGATGCTGGTGAGCGAAGGGTCGTCGATCAGAGCCACGGTGGCGGCGATGGCCTCCCGCAGATTGTGCGGGGGTACGTTGGTGGCCATGCCGACAGCGATGCCCGAGCTGCCGTTGACCAGCAGGTTTGGAAAGCGGCTGGGTAGGACCCGGGGCTCCTCCCGGCTCTCGTCGTAGTTGGCGGTCCAATCGACCGTCTCGGCGTCGATGTCGCGAAGCATCTCGGTGGCGATACGCGCCAGCCGGCACTCCGTGTAGCGCATGGCGGCGGCTGCGTCGCCGTCGACCGAGCCGAAGTTGCCGTGACCGTCCACCAGGGGATAGCGGATGGAGAAGTCCTGGGCCATCCGGACCAGGGCGTCGTAGATAGCCTGGTCGCCGTGGGGGTGGAAGTTCCCCATGACGTCCCCCACTATGCGGGCGCACTTGCGATAGGGCCGATTGGGCTGCATGCCGGAGTCGTGCATGCCGAAGAGCACCCGGCGGTGCACCGGCTTGAGGCCGTCGCGGACGTCTGGCAAGGCTCGGCCTACGATGACGCTCATGGCGTAGTCGAGATACGAGGCCCGCATCTCCTCGGCTATCTCGATCTGCTCTATGCGGCCTTCCAGCGTCTCCACATCAGTCCTGTTTGCCTTGTTGCGTCACTTCTCGCGTCGATTCTCGGGCACTATACGTCCAGCGTGCGCACGTAGCGTGCGTTCTCGGTGATGAAATCGCGCCTCGGCTCCACCTTGTCGCCCATGAGCGTGGTGAATATCTCGTCGGCGATGGCGGCGTCGTCCACCGTCACCTGCAGGAGGGTGCGCTTGTCGGGGTTCATGGTGGTCTCCCACAACTGCTCCGGGTTCATCTCTCCCAGGCCCTTGAAACGCTGAAGGGTGATGCCGGTCCGGCCGACCCGGTCGAGCAGCACGCCCAGTTGGGCGTCGTTGAACGCGTAGTAGTCCTGGCGTTTGTGCATCACCCGGTAGAGCGGCGGCTGAGCGATGTAGACGTAGCCGGCGTCTATCAACTCCACCATGTTCCGGAACAGGAAGGTGAGGATGAGGGTGCGGATGTGCGCTCCGTCGACGTCGGCGTCGGTCATGATGATGAGCTTGTGATACCTGGCGGCCCCCAGGTCGAACTCGTCGGCCAGGCTGGTGCCGCAGGCGCTGATGATGGCCTGGATCTCGGTGTTGGAGAGGATCTTGTTCAGCCGGGCCTTCTCCACGTTGATGATCTTGCCCCGCAAAGGCAGGATGGCTTGGAAGCTCCGGTCGCGGGCCTGCTTGGCCGAGCCGCCGGCCGAGTCGCCCTCCACCAGGTACAGTTCGCAGGAGGCCGGGTCGCGGATAGAGCAGTCGGCCAGCTTGCCCGGCAGGGTGGTGTTCTCGAGCACGCTCTTGCGACGGGTCAAGTCGCGGGCCTTCCGCGCCGCCATGCGCGCGTGGGCCGCCTGCACGGTCTTGGTGATGATCTGGCGCGCGTCGGAAGGGTTCTCTTCCAGGAACTCGGCGAACTTCTGGTTGACGACCCCTTCCACGAAACCCCGGATCTCGGAGTTGCCCAGCTTGGTCTTGGTCTGGCCCTCGAACTGGGGATCCCGTAGCTTGACGCTGAGGATGGCCACCAGGCCCTCGCGGACGTCCTCGCCACTCAGGTTCTCTTCTTTCTCCTTGAGGAACCCTTTGGAGCGCGCGTAGTCGTTGATGGTACGGGTGATCGCGGCCCGGAATCCCGAGAGGTGGCTGCCGCCCTCGTGGGTGTTGATGTTGTTGGCGAAAGTGAACACGTTGTCGTTGTAGCCGGCGTTCCACTGCATGGCCAATTCGACGGTGTGAGCGGAATCGCGGGTCTCGCCTTCTTCCTGACCTTCGAAATGCACGATCCGCGGATGGATGCCGTCCTTCTGCGTGTTGATGTGTTTGACGAAGTCGACGATGCCGCCGTCGTAGCAGTACACGACGGACCGCGGCTCCGTACGCTTCTTGACCGCCGATGCCGACGCGGGCTCGGCGAGCGCGGGCTCGGAGGAGGCCTCTGTCGCCCCTCGACGCTTGGCGTCTCTTCCGTCATCGGCCGCCGGGTAGTCTTCGTCGTCCGCATCGGCGGCCGGGTCGTTTCCCTCACCACCCTCGCCCGCATCCTCGCGCTCGTCGACCAGAGAGATGCGCAGCGATCGATTCAGGAACGCCACCTCGCGCAGGCGCTGCGATAAGGTGCCGAAGTTGTAGTTCAGATCATCGAAGATCTGGGAGTCGGGCCGGAACTGGATGGTGGTGCCACAGTAGTCGTCACAGGAGTCCACCATCTCCAGACCGGTGGTCGGCACACCTCGCTCGTACCTCTGCCGGTAGCGCGAGCCGTCCCGGCAGACCTCCACCGTCAGCCACTCGGAGAGAGCGTTGACGACGCTCACGCCTACGCCGTGCAGACCTCCTGAGACCTTGTAGCCCTCGCCTCCGAACTTGCCACCGGCGTGCAGCTTCGTCATGACGATCTCGACCGCCGGACGGTCATACTGGGGCATGATGCCGACCGGGATGCCCCGACCGTTGTCCACCACCCGCACCGACGAGTCGGCGCCGATGGTCACGTCGATGCGCGTGCAGTAGCCGGCCAGAGCCTCGTCGACAGAATTGTCCACCACTTCGTGGACAAGGTGATGGAGGCCGCGGTGCCCGGTGGACCCGATGTACATGCCCGGCCGCTTGCGGACGGGCTCCAAGCCTTCCAAGACCTGGATATCACCTACATCGTACGTGTGTTCTGCCAAGCTGGAGCGACCTCTTTCTCGCCGCGCCGCCACGCGACATGGATACTCGCGTCCCGATCTACGCCCCCGGACCCCGGCCCAAGCGCCGCCGATGGCAGAGCTCCCGGAAGCCTGGATATAGGGCCGACCTGTCGATATGGGGGTGCGGTTGTTGCCTTCCACATGATACCACACACCCCCCCTCCCGACCCTGAAGAATACGCTGTCAGCGTACGACATTCTTCCCCTCGCGGGCTTTCGGAGGGAGGTTCGACAGACCCCTGCGCACGTCGGGGCAGACCGGTACAGCCCGGCGCAGACTCAGGCTCGCCTGAAGGAGGCCCTGACTGCCCGTAGGATCGACTCCTCCAGCTCAGGCCCAAGACATAGCTCCTTCACCCTCGCTATCGCGGCCTCTTCCTCGCCCGCCACAGTGCTTGCGGGACCGGCCGCCGGGGCACAGTCTGTTCCTGAGGCGACTCGGCCTCCGCGCCCCTCCCAGCCGGCGTGCCGGAAGATGACCCTCTCAACCGTTCCCGGGCCGAGGCGCTCGTTGACGCGAGCGATGATGACGTCCCCCATGAGTTGAAGTGTCTGCGCCCAAGCACTGGAGGACGCGCTGACCACCAAGCGGCCCTGCCTCAGTTGGACAGGAGTAGTGTTGGCGGCTACCTCCTCGCCCACTATCTCAGGCCAAGCGAGAGCCAGGAATCGCGGCGCACTCTGCCCGTCGGCGGTCCGCGCATCCGTGCCCCTGGTCTCAGCCGCCGCGGCGCCGGGAGAGCCGGGCGGCAGACCGCACCCGTCCTTCAGGAGGTCGCCCAAGCGTTCGAAGTCGGCAGGTTTTCTCGTCACACTTTCGCTCCGTCTCCTCACTCCGGTGAAAGCTGCACCACCGTAGCGTCGGCCAGCTCCTCGGGCGAGAAGTAGCGGAGCTCGGTGGTGGTTATGACCGTCTGGCCATCGCGCCGCAGCAGGGCCACCAGGGCGCGCCGGCGTTCTTCGTCAAGTTCGCTCATGACATCGTCCAACAGCAGCAAGGGCCGCTGCGACGAGCACTCCGCCGAGCCACAGGAATAGTCCCACTCCGCCAGTACGAGCGCCAGTAGGGCTGCGCGTTGCTCGCCCTGGGAGGCACACTCGCGGACGTCGAGGTCCCGGCACATCAATCTCAGATCGTCCCGGTGCGGCCCCAAGTGAGTATAGGTGCGCTGCCGGTCCAGGTCCCGCGCGCCGGCAAGCTTCTGCTCGTAGTCTTTCTCGTCGAGTCCGGCTACGTTAGTGCGATAGACGAGCCGGAGGGTGTCGGCAGCGGTGCCGGTGAGGTCCGCGTGCGTGCGCTGGAAGAGACCGACGAAAGAAGATAACGCGGCTTCGCGGCCGTGCGCGACCGCCAGTCCCGACTGCGCCAGCATCGACTCCCACGGGCCGAACTGACAGTCTCGATCGCCACTGCAGCCACCCCGTGTGATCCGAAGAAGCGTGTTGCGCTGGGCCAGCGCCTCTTCGTACCGGCGGAGGACGACCGGGTACGAGGGGTCGCAGCGTCCGGCCAGACCGTCCAAATAGACTCGTCTCCGGCGAGGACTTCCCTTGATCAGGCGCAGGTCGTCCGGGATGAACGTCCGGACCGGCAGCATGCTCTGCCAGCGAGAGGCATCGTCGAGCGGGGCCCCGTCCGCGGTCAGACGGCGGTCGCCGGCACGCGAGTGAGCGGCAGCCGCCACGATGGTGTTCCCCTTACCCCGTAGCTCGACCTCCACCCGCAGGTAGTCTTCGCCCCTGGTGATGAGATCGCGGGTCGTCCCGGGCCTGAGCATCGACCCCTGAAGCACGAGCGTAGCGGCCTCCAGCACCGTTGTCTTGCCGGCGCCGTTCGGGCCCACCAGGATCGTGAGCCCCGGTCCCAGGCTCACTTCAAGGGCCCGCCGAGAGCGGACGTTGGCGAGCCGGACTTTGCTTAGCCGCACAAGGCTCAGCTCTGCTCCAAGGGGCGCATCGGTTCCGAGGGTATTGAGGGATCGGAGGGCTCCGTTTCGAGCCAGACCTGCGCCCTCTGTCCCCCGACCTCCACGATGTCGCCGGGGGCCAACTCATGGCCCCGGCGCGTCTCGACCCTGTCGTTCACCCGCACCGACCCGGAGAGCACAAGGTTCTTAGCCTCGCCCCCCGTTCCAGCAAGCCCGGCCAGCTTGACGAACTGACCCAGCGTGATGGGCAGATGGACCGCTATCGAGATCGGGTCGGCCACGGCCGGCGCGAGCAAGCGCTAGTCGTTCAGGCGGATGGGCATGACCAGGTACATGAAGTCGTCACCCGCCCCTTTGACGAGACCAGGTCGAAGCGGACTGATGAACCGGAGATAGACAGGGGACTCCTTGACCGCGGCCACACCGGCTTCAAGGAACTCCGGATTGAACCCTATCTCGAGATCGTCGCCGGAGTATTGGATGGGCATGGCCTCGTGAGCTTTGCCCACATCCTGGGCTTCGGCCGACACGGTCAGGTTGTTGTCGGAGAAGCGGAGACGCAAGGGGGCGTTCTTCTGGGCCAGCAGCCCGACGCGCCGTACCGCCTCGAGCAGCTCGTCGTGGTCGACCGCCACCTCGTAGTCGAACGTTTCGGGGATGAGTTGCTTGTAGTTGGGGAACTGGCCGTCGATCAACCTAGAGATGAGCGATACCCCTCCGACGCGAAAGAGGATCTGGTTCTCCGCCGGCAAGATCGTGATGCTCTCGTCGCTCACGCTCGACGCGATCCGGGACAGCTCGAGAAGGGTCCGGGCGGGAACAATGGACTGCAGCTTCTCCGTGAGCGACGACTCGACAGGCGTCTCCTTCACACTGAGGCGATAGCTATCAGTAGCGACCATGCGCACGGAGTTCTTCGCGAACTGGATGAGCACCCCCGTGAGCACGGGCCGTGTCTCGTCACGCGAGGCCGATGGCGCCACTCGATCGACCGTCTCGATGAAGGCCGGCTTAGCCACGGTGAAGCCCTCCCCCACCAGAGTGGGCAGTTGGGGAAAATCGACCGCCGGCAGGGAGTGCAGGTTGAACAGCGATTCTCCGGCATGGATCTCCACTTGGGTCTCGCCGGGACGCTGCTCCAGCGTGACCTCGCCTGCCGGGAGACTCCTCGCGATATCGGTGACTATCCGCGCCGGCACCACTAACGACCCCGGCCGCTCCACCTGCCCAGCTAGCGGGGCTCGAAGAGAGATCTCCATATCGGTCGCCGACATCTCGATTCCGTCATCACGGGCCTGGATAAGGATTCCCGAGAGCACTTGTATAGAACTGCGGGATGAGACCGCCTTGTTGACGATCCCCAGACACTCAACAAGCGGTGCCTTCTGTGTGATGACTTTCATCGGTGCTCCTCGGTGACGTCAATGGAGGCCGCGCAGATACGGTCCGGTCTGCACCTATTATTACTAGGCTTCTTAGTAAAGAGCATAGCGGGTGTAGTAAGTGCTGTGGAAGATGTTAACAGGTGAGGCGGATGCCTTTTGAGCAGGGAAAGGATGAGTGAGTAACGCGGGTCGAGTTGGGGAGCAAGGGTGGATGACGCGGTGCTCGGTGGAGCACGGAATGACAAGGGAGAAAAAGGACTCGCGTCTGCACACGGTTTGCTCAGGTTATCGACAGGGGGGTGGGGAAAGGGCGCCATCAGGCGCTCTTGATCTTCGTGGTGAGGCGCTGGACCCTGTTGTACATGTCACGGTCCTGCTGCATCAGTTTGGCGATCTTCTCCACGGCGTGCAGCACCGTGGTGTGGTCGCGATTGCCGATTTGGTCGCCTATCTTCGGGAGACTCAAATCGGTGAGTTCTCGGGCTAGATACATCGCCAGGTGCCTGCTTTCCACGACCGTGCGGGAGCGCTTATCGCCGGTGATCTCCGTCACGGACACACCAGTGGACTCGGCCACGATGGACAGGATGAGGTCTATGGTGATGCGCGTAGACGCGGTCTCGGGAATGTCCTTAAGTACTTCTTGAGCGAGATCAACGTCGATGGGGCGCTTGTTTATGGAGGAGAAAGCGACCACTCGGGTCAAGCAGCCCTCTAACTCCCGGATGTTGGTGGGCACCCGGGAAGCGATCAACATGAGAACGTCGTCGTCGGCGAGTGGGATGCCGTCGCTGTGCACCTTCTTGCGTAGGATGGCCACTCGCGTCTCGAGGTCGGGCGGTTGTATGTCGGTGATCAGCCCCCACTCGAAGCGAGAGACGAGCCGGTCCTCCAGTGTGGCTAGACCCTTGGGGTGTCTGTCGGACGTGATGACGATTTGCTTCTGCGCGTCGTAGAGCGTATTGAACGTGTGAAAGAACTCCTCTTGGGTCTGCTCCTTCTTTTGCAGGAACTGGATGTCATCGATCAGCAAGACGTCGATCGTCCGGTACTTGTTCTTGAAGCCCTCGATGCTGTCGTCACGGAGTGAGTTGATGAAATCGTTGGTGAAGGTCTCGAGAGTGACGTAGCGCACTCGGAGTCCCGGGCTATGATGGAGTACGTACTGCCCGATCGCCTGAAGGAGGTGGGTCTTGCCGAGGCCCACACCCCCGTAAATGAAGAGGGGGTTGTACTGCGTACCGGGGGTCTCGGCCGCCGCCAGCGCCGCTGCGTGAGCGAAGCGGTTCGACGGACCGATGACGAACGTGTCGAAGGTGTACTTGTCCACGAGGCCGGAAGCGCCCAGGCTACCGCCGGTCAGGGCCGCCCCGGAGGGGGAGGGAGAACCAGAGCCGAAGGAGCGGTCTCCCCGGCCGGCCGTGGAGGAGGACCGGGCTTGGCCTCGTCCGTCGGCAGAGGAGAGTGGATCCGCCCGCCGGCCGCCGACATGTTGCGTCGATCCCCGTTGGTCAGGGCCGGAAGCCTGTTCCTGGGGAGAAAAAGCGGCGGCAGTCTCGTCGGGCGCGGCGGCGCGAAACACATCGGGCGAGACGACGATCTCGCATTGCACCGGCCGGCCCGCGACCTGCGAGACCGCGTCCGCGATCAGGGCGCGAAAGCGAGAGTCGATCCAGTCTTTGGCGAACTCGGAGGCGACTCCGACGGAGTACGTGTCGTTGACCAAACCCAGGCCGACGGTCTGCTCGAACCAGATGCGGAACGTCCCCTCGTTGATATGCTCAGAGATGATCCCGAGAGCACTCTCCCATATAGGATCTAGACTCTTTCCGTTCACGATCATCTCTCCCCAGCGTCTGCGCGCCGTCTGTGCGACCCGGCGGGCTCCGGGCGGAGCAGCGCCCCCCTCATAGCACGGCGTTCAAGTATGTCAATCCTGCCTCGGTCACCGAACGGTGTCCGGCCGCCTGAGAGATGACGAAACCCGCCTCCTCCAACGAGACAAGATCTCTATACGCGGTCGAGGTAGACACGCCCAGTTCCTGGGCGATGCGGGTCGGACCGACCGGAGCAAGCTCGACCGTCAGCAGTAAGGTCTTAAGCTGGCGCTCAGAGAGATTATAGGCTGGGACCGTCGCGGACGCGAGAGGTGTTTCGGCCACGCGGCTCACGCGCGCGGTAACGACGGTGCCCTGGCCGAGGTTGTCCTCGATATGGAGGACCCCATCCAAGCCGGCCAGGGTCTCCTTGACGACCGATAAACCTGAGCCGACCCCTCTGATGAATCGTTTGGCGTCTGCATCGGCGGAGGTGAAACCAGGACGCATGGCGGCTTCTTTGTCCGGGATCCCCGGACCTCTGTCACTGACGCGCACCGTGTTGCCTTGATCCAGGATGGTGATCACCACCCCTGCGAACGAAGCATGGACCAGGTTCTCAACCAACTCTCGAAAGACCGTGACCGGCATACGCCCTCCCAGTTGCCGGGACATGTCGTAGGCGCGGCCCACGAGAGCGTCGATCAGAGCGGGTACGTTTTCGGTCAAGGGGAGATCGCTGATCAAGACCACGGCGGGAGGAGTGCGCGGCTCCGCGTATACCGCTATGCGCGGCGGGTCCAACCGCGAGCCGAGACGAAGGACTTCTTGGGGGTCCTCGCTCCGCGAGGAATCGTCCGCGAGATGCGGACCGTGGACGCCGCGTGTGCCGCCGGAGTGCTCTGGGACAGGATCCGCGACAGAGGAGGCGGCGGCCGTTGTCGATTGGACCGGGGATGCTGTCTCAAGAGACGGTTCGACGATCATGGCCAGGTGTTCGGCCCCCCCTGCGAGGTAGGTCCGGCATGTGCCGAAAGCGCCTCGCCATTGTACCGAGCAACGGGGTGATTTTCCACAGGGTGGCCGGGACGAGAACCACGGAATCTCCGGTTTTTTGATGACGGAAGTGCTCGTGAGGGGGTGTGTTCCTTAGAGAAAAGATCGGCCTTTTGCAGGAGGTAAGACGTGTCTATCCACAGCTGTGTCCACAGGTGTGGAAAACGTGCAGAAAGCAGAAACCTGATGGCCGCACAGAGCAGGTTTTCTGTTGAAAATGGGGAAAGTCGGTTTCTCCCGCGCGAAGCGGGACCGCCTCTCGCATAGGACGGGAGAGGTTTCGAGACGAGGGACCGCGAATGGGCGGCTGATGAGAGCCGGCGCCGGCAGATGGGGCCAAGGGCAAGGACTTAGCGGCTTGGGTCGGCTCGATGGGGTGGTCGACAAGCTGCGAGAGGGGCGAACAAGGGCACCAGAGAGGAGGTGAGAGCACTGAGACGGGTCGAGCTAAGACGGCAACGAGAACGACCTGGGATCCACCGGCCGGATCCCAGCTGCGCGACAGAGCGGTGGCGGGGCTGTGAGAGCGAGCATAGGGCAGCGAGGGGTCAGCTAGGGCCGGGGCCTGGCGTCCCGCTGTGCGCTGAGAGCGGGTGCTCTCCAGACGGGTTCCACAGGGTCGACGAAGGCGTTCTCGCGAAGAAGCCTGAACCTGATGTTTTCCACAGTATCCCCAGGTGCCTGTGTACGCCTGTGGCGGGATAGGGCAGGGTGCTGCGGAGCGGTCTCTTTCGGTCCCGTATCCATCAGGGCAGTGGATCGTTCACCGTCGGTCGCGAGCCCGACCGCGGTCCCGATCGGGGCGGGGTCGAAGGTGGCGTCTATATTCCCCCGGGGGCCTGCCTGACCTATTGCCTCACGTAAGAAAGTACTCAAGAAGTGATTCGTTGCCTCACGAATAAAGTACTCAAGCACCGGCGGCTCTCACCTCCTTTTGCCTGAGTCGTTCTTTGCGCCGTGTCATATCTTGCAGCCTGAGCTGAAGTCGATCCAGTTCCCGTCGTAAGGCCGCCGGGTTGAGCGTGCGGTAGAGAACCCGGAGGCACTGCTCCTCCTCCGCCGAGAGGAACCCCGAGGCAAGCAGACGTGCGTAGGGGGTCCGGGCCTCATCATAGCGTTTGTGGACCTTGGCCCCGAGCCGCGTCTTCTGGATGAGCTTCATCTGCGGCAAGAAGAAGTTGTGCAAGAGCCGATAGGTGGCGTAGATCTCGTTGAGGAGGGCGAGTTCCTCGGCCGTGTCGTAGCGCGCATAGCCCACCGTCTGCCGGACCGCCGTCCAGTTCTTCTGCTCCACAAAGCAGGAGTCGTTCTTGCGGTAGGGACGGGCCCGGGTGAAGGTGAGCCCCTCGTGCTGGCAGTAGCGGGAGAGTTGATCGTTTATGAACTCGCTTCCGTTATCCGAATCCAGGCCGAGAAGCGGGAAGGGGAGGTTCTTGCGGATATGAAGCAGAGCCGCGAACACATAGCGCTGGGCCTTGTTTCTGACCGCTCGGGTCTCGGTCCAGCCGGAGTAGACGTCGGTGGCATCGAGTGTCTGGATCCAGTCGCCCTAAAGCCAGGCCGCCATCGTGACTCACAAGATCGATCTCGAGGAATCCGGGCCGGCCCTCGTCCCACTTTCGTGAAGGTGCGCACGGCGATCTGGCTCTTAAGGAGACTACCCGGCTTGGTGCGGCTCTTGCCCTTGAGTGTGTAGCTTCCTCGCTCCTCGGCCAAGAGACGATCGATGGTGGCCGCCGAGACCGAGAGCAGCTTGGCGCGGGCCTCGGCACTTACGTGCAGCTCGCCGTAGCTCTCGAGAATGGGCACGATCTCCGAGAGCAAGGGTGCGAGGCGTTTGCCGCAGGGGGCTCCCAAGACGGCCCAGACCTTGCGAAGGGGGATGAGGGTCTCCTGGCCGTAGACCGGCTTTCGCGCCCGCTTCGGGGGCTCCTTCGGGGTACCGTAGAGGGCATAGAGGCGCAATCTCCTCGCCGCATAGGCGCGGGAGTAGCCGCACAGCCTGACCACCTCACCCAGGACGAGACCTCGCTCTTTCTTGCCCGCCTGCCGATACCGTCCCGCCAACTCCCGCAGAACCGCCTGTCTTTCCTGCATAGAAAACGCCACCGGTCGGCCACCTCCTTGCCTGCTCGGACCCCCCGCTGGGGCCTCGTCTCAAGCAAGACAATCGGCAGTCGATTTCGAGTACCTCCTTAGCTGAGGCAACGAAAGGATTTCAAGTACTTTTTAGGTGAGGCAATTCGCCTGATTGACGGGGGGAGACCGGCCTTGTATACTTCGCCACCTTCTTAAGACGGCGCCCGGGGGCGGACCCGGGGCGCCGCGAGGGATGGTCTTGACAGCGTGCCCGCGGGCGAATGGTGTCTGCGGCGCTCGAGCCATAAGCGAGGAAGCGTGAAGAGGACGTACCAGCCCAACAAGCGAAAACGCAAGAAGACTCACGGGTTTCGTGCGCGCATGAGCACCCGCGCCGGCCGAGCGGTGCTGAAGCGCCGGCGCGACAAGGGTCGTAAACGTCTGTCGGCCTGACCGGCGTGGATCGGTCCCGCGGCCGGCTTTCAAGGTCCGAGGACTTTGCCCGCGTCTATCGCTCGGGCCGATCTGTTGCCAATAGGTACCTGGTCCTATACTATTTTGAGCGCTCTTCACCCGGGTCGGCGGAGGCCGTGCTCGGGCCGCGCGTCGGGTTCTCCGTTTCCAAGCGGCTGGGCACCGCGGTCGACCGGAATCGCATCAAGCGGATACTGCGGGAGGCGTACCGCTCTAACGGCACATCTCTCAGGGGGAACATGGACTTTGTGCTGATCGCCCGTGCACCGATCGTGGAATTGCTCGAGACCGGAGGCTACGGGGCGGTGGAAGCCAAGCTACTTGAAGTTTTTCGCAAGGCTTCTCTGGTCGTCTCCGGAGAGGAGCGTCGGCAGTCCTCGTGATCGGTCACCGGAAACCGGTTAGGGCCCTCTTGATCTGGGTCGTGCGCGGCTACCAGGTATTCATCTCGCCTGGGCTCCCGGGGCGGTGCAAGTACTACCCCTCCTGCTCCCAGTACGCCGTCGATGCGCTCACGGAGTATGGTGTGCTGCGCGGTTTGGTCCTGGCTTCCTGGCGGGTCATGCGCTGCAATCCCTTCAGCTACGGGGGATATGACCCGATCCAGCGCCAGGCCCTGTTCGCTCCCCGCCCAAGGGAAGACTCGGGTGGTCCTCGGACGGTGTCGCGGGACAGAAGGCCGAGACGCCAGCGGACGGGCACGGCTTAGGGAGCGGCATGAGCAGCATCTACAGCGTCTTCACGCCGCTAGCTGATTTCTTCTTTTACATCCTCAAGTTCCTTCACGAGAACCTGGGGATCAGCTGGTCCTGGTCGATCGTGCTGCTAACGGTGATTGTACGGATCGCTCTTATCCCCTTGACGTGGCGCCAGATCAAGAGCATGCGGGCGATGCAGGCGTTGCAGCCGCAACTTAAGGCCCTCCAGGAGAAGTATAAGAACGATCGTCAGGTCCTAAATCAGAAGACCATGGAGTTCTATCAGGAGAACAAGGTCAGCCCCTTTGGCTCCTGTCTACCCCTGCTTCTTCAGTTGCCCGTGTTCTTTGGGCTCTACATCATGTTGAACAACGCGGGAAAGACAGTGGCGCAGGGAGCCGTTGGTGCCTCGGCCGGTGCGTTCGCTCCAGGTTCTCCCGATTATCCGGTCAGTTGGTTATGGATACCGGATATCACCAAGTTCAGCCTCCTCCTGATGTTTCTCTATATCGCGAGCCAGTTCGTGGCTTCGTGGCAAACCGCCAGAAAGAGCCCGGGTCAACAGAAGATGATCGCCTATTTCATGCCGATCATGGTAGGTATCTTCATGTATATAGGTAGGTGGCCCGCAGGTTTGATGATCTATTGGTTCACATCGAACTTGTGGACTATAGCTCAGCAATACATCGCCGAGAGAGTCATGCCGGTTCCCGTCATCGCGTCAGTAGTTCCGGCTAAGGAGCAGACTGCGAAGCCGAAAGGTTCGGCCCCGGCGAAACCGGCTGGGAAGAGTGGAGGCAAGACCGGTGGGAAGAAACCAGGGACATCAGGGACACAAAGGAAGACAGCAGGTAGCAAAAGCCAGCGGCCGAACAGTGGAGCAGGCGGTCCAAAGAGCTCTGGCTGAACTTGATTTTGCCCCCGGCGAACTCGCCGAGGATCAGTACGAGGTCACCATCGTCATCCCTCCCGAGGAGGGGTTCATGGGGGTGGGAGCTGTCGACGCCATTGTGGAGGTCGCGCTCGTGGACGAAGCTTTCGATTTCTACGGGCCCGAGGCAGATGCTCAGCCGGCGGAACTCCTCATCGACGAAGAGGACACCGAGTACGACGAAGCCGAGGAATACGACGACGAGTACCTGAAGCCAGCCAGCGACGGGGATATCGAGGACGGATCTGCCGATAGTGCCGAGGTGGCGCGCCTCCGCGCCTTTCTGCGGCGGGTGCTGACGGAATTCGGACTGGTCGCGCAGGTGCGTATCAACGAGAGCCCCGACGAGCTCCGCGCGGAGATCACCGGGGAGGATTTGGGCATCCTGATCGGCCGCCGGGGTCAGACGATAGATGCCGTGGAGTATCTGGCCAGCATCGCCGTCTTTCCTGGAGCACACGCACGGCGCAAACACGTGGAGTTGGATGCTGAGGGATACAAGGAGCGCCGCCGGCGACAGATCGAACGAGTGGCCCTTCGCAAAGCCCAGGAGGCAACCAAACGAGGAAGACCGGTGGAGCTTGCCCCCATGAGCCCTGCTGAGCGAAAGATCGTCCACCTTTCGCTCAAAGGGAGGAATGACGTAGTCACGGCCAGCCAGGGGCGTGAACCCAACCGCTCTGTGGTGATCTCGCCCGTAAGGTGCGACGAGGCATGCTGACGCGCGTACGCGGTGACCAGGCCCGCACGTGAGGCGGCCCTCATAGACGTTCGTCCGGCTGCAGGCGCTCACGCCGGCGCGGAGTCGCCTCGCGTGGTTTGGAAAGCCTTTCTGTCGAAGGACCGCTGGCGACAACTCACTGATCATGCCGACGGGGCGGCGATCGGTCGCAACGCGGGTTCTCGGGGCCAAGGACCGTGAGAGGCCGGCTCGTTTTCTGGCATCATCTCACCCCCTGCCCACATGAAGTCGCCGGAATCCAGAAACCAGCAGGAAGCACGAACCAGCGAGACGAGTCCCAGATGTCCCACGCTTACGATGATCGAAAGGGCCCGAGCGCTCAGCCTCAGATGTTCGGCAGGCGGCCGGCCGTAGACCAGGCCAGCCTTGACGATGCGGGGTGGGGCGAAGACACCATCGTGGCCGTGTCGACGGCCACCGGGCCGGGGGCCATCGGTATCGTGCGGATGAGCGGACCCGATGCGATCTCCATCGCCCAGTCCGCGTTCCGTCCAGGTCGGGGTATGCCATTGGCCCCCGGGGAGACCTATCGGCTCCTGTACGGGCACGTGGTGGATCCCGATGATGGGTCACACATCGACGAGGTTCTGCTGGCAGTCATGCGGGCTCCGCGGTCATACACTCGTGAGGATGTGGTCGAGTTCCATTCCCACGGGGGGCTGGCTGCACAGCGGAGTGTGCTGCGGTTGTTGGTCCGTTTGGGAGCCCGACTCGCGGAGCCGGGGGAATTCACCCGGCGGGCTTTCCTGAACGGGCGCATCGATCTGACTCAAGCGGAGAGTGTGGCAAACATCGTTGCGGCGCGAAGCTCGGGAGCTCTGCGGGCATCGGTGCGTCAATTGGAGGGGGGGCTTTCGGATCGACTTCGCTCCCTGCGAAGAGAACTGGTGGGTCTTCTCGCCCAGATCGAAGCGACGGTGGATTTCTTTGATGAGGATGTGGATCCGCTGGATTGGGAGTCGCTGGCAGGAGCCTTGGCTTCAGTGCGCGAAGATCTTGAGCACCTAGTGCGCACCGCTTTTGTCGGCCGGGCTCTGGAGCACGGAGTGAGCACCGCCATCGTGGGCAAGCCGAACGTGGGCAAGAGCTCCCTGCTGAACGCTCTCCTCATGAGAGAACGGGCCATCGTGTCGGAGATTCCCGGAACGACGCGAGACACGGTGGAAGAGCTCATGGAGATCGGGGGCATCCCCATTCACTTGGTCGACACGGCCGGTATGAGAACCGGCGGCGATCGCGTTGAGCAGCTGGGGGTCGAGCGCTCCATCAGGGCGATGGAACAGGCGGACCTTGTGCTGGCTGTGTTCGATCTCTCGGCTCCATGGGACGAAGCCGATGCAAGGCTGCTCGATAGCCTGGACCTGGCTCGGTCGATCGTCTTAGCCAATAAGAGCGATCTCGTACGGGCCGCCAGAAACGACGGGGTGAAGGGCGGCGACGGAATTGGCAGACCGTTGGCCCCGAGAGCGAAGACAGAGGGCCTCGACTTTGTGTTTCCCGGTGGCGGCAACGATGCCGGGGCGGACGCACGAAGTGTGTGCGTGGTCTCGGCCTTGACGGGAGATGGCATGGAGGAGCTCCGTTCCGCGATCGATCGGATCATAACGGGCGGTGAAGGACTGCGTCTTGAAGAGCCGGTGCTGGCTACCGAGCGCCAGCGTGTCCTGGTTGCCGAGGCCCTGAGGGGAACCGCGGCGGCGCTATCCGGCGCTGCCGAGCACAGGGATGAAGAGCTGGTCTGCGAAGATATCAGGGCGGCGATTCAAGCACTAGGCCGCATGACGGGCGAGGACCTGACCCCCGATCTTCTGGACGAGATCTTCAGCAGGTTCTGTATAGGCAAGTAGTGGAGGGCTCCGTGCATCGACGAGAGACTGGGGTGCGGAGGATGCCCCGAGAACACCCGTCTGCGGTCGTGGTGGGAGCCGGGGTCTCCGGCTGCGCATGCGCAGCCATTCTTGCCGGTGCGGGGGTGCACGTGACGCTGGTAAATAGCGCCATGGACAGAGTGGGCCTGCCGGGTTATGGCCCTGAGATCGTGGCCGGGCCTGACGGCTGGCGCGAGATCGCTGAGACGATGGCGCTGCTGCCCTGGGCTCTGCGCCAGGCCTGGCTGACCTCGGCCGCGGTGCCTGCGAGCGGGATGCCCGTGTTGCTCGTCGATAGACGTGCGGTCAGCATCGAGACGAAGCGGGCTCTTGAGCGGATACAAGGGCTTGAGTTCAGGCAGGGTCTGGTGACCGACTTGAGGATCGAGTGTGGCAGACAGCAGGACTGGGATTCGCAGGATCACCGCAATGTAGACACCGAGTCTACGGGAAGAGCGGCTGTGAAAACGATTTTTGGGGAGGTGTTCGAGGCCGATGCGGTCATCCTCTCGGTGGGACTGGGGCTTGGTGGCCGCATTAGCGTGGGAGCCGACTCCCAGCGGGCTGGGCGGTATGGGGAGACCCCCGCGGATGGGTTGAAGAATGCTTTGGAGGCCTTGGGGGCGTCGCTGGCCGAAGTGTCGCTTGAAGTCGGCGCCCGTTTCCCAGGCACCGCGACGGGACTGGCCGACTCCCTAGCGGCGGCCGGCAGTGACCGCATGGTGGACAAAGTGGTTTCAGTGCATGCCCTGTTGGAGGAGGCGGGAAGTCGTCTTGCTGACCTTGAGGAGCCGGGGCTGGAACAGGTTCGGCGGGTCCTGGCCGAAGCTCTCTCGCACGGATCCGCGGATGGCGATGACGGCTTGAGCGGTCGCTGGCCCGAATCTTACCCCCCGGCGGCGCACCGGAGCAAGGAACTCCCGCTTACCCGAATGGTGTTTAGCGACAGAGCTGGCGGGGCACCGGTGCCGCTGGCCGCCCCAGATGGCAGGACGACGGGGGAGATACATCTTTCTTCCGAAGGGAAACGTGCTCTCGACGGTATGGAAGCCACAGCTCCAGAGAGTATCGGGCGCTGTGAAGATCACGGCGCGCCGGCGAGTCGCCTCGAGCACACTGTGCGCGCACAGGCTTTGAAAGGCTTGGAGCCTGATGGCAGGCTTCTGCTCGAAGCGATGCATAAGCCCCCAGTGTGGGCGACTGGCCGAGCCGCGGGAGAATCTGACTATCTCCGCAGTCTTCGGTCGGGTGCACTTGTAGGAACGGCGGTGGCGCGCGAGCTGCTGAACAGCAGCGGTGGATCGAAGGGCGAGAGCACCCACTCGGGTCCCCGTTCTGGTCTCGGAGACGACCTTTCAGGGGACGGGCATGGCATTGCGGACCCATTCGCGCCTGGCGGCACCAGTAGTTGCCATCGCTCGGCGGGCTCAGGCCCGTCGAACGCGGGGTCGGGGTACGGAATACACGACCAGGTGACCTGGTGACGCCAACACACGGAGAGTGGACGTATGACGTCGTTGTGGTGGGCGGCGGTCACGCCGGGTGCGAGGCTGCGCTGGCAGCGGCGCGGATGGGCTGTCGGACCGCGCTGGTGACGCTCCACCTTGACAACATCGCCCTTATGCCCTGCAATCCAGCGGTCGGAGGAGTTGGCAAGGGTCAGTTGACGCGTGAGGTCGATGCGCTGGGGGGAGAACAGGGGCGCAACATCGATCGCTCCTTCATCCAAATAAAGATGCTGAACACGTCCAAGGGGCCGGCGGTGAGAGCTCTACGGGCCCAGGCCGACAAGCGGCTCTATGAGGACTGGATGAAGGTCACACTATCGCGGACACCGGGTCTCGACCTAGTTCAGGGTGAGGCCGCAGTTCTTGATGTTTCACGTGAAACAATCAGGGCAGTGGAGCTTGCCGACGGCCGCCGATTACGGGCGCGCGCCGTGGTTCTGGCTACCGGAACCTTCTTGGGAGGCAAAGTGGTCATCGGCGACAGAAGCTATGCCGCGGGGAGAGTGGGAGAACTTCCGGCACAGCGCCTGTCTCAGAGCCTGGGCGAGGTAGGTCTAACGCTCGATAGGTTTCAATCGGCCACACCGCCTCGCATTGATGGGACGACCATCGATCGCGAACGTATGGCGCTCCAGACTGGCGATTCCGAGAACCTGAGCTTTTCGCATTGGCACACCCCGGCTCCTCGCCGGCAGGTGCCCTGCTTCCTGACTCATACCACCCCCAAGACGCATGAGGTGGTGGCCAAGCATCTTCACTTGAGTCCGCTCAAGAGCGGTTCTGTAAGCAGCAAGGGTCCTCGATACTGCCCCTCGATCGACCGGAAGCTCATCAACTTCCCGGAAAAGGAGCATCATCCGGTGTTCGTGGAGCCGGAAGGCGTCACCACCCAAGAGATGTATCTCCAGGGATTGACGACGAGTCTCCCAGTGTTCGTGCAGGAAATGATCATCCACGCGACCCCCGGGCTGGAAAGGGCCAGGCTGGTGCGGCCCGGCTACGCCGTCGAATATGACTACCTGCCACCCGAGCAGCTGACGCTTTCCCTTGAGGCCAAAGGAGTGAGGGGCCTGTTCTCCGCCGGGCAGATCAACGGAACCTCTGGGTACGAGGAAGCAGCCGCACAGGGTCTGATGGCGGGGATCAACGCTGCGCTTCACGCTCGGAACGAGCCCCCTTTCGTATTGCGCAGGGATCAAGCGTACATCGGCGTCCTGATCGACGATCTGGTCACCAGAGGAGTGGACGAGCCATATCGTATGTTCACTTCTCGAGCGGAGTATCGGCTACTTCTGCGCCACGACAACGCCGCTGAACGACTCTCGTCTCTGGGGCATGGTTTGGGGCTGCTCACAAGCGAGCAGCTCTTCGCCGTCGAGGAGAAGCAGCGTAAGATCAAGGAGTACTCGGAATTGCTGGAAGCGGTCCAGGTCAAATCGACCGACACGACCGACACCCTTCTAGAATCACTAGGGACCCCGCCCCTGGAGGAGTCTCAGCCAGCGGCCAGAGTTCTCAGGCGACCACAGGTGTCATTCGATGATCTGCTCCGTCTCGTGTCAGAAGAAGATCGAGAGCGCATCTCGTCCGCTCCTTCGGAGGTGGCGGAGCAACTGGCGATACAGGCGAGATACGAAGGCTACATACGGCGGCAGACAGCCGAGATACGGCGGCATCGTACGACCGAGACACTGCAGATCCCGGTAGGCTTTGACTATTGGTCCTTGGAAGGGCTGACCTACGAAGCTAAGGACAAGCTGAGCCGTCTGAGCCCGGTGACTCTCGGCCAGGCGTCACGAGTCCCGGGGGTCTCTCCCGCCGATGTCTCTGTCTTGCTGGTGCATCTGCATCGGTCTCGCAAGAACGCTGGCGGGATGGATGTTCAGGCAGGACCGGTCTCACTAGACCGCTAAGCGGGGCGGCTATTGGAGTTGACCGAGTTACAGGCCTATGCCGAACGTGGGCTTGACCAGCGAGCTCGGCAGCGGCTTGCTCTGTTGGGCGACTTGATACTTGGCGCGGGGTTCAACGTCACCGGGTTGACCGATCCTCAAGAGGTCGAACGTACCCACTTCCTGGACTCGCTGTCGCTACTCGATCTGCAGTGCGTCCTTTCGGCCAGACGCGTGGCCGATGTGGGTTCAGGAGCGGGTCTGCCGGCTCTCGTGCTTGCCCTGGCCCTTCCAGCATCACACATCGTGGCCGTAGAGTCCCAGCACAAGAAGTGCGACTTCATCGAGCGAGCCGCTGTGGCGCTTGCTCTCGAGAATGTCGAGGTCCGCTGCGCTCGGGCGGAGGACTACGGCCGAAACGAAGGTCGAGAGACCCATGACGTAGTCGTCTCGCGCGCGGTGGCCGCATTGCCGGTGGTGGCAGAGTTGTCACTTCCGTTGCTCGCCGTGGGGGGTGCGATGGTGGCTATGAAGGGGGCAATATCGGACGAAGAGCGTATTCAAGCTGAGATAGCTCTGGGTATACTGGGCTGTGAGGACCTGGAGGTAGTGCGGTTACGCCCGTTCCCCGGCGCGGAGAATCGGCTTGCGTATGTGGGGCGGAAGACTCGCGCGACACCAGGGCGGTATCCACGGCGGCCGGGCATACCTGGCAAGCGTCCTCTGGGCTGCTGAAAGGGCTGCAAATGCGCGCGGGAACGGCAAGGCCATGCGGCTCCGCACAAGATTCGCAAAGGCGCGACTGTGGTAGACGAGGGCCAGTGAGGAAGAGAAGCTTCTTGGTCGCCCAGACTGGGGCAGCACAGAGGCCGCGTCGGGGTCGGATAGGAGCATCTGCCGGGAGAAAGGCACGGCTCTGATCTACGCTATCGCAAACCAGAAGGGCGGGGTGGGGAAGACCACAACCGCTATCAACCTGGCGGCGAGCCTTGCCCAATCTGGCGCGCGCGTCCTCCTTGTGGACATGGATGCTCAGGCAAATGCATCCCATGGCGTAGGGGTCCGGGTCCCCAAAGGTGCACCGAGCATGCTCGAGGTCCTCATGGGCGAGGAGGATCTCGCCGCGATAATCAGCGAGTCGTGCGTGCCGGGCCTGGACGTCGCCCCCTCGTCTCCGGATATGGCGGGAGCCAGCGTCTTGCTCCCCGCTCTCGAGAGACGGGAGTTACGACTGAGGGAGGCGCTCAACGAGGCCAGGGGTCTGCAATCCAAGTACACGTACACCTTCATCGATTGCCCGCCTTCCCTGGGCCTGCTCACGATCAACTCCCTTGTGGCCGCGGACCAAGTGATCATCCCGGTCCAAGCCGAATACTACGCTCTTGAAGGGTTGGCCCAACTGATCTCGACCATCACGGCGGTCAAGGAGCGCCTCAATCCTTCGCTTCGGATAGCAGGACTGGTCCTGACCATGATGGATCTGAGGACCACGCTCGCCAGGCAAGTGGAATTGGAGATCCGTACTCACTTCCCCAACCTGGCTTTTCGCACGATGGTTCCGCGCAACGTGCGGCTGGCGGAGGCGCCCAGCCACGGTATCCCCGTGTCGATGTTGGATCCGTATTGCGTCGGCTCCGACGCCTATTTCGATCTTGCTTTGGAGGTTGTCAGCAATGGCTAAGAGACCGGCTCTGGGCAGAGGACTGGCCGCCCTTCTCGGCGAAGGGGCGGAGGACGAAACAGGTTCCGCACAAAATGTTGCGACAGCGGCGTCGGTGCCCGCGAACGATACGGGGGTCATCGATCTTCCCGTAGGAGTCATCAGACGGAACCCGAGACAACCGCGTCGCGTTTTCGAGGCTGCCGCTCTTGAGGAACTAGCCTCGTCTATCGCTTCGGTCGGCATAGTTCAGCCCGTGATCGTGAGAAAGGTCGAAGACGAGTACGAACTCATAGCTGGGGAACGTCGGTGGCGTGCCGCTCAACAAGCTGGATACACCGTCATCCCGGCAATCGTCCGCAGCGCTTCTGACGTCGAGAGTCTCGAACTCGCCCTCGTGGAGAACGTCGTTCGCCAGCAACTCAACCCGGTGGACGAGGCGTATGCCTTGCGGGTGCTTCTTGAGGATCTTGGGGTGACTCAGGAGAGCCTTGCCGCGCGCGTGGGCAGGAGCCGCTCGGCGATCGCGAACAAGATGCGGCTGCTCGAACTCCCCGCCCTCATCCAGGAATCTCTGGCCAGCGGGGCTCTCTCCGAAGGTCACGGGCGCGCGCTTCTTGGTTTGACGGAGCGAGGAGAGCAAATGCAGCTCGCTCGTCGAGCGGTGGACAAAGGGATGTCCGTCCGACAGGTCGAGGCCGAAGTCCGCCGCCGGACGGAGAGACCCGGATCGCCGGCTGTGACGGCTGGACCGTTGCTTGACCCGGAGTTCGCCGATGAAGTGCGGGAGGCTTTCTTCAACTCTCTTGGGGTCGTCCCTCGGGTCAAGATGAGGGGGAAGGGAGGCGTGGTCGAATTGCCGTTCAAAGATGCGGGGGAGCTTGAAGACCTCATGAAGCGCCTAGGTCCCTGATCCCCCGACCCAGCGTCGTCCCTGCCTGCGCGTGGGAGCATAGGAACCACCTTGGAACGACTCATCGTCTCATGGATCACGGATCGACCATAGAGCGGGCGGTCCTCGAGTTAGCGATCAGGGGATGAAGCGCTAAAGGGGTGGGGCATGAGCAGCAACTCGGGTTCACAGGGAAGGAAGCAGCGGGTCGATGAGGCTGTGGAGGCCGGGGTATCAACGGAACCCGCGCACTCTCCCTGGCCGAAGAGCCGTGGGATCCGCGGTCGGCTAGTTGGGCGGTTGGGCCTCCTTGTCCTCGTAGCAGGGCTTCCACTGCTCTTGTTGATGGCGGGATGTGGAGACGACTCGAAGGAGGCGACGATGGTCACCAGCCAGCCAGCAGTCGCTGCCGGAGCTCCTGACACGATAACCGTCAGCGGGAAGGGCACCGTCACGAGCGCCCCCGACGAAGCGGTGTTGACACTCACAGTCGAGAGCGAAGGACCTGACCCGGCCGCCGCCCTGGATGCCAACTCTCAGGCGACGGAGAAAGTTATGCAGCGGCTCAAGGCCGAGGGAGTTGAAGATTCGGCCATTGAGACGTCGAATGTGTCACTTTACCCGGTGCGCACTTACGATCCGAACACCGGCAAAGAGAGCCTGACCGGATATCGGGCAACCAACACGATTACGGTCACCTTGACGGACGCCCTTGTCGTCGGAAAGGTGCTGGCGGCTTCGGTAGAAGCAGGTGTGACCAATGTGTCTGGCCCCGTGTGGAGACTGGCCGAAGACAGCGCGGCCGTCACTGAAGCCTTGAAGAAGGCCGTGGCGAACGCTCAGGGTAAGGCGGAAGCTCTGGCCGGTGCGCAGGGGGTCAAGGTGGGACAGGTGATCACGATCAATGAGAGCAGCGTGGAGCAGCCTGTGGTCCCGGTCTATAGCGATATGTATGCTGCAGAAACTGCTGGAGGGGCCAAGGTGGCGGAGGTTCCCATCAGTGCGGCCAACCTTGATGTCACTGCGACCGTGACGATAACGTACGCGTTAACCCGCTGAGGCAGGGGGCGACGATCGCGTGGACTTGTGGAGCGAAATCCCGCGCGAGGATGCCGTTTGCCCTGGTCTCTCGTTGTCGACCAGGGCCACCGGCTGATATATGATGGCCCCGTGGGATACAGTCTGACCATAGAGCCTGAGCCGGCGACCGGGGCATGGGAAGTGATCCTCATGGTCAGACTGACTCGCACGGAGACCAATGAACTCTTCTTCTCTGGAGATGTCATGGTGTCCTGGCCAATGGAGGGCCTGATGTCCGCGGGGGACCCTGGTCTTGAGCGCTGGGGCATGTTCGTCTCGGAAATGGCGGCTCGTCCTCAGGGATTGAGGATCCAGTACGCGGAGCGGACCCAGGCGGAGGTAGCCGCCAACTCAGTGCACGCGCGTTTGGCCGAGTTCGGGCTTGAAGAGGAACGGTGACCATGGAGGGAGCTCAAGACCCAGTTCGAGTCGACTCTTTGAAGCAAGCCCTAGGGGAGTACCTGCTTATCCCGGGGATACGGGCGGCGATGCTGGTCTCCGATCAGGGTCTGACGATCAGCAGCGTTGCACATGATCAGGTTGACGCGGCCGGGATCGCGGCACTGGTCCTGGACACGGTGGCGACCGCGCAGCGGTTTGGACTCCAAGTCCAGGCCGGCTTTCTAGACACCATGACCATTGAATTCGAGAAGATGACGGTCGTGCTGGCTCCGTTCACTCCAGATGTCATGTTGGCTTTGGTAGCGGAACCGGGCTCCGTCAGTGCTCCGAGCGCTCCCGGACTCAAAGGACGCGTCGGGCTGGAGGGGTCGCGCTCCGGTCAGTAGTCGCATCCTCCGGTCCGGCAGGGTCGTCCCCTGGTCCGGCAGGGTCCTCCCCCAGTTCTGGCTGGCGATAGCGCCGCAGAGGCCGTCCCGAGTGTGCGTGGGCAGCGGTCGCGAGCGTACGCGAAAGCGAGCACGGTCGATGGCGACAGAAGCATGCCCCCTCCCCCCTACAAGCACTGCCCCATCCGCTGTAGTCTGTCGCTCAGCCATGTCCACCGCTGCGTCAAATCCATCTCAGGAGACGGTCGGGAGTGTGGACACTGAGAGAGAGCCGAGGGGCGCACCGTGACCGAAGGAAGGAACAACATGCTTGGCAAAGGCAGAGTCATCGTTTTCACTGGTGAGGGCAAGGGGAAGACCACGGCGGCCTTTGGTACGGCTATCAGAGCGTCCGGCCACGGATTGGACGTGGCGATCGTGCAATTCATCAAAGGTGTGTGGGATTACGGCGAGGCAAAAGCGGTCGCCAGATGCGGCAACATCGAAGTGACGCGCATCGGCTCGGGCTTCACCTGGCTGGCGGCAGACCCCTCTGAGCCGCGGAAGCTGGCTCGGGAGGCCTGGGCGATAGCGAAAGAGACTGCGTTGTCGGGGCGGTACGATCTCCTGGTTCTGGACGAGTTGAACTGTGCCGTCGCGGAGGGCTACGTGGGAGTCGAGGAAGTGCTCGCTCTCCTAGCCGATCGGCCGAGCACGTTGTCGGTAGTGATCACCGGTCGGGATGCGAAGCCCGAAATCATTGAAGCGGCCGATACCGCAACCGATATGCGCTGCCTGAAGCACGCGTTCGATCAGGGCGTGCCTGCGCGAAAAGGCATCGAGTACTGACAGCACCATCGACTTGGCCGGATATCGACCGTTCCCAGACGGTCCCGAGTGAGGACTGAAGCTCTCTGGCTGGAACAGCGGGGATAATGGCCGACAGTGGTCCTACCATCTTACCATAAGGTGGCCTGGTGATGTCCCCCGCCTCCTCTGTGCTTGCCGGAAGCCGTTCCGTGAGGTGTATCGCCACGTAGAGGCAGTCGCGCGCGGGAGGGCTCACGTCGGGGGAGCTATGCCAGTCGTGTCAGCTATTCCCGGCTACGAAAGGAAGCGACCGGCAAGTTGGCCGCAGGCGGCTTGGATGCTCGCGCCCTTGCTGCGTCTGACCACCGTTTCGATGTTCGCGCCGAGAAGCGTGTTCTTGAAGGCGGTGATCGCAGGCGGGTCGGGTGTTCGAAAACGGAGGGCTTGGTCCGGCGCAGCCGAGGAGGCGGTGGCTGAGGGTTCTTGCCCGCGTGTGGGTCGACCAGACCGGTCACCATCCTGCCAGGTGAAGTTCCACGCCATCAGATTCACGGTGACCACGTGCCCGCGGAGAAGACTCGCGAGACTGCGAGCATGGTCTGTCGAGTCGTTGATGCCAGCCACAAGGACGTACTCGACCATCAGTTTGCGGTGGGTGAGGTCAAAATGCTGCCAGGCGGCGTCAAGGATCTCGGTCACGGTGTACCGGTGAGTCTTGGGCACCAAGAGCGCCCGCGTGCGATCGTCGGGGGCGTGCAAGGAAATGGCGAGATTCACTTGCGGCTCGGCGCGCGCGAGGCGGAGGATCCCGCGAGGGATGCCGATGGTGGAGATCGATAGCGACCGGTGGGCCAGTCCTTGCCCAAGAGGGTGCGCGAAGATCCGGACCGAGTCAAGCACCGGCCGCAGGTTCAGAAGAGGCTCACCCATCCCCATGTAGACGACATTGGAGATGCGACGACCTTCTTGTTCCATCAGGGCGGTCGTCGCCCGCACCTGATCCACTATCTCCGCGGGTGAGAGATTGCGGTGCAGCCCCATGGCTCCCGTGGCGCAGAAGCCGCAGCCCACCGGGCAGCCGCATTGGCTCGAGATGCAGACTGTGGCCCGCTTGGGGTAGCGCATGACGACTGTCTCTATGGGCGATCCGTCTCGCCCCGAGAGGAGGAGCTTCGTGGTCCCATCGGTGGACGAACGGGCTTCGACCGTATTCAGACTGGATGTGCCCAGTGGATCGAGGATCCCACGCAGCCGGCTTGGCAACACGGTGGATTCGGCGAAGGGGCGGAGCGGTCGGTGGAAGAGATGCTCGCACACCTGAGTGTACCGATATGAAGGAGCGTCCTCCGCGGCGAGCACCTGAGCGAGATCCGGCCTGTAGAGAGCCAGGAGGGACTGCTGCGTCGTCGGGAGTTCGTCCTCAGCAACGCGCGGGGTCGGGCGGAGGTTCGTGGCCGGCTTTGCGCGCGCCCTAGTTTGCGGACCCTTACACTGGTTAGTCTGCGGGTTCGTGCGCGGGCTCTTGGCGTGTGCTGGTGGTGCGACCCTACCAGAGGGGGCGGGTTTTGGGGGAGAGGTCGGTGAGGACGGGGACGACACCCGCCTCGCCTGCTTCCGGGCTTGCTTATGCGTGGTCACTGTACAGTTCGAGTGGACGTGGGCTTCAGAGAGCGCCGGCCAGGCTGGCCAGGCGCACCGTCATGCCTCGTTGCACGCACAACAACTCGGCGGCGCTTGCCCCGTTCAGCGCGAGGGCTACCTGCCCCCAGGAGTCGCGAAGGAGCCCCAATTCTCCCGGTCGAAGTTCGGCATACGTCCGCACCACGCGAGCGGTCCACTCGGGCAGTCCCTCACCCTCTATCTCCACGGTGAAGGTATCCGTTCGAGGAAGAAACTCGTCAAAGGGCAGGGCCAGCCCCACGTTGCCAAAGCGATCGATCTCGACGACTTCGGCGGTCGCTCCCTCGGCCAAGACCCTCCAGACGGGCGGAGTCAGTTGCACGAGGGTAGATGGGTCCACGGCCAAGCCGCACGCGCCGGGATCCGTAGTCCTCGAGAACAGCGCGGCTGCGGGCGCGAACACGTCGCGTCCATGGAAGGTCGACGAGACGGCGGCTGGAGGAAGATCGGCCACCGTACGCACCCGCTCTGGATCGAGGAGCCAAGCCCCGCGCGAACCTCCGAGCGCCTCCGCGGCGGGCACCAGCAAGCCATTGTCGGGGCCGACCAGAACGTCCCCCCGATCCGCGACTATGGCAACAGGCCGGCGGTCCGTACCCACGCCGGGGTCTATGACCGCGAGGTGGACGGCGAGCGGGTACAGTGGGGCCACACGGGCCAGGATCGTCGCTCCAGCGGCTACATCGCCCACGGCGACTTCGTGAGAGATGTGAGAGACCCGGGCCAGCGGGTGGACTCTGGCGATGACGGCCTCGCACGCGGCCACATATCCACCGTTCCAGCCGAAGTCGCTCAGAAACGTGATCATGTCGGATCGCTTCATCCTGCTCTCCATCCCAAACATGTCAGCCCAGCAGTGTGAAACACGTGCTCAGTCAGGCCACTCCGCCCGACACGCACCACCAGACCCGAGAGGTCGGAGGCAGGGCCCTCAGCGGTATCCAGGGCAAGCGCTATCTCGACCACGTCCCTCCAGGCGACCTCGGTCCGCACCGGCAAGCCCGAGCACTGTGTGCAGCTTACCGCTGCTCGTCCCTCTTCTTCCAGCGTCAGAGACAGTATGGGGTCGTCCCCCCGGTCGAGCCGGGTCACTCGGATCTCGATCTCGAGGCCGGGGAGAAGGGTGGAGGACCCGGGGACGATCAGCAAGCACAGTCGGCCTCGGTTCCAGCCGAAACGGACCGCCCGTATCTGCGTCCCTTCGGAGCGCTGCATGGTGGACGGCAGGTCTGGCGCCAGAAAGCCTGCAGCGTCCCACTCCGACCCTTCATCAGCGGGACCATCACCAATACAGCCGTCGATGGCCGGATTCAGCTCGGCCTGAGGGTGAGAGGGCGGCGTCGATGGTGCCTGTTCCAGTATCGGAAGAAAGAGCTGTTCAGGTACGGATTCCCCAAGTATCCGGTAGACCTCCTGGAGATGGCGGCGGAAGTCGCGGTCCCAAACATCGTCGAGATCGCTGTGATGGTGATCGCCGAACCACCAGAACCAGTCGCTACCCTCAGCGATCATGATGTGACGCCACGCGGATTCGGCTAGGTCCTCTACCATTTGGCGCCCATGCGGGAATGATGCCCCACTTGACGGGGCCGATGCTCGAGGTGCGACCCCTCGCTTGGAGGCCGCTAGGTCTCTCGCTCGATGAAGCGCTTCCCACGCCCTGTTGTGGGCCCCGTCACCGCTCCACGTGCGTAGGTCTCCACCTATCCATGAGCCCGTGTGCAGCCAGCCGAGGGATCGTCGAGGGGGTGCCTCGTCGAGGTGCTCTCCGATGGTCAGGCAGCGGAAGGCCGAGTCGGTGCTCAGACCCTCGTAGAGGTGCTGGAGAAAGCCGCGCCCGTCCCGCGGGTAGTACTCCCAGGCATTCTCACCGTCGAGGGCTATGGTGACGAGAGGGACATCGGCCGGGTCCCGAGGGGTCGAGGGGAGGGTGGTCTGGATCTCCCGCAGTCTGCGGAGAAGATCGGCGGCCGCGTCGCGGGCCGCCCAGGATTGATAAGCGAAACCGATCAGGTCCGAGAGAGTGTGGTCGCGGAAGACTATGGCGATCTCGCCCTTTTCCCGCTCCAAGCGGTAGGTGCTGTAGAGCGCTTGCGGGGGGAGGTGAAGAGGAAGAGCGGCGGACGCTGGATCGAGTGGCGCCCCTGGGCTGCACCGCGGGTCAGACTCATCACGCACATCGGTCAGCAGGCCAGACCCTGGCCCGGCTAACCGGGGCCCGGCCAGGACTGCGACCTCCGGACCGGCCGCGCCCGAGAGCGAGCGGGCTAAGACCGTCTCGTCCGAGACGGTCCATGTCAGACCAGATGCGATCAGAAGGGGGATCACGTCTTCGCCGACGGCTTGCTCAGAGCACCACATGCCCCGAGGCGGTTCCCCGAACACCTGGGCGTGTTTGGCCACGGCCGTCCGGATCTGCTCGGCGGCATCTTCGGGGTGGGCGAAACGCCGCGGGGGCAAGAGTTGGTCCGCGGCGGCGATGCGGGCCGAGTCGCTGTTCGCCAGCAAGGGAAGGATGGGGTGAAAGTAGGGAGAAGCGGAGATCTCTATCTGCCCGCGTGCAGCAGCGGCACGATAGGCGGGGAGGGTATGGGCCAGTATGTCGGCCTGGACTTGGGCCAGGAGCTGTTTATCCTCCTCGCCGAAGTTCCTTCCCCGTTCTACCAGCCCGGAGAGAGGGGCTTTCTCCATGACCTCCGGGTCGAACCAAGCGAGATTGAACCAGACCTGCAGGTCGCGGAGCTCATCGATGGTAAAAGCCTGGGCGCAGGCTTCCCACGCGTGGGAAGCCTGCGCCTCCCGCTTGCGTGCAAGCTCCAGGTACCGGGGATGGAGGCGCGCCCGAGGATGGTCGGGATGCTCGCACATGCGCTCCACTACGAAGGTCCGCTCGGCTGGGTCCAGCTCGGCGGCGGGTTTGAGGGTGTGCTCCCAGTAGACGTCCACGAAGTCTCCGGCGGCGTAGTACTCCAATTGCTCGACCAGCGAGGGGACCAGATTGAAGGTCTGGTGGATCTCTGGGTAACGGCTCAAGGTCTCCACCATGTCCAGGTAATCCTTGAGGGCGTGCATCCGGACCCAGGGCAGCTCGAAGGCTCCGGAGGCGGCCGACCGGTAGTACGGCTGGTGCATATGCCAGACGAAAGCGACGTGTAGCGGCTCAGTCATGGTGGGGCTCAGTCATGGTGGGGCTCAGTCATGGTGGGGCTCAGTCATGCAGCGGCTCGCAGGGGCTCAGTCACGTCGCAACGCAGTCATATGGACCGGTGTCGCGAGCATGACGAGCATCGGTTCCCGATAGCCCGTCAAACGTAGGCATCCAGCGCCCGGACGAAGTTGGTGTACACACGCTGCTGCTCGGTCAGGATACGGTCCGGGCCCAGATCCCACCATTCGTCGGGGGTGAAATACGCCGAGACCTCGGCCTCGGAGCCGGAGCGACCCGCCCATTGGATGAGATGAAGATTGTCCGACTGCAGCAGCCATATCGCCAGGTCGATGAGCGTGCGGTCACCGGTCAAACGGGCCTTATGGAGCACGGAGTGCATGAGCCTGAAGATAGCCTGCTGGGACGCATTCCCAAGGAAGAACTCCATCCCCCCCGACCCGGCCCAGGTGGTGCCGAACTCCGGCAACGGGAGGTCCGGCAGATGGGCCTCCCCGAACACTTCCAGGGCTTCGCTCGGAAGCAGGCAACGGACCCCACGCTTTTCTAGCTCGGTAGGGAGGGCGCGCATGAACTCGAAGATCCCCGTGTCGAGGTTATGGTGCTCGCCGAAGGTCTCGAAATCCCAGCCGATGAAGACGAAATCGCCCCAGGCCTTGCGCAGGTTGGCGGCGTAGGCATCGGCATGAAGGGGATAGCCGGCCCAGGTGCGGTTGCTGAACCGGTAGCCGACGTCGTCGGAGAGCTGGTGATGCCGGCAGAAGAGGGCAAGATCACGCCCCCCGTGGCTGTAGAGATGAGTCGGCTCCCGCCACTCCATCACCCATGGTCTGCCATCGAGCACCCCAGCGCGGTAGCCGGACTGTAGCAGCGCGTAGTAGATCTCGTTGTTCATCACCATCTCGGTGGTGTCGGTGACGCGGATCTCCTTGTCGAAGAACTCTTCGGTGTAGGCCTTGCCCCGGCGCATCTCGCGCTGAAACAGTCTGATGTCTATCGCGAACACGAAGCTATGATAGGGCTCGACCCCAACCAGTTCGCAGTTGGGGTGGGCTACCAGTCTGCGGAATCGTTCGGCAAGTTCGCGATCCCAGCGACGCAACTGCCAGAGGAAGCTGACCGAAAAACCCAGGCCCAGCTTGAAGCCATGGTCGAGCATGTCCACGAACATGTCGACCGCTGGGTAGTAGCACCAACGGGCGACCTTGTCGAAGTAACGGCGGTTCATGCGATCGTCGAACAGGTAAGGAGCCATCGCACCTGGCCTGGTGCCCGCAGGGATGACCTGCGCGGGTAGGTGGATGCGGCGGGGTTGGTGGATCACACAATAGGTGACCAGGTTCTCAGCCATGATCGCTCCTAAACGGCCCGGGCTCGTCAGCGAGCCGGTTTGCGTTTGCTCTTGGCGCGGCTCGGCGTCGAGGATCGGGGCTTGACGGCAAGCCGGCGGCTCACCGACCCACCGCTGTACGGTAAGGGGTCGCAGCTCTCGCCGCCTTGGCCGGCGGTCTTCGCGGTCTCGGTCATCGGAGAAGGTGCGGGAGCCTCGACGGTGGGCGGGTTCACGACCTGGCGCAGCGCCACGTACTCGAGCTTACCCACCAGGCTGTCCGCGATGACGTTCTCCCAGCTGAAGCTACGGGCAGTCTCCTGGGCATCGGCGCGCATACGCGCGACCACTTCCGGGTGGGTGCGCAGGAACTCCAAGGCGATGTTGATCTCCGAGGGATCGTCTGTGTCGAGCACGACCGAGTTGAGGTAGGGCACGGCATAGTCCTCGCCTGTCGAGCCCACGAAAGCGATGCCGCCGGCAGCCATGACCTCCAACCCCACCAGACCGAAAGGCTCGTGGCCGGAATTGGCGAGCACGGCATCCGACCCCTCATACAGCAGGGAGATGACTTCGTCGCTCATGAAGCTGGTCTGGTTGTAGATGTCGGCCGGTGAGGCGTCGGCGAGGGCGCCGACCGCCTCGTCTACATCCCGGGGCAACTGGACGTCGACCACCGACAGACCTTGAGCACGCGCGTTGGCAACGATCTCCAGGCCGTGTGGTTCGATGCCGCCTCGGATCACCATGGCCACGTCCCGCCCGCGTCTCTTCTCCTCGGCCACAGCATCGACAGCCATGTGCCAGCGCTTGTCGGGACTGAAGCGGCCGATCTTGAAGAGCACCTCCCGTCCGGGGAGCGCCGCTCGCAGCCGGTGTACCAGTTTGGGATCGGCGTGGCGGATCCGGTCGCCGGGGATGCCGTTGGGAATGACCAGGGGGTTGATCCCCTTGTCCCACATGACGTGCTTCATGTAGCGGGAGACGGTAGTGATCTGCGAACAGAAGTCAAGCCGTCCCCAGTTGATCCGGTCGAAGCCCATGACGTTGTTTGCGTTCCAGAGGATGATGGCCTTTTCGCGCAATCCGTCGAGCCACAAGCGGTCGGAGACCTGACAGGTGGCATAGGCCGTATGCCACTCCTCGGCCAGGATGGCGGTCAGGCGGCCGTTCGCGTTCGCGGGCGCCACCAGTCTTGACGCCACGAAGCTCGGGAGTTGCTCGTTCCAGTCGACGAGCTTCGCCTCTTCGCCCTGGTAGACTCCGGCCGGATAGTGGGCGGAGAGCCACTGCGACCACCTGTGGAGGGTCAGATTCTCGACCGGGGACTCCTGGGCAGGCAGGTGGGGATCGCCTACGAACACGAGGTGCGTCCGGTAACCCTGGCGAGCGAGCTCGAGGGCCAACTCCTTCACGCGCACGCCTAGTCCACCGGCCATCGAATACTCATCCGGTCCTTCGAAGGAGAGGAGCGCGAACTCCAGCGTATCCGGCGTCAGGTCGGGGAGGATAGCCATTGTGCCTCCTCTGGTGTTGAGCGGTGGTTGCCGCCGTCGTGTTAAGCATACCCCTAGCACTCGCGGTCGATGCATGTTCTTCGGCGGTATGCTACCTTGCATGCCTACGCGCTCCCCCAAAAGGATGGAAAGGCAGAAAGGCATGGCGATCAAATACCTGCTACCGGAAGATAAGATCCCAACGGCGTGGTACAATGTCGTCGCTGATCTTCCCTCCCCCCCGCCGCCGCCGCTCCACCCGGGAACTCTGCAACCGGCCGGTCCCGACGACCTGGCTCCCTTGTTCCCGATGGGCCTCATCATGCAGGAGATGTCGGCGGAACCCATGATCGAGATCCCTGACGAGGTCCGGGAGATCTACAAGCTGTGGCGCCCCACTCCTCTGATGCGGGCCGCGCGGTGGGAGAAGACCCTGGGTACTCCGGCGAAGATCTTCTTCAAGTATGAAGGCGTGAGTCCCGCCGGTTCGCACAAGCCGAACACGGCCATCGCCCAGGCCTGGTACAACAAGCAGGAGGGCATCACCAAGCTGACCACGGAGACCGGTGCCGGCCAATGGGGCTCGGCCCTCGCGTTGGCCTGCCAGCTCATGGGCATGGAATGCTTGGTCTACATGGTCAGGGTGTCCTACTTCCAGAAGCCCTACCGGCGCAGCATGATCCGGGTGTGGGGAGCGGAAGTGATACCCAGCCCCTCGGACACCACCGAATGTGGCCGGGCCATATTGGCGCAAGATCCGGATTCCCCGGGAAGCTTGGGCATAGCCATAAGCGAGGCCGTGGAAGTGGCCGCGAAGCGCGACGACACCCACTACTCGCTGGGATCGGTGCTGAATCACGTGACGCTCCATCAGACGGTCATCGGCCAGGAGGCGCTCGCCCAGCTGGAGCTGGCGGACGCTTATCCCGACTTCGTCGTGGGGTGCGTCGGCGGGGGCTCGAACTTCGCCGGCATCGCCTTCCCGTTCGTGGGCGAGAACATCAAGAAGGGCAAGAAGACCCGCTGCATCGCTGTCGAGCCTGCGGCCTGCCCGACGATGACCAAAGGGATCTATGCCTTCGACTACGGCGACACGGCCAAGTTCACCCCGCTGCTCAAGATGGACACCCTGGGTCATGACTTCGTGCCTCCGGGCATCCACGCCGGTGGTCTGCGCTACCACGGGATGGCTCCTATGGTGTCGCATGCCCACCAACTGGGTCTCATCGAAGCCCGTTCGGTCATGCAGACCGAGGTCTTCTCCTCTGGTGTGAGCTTCGCCCGGTCCGAAGGGATCATCCCGGCTCCGGAGAGCAATCACGCGATCGCCGTGGTCAGGCAGTTGGCCGAGGACTGCAAACAGTCAGGCGACGAGAAGACCATCCTCTTCAACCTCAGCGGGCATGGCCACTTCGATATGGCCTCTTACGACAACTATCTGGATGGCAAGCTGGAAGACTACGCGTACCCGGAAGAGAAGATCAAAGAGGCGATGAAGAACCTGCCCAAGGTCTGATCGTGGGGGCCCGGGCCGTTGAGAGGGTCCCGGGCCGTCGAAACGGTCCCGAGCCATCGAAAGAGCCCCGGATCGGCGGGGGACCTGGCTCGTGTAGTGGGCGGCGGCGACCCGGTCTCGGCGCCTCGACCCTGGCGCCCGGCCAACGCTACTCCGACGTGGGCAGCTCTTCAGCGAGCCTCTGCTCGTCGGCCAGGTCGAGCAGGGACATCATCTGCTGTGCGTTGCGGGGCGCGTAGTCGGCGTAGCAGTTATTGAACATGAGGTAGGTGGTCGGGGTCTGTTCCTGCAGGTGACGAACCGGCGCCACCCACTCCGCCAACTCCTCCGGCGAGTAGAAGTACTTGAAACGCTCCGCGGCCGAGCCTACCCGGGCGTTCCAGGTGGCGGCGTTGCGACCGTGGAAACGCACGTATGCGACCTCGGCTGTGACGGCGGTGAGAGGGGGCAACACCGTCGGCCCCGATAGACGAGGCTCGTCGACACAGACGTATGTCAGACCGAGCGAGCTTAGGAGATCCAGAGTGTTCGTCACTTCCTCCGGCTTCACCCAGGAAACGTGTCTGAACTCCACCGCCACTCTATCGGGCATGAGCAGAGCGGCGCTCCGGGCGATGTAGTCCCGGTTGCTCTGGTTGGCGACGAAATACGGCGGGAACTGCATAAGGATGATCCCCAGCTTGCCCTCCTCCCGCAGTGGCTGCAGGGCCTCCGAGAAGAGCGAGAAGACCTGCGCGCGCAGTTCCGCCGGCGGATGCAGGATACGGCCGTAGCGGTCGATTTCCAAGTGATGCCCGGCGCGGAGTGTTGTCGGGAGCCCTTCCGGCCGCACCCCGTGCCTGGTCAGCATGCCGAAGGCCTTGACATGGAAGACGAACCCGGGAGGAGTCCGTTCGGCCCACAGGCGGGACGTGGCCGACGTGGGGAGACCGTAGAAGGTCGAATCGACCTCCACGGTGTCGAACTGGGCCGAGTAGTAGCGAAGGCGGTCGGCCGCCGTGCGAACGCCCGCCGGGTACCAGGCCCGCACCATGGTGGGGTCGGTCCACGAACATGTGCCTGCGTGGATTCGTCCGAGCATAGGCTAAGGATATACTGGACCGGCCATGGATTCCGCCAAACCGCTCATGTTTCTTACCAGGCGCATCCCGGACCCGGGTCTCACCCTGGTGCGCGAAGCGTTCGAGGTCATCGGGGGCGAAGAGGACCGTTCGCCCACCAGGGAGGAGCTGCTGCGAGGCGCGCACGGGGTGGACGCGTTGCTCTGCCTGCTCACCGAGACCATAGACGAGGAGGTCATGGCGGCGGCAGGTCCGCCACTGAGGGTGATCTCCAACATGGCCGTGGGCTACGACAACGTGGACGTGGAAGCGGCTTCGCGGCGTGGGATCCTAGTCACCCATACCCCCGGCGTGCTCACCGACGCGACCGCCGATCTGACCTGGACCCTCATCCTGGGCGTGGTCCGGCGCGTGGTCGAGGGTGATCTCATGGTCAGGCAGGGACGTTTCGCACGATGGAGTCCCTTCATGTTGCTGGGGCGGGCGGTCGCGGGCGCAACGCTGGGCATAGTGGGGATGGGCCGTATCGGGCAGGCCGTCGCCCGCCGCTCCTTGGGGTTCGACATGCGCGTACTCTACACGAGACCGAGCGGCCCGCTGGCCCCGAGGTCTGTCCCGACCGGAGCACTGTGGGAATACCGTCCGGACCTGGAAGGAGTCCTGAGAGAAGCGGACATCGTCAGTCTGCACGTTCCTTTGACCGAGGCTACCCGCCACCTCATCGGCGCTCGGGAACTGGCGCTCATGCGACTCGGGTCCTACCTGGTGAACACCTCCCGCGGGCAGGTGGTCGACGAAGCCGCACTGGTCCAGTCTCTGAAGGACCGTCATCTAGGCGGAGCCGGTCTGGACGTCTACGAGCGCGAACCCGAGTTGGCCTTAGACCTGGTCGAACTCGGCAACGTCGTGCTGCTGCCGCATCTAGGCAGCGCCACCGTGGAGACCAGGGGGCGGATGGCGGAACTCGCGGCCCGCAACGCCATCGCCGCCGTACACGGGCAAGTGGTCCCGCACATGGTCAACCCGCAAGTCTTGTGCGTATGATAGGGCCGTGTTCGGACGCATCCTGACACCTGTACGCTCAGCCTCGGGCGGTGCCTGCCCGCAGAGGCAGGGTTCGCACGCGGACCGCAGGGATCCCACCGGCCCGAGAGTGCTCAGGGTCCTGGTTCTACTGCTATTGATGATCGGTGTCGTGTGTCTGCCGTTGGTCGCCGGGTGCGACGGAGAAGAGGACCAGGTGGACAATGAGACCACGTCTTCTACGACCAATGTCGATGGATCCCAGTCGGGGGACATCGAGGGCGTGGTGGGTGATGCCCTGGAGGTGGGGGTGTCGCTCGTGACCGTCCGGGCCCTGCAGGCCACCTTCCAACCGGCAACCCCCGAACAGCGCCTCAGCGAGCAGACTCCCACGGCTCCAGAGGCGGGTGAATCCTTTTATCAGGCGTACGTGCGGGTGGAGAACCGGGAGACGGACCCCATTCGAGTCGATCCCAACCACTTCGCCTGCGCGATCGGGGATACCGTCGCGAGCATCGAACCGACAAGGTCCGGACCGCTTCCGCGCAGTCTGCTCAAGAACGCATCCCTGGATCTGCTACTGACGTTCAAGGGCCCCGCCGGCTACGAGCCGCTCCTCCTCTACAACCCGCCGTGGTACCGGGGGACGGTGCGGGTCAGTCCCCAGGTGGTGGAGGAGACGACTACCACCAGCTGACCGCCTCGAGTCTAAGAACTCGTTTTAGAATGAAGTCTTGGCCGGCCGTCTGCACTGGGCGGAGCGATCTGTCGTGCTCAGGCGCGCCCGTAGCGCTGCTACGAACGCTTCCTGCGTCCTTGCCTCACCCGGGCCGATCGCACCCTGTCGGCAAAGCGCCATTCTGAAACGACCTCTAAGGCCGCATCTTCTCAGTAGCATCGTCGGTCGAGCCGGTTCGCCTAGCGGAAGAGGTCGAGCAGGAACGCCGGATCGTCGGTGGACTTGAGAGCGTGGAAGAGCCCGGCCGGCATATAGTAGATGGAACCCGCCTTGCCTTCGTATTCTGTGTCCCCCAACTGGATAGTGCCGTGCCGCTCAGCACGTGGATGGTGGCCGGCATCCCCGCCGAATGGCCGGAGAGCGCCTGGCCGGTCTTCATGCCGAAGAGCACGATCTTCGCCTTGGGACAATCACCAGCGTCTTGCCGACGATCCCGCGGTCCGCGAATTGGGCGAGCTCGTCCAGGTCGCCCACCCAGGGTCGATCGCAATCAAGCTCATCGATCTGATCGTCCGCCATGTCTTCGTCCTCTGGCCTGGGGTTCGACGCGTTCAGTACGTTGTGGGCAGACCGGTGGCCTCCCGCACTCTGTGCATGACCTCATGGGCGACCGCCCGGGCCCGCCGGCCGCCGTCGGTGAGCACATCCATGACGTATTCCGGGTCGTTCTCCAACTCGCGGCGTCGCTCGCGGTACGGGGCGAAGGTCTCGTCTATCAGTTGCAGGAGGCGCTTCTTGACCTCGCCGTAGCCCATCCCCCCAGCCTTGTAGCGAGCCTCCCATTCGGCGGTCTCCTCAGGGGGAGCGACGAGGCGGAGAAGCAAGAACGGAGTGGACTGCTCCGGATCCTTGGGAGCCTCGACCGGAGCGGAGTCGGTAACGATAGACATGACCTTCTTCCTGAGAGTGCCGCCTTCGTCGAAGATACCGATCTCGTTGCCGTAGCTCTTGGACATCTTGCGGCCGTCGATGCCCGGGACCACGGCGGTGTCGTCGAGGATGTAGGCGTCGGGGATGGTGAAGACCTCCCCGAACTGCTGATTGAACTTGCCGGCGATGTCACGGGTCATCTCAATGTGCTGCTTCTGATCCTGACCCACGGGGACCAGGTCGGAAAGGTATATGAGAATGTCGGCCGCCTGCAGCACGGGGTAGGCGAAGAGCCCGTGGTTGGGCGCGAGACCCTGGGCGATCTTGTCCTTGTAGCTCACGGCTCGTTCCAACAGGCCCATGGGAGTGACGCAGGAGAGGATCCACGTGAGTTCCGTGACCTCGGGGACGTCCTGCTGGGCGAAGAGAGTGGCCTGAGTCGGGTCGAGGCCGAGAGCCAAGAAGTCCAGAGCCACACCTAGCGTGTATTCCCGGAGCAGTTGTGGCTCCTGCACCGCGGTGAGCGCGTGGTAGCTCGCGATGAAGTAGAGAGGCTCGTTGCCGGCCTGGAGCGAGATGTACTGGCGGATGGCCCCGTAGTAGTTGCCCAGATGGGGTCGGCCCGAGGGCTGTGTACCGGAAAGTATGCGCATGGTGTCCCTCGTCGTGTGGTCGCCCTAGTAGCGGCATCTAGTGTAGCGGAGCGCGGGAAGGGCCGCCACAAGCCCAGCCGGCCGAGGTCCGTCTTCCGGTGCAGTGCGAAAAAGTGTAGAGTGGCGTGCGGGGAATGCCATGGCAGATGCCGGGGGGCGCTACCCGAATCGAGGAGGGATACATAGTGAGGGAGTTGGACGTCGCCCAGATCACTGAGGCGGTGGCCAAACTGGCTGTCGACGCCTGCAACTATCTGGGCGAAGATGTGGTGGCGTTCTTCGAGCGAGCGGCCGAGCGGGAAGAATCCGAGACCGGAAGAGACATCTTCCGCGAACTCTTAGAAAACGCCAAACTGGCCAAAGACACCGACCGGCCTCTCTGCCAGGACACAGGGTTGGCTGTGGTCTTTCTCGAGATAGGCCAGGAAGTGCACCTGGTAGGCGGCAGGCTGGAAGACGCGGTGAACGAAGGCGTACGCAAGGGCTACACAGAAGGCTATCTGCGCAAATCGGCCGTCGCCGATCCCATCGGCGCCCGGAAGAACACCGGCGACAACACCCCTGCCATGCTGCATACGAGCGTCGTCCCCGGAGACAAGGTGCGTGTGATCGTCGCCCCCAAGGGCGGCGGCGCCGAAAACATGAGCGCATTGGGCATGCTCAAGCCCTCCCAAGGCAGGCAGGGCGCGATCGACTTCATCGTCGATACGGTCAGCAAGGCCGGTCCCAATCCCTGCCCCCCTATCATCCTTGGGGTGGGACTCGGGGGGACGTTCGAAAAGGCGGCGTACATGGCGAAGCACGCGCTGCTGCGTGAGGTCGGCTCCACTAATCCCGACCCGCGGTTGGCCGAACTCGAGGACGAGTTGGAGCGGCGCTGCAACGCTCTGGGCATCGGCCCGGCAGGCCTGGGCGGCACCACGACGGTCCTAGACGTTTTCGTCGAGGAGTTACCCGCGCATATCGCGAGCATGCCGGTGGCGGTCAACGTCCAGTGTCACTCGGCGCGGCACAAGGAGGTGGTGCTCTGATGGATCGCTCTATCACCACCCCGCTGAGCGACGAGGTAGTCGAGAGCCTCCATACAGGTGACCGTCTGCTCATCACCGGCACCATATACACGGGCCGCGACGCCGCCCACAAACGACTGGTGGAGCTCATCGACAAGGGCGAGCCTCTGCCCATTGACATCCAGGGACAGATCATCTACTTCGTCGGTCCCACTCCGCCCAAGCCGGGCGAGGTGATCGGTTCGGCCGGCCCGACCACGTCGGGCCGCATGGATGCCTATTCGCCCAAGCTGCTCGACCTGGGGCTGAAGGGCATGATCGGCAAAGGACTCCGCAGCGAGGCCGTCAAGGAAGCGCTCAAGCGCAACAAGGCCGTCTACCTGGGCGCCACCGGCGGTGCCGGCGCCCTCTTGGCCCAGCGGATCGTCTCGTCCAAAGTCGTGGCCTATGAAGATCTGGGTCCTGAGGCCATCCGCGAGCTTCAGGTGACGGATTTCCCGGTGGTGGTCATCAACGACATGTACGGCGGTGACCTCTACACGGAAGGTCGCAAGAAGTACGAGAGGAAGGGGGATTCTTGAGCGGAAAACCTCGCGAGACGGCCAATGTGGGGGCCGGGCTCTGGAAGGCGACGGGCATGTGGGCCTGGCTGCTATTTCGGATCAGCGGGCTCGTCCTCGTCTTCTATCTGGGCGCCCACATCATCATCATCTCCACCGGGCAGTTCGGCGCGGACGGCGAGACGCTTAACAGCCTGATGAAGACCTTTGACCATCCTGTTCTGGTCCTCCTAGACCTGGCGCTGGTCGTGGCCGTCCTTTATCACGCGCTGAACGGCGTGAGGATCATCCTCATGGACTTCGGTGTCGGGGTACACCGGCACAAGATAGTGTTTTGGAGCGCCATGGCGGTGGTGGTCATCTGCTTCGCCATCTTCGCATGGGTAGCCTTCACCTACATCGTCACCGGTGAGGGGGTGACGAGTTGAAAGCCGAGACCATCTCCACGCACAGGGGCGGCCTCTGGTCCTGGTTGTTCCAGCGGATCACCGCCGTCCTTCTCATCGTGTGCTTGGCGATCCACCTGATCTTCACGCACATCCTCAACATCGGTGAACTCGACTATGTCAACATCGGCGATCGCCTGGCTCACGCCGGACTCACCGCGGTCGACATCATCCTGCTGGCGGCCGGCATCTTTCACGCGCTGAACGGCCTGCGCATGGTGCTCATGGACTACTGGTTCACCTCCCGCAAATGGGCCTTGGCTCTTACCTGCATCCTTTGGGTGGTGGGGATCGCGTTCATGGCCTACGGAACCTGGGCTCTCTGGCCCTGGATCAGTTAGGTAAGGTGAGCAAGCTATGATCCATCATGATGTGATTATTGTGGGCGGCGGCCTCGCCGGTCTCCGTGCGGCCATCGAAGCCAAGCGGGCCGGGGTCGACGTGGCCATCCTCTCCCAAGTACATCCAGGCCGTAGCCACTCGGGTCAAGCCCAGGGTGGCATCAATGCGGCGCTCGCCAACCATCCCGACGGCCGCGACGACACCTGGGAGAAGCACGCGTTCGACACCACCAAGGGCGGCGACTATCTCGGCGACCAGGACACCATCATCCAGATGGCCAAGGACGCCGTCAGGGTCATCTACGAGATGGACCACTGGGGCTGCCCCTTCAGCCGCTTCGACGATGGGACCATCGCTCAGCGGCCGTTCGGCGGCGCCGGTTTCCCACGCTGCTGCTATGGCGCTGACAAGACCGGCCACTACCTGCTGCATACCTTGGTCGAGCAGGCTTACAAGCTGCAGGTCAAAATGTACGTCGAGCAGTACGTCGCCAAGCTGATCGTGCACGAAGGCGTATGCCAGGGGGTCGTGTCCTACGACATGATCCGCGGCGGCTTCGAGGCCTTCACGGCGAACGCGGTCGTCATCGCGACCGGGGGGGCCGGCCGCACGTATAGCAACACGACCAACAGCATCATCAGCACGGGCTGTGGCATGTCCATAGCCTACGAAGCGGGCGTGCCTCTCAAAGACATGGAGTTCGTCCAGTTCCATCCTACAGGGCTTTACACCACCCAGATCCTCATGACCGAAGGGGCTCGAGGCGAGGGCGGCTACCTGATCAACGACGCGGGCGAGCGCTTCATGGAGAAGTACGCGCCCAAGTTCATGGAGTTGGCTCCACGCGACATCACGGCCCGGTCGATCCAGATCGAGATCAACGAAGGCCGGGGGATCGGCGGCCAAGGCTACGTGTATCTGGACCTCCGCCATCTGGGAGCGGAAAAGATCTTGGAACGCCTCCCGGGAATACGCGACCTGGCCATCCACTTCGAAGGAGTGGATCCCATCGAGGCGCCCATCCCGGTCGTTCCCAGCCAGCACTACTGGATGGGGGGCATCGACACCGACGTGAACGGGGCCACGGTCATGCCCGGCCTCTATGCTGCCGGTGAGTGTGCGTGCGTCTCGGTCCACGGAGCCAACCGCCTTGGCGGCAACTCCCTGCTCGAGACCATCGTGTTCGGCCGGCGCGCCGGAGCGGAAGTGGTGCGGTATCTGGAGACGCTCACCGACAAGCGGCCGAATGCCCGGAGCGCGTTCGCCGCTGCTCAGATGATGGAGCAGAAGGTCGACGAGTTGGGGGCGAGGACCGGCTCCGAGGACGCGTATGCGCTCCGCGCCGAGATGACCGGAGCGATGAAGGACCACTTCTTCCTATTCCGCGACGAGGCAGCTATGAAGACGGGTTTGGAGAAGCTGGTGTCCGTCAAGGAGCGGGTGAAGAACATCGGCCTCCGCTGGACGGGTACCGTCTTCAACGTCGACATGATCCGGACGATCGAATTCGAGGGAATGATCGACCTGGCCCTCTGCGTCGGCCTGGGCGCGATCGCCCGAACGGAGTCGCGTGGGGCTCACTTCCGGACGGACTTCAACACGCGCGACGACGCGAACTGGCTCAAGCACACTCTTGCCTTCTACCAACCGGAAGCAGTCGGTCCTCGCCTCGGCTTCAAGCCCGTGACTCTCGGCACCTTCGAGCTACAGGAGCGGAAGTACTGATGCCTGACATCAAGTTTCGCCTCAAACGCCAAGACCCTCAGAGCAAGAAGAACCCCGAGGCCCACTGGGAGGAGTACACGGTCACCTACGCGGGTGATAACCTCACCGTGCTCGAGGGTCTCTTCCACATCCAGGAGAAGTTCGACGGGAGCCTCTCGTTCCGCTATTGCTGCCGGGCGTCCATCTGCGGCAGCTGTGCCATGTACATCAACGGGGCCTACCGCCTGGCCTGCCAGACCAACGTCAAGCATCTCGACACGGACCTCATCACAGTCGCCCCCATGCCCCACCTGTCGTTGGTGAAAGACATGGTCTGCAACATGGACGAGTTCTTCGCCAAGTACGAGTACATCATGCCTTGGCTCATCCGGAACTCGCCCGATCCCGAGAAGGAGATCATCCAGTCGCCCAAGGAGCGCAAGAAGATCGACATGCCGGTGGACTGCATCCTGTGCGGGTGTTGCTACTCGAGTTGCCCGTCGGCGTGGGGCGAGGAGAACTACCTGGGACCGGCGGCTCTACTCAAGGCCTTCCGGTTCGAGGTCGACAGCCGCGACGAGGCCCGCAAAGAGCGGTTACCTCGCTTCGATAACGAACGCGGCGTCTACCGATGCCATACGATCATGAACTGCGTGGAGGCGTGCCCGAAGGAGTTGAACCCCACGGAGGGGATCCAAGGGCTCAAGAGGACCGCCGTGCGGAGGAGGATCTTCGGCAAGCTCAAGTAGGGGGAGGCCTCCGGCACCTCGGAGCACGAGCAGGCGCCGATGCCGGCCGGTATGCGCTCGCGCTGCTGCCTCAGGGAAGGCATCGGGGATGGTAGATTACCGAGGCACACGTGGCGCGCGCCAGCGGCGCGTCCGCTATCCGGCCGATACAGGAGGTCATTGTGCCCCTCATAGTCGTCAAGATGCTCGAAGGACGCAGTGTGGAACAGAAACGCCGGCTGGTTCGGGAGATCACCGACGTGGTGGTGAAGTTCACCGGCGCTCCCGAAGACCAGGTGGACGTGATCATCGAGGACTACCCCCGTGAGAACTGGGCCAAGGCCGGGACGCTCTTCTGCGACAAGTGATCGGTGCTTGGCGATGGCCAACACGGCAGGGGCCCACGCTTGGCCCACATAGACCGGCTCAGACCCCGTACGCGCCAGCCAACAGGAGGATCGGGTGCGCTGTCGTGAGGCCGGTGCCCTGCGCTATCTGCATGCGGCACGTGGTGCACTCGCTGACCACCAGATCCGGGGCGACCGCGACGATCCTCTCGAAGAGCGGCTTGCCCGTGAGCATCGACAAGTCGTACGTGCCGACCTTCATGCCAAAGGTGCCGGCCATGCCGCAGCAGCCGGCGGCGAGGTCGACGACCTCCAGACCAGGGATCTCGCGCAAGAGCTCGAGGCCGGGGTTGCCGATCTGCTGAGCTTTCAGGTGACAGGGCTGGTGGTACGCTACGCGGCGGAAGTAGGGGGGGAGCGGTCTCGCCGCAGGCACCGTCTTATCGTGATCGGCCCGATACCGGACCAGAAACTCGCCCAGGTCCTGGGCAGCGTTGGCGACCAGGGAGCAATCTGGGCTCGGCAGATAATCCGGGTAGTGAACCTTGAAGGCGAAGGTGGCCGTCGGTTCGGCGCTCACCAGTGCCGCTCCGGCGCTCACCGCGGGCAGGAAGGCCTGGATGTTGAAGTCCGCGGCGCGCCGCGCGCTTTCCACGTAGCCGTAGAGCATCTCTGGGATCCCACTTGCTCGTTGCTCGGGCAGCAGCACCCGGATGCCGTGGGCGTCAAGGACGCGCTGCACGGTCACGGCTGATCGCGGATCGTTGTATTCGGCGAACATGTCGTAGAAGTAGGCCACGGTGGGTCCGGAGGCTCGCTCGGCTGGTCCCTCGCCGGTTTCCAGAGCTGTGGTAAGCTCCGGCGCGTCCGGGGAGGGCGGCCCGGACGCCACCGCGCCGCGGGTCCGGGCCGACTTGCTGAACACCTGCCTCGCGAACGCGGCCATCGGCCGCCGCCGGTCGATCCCCACCAATGGTTCCGCCAGGCGCCGCACCAGGGGCTGGTTGAGCATTCTATTGGCCACTGGTGCTGCCCCGCGGCCGAGCCGCGACACCGCCTCCGCGTGGCCGAGGATCACGTCTGCCAGGGTACCGGGGTGGACCGCCCGGTACTTGCTCTTGGCTTCTAGCATGAGCTTGGGGATGTTCACGTTGGAAGGGCACTCCACCGCGCACATGCCGCACACGATGCAGTAGTCGGTGACCGCTTTGGCCGCCGCCTCGCCGTAGGTACCGGCGGGGTCGAGGGTGCCGGCGATGATGCTCCGCAGCAGGTTGGCCTTTGCCCGGGGCGAGGCGTGCTCGCGCCGGGTGGCCTTGTAGGTGGGGCACATGGTGGTCACGACCATGCTCTTGCATTGGCCGCACCCGTGGCACTTCTCGATCTCTCGCTCGTATTCGCTTTCCGGGAAGTGGAGGACGGGCTTCTGCGGCACCGTTCGGTAGCTCGCCCCATAGCGTAGATCACGGAGAAGACTTCCGCGCTCTTCCTGCGGCGCGACTTTTTTCCCCGGGTTCATCACACCCCGGGGATCGAACGCATTCTTGATGCCTTCGAAGAGAGTGTAGATCTCGTCCCCGTACATCTGACGGATGTAGGGGGTCCGAAGCAGACCGTCCCCGTGCTCGCCGGACATGGTTCCCCGGATAGTGATCACGTACGCGGAGACCTCGTCATAGAGGCGCTGCACGGTCTGGAGATCGCCCGGATCTTTCGGGTCGAGGAGGGGGCGCGTGTGGATGTTGCCGTCGCCCACGTGGCCATACATGACCGCGTCGACACCTTCCCGGTCGAACAACCTCTGCAGGAAGTCGACATACCCGGGCACCTCGGTGGGATGCACAGTGACGTCCTCGATGAACGGCAGCGCCCGCCGTGGTCCAGGCATGCGTAGAGCCAGGGCGACGGCCGATTTCCGGACCGTCCACAGGCGGTCGGCTTCCGCGGCGCTCGCGGCCCGTACGACCTTCAGGGCGGCGGCAGTGTCCAGGTGCCGGCAAAGGCCGGCAAACTTCTCATCCAACTCCCCTTCATCCTCGCCCTCGAACTCGATCAGTAGTGCCGTGTCCGTGCGGTCCGGCAGCATGGCGTCGACCCGGGAGTCGTGCTTGCGCACCAGCGCGAGAAAGCGGGAGTCCATGATCTCCACCGCGGTGGGAGAGAGGGCCAAGATCTCGGGCACGGCCTCCCCGGAAGCGAACACCGAGGGAAAGTAGGCCATGGCGATGCCCCGCACCGCGGGTAGGGGCACCAGATTGAGCGTGGCCTCGGTGACCAGGCCCAAAGTGCCCTCGGCTCCAACGAACATCTTGTGCAGGTGGACCACGGCGGGAGGACCCGGGTCGTTCGGGAGCGCCTCCCCGGCGACGGGAACGCCCGCTCCCAGGACGGTCTCCACTCGATATCCGGAGCAGTTCTTGACCACCCGAGGCATCCCGCCCGCTATCGCATCCCGCTTGTCGAGGAGTTCGGGCACGATAGCAGCGAAGGCACGGCCGGCGACGGTCTTCGAGGCCAGCAGCGCGGTCAATTGCGGGCTGTCCGTCGCGTGCGGACGCGCGGAGAACACCGAGCCGTCGGCCAGCACAACCTCCAGCGCCAACACGTGGTCCTTGGTTCCTCCGTAGGCCACCGTCCGGGCTCCGGAGGAGTTGGTCCCGATCATGCCTCCCAAGCTGCAGTAGTTCTCGCTGGAGGGATCGGGGGCGAAGAAGGTCCCGTAGGTCTCTAGATGTTGGTTCAGGGAAGCCATGACCACGCCCGGTTGCACCCGGGCCCAGGATCCGTCTGAGGCGACCTCGAGGATGGAGTTCATGTAGCGGGTGAAATCCACCTGGATACCGGCGCCGACGGCTCCACCGGCCAGCCCGGAACCCATGCCTCGAGGGACGAGCGAAAGACCCCGCTCGTCCGCGTAGGCTACCAATCGGATCACGTCTTCGGTGTCTCGAGGCGAGACGACCCCCAGAGGCTGGACCTGATTGAGACCGGCGTCGGTGGCGTACAGGCATCGGCTGATCGGGTCGAACTCGATGTCGCCGCGGATGATCGAGCGTAGGTCGCGCTCGATTAGATCGGCTGAGATCGTCATGGGTCAGAATGATAGCGCGAGCAGACGGTCCGTGAGAGAATGCACGAGGTGTGGGCCATCTACGGCCCAAGATCTGGAGTTCTGATCACGCGAGGGAACCAATAAGATGAAATGCGGTGCGTCCGCCTGTCCGGTGAAGGGGGTGAGTCATGCTTGCCATTCTCAAAACGACCTCCACAGGTCTGGAGCGATTAGAGGAGTTCGAACCCGGCTCCTGGATCGATCTGGTGAGTCCCACCGAGGAGGAACTGGAACGGGTCAGCCGAGAACTCTGCATCCCGTCCGATCTGCTCAAGAGCCCCTTGGACGAGGAGGAGAAATCTCGGGTAGACATCGAGGATGGGTTGACTCACGTCATCGTGGACATCCCGGTCCTGGTGCGCAGCGACGAAGAGCAGGGCTATCACACCATCCCGCTGGGCATGCTGGTCCATCCCGACTATTTCATTACCACCTGCCTGAGACCTAACCCGATCCTGGGCGAATTCGAGCGGGACACCCTCCGGGGCTTCGCGACCTTCAAGAAGACCCGCTTCCTCTTCCAGATCCTCCAGCAGATAACGGCCTTCTACCTCCGCTACCTGGGCCGCATCGACCGGGAGACCGAGAAGTTGGAGCGCGAACTGCGAGCGTCCATGAAGAACGCGGAGATCTTCGACCTGCTCGGACTGCAGAAGTCCCTGGTGTACTTCACGACGTCGCTCCACTCCAACGAAGCGGTCCTGCAGAAGCTGCTGCGGACGAAGAGCATCAAGATGTACGAGGAGGACGAGGACCTGCTCGAAGACGTCATCGTCGAGAACAAGCAGGCTTCGGAGATGGCGAAGATCTACGCCGACACGCTTTCGGCCATGATGGGCGCGTTCACCTCTGTGATCTCGAACAATCTCAACGGCGTCCTGAAGTTCCTCACCTCGGTGACCATTCTTCTGTCGATCCCCACCATCGTCGCCTCGATGTGGGGCATGAACGTGGATCTTCCGTTCCAGAAGTACGCGCACGCTTTCACCCTGACGATAGTCATCTGGCTGGTCGTTTCGCTGGCGTTCGCGATTGTCTTCTGGCGGAGGAGGTATCTCTAGGACTCAACTCCACGGTGAAAGCGGCGGGCGCGAGGGGGTTCGCGATCGCCGCTCGCGGGGTACTGGAAGCTCGAGTAAGCTCAGTTCGTCCGTCACTTCCAAGGTCTCGATCGGGACCACGCGCATCCGCTTGACCCCGAGTAAGACCATGAATGCGGCCGTGATGAACACCATCGCCACCGGCCCCCGCACTCCATAGGCGCCGGAGACCGTCTGGACCAGCAAGAACCACCAGGTCCCCCACCAGCCTACCCCCGCGGCTGTAGCCACATACGCGTAAAGGATGATGGGAGCCACCAGGCCGAGAAGAAGCACGGGCGCGTTCGAGGTGAGCCGATGCCGCCAGATAGCGCTCTTGTAGACGGGTTCGGCGAAGCAGGTCGCGAGTGGCCAGGCCCAGGCGGCGGCGACACAGGTCAGCAGGAGGAAAGGAGACCGGGAGAGCATCAGCGCGAGGCCGATGAGCAGGCTGAGGAAGCCGGTGGAGAGTCGGGCCATCTCCGTGGCCGCCCGCTCCTCGCGGGGGCGGAGATAGCCCAGAAAGTGCCGCGAGAGCACCAAGGCGGCAAGTCCGACTACGATGAGGATGAGAGTGGGAACGAGTCGGGGTTCTGTGGCCGGGCCCGCGATCGTGGGCACCTGGAGGCTGTAATGGGGGATGAGACCCAAAAGGGAGAGCACGTAGGCGATCAGGAACACGAACCCCAGAGGAAGCGCGAACGAGAGAAGATTGCGCAGGTGGCGCAGAGCGGCCCGGCCGGTGACGCGGGACGTGAACACCCAGATGAGCAGTGCCGCGATGGTGGGCAGCAGCATAAGGATCGCCAGCAGGGCGATGGCTTGATCGGTCAGGTAGCGCCCCGACTGAAGCAGCAGTGCTGTGCCGGGGTCCGACGGCGTCTCCGTGGCGGCGTCCAGAGACAGGATCAGGCGCTCAACGGCTGCTCCCTGTGTGGAAAGGCCGGCGACGGTGGGGCTTCCCGGGGTCTCGTCGTAGACCATCAGGGAGGCGATGCCGCGGCTGAGGCCCGCTACCTGGTCCCCGCGCGGCAGGGCGAGAGCTTGGTCGGCCGCCTGACTGAGCATTCCCGGCACCTGCAGGCCGAGTCCGCCGGCCTTCTCCAGGATCCGGCCCGTCAGCTGCACGTACCACCCTGGGGTCGTGTTCTGTGGTGCCGTCACCCCTGCCTGCAGTGAGCGGGTCCGTTCCTTCCCCAATCCCTGTATGGAGAGGATGACGCTGACGTCTTGACTCCCCTCGTACGTGTCGAGGAACCGGCTGATGCCGAGGCCTCCGCTGTTGCCATCCTCCGTGGACAGGAACACCAGGGTCTTCTGGTGGGGGCGGGCGGCGAAGACCTGCACCAGTTCCACAAGAATGGCCGTGGCACTGGTGTAGGCGAGGGGATCCACTTTGACGATCGTGGAGGTATCTCGAGGTGCTGTGACGACGATAGTCTCTTTGCTGGCGCCCTTCAGGACGACGGTCACATTGCGCAGCGTGACGTTCTCGTCCCCCAACGTGGTGGTGAACGTGTCTACCTCGTTGGGTATGCCAAGTTCGGAGAGCTCGTCCTCCAGCCACGCCGCGGCGCCTGCCGCGTCTTGGGAACCGATGGTGCGGTTCGGGAAGAGCAGCATCTCCTCGGCCACCCGCAGGGTGCGGTCGGGGTCGAAGAACGTGGGACCGGTCGCCAGTTCGACGCTCGAAGCCGGTGAAGAGACGGATAGGAACACCACGGCGCCGGCAAAGACGACAAGCCCGGCGCACACCGCATAGGCCATCTTCCGGTACTGCCGGACGCGGTCGACCAAGCGCCGACGTATTGTGAGCGGCATATTTGTCTCCCGTTCACTTGCGGACCCTGAATTCTATGCCCACCGGAGCGAGGAGGCAAATAGATGCCCTAAGGACGGACTCTTTGGTCTGGGGGGTTCCAAGTACGGGGCCTGTCGAGAGGGGGAGCCATCGCGTCGAGGCGGTGCGAGCGCGCCGCTGTCGCTCCCTATTCCTTGTAGTCGCGCTCGCCGGCTGCGGCCTGTTCGAGCATGCGCTCGGCCACGAGGCCCGCGGGCACGTGGTAATCGTTGGACCGCACCAGATCGTGGATAGCGCGCACACGCGCGGCCCTGGGGGACACCGGCCGGCAGGTTCCGGATTCGGTTGCTGGGAGATGGGTGCGCTCCGTGGCCTCTGCATTCATGTCGATCGGGGGCATCGGTTCTTGGCTGCTCGTGCTCATGCTATCCTTCTTATCGGCCAAGGGCTCTGAACGGTTTACACTCAGAGTGCAAAGTTGCCGCGAACTGAGTGTAGATCGGCGCTCAACCAAATCTGTCGAAGGATCGCTCGTGCCCAGCAAGCTGGTCAGCATGGAAGAGGCGAGGGCTCGAGTCCTCGCCGAAGCGGCTCCACTCCCGCTCGAGAGGCGCTCTCTCACGGAAGCGCTCGGGGCTGTGCTTGGAGAGACGATCGTCGCCGGCCACAGCGTGCCCCCGTTCGACAATTCCGGCATGGACGGATTCGCCGTGAGAGCGGCGGACGTGGTCGATGCGACGGCGGACTCTCCTGTGGCATTGCTCGTCTCGGAGACCATCCCCGCGGGCCGCCTCGCTACCCATCGCCTGAGCCCCGGCGAAGCGGCTAAGATCATGACCGGCGCCCCTCTCCCTGGTGGTGCGGACGCCGTCGTGCAATCCGAGTCGACCAGGGAAGAGGCCGACCGCGTCCTCGTCTTCGAACCTGTTAGGCCGGGCAGGAACATCCGCAGGGCTGGTGAAGACGTGGTTCGGGGCGATCGGGTGCTGGCCGCCGGTAGTATTCTCGGTCCGGCGGAGATCGGCGTCTTGGCTAGTCTGGGCCTGCCGTTTGTTCAAGTCCATCGGAAGCCGCGAGTGGCGGTCATCTCCACCGGCAGCGAGCTGGTCGAGGTGGACCAGCCGCTTGGTCCCGGGCAGATCCGCAACTCCAATAGCTACTCGCTGCGGGCTCAGTGTCTGCAACTGGGGGTCCGGGCGGACGCGCTTGGTATCGTCCCCGACGATTATGAAGCGACCCGCAAGCTTGTCGAGCAGGGGCTGGAGTACGACGTGCTTCTCACGTCCGGCGGGGTGTCCGTAGGGCAGTTCGACTTCGTGAAGGAAGTCCAGGATGAGCTTGGGGTGGAGCGCCGCTTGTGGGGTGTGGCCATGAAGCCGGGCAAGCCTCTCGCTTTCGGTGTGCGGGGAAGCACACTGGTCTTCGGCCTCCCCGGCAATCCGGTGTCGGCCATGGTGTCTTTCGAACTGTTCGTGCGGCCGGCGCTCTTGCGTCTCATGGGCTATGGCAAGACCACTCGGCCCCCCTATCGCGCCATCATCGCCGAGGACGTTGCCAACACCGACGGACGGACGTACGTGGTACGGGTACGGGCCTGGCGCGAGGGTAGTATCTGGCACGTCAGCTCCACCGGCGCCCAGGGATCGGGCATCCTACGATCGATGGTGGGAGCCAACGGCCTGGCCTTCGTTCCTGGAGGTCCAAGGGGGGTGCGGGCAGGGGAAGAAGTGGAGTTCCTCTTGCTCCGCGAGGATCTGCAAGAACCGTAAAGCAGACGTGAAGCCACCGTCCACGCGATAGGATCGAGTTTGCTCCAGGCGGCGAGCGGGGATACAATAGAGACGATGAGGAAGGCAGTGAGACAGAGGCTCGGGGGTGATCGCATCCACGTACCTGCGCCCGTGGTCTATGTACCTCAAGAGGCCTGGCAGCCCCTGCTGCTGGGCTTTTTTGTTCGCATTCGCTCTGGGTAGTCGGTAATCCGGAAAGGAGATCTCATGGCCAATCACTTCACCCCCGACGAGCTGGCGGCGGAGCTGGGCACAGGGACTCGCGACGTGATCCAGCTGTGCGTCAAAGAAGGCATCCCCATCTACAAGGGGAAGATCGATCGAAGTCTTCTTACGGCGGTGATGAAGGTCAAGAACATCCAGCTTCCCAAGACCGAGGTCGCGGCGGTCTGAAGTCTGGGACTGTGGTGCAGGGCCGCGAAAGTCTGCGGGCCGGCTAGGCTTCCAGCGCCGTCTGTCCCGACGAAAGGATTCTGAGCGCCTCGGTCACGAGGCGGGCCTTCAGTAGTTCCATACCCCCGTGGTCGAGCGGGACTGTGGGCAGAGCCACCTTTGCCCCTGCCGTCCCCTCGTGGAACCAGCGCCGGATCGCCAGCAGCGAGTCGAGCTCTTTCTGCGGTACCGCGACGAAGAGCGAGGCGGCGCTCGGCTCGGGGGCCTGCGCCCTCCGGGCCGACAGGCGGGCGAGCGCCGCCCCCACCCCCTGTTCCAAAGCGTCGGGTCGAAGCGACACGACGTCGCACAGTCGGCCGTTCCGCACCAGGTTCATCCGCACTCCCGGACCATCGCCGTTCGCCGACTCCGGCCACAGAGCGGCCAAGCACAGATTGCGGGCTTCGACGAGGGACCGATACGAGCGGCAGACGCTCAGCAGATGGTCGGACGCTTCCTGAAGGCTCTGCGCCTGCTCGTACCGTTTCTGGCGGGAGAGAGACTGTATGATCTCATGAGCGCGCTCCCGAGGATCGGGAAGAGTCACCCCGGCCTCACCCGTGAGCCAGCCGACGATGTCCATCACGAGAGCGTCGTGCTTCCTGCGGATCTCGAGGTCACCAGCGCACGGAGCCAGGCACCGGCTCCCCTCCCCACGCACGCAGGGACGTCCGTCGGGACGCCGCGGGCAGCGGCGCACCGGGTAGCACCGCTGCAGCAGATCGAGGGCTGCGTTGAGCCGCGTGCGGCCTCGGAACGGGCCGAGGACCAGGGGAAGGCGAGGAGGCCTAGCCGTGCCGACAGACAGCCCTTCTGGTGGGCTCTCCGAAGCGACGAGCCACGCAGGAGGACGGCTGCTGACGTACAGGTTCAGACCGGGACCAGAGCCCCCCACTTTGAGGTAGGCATAGTTCTCCGGCCGGCCTCCGTGGAGGTTGCACGGGGGACGGTGCTCGAGGATGAGCTCCTGCTCACGCACCACGGCCTCGAGGGGGGTGCCCGTCTCGTCCCAATCGATGTGGTCCACCAAGCGTATGGCTTGTCGTACCTTGCGGGAATGGTCACCGTGGGCCACGAAGTAGGAACGCACCCGCTCCCGCAAACGATCGGCTTTGCCCACGTAGAGGATGGTGCCGTCTTTGTCGACGAAGCGATAGGTACCGGGAGCCCGGGGGACATCTCTGGTCAACCTCAGCTTCTCCATGGCTCCGTGCGACGCTGGGCTGATGAACGATCTGGCTTCGCCCAGACGGGTGATCCCTCGCTCCTGAAGGCGGCCGACGAGGGTAACGAAGACATGTCCGGCGGCCTGCGCATCGGCCAAAGCCCGATGACAGGCCGCGACCGGCGCCCCGAGGGCCTCGGCCACCGTGTGCAGACGGTAGTTCGGCAGACCGGGAGCGAGCGCCCGAGCGAGGGGCAGGGTGTCGATGGCCCCGTCTCCGAGCCTCCTGCCCTTGAGACGGCGGAGCTCGTAGTTGAGAAAACCTACGTCGAAGGGCGCGTTGTGCGCCACTACGATCGCTCCCTCGAGGAACTCCAGCAGCTCAGGGATGACTTCCTCGATGCGCGGCGCCCCGGCTACCATTTCCTGCGTGATCCCCGTGATATGGGTGATGATGGGCGGGATGGGCCGGAGGGGGTTGACGAGAGTCCCGAAACGCCGTACCTCTCGAAACCCCTCGATCCTCACCGCTCCGATCTCGGTGATCTTGCTGGTCCCTGGTCGGGAGCCGGTTGTTTCGAGGTCGAGGGCGACGAAGGGAACATCAGCCAGATCGGGGTCGGGCGCTTCCCAGTGGCGCAGTGAGACCTGGCGGGCATCGTTCTCCGCCGAACCGAGAGTACTGTCCTTCCAGCAGAAGCGTTGGTCGTACGCGACAAGCGCCCCCACGATCCCGTCGCGGAGGGCGACCGGGGCGTTGGGACAGGCGACGAGCATCCGGACCGCTTCCATAGCGTCAAGCGGCTCTCCACGCACCAGCAAGGTCTCGTGGAGCTTGTCGGCGACCATGAGCGAGAGCTGCAACTGCACGGCCGACCGGCTACTTCCCAGGGGAGGGGGGTTTCCTTGAAAAGGCCAGACTCATCCTGGACAATACTAGCACCTCGCGGCCGGGGCTCCGGCGCGTTATCGACGAGCAGGTGATGGGTTGCTGGACAGGACACAGATCGAGGCGATACTCCCGCATCGGGAGCCTTTCTTGCTGTTGGACCGGGTGGTGGAACTGGTCCCTGGGGGGTACGCGATAGCCGAGAAAGACATCCTGGCGTCGGACGATGTTTTCAGGGGCCATTTTCCCGGCTACCCTGTCTTTCCCGGCGTGCTGCAACTCGAGGCCCTGGCTCAGACCGGGGCAGTCGCCCTTCTGTCGGAGCCTGAAGCTCGGGGAAAGATAGTGCTGTTCGCCGGGGTCGACAACGTGCGCTTCCGCCGACAAGTGGTCCCCGGTGAGACGTTGCGTTTGGAGACCCGCTTGGCCGAACGGCGGGGACGTATCGGTAAGGGTGAGGCCAAGGCCTTCGTAGGGGCCGACCTCTCCTGTAGTGGCACTCTCACCTTCGTAGTCGTAGAGCGCTAGCCGATGCTTGACAGCGGAGTGACTCCCCCGATCGGGAGACCTGTGGCCATAACGGGATTGGGCGTCCACCTTCCCTCGAAAGTGGTCACCAATGACGACCTCGCCGGCTCACTGGCCACTTCGGATGAATGGATCAGGCAGAGGACCGGCATCAGGGAACGGAGGGTGGCCGAGCCTGGGCTGTGTTCATCCGATCTGGGTGTCCTCGCGGCCGAGCGGGCGCTTGTCGATGCCGGCCTTTCTCCGGGACGTGTCGACCTGGTGATAACCGCGACGATCTCTCCCGACCGGATCATGCCGGCGACGGCTGCGCGCGTCGCCGGCGAGACCGGCTGCGTAAACGCCGGGGCCTTTGACGTCTCTGCGGGCTGCACTGGCTTCGTGTACGCGCTGGCCATGGCGGCGGGAGCAGTGGCGGGGGGGATCCACGAGAACGTGCTGGTAGTAGGAGCCGAGACCATCTCCCGGCTTCTGGATTGGGACGACCGGGCTACCGCGGTGCTGTTCGGAGACGGGGCGGGCGCGGCCGTCGTCTCGGCGGTGCCCGCCCCGCCCGCCGGAGACCAACACGGGTCCTCGACCGGGCGGCCGAGTCGAAGGCGGGGTAGGGGCATCCTGGGCTTCGATCTTGGCAACGACGGCTCAGGGGCAGACATGCTCTCTATCCCGGCGGGTGGCTCGCGCCTGCCCGCCTCGCACGCGACGGTGGACGAACGCCAGCACTTCATGAAGATGAACGGAAGGGAAGTATACAAGTTCGCTACCCGGGTAGTTGCGGGCTCGGCCGGCCGGGTGCTGGAACGCTGCGGCAGGAATGTGGAGGAGATCGACCTGTTCGTGCCCCACCAGGCCAATCTGCGTATCATCGAGGCCGCCTCCAAGAAACTGGGGATCTCCGAGGACAAGGTCTGTACCAACTTGGAGCGATATGGGAACACTTCCTGTGCTTCCATCCCGCTGTGCCTGTACGAGGCCCGGGCTGAGGGACGGCTCCGCGACGGCGATCTGGTTCTGCTCTTGGGTTTTGGCGCAGGGCTCACCTGGGGCGCCTGTCTTCTCGAATGGAGCGAGAGGAGATGACATGGGGGGTTTGCTGATCCTTTTCCCCGGCCAGGGGAGTCAATACGCGGGCATGGCCGAGTACCTGTGGGACTTCCCCGTCGCCAGGGCGACGTTCGAGGAGGCGGGCGAGGTATTGGGCTGGGATATCGGGGCGCTGTGCCGGCACGGCTCGATGGAAGAACTTACGCGGACCGATCGCACCCAGTTGACCCTGCTCACGTGCAGCGTGGCGGTGTGGAGGCTGCTGGAGGAAAGAGGCGTCTCCTTCTCGGTATCGGCCGGACACTCGCTGGGCGAGTACTCGGCTCTGGTGGCCACGGGTCAGATGACTTTCTCCGACGCCCTGCGGGTGGTGGAGGTGCGCGGACTGGGCATGCAGGCCTGCGGCGAGGAACGACCTGGGGCCATGGCTGCCGTCGTCGGTCTGGAGACGGAAGTCGTCGAGGAGCTGTGCACGTCCCTGTCGGAAGTCTGGCCGGCCAACTACAACTCGCCCGGTCAGGTGGTCATCTCGGGCTCGGCCGAGTCGGTCAAGGAGGCGGGTGATCTGGCCAAGTCACGCGGCGCGAAGCTGGTGGTGGCCTTGCCGGTGTCGGGGGCTTTTCACACCCCTCTTATGGCCGGCGCGGCCGAGTCTCTCGCGAAGGCTCTCAGGGGGGTGGCGTTCACCGCGGGAAAAAGCGCGAGTGGTCGGTTCTTCTCCACCACCGAGGTGCGGTATCCGGAAGCGAGGGGACTGGCGGAGGTGCTTGCTCGACAGTTGATGTTACCGGTGAGGTTCAGTCAGAGCATGACGGCGCTCCTACAGGGCGAGGCTCCACTCGATCGAGGCCTGGAAGTGGGTCCGGGGAGTGTGCTCACCGGGCTCATGAAAAGAACAGCCCGCGATTTCTCGATGTCCTCCACGGGAGACGCCGAAAACCTACAGAAGGCGCTGGAAAGTCTCGCCTAGCCCGTGGCGGGGACTCGCGCCGGCGACGATTTGGGGAGTGGACGCTGAGATGGAAGAGAGAGAGACGATTCTGCAGGATCAGGTAGCCCTGGTGACCGGGGGGGCCAGAGGCATCGGGCTGGCCATAGCTCTGCGGCTGGCCGAGCACGGGGCCAAGGTGGCCATCGTCGATCTGGCGGATACAGGGGCTTACGCGGCCCAGGAGATCGAGCGAACGACCGGCCGGTCGACTACCTTCGTGCAGGCCGACATCTCGAAGGAAGACGAGGCGCGTGCGGCTGTCTCCGCGGTGGAGTCGGCCCTGGGCCCGGTGGACATCCTCGTCAACAACGCGGGAATAACACGCGACGGCTTGGCGCTGGTGATGAGCGAAGCAGACTGGGACGCCGTGCTGGCCGTGAACCTCAAGGGCGCCTTTCTGATGAGCAAGGCCGTGCTCCGCGGCATGATCAAGCGTCGTCGCGGCTCCATCGTGAGCATCTCCAGCGTGGTGGGCAGGCGGGGTAATGCCGGACAAGTCAACTACTCGGCGGCCAAGGCCGGTCTGATAGGCCTGACCAAGTCCCTGGCCCGGGAGGTCGCCTCGCGCAACGTGCGCATCAATGCAGTCGCTCCCGGTTACATCGAGACCGAGATGACGGCCGCCCTTGACGAGGCGGCGCGGAACGCCATCATCAGTCAGATCCCGATGGGCCGCATCGGCACACCGGAAGCGGTAGCCTCGGCTGTAGCCTTTCTGGTGAGCGACTCGGCTTCGTTCATCACCGGGGCCGTGCTTCCGGTAGACGGTGGACTGGGTATCTAGCAGCCGGAGGAGGTGACGCACATGTCCTACACGACGAGGACCATCGAGTACAGGCGCGTGGTAGTGACCGGGGTGGGTGTGGTCTCTCCCATCGGAATCGGCAAGGCACCCTTTTTCGAGGCCCTGATCGACGGACGATCGGGCGTGCGGCTCATCGAGCGGTTCGACACCACGGAGTTCCCGGTGAAGATCGCCGCGGAGGTGCGGGGCTTCGACCCCTTGGAGTTCGTCGAGAAGAAGATGGCGAGGCGCATGGACCGTTACGCCCAATACGGGACGGCGGCGGCGGCGATGGCTCTGGAGGACTCCGGCTATCGCGTCGCTGAGGATCCTTACGCGGTCGGAGCGGTCATCGGTTCCGGAGTGGGCGGTCTCGACACCTTCTACGAGCAGACCGGCATCCTCCTGGAGAAGGGCCCGACCCGGGTGAACCCCTTCTTCATCCCCATGATGATCCCCAACATGGCTTCGGCCAACAGCTCCATGCTCCTGGGGCTCAAGGGCCCGGTAAATGCCACCTGCACCGCTTGTGCTGCCGGGACCAACGCGCTGGGGGACGCGTTCTCGATCATCCGGCGCGGCGACGCCACGGCCATGCTGGCCGGCGGAGCCGAGGCGGCGATCAACGAAGTGGGCATGTCGGCGTTCGCCGCTCTGCGGGCGCTCTCCACCCGCAATGAAGAGCCGGACAAGGCCAGCCGGCCGTTCGACGCCCAGCGCGATGGGTTCGTGATGGGCGAGGGAGGCGGGGTCCTCGTACTCGAGGAACTGGGACACGCACTCAAACGGGAGGCGCACATCTACGCCGAGATGGTCGGATATGGGATGAGCGGCGACGCGTTCCACCTCACCGAGCCCGATGAGACCGGGGAGCCGGCCGCCATGGCCATGACCAGGGCCCTTCGCGATGCCGGCGTCGGTCCGTCTGAGGTCGACTATGTGAACGCACACGGGACCTCCACACCTCTGGGCGACATCATGGAGACCAAGGCCATCAGGCTGGCCCTGGGCGAACGGGCGGCCCGAGTGATGATCAGCTCGAGCAAGAGCATCTTCGGGCACTGTCTGGGGGCCGCGGGCGGGTTGGAAGCCGCGGCGACCGTACTGGCTATGGAGGCCGGCAGGATTCCCCCCACGATCAATCTGGAGTACCCTGATCCTTCCTGTGATCTCGATTACGTTCCCAACGTAGCCCGGGACGCCGAGGTGGGGGTGGCTATGTCGAACAGCTTCGGGTTTGGTGGGCACAATGCCGCCATAGTATTCCGCCGGTGGTATGGCTAAGTACGTGACCGTACAGGTCACTCGGACGGAGCCCCCTGCCCCGCCACCGGAGGAGGGGGAGCGCTGCAAGAGGTGCTCATCTCTTCTGGCAGAGGGCGAGCTTGAACGCTCGATGAATGTGTGCCCGCACTGCGGCTATCACTATCCCCTGCGCGCGCCAGCCCGCGTGGCTCAGCTCGCGGACGAAGGCACCGTCCAGATCGTGGCGGACGAGCTACGCCCCGGTGATCCTCTGGAGTTCTTCGACCTGAAGACGTATCCGGAGCGCGTATCCGAGGCGCAAGCGGCCACCAAGCTGACCGAAGCCCTTCTGGCCGTGCTCTGCGAGGTCGGGGGCTATCGCTTGGCCTTGGGGGTGTTGGATTTCCGTTTCATGGGCGGGTCGATGGGCTCCGTAGTAGGGGAGCGCTTCTATCGGCTGGCGAAGATCGCTGTGGAACGGGAGATGCCACTGGTCGTCGTAGCCGCCTCCGGCGGGGCCCGCATGCAGGAAGGGCTGTTCTCCTTGATGCAGATGGCCAAGACGGTGGTCGCTGTGCAGATGCTGAGCGAGGCCCGGCTGCCTTACATCACGATCCTCACCCACCCCACTACGGGTGGAGTTTTCGCCAGCTTCTCCACGGTGGCCGATGTCATCATCGCCGAGCCTGGTGCCGTTATGAGCTTCGCAGGGGCTCGGGTCATCGAGCAGACTACGCGCGAGAAGCTCCCTCCCGGGTTCGGCTCGTCGGAGTCGCAACTGGCGCATGGCCAGGTCGATCTGGTGGTGGACCGGCGGCAGCTGAAGGGAGTCTTGACGCAGTTGCTTACCCTGCTCATGAAGGGCGGATCCGGTGGTTGAGCCCAACAACCAATCCGCCGCGAAGAACCAAGCGGTGGATGAGACGCCGAGCCTGTTGCAGCGGCTGCAGGAGCTGCGCAACCTGCCCGCCATGCAGAGAGTCACCTATACGGAGGAGATCAAGAAGATCCAGGACCGTCTGGAAGCACTCAGAGCTCGAGACAATTCGAAGGTCGCGTGGAACACGGTCCAGATCGCCCGGCATCAAGAACGTCCGCAGACCCTGGACTACGTGGCCCAGAGCATCCCGGATTTCCTGGAGCTTCGGGGAGACCGGCTCCGGGGCGATGACAAGGCGGTGGTAGGCGGTCTGGGCACGCTGGGGTCGCGACGCATCGTGCTCATCGGCCATCAGAAGGGGCATAGCCTGCAGGAGAGGCAGGAACGCAGTTTCGGCATGGCTCGGCCCGAGGGCTATCGCAAGGCGGTGCGGCTGGCTCGGCTGGCCGAGAAGTTCGGGCTGCCGGTCGTGACTCTGGTGGACACCGGCGGAGCCTACCCCGGCAAGGATGCGGAAGAAGGCGGACAGGCAGGAGCCATCGCGAGAAGCATCGAAGCCTTCGCCAATCTAGCCGTCCCCACGGTGACCGTAGTGATCGGGGAGGGGGGCTCTGGTGGAGCCCTGGCTCTGGCCGTCGCCGACCGGGTGATGATGCTGGAGAACTCGGTCTACTCCGTCATATCTCCGGAAGGATGCGCCGCGCTCGTCTGGCGCGACGCGGCGGAAGCGGCTCGAGCGGCGGAAGCCCTGCGGCTCACGGCGCGCGACCTGCTGGAGCTCGGCCTGATCGATCAGGTCATCCCCGAACCTACGGGCGGCGCCCATACCGATCATCGGGTCACGGCCAAACGGGTGATGCGCGAAGTGCAGTTGGCGCTTGGCGAGCTGGAGCGCATGGATCCGGCCGAACGGCTTCGCTTGCGGCGCGCCAAGTACCTGAGGATGGGAAGCTTCCAGGTCTCCGAGTAGGAGTGGACCGGCGGGGTCGGGTGACGGGGCGCGCCCCGGCCGACCCGCCCTCACGCGGGGCCGCATCATGACCTGGCGACGCCCCGGTTCGGTCGCGTCCCGGCTACGCCACAGCCCACTCCAGGTAGGGCAGCCAGGCATCGGGAACGGCGCGGTGCGCGGCCAGCACGAAATCGCCGGGCAAGGGCGGGCGCGGCTTCCGCGAGGGCGACATCCCGACTTCTGAGGGCAGACACGCCCCCTTGCGGACGTTGCAGGGCGCGCATGAAGTCACCACGTTATCCCACGAGGTCGAACCGCCTCGGCTGCGAGGGACGACGTGGTCGATGGTCAAGTGGCGCGTGCTGCCGCAGTACTGGCAGCGGAAGCCGTCACGCGCGAGGATGGCCCGCCTCGATAGCCGGCGGCTGTCGGCCCGCGGTACGCGTACGTAGGAGCGAAGCCGGATGACCACCGGCGTGACGAGCGCGGCTCTCTCCGATCGGATGAACCCTCTGCCCTCCTCGACGACCTCCGCCTTTTCCTTGAGCAGCAGTACCACTGCTCGCCTAGTGGAGCAGACGTTCACCGGCTCGTACGTAGAGTTCAGGACCAGCACTTGGCGGGGCAAGCTCACCTCTCACTCGCGAAGTTCGTGGCCATTCTAGCCAATGGGGACTGCTAGAATCCAGGGCATGGAGGATGGAGACCTTTTCAGCGCCGGTCTGACGGCCGATCTCTCCGCGAACGCGCCGCTGGCGGCGCGCATGCGGCCGCAGCGCCTCGATGACGTCGTCGGGCAGGCGCATCTGCTTGGACGAGGCGCCTCCCTGCGCGTAGCGATCGAGACGGGGACTGTAGGTTCCATGGTCTTCTTCGGTCCCCCGGGCACCGGCAAGACCACGGTCGCCCGCCTGGTCGCCACGCAGACCGGCTCGGTCTACGAAGAGCTGTCGGCTGTCAGTTCCGGCGTCGCCGAGGTACGCAAGGTCATCGAGCGGGCCCGGCATCGCCGGGCCCAGAGCGGCCGGCGGACCCTGCTCTTCATCGACGAGATCCACCGCTTCTCCAAAGCGCAGCAGGACGCGCTACTGCACGCGGTGGAAGACGGCATCGTCACCCTCATCGGGGCCTCTACCGAGAACCCCTATTTCGAGGTCATCCCGGCGCTCATCTCCCGCTGCGAGCTGTTCGAGTTCCGGCCGCTCGACAGCGCCGACATCCGGACCCTCCTGGATCGTGCCTTGGTCGGTCCCGCCGGCGCCGCTGCGGAAGGGCCGGGAGCTGCAGGGCCCGCCACGCCCGGCCCGGCCGGCATTGCCCCGACCATCGAGGGGCCGGTGCTCGATCTCATAGCCGACTCCGCGCTGGGCGACGCCCGTCGGGCCTTCACCATCTTGGAGCGCTCTCTGGTCCTGGCTCGCTCCCAAGGTAGGGAGCGAGTGGACGAGGCTGTGGTGCAGGCCGCCGCGCAGCGCAAACTGGTGCTGTACGACAAAGGGGCGGACGCCCACTACGATGTCATATCCGCCTTCATCAAGAGCCTACGCGGCTCTGACCCGGATGCGGCCCTCTACTACCTGGCTGTGATGCTCACCGGCGGCGAGGACCCGAAGTTCATCGCCCGCCGTCTGGTCATCTTCGCCTCCGAGGACGTGGGCAATGCAGACCCTCGGGCTCTGGAAGTCGCCGTCGCGGCATCACGCGCGGTGGAGTTCGTGGGTCTGCCTGAGTGCCGCATCAACCTCGCCCAGGCGGTGACATACCTCAGTTGCGCCCCCAAATCGAATGCTTCCTACTCAGGCCTCGAAGCAGCTTTGCGGGAAGTGGAAGCGCACGGGGCCAAGTATCCCCCGGTGTTCCTGCACAGTACCGGGTATTCCGGGGCCAAAAACCTCGGGCATGGAGTAGGATATGAGTATCCCCACGACAGCGGGGGCTACGTCGCCCAGCGGTACCTGCCCGAGGATCTTAAGGACGTGGAGTTCTATCACCCTACCGGCAATGGCTACGAGGCTCGTATCCAGGAGTTCCTGCAGAGGGTGAAGGCCCTTCGCTTGGGTGGTCCCCGGGGCCGGGAAGGGTGAGCCTGGGTCAAGGTCAGGCCATTTGGGGCCGATAGTAGACCATACCCTGGGTCCGAGGCCGGGATGCGGAACATCGGGCGACGGGTTATGGGTGGTGTCTAGGATAGAATTGACCTGGTCGAGCAGAGCCGATGGAGATCGACAGGCACCAAGGAGGGGAATCGCGATGCGCAGCACGACAAGATTCCTTGAGGGAACCCTACTGGGAGTCGCCCTGGGAGTCGCCCTGGGGTTCATATTCTTCCAGAAGCCGACGCGGAGGGTCTGGCAAGGCCTGTGCTCGTCCTCCCCGGAGTCGGCCTCCCTGCAGGACATGACTATACGGCCGTACTTCGAGGACGAGGTGATCGAGACGGCGCCGTGGGCGGTCGAAGCCTCCGAGTACGAGGCCGTCGCGGCAGCTCTTGCCACCGAATCGGAGGTCTTCGTCGCCCCCGAAGTGCTTGAAGAGTCGCTGCCGGGTGCCGGTTGGGAACCATCCGCCACCGCTCTGGCAGCGGAAGGAGCGTTGGCGGAGGCGGCTGCCTCCGCGGCCGCGGAGTTGGATGCCTATTCCTCGATCGAGGTCGAACCCCTGGATTTCGAGAGCATACCTGTATGGGCGGAGACCCCCGCGCCGGAACCTGAGGTGGAGCCGGACGTCGAGGCGATGGCCGAAGAGGCCGTAGAAGAGCTGGAGAGTATCATCGCTGAGCCTGCTGCGGTCGTCGAGCCGGCTGAAGAACCGGAGGCCGTGGAGCCGCAGGTCGCGGAACAAGAGGTCGAGGAGGTGGAGGTCGAAGCCGCTCCCATCCCTGCTCCTGCGGACGATCTCAAAGCTCGCATCGAGGAGACACGCCGTCGTATCCGGCGCGAGCTCGAACAGCCGTTCATCGTAGGTGCAGGCGTCGCCGCGGCGGAAGCGGCCTCTCCCGAATTCGAGCCTGTGATGGGCGAGGCCCTGGCCGTGGAGCCCACGGCGGAGAGCGAACCGGGTCTCGATATCCAGGGATCGGCGGTGTCGGCAGTCGGCGAGGCCGGGCTTTCCGGACGGGCTGCGGTCGAAGAGCATCCCCCGGTGTCTGAGGATGGACTAGGTGTGGATTACGAAGCCATGCGGGGTCGCATCGAGGAGACGCGCGGCCGTCTGAAAGCGAAAGCTTTCGATGCCATGATGACCGGAGAATCGGCGTTGCTGGGGAGGGACCCCGAGGACGCCGGCGTCAAGCTGCCGGCTCCTACAGAGGTCGACGGGGAGATCGTTAAGACCATCGACTCGACCCTGAGTGAAGAAGAGGCCTAGCGGCTTCGTCTCTCACGCTGCCCGTCTCTCGCGCTACTCTTCGCTCGGGGGCAGGAAATCCTCTTCCTGATGGGTCGCCCTCGGCACGTGCAACGGCCGCCTGAACAGGTTGCGGAGATCCGTCCAGGGGGCGTCACGTGACCCCTCGACGATCTCGAGGAAGCCCTTGACCTTGGCGTCGAGGTTGTCGACGTGGTGGAGGATGAGGGCTTCGATGGTCTTGGGGCGCTTTGGGGATCCCCATTCGAGTTCTCCGTGATGGCTGACGACGCAGTGCAGCAGGTGCTGGAGCTTGGTCTCCGGAAACGCCGGCACCTCCCGGGCCTTCTCGGACACCAGGGTGACCCCCTGGATGACGTGACCGAGAAAGCGTCCCGCGTCCGTGAAATCGATGACCGTCTCGAACGCGAGCTCCTGGGTCTTGCCCACGTCGTGCAATATGGCGGCGGTAAGCAGCAGATCACGATCGACCCGCCCGTATTGCTGGGCGACGAACTCGCACATCTCGGCGACGGCCACGGTGTGCTCCAGTAGTCCGCCCAGGTATGCGTGATGGTAGAGTTTGGCTGCCGGCGCCGCGGCGAAGGTCTCCATGAAACCGGCATCACCGAAGAAACGAGCCAGGAGCGCGCTGTAGTCCCGGTCGCTCACCGAATCGATGTGGAACTGTAGAAAGCCCCTCAGTTCCTCGGTGTCCCGGTAGGTGGAGGGCAGGAAATCCCGAGGCCGGGCCGCTCCGGGCGGCGCGGAAGACACGGTATTGGCTTCCAGTTGCGGCTTGCCCAGATACTCGGTGACCCTGGCCGCGACCTGCACCAGGTCCCCGGGGGTGAGGCCGGGTTCCATCGCGTCGGTCTCCCAGACCGTGCAGTCGATGGTGCCGGTACGGTCGCTGAGCCGAAGCTTGAAGAACGGCTTGCCGGCTTTCGTGTTGCGCGTCTCTCTGGAGGCAAGCATGTAGATCCCGGTGACGAGGGTGCCGGGGAACAACTCGCAGATAGGCATTCGCGAGGGTTCGGCAGGAACACCCGGATCGAACGGCGTTCCCAGATCGAGTTGGTCTTCGTTCACGGCACCTCGCTTCGTATCGCTGCCCGTGCCTATTCTAGCCGAGCGCTCGGACGGGGGTCGTTGGGGTCAGTGGGGCAGGAAGGGCAGCCGCGATGCCCCCCGAGCCTTCTTGTTGTAGAAGAACATCGCCGGTATCACGGCCAGGCCGATGATGATGGCCGCTATGAGAAAGAACTGACTGAAGACGGTGTGGCCGGCAGCCTTCGTGGCGGCCGTGGCGGCCTCCTTCATGGCCTGCCACTCGGCGTCGGTGAGATCGGGCGGTCTGATGATCGGAGTGGTGATATCCGCCACCAGGGCGTTGAAACGACGCACCGCCCACGAACTGAGAGCCGAGAGACCTACGACCATGCCCACCATGCGCGACACGGTCACCAACGCCGATCCCGTGGCCATCCATCGCTGCCCGACGGCGGTGATGGCGGTGGCGCCGATGGGGCCCACCACCAGGCCGAAGCCCAGCCCACTGATCATCAGGTCTCTGGTCATGGTGAGCCCGGTCGGCTCCAGCGGCCAGCGGCTGACCAGAAGGTAGCCCCCACAGGTGATGAGGAACCCCAGCACGGCCGTCATCCGGTAGCCGACATAATCTGCCAACCATCCGCCGATCACCGCTCCTACGGGGATCATGAGCGTCAGGCGGATGAGGAGTAGGCCTCCCTCGATCTGTGTCATGCCGAAGAGCGTGTACGCGTAAAGCGGTATCTCCACCATCCCGATGATCAGAGCCGCACCCACGAGGAAATGAGCGATGTTTGCCGCGGCGAAGGGGGGGCGCTTGAAGAAATCCAGGCGGATGAGGGGTCTCTGGTGGCGGCGTTCGAAGAGGATAAAGGCAATGAAGGCCGCCGCGCTTACCGCCAGCCAGGGCCATTGCACCGGGGTCGAGTTGGTCGCGCCGGCGCCGACGGTCTGGGTTCCAGTGCCCAGCCCGATCGTGACCCCCGCGAGAGCGAGAGCCATCAGGGCGGCACCGACGTAGTCGACCCGTCCTCGCTGCCACCACCGGGCTCTCCCGCTCCCTGGGATGGATTCCGGCTCGGGGGCCTCCCTGTCGTCCCTTAGGCTGGGTATCGCACCCGGCCGCAGCAGTCGCCAGCACACCGCGATAAGAACAAGACAGAGGGGGATGTTGACCAGGAAGATCAGACGCCAGTCCCACAGCAAGGCGAGCGAAGCTCCGTAAATGGGGCCGAGCACTCCGCCCGCCTCGGCAGCCCCGCCGATGATGCCGAGGATCAGAGCTCGCCGGTCGAGAGGGAACATATCGGCGGCCGCGGCCATGGCGATGGGCACCAGAGCTCCTCCCCCCATCGCCTGTACCACGCGGGCGGCGACGAACAGGTCGAGCTGCGTGAGGAAGACACAGAACGCGCTCCCGACCATGAAGAGCCCCAACGCCACGATGCACATGGGGCGCCGTCCCCAGACGTCGGCCAGGCGGCCGAACAACGGCATGGCCACCGTATAGCCCAAGAGATAGCCGGTGATGATCCAGCCGGCATCGTTGATGTGAGCCAGATCGATGTAGAACGAGCGCATCATGGCCGGCATGACCGTGAGCACCATGGTCTGGTCGAGCGCAGCGACGAACACGGCCACGCACAGAGCAGCCATGGCAAGGATCGCCCGGCGGGGGGTTCTGGTGGGCACGGCCTCGATTATGGCCGCCTGCGTCTCCAAGACTACTGCGGCGGTTGGATGTCTACGAATACGTCAAGATTGGAGAGAACGATGCTCCGCCAGATATCGGGGTCTTCGTTGGGGGTCGCCGCTCCCTTGATGTCGACCTCGTAGACCAGGTAGTCTTCCACGCCCACCCAGATATCGGTGGGGAAGGTGTCGGTAGTGTCCACGAGTCCCGCGATCGTTTTCACCTCTTCAGCAGCCACATTGCCGCGGATGTGGTAGGTCTCCGTACCCCCCTTGCTTTCCGTGCCCTCATAAGAGGTGTCGGCGATGCGGTCAAGGATCTGGATCGTGCCCGCCTGGAGGTTCAGCTTGCCCACCGGGCTTTCCTCAGCGGCGAGGGTCTGCCATTTCTTCGATAGAGGATCCTGGAAGTAGTAGGTGTCGCCGATAGCCACGAGCCCGATCGATACGGGGACGCCGCCGAAGGTCGCGTCGACGGTGCTCTGCATGCTCCCCTCGGAGTTGACGTCACCGGTGATGCGGGCGATGTAGAGGCCGGAGCTGGGCTCTGCCGACGCCGGCTGGTGCACCTCGTAGACGAAGTGGAAGCCCGCGATCTCCTTCATGTTGGCAGAGGCTTGCTTGAGGACCGCGTCGGGATCGACGTCCTCCCCGCCCCCGCCACATGCCGCCACTCCGGTCAGGACGGCAACAGAGAGGACGGAGACGAGACCGAGTGCGATCAGACGTTTCAACGCTTTCATGGCCTCATTATGAATCGTCGCTGTTGCTCGCACAAGCGAGGAGATAGGTCTCTAGCCACAGCGGCTCCTCTCCTTGCTACAATAAGAATGCAGCGATCGAGCGAACGTTCCGGGGGATGTCAATGGCGCCCGAGAACCGGCACACCCATCCCAACTACTCATCCGGCGAGGACTACGTCCTCGAGTTTCGCAGCTTCCGCTATGGGTTCAATAGCGTGGATTTCTCCCAAAGGGTGGAGATGGCCGCCGTGGAGCTCGGGCTGGTCGATCCTGGCACGCTCCGCCAGGACGAACGTGCCGACCTGGTGCAGTTGGTAGCGGGGGGGAGTATCGAATTCCCCGTCAGCCCCCTGGGGGAATACCTCCTGCAACGAGGCGAAGAAGTGCTCACCCTTCACGGGGAATGTCTGGTGTATTGGCTCCGCGAGCTGGTCTTCCGAAGCGCCTGGCTCGACCTGCGGCTCATCGAAGGGCAACTCGAGGTGGCGTTCGATGACGAGTCGGGCTCGTTCGTCTACTTCCCCACCGGCCACCGCTCGCGGCATATCGGTCCGCCCCCTCATCCCTCGTGGCGCGAGGTGGCATACACACCGTAGCGAGGTGGTCCGCACCTCCTGAGGTCTCCATGGCCCAGGTTTCACAGCAAGAAGCGCGGCTTTCGTTCAAACGGGCGTTCGCGAACTATTTCCTGGACCTGCATTCGGCGGGGATTGCCGATCCTACCGAGGCGTTCACCATGTGCCGTGGCTATCTCTCGGCTCTCCTCGACCAACTGGGCCCGGAGGAGTTCATGCGCCGGCTTGACGATGAGACCACACATCTGGCCGGGCAGGTGGAGCAGGATCTACGGCATCGCCGGAAGGGCTACGAGACTGTGCCCGAAGACCTGGACTACGAGGATATCGAGGATAGGCTGCGGGAGTGCTTCGAGCACGCCCTGAGGTGGCTCGGGGCCCCCGTTCAGGGGTCGCAACATGAAGAGGGTGGAGACGGGCGAGGATAGTGCCGTGCAATGCGCAACCGGGCGTGAGCGTGCCGCCGCCGCTTCTCGTGGACCGCACGCTGGGCAGACTGGCGCGCTGGCTGCGTCTGTTGGGGTACGACACGGTTTGGGACCGGTCCGGGGGCCCGGCCTCGGTCTTGGCTCGCGCTCTCGAAGAGGACCGGGTGGTCCTGACCCGCGACACGCTGCTCGTGGCGCGCCGCGCGGTCTGTCGTGGCCAGACGCGGGCCGTCCTGGTGCGCTCCGACCATGTGGTCGAACAGTTGCGGCAACTGCGGCAGGAGGAGGGGCTGCTGCGCCTGCGCGAACCGCGGTGCCTCGTCTGCAACGGTCTGCTCGAGCCGCGCGCGCCGGGCGAGGTGAGAGAACGCGTGCCGCCCTACGTGGCTCAGACCCAGACCAGGTTCGGGTACTGTCCGGTCTGCGACCGGGTGACCTGGCCCGCTACTCATTGGGAGAACATGCAGCGGACCCTGGCTCGGGCTGGGTTCTAGGCGGTCACTTCTACCCAGACCCGCGATGGCCCTGCGAGTCGCCGGCCGGCGATGGCGTCTCACGCAGACTTGACGCGACCTCCTGTAGAATAGCCGGCCATGAGTTTCTTCCAGGACTGGCTCATCCCGTTGTTGGAGGACTACGGTCTGCTCATCGTCTTTCTGACGATGACGGCCGAGAGCGCCTGCATCCCCATACCCAGCGAGATCGTGGTCCCGTACGGGGGGTTCCTGGCTGCTCAGGGCTACACCGAGCTGTGGATGGTGATAGCGGTGGCCACGGTCGCGAACCTGATCGGTTCCAGTATTGCCTACGCAGTGGGACGCTACGGCGGACGGACGCTCTTCCTGAGATACGGCCGCTACGTCCTCGTATCGCCCCACCATCTGGACAAGGCCGAGCGGTGGTTCGATCGCCACGGAGAGGTGACGGTCTTCTTCACGCGCATGATGCCAGGGGTGCGCACGTTCATCTCCCTTCCGGCGGGGATAGCCCGGATGCCGTTCGGTAGATTCTTGCTCTATTCGGCTCTTGGCTCCATTCCCTGGAACGCCGCTCTTGCCTACCTGGGCTACTTGGCCGGGAAGGCCGCCGGCGAGGATCCCTGGGGGAAACTCCAGGAACAGTTCAGTCGTTACAACCACATCTTCTACATCGTGCTCGGCGTGGTGGTAGTAGCCTTGATCGCCTGGGGATTCTGGCGATGGCGCCGGCGCCGGACGACCGGGTCGGCAGCGCAACCGAGCGAAGGCGAATCCGCGGTCGGCGATACCGGCGCGGCACAGGGACGGGAGGAGTCACTCATCGAGGAGCCGACCGCGGAGGGTCCGACGGAACCGTAGCGCCAACCGGCGGGCGCAGGTCCGATGACCTCCTGCGCCGGGTCTCAGCCTGGACCGGGGCGTACTAGAGCACCATACTCAGGAACTTCTGCGTGCGCGGCTCTTTGGGGTTGACAATCATCTCTCGCGGATCGCCCTCTTCCACCACCACGCCACCGTCCATGAAGATCAGCCTCGACCCTACCTCGCGGGCAAAGCCCATCTCGTGCGTCACCACGACCATAGTCATGCCTGCTTCGGCCAGGGCCTGCATCACGTTGAGCACCTCGGCTACCAGTTCGGGGTCCAGAGCGGAGGTCACCTCGTCGAACAGCATCATGTCCGGCTGCATGGCTAGGGCGCGGGCGATGGCGACGCGTTGCTGCTGGCCTCCCGATAGCTCCTCCGGGTACGCATCCGCCTTCTCGGCCAGACCCACTTTGAGGAGCAGATCGTGGGCGATCTGCTCGGCCTCCTCTTTTGATTTCTTCTGGACCTTCAGCGGGGCCATCATCACGTTCTGCAAGGCGTTCTTGTGGGGGAAGAGGTTGAAGCTCTGGAACACCATTCCGATGCGCTGGCGGATCTTGTTGGGATCGGTGTGCGGGCCGTGGAGATCCTCGCCTTCGATGATGACTTTGCCTTTCTGGATCGGCTCCAACCCATTCATGCAGCGCAGCATCGTGGACTTGCCTGATCCGGACACACCGATGACCACCACCACTTCCTTCTTGGTGACAGTGAGGTCCACCCCCTTGAGCACCTCCAGGTCCCCGAAGGATTTGTGGACGTCGATGAGCTCGATCATGGGGGTCAATGCATCTCGCCTCCCTTGGGCAACTGGGCCGTGATGTCGGCGGTGGCGAGGTCGATCTCAGCCGTTGGGGGAAGACCGGCAGGCGTCTTGATCCCGCCCCCAGGCCGCTTCCTCCCTCGGGTCTCTAGACGTGCGGCTACCCGGATCAGCGGTATGGTGAAGACGACGTAGATGATCGCTGCCACCGTGAGGGGCGTAGGGTTAGCCACCACCCCCATCTTCTCCCTGGCCGTGAAGAGCAGCTCCGGCACCGCGATGACCGACATAAGAGAGGTGTCTTTGATCATGGCGATGAACTCGTTGGTGAGCGGCGGGACCACCAGCCTGATGGCCTGAGGGAGGACCACGTAGCGCATGGCTTGGCCACTCGTCATGCCGAGCGAGCGCGCCGCTTCCAGTTGCCCCTTGTGGATAGCTTGGATACCGGCCCTGAATATCTCCGCCGAGTAGGCCCCGTAGCAGAGCGTGAGACCGAGCACGCCGGAAGTGATGGCGTTGAGTTTGATCCCTGCGATCCCCAAACCGTAGTAGATGAAGATGAAAAGGAGAAGCAGCGGCAGGCCGCGGAAGAAGTCGATATAGGCCCCAGCGATGCTGCGCAACGTCCGAAAACGCGAAAGCCGGATCAGAGCAAGGACGAGGCCCCAGACATACGAGCAGATGAGGCCGAGGATCAGGACTTCGAAAACGATGGGCAGTGTTTGGATGAGGAGCCAGAGCGACTCCTTGAAGATCTCAGGATCGAAGAATGCGCTAGCGAGGTCGCCCACGATGTCCCCCTGCCCCTAGGCTGAAGTCCCGGCCTCGGCTGATCAGCCGCTCGGCAGAGACGGGGGTCAACGCCGAAGCTTTGACCCCCGTCTCGACTTCAGGATCAACTTCTTGCCATAAGAAACGTGGCTCCGCTTCTGCTAGTTGCCGGTCAGGCCCCACTTGTCGCAGATTTTCTGATAGACGCCTTCGTCACGTAGTTCTTTGAGCGCGGTATTCATGGCGGCCTGAAGGGCGGTGTTCTCCTTCGTGCACCAATAAGCGTAGCTGTTGTCGGTCATGATACCGCCGCTGTTAACCAACTTCTCCGCGTAATCGGGGTTGGTGGCGATGATGTATGCGTTGACGGGTTCATCGTTCACGACGGCCTCGACCCGGCCGGCGGCTAGATCCAGGAAGGCATCCCCGATGGTCGGGTATTTCTTGATCTCCTTGACCCCCTCGACCTTTTCGACCTCGAACTGGCCGGTGGTGTCGACCTGCACGCCTACGATCTTGCCGGCCAGCCCCGCCGCCTCGTTGATGGGCGCGTCCTTCGGGGTGGAGATGGCGATGATGCCGGGCAGATACGCGTCAGTGGCGTTCATCTGCTCCAGGCGTTCCGGGAGGATGCTCATCCCCGACATGATGATGTCGAAGCGACCGGCGAGAACGGCCGGGATGATCCCGGCCCAGTCAGTAGACACGACCTCCAGCTCCAGACCCATCTTCTTGGCCATGGCTGTGCAGAGATCGACGTCGAAGCCGATGTAGCCGTCGTTTGCCACATTGGGGAACTCCATCGGCGGGAAGGTGGTGTCCGACCCGGCCTGCAGAAAGCCCTCTTTGATCATCTTGGGCGTCTCGATGGCGGCCGACTTGGTCACGGCCGCGACAGCATCATCGGCAGCTTTCGCTGCGTCCTCCCCGCCCGGCGGGACGGCCTCTTCATCACCGCCGCACGCGGACATGATCGGAATGAGCAGGACCAGGCCCAACACCAGCATCGCGATCAGTAGAATTCTGCTTCGTTTCAACTCCTGTACCTCCTGATTCTTTGACCGGGTGCACACGAAAGCTCGTTTTCGCGCGCGGACCCGGCTCCCCCGGTTTGAGTGGCAAAAACCCACTGTGAATAGATATCACGGTTCAGCCCGCTCTGTCTAACTATTCGGTTATTCAGCGTATAGAGCGGCTGGGAAGGCGGTACAGGTATACTTCGCCCTCTATCATGAATCCATTGGTCTCAACAGAGGTCCCAAGGTCGGCAGACCTGATCGCTGCGACGCCGTCACCGGCCGCGCCGTGCTGTCCCAAGCCCGTGTTCCGTGGTACCGTGCCTGAGGACGGCGGGCGTTGAGCGCCGGCGAGACGCTCTTCTGGGAAGGCGCGGGCGACAAGATCCGCTGCACGCTCTGCCCTCACTATTGTCTGGTGCCCGAGAACTCCGAAGGGTTGTGCAGGGCGCGCGGAGTGCGCGACGGCCGGATGGTCAGCCTCACCTATGACCGACCGGCGACGATCATCAGCGACGAGATCGAGAAGAAGCCGTTCTTCCACTTCCACCCCGGCACCCGAGCCCTGTCGCTCGGTAGCTACGGCTGCAACGTGCTCTGTGGCGGGTGTCAGAACTGGCAGATCTCGCACGCGAGCGCGCGCACCGAGACGGCTCGGTTGCCGACACTCACCGCCGGTGACGCGGTGGCCATGGCCCGCAGGCACAAGCTCTCGGGGGTGGCCTTCACCTACAACGACCCGGTGGTCTGGATCGAGTACGTGCACGATGTGTGCGCGGCGTTCAAGGAAGCCGGGCTCTACACCGCGGTTGTCACGGCGGCCTATGTCACCGAGGCAGCTCTCGACTACGTCGGCCCGGTGGTCGACGCCTTCAAGTTCGATCTCAAGGCGGCAACAGCGGAAGGATGGGCTTGGCTGACCAAGGTCAAGGATCCCGCCCCGGCTCTGGCCGCGGCGGCACGAGCCAAGAGCAGGCATGGGTGTCACGTAGAGGTGGTGTCCAACATCGTCCCGGGGTTGAACGACGACGACGTCAGTCTCAAGACCATGGCCGGCTGGGTGTGCGAAGAGCTGGGAGCGGGGACGCCCTGGCATGTGACCCGCTTTCTTCCGGATTTCGAGCTTTCGTATCTCCCGCCCACTCCGATCAAGACCTTGGAGCAGGGAGTGACGCTGGGCAAAACGGCCGGACTGCGTTTCGTCTACGTCGGCAACGTGCAGGGCCACCCGGCCCGCCACACCGTCTGTCCCGCCTGCGGGCGTACGGTGATCCAACGGGGTGAGCACAAGATCGAGAAGCTCTGGGTCGAACGGGGGCTATGCACCACCTGCGGGGAGGACCTTGGGATTATCCACGCCCGGGATTAGGCCCTGGGTCGCCCCGCGGAAGACCCTTGTGAAGCAACAAGCGCGATTCACCGATCCCGGAGTCTGTTTAGGAGCCCATTGCCTGGGGGATGCTTGTCTCATGGCGCAAGGGACTGAGCAACGGACCGATGAGCGAGTGGGTGGGCAGCGACCCCTTTCCCTCACGATACCCTGCAAGGCCGAATACGTAGCTCTCTGCCGTTTGGTGGTGGGGGCCCTGGGAACGCAAGAAACGCTCGACGAGGAATCGATAGCCGACCTCAAGGTCGTGGTCACCGAGGCGTGCAACTGCTTTCTAGGTGATGTCAACGGGTGCGCCTCCTCTGACCCGGGGGAAAGAGCAGGGGAAGCCGGGGCGCGAGGAGCGAGGGAAGGCGCAGAGGGACCCGCGCCTTCCCTGCGGATGGACTTCTATCTATTGCCCGAGGCCTGGGAGATCACTGTATCCGACCCCGACCGTCGCCATCGGATCTCGCCCTCCAGCCTTTGCGACCCCATGAGCGGTGGAGGGTTGGGACTCACCATCATCCGGGCCCTGGTCGACTCCATGGAGCAGACGGATAGCGAGGAAGAGGGCAGCGTCATCCGGCTTGCAAAGCGGATGCCTCCGCGTCTGGCTCCAGCCGGTTAGGAAGGCGCCTTCGGGCCCGCGGCCGGCTCCGCAGCGGGGCGGGCTGGTCCAGGAGCAGAGAGCCTCCATGCTACACTGAGGCGCCATGAGGCTCGCCGGATCGTCCTTCATGCTTCGCAGCACCCCTTGTCGGCGGCCGCTTCCGTGCGTCGCGGTTCTCGGCGTCGCTATGGCCATCATGGCCATGCTTACGATCCTCTTGGCCGTTATGCTGCCCGCGCCTGCCTTGGCGGCAGCCGCTCTTACTGTTGAAGCGGGCCCGGGTCTTAGCCTAGTCGGCGAGGCCGTCACCCTGACGATCGAGGTGGCAGGCGCCTATCCGGCGGTCGATGCTGAACTGGTGGTGCGGATCGGGGGACCGGCCGAGCCCTCGCAGGTTGGACAGACAGATCCTCAGCTGCCCGAGGCGGCCAACATATCGGCGAACATCGGCCCCTCCCTCCCGCCTCAGCCCGGATGGACCACGGGAGTGGGCGCAGAATCGTGGACCGCAAGCACGATCCTCCCGGGCGACGCCCTGGCGCTACCTGGGGGCTACCTGGTCACGGTGGAGCTGCGTTCGGGCGGGGTGATCGGCGCTCTGGGGTCGACCTGGTTGGGCAAGGTCGCCTTGCTTGAGGAGCCGCTGGACGTGGCTTTCGTCCTGCCGGTCGCTCTGGGGGTGCACCGGGACCCGACGGGGGCGTTCTTCGACCAGGTACTGGAGCAGGCGGTCGCCCCCACGAGCGACACCCCTGGCGCCAACCCAGACGCCACGTCAGACCTGATTCCCGGCGGGACTGCGAGCGAGGTCTCGAGCGACGCTTCCAACGATCTACGCGCGGTCGCCGGCCTCGCCGGCCGTTTCCCTGACTGGCGCTTCACTCTGGCCATCGAGCCCATCTTGCTCACGCAACTGCGGGACATGGCTGACGGCTATGTCCGCCTCGATAGCTCAGGCGCTCCCGAACAGGTGAGCGCTGATGATCAACGGGCCAAGAACGCCGCAGAGGTGCTGGCGGCGTTCACGGACACGGCGAGTAGAGAGACTGTGGAGATGGCCGCCGGTCCCTGGGCCGGCGCGGCTCTGGGCGCGCTGGCGGCCGAGGGATGGCGAGACGGCTTCGACCAGATCCAACTGGGCAAGCAGGAGTTGCAGCAGACCCTGGGCCTCGAGTCGACGCCCCTCGGGGCCTATTCGCCCGACCTGGACATGACCACCGAGAGCCTCGCCTACTACGGCCGGGCCTCCGTCGATCACGTCGTGGTGGACGAGCAACTGGCCGCGGATCTGACCGAACCGGTCGCAGAAGGGAGCGTGGCTGCGCGGGTGCGGGATGCTCACAACGACCGTGTGACCCTGGTCTTTGCGAGCAGTAGGCTCCGCTCTCTGATGGTGTCCCCTTGGGATCCCGGGGTGTTCTACGCAGGATTGGCGGCGGAGCTCGCGGCCGTACCCAGAGACGCTATTGTGATCAGCCTTGGGGGAGATTTCGCGGTGCCGCCGGGCTCATACCTGGAAGCCGTCGGTGAGTCTCTGACCGGCGCATGGTGGATCGATACCCACACGCTCACGTCCCTTCTTCGCGAGCATATCCCGGACACGCGGCCCATCCTGCTGACCCGGAGTTCCACTGGGGCACAGGGCTACATCGAAGGGGTGCTACTGGGCAGCCTCCGGGCCGCGCACGCGGCTGTGGCCGACCTGGCCGCGGCGGCCGACCCCGTCGAAGGTCCCGTCGAGAATGCCCACCGCCTCCTCTATACGGCGGAGAGCCGCTGGTGGTGGCACCCTCAGACCAGCCCGCAGACTGCCAGTATCGGTCTCTCTTACGCCGAGCAGGCTCTGGTCACTGCCGAAGGGGAGTTGGGCAACGTGAAGTTCGCGGGTGCCAGCCCCACTCGGATCATCGGGCACGAGGGGACGGTGACGCTGGCCGTAGACAATGGAGCGGACTACCCGTTGGAGGTGGAGGTGCTGTTGGGCGGGGAGGGAGTTACCTTCCCCGACGGAGGGTCGTTCATGGTCGAACTGCAACCCGGCGGGAACGACCTGCCCCTGGAGGTCGTCACCAATGAGAGTCCCTATCGCCTGGATATACGTCTGATGGCCGGGTCGAGCATTCTCGACGAGGGCAGTCACTCCCTCAGCCCGATCACGCTGACGACGGTCCTTCCTTGGGCGGTGCTGGCGGTAGCGGTCGTAGCTGCGAGCGTTTTCGCGGTCCTGCGTCTGCGACGCCGTCAGGCCCGGGCGTAACTTTTCGACCCTAGGTTCGTTCCAATGCGTATGAGGACGATTATCTCAGTAGTGATCGTGCTGGCGGTCGTGGCCGCCCTGGTGGTGGACGGCTTCGAGATGTATGTGGCTCACCGCACCGTGGTAGAGGTGGCCAAGGGTGCGGCGGAGCAGGCCGCCAAGACGTTCGTCGCCACGAAAGGCAGCGAAGCGGCGGCGGAAGAAGTCGTGGAGGGGATCGCCGACGAAGCGGAGGTGCAGCTCGTCGCAGCTGCGTACCACAAGGCCAGCAGCCGGTGGTACGAGGTGACGGTCCGCACCGAGCCTGAGACATACTTCCTCAAGTACTTTCCCTTTCTGAAGGACTACCTGGCCCAGGAGTCCACCGCGGTGGTGCACTTCTAGCAACCTGACCGCGATCGCTCCTGGTCCCGGGGGCACAATGCTGGAGAACCCAGTCCCAGGAGGCGTCAACAGACTGGGCAGACGGCAGAACCTGCCCCGTCTCCCGTCCCCGCCCCGGACCCTCCCGGCGCCAGACATACGCCTCCCTGGCGGTCCTCGATGGGGACGTAGTCACGCTGGGCTTCTCCCACATACACCTGGCGGGGACGATAGAGGGCGCTACCGCTGTCGCGGACCTCTTTCCAGTTGGCGATCCACCCCGGCATCCGTCCCATGGCGAACATCACGGTGAACATGTTGACCGGGATGCCCATGGCGTGGAGTATGACGCCCGAATAGAAGTCGACGTTTGGATACAGGCGACGCTCGACGAAATAGGGATCGTTCAGGGCGACGTCCTCGAGCCGTTTGGCGATCTCCAGGAGAGGGTCGGCGCCTTTGCGCTTGCCGAGGAGCTTGTCGGCCATCTGCTTCATGATGCTGGCCCGGGGATCGTAGTTCTTGTAGACGCGGTGGCCGAAGCCCATGAGGCGCAGAGGCGAGCTCTTGTCCTTGACCCGGGCGATGTGGTCGTTCAGGTCCACGTTGTTCCGGTGCAGGTCCTGGAGCATCTCCACGACCGCGGCGTTGGCCCCACCGTGAAGCGGCCCCCACAACGCGCACACGCCGGCCGCGCAGCTGGCGAACATATTGGCTCCCGACGAGGCCACCATGCGCACGGTGCTCGACGAGCAGTTCTGCTCGTGGTCGGCGTGCAGGATGAGGATCAGCTGAAGCGCGGCCACGGTGTCGGGGTCGGGCTCGTAGTCGCCGAAGGGAATGGAGAACATCATGTGCAAGAAGTTGGTGCAGTAGTCGAGGTCTGGCTTGGGGTAGACGATGGGCTGGCCGATGGAGGCCTTGTAGCTGGCCGCGGCGATGGTGCGCAGCTTGCTGATGAGGCGGGCTGCCGCCAGTTGAAAGGTGGCCGGGCTCTCCATCTCCATCAGGCTCGGCTCATAGCAGCTCATCGCGTTGATCATGGCGGAAAGTATGGCCATAGGGTGGCCGGTGGCGGGGAAACCGTCGAAGTGGTGGTAGAGCCCCTCATGGATCATCTCGTACTTGGTGAAGAGGCCGCTCCAGCACTTGAGTTGCTCGCGGGTCGGCAATTCGCCGTAGATGAGCAGCCAGCAGGTCTCCAGGAAGGTGCTGTTGGCTGCCAGTTGCTCGATGGGGATACCGCGATAGCGCAGAACGCCTTTCTCGCCGTCGACGAACGTGATGGCCGAAGAGCATGACCCCGTGTTGACGTAGCCCTCGTCGAGCGTGACATGTCCGGTGGCGTCTCTCAGGTTCGATATGTCGAGAGCCCGTTCGCCCTCGGTCCCCACGACTACGTTGAGATCGTGTGTCGCTCCATCGATGACGAGTCTAGCGGTGTCGGTCATGTCTGCTGTCCCTCCCGTTCCCGCAGCTCTTCGGCCGCACTAGTCTCTGCAGACGAGCGCTCCCAAACGCTCGGTCAGGACCAGGTTCTCTCGATAGTCTACCGGGCAATCGATGACTGTGATGCCCTTCCGCGCGATCGCCGCGCGCAGTGCAGGCAAGAGCTCCGCGGCCTTCCCGATACGGCAGGCATTCGCTCCGAAGCTCTTCGCGTACTGCACGAAGTCGGGGTTGCCGAAATCCACACAGCTCGTCCGGCCGAGTTGACAGATCTGCTTCCACTCGATCAACCCGTAAGAGGAGTCGTTCCAGATGAGCACCACGAAGCTCAGCCCCAGTCGCACGGCCGTCTCCAACTCCTGGGAGTTGAGCATGAAACCTCCGTCCCCGGTGACGGCCACCACGTGCTTCCCGGGATGAACGAGGGCGGCGGCGACCGCCCCGGGGAGGGCGATCCCCATGGCCGCGAAGCCGTTGGAGATGATGCAGGTGTTCGGCCGCTCAGTCGGGTAGAGGCGGGCCAGCCACATCTTGTGCGCGCCCACGTCACTGATGACGATGTCGTCCGGCGCCAGAGCCTGGCGCAAGTCGTGGACGATCTTCTGCGGTTTGACCGGGAAACCCTGGTCGTGGGCGCGCTCCTGTATCTCTGCCAGGAGGCTGCGTCGGGGCGCCCCGGAAAGGCGGTGGCGGTGGTGGCAGCAGCGCGCCGTTAGCGCGCTGATGCTGGCCCCGATGTCGCCCACTAGGCCGCCTGACAAGATGTAGTGCTCGTCCACCTCGGCCGGGGCGGAATGGATGTGTACGACGTTCTGAGACTCGCGGCGCCAGAGGTAGGGGTGGTACTCGACCATGTCGTAGCCAACGCATATCACCAGGTCGGCCCGCTTGAAACCGCAGAAGTTGTAGTCCTTGGACTGCAGGCCCGTCGTTCCCAGAAACATCCGATGGGAGGCGGGCATGACTCCCTTGGCCATGAAGGTGGTCACCACGGGGATGTTGAGGGTCTCGGCGAATGCCACCAGTCGGTCGGCCGCGCCCGCCCGGACGACCCCGTGGCCCGCCATGACGAGCGGGCGCTGGGCGGCGTCTATCAACTTCGCCACGTATTCCAGCGCGATCGGGTTCGGAGAGGGAGGAAGCGGGCTCTGTCTGCGCAGCGGCGGCAACTCGGCCAGATCCTCCTCGGCCACGTTTTGCGGCAGTTCTATGAAACAGGCGCCGGGGGTCTCCGCCTCGGCAAGCTTGAAGGCCTTGCGCACGATCTCGGGGATGATCTCCGGAGTCCGGACCTGGGCGCTGAACTTGGTGATGGGCTCGAAAAGATCCACGAGGTCGATCACTTGGTGGCTCTTCTTGTGGAGTCGGGTGGTGGGCGCCTGGCCGGAGACAGCCACGAGTGGCGCCATGTCCATGTTGGCGTCGGCCACTCCGGTCACCAGATTGGTCGCTCCCGGTCCCAGGGTGGAGAGACAGACTCCGGCCCGGCCGGTCAGGCGTCCGTAGACATCGGCCATGAATGCCGCTCCCTGCTCGTGGCGGCTGGTCACGAACTGCACCGTGCTTGTGGAGAGCGAGTCCACCAACTGCAGGATCTCCTCCCCAGGGACGCCGAAAACGTACTCGACGTTCTCGTTCTCAAGACAACGGACGAACAGGTCGGCGGCTTTCACAAGGCGACCCCCTGGATCGGTCGTAGCCCGGCAGATACCCGTGCACTTTGGGAATGGGGAGCCTATACCCAGAGAGGGGAGCTTGCCAATCGTCGGTCCTCACAGGGCCCCAGGGGTGTTGCTGCGCTCGAACCCGTCGGGAGCCAGGGGGGAGGGCTCCCGGACGGGTGAGCACTACGGCCAGAATATAGAATCTAGATTCTATCGTCAAGTGGTCCGGCGAGATATGGTCCCAGCTTCGAGAGCGGTGTTAGAATGCCCCTCGTGATCGAGACCGCACACGCCGTCAAAACGCCCCGGCAGCAACGCAGTTCTGACTCTCTGGAGCGGATCCTGAGGACTGCGGAGACGCTGATCCGCACGAAAGGCTACGAAGCGCTCACCGTCGCGGAGGTGGTGCGCAGGTCGAACACGTCCATCGGGACGTTCTACGCGCGCTTCGAAGACAAGACCGCTCTGCTCCACGCTGTGCAGGAGAGGGTCCACGGCCACGAAGAGATGCAGATACGGGAGGAAGCGGCGAAGGTCGACTGGGACGCGCTCTCTCTGGAAGAGACCGTGCGCGGGCTGGTGAAGATCAAGCAAGCGGCGACCAGGGGCAACGACAGACTGCTTGAGGCCTTCGTCGTCTACGGGGCTACCGATCCCGTCCTGCGGCAGCGGGGCTACACCTACAAGGCGCAGGTGGAGAGCCTGGAGGTGGACATCCTGATGGGTCATGCTGCCCAGATCGGCCACTCGGACCCCGAGTCGGCGGCGCGGGTGGCTTCCCGGCTCTGGCAGGCCGCGCAGGAAGAGAACGTGCAGCGGTGCCGGTCGGGGGTAGCGTTCCCCGACTCGGTCCCCAGCGATCTTCTCATCCACAAGCTTGCCGATGTGATCATCGCCTATCTCCGCTCGCCCGATATCGAGCGGCCGAGCGGGCAGTAGCGGCACCGCCGGAGGGCAGAAATGGAACGTTGGCGCACACATCTGCTGCGGGAGAGGATCGATCCGAGCAGCAGCCTGGTGATCCAGGGGAACCGCGCCTGCGCCCTGGGCGCGCTCGATGCGGGAGTGAGTTTCTTCGCGGGCTATCCCATCTCGCCGAGTTCCGAGATCATGGAGACCATGGCCGAGGAGCTGCCCATCTCCGGAGGGGTGTTCGTCCAGATGGAGGACGAGATCGGCTCGATCTGTGCCTGCATCGGGGCGGCGCTTACGGGGGAACTGGCAATGACGGCCACCTCGGGTCCGGGCTTCTCCCTCATGCAGGAGGCGCTTGGCTACGCGATCATGGTGGAGGCGCCGCTCTTGATCGTCAACGTCATGCGGGTGGGGCCGTCGACCGGCCGGCCTACGGCCCCCTCGCAGGGCGACGTCATGCAGGCCCGCTGGGGTACGCACGGCGATCACCCGGCGATCGTGTTGGCGGCGTCCAACGTGGCCGACATGTACCGGCTCACCATGGCGGCCGTCAGGTTCGCCCAGCGCTTCCGCTCTCCCGTGATCCTTTTGGCCGACCAGATGGTCGGCCAGATGCGCGAGAGCTTCACCCCGGAGCTGGTCGGGCGCTACCGTCTGACGAGCGGTGATTTCGACTTCACCCCCACCTACATCCATCCAGATCTCGCCCGCGAGGTGCATCGCCCTCACGTGCTCGGCTCGGGGAGCCACCCGCACGTCACGGGGCTCTTCCACGACGAGACCGGTTTTCCCATCAACGACCCCGAGCGCAGCGACGCGTTTCTGCGCGAGCTGTACAACAAGGTAGCCCACCACCGCAGCGAACTGTGTCTCTACGACGTCAAGAACGAGGGCAAGGGCCGGGTGTGCATCGTGGCCTACGGCTCGTGTGCCCGCACCGCGCGGGCGGCCTGGAGACTGGCGGAAGAGGAGGGTCTGGAGGTGGAGGTCCTTCACCTCTATACCCTCTTCCCCCTGCCTGTGGAGATCGTCCAGACGGTGGCCCGGCGTGTGGAATTCATGCTCATCCCCGAGTTGAACCTGGGTCAGTACGCGCACGAGGTGCGTAAGATGGCAGAGAACTGGACCACCGTGATCGGCATGGGCAAGATCGACGGCAACCTCTTCACGCCTCGGGAGATCGTCGACCGCATCGGGGAACTGATCGGGAAGTACGAAAGCATCTAGCCGATGGCCTTAGCGATCGAACAATTCCTCCACACCGAACGGCTCCCCCACATATGGTGCCCGGGCTGTGGGGTGGGTATGGTCACAGGGGCGTTCCTGCGAGCGGTGGTCGATCTCGGCCTCAAACGAGAAAACACCGTGGTGGTGAGCGGCATAGGCTGTTCCAGCCGGGCCTCGAACTACCTCGACCTTGGGACCGTGCATTCCATACACGGGAGGGCGCTCGCCGTAGCCACCGGCATCAAGATGGCTCGACCCAACTTCTCAGTGGTGGTGCTCACCGGCGACGGCGACGGAGCCGCCATCGGGGGGAACCATCTTATCCATGCCTGCCGGCGGAACATAGACCTCACCTGCATCCTCTTCAACAACCAGATCTACGGCATGACCGGGGGTCAGCTCTCCCCCACCATGGCTGTGGGCGACCGGGCCACTACCGCCCCTCACGGTCAGGTGGAACGGCCCTTCGATCTGTGCCGGCTGGCTGAGGCGGCGGGGGCCACCTTCGTGGCTCGGGGTACAGCCGGATACATCCGCCAGATGGAGAAGCTGATCAAGCGGGGGATCGAGCACCCCGGTTTCGCCTTCGTCGAGGCGGTCGTGCCCTGCCCCACGGAATACGGCAGGCGGAACGCGACGTCGAACGTGGTGACCATGCTGGAGAACGACCGAGCCCGGTCGGTCTCCGTGACAAAGGCCGCGAAGCTGACGTCTGAGGAACTGACGGGCAAGATCGTGACGGGCGTCCTTTATGAAGACAAGACGGCGCCGGAGTTCCAACGGGCCTATGCCGCCTCGGCTCGGGCGCAGGCTGAGGCAGCGGAACGGTCTGCCGGGGAGGAGCGGACATGAGCGCCCCCCCGAGATCGTCACGAGGCCAGACGGACTGCGTTCCGGCGGTCGTCGCCCCCGCGTGCGTCGGGCTTCTAGCCGACCGGGAGTTCGTGGAGGTCCGGTTCGGTGGGAGCGGCGGGCAAGGGGTGGTCCTGATGGGGATCATCCTGGCTGTCGCCGCCAATCACGACCATCGCTGCGTGGTGCAGACAGAGTCCTACGGACCGGAGGCCCGAGGCGGCTTCAGCCGCAGCGACGTCATCATCTCCAATAGCGCCATCGACTATCCGAAACTCGAGAGCGCCGATCTGCTCGTGGCCCTGTCCCAGGACTCGGCGGATGGATACACGAGGTCGCTGCGCCGTGATGGCATTCTCATCTACGACTCGGAGAAGGTCCCGAACCCGCCGCCGTTCCCCGGAACGAGCGTCGGCCTGCCGTTCACCCGCCTGGCGAAAGAAGAGACAGGACGGCCGCAGCCGGCCAACGTGCTCGCTCTGGGCGTGGTGGTGAAGATCACCGGCCTGGTCTCTGTTGAGTCGCTGCGCAAAGCCGTGGTTGAGACGGTACCCAGGGGTACCGTCGACGTGAACAGCAGGGCCCTCGCCCGGGGGTTGGCCGTCGAACCCGCCGACTGGCAGGTGACTCCAGCCCGCTAGGACGTCGCGTTCGGCGGGCGCGCTGATGCTCGCGGAGCGGGGCTGTCGGGCGGAGCGCGAGCCTGTGTCCGTGGTGCTAGACTCTTCGTGAGAGATGGAACTCTGGCACAGTCACCTGCTGCGCGAAACGATCGATCAGAGTAGCCTTCTGGTCCAGGGGAACCGCGCCTGTGCCCTGGGCGCCCTCGATGCCGGCGTTCGCTTCTTCGCCGGCTACCCCATCACTCCGAGCTCCGAGATCATGGAAGCCATGGCCTACGAGCTCCCTCGGGTAGGCGGGATCTTCGTGCAGATGGAAGACGAGATCGCTTCCATCTGTGCCTGCATCGGAGCCTCGCTTTCGGGCCGGCTGGGCATGACGGCCACCTCGGGCCCCGGCTTCTCCCTCATGCAGGAAGCGATCGGCTACGCCATCATGGTGGAAGCGCCCCTGGTGATCGTGAACGTCATGAGGGAAGGCCCCTCCACCGGGCGCGTGAGCGTACCCTCGCAGGGCGACGTTCTGCAGGCCCGCTGGGGTACGCATGGCGACCACCCTGCCATAGTGCTTGCGGCCTCCAATGTGGCCGACATGTACCGGCTGACCATGGCGGCCGTCCGTTTCGCACAGCGCTTCCGTACCCCGGTCACCCTCCTGGCCGACGAGGCGGTCGGGCACATGCGGGAGAGCTTCTCTCCGGAGCTGGTGGGCCGTTACCGCCTAACGAGCGGGGACTTCGACTTCACCCCCGGCTACGTGCACCCTGATCTCGCCCGGGAAGTGCACCCTCCCCACGTGTTGGGCTCGGAGACGCATCCCCACGTGACCGGATGCACTCACGACGAGACCGGATTCCCCACCAACGATCCGGCGAAGAGCGAGAAGTTCCTGCGCGAGCTGTACGACAAGGTGACCAACCATCGGGACGAGCTGTGCCTGTACGACGTCAAGAACGAAGGTAGGGGTCGGGTGTGCATCGTGGCCTACGGCTCCTGCGCCCGCAGCGCCCGGGCGGCCTGGAAGCTGGCCGACCAGGAAGGGCTACCGGTAGAGGTCCTGCACCTGTATACCTTGTTCCCGATGCCGGTGGAGATCATCCAGATGGTCGCCCGGCGGGTGGAGTTCATGCTCGTCCCGGAGTTGAACCTGGGGCAGTACGCCCGCGAGGTGCGCAAGCTGGCCGAGAACTGGACCACGGTCATCGGGATGAACAAGATCGACGGCACGCTGATCACCCCGCGCGAGATCCTCGACAGGGTAACCCAGCTGATAGGCAAATACGAAAGCGTGTAGCCGATGAGCCTCGAGATCGAACAGTTCTTGCATACCGAGCGGCTGCCTCACATGTGGTGCGCGGGCTGTGGGATCGGTATCGTCACGGGCGCCTTCTTGAGGGTCCTGGTAGACCTGGGGTTGAAGCGGGAAGAGACGGTCGTGGTCGGAGGGGTCGGCTGCTCCAGCCGGGCGGCCGGCTACCTAGACGTCGGCACGATGCACACCATCCATGGCCGGGCGCTGGCGTTCGCCACGGGCATCAAGATGGCCCGGCCCGATTTCACGGTGGTGGTGGTAACCGGGGATGGCGACGGTGCCGCCATCGGCGGCAATCATCTGATACACGCCTGCCGGCGGAACATAGACCTTACCTGCATCCTCTTCAACAATCAGGTGTACGGCATGACCGGGGGTCAGCTGTCCCCCACCATGGGATGGGGTGACCGGGCCACCACGGCTCCCTACGGGCAGGTCGAGCCGCCGTTCGATCTGTGCAGACTGGCCGAGGCGGCCGGGGCGACCTTCGTGGCCCGGGGCACGGCGGCGGACATCAAGCCCATGGAGGAGATCATCAAGCAGGGGATCCTGCACCCGGGCTTCGCGTTCATCGAAGCGGTGGTGCCCTGTCCGATGGAATACGGGATGCGGAACGTCCCGGGCGGCGTGCTGGCCATGCTTGACGACGAGAAGGCCCGGTCGATCTCTACGACCGAGGCCACCCTGCTGTCGCCCGAGGAACTGGAGGATAAGGTCGTGACCGGCGTCCTGTATCGCGAGTTAGGTCGGCCGGAGTTCCAGCGCTCCTACGCGGCCGTCATCGCCCAGGCAGAGGGGGAAGCTGCGGAGCAAGCAGGCGAGCAGGTGGCTGAGTGAGCGGGCCGGCCCAGGTCGGACCTGCGGGAGGCTCTGTCCAGCCGGCCGTCGGTTCCGGTCCCGCCTCGGCGCGCGCCGGCCTTCTGGCGGCGCGCGACCTCCTGGAAGTGCGCTTCGGGGGGACCGGAGCCCAGGGGGTCATACTCATGGGCGTCGTGCTGGCCATGGCGGCGACCCGGGACCACCGCTATGTGGTCCAGACTCAGACTTATGGGCTGGGCACCCGTGGCGGCTACGGGCGGAGCGACGTCATCATCTCGGATCAGCCCATCGACTATCCTGAGCTCCAGTCGGCCGACCTGCTCGTGACTCTATCCCAAGACTCGGCGGACGGGTATGCTGGATCACTGCGGCCAGACGGCATCCTTGTCTACGATTCGGAGAATGTCACCAGGCCGCCTCTGCTCGCGGGCACCAGCTTCGGCATACCCCTTGCCCGGCTTTCGGCCGAAGAGACCGGGCGGTGGGAGGCGACATCCGATGTGCTCACGCTCGGTGCGGTGGTGAAGATCACGGGAGTGGTGTCGGTGCAGTCGCTTCGAAAAGCGGTGATGAGCACGGTGCGGGCCGGTACGGAAGAGACGAACGAGAACGCACTGGATCGGGGATTGGCCCTCGACCCGGGAGAATGGCTAAGGAGTGGCATATGCTCGTAGCGGGGATCGACGTGGGGGCGAAGAACGTGCACACCGTGCTATTGAAGGACGGCGAGCTGGTGGCGCGGGCGGTCGTGCCTTCGGGTTTCGACCAGGAGGAGTCGGCCGAGCTGGGCCTCGTCGAGGCCGCCGGCATCGCGGGTGTGCGGCGGGAAGACATCGATCTCGTCGCCGCCACCGGGGCCGGGCGCAAAGCCCTTTCCTCTGCGAGCCGGCAGCCAACCGAGGTGGCTGCCGACGGCCGGGGCGCCTTCGACTTGTACCCTGGAGCGCGCACCGTCATCGACGTCGGTGCGGACGAGGCCCGGGCGATCCGTCTGGGCGACGACGGCAAAGTGGTCGACTTCGCCATCAACGAGAAGTGTGCCGCCGGGGCCGGCGCGTTCGTGGAGGCCATGAGCCGCGCGCTCGATATGACGCTGGACGATTTCGCCCAGGCCTCTCTCGGTTCCACCGAGACCATCCCCATGAACGCTCAGTGCACGGTGTTTGCCGAGTCTGAGGTGGTGAGCCTCATCCACGCCAACACGCCTCCCGCCGACATCGCCCGGGCCGTGCACGACGCGATGGCCGGCCGGGTGTCGGCCATGGTGCGGCGCGTCGGCGTGGAGGAGCCGGTGGTGCTTGGCGGCGGCGCCGCTCTGAACATAGGGTTCGTCAAATCCCTTTCGGAGGCTTTGGGCGGGGTGGACATCTACGTCCTCGCGGACGCCGAGTACCTGGGGGCGCACGGTGCCGCGCTCATCGCCTGGGAGGCGGCGCAGGCGGGGTAGGTGGGTTGGGAGCCGTCCTGCACGCGGGCGAGGGCACTGACTGTCGGCCCTACCAGACTTGCTCCCGGGCTTCAGACGACGCAACTTGCCCAACGCCCCAGTGACTGCAGCGTCGTCGTCCTCCGCCAAGGCTCCGCCCTGCCGCTGCACGAGGCGGTGACTACAGTGAAGAGCATGGGAGCATGGAGCGCGGCGACTCCTCCAGAGTCCCTGGGCACGGATCGGCCTGCAGGGCGGACTCCCCTTCCCCCTCCCGTCTCCGCCGGGTATCATCCACCGGGTGCCGGCCCGGGCGGACCGTACGGCGCCCGGTCCGAGGAAGGATTCTCAAGCGATGGAACAGAGACAAGATTTCTGGAGATGGAGCGAGAAGAGCTGGCAGGCCTCTGATCTTGACTGGAGGACTCTGTCGGCGGTCGTCGTGGGTATCGACGTCGGGTCGGTCAGTTCTCAGGCCGTCCTGCTCGCTGATGGCAAGCTGCTTGGCTTCCACTCCACCCGCACCGGCTCTTCGAGCCCCGACAGCGCGCTGCGCGCCTTCAGAGGGGCAAGCGAACCGCTGGGTCTCACCTTGGATGACGTGAGCTATGCCGTCGGCACCGGCTACGGTCGGGTGAACGTGCCCTTCGCCGACCGCACTATCACGGAGATCGCCTGTCATGCCCGCGGAGCCAATTACATGGCCGGGCCCTCCGTGCGCACCATCCTCGACATGGGCGGCCAGGATTGCAAGGTCATCCGCTGCGACGAGCGCGGCAAGGTGCTCAACTTCATCATGAACGACAAGTGCGCGGCGGGAACGGGCCGGGGCATGGAAGTGATCGCAGACGTGCTGTCGGTGCCGATCGAGGACATCGGCCGGCGCTCGTTCGAGCTCGACGAGGAGCCGCCGCCGGTCAGCAACGTCTGCACCGTGTTCGCCAAGTCCGAGGCGACCTCGCTGCTACGAGCTGGGTGGAGCGTCGATCGAGTGCTTGCGGCCTACTGCGCGGCCATGGCCCAGCGAGTGGCTGGACTGATCGAGCGCATGGAGGTGGAGCGCGACTTCTTCATCACCGGCGGCATCGGCAAGAACATCGGGGTGACCCGGCGCATCGAGCGCCTGATCGGAGTGGAGGCCATCAAGCTGCCGGCCGACTCGGTGCTCGACCCGCAGATCGCCGGCGCCCTGGGTGCGGCGCTCTTCGCTCACTCCCTTCATCGCAAAGCCGAGAAGGAGAAAGCGGCCGCGGTGTGATCGCCAACTACGGATACGAAGACGGCTCCGGCTTCTACTACATCACCATCGATGGGGGCCTGTGCGCCCGTTGCGATCATCACGCGTGCGTGACCGCCTGTCCTCAGGGGGTCTACGCGATCGAGATGGACGACTACGAGGACCTGGTGTCAGTGGTGGTGGAAAAGACCAGGAAGCGTCTCCGCGAGCTCTGTTCTACGTGCAAGGGGCAGAATGGTAGCGGTCGATCGCAGCATCGGCTTCCGTGCACCGACGCCTGCACGCCGGGCGCACTGCGCCACAGCTGGTAGCAGCCCGAGCCGCGACCACTGGTGAGCGCCTCGACCGTGGAACTGCACGTGGATGGGATAACGGTCACCGTCCCCGCCGGGACCAGTCTCCTCGAAGCCTGCGACGCGGTCGGGTGCTACGTTCCTCGTCTCTGCCACTACCCAGGCCTGGACTGCTGCTCGCGGGCGGGAGTGGGCGGCGTCGAGTGCGGCCTTTGCGCGGTCCGGTATAAGGATGGCTGCGTGGTTCTCGCCTGTGTCACTCCCGCGGCGCCGGGGACTCAAGTGATCACCGACGACCTCGAGCTTCATGCTCTTCGGCTGGAGCAGCTGGCGCGCATCCTGAACCGGCATCCACACGTCTGCCTCGCCTGCCCCGACCGGGACGGCTGCGCTCGGGACCGCTGCACGTACGGTTATCCGCCCGAGGCCCGGTGCTGCGATGAGATCGGTCGGTGCGAGCTGGGCAAGCTGGTAGCCTTCGTCGACCCTGGCCGCACCTTGGCTCGGGGAACCGTGACCGCACCCCGCGACCATCTGAAAGAGGGGCGCATCCGGCGCGAACCGGGCTTGTGCATCGGTTGCAGCCGGTGCGTGGTCGTGTGCGAGACGTCGCCGGAGGCCGGCCGGGCCTTGAAGATGGTCGCGATCGCGGTGGGAGGCGACCGGCCGGCGGGCGCTTCGGACTTCCTGGCGCGGCCGAAGCAGGACACGTTGCGCGCTTCAGGCTGCACGTTCTGCGGGCAGTGCGTCATGGTGTGTCCTGCCGGCGCTATGACCGCGCCGGGGGAAGAAGGGGCCCAGTGGCTGGCCGGCCGCCGGGCCAAGAGCGGTCTCGCCGCCCCGGTGCTCCCGCCCATGGCCTGGGAGGCGATCGATCGGGCGACGCCGGCCGGCATCCCGTGTGAGGCCGGGGTCTTCCAGCTGATGGACCTAACGGGGCAGGTCCTCCGTATCGGGGGAGTGGCCGACCTGCGGCAGGGTCTGGCTCAGGCGTTGGCAGAGCCGGCCTGTTCGACCGCCGCCTACTTCCGGGTGGAACTCGACCCCCTCTACACGCAGCGCGAAAGTGAGTTGCTGGCCCGTTACGCCCAGGAACATGGCCGGCTTCCGGCCGGCAACGATCTAGGCGAAGACCTCTACGGCGACGACCTCTAGCCCCAGCGGGACGACCTCGATAGGGAGTCCCGCTGCTGCCCCATCACGCGGCTTGCAGGGATCACGCGACGTGCCGCGATCACGCGGCCTGCGCAGCCACCACGATGACGGTATCGAGGGGTGCCCATCCCTCGCCACCTCGCCCGCTGTCGTGGGTGATGCTCGCATGGGGAATGAATGTATGATCGACGGGCACTGTCGCCTCCAGACGACGACGAAGGGATCCACGACTTGGACGATCCGCCGAAAGAACCGTCGTTGGTGATCGGCATCCTCTCCGATACTCATGGGCAGCTCTACCCCCAGGTGATGGAATCGCTCCGAGGCGTCGATCACATCATCCACGCGGGCGATGTGGGGTCTCCTCAGGTGTTGGCCTCTTTGCGGCAGATAGCCCCAGTGACGGCGGTCCGGGGCAATTGCGATCTGGAAGCCTGGGCGGCGGACCTGCCCCCGCGAGTCGAGGTGACTCTCGGGGGTGCGCGGATCCTTGTCGGTCACGTGGCCCAACGACCGTGCGCCGGGCCACACGCAAGCCAGCTCCAGGGTGACCAGGACTTCGTTGTGGTCGTATGCGGGCATAGCCACGTGGCGGCCGTTGAGCACCATGACGGGGTTCTATATCTTAACCCCGGTTCGGCCGGACCGCGGCGGTTCGGCCGCCCGCGGACGGTGGCCCGACTCGAGATCGTCCGGACGGGAGACTTGGGGTCTGAGTCCGGGCTCGGGGCCCGGACTAAGATCAGCGCCGAGATCTTCACTGTGGAGGCGTAGTCCGCGACCGGCCTGCCGCGGTCTGGCGACCGGCCCGCCGCGTATCCGCGCCGAACTCCTACATGCTCCTCGCGATATGGCTGGTCAACTCACCCAGCCGGTATGTGTAACTGCCCATCTCATTGTCGTACCAGCCGAAGACCTTCACGTGGGTGAGCGACATGCGGTGCTCGCGGTAGGTGGTCTCACCCCCGGGCTCGCAGTCAGGTATCCGCAGATCGACGAAGCCGGTGCGAGTGTGGGTCTCCACCGCTTCGATCACCACCGCCGCGTCTTCACCCAACATGTCGGCCGAGACGTTCTGCTCCTCGCTGTACTTGAGCAGACCTCGGGCCTCGCCTTCGGAAGCTTCACGGTAGATGGCGTTGATGGCCTCCCGGTCCACGTTCACCGTCCCGTCGGGCAGGCTCTCGCTCTGGAAGGTGACGTTCAGGATGACCAGGCTCACGCTGGCGGTAGGGATGCGCACCGAGTCGGCCATGAAGCCGATGCGGGCGACCTCGGGCATGACCTGCTCCAACGCTTTGGCGGCGTTGGTCGAGGTCAGGACGATGTTGTTCATGGCCGAACGGGTCTTGCGGAGGTCGGTGGCGCCCGCACCCGGGACCGCGTCGAGCACCGGCTGGCTGTTGGTGACCGCGTGGATGGTGCTCATACCCGCGGTGATCATGTGCCGGGTGAGGTCCCGGGCCAAGAGAGGCCGCATCATGTGAGCGAGAGCGGTGGTGGTGCAGGAAGCGGCCGAGACCAGCTTGTGCTTGCCGGGGTCATACTCTGAGTGGTTGATACCGTTGATGAGGATGGCCGTGTCCTCGGGCAGCGGCACTCCCTTCGTCTTGCTCTTGAAGGGGGAACTCTGCACCACCGTCCGCGCCCCGGAGGCCAAATGGCCCCGGATCGACCCCTTCGGATCGTCGGCATCCGCGTGTGGATCGCGGAAGGTGCCGGTGCATTCTACTACCAGGCTCACCCCGTGCTCGCGCCAGGGGATATCTTTGGGATTACGGGCTTGCCGCAGGACGAGGATCTCCTTGCCGTGAGCCCGGATGAGTCCTGCCGCCTCATCGACCACCTCGATGTCCGGCTTGCCCTTGTGACCGTAAAGATAGCGGTGCAGCGGCCCGTAGGTGCTGTCTTTGCTGAGGTACTCGATCACGGACTCGAGCGAGGTCCCCACCTGCCGGCCCTGGTTGACCACGAAGTAGTCGAAGTCATCGTGACCCAGGTGGTACCACAGGGTCAGTTTTCCGATCCGTCCCAGCCCGTTGATCCCGAGCTTGCGCGGCGCGCCCATTGGCCAGGCCTCCTGTCTGTTGGATCGCGATCTCCGCCCGAGCGCCGGTGGCGTGGTGATTCGGCGGCGGACGCGTGTCTCTACATTCAGGGTACTTGCTGAAGCTTGCTTATTCCAGCTTTCTGGAAGACGATCGAGCCGCGCCGGGTCCTTCCACGACCTCCGGGCCTCTGTGCCGGCCGCACGTGGCGGGCCTGTGCGGCAACCGGGCTCAGAGAACGATGATCGGCCGGGCAAGAACGGGAACACGCCCCCAGAAGATGTTGCCGGTACGGCCGTCGATAGAAAGCCAATCACCCGCTCGTATCTTCCTTCCGGCGAGGTGCGCGATGCCCTGCTGTTCGATCACCTCCAACTCCCGGCAATCGACCACGGCCGTCTTGCCCAGACGCTTGGCTGTCACAGCGGCGTGTGACGTAGCTCCGCCTCGGGCGGTCAGCAGGCCGGTGACCTGGGTGATCATGGCGATGTCCTCGGGCACAGTGTCCGGCCTGAGAAGGACGATGTCGTCGCCCGGAGCTTCCGTGAGAAGCTGCTCGATCTGCCGGCTGGTGATAGCCGCTCTCCCCGAATAGGCGCCTCCCGCGACTCCCATGCCTACGGCGATGGGAGGACCGAAACGGGGCGAAGAAGTGTCGAAATAGGGCATGTCCCTCGTCTCCTGTTGCACCATCGCGCGTTTCTGGAGGATGTAGAGGTCCTTGCCGGAAGCGGACTCGAAAGTGAACTCGATCTCTTGGGGGTCGAACTCTCTCACGTTCACCAGGTTTCGGGCGACCTCGAGCAGGGCCTGGTAGACCCCGGGATAATCCTTCTCCAAAGAATGCTCGATCCCCCGGTAGGTGGGACTGCCGAGGCGCTGGGCTTCGGAGATGGGCAGGGGGAACACCAGCCCACCCACCAGGTCTTCGCCTTGGCTCCGAGCGGTGAAGTCGCCGAACAGCCGCACCTGGCTACTGTACGGTTCCAGAGGGTTTCGGGTGAACGTGACTCCGGAACCAGACTCGCGACTGAGGTTGCCGAAGACCATCCTCTGCACCACCACGGCGGTGCCCCATTCTTCGGCCACCCCGATATAGCGACGATAGAGCGCGGCCTCCGGCGAGTCCCACGACCGCAGCACCTTGTTGATGCATGCGATGACCTGACTGAAGGGGTCGTCCTTGAACTTGACCCCCAACTCCCGGGCCCGGCTCCTGTATGTGAAAGCCAACTCGCGCATGTGCTCAGGTATGAAGTCGAGCTTGCGTTCGATCCCGTAGCGGTCTTTGAACTCGTTCATGATCCCGTCGAAGAAGTCTCGGTCGATCCCCGAGGCCATGGCCCAGGATTGGAGGAAACGGCGGTAAGAGTCCCAGGCGGCCCATTCAAAGCCGGGCTTGTGGGAAAGTGCCTCCGCCAGCTTGTCATTCAGGCCTACATCGACGAAGGTGGTCATCAGACCCGGCATGGAGATGGCGGCACCCGAGCGGATAGAGAGCGTCAGCAATCGGCCGGGGTCGCCGAGGCGGAGACCGGTCTCGTTCTCAAGGCGGTCCAGCGCTTTTTCGACGCGCGCCAGGGTGTCATCGTAGAGCGGCCGGTGCGACATGGTCGGTCGGGCGGCGAACAGTTCCGTAGTGAGGATGAAACCCTCGGGGACTTGGTGCCCATAAGAGGCCATCTGCTTCAGCCCCAAGCCCTTGAAACCCAAGGTCCTCTGATCGTCGGTCCCCGGTTTGGCGTGGTGGATAGGAGAGACCAATCGTTCGGGGTCGTAGTTCATCATGCGGGTGAGCGCTCGGTTGCTAAGGCGGCCGGCCAGGGTCGAGATCTGGCGAAGGGCTGCAGAGACATAGCGGTCCAGGGTCTGCATCCCCAGAGCCGTGACCAGCACTTCCCGCAGTACCATCTCGGCGGTGGCGTCAAGCGAGAGGCAGCGGACCTGACACTGCCGAGGATCGTGCTCCAGCACAGTGTGGAGGACCTGATCGTGGCTGAGGATCGAGGTGCGGGAGAGTTCTGTGACCGATCCGACGATGAACTGGAAGACATTGCGATACTGGTGAAACGTGAAGTTGTGACTGCTGAAACCCGATTCGAGCAAACGCAGATTGGCGGCCAGGTTGCGGGAGTCGACACCGTCTGCCGCCAGGGCGCGCTCGAACTGCCTGATGGCGGCCGCCATGCGGCGGAGCGAATCGCGGGTCACGTACGGGTCAATACCCTCCGCCACCAAGTCTTCCAGCAGGCGGGCGACCAGTTTCTCCACCCGGAAGGAAAGGCCCAGGGCATCGAACTTTGACTCGCTGTAGTTTCCGTACATGGAGGGGATGCCGGCGGCGATATGTCGCTTCTGGTAGATGTTCTCCACTGCGACGGAAGGAGCGGGGTCCAGAATGATCGCCTTCAGATGCTCGAGCACGGTCAGCGCGACGTCCAGCAGTTGATCGCGGGTGGAGGCTGTGGGGGTGGTCTGCCAGGCACTCAATGCCTTGGCGAACTTGAGCCGGAGCTTAGCGTCGAGATGCAGGTGGTGGCTGACGGCCGGGCCGACGTTGTCCGCCGACAGAGAGTACTTCTGGGCGAGGAGCTGATGCGTGCGCACCATTAGGACAACGCGGCGAGAGCCCGTGGAGCCGGCTCCTTCCGGTCCGGGTAGCCCTTTCACCAGTTCCTCCAGCGCAGTCGGCGGCAGACCCACCAGTCGATCGAGGAACGCCTCGGTGTTCGCCCCCCCGTTGCCGTCGGGGCGCCTTCCATCCTCCAGGGCCGCCCTGAGTCCAAGAAGCACGTTGTGCGGCTCCTCGGCCCATTCTGCTTCCCGGCGCACGGCGGCTATCGTGTTGGCCGACATGAAGGGCTCCAGCCCGGAAGGGTCGAGCGTGATCCAATACGACAGCACCGCCCGGCCGAAAGCGACGAGCCGGTTGGACGACTCGGCGTGCGACTGCTTGCGCAGGAAATGCATGAGCGTGTCCCGGCGCCCGCAGATCTCGTCAATCTCAGTCGACACGGACCGCAGCTCTCCCTCGGCGCCCACGTCGTTGAAGTACACGGGGAACGCTCGCAGCAACTGCTTGGCCACGAAATAGATGGGCCGGATGTCCGCGTTGAGGAAGCGGGTGACGTCACGCTGGAAGAGGTCGGTATCGGCGATGTAGACGCCGCCGAGGCGCAATTGCACGTTGAGCGCGGCTGCCAATCGCTCGTACAGAGAGGGATTGGATTCGATGATATGCATCCAGCACCGGATCTTGGGCAGGTGGAAGGGGTTGACGACAGTCTCCCACTCGTCTGTGGCTCCCCTGATGTCGGGATACTGGAACAGCCAGTACAGGACGTCCTCGATGAGGTTGTCTGCCGCCGCGGCGTTGCCGGCCTCCCCGATGGCCACTCCGATGGCCTCGTAGCACTGGAACCGCATGAGGAGGAATTGGTTGTCACGGACCCGGAAGAAGCGCGTGAGACGGCTGAGGATGCGCTCCACATCCATGTGCCGCTCGGGCTTCATCAGTTGCCTGACCACCCCCAGAAGGTCGACCATCACTTCGTTCTGGCGGTAACCCAGGGTGTCGTCTTTCAGGAAATAGAGACAAACGGCGAAACGGTCTTCCAGGTCGTCGATCCGGAACACCTGGTCGGTGGCTTGATCGAGGATGGCCGAGAAGACGGGCAGCTCCGGGGACAGCAGCTCGGGCAGCGGCGCGTTCTCCGCACGCGCCGCCAGCTCGGCCATACGCTCCGGCGTCAGCTGCGAGAAGTGAGCGGCCACGGCCTCAGAGTCGGCAAGCTCGGCTTCGTTCGATAGGGCCCACTGGGGTATGGGCAACCGCTCCCCCAGTCTGCGATAACCAAGGACCAGGAGGTCCCGATAGAGCTGCGAGAACGGCGGCTCCAGGGCCGGCCGTTTCTCAGCCCGCTCGACGAGGCCGCGCATGAGGGCGTCCCGCTCCAAGAACGCGAGCGGTTGCCGCGGAAGTGCCCGAGACAGGCACTCGGCCACCGCCTCGAGGCTGTCGTCGTAAGCACCGGAGTAGGGTCCGCCCAAAGCGGTGCTGCACCACGAGAGAAGCTGACGCAGCAGCAGCGAAGTCTGTCCCTCGGAAAGCGGGGTATCGAGGAGGTCCAGCACCAGCTCGGAGAGGAGATCGAAGCACCGAGCTCGGTCTTCCGAGCGCTCGAAATAGGTCCAGTTGCGCAGCAGGATAGTCTGGAAGCCGTCGATCAACAGGTCCACGTTACGGAAGCCATGGAAGTACTCGGCCAGCGTCTCCATCAAGGGCGTGCGCACGCCGTAGAGTCCTTCAACAGCCTGCACCAGAGGCATATAGCGATCGGGGATGACCACCTCCTGAGCGGTGCCGGCGATGTTCGCCCGCAGGGCGTCGGAATCGAAAGGTACCTCGATCGGTCTCATGCGGGAATGATACCCCGCGGCGGCTGCGGCGGCACTCAGGGGTGCGGAAGGTCCACGCGGAAGCCCACCGTTGTCTGTCGCCTCAGGCCGGGCCCAGGATATCAGCGGTCGGTGTCTTCGCGGCCTGGTTCGCCGCTCTCCGCCGCCTCCAGCTCGCCCTCTTCCTCCTCTTTGGCGGGACGGGTGAGAAGGACCCGGGAGATACGCATCCCGTCTACCTCAAGGACCCTGGCGTGGAACTCACCTATCTGAGCCTCATCGCCCACCTGGGGGCGGCGCTGTAACTGCTCGAACACCCGCCCACCCAAGGTGGGAAAGCCTTCTTCCGTCAGGTCCAGTCCAAGGAAGCGCTCCAGATAGTCGATCCGGGCTCCGCCGTCGATGGAGTAGCTTCCGTCTCCGCGGTCCTCGACTTCACGCGCCTCCAGGTCGAACTCGTCTTGGACCTCACCGATCAGTTCCTCCACCACATCTTGGATGGTGACGATGCCGGCCGTGCCTCCGTGCTCGTCGACCACGATGGCGAGCGGCGTGCGAGTGCTCTGGAAACGCTGCAAGGCCAGTTCGATGTTGGAAGTCTCGGCGATGAAGCCGATGGGGCGCAGCAGCCGGCGCAAGGTGGCTTCACGCGGCGTCCGGTAAAGGTCCTTGACGTGGATGTAGCCGACGATGTTGTCCACGTCCTCCTCGTAGACCGGGTACCGCGTGTGGTTTGTCTCCGCGATCTCCTCGATGGCTTGGCTGACCAGCGTCGAGGTGGGCAAGGCGGCCATCTCGGTCCTGGGCACCATGATGTCGCCCACAGTGCGGTCGCCGAACGTCAGGGCCCGGCGCATGAGGGTCTGCTCCACCTCGTCGATGTGGCCCCCTTCCTGGCTGGCCTCGATGATCATGCGCAGTTCTTCCTCGGAGTGAGCCAGATCGCGTTCCGACGCTGGCTGGATCCGGAAGAGCCTCAGGATGCCGGCCGCGGAGATGTACATGAGCCAGGTCAAGGGGCGGGTGATCAGGTAGAACCAGCGCAGGGGCAGGGCGACGATGAGCGTCGAGCGCTCGGCCTTGCGTATTGCCACGGATTTGGGCACCAGCTCGCCGAAGATGATGGTGATGAAGGTCACGAAGACGAAGGCGACGATGGCCGCGACGGTCGGGTTCATGGCCAGCCCGAATACATCGCTGAAGGCCGCCGCGCCCAACCAGCCCAATCCCAAGCTGGCTACGGTGACTCCCAGCTGGGTCGCCGACAGGTAGGCGTCGAGGTGGTTGACGATGTGATCCGCCACCCGGGCTCGCCGGCTGCCCATGACGGCCAACTCGGCGATCCTCGTGTCGCGCACCTTGACGATGGCGAACTCGGATATCACGAAGAACGCGTTGACCAGAACCAGAAGGGCGACGCCGATTATCTCGATGGCGGTCGTGCTCATGGTCGGGTCACCCGGCAGGAGGGCGAGGTGATGAAACGGGTACTCGGGGGATCGCCAGGTGTGTCCATTTCGCTATCGCCAAGCATAGCATAAGCGATTTCCAGCTCCGCCCCGGTCTAGGCGGACGCCCGTTCGGTCAGGGCTCAAGTCGTAGCCCCGCTAGATCGGGAGTCAGTGCCACCGGGCCTCACCCGCAAATTGGATTAGGGTATCCTGCCGGCGAACGAGTCGGACGCATCAGCGTGTTTCGGGGGTACCCACGGAGATTCTCATCATCGAAGACAATCGGACGCTGGCGAACAACATCCGGCGCTATCTCGAACTGGAGCACTATGCCGCATCGGTGTGTTTCGATGGGGCCGAAGGGCTGCGCCGGGCGCTGCGTCAGGAGCACGACTGCATCATCCTCGATCTCGACCTGCCCGGTCTGCACGGTCTGGAAGTGTGCCGCCGCCTCCGCGCCGCGGGGAACGTCTCTCCGGTACTCATCCTTACGGCGAGCGGCGCCAAGCGGGACGTCGTCCAGGGGCTCGATGCCGGCGCCGACGATTACCAGGTAAAGCCCTTTGATATGGAGGAATTGGCAGCCCGGGTCCGCACACTCCTCAGGCGCCGGGGCACGGCATCCAACCCGCTCCTTCAGGCCGGAAAAGTCACCCTCGACACTAATACTCACGAAGTGCGCAAGGACGGTGAGGCCGTGCACCTGGCCCCCAAGGAGTATGGACTCTTGGAATACCTCATGCGACATGCGGGTGTGGCTCAAGACAGGGCGACCATGGTCGCGCATGTGTGGGGAGAGCACAGCGCGTCGATCCCTCTGGAGACGGTCGATGTACACGTGGCCTACCTGCGTCGCAAGCTGGGCAAGGACCTCATTCGCACCGTTCCCGGCAAGGGCTACTTCGTCCCCGCCTAGAGGCCATGTTCCGCCGCCTCCGTTACAGGATCGCCCTCCAGTTCACCGGGCTGGTGTTCGCTCTGATGCTGCTGGTGGGGGGCGCGTTCATAGGTGTGCAGTACTTCGGCACACACCGGTCGACAAACGATCAGCTACGGACCGACGCAGTCCAGTTCCAGACCAAGCTCGCAGAGGCGTCTGAGGATGGTGCCGCCATCCAAGAGGCCGCCGCAACCCTCCACGACGCCGCCGTCCGCGTGTTCTCGGGCCAAGGGGAGGTGATCTTCGCGAGCGACCTATTTGGGCGCTTGTCGGTCCCGATGCAAGCAGGGACGACGGCCCGGTTCCTTACTGTGAAAGGGTCGGGGAGCTATTACCGTGTATACGAGGTCCCTCTGGGCGGCGAAGGCGAAGCGGCGACCTATCTGCAGGTAGCGCGGCCGGAACGCATAGACGTCCATGAATTGCCCGGTGAGGCGATGCTGTTCGGCATCGTGGCCATCGTGGTGACGTCGCTCACCTTCGTTTTCGGGCTGCTCTTCGCCAAACGAAGCCTGGCTCCGGCGGAAGCGATGTTTGTCCGCCTCCGTCAGTTCACCCATGATGCGAGCCACGAACTGCGCACTCCCCTGGCCACGGTCGGCTCCTCGCTCGACCTTGCGCTGAAGAGCGGAGACTACGAGCGCGAGATCCGGGCAGCCAAGAACGAACTGAAGCAGGGCTCGCGTCTTATCGAGCGCCTTCTGCAATTGGCTGAACTAGACGAGTTGGCTCTTTCGCCGACACCGACGGACATGTCGGCTCTCGTGGCGAGCGAGGTGGAGCAGCATCAGCCGGCGGCCGGGGAAGCCGGGATCGAGCTCACCAGCACGCTTGCCGAGGGATTGATCGTAGACTGCGACGAGGGATTGGTGAGGCAACTCATCGACAATCTCCTGGCGAACGCTCTGAAGTTCACGCCCCCGGGAGGGAAGGTCGTACTCCGTCTCTCGTCCGATGGTCTCTCCGTGAGTGACACCGGGGTGGGGATCCCACCGGAGGCGCTTCCTCACGTGTTCGATCGTTTCTACCGGGCGGAATCCGCCCGCGGCGAGGAAGGGTCTGGTCTTGGCCTGGCAATAGTGGCCCGCATCGTCGAGGCCCATGGTTGGACCGTCCATGTGGACAGTAAGGTGGGAAAGGGCAGCACGTTTACCGTCGCGTTCGGTGGCTGAATCTCGCCTTAATCCGCTCTTAAGGTGCCTGTCGGCATAATCACTGCGAAGAAGGCCTCTTCGATCCCGTCGGAGCGGCCCCATGCAGGGCGGTAGTGCCAGAGGAGACCTGATGCGCGAGAGAAGATCACCAAGAACGGCCAGAACGATCCGTCAGGACGCGAGTTTCGTCGTGAGCCTGCTCTTGCTGCTTGCCGTGGTTCTCTCCGTACTCACCGCTTTGGGCAGTGACGAGGCCGAGTTCTTCGGTTTGGGCGACGATCTACACGGACTGATGGGCTGGAGCATGGTCGTGCTCACCGTCCTGCACACCATTCTCCATGGTGGGCACATGATCAACTACGCGAAGCGCAGGATGCGAAACCGCTTCGGAGTGGGTGGGGTGATCTGCTCGGGGCCCAACAGACGCGAACACGAACAACCTCGGCCTGGGTTCGACGAGACCGAGGCTAGGTAGCGTGGATATCGGTTTTCTCGACTATCTTCTCGATCCTGCCGGCCTGCTATCCGACATCGTGACGCGCGGCGGCGGATGGGTCTATTGGGTCATCTTCGCAATCGTCTTCGCCGAGACCGGTCTCGTGCTGACGCCGTTCCTTCCGGGCGACTCCCTGCTTTTCGCGGCAGGGGCATTGGCAGGGGCTCAGCGGCTCGAACTGTGGGCGCTCGCCATTGTCGTGCTGGCGGCGGCCGTGGCGGGCGACGCGGTCAACTACATTGTGGGAAGGTTCTTCGGAGAAAGGATCGCAAGGCGGGCCGGCAGACTAGTAAAGCGGCGGCACATTGAAGCGACCGAGGGCTTCTTCCTCAGACATGGGGGTAAGGCGGTGGTGTTGGCTAGGTTCGTACCGGTGGCTCGGACCTTCGCCCCATTCGTGGCCGGTCTCGGGGGAATGTCTCTCGGACGTTTCTGGCGGTACAACATTCTCGGGGCTGTTGCCTGGGTGGCGGTGTTCGTGGTCTCTGGCTACTTCTTCGGCACCATCCCGTGGGTAGAGAACAACCTGACGATCGTCATACTGGCCATCGTGGGGATGTCCGTCGCGCCCTTGGCCTTGAAGGCCTGGCGGCACCGCCGGCATCTGCGAAACGCGACGTGCGTGAACGCAACGGAAAGGAAGGATCTATGGATTGCCCGGTCTGCGGAGAAAGACTGAAGGAGATCGAGCGCTCGGGCGTGATGGTCGACATCTGCCCATCGTGCAAGGGTATCTGGCTCGATCGTGGCGAGATCGACAAACTCATCGAAATGGAGGCCAAAGGAGCGCCAGCCGCCCCCGTCGGCCAGACAGGCACCGCTCGCTATGAGCCGGAGAGGCGAGACGATCGTGACCATGACGATCACGACCACGACAACAAGCATCGCGAAGATCATGGCTATGACCAGAAACCGGTTGGCAAGCAGCGGCGGACCTCGCTTCTCCAAGATCTCCTCGGCGGCTTCGGCCAAGAATGAGGTCCGATCCCGCGGATGATCCGAGCGGCCTCTCGCCCGCGGAGGCGGGCGAGAGGCTCCGCTCTGAGGGGTTCAACGAGCTGCCGTCCGCCAAGAAGCGCGGGCTCGCGGCCATAGCGCTAGGCGTGATCAGGGAGCCGATGTTTCTGCTTCTGGTGTTCTCCGGGGCACTCTACGCGACCCTGGGCGATATACAGGAAGCCTCCATGCTCATGGGCTTCGTCTTCGTGGTGATGGGCATCACCATGTATCAGGAGCGCAAGACCGAGCGGGCCCTGGACGCCCTGCGCGATCTGTCCAGCCCGCGGGCGCGGGTGATCCGGGGCGGGGAGCAACTCAGGATCCCTGGCAGAGAAGTAGTCCGGGGAGATATCGTCCTCGTCGCCGAGGGCGATCGCGTGCCCGCCGACGCATTCGTTCTCTCATGTGACAACCTGCAGGCCGATGAGTCGCTACTCACGGGCGAGTCGGTACCGGTGCGAAAGCTGGCTTCCGTCGACCCTTCAAGTGCGCCGGTCCCCCTCGCGCGGCCGGGGGGCGACGACCTTCCCAACATCTTTGCCGGGACGCTGATAGTACAGGGTCAGGGAATCGCGGAAGTGATCGCCACCGGGCCGCGCACGGAGATGGGTAGGATCGGGCAGGCGCTCGAATCTACCGATCGTGAGCCGACCGACCTCCAACGGCACAGCGGGCGGCTGGTGCGGAACATGGCGCTCATAGGGCTCTTCGTCTGCCTCCTGGTCGTGCTCATCTATGGCCTGACCCGCGGTCGCTGGACGGAAGGGCTTCTGGCTGGAGTGACGCTGGCCATGGCGACGCTGCCTGAGGAGATCCCGGTGGTGCTCACGGTCTTTCTGGCCCTGGGCGCGTGGCGCATCAGCCAGAAGAGCGTCCTCACCCGTAGGATCCCGGCCGTGGAATCCCTCGGCTCGGCGACCGTCCTCTGCGTCGACAAGACGGGCACCTTGACGCTGAATTGCATGACTATCGCCCGCCTTTTCGCCGGCGGCCGGTTCTTCGCAGTCCCGGGAGAAGGGGCCGCCGCTCTGGAAGAGGCCGCCGGTGAGGTCTTCGGCAGCGACGGGCGATCTAAGGGCATCACGCTGGACGCTCCCCACCTTGAGGAGTTCCACGAACTCGTGGAATACGGGATCCTCGCCAGCGAGCTCGATCCTTTCGATCCGATGGAGAAGGCCTTCAAGGAGCTGGGAGGAAGATACTTCGCCGGCTCCGAGCACCTGCATGGCGACTGGCAGCTTGTTCACGAATACCCGCTCTCGCGAGAGCTTCTGGCTATGTCACACGTTTGGCGCTCGCCCAGAGGCGATGCTTACGTCATCGCGGCGAAGGGCGCACCGGAAGCTATCGCCGACCTCTGCCATCTGGACGCTTCACCAGCACCGGGACCTCTCTCGAGCCATCGAGACCATGGCTGAGGACGGCCTCAGAGTGCTTGGAGTAGCGCGGGCCGTCTTCCGGGGGGACGAGTGGCCCGGGGCACAGCACGATTTCGACTTCGCCTTTCTGGGGCTAGTGGGACTATCGGACCCTCCCCGCCCGTCCGTCGCGAGGTCGCTCAGAGAGTGCCGGACCGCCGGCATCCGGGTGATCATGATCACCGGAGACTACCCGGGGACCGCACGGGCGATCGCCCGTCAGATCGGTCTTGACGCCCCGGAGGTGGTTATCACCGGACCAGAGTTGGAGGCTATGGAGGAGTCGGAGCTCCAGGACCGCATCGGGGACTGCAACATCTTCGCCCGGATGGTGCCCGAGCAGAAACTGAGGCTGGTCCGTGCGCTCAAGGCTCGAGGTGAACTCGTGGCCATGACCGGCGACGGCGTCAACGACGCCCCCGCGCTGAAAGCCGCCAACATAGGGGTGGCCATGGGCCAACGGGGCACGGACGTCGCGCGGGAAGCCTCGTCACTCGTGCTCCTCGACGACGACTTCTCGTCCATCGTCGCAGCCGTCAGGCTGGGTCGGCGGATCTTCGACAATCTCAAGAAGGCGGTAGCCTACATCTTCGCCGTCCACACACCGATCATCGGCCTGACACTCATCCCACTCGTGCTCCGGTGGCCATTGGTCTTCTCCCCCGTGCACGTTCTCTTCCTGGAGCTGATCATCGACCCCGCGTGTTCAGTGGTGTTCGAGGCCGAACCCGAAGAAAAGGGCATCATGAACCGCCCACCGCGACCGGCGAAGGAGCCCCTGTTCGGCCGCAAGGTTCTCGGAATCAGTATCCTGCAGGGCCTGGTGGTATTGGCCATCCTGCTCGTGATATACGGGATCTCTCTGGCTCGGGGACAGAGTGCCGAGCAGGCCCGAGCCCTGACGTTCGCCACGCTGATCGTCGCAAACCTGGCCCTGATTCTGACCAACCGGTCCTGGAGCCGGGGAATCCTCGCGACGCTTCGCTCCCCCAACTCAGCCCTGTGGTGGGTGGTCGGCGGGGCCCTGGCATTTCTGGGACTTGTGCTGTATGTGCCCGCCCTAAGAGAGTTGTTCCGCTTCGGTGTGCTCCACTCGGTGGACCTGCTGATCTGCCTGACGGCCGGACTCCTGAGCGTGGCCTGGTTCGAAGGCCTAAAGGCGATGAGAGGCCGCAGGGAACGGGCGCTTGAAACCCCGCCGCCTGCTGAAGCCTAACCCGGGCGACCCGGTGGCCATAGAGCCCAGAGCGCTACGCCATGCACGGTGGCGTCACTCTTTACGTAGATCGATGACCCGCTGGGCTTTGCCCTCACTGCGCTCGATGGATCCCGGCTCCTTGAAAGCCACGTTCACGTTGATGCCGATGATGTCCTTGATGTTCTTCTGTATGTGCTGCTTGAGATCGACGAGGATATCGTGCTCGGTGAAGATCGTGACGTCATCCAGCGAGAGGATGGCTTCCGAGACCTGCCGGTAGAGGCCGGGAGAGATCTCCACCGAGACGTCCATGGTGTCCATGGAGCCCTTTCGGTTGACTATCAACTGATAGTGAGGTTCCACCTGGGGCGACATCAGTAGGACCGATTCCACCTGGCTGGGGAAGACGTTCACTCCCCGGATGATCAGCATGTCGTCCGAGCGTCCCGACACGCGGGCCATGCGTGTGGTGGTCCGCCCGCAGATGCAGGGTTCCGAAGACGAACCGGGTGATATCGCCGGTGCGATAGCGGATGAGAGGCATGGCTTCCTTGGTCAGAGTGGTGAAGACCAGTTCGCCCAACTCCCCTTCCGGCAAGACCTCGCCCGTCTCGGGATCGATGATCTCGGGCAAGAAGTGATCATCGTTGATGTGCAGCCCAGACTGGGCCTCGATGCACTCGCAGGACACGCCGGGCCCGATGATCTCGGAGAGCCCGTAGATGTCACAGGCCTTGATGCTCCACTTCTGCTCGATGTCGCGCCGCATAGCCTCCGACCAGGGCTCGGCTCCCAGCACCCCTACCCGCAGCGGGAACTTGGCGACGTCCAGACCGAGTTGCTGGGCCACGTCCCAGAGGTAGAGGACGAAGCTGGGCGTGCAGCAGATCATGGTGGTGCCGTAGTCTTGCATCAGCATGAGCTGGCGCTGGGTGTTGCTGCCCGAGATGGGGATGACGGAGGCGCCGAGCAACTCGGCCCCGTAGTGGGCCCCCAGTCCTCCGGTGAAGAGACCATAGCCGTATGCGACCTGCACCACGTCCTCGTCGGTGGCGCTCGCCCCCACTAGGGAGCGGGCCATGACCTCGGCCCACATATCGATGTCGCCCCGGGAGTAGCCGCAGGTGGTCGGTTTCCCGGTGGTGCCCGAAGACGCGTGGATGCGGACCACCTCGTTGTTCGGTACCGCGAAGAGACCGAAGGGGTAGTTGTCGCGCAGGTCGAGCTTCTTGGTGAAGGGCAGGTGGGGAAGGTCGTCGAGTCCGCGGACCCGGTCGGGGGCGATCCCCGCGCGGTCGAAGAGGTTCCTGTAGAAGGGGACCCGCTCGTAGACCCGTTTGACCTGGGCGGCCAGGCGCTCTCCCTGCAGCTGCCCGAGCTCCTCGCGGCTCATGCACTCGTGCTTGCGGTCTCTGATCATGCGTGTTCCCCTTGCTTAGCGCGGCCCAACTGTCCACCAGCCGGCCTCAAAGTCGGTGCGGACGGCCGCAGATTGACTGTGCGATGGTATAGGCGGGGGCCGGAAGCGTCAACCGGCCGGCAGTGAGGACCGGCCGGCGACTTCAGACTTTGAACGCCGAGGGGCAGATGTCCTGGAGCATGCACTCTCCGCAACGGGGGCGCTTGGCCGTGCAGACTGCGCGACCGTGCTCGATCAGCAGATAGGTCAGCTGGAACCAATCGGCCCGGGGGACGATCTCCATCAGCTCTCTCTCGATCTTGTCGGAGTCGGTGGACGTCGCTAAGCCGAGTCTCTGGCTGAGCCGGTTCACGTGCGTGTCCACCGCGATGCCCGCGTCGGGATCGGTGGAGTAGGCCTCCGGGTGGGCGTTGCCCAGCACGATGTTGGCCGTTTTTCGGGCGACGCCGGGCAGAGTGAGAAGCTCGGCCATGCTGGAGGGGACCTCTCCCCCAAAGTCGCCCAGGATCTTCTGCGCGGATCCGATGATGTGCTTCGTCTTGTTGCGAAAGAAGCCCGTGGGCCGGATGTCGGACTCGAATCCAGCCGGATCGACGGAAGCGTAATCCTCAATGGTGCGGTAATTCTGAAAGAGCTTGGCCGTGACCTGATTGACCATCTTGTCGGTGCACTGGGCCGAAAGGATGACGGCCACGAGCAATTCCCAATCGCTGCCGTAGTCGAGCACGATACCGGCTTTGGGATACTCTCCCCTCAGGCGGGAGATGACCTCCTGGGCTTGAGCTGCCCCGGGGCTCTCGAAGTTCGCGGCGGGAGCCTCTAAGCTCGTCTGTTCTCGTTTGGCCATGATCTCGTGAAACCTCGCGGGTCTTTCTTGCCATCATACGATATTGTCAGGTCCGGCGATGCGGCGATGCGGCGATGCGGCGATGCGACTTCGAAGAATTGGAGGCTCGGATCTTGGAGGGACTTCGAGAGCGGGGCGAAAGGGTGGGCGTGTTCGAGCTGAGTGGAGCGCGGGAGCTGAGTGGAGCGCGGGAGCAGGACAGTAGGAGGGAGGAACAAGAGCGGGACTGCCCCGCTGAATCTCTGGCCGAGGACGGTCGGCGCGCGTCTTCCCCACGCTCGGTGATGCCCAGACTCCTGGCCCTGCTCCTCGTCCTCCTGTCGGCGCTGGTGGTCCTGCCGGCGGTCGTGGCCTCGCCCGTGTCCGCCGAAGCTGCGCCTAGAGCCGCGACCGAGGCTTCGGCCGGCGCTGCTGTGCCGGCTCCCCTGCTCTACTTCATTCATCTCGGCGATATCTGGCGCTATGAAGAGTCGACGGGAGTCTCGATGGTGGTGCCTGCCGAAGGCAAAGCTTTGGGTCATCCCACCTGGTCTGCCGACGGCGCTGCCCTGGCCTGGGAGGAGCGGGAGATGGTCGGGGCCGACCAGCGAACGACGGTGGTCTATGTCGGCCCGCCCGCCCGGGCGGGCGACGAGCCGGTCAACTGGGCCGTCGAGGACGCGTCGTCGCCGGCCGTGTCCCCGGACGGGCGCTACGTGCTTTACGAAACGTCGACGAATGGCGTGACCTCCATCCGTGTCGTCGATTCCGCCGGTGGGCCGGTCCTGACCATCAAGGGGGCTCGCAACGGATCCTGGGTCGCAAGCGAGGTGAGCGCCGCCTCCGAGTCCGAGGTGACCTCTGAGACCGACGCAGCATCGGAGCCGGGGCCGGCGCTCGGCTCGGGGTCGGAGGCCGGCGCGCCAAGCGGACTGGCGATCGCATTCGACAGGAATGTGGAGTCTTTCCCCACGAATCGAGGCTTCTACCTGTACGCCCTGGGCACGGGCATGGAATCCGTCGTGTCCGCGCCGAACGCATGGGCACCGCAGGCCGGCCCCGGTGGTCGGAGCTTCCTCTTCGCAAGGACTGACGATGGGACCGGGGAGGTCCACCTGACGAAGATGACGGACCGCGCGATCGAAGACCTCCTAGACGTGACCAAGAACGAGGCTTTCGACTATCGCTGGTGTTCCGGGTGGCCCGGCGACGACGTGCCGTACGTCGAGCTGGCGCCCATGGGTGGTGGTCGGAGCGACATCTTCCGGGCTACCGATCCCTCGGCCGGGGCCGGAGTCGAGTTGAGCCTGCTCGCATCCTCGTTCGGGTGGAACGCCTCTCTGCCAGCCCGGTCACCGTTCTCCGACCTGGAGCGCGGCGACCCCTATTACGAAGCAGTCGCCTGTCTGTGGACGAAACGGGTCGTCGGCGGTTTCACCGACGGCACCTTCCGCCCCGGTGAACCGGTCAGGCGGGCGCAGATGGCGAAGATGCTGGATGGGACCCTGGGCCTGCCGGTCTACTCCGGCATGCTGGCCGCTCCATTATCGGACCTGGGGCAGAACGTATCTCCCCTCTATCCGCGGGAGTACGTATCGGCCGCGTATCACTACGGGCTCATACGGGGCTATCGCGAGGGGGTCTTCCTGCCCTGGGACTTGATCAGCCGCATCCAGGTCATCAGCCTGGTGGTCCGCGCCGCTGGGGTCTATCTGCCTTGGGCTCTCGCCTCGCCTCCCGCGGGGTGGAGCGGGGACACCAGCTGGTTCTTGGACCCGGACCATGGGACGAATGTGCACACGGCCGAGTACAATGGCCTGCTTGCCGGGATAGACCTAGTCGGTTGGGATCTTTTGGCGCCTGCTGCGCGGGGCGAGATAGCTCAGTTGCTGGCCAACCTGTTACGTCTCCGCGGTCCACTCTACGATTCGGATGCCTTGACCGGTCCCTCGGGGGCTATGGGTTCGAGTTCGGGCGCCCTACCGCGTGTGCCGGTCATCGAGCCCATCGGCACTGTCGTGTTCGACGGGGATTCGCTGACCGCAGGCTCCACCGCCACCGATCCCTATCCCAGCCAGCTCATGCGTGCGTTCGATCCGGGTGTCAAGTGGGTGAATCTCGGCATAGGGGGGCAGAGACTCCAGGAGATGCTCGCCAACGCCCCCTCCAAAGTCGATCCCCTTTATCGGTCCGATCTGGGTCAGAACGCGGTGGTGATATGGGGTGGCACCAACGACATGCGGCACTGGGCTCACACTCCTGAGACGGTCTATTCTCGTCTGCGGGAGTACTGTCTGGATCGACGAGCGGCGGGCTACACGGTGGTGGTATTGACTATGCTCCCCCGCACGGACGGAGCGTATCCTCCGAATCTGGAAGCGTATCGGCAGACGCTCAATAGGCGCATACGAGCCACCTGGCCCGGATTCGCCGACGCGCTTGTGGATGTGGGCTCCGACCGGCTCATCGGGCTGCCGGGCTGCGAGGTCGACACGAGGTTCTACAGTCCCGACCGGGTACATCTCAACAACACAGGGCTGTCCGTCGTCGCGGGCCGCGTGGGTCAGACGCTGCGCACCCTCGACACGGCCGGGATATGATCTGCGCCCCGCAGGATGTCTGGGACCCGCACCGCCTCGCGCCGACGGTCTGTTTGTTGCCGGGTCTGCGGCCCTTGTCTACAATGGTGGTGCGTGTCGGGACAAACCCCGCACGGTTCCCGCGCTGAGCCTATCCCGTGATCAAGGGGGGTTGTTTTGGACTTTTATCGAGAAGGGGTGCTGCGGGTCGATCTCAGCACCGGGACGAGCACGGTCGAGCCTCTCAATATGGAGTGGGCCGAGCGCTACATCGGGGGCAAGGGTCTGTTGCTCCGGTATATGTGGGAATACGTGCCGCCCAAGGTCGATCCCTGGTCGCCGGAGAACCCGGTGTTCTTGGTGACTGGACCGTTCGCCGGGACCAACGTGAGTACGGCCTCGCGTCTGGTGGTGGGGGCGAAGAGCCCTATCACGGGCATCCTGGACGACAGCTACGTAGGGGGCTCGTTCGCCCCGGAGATGAAGTTCGCCGGCTACGACCTGATCATCATCACCGGCAAGGCATCCGAGCCAGTGGTGCTGTGGATCAAGGACGACAAAGTCGAGCTGATCCCCGCTGCGGGTAAGTACTGGGGTCTCAAGACCTCGGCCATCGAAGCGGCCCTGCGCGCTGATCTGGACAAGGACGCCAAGGTGCTCTCCATCGGACCGGCGGGTGAGAATCGGATCCCCTGGGCGTGCCTCAGCACCGACCAGTACCATAAGGCCGGCCGGGGCGGCCACGGCGCCCTGTTCGGAGCCAAGAACCTGAAGGCCGTCGCCATCCGCGGCACCGGTTCGGTGGAAGTGGGCGACGCGCGGGCGTTCCTGGCCGACATCGCCCGCATCCACGCGGAGCACGTCCTCACCGACTTCAACCTATGGGCCAACGAGGAAGGGACCCCTATCCTGGTGGATCCGATGAACGGTGCCGGAGTGCTTCCCACCCGTAACTGGTCCCAGGGGACCTTCGAAGGGGTCGACGCCATCAACTCGGAAGCGCTTCTGAAGGTCAAGGTGGCCAACCGCGCCTGCTATCAGTGCGCCCTCGGCTGCCGTCAGGTGCACGAAGCCGGAGGAGTGAAGGGCGAGGGGCCGGAATACGAGACCATCGCCCTCTGCGGACCGAACTGCGGGGTGGGTGATCTCGAGGCGCTGATGCGCTTCAATCACGAATGCGACGAGTGGGGTCTCGACACGATCTCGTCGGGCTCCGTGGTGGGCTTGGCCATGGACATGACCGAGCAGGGCATAGCCGATTTCGGTCTGCGTTTTGGAGAGGCGGAGGGTTACCTGGCGGCACCCGCCCTCATCTCGAAACGGGAAGGCACCGGTGCCGACCTCGCTCTGGGTGCGCGGGCGCTGGCCGCGAAATATGGCGTGCCCGAGATGGCCATGGAGGTCAAGAATCTGGAGCTCCCGGGCTACGACCCGAGGGGAGCCTTCGGCATGAGCGTCAACTACGCCACCTCCGATCGCGGCGGCTGTCACATGCGGTCCTACCCCATCGCCGACGAGGTGGTCGAGGGCACCCGTCCCCCGGACAGCCTCGAGGGCAAGGCCGAGCAGATCATCAAGGGGAACGTCGACAACGGGTTCATCGGGCAGAACTTCAGTTCCATCAAATTCAGCGGCATCTGGTGCGACTTCTGGGCGGTGAACCCGGATCAACTCTGCCAGATGTTCAGGCATGTCTGGAAGAGGGATTTCACCGAGGACGAGATCATGCTCACCGGCGAGCGTATCTGGAACTTGGGGAGGCTTTTCAACCTGCGTGAGGGAGTGGAGGCCGACACCCTGCCCAGGAAGCTCTATGCGCCGGAGTTCGCGTTCGCGGAGGGACCGTCGGCCGGCAAGGCCGTCGGCGAGCAGGCCTTTGTCGATGCCCTCCAGGAATACTATGATCTGCGCGGCTGGGATGAGAACGGCGTGCCCACCGAGGCCAAGTTGGCCGAGGTGGGAGTGGACGTCCGTCTGTAGACGGCGCGCGCAGACGCGGTAGAAAGGGACATCGATGCCACACGTGATGATCAATAGCAAGAAATGCACCGGCTGCCACATGTGCGAGTTGGCGTGCTCGGCCTGGCACGAAGGCGCCTACCGGCCCTCTGTCTCCCGGCTGTTCGTGGAGGTGAACCCCACCACCACCGCCGTCAAAGGACACACTTGTCTGCAGACCGCCTGCGCGAAATGCGCCGATGCGTGTCCCGAAGACGCTATCGAGCAGCATCCCATCGACGTATTCGCCGTCGGGCTCGACCCTGCCGTCGGCTATGTGCTCAAGGTCAACGAGGATAAGTGCACGAATTGCGGCCTGTGCTACGACGCCTGTCCTTACGATGTCATCCGCGAGCATCCGGACCGGGCTGTTGCCTACAAGTGCGACCTCTGCGACGGGACGCCGCAGTGCGTGGCCTTCTGTCAGAACCCGCACGTGCTTGCCGTCGACGTGCGCATGAGCAAGATCGAGAAGGCCCCGGCTCCGGCGTGAGAGGCAGTCGTGGCTAGGGCGGTCATCAAGCTTCCGGTGGGCATCGCGGGTCCCGAGGGTCCCGCAAGGATGGACTGCGAGGGGACGACGGTGGCCGAAGCTCTGGCCGACTGTGTGGCCCGTCAGCCTCGACTGAAGAGCCGTATCTTCCGCGACGACGGCAGTGTATGGGTGGGCGTCTTCGTCAACGGGCGCAATGCTCGCCAGGCCGGCGGGCTGACGATCCCGTTGAGCGACGGTGACGAGATCCGGCTTCTCCCCCCAATCGCGGGAGGTTGACGGTGAGCAGAGGAGAGAACGCTGGCGAAAGGCGGCGCCTGGTGGTGGGCATCTCCGGAGCGTCTGGGACCATCTACGGGATCAGACTGCTCGAAGTACTCCGGGATACCCCTATCGAGACCCATCTGGTGATGAGCGAGGCGGCCAAACGGGTGGCCGAGTCCGAGACCAGCTACACCGCGGCGCAGGTGGAATCGCTGGCGGATGCCGTGTATGGCAACGATGAGATAGACGCTCCGATCTCCTCTGGCTCTTTCATCACGGCGGGAATGATCGTGGCTCCCTGCTCCATCAAGAGTCTGTCGGCGATCGCTCACAGCTACGACGACACGCTGTTGGTCCGCGCCGCCGATGTGGTGCTCAAGGAACGGCGCAAGCTGGTTTTGGTGGTGCGGGAGACCCCGCTCCATCTGGGCCACCTGCGCCTGATGGCCGAAGTGACCGAGAACGGGGCAGTGGTCCTCCCTCCGGTGCCGAGTTTCTACCACCAGCCAGAGACCATCGCCGATATCGTCGATCAGACTGTGGGCAAGATGCTCGATCAGTTCGGGTTGGACTGTCACCTGTTCATGCGCTGGCCGGACGGCCGCAGATCCTGTGGGCCGGCCGGCGCGGCGCCTCAGGGACGGGGCGCGGAAGATCCGCCTCAAGGGTGATCGGTGCCGGAAGACGGGTCCATCGGAAGAGACGATCTACGCGGGCGGGTGGAGCGCTACCTAAGAGCCCACCACACTATGACCATCGCTACCGCGGGCCCTGCGTCGCCGGGGAAGATCGGCGTGCCGGCGGGGAACACCCCTCACGCCGCCAGCGTCTTCTATGCCATGGATGACTCGTATCGCCTGGTGTTCCTCAGTAAACCTACGAGCCTCCACGGAGCGCACATCGGGAAGGTGGCGCTTGTCGCAGTGACTGTCAGCGAGGATTACCGGGACTGGGAGAAGATCCAGGGTGTGCAACTGTGGGGCGAGGCGCGGTTGCTCACCGGAGCCGCCAAAGTGCGGGCAATGGCGGTGTACGTGAGACGCTTTCCCTTCGTGCGGGAGCTGCTGCGGGAGCCCCGGCTGGCAGAGGTGGCGCGGACCATAGGTGTGTACCGGGTGGAACCGTGCCGGGCGGCATTCACCGACAACACCACCGGGGTGTTCGGCCGTGAGGTCCTGGAACTGGTGGTAGAGTAGGCCCGTGGAAGCGAGTAGGACGACCAACCGAGGAAGCAACGAGCGGCGGCGCCGCCAGCGGCGCCGCCGCTCCGTACTGCGCCTGCTCTTGGTCTTGATCTGCGTCGTCGTCGTGGTGCTCCTGGTGGTGTTAGCCGTGCGGAGCTGCGGCGACGAGGCCGGAGGGGCCGTGTCGACTACCGTGACTTCGACGAGCGGCGACACGGGCACGTCCCCGGGCACGGAGAGCACGGAGACCACCTCGACGACCGAGGGCACTTCGAGCACCGAGGGCACCTCGGGGAGCGGGAGCACGTCCAGCACGGCAGGTGTATCCGGCACGGTGGACATCTCTGTCTCCACCGGCAAAGCCAGCCCCAATACCACGGTGGCGCCGGGCAAAGGCGACCCCGACGAACCGGGAGACAAGCGCGTGCCCGGTAGCTTCTACGGCCCTATCCAGACCACGTTCGAAGGCCTGACCATGTTCCGCGGCAACGCCTCCCGCACGTACTACGGCGAAGGACCCGTGCCGCACAACCCGCAGGTCCTCTGGAAGTTCGGCCCCATGTCCGGCACCTCTACCAACCTGGGGGTGACCAAGACCTGGACGGGCACCGGCTGGACCGGCCAGCCCTGCATCTTCGAGCGGGACGGCAAGACCTGGGTGGTGTTCGGGGCCTACGACTACAAGATCCACTTCCTCGACGCCGAGACCGGCGAGAAGCTGCTGCCCGACTTCAAAGGCGGTGACATCTTCAAGGGTTCGGCGGTGGTCGATCCCGACGGCTATCCGCTCATCTACATGGGCTGCCGGGACAACAAGTGGCGCATCATCGCCATCGACCGGGACGAAGCCGACGGAGCTCTTCAATCTCGACGCCGACGAGTTGCCGAACCAGATCTGGAACGACGACTGGGACTCCAGCGTGGTCATCCGCAACGACTACGCCTTCGAAGGGGGCGAGAACGGCCACTTCTACATCCTCAAGCTCAACCGGGCTACGACGCCCAGGGCAAGGTGACCGTCGATCCCCAGATCGTCCTCGACTTCCCAGCTGGACCCAGACGCTACATCGACAAGCTGGGCAGCAAGGACGTGGCGGTGGAGAACTCGCCCTGCCTGGTGGGCGACCGGGTCTACTTCACCAATTCCGGCGGTCTCATCACCGGCCTCGACGTGAGCGCCACGCTCAAGGAGTTGGCGACGGGTGAAGCGCCGGCCAAAGGCGAAGGACGCCTACCCGATCGTCTTCAGGTACTGGACCGGCGACGACACCGACGCCACCATCGTGGCCGACGAGGAGGGCTTTCTCTACGTGTGCCAGCACTCCGACAAGCTGCCCGGGGCGTCACCGAGCGATCCAAAGCCGTGGGCCAGGTCATCAAGCTCGATCCGCGCAAGACGGGAGAGGGCGAGACCCCGCTGGTCTGGTCGCAGGCGGTCACCAAGCTATCGGGAGGCGAATCCGGGGTCTGGGCCACGCCCTGCATCTACAAGGACATGCTCTACGTCCCCACGCACGGCGGTGCGCTCCTCGGTATCGACCGGCAGACCGGCGAGATCGTCTGGCAGGAAGACCATCACCGAGCACGCGTGGGCCAGTTGCATCGTGGTCGATAAGACCCTCATCGTGGGCGATACATACGGGATACTCCACGCCTGGGACGTGAGCGATACCCGGGTCGACCCGCCCGTGGTCTGGGAGTACAAGGTGGCCAGTGGGAGCGCGCTCGAGTCCACGCCGGCCGTGTGGAAGGGCAAGATCTACTTGGGCAGCCGCGACGGCTACTTCTACTGCTTCGGCGATAAGTAGCGTGGATCAGGCAGGCGTATCGGCAGTGGACGCCGGCCTGTCCGAGTCGCTCATGAGACACGTGCTCCCCGCCGATACTCGTGGTAGCGGTTCCTTGTTCCCCCAAGTGCGGAAAGGTTCTGATCTTTGACGGCCATGGGTGCTCCCAAGACCTGGACATGCCCCGGCTGCGGCGCGATCGATCACGCTGCCGGCGGACTGCATGGCGGCAAACGTACGCCCCGGATGACAGGCGCCTCGACCAGCTGGCGCAGGCACTCTGCGGCTGCTGGGTGGTCACCTTGCCGGAGAGCGGACTGGCGAGGCTTCTGGAAGCGATCGTCGCCGGCGAAGAGTCCCACGAGGAATGCAGGCGGTGGGCCGCCTCGGGGAGGCTCTAAACCATCCGAGTCTTGTAAGAGCGCACCTCGTCCCAGGACCGGGTGTTGGCCACCTCAACGGCGCGTGAGCCACCCGCGCCGGGCCTCTCCCACCGCTCGCTCCAGGTTGTCGAAATCGCTCGTGCTGTGGGCGTCGCTGCATATGACCAGCTTTGCGCCCAGAGCCGCCGCTCGGCGGGCCGCGGGAGCGGTCAGGTCGAGGCGGTCTGGGGAGCCGTTGATCTCGAGGAACGTGCCGGTCTCGGCCGCCACTCGCGCCAGCGTCTCTATGTCCACTTCGTAGGGGTCTCGACGCCCCAGGAGGCGGCCGCTGGGGTGGGCGATGGAACGCACATGCGGGTTACGCATGGCGCCCAGCAGCCGCTCCATGATCCGCGCCTGAGGCTGGCCGAACCCGGAATGGATGCTGGCCGTCACGAAGTCCAGCTGGGCCAGGACGTCATCGGGCAGGTCCAGACGGCCGTCGGCGAGGATGTCCACCTCGATGCCGGTCAGGAGAGCGGATCCCGTCCAGGCGGGCGTCGAGCGCACGGATGGCCTCGACCTGAGCCAGCAGACGCTCCGGTCCCAGGCCCCCGGTCATGGCCAGCGCCTGCGAGTGGTCGCAGAAGCAGAGGTAGTCTAGGCCCCGTGCCTCGGGCGGCGAGGGCCATCTGTTCCAGGCTGGCGCGGCCGTCGGTCCAGTCGGAGTGGACATGGAGGTCGCCCCGCAGGTCCGGGAGCTCGATCAGGTCCGGGAGCGTTCCTGTTCGGCCGCTTCGATCTCCCCCTGGTTCTCCCGAAGTTCGGGCGGGATGTAGCTCAGGCCCACCAGCTCGTACACCTCGGCCTCGGTGCGCGCAGGTGATGAGCCGGCCCGACTCCAGGTGCTCGACGTTGTACTCGCTGATCTTGTAGCCGCGGCGCTGGGCGTGGCCGCGCAGAGCCACGTTGTGCTCGGCGCTGCCGGTGAAGTGCTGCAGGAGATCGCCGTAGGACTCCGGGGGGACGATGCGGAGGTCGACTCCCAGACCGGTGTGGGTCTTGGCCGACGAGTTTGGTGTCGCCCCGTTCCTCGATCGCGGTCCAGCTCGGGCAGCGTGGCGAAGACGTCCATGACCGCGGCCGGGTCGGTCGACGCCGCCACCAGATCGATGTCGCGCACGGTGGCACGTAGACGGCGGAGGCTGCCGGCGTAGTCGGCGGCGACGACCGCCGGCAGAGCGCGCAGCGCTTCCACCAGACGGCCGGCCTGCGGTTCCACCAGCGGCGCGCAGGCGGCGGGCTGCGGCTCCGCCCGCGGCCCGGGCCGCCCAGATCTCGAGGGCACGCAGGAGCTTGGCCTCGGTCTTCTCTCCCATGCCGGGAAGCCCGCGGATCCGCCCTTCCCGGCAGGCGCGCTCCAGATCCCGCAGGTCTCCCACACCCGCGAGTTCCCAGACGAGCCGGGTCTTCTTCGGACCCATGCCCGGCAGGCGCATGACCTCCAGGAGGCCCTCCGGGTAGCGCTCTCGCAGACCATCGCAGGAAAGCCACGTCTCCGGTCGCCATGTACTCGAGCACCTTGGCCTCGATGGCCTCGCCCGACGCCTGGTAGCTCTCGCAGTTCGCCACGCGCGGCCATCTCCGCTATCGAGACGGGATGCTCGCGAAAGAGACTGGCGGCTTTTTCGTAGGCCAGGATGCGATAGGTGGACTCGTCCATCCAAAGCGCAGGTAGTCGGCGATGGTCTGGAACAAGCCGGCCAGTTCGCCGTTCGACGGGAGTCGGTCGGGATCAGCCCGCACCGTGACCCCCGGCTCGCTTGAGATCGCGCCCACCGGCGGGCGTGGCCCAGGCCCCGGGGCTGGTCTCGACCTTCAGACCCGAGCGAGGAGAGGCCGCCGGCGTGACGCGGAAGCAGGTGTGGATGCGGGGGTTGCGCGCAAAATCCGGCGGGATGGTCTGCTTGGTGATGTTGGTCACCTCGTACGCTTCAGCTACTCCGGGATCGAACTTGAAACGGCGGAAGTTGGTGGAGAACAAGCAGGATACCTTCGGGCGAGAGCAGATCGGCGGCGGCGCGGATGAGCCAGCGGATGGTCGCGCTGGATGTCGAGGGTGCCGGTCATGCTCTTGGAGTTCGAGAAGGTGGGGGCGTCGAGGAATATGAGGTCGTAGGGGCCGGCGCCGGACGGGCCGGCCGCCTCGCGCCGGCGGCCCGGTCCGGCCGGCGTAAGCCACTCCAGGCAGTCGGCCCGTACGAAGCCGTGCTCGGGCCCGCTGAAACCGTTCAGGTCCAGGTTCCGGCGAGCCCAGTCGAGATAGGTGAGCGAAAGGTCGACCGTGGTCGTGGAGGCTGCTCCCCCCGCTGCCGCGTAGACCGTGGCCGAGCCCGTGTATGCGAAGAGATTGAGGAAGCGCCGCCCGACGGCTAGGTCGCGGATCAGCTTCCGGGTGAGCCGATGGTCGAGAAACAGCCCGGTGTCGAGGTAGTCGGTGAGGTTGACCAGGAAGCGAAGGCCACCCTCTTCGACTTCCATGAGGGTGCCTCCCTCGCGCAGTTTCTGGTACTGGTCGGCTCCCCGCTGCGGCCGGCGGATCTTGAGGACCACGTGATCGGGCGGTATCTCTAGCACCTCGGGAACGACTGTCATCATCTCTCGGAGCCGGCGGCGGGCGCGGACAGGGTCGACGGTACTCGGAGGGGCGTACTCCTGCACGTGGGCCCAGTCGCCGTAGAGGTCGACCGCGGCCGCGTATTCGGGCAGGTCGGCGTCGTAGAGACGATAGCAGCGGATGTTCTCCCGGGATGCCCAGCGCCGGAGGTGCTTGAAGTTCTTGCGGAGGCGGTTAGCGAACATAGCGGCACCGGGGGTGTCGTCGCTACGGCAGGTGGCGGCGCCGGCCCGCGCTTCGACCTCAGCGTGGCCGGGAACCACGCCGGCGATTGTCGCCTGCCGGCGCACGATGGGAGCCTGGAATTCGGCCGGGTCGATGTGGAACTGCAGGAGCCGGCATGGGAGCGGCCCGTTGTACAGGACGTTGGTGCGGTGGGCGCGAAGGCCGAGGTGGGCGCCCAGCTCTGGGTTGCCCGTGAAGACGGCGGCCTCCCAGCCGGAGAAAGCAGCTTTCAATCTCTCCCCCAGCGTTTCGTAGAGCTCGATCAGTTCCGGCGCGTCCCCAAGGCGCTTGCCGTAGGGGGGGTTGGCGATCACCAGACCGTGAAGCGCCGCACGCGGCGCGACAGACTCTGGCGGGGGGTCTTCCCGGCGGGGGGCGGTCAACGAGCTGAGCTCGCGCCGCTCCAGTATCATGCGGCCGGCGAGGCCGGCCCTGCGGGCGTTCGCGCGGGCGGCGCCGATCGCCCTGGCGTCACGATCGAAGCCGAGGAAGGCCGGCAGCCGCCGCAGGCCGACCTCCCGGCGCTCCCTGGCCTCCGCAAGGAGATCGTGCCAGATCGAGGGTTCGAATCCTTCCCACCCCAAGAATCCGAAGTAGTCACGCCGCAGTCCGGGAGCGATGTCGCCGGCCATCAGCGCCCCCTCGATGAGCAGGGTACCCGAACCGCACAGGGGATCCAGCAAAGCCCCGCCTTCGCCGGCGATGCGCGGCCAGCCGACCCGCATCAGCATCGCCGCGGCCAGGTTCTCTTTGAGGGGGGCTTCACCGGCCCCCAGGCGGTAGCCGCGCCGATGAAGCCCGTCTCCAGAGAGGTCGAGGCTGACGATAGTCTCAGAGGGCGTCAGGTGGAGATTGATGCGGACGTCGGGCCGGGCCAGATCCACTCCCGGCCGCGTACCCGTTCTGGCGCGGAAGCGGTCGACAACGGCGTCCTTGACCCTCTGTTCGGCGAAGTGGGTGTTGAGCTGGGCCAGCGGCCCCTGCTTGATACTAGAGGTGACCTCCACTGCCAGTGTCCCTCGGTGATCGAGGTGATCCTCCCAGGCGATCGCCGATGTCCCTTCGTATAGGTCGTCCACAGCGAAGACGGGGAAGGCGACCATTCGCATGAGCACGCGGCTGGCGATCCGGGACCAGAGGCAGGCCCTGTAGCCCAACTCCAGCGGCCCGCTGAAGGAGGCGCCTGCCCGGGTCTCAGCTGCGTCTTTCGCTCCGAGCGCCCGTAGATCGTCGAGCAGCAGGCCCTCGGTGTTACGCGGGCAGGTGGCAAAGAAGGTGTGGTCCCCTAGAGGATGGTGCTGAGCCATGGTGGATGAGAGTATAGCCGCAGCCCGTCCAGGGGGCCTCCTGCCACCGGGCCTACTGCCTGGGCCCGGGGGGAACAACGGGGCGGGGCGCGAAGCGCCCCGCCCCAGAAGCGGTCTGTCTCAGATCCGGCGACCTGCGCCGGTCGCCTGGCTCGCCGATCAGGTCCTGAGGTCTGCCGGAAGCTCGGAGGTGCAGTTGGGGCAACGTACGGCCGCGATCGGGATCGAAGTGAAGCAGAACGGGCAGTCCTTGTTGGTCTCATCGACAGGCTTCTGGGTCTTCATGTAGGCCTTGACGATGAAGAAGAGGACCAGCGCGACGATGATGAACACGATGATCGCGTTGATGAACATGCCGTAGTTGATGGTGACGGCACCGGCTTCCTTGGCCTGAGCGACGGTGTTGTACGGGCCCGCGGGGTCGCCTTCCTTGATCACCGCGAACAGACTGGTGAAGTCCACTCCCCCAAGAGCATAACCGACGGCGGGCATGATGATGTCGTTCACAAGAGAGCCCACCACGGCGGCGAAAGCGACGCCCAGGATGAAGGCTACGGCGATCTGAAGCAGATTCCCCCGGTCGATGAAGGCCTTGAACTCTTTAAGCATACCCACTCCTCCTTTGTGCAGTCCGCCAGACCTCTTTGCACCAATCCCTCTCGGCACTATCCCCAGGCGTTCGTCAGCGTACCGGTGGCGTCACGCCAGTAGGGCATCCACACGAGTCCGAGGGAATCCACGGTGATGTCGCTCTTGCGCGGGCGCATGAGGAGCTTCTCCAGCTGCTCGGTCATCGGATCGATCTGGAACTCGAGCCCATCGAGCTCGGCCTGGAACTCGGCTTCGAGGTCGGCCTGCTTCTGCTTGACAGTCGCCAGAGTCTCCTCGGCCCGCTTGACGTCGCCGCTCTCGTCGAGGCTGCGGCCCACGTCGCGCATGGTCGTCGTGGCCCGGCCCAAAGTGCTCGTGCTGAGAGCCTTGCGTCCCAGGAAAGCACCCAGGACGGTCGACCCGAACGAGATAGCGGTCTGCATCTTGCGGCCTTTGGCCTGCTCGGCCTCCCGTTGGACCGCCTGCTGGGCCCTTAGCTCCTGCTGTTTCAGGGTCGCCGCTTTGGCAGCATACTTCTGCCGCAGTTTCTCGCTGACTTCGTCTCGCGTTTCCCGAGCCGCCAGCTGCAACCGAGTGCGAAACTCTCCCTCGGTCTCGTCCGGGTCGGAGGTCAGTTTGAGACTGAGGCTCTTGAACACCTCCGCGGCCTGAGTGCGGTAGGCCCAGGCTTTGAAGTCCGATTCCCAGGCGCGATAGGAGGTCAGCTTGGCCATGGCGGGAGGCAACTCCGCGAAAGCGGCTCCGGGGTAGGGAGTCCGGTCGAGATCATCGAGCGGCATCTCGAGAGCAGAGGCCGCGTCCCAATCGAGCGCCAAAGCGCTTTCCGGGGCCGGGGCGATCCGCTGGATCTTGGTGGACGTGCTCGCTCCGCTGCCGGTGCTCACGAAATTGACGGTGGCCGCGGCAAGCACTCCCGCTCGGTACACCAGGTCGGGGCTGGCGGGAGTGGCGCCGCGAAGGGGTAGGAAGAACTGAGGGATGTCGCTAGGCAGGGCCGGCCGTTCGGCGGCCCCGGTCTGGTCCGCCGGCCCGGCGGTCGCAGCCAGGCCTGCCGCGGCCGCCCCAGCTGCCGCGGCCGCAACGGGCGCTGCGAGGGGTGCCGTCGGTGGCGGCGCCGCCGGCTGGGGCGCAGCCACCGCCGGCCGGCGCGGGTCCATGAGGGTCTTGATCTGCGTCCTGGTCAAGGGGCCGGGAAGGTAGGAGAGAGCCCAACGGGTCTGGAAGACCGCCGGGGCGTCTTCATGAGCGTTGTACATAAGAAAGATGCGCTTTCCGAGACCGGCCAGGGTCTCCTCCATCTCCTGGCGGTCGAACTTGGTCTCGGAACCCGCGGCCACGCCCTCCAGACCCTCGAGCAGGCGGGCTTTGTCGCGCTCTGTCTGTAGACGGCCGATGAACCAAGTCCCGGTGTTCGCCAGGCCCTTGTAGTCGAGATCCACCGGGTTTTGGGTGGCCAACAGGATCCCCACTCCGAAGGCGCGGGCCTGCTTGAGCAGGGTGAGGAGCGGACGTTTTGAAGGCGGCTCGGCGACCGGCGGGAAGAAGCCGAAGATCTCGTCCATATACACGATAGCCCGCAGGCTCCCGGTGCCCTGCTGCGCCCGCACCCAACCAAGGATCTCGTTCAGCAGCAGCGATACGAAGAACATGCGTTCCGTGTCGGAGAGATGCGCGATGGAGAAGATCGAAACCCGAGGTCTTCCTGAGGCGGTGAAGAGCATCCGACCGATGTCGAGAGCCTCTCCTTCCAACCAGGACTGGAAGGTCGGGGCCGCGAGCAGGTTGTTGAGCAGCATGGCCAGCTCGAAGCGTTCCTTGGCTGGATAGAAAGAATCCAGGTCGAGGACGCCCACCCGGACGAAAGGCGGTTTCTGGATCTGCTGGATGAGACCGGCGAGATCCAGATCTTGGCCGGCCGACCAGGCCGTGCTGAACAGGCTCGAAAGAAGGATGTGCTCTCGGCTCTGGATAGGATCCGCCGTCACTCCCACCAGGCCCAGGAGGCTGGTGACAGCCGTGTCGATACGGTCCCGCAGCGCCTCGTCGTCGGCCCGGACCGCGGCGGAAGGGGCGGCGAAGGACTTGAGGATGCTCACCGGTAGGCCCGCGTTCGAACCGGGCGTGTAGACAGTGAACTCGGCAGCGTCTTTCAAGCGTTGGATCCGGCCTGGGTCCTGTCCCCAATCTGCCAGCCCCTTTTTCCACATATCCGCCTGCTGCGCAGCGAAGTCATCGGTGGAGATACCTTTCTTGGCCGCTTCCTCCTGGCTGACCCAGGGCAGGAAGTCATCGGGGCGGAGCTCGGGAAAGGTGAGCATCAAGTCGGCCATGTCTCCCTTGGGGTCGATGACTATGGCCGGGACGCCGTCGATGGCTGCTTCTTCGAGGAGGCCGATGCAAAGACCGGTCTTTCCACTCCCAGTCATGCCTACGCACACGCCGTGAGTGACGAGGTCTTTCGAGTCATACAGCAGGAGGCCACCCATCTCTTTCTTCGAAAGGTCGTATTCGCGGCCGAGGTAGAAAGCGCCCAGCTTCTCGAAGTCTTCCATGGAGCAAGTCCCTCCGATCGCCTCGGGTCTGTCACATCCACAATATGCCCTACGTGGGCAAGAACACAACCACGATTCGCCGCCACGGCGGCGCGTGCAGCGAGGGAGCGCCCGCCTATCCTGCCGTTTAGGTCTTGCGACGATGGGTAGTTAGCTTGTACAGACTCGCCACCACAGGCCGCACTTTCTATACGGAAAGGGGACAAGATGGCCGACAAGAAGGTCGAGCGCTCCGGCAGGGAGCGCCCACTCACTCCCACTCAGAAGATGGAGGCGGCACTCTCCGATCCAGGCACGATGAACATGGCGGATCCCACTCGAGACAAGGGGAAGTCCGCCCTGGTGGACAAGTACCGCGAGCGGGAAGAAAGGTGGCGGAGAGAGCAGGCTCTCCACGACCAGGAGGCCGCTCATGCGGCGGAGCGGGCCAAGCAAGAGACGGCTGACCAAGGCGCGTCCGAGCCGACGGAGCCGGAGGGCCGAGGTGAAGGCGGTGATTCATGATCGAGAGCGCGGCGGTGTCCAAGGAGAAGCTGAAGAGGCTGGCTGGCGCGCGCGCATCCCGGGGCGTATTCCTCACCGTCACTCTCTCCACCAGTCGCTTGGATGATTGGCGCCAGTTCGCCCCCACCTTTCTCAACAGCGAGTTCAACCGCATAACCAAGGAGCGCGGCACTTCCAAGGAAGAGAAGCGCCTTCTCGAGAGCGATTTGGAATACGTGCTCGACGTGCTCAAATACGACCTGACGCCAAGAACCCAGGGCCTGGCTCTGTTCGCCGATGGAGGAGCTCACTACTACGAGCGGATAGAGCTCCCCTTCCGCCTGGTCAACCGCTTGGTGATCGAGCCGTCGCCTCACGTGCGCCCGGTGGCCCATGCTCTGTCTCTGCTCGAGCCCTTCGTGGTGGCGCGTGTGAGCCGGGACGAGTCCAGCCTCTATCTGCTGGATGAATGGGGGGTGGCCAAGGAAGACGACCTGGTAGGCCCCTGGCTGCGTAGCAGCGACCGTGAGACCGGTGAGGTGTCCATCAAGGAGTACTACGCCGCGGCCCGTCAGGACACGTTGGTCGACCTGCACTACAAAGAAGTGGGGAACGCTCTGGCCAAGCTACTCGAGTCCGCAGGGGTGAGACGGGTGGTGCTATGCGCGCAGCACGACATCGCGAGCGCCTTCCGACGGACCCTTCCGGCCAGTGTTTCGGCCAAGATCGTAGCCCAGATCCCCTTCGACGCCGCGGCCACCAGCGGGCAGATGCTGGTGAGCGCGCGCGAGGCGATGGAGAAGGCCCGGCATGACGAGATGGTGGACCTGGCGGCGCGGATCAAGGAGGGCTTGGGTAGTGGAGGGCGGGGTGTGTCCGGCTTCGACGATGTGCTGGGCGCCCTGGGTCGCTACCAGGTGCAGACCCTCCTCGTCGACCGCAACTATAGGCCGCAAGGTTGGCGCTGCCTCGAGTGCACCTGGGTGGGCCTCACAGAGACAAAGCGTTGCCCGGTGTGCGGCGGCGGAACGCTACCCGTCTCCGACGCCGTCGGCGAGTTGGTACGGCTGGCTATCCTGCAGAACGGACACATCGAGGTCGGCGAGAACATCCCCGTGCTCGACGAGTTGGGGGGCGTGGCCGGGGTCCTGCGGTACGCCTAGCCAGGTCCCTCGGCCGGGAACCACGGCTGGCTCATGAGATAGTGGGCGAACCCGTCCTCTTCGACGGGACCGCAGACGACGTCGGCGGCCGCGATGACTTCCGGTGGCGCTCCCCGCATCGCCACGCCTGTTCCCGCCCAGGCGAGCATGTCCGCGTCGTTGTAGGAGTCGCCGAAGGCCAGCACGTCGCGCGCGGCAAAACCCAGGTGTTCGCCCAGGATCTGGAGTGCGTGCGCCTTGGTGGCCGTCGGGCTGGTCATCTCGAGAAAGAATGGCCAGGTCTTGACGACGATGAGGCGTCCTTTGAAATGACCGCGCAGGCCGGTGAGCAGTCCGTCGACGACGGCTGGGTCACCGGCCACGCCCATCTTGGTCGTGGGCCGGTCCAGAAAGCTGCTCAGCCTGCCGACGACGTTCGCCTTCATTCCCGAGAGGCGCTCGTAGCGATCGACCTCCTCGCTTCTTCTAGCGACGTAGAGGTCGTCTTCGATGTAGAGATTCACCGGATGCCCGTCTGGTTCGAGGAGGCTGAGGACTTCCAAGGCCAACTCCGCGGACAGCGGGTCGTGGTGGAGGAGGCGCCCGGTGCCCACTTCGCGGATGAGGGCGCCCTGGTAGGCGACCACCGGACCGTCGAGACCCAGATCCCGCGCATAGCGGGCGGCCGAGTGGAACATCCTGCCGGTCACCACTATGGTGGTGATGCCCACCCGGCCGAGCGTGCGGACGGTCGAAACGGTGAGGGGGGTCAGCGCCTGGGTTCCGTCCAGCCGCAGAGGCAGCAGGGTACCGTCCAGATCGACGGCGACCACCCGGGGCGCGGGGCGATGGGATTCAAGGTCGGGAGCACGCACGGCGATAGATTAGCAGGATGATGGATACGGCGGCGAACACCTATGTCGAATACAGTTGCCCGCAGTGCGCGGCCCCCGTGCGAGTGCCCGGCTACGCCGACATGGCAGTCTGCCCGTCGTGCGGCTCGACTCTGACCCGGGAGGCAGCGCGGGCGGTCGCTCCGGTGGTGCCTCGGGAAACACCCGAGCACCTATCCGGTCTCGCGGCGGACACGCCGGAGGAGCAGATGCTCCGGTCCGTCCGCTGCTCCCAGTGCGCCGGCCCGCTGAGTGCGCGTGAGGGCCACAGGATCCTCGTCTGCGGTCACTGCGGTGTACGTACGGCCGTGAGGGAGCACGGCGGGTTCTCTCGCTGGTACCTCCCCAACCGGATAGACCGGCTGGAAGCTGCAGGTGCCGCAGCCGCCTGGCTCGAGGAGTATCCCGGGATAACCAAACGGGCCCGGGAGGCCTCCCTGGCCGAGACCCGACTGGTCTACGTCCCCATCTGGGAGCACAGATCTCTGGTAGCCGGCTGGGAGTTCGGTCACAAGCTACGGACCCGATACGAGTTGGTGGGCGACGAGGAGAGCGAGCGATTGGACTTGAAACTGGTGCGCGAAGGGGTCGAAGAGCCTTCCTTGCAGGAGCGCCGGTACTACGAGGCGGCGACCGACCTCCCGCTCCTGGGAGCCACTCGGCCACGTATCACCGGGCGGGAACTGATGCTCCCCCTCCTGGCGGGGGAGCTGGATCCGTCGGTCACAGTACTGGAAGCGCAGGGGAGCGCCGACGAAGTGGCCGCGGCGGGTAGGAAGGCCGCGCTCCTCCCTGTCTCCGGCGCGTCGTCTCCCGACAGCCATATGTTCGCCCTCCGGGAGTCCACCGCGCTCCTCTATTACCCTCTATGGTTACTGCGATATCAGGTTGGGAATCGTTTCTACCGGATCGTTGTCAATGGTCGAAACGGCAGCGTGAATTCGGCCGAGGCCCCCGCCTCCAACGCCGGACGCGTGACGCGGCTGGTGGCACAAGTGGTGGTGCTGGTCGCGATAGCTGCCCTTCTCCTGTGGCTGGGGTCTTCCCGCGGGGCTGCGCAGGTGTCAACGATGGTCGGCGCCGTGATAGTGTCTGTGCTGGCGATATTCCTGGTCTGGCGGTTTCGTTTGCAGAGGGAGGTGGAATACCACGAGCCTTTCTCCAGTTGACTTGTTCCCGCTGCTCTGTGACGAGTGTGGCTCACCATTGCAGGGCGGTGACGAAGCCGCCCTTTTCGTCTGTCCGGTGTGCGGGCGGGTCCACGAACCCCGAGAGAACGGACTAGAGTCTTTCTCTCCGCTGACCGCTGCGATCACAACGGAGCTGGCTCTAGCCGGGCCGGTCCAGTACCTAGCGACTTGGCGCTTGGACGTCACAGTGTCCACGCCAGCGGCTTCGGCCTGGGAGCGTATCCAACGAGCGGCCGCCCCGGGGCCGGCCTATCTGTATGTACCCGCTTTTTCGCTCGTGCGTCCCGTCGTGCAGCGGCTTGGGGTGAGCTTGACTGAAGCCCAACCCGCTCTCGAGTTGGCCTTGGGCCTCGCGGCGGGCGCCACGGCGCGGCCCGCGCTCGTGGACGTCGGCGCAGGGGCCGACGCGGGGCAGGGTACGCGTGGTGAGGCGGGCGAGGCCATGGATGCCGTCGCCGGGCCGGACTTCGGCACCTTCTCGCCCGTCGTGGTGGGGCGGAACGATGCCCGACTGCTGGCCCACTTCGTGTATCTGGCGGTGGAATCGCATGAGGCCCACGACCTGCAGTCCGTCGACTATGAGCTCGAGGCCGTCGGCGAGGAGCTCTTGTTCATCCCCGCCGTATGGGATCCGCGCCATATCCACGAATCCAATTGGAGGTTGCTGCTGCGCGAGTTCGACGGTCTGGTTGCGTAGCGGGGAGCTGGAATCCGAAGGTCGGGCGCCGGGTCGATGGCCGTGGCGCGGTCACGAGACAAAGGGGAGACCATGGCTGGGATCGATGACAGGATCGAGGAGAGCAAGAACTGGTTCGAGCGGATGGCCGATCACATTCCCGGCTACAAAGGGTACAAAGAGAAGGAGTTGGAGCGCGAAGCCGACAAGATCGAGCGGCTCTATGTGGCCGAACGCCTAGAATCCTGCGGGCAAAAACTGGACGATCTCAAGCTCGAACTGGTCAATCGGGGGAATCTGGATATGCTGGGCGTGATCGACGTCACCCTCCGCAAGCTGCGGAAGGTGCGCGATCGGGTACAGTTCGCCGACTACGGTTATGCGGGCCTCTTCGACACCACCAAAGTGGGCCTGGAGAAGCTCGAGGAGCTCAAGGCGTTCGACAAGCAACTCGAGACCGAGGCCGGAGGGATAGACGAACTCGCCAACGCGTTGTCAGCCGACAGTCCGTCTCTTCGTACCGACATAGGATTGCTGGACGACCGGATCGAAGCTCTTGACACCCATTTCAACGAGCGGGAGCACCTCATCACCGGAGCAGGGAGGTAACCGATGGCCCTCATGGACCTCATCGAATTCGTCGACGAACAAGGCGCGGAGATGGTCCACCGCATCCCCGAGCAGGGCTCGGGCGAGTTCAAGGTGGGCTCTCAGCTGATCGTGCGGGAGAATCAATGGGCGGTGTTCTTCCGCGATGGCAAGGCCTACGACGTCTTCGGACCGGGCCGGCATACCCTGGCGACGCAGAACATCCCCCTACTCACCGCCGTTCTCACGACGCCGCTCTACGGCGACACCCCTTTCCGGTCCGAGGTGTTCTTCGTCAGCCAGCGGACCTTCACCGATCTCAAGTGGGGCACGACCGAGCCCATCCTGTTCCGTGACTCCGAGTTCAAGATGATCCGTCTGCGTTCCAACGGCATCTACACCTTCCAGATCATTGATCCCAAGCTGTTCGTCGTGAAGATCGTGGGTACGCGGGCTATCTTCACCAACTTCCAGATCGAGGACTTCCTCCGGGGTGTGATCATAGGCCGGTTAGCGGATATTCTCGGCGAGAGCCTGGACTCGGTGCTCGACCTGCCCCGTTACTTCGACGAGCTTGGTGCAGGCCTCAAGGCTCGGATCAAGGACGACTTCGGCCAGTACGGTCTGGCGATGGTGGACTTCCTGATCAACGCCATCTCGCCGCCGGACGAGGTGCAGAAACGCATCGACGAACGCTCCGGCATGGAGGCCGTGGGCGGCATGGACCGCTACTTCCAGTACCGGGCTGCGCAGGCGATCGGCGACCTGGCCAAGGGGGGTGGCGGTGGTGGAGGAGGCGACAGCACCGTGGGCACGGCCGCCGCGGCCGGACTGGGCTTGGGTACCGGCGCCGGCCTGGGCATGATGATCCCCGGCATGCTGCAGCAGGCGATGACCGGCGGAGCGCAGCCCAAGGTGCGCTGCCCGAACTGCCACAGCGACATCCCGTTCGGCAGCAAGTTCTGCCCCGAGTGCGGCACCAACCTCTCGGAGACGGTGACCTGCCCCGAATGCGGGGCCACTTTGCCGGCCGGCTCGAAGTTCTGTCCCAACTGCGGTCATCAGATGGGGGCGCCGGCCGCCACGCCGGCGGCCGTGGCGGCCGCGGAGTCGGCGACAGGGGCTTCTGAGGCACCGGCCGACACCCAGGGACCCGAAAGCGAGGAAGGCCAGGAGACGTGATCGATCGCCGACGGGCAGTGGGCGCCTTCGAGTCGGAGGAGCGGCGGCTGCGCGCGCCGCGCCGCGATGCCGGCGGCGGAGCCGGCCGGCATCGGACCCGTGCCGCCCGTCGCCTCGCGCCCCGTCACCTGTGGCTGGTGGTCGCGGTCGTCTTGGCGTGTGTCCTCGCGGTCCTGCTTGCGGGGCCTGCCGCTCAGGCTCAGGCGAAAGACTGGCGTATCGACAACATGGACGTCCTCCTACAGGTACAGGAGGACGGGGACGTCGTGGTCGACGAGACCGTCACCTTCACGTTCGAAGGCAGCTTCAGCTACGTCGGGCGCCAGATCCCCATCCAGAACACGGACGGACTGACCGACATCGCGGTGTACGACAGCAACGGCCATCCCCTTCCTGAGGGTCAGGGGCCGGGCGAATGGTACACGCTCACCGAGAACGGCCGGCTGATCATCGTCGTCAACTTCGCCCTCACCGACACCTCGTCCACGTGGACGTTCCACTACCTGGCCAAGTCGGTGATCATGTTCTTCGATCAGGGTGACGAGCTACGCTGGTATGTGTTCGATGCCGAGACTCCGGTCCCGATCGGGGCGGTGCGAGCCACAGTCAAGCTGCCGGGCTCGGTTCCGCCCGAGGACATGACCCAGGCGGTGCAGTCGGGTCCGGGGGTGGCGACCAACGTGCATTCTCCTGGTCCCTCGACCATGGTGTACGAAGGCTCGGACCTTCCCCCGTACACCAACTTCTGGCTGGTCACGGGCTTCCCCAAAGGTGTGGTCCAGTTCACCTGGACCGCTCGTAGAGTGGCCGCCTTCATAATCCCCAAGATCGGCTTCGTGCTGCCCATCGTCGCTTTTCTCGCCATGTTTCTGCTATGGCGGCGGCGGGGCCGGGACGAGCCCGCGACGGTCTATGCCTCTTACGTGAGCGAGCCCCCGTCCGATCTCTCGCCGGGGCTGGCGGGAGCGCTCATCGACGAAAAGGTCGACACCAAGGAGGTCATCGCCACCATTGTGGATCTGGCTCGGCGGGGCTACCTGGAGATCACCGATACCAAGAAGGACGGCATCATCAGCAAGCCCGAGAGCCTCTTCACCCGCCGGAAGCCGCTAGACGATCTGGAGGGCTTCGAGAAAGCAGTGGCCCACTCGCTGTTCGATTCGGCTCATCCGGACCAGGTCACCACCAACGACCTCAAGAACCACTTCTACACTCACGTCTCACCGATAGTGGAGCAAGTGTATACGCAGGTCACGAAAGCCGGGCTCTTCGACCGGAATCCCAAGAGGGAGAGATCGCGCTGGCTGGGCTACGGTTTTCTGGTTGCGGTCATACTCGGCGCCCTCACCGCGGTCATGGCTCTCACCGGCGTCCCTGGTTGGGGCTGGTTCATGTTCGGGTCGATCGTCGCCGTGATCATCGTCTGGGCGTTCAGTCCCTTCATGCCGCGCCGCACTGTCCGCGGGGCGCAGGAGCAGCGTAAGTGGCAGGCGTTCCGCAACTACCTGCAGGATCTTACGCGTTTCCAGGACATGGAGTCGGCCCAGGAGAACTTCGACAAGTATCTGCCCTACGCCATCGCCTTTGGAGTCGAGAAGCAATGGGTCAGGCGCTTCGAAGGACTGAACGTGCCTCCTCCCGTCTGGTACCACCCCGTGTGGATCCCGATACCCGTCGGATCCGGCCCCGTGGACACGGGCGGTCTGGGCGGCGGACTGGCGGGAGGTGCCGGATCGGGGGGCCCGTCGTTGCCCGGGGGCGGCTTCAGCCTCGATACCATCTCGGACGGCCTGTTCGGCAGTCTCAACAATATGTCGAGCGTGCTCACCTCAGCCCCGTCGAGCAGCGGCTCCGGCCGGGGCGCGTTCGGTGGTGGAGGCGGCGGCTTCGGCGGGGGTTTCTCGGGCGGGGGCGGCGGCGGAGGGTTCAGCGCAGGGTAGTCGAGCGGGAGGGATACGATGCGCACCAGGATCATCGGGATCGTGCTGATCGTTGTCAGCCTGGGCGTAGACGCCTGGCTGGCCGCCGGTCTGGCCAGCGGCTCGCGCGCTACCGGGGTGGCGCTGGGCTTCGTGCTGTTCTCCCTGCCGTTCTTGGCTGCGGGCATCTACCTCCTCATGTCCTCGCGAGGCGAGATCAAGGCCGAGAGCAAGGCCGACAAGGAGCGGGCCATCCTCAACTCGGTCACGACCAGGGGAAAGGTGAGCGTGGCCGACCTGGCCATCGAGGGCGACCTGACCCGCGACCAGGTGCGGGACTACATCTACGACCTCATCGGCAAGGACTTGTTCCGGGGATACGTCAACTGGGACAGGGGCGAACTGGTGTCGGCCGAGGCGGCTCAGATCAAAGACGGCAGCTGTCCGAACTGCGGGGGGCGGCTGCAGTTGGCCGGGAAGGGATTGGTGCGCTGCCCGTACTGTGGCACCGAGACCTATCTCTCCCCAGCGACCGCGGCCGCCACGCCGCCGCCGGCTGCGCCCGCTGGCGCAGCGGCAGGCGCGGGGCCCGGGCCGCCTCCAGCGAGCGCCTCTCCCCCGACGGACAAGTCGTCGCCTCCGCCGGGAGGCGCCCCCGTTCAGGCACCTGCTGATATCCCATCGCAGGAGGGGTCCTCGCCAGGCTCCTCCCCGCAGGTCTGAGGCGAGGCGCTCTCGTCATGCGCTTGGCGTACAAGATCTGGCTGGAGTATCGGGGCAGGGCTTTCGGAGACGGCCCTGCCCGGCTACTCGACGGGGTGGAGCAAACGGGATCCCTTCGCAAGGCGGCGACCGAGCTGGGCATGTCCTACAACAAGGCCTGGCGGATCCTGCATGCGGCCGAGCAGCGGCTGGGGTTCGCCCTGCTCGACCGGAGCGTAGGCGGCAGCCTCGGTGGCGGCTCCCACCTCACGCCGCAGGCCCAGGACCTGGTCCGGCGCTACAAGGCCCTGGCGATCGCGGCCGACGAAGCCCTACACCAGGTGTTCGAGCAGCACTTCGCCGACTGGGAGGATCCGGAGCCGGGAGAGTTGCCTACGGAGCCTCCGCCCGAGGCTTGACCCACGCCGGGAGAGGCCGGCACCGGCGCAGTGTCGCGGGCCCGCAGCCTCGGCTCAGGCGGTGACTCCCAACGCGGCCGGGTTCTTTTCGTACAGGAGTAGCTCTTCCTCTTCGGTCAGACCCAGACCGTCCAGGAATTCCTGACATTCGGCCATGCTGTCGTAGGGATGGTCGGTCCCCAGCAGGATCCGGTCCATCCCGAGGGCTTCCCGCGTGCACTTGAAGGCCGCCGGCAGGTAGTTGCCGCTGGTCGACACCCACATGTTGGTCTTCAGGTAGTCGCTGGGCTTGCGCTTCAAGGTCGGGGTCGCCCCGATGTCGGAGATCACGTGCGGCCGCGTGTACGCCCAGTCGATGCGATGCATGAGGAACGGCAGGAACTCGCCGTAATGCCCCAACACGATCTTGAGCTTGGGAAACGCGTCGAGAGCGCCGCTCAGGATCAGGCGGAGCATGACCGTGGCCGTCTCGACCCCAAACCCGAACGGCGGCCCGGACAGAGCTATGCCGTACGTCCGCAGCTCCGCGATCTTGGGAACCGTTGGATGTAGGTAGATGGCCGCGTCGAGTTCCTCGGCTTCGGCCAGGATCGGCCAGTACCGTTTATCGTCGAGATAGGTGTCGCCGTAGTTGCAGTGCGTCTTCCAGCCGATCATCCCCAGTTCTCTGACCCCGCGCTCCAATTCCTTGACGGACGCGTCCACGTCTTGCACGGGCAACGCGACGTAGCCCCGATAGCGGTCGGGATACTTGTCCACGGCCTCAGCCAGGATGTCATTGGCCTCCTGGGCCAGACGTATGGCCTGACCGGTCTCGAACCGCTCGACCCCCGGGGCGGTGAGCGACACCACAGCGATATCGACCCCGGCCTCGTCCATCGCCTTGATGCGCGGCTCACCCATAGTGAGTAGCTTGTCCAAGAGCACGTCCCCGAACGGTTCTCCGCCTTCGGGGAAGTAGTACAGACGGCGGTTCTTGCTCACCGGGTCGTGCGCGAACTTGGGATTACCCGGATTGCTGTACAGCGCGTCCACCCAACCCTGGGTGGCGAAGTGGGTCTCAAAGTCGATCTTCTTCACCCTTATGCCTCCGTTCGAGGGTCTGTCTTTCCCGGGCGCGTCTCGTCGGCAGAACATCGCGTACGTGGCGCGCTGTGTACGTGGCGTGTCCAAGATACCATTCGATTCCGGGCGGTCGGGTTGGATCCGGCGCTCTCCTTGATGAGCCCCCGCTCTGCCGTTATACTTCTTGGCGGATTACGGCTGGTTCCAAGGAGGCGTCGGAGTGACCGTTCCATGAGATCGTTGGAAGAAGACCTGGCAGCTGCTCGCGCCTACCACGGGCACCTCTGCCATGGCATGGTCATGGGCGTACGCATGGCCCGGTATGGGTGCCGGGCTCTCGGAATAGACGACCCTCATTCCTACAGAGATCTTGTCGTCTATGTAGAGATGGATCGTTGCGCCAGCGACGCGGTAGGCGTAGTGGCCGGCGTCACCCTGGGGCGGAGACGCCTCAAGTGGATGGACTACGGCAAGATGGCCGCGGCATTCGTCGACCTTGCCACCGACCGAGCGGTCAGACTGGCCCCCCGTCCCGAGGTGCCGCACGCCGGGCGGGACGACGATCCCCTCGTATTCTGGAACGACTGGACCGATGAGCAGCTCTTCATCTGCATGCCCGTGGAGGTGAACGTACCGGTCGAGGACAGGCCTGGACGGCCATTACGCACCGTCGAATGCGCGCGCTGCGGCGAGAAGGTGCAGGATGGGCGTGAGGTGCTTCAGGACGAAGAGGCCTTGTGTCGTGCCTGCGCGGGGGACGCCTACTACAAGCCGCTCTAGCTGGTCGCGCCTCCCGGCCGGCCCGGCCGGCAGCGCTGCCCGGTCACTCTAGCTGAGGCTCCATTCGGGAGCCAGCTTTCTGTGAAGTCGCTCGAGAGCCCGGAATTGCAGAGCTTTGACCGCGCCTTCGGTCTTGCCGGTGGCCTGGGCCACCTCATGGATCGACAGGTTGAAGTAGAAGCGGCAGCCTACCACCTGCCGCTGCTCGTCGGTGAGCTCCATGATGGCTTCGTGAAGGCGTCGGCGGCGCTCGTCCGCCAGCACCAAGGCCTCCGGGTCGGCGGAAGGATCGGGAGAGCGGCGCAGATCGTCCTCGGCTCCATCCTGCACCGGCAGTCGCCGCCTACGATAGTGGTCGATAACGGCGTTTCGGGCGATGGTGTACAGCCAGGTGGAGAACTGCGCCGGTGACGGCTCGTAGCGGCCCATGGCAGCAAGAGCTTTCTCAAAGACGGTGTTGGTCAGATCCTCGGCTTCCTCGCGTCCAGAGACGCGCGCCAGCACAAACTGGTGCACCTGGGGGAAGAACAGCCGGTAAAGATCGCCGAACGCAGCCGTGTCCCGTAGGGAGGCCTGCCAAGCCAAGCGCCTCACTTCGTCAGGCGCCGGCCGCGCTGCGAGCGCTTGTCTGGTTGCGTACGCCATATACCTGGAGTATCGGCCTATGGCCCGTCAATCTTGAGGAGAGGGGACCCGGGGGATGCGTGTCCTGAGGGACGCCGTCACCGTCCTCTCCGGGACCATTGAACCGCTGGGCACAACGAAAAGGGGCGGCGGCCCGAAGGCCGCCGCCCCAATCTGAGCAGGTGAATGCCGGGCTAGAACTCGGTGGTGGGTGGCCCGGTAGTGGTGGTCGAGCTTGGCGGGCCCGTCGTAGTAGTTGTAGACGACGGCACCGTGGTGGTCGTGGTAGTGGTTCCGGCACCTACCTCGACCTGTCTGGGCACCATCGGGAAGTAGCTGATGAACTTGTCCTTGTGCAGCACCGTTCCGTCGGGCAGCTTGACGACGCGGACGGTCGTGAGTTGCTTGCCCGACTGCCCACCGGTGAGCACATTGGTGACACCGGTGGGAAGATTCGGGTTTTTCACAGTGACGGTGGAGCGCCCGACGACGTTGTAGAAGTCACTGACCGTATACGAGACTTTGCGGCCCTCGTCGGTGCCGTAGATGTTGAAGGTGGTCGTGATGCCGTCGGAGGTACCGCGGATCCAGATCCAGTGAGCAGTGTCGTTCTTGAAGCGGAGGTTCTTGCCGCCTCCGGTCACGGTCGCGTCCCTACCCTTGGGATAGTGGTCGATGTAGATGGAGTGATTGTGCCGTTCGACCACTTCCAGACCGGCGAAGAACACGGCGTTGAACAGAGTGGTGGAGACCTGGCAGATGCCGCCTCCGAAGACGTCCTCCAGCTTGCCGGGCCCGACGATGCCGGGCGCCAGCTTGTATCCGCGGGCCGCGGTGCGGGGGCCGATCTGTTCGTCGAAGTTGTATACCTCGCCCGGGGCAAGCATGACGTTGCTGGCATATTCGGTGGTGATGCGCACGTTCACCTGCCGGTTGCCGCTCCCGGCATAAGGCGGGGTGCTGTAGCTGGCAAGCAGGTCATTGATGCCCCTGGCCTCCGCCTCTTCCGTGGTCAGCTCGGGCTCGGTGGTGTCGACACCAACAGCAGCTGTCCGGCCGGTGGTCGCGAGCGACGCCGCGCTGATAGCCTCTGCCGTCTTCTCGCGATTCAAAGCCTGGCCCAAGACACCGGGGACAACCCACGCCTTCTGACCGTCGGATTTGAAGGTAGCGTTGGCAGGTTCTTTCGCCACTTTGTCCTGGATCTGGTCGAAAAAGGCGTTCATCTCTTCGGCCGAGAGATACGGGACCAGAGTGGACACACCGTTTTTCATCTCCGACTTGAAGTCCATGTAGGAGGCGATCTGCGCGGGCGACAGGCTCCACGTCTGGTCGCCGTCTTTCACGACGATAGGAGCGCCGATCATGGTCTCAGCTTGCTTTTGCGCCTCGGCGTTATCTTCGGCCGTCACCGCCGGCTCCACCACGGTCGTGGGTATCGCCATCTCGGTGGAGTGCAGAGTCACCAGCACGTCCGTGAGCTGCTGGGCCAGGGTGGCCTGGTCGACCGCGGTACCGGTCTGGTCCTCGATCACCTTGATCTGGGTGCCTTGTATCTCCAGGCCGGCGTTGACGGGCGCTACGTCGATCTCCCGAGCTACGTCGGCTACAGCCTCGTTCAGCATGGCGCTGTCGACCGAACCGCTGAGGGGAAGGTCCACATCGTTGAAGTACAAGTCGAGACGCTTGCCCAGGTCACTGAAGAAGTTGCCCTCGCGGGACACGGCCATGGCGGAGGTCACGGCGCCGTCCACGTCCATCTCGGTGCCGACTTCCTCCGGCATGACCGTCCAGGTCTCGCTACCGTTGGTGAGGACGATGCCGCTCTGCTGGGCTTTGTCGACCATCGTACTTAGTTCGGCCGCGGCCTCGTCGGGGGTGAGGCCCCCCAGGCTGACGCCGGAAACGCTGACGCCGGCATGCACTTTGTTGTAATAGAGGGCCGCATCGATGACTATGGCCAATACGACGACGGCGACGATTGCGCCTATGGTTATGAAGACGGGCAGTCGCCAGCGGCCGCGCGAGACTCTTCGGTTGACTCTCTGCTCTTCCACGGAAGGTCAGACTCCTGAATTCGAGGGTGGTACAAGATAACAGATGCACCGGGCTTCCAAAAGGTTTCCCGAGCATTCTTCGAGATCTTCCCCGACTAGACCTATTCTGCGAGGGCCGACAGAATCCTGGTAGTCTCTAGCCATGAGTACTCCCGCCCGGCAGGAGATGAACCTGGACCTCGACCTCGCACGTTTGGACAGCCGCTTGGAGGCCGCCGTGGCCGGTGGTCTCATCTCGCGCGGGATGGCGCATCGGGTCGACCTGGCCGCTCGTCTGGCCGCCGCACCGTGGCCAAGAGGCCCTGATGCCGGCAGGGCTGCCGTCTCCGGCCAGGAGTTGGCCGGGATCATGGGACTGTCGCGGACCGCGGTGCACAAGCATGTCCACCTTCTGCAGTCTCTGGGTTTCGTGATCGCGTCTTCTCCGGGCACGGGCTACCGCCTGGATCGTCCGTTCACCGACCTGGTAGCGGCCGAGGCTGTGCTGCCGTTCCTGCTGGGATCGGCGCGGCAGGAGGAAGCCACGCTCGATGGTCTGCCCCACGCCGGGCTTCCCCACGCCGGGCTTCCCTACCTGTATCTGGAGCGATGCGAGTCCACCAATCTCGTCCTCAGGGAGGCGATGGCCCCCCGAACGATGACGTCGCGGGGCCCGGCCGGACCACGAGCCGGTCGGACGACGGAGGTCCGGCGGGCGGCGGCCTCGCTGCCCTCGGGGGCGGTCGCGGTGACCGACGCGCAGACAAGCGGCCGGGGCCGTTTGAACCGTGCCTGGTCGAGCCGGCCGGGACAGGATCTGACCTTCTCCGTGCTCCTGCGTCCCTCGCTCGTCCCCGCGCGGGCGCATCTCCTCTCTCTGACCGCCGCTCTGGCGGTGGCCGAGGTCTTGGAGACACTGCCGGGCATGCGAGAAAGGCTGACGGTGAAGTGGCCCAACGACGTGCTCCTGGGGGACAAGAAGGTCTGCGGCATCCTGCTCGAGGGGTCCATGGACGCCGATCGGCTGCACTGGGTCGTGGCGGGCATCGGCGTGAACGTGAACAGTGCTTCCACAGCGCTGATGACCTCCTCTTCAGCGGAAGAGGCGGCCGCGTGGCTGGGCAAGCCCCACCCTGTCTCGCTGCGGGAGCATCTGGGTCGCGAGGTGCCCCGGGCGCCATTGCTTTCCGCTCTGCTCGACCGGTCGGGCCGCCGCTGGGCTGCGCTGGAAGGCCGGGGCGCGGGTCAGGCCGAGGTCTTGGAGCAATTGCGGAGACGAGACGCCCTGGCCGGACGAGCGGTAGAAGTCTCCAGGGCGGCGGGTCCGCAAGAGCCGGCAGTGGTGGGGGAAGCCGATGGCCTCGGGTCGGAGGGACAACTCCTGGTGCGGCAGGCGTCCGGGCAGGTGCTCGAGGTCTTCGCCGGCGACGTGACCGTCACGAGCGTCGGCCGCGCGAAGTCCGGCGCAGAGGCTCGAGCCGGCCTGTGAAGCGCCGCCTGTAAACCCAAGAGCGGAATGATGTTGACAGCTCGCAGTGTGTATGGGTAGACTGCGGGGGTCGTCCCCGACGGGAGGAGCGCGATCATGAAGACTAACCTGACGATCGGCGCTATCGAGCGCACATCACGGGTCGTGGCGCCACGGGCGCTGGTCACGGCTGGGCTCTTGATGGCCGGCGTGGGAGTCTTGACGGCGGGGGCCTGGCTGTCGGTGCCGTTCTATCCCGTTCCGCTCACCATGCAGACCCTCGCCGTGCTTCTGGTGGGCGGACTTCTTGGTCCTACCCTGGGGGTATCGACGGTGGCAGCCTACCTCGTTGTCGGGGCCATGGGTGCTCCTGTCTTTCACAACGGCCTGGGGGGCCTGGCTGTGCTGGCCGGACCCACCGGAGGCTATCTGGTGGGCTTCCTGCCGGCGGCCTTCCTTATGGGCCTTGCCGCTCAACGTATCAGAACGTGCCAGTCCGAACACGGCGAGTCCTCCCGGCGGACTACGTACTCTGGGTGCGCTGCATCGATCCGCGAGATCGCGGTGCTGGCCGTGGGAGCCTTGTTGGCCGGGGTTGCGATCTACGGCGTCGGCCTGCCCTGGCTTTCCCTGTTCACGGGGAGCAGTCTGAGCCAGGCCGCGGCGGTGGGCGCCGTTCCCTTCCTTCTCGGTGACCTGCTCAAGACGGCCGTGGCTATCGGCGCCGTGCGCCTGGGCGCGCCCGCACTTTCTCGGCGAAAGCTCCTGCCCTTCTAGGTGATATCCTGCTCGCCGGTGTTTCCGGCGAGGGAAGGCAGCGGGCCAGAGTTTGACCGTCCTTGACGCTCTCATACTCGGGATAGTGCAGGGGTTCACGGAGTTCCTACCCGTGTCCAGCTCGGCTCACCTGGTGCTCGTCCCCGAGTTCTTCAATATGCCCGCCCCCACCGTGGCCTTCGATGTCCTCGTGCATCTGGCCACCCTCGTGGCCGTCGTGGGGTATTTCATCCGGGACGTGTCCAAGATGGTGACCTCGGTAGTGCGACCGAGCCGGATGAGCCGGCCAGAGGTCAAGTACTGGAGGCGCCTGATCGCCTGGCTGGTGATCGGCTCTATCCCGGCCGCTTTCGCGGGACTTCTGCTCAACGATTTCTTCGAGGAATTGTTCTCGAGCACCATGGCCGTGGGCGTGTTCTTGGTGGTGACCAGCCTGCTGCTGTTCGGGGCCGACTTCGCTCTGGGACGGGTCAACCGGCAGCCGGCAGGGATGGAGAGGCTCCGCGGGGCCGACGCCCTGGTGGTCGGCTGCTTCCAGGCCCTGGCCATCGCTCCCGGTCTCAGTCGTTCGGGCGCGACGATGTCGGCCGGCGTCTTTCTGGGTTTCGATCGCTCGTCGGCGGCGCACTTCTCATTCTTGCTGAGCATCCCCGCGGTCCTGGGCGCTTTCCTGTTCAAGCTGGGGGACATAGGCGGAGCGATGACCGGGGGGGATGGGTTCGCCTACTTGATGGGGGCGATCGCGGCAGGAGTATCGGGGTTCGTCGCCATATACTTTGTGATGCGGTATGTGAGGAACCATCGGTTCCGCGTGTTCGCCATATATACGATGGCGCTGGGCCTGTTCGTCATCTTGCTTTCGCTGGTATAGGACGTCCCGCGGTATGAGAGCCCGCGGCAGCGGGACCCGCGTCTGCGGGCCTTGCGTGAGGAGGACCGACGTGACCGGTGACCGGACGATGCGAAGAGGGAAACAGACGCTCAGGCTGGGGACCATGGTCGCCGGCCTGGCTCTTGCCATGACCCTGCTGTGGACCGGGGTCGCCTCCGCGGCCTCCGCTTCAGTGGTCTTCAAGGGCTCGTCCGAACGTAAGCAGATCGCGCTCACTTTTGACGACAACACCTCGGTGGATCGGGCGTTGGCCACCCTGCGCGCCCTACAGAAGAACGAGATCCCGGCGACTCTGTTCGTCGTCGGCTCGGCGGTGAAGGCCTATCCGGGCATCAACCGGGAGATCGTGAAAGGCATAGCGGCGGGCTGGTTCGAGGTGGGCGACCACAGCTGGTCTCACATGGTTCTCGTCAGCCTGTCCGACGGGGCGATGGCCAAACAGATCGGGGGCGGCACCGATGCCTTCCGGGAAATGACCGGAGCGCGGACCGTGCCGCTGTTCCGGCCGCCCGGTGGCTCGACCAACGCACGGGTGGCGGCTGTCGCGGGCAGTGAGGGCTTCCGTTACCTGGTCCTATGGGACGTCGACCCACGCGACTGGGCCGGAGGCTCGGCCTCGTCCATCGCCGACCAAGTGGTCTCTCATGCCCACAACGGGGCCATAGTGGTCATGCACCTCTCCGGACCCCATTCCGCGGCCGCCATACCCAGCATCGCCTCCCGGCTTCGGGCCCGGGGCTATGAGTTCGTCACCGTCTCCACCATGCTTAAGGGGGATCGTCTGTTCTTGGACGTGGACTCCGGCACCGAGACGGGGCAGGCCATCGCTCGGATGATGGATCTGGGCTATATGAGCGGCTACGATCGCAACTACTTTGGTCCCGGCGACACCATCACCCGGGCTCAGGTGGCGAAGGTAGCGACGCTCGTGGGAGGACTGCACACCACCGAGGTGGAGAAGGCCGGGTCCCCCACTTTCCCGGACGTACCCATGTACCGGGACTCAGACGGAAACCCGCTGCCCTATCCCTTCGATTTCGTCGAGGAAGCGGCAGCCGCCGGACTGGTGGTAGGTTCCGCCGGCTCGGATGGGACGTCCCTGTTCAAGCCTAACGCCGCCATCACCCGGGTACAGTTGGCCCAGATCCTCGCCCGGATGGCCCGGCAGTTGAAAGGTTATGAAGTAGCCCCGCCCGCAGAGGCGGCGGCTCCGGCAGAAGCGGCGGCTCGGAGCGGCGCCTGCATTCACCGATGTTCCCGACTACGCGGCGGCCGACGTCGCTCTGATCGTCGAGCTGGGTCTGATGTCCGGCTACTCCGACGGGACGTTCGATCCATGGGCAGGGGCGCGTAGGGCCCATGTCGCCCTGGTCATGAGCCGCTATCTGGACCTGCCGCAGGTCTGGCCGGAAGACTGACGGTCACCACCAGGCCTCCTTCGGGGGGCGCGGTCAGGTTGACCGAGCCTCCATGGGCGGTGACCACCGATTTGACGATGGAGAGCCCCAGGCCGAAGCCGCCGGTCTTGCGGCTGCGCGACCTGTCGGGCCGGTAGAAGCGATCGAACAGCCGGTCGACGTCCTCGGCAGCGAGCACGGGACCGCTGTTGGCCACCACCAGCACCGCCCGCCCGCCGGCGGTGCTGGTCTTGACCGTGAACCAGCCGTCGGGCAGGTTGTGGTGGATGGCGTTCTCTACCAGGTTGCCCACCATCCGCTCCATCAGGGCTGGCTCGCCAGTGAGCGGGGCAGGTCGTAGATCGAGTTCCAGCTTCAGCCCCAGGGCGTCGGCCTCGGCCGCCGATTGTCCCACCTGCTCGGCAGCCAGCTCGGCCAGGTCGAGCTCGAGCTGCGCGGGCGAGCTGTCTGCCCGGGCGAGCACGAGAAGACCATCGATGAGCTTCTCGCTCCGGTCCACGGCCTCGCCGACAGCGGCGCCCATTTCTCTGAGCTCGTCTTGAGAGAGGTCGGGGTCGCTGAGGGCCACGTCGATCTCGGTGCGGATGATCGTGAGGGGCGTGCGCAGCTCGTGAGAAGCATTGGCCACGAAGTCTCTCTGCGCTGTGAAAGCGGTATCGAGACGGGTGAGCATGCCGTCGAAGGTGTCGGCTAGGTCTTTCAACTCGTCGCGGGGCCCCTTGAGGGCGATGCGCTCGTGCAGGGTCGACTCCGACAGCCGGCGAGCGGTGTTGGTGATGGCGTGCAGCGGCCGGAGCATCCGGCCGGCCAGCAGCCAGGCCAGTCCGAACGTGATCACCGCCATGATGGCGAGGGCGACGAGCGATCTCACCCACAGCGTTCGCAGTGCCTCCTCTTTCAACTCGCGCTGTGCCTCATCCAGAAGGCGGGGCAGGGGGATGCCGTTGATCGTGACGTATCGCTCGAAATCCCCGCCGGGCCGGCCGGGGCCACCGAACTCGAGCGCCTGCTGCGGGATGCCGAATCGCTCGGCCACGGCCGCTCGGGCCTTCTCCGGCGCGATGCTGAGGCTGTCGCGCACCATGAAGTAGTTGATGGCTATCAGCAGTACGCCGGCAAGCAGGAAAAGACCGCCGTACCAGAGAGTCAACTTCAGACGGATGGTGAGGCCCCTCCGTCGGCCGGACTTCTCGGCCGCTGCCACCTTCTCCGTGGGGGTCGCGGTACCCGCGGGTGAAAGGTCGGCGGGAGCGCTCTCGCCGGTGAGGCCGACCATGTCGGGGCCTGCAGTGGCGGCGGGGTCCGCAAGACCACCAGGGGCCATCGAGCCACCGGGGGCCGTCGAACCATCAGCGGCCGCCGAGCCGCTGGGTCCCAGGCGCCCGCCGAAGACCGATTCGGGGCTCATATCCTGTAGCCTACACCGGGGACGGTCTCGATGAGCGGGGGATCGCCGATCTTGCGGCGCAGGGTCATGATGGTCACCCGGACGACGTTGGTGAAGGGGTCGGTGTTCTCGTCCCACACCTTCTCCAGGAGCTCCTCGGCGCTGACCACTCGGCCTTCCGCTGACAGGAGCGTTTCCAGTACGCCGAACTCCTTCTTGGTGAGGCCCAGATCGCGCCCGGCTCGCTCGGCCACATGACGGGCGGGATCGACGGTGAGGTCGCCAGAGGTGAGAATCGGGGGCACCGGGGTCGCCGCGCGCCTGCCCAGAGCTCGGATGCGCGCCACCAATTCCTTCAAGGCGAAGGGCTTGGGCAGGTAGTCATCCGCTCCCAGATCGAGACCGGTCACCCGGTCCTGGATAGAGCCGGCCGCGGTGAGCATGAGGATCCGTGCCGTGGAGCCGCGCGCCACCAGCGTGCGACAGACATCATCACCGTGGACGCCCGGCAGGTTGCGATCGAGCACCACGACGTCGTAGCTATTGACAGCGGCTTTGGACAGGGCCGTACTACCGTCGAGCACAACGTCCACCGCCATGCCCTCATTACGTAGGCCGCGGGCGATCGTGTTGGCCAGCCGTTCCTCGTCCTCTACTAGTAGGAGGCGCATCCCCTTCCTCGTTCTTCACATGGGGTATGGCAGCTCGTGTGACTACGATGATACCCCGCGAGCGTCTGTGACGGAGTCTAGCCCACGATCAGTAAAGCCCCTGTAAAGACCGACCAGCCGGCGACTCCGAGCCTCGAGCAGGCGCTCATGGGCCCTTTACGATCCTCTTATACCAGGACAGGTATGATGCGGAGAACGCCGGCGGAAGAGCGTGGTTGGGGATATGCCGCCAAGGTTAACCGGAGAGGTGCCCGGGTAGAATAGGGCTGTCCTGCCCAGTCCCTGGGCGGGGCGACGGACGAGAGGATTCTCTCAGGAGGAGCTGTGACATGTCACTGATCGAGGCGGAGACTCGCCGCCGGCGGGGGAGACAGCGGGCTAGGTGGGCGATCGTCGAGATCGTGGTGGCACTTGCCCTGGTCGCGGGAACCGCCTTCGCCCTTGCCGGATGCACGATCGAGACGGGCGATGGTGGGTCATCTACCACAGCCGGTGGGTCGGCGATAACCACCGCGCCATCAACGGATACCACAGCGACGGAAACCACGGGCGGAACCGACAGCACTCCGTCCACGGTCACCGGCGGCAGCGGAGGCGACGGTCTGGCCAGCCCGGCCCAAGATGTGGCTACAAAGCTGGGGCCGAGCGTGGTGAACATCGGCATCAGCGGGACCATCGACCAGGGTCCCTTCGGTCAGCAGCAGTACGAAGGTGAAGGTTCAGGGGTGATCTACACGACCGACGGAAAGATCGTCACGAACAACCACGTGGTGTCGGACGACCTTGGGGATCCGGTCGGCGATATCGAGGTCACCCTTACCACCGGGGAAAAGCTGCCGGCCACGATCGTGGGTCGTGATCCTCTGACCGACTTGGCGGTCATCCAAGTGGACTCCAGCACGCAGTTGCCCGCGGCGACCTTCGTTACGGACCAGCCCAGGGTGGGCGAATACTCGATAGCCATCGGGAGTCCGCTGGGATTCCAGAACTCCGTGACCCTGGGCATAGTCTCAGCTGTCGGCCGCAGCATCGACATACAGCTGGGGACCGGTGAGGTCGCGACCTATACCAATCTCATCCAGACGGATACTCCTATCAGCCCGGGCAACTCCGGCGGTGCCCTTGCCAACGCAAGCGGGCAGGTGATCGGTATCAACCAGGCGATGGCCGGGGGCAATGCTGAGAGCATAGGGTTTGCCATCCCGTCCGTGGTAGTGACCAAGGTCGTAGACGAAATCATCCAGACCGGCAGTGCCACCCATGCATATCTGGGCGTGAGCACCCAGACCGTCACCCCGGAACTGCAGCAGCAATTCGGCCTCTCGCGATCGTCGGGCGTCCTGGTCGCGGACACGACTCCGGGGAGCCCGGCAGACGACGCCGGAATCCAGCAGGGCGACATCATCGTGCAGATCGACGGGCAGGACGTGACCGAGGCCAGTGACGTTCTGTCGGCGATCAGGGATAGGAAGCCCGGGGACACTGTGACGGTGACGATAGACCGTAACGGCACCACCCAGGACATCGCGGTGACCTTGGAAGAACGGCCGGCTGCTCTCTAGCCAGGTTCGACCGCGGACGGATCCGTCCGCGGAACGGCGCAGAGCGGGGCTTCAGCGTCAGCGGACGCTGAAGCCCCGCTCCCCTTTGGGCTCCTCGTCATGGATCTCGAGAGTCGTCACAAGGGCTCGCTCTGGTCCGTGGCGCGTCCACTCCAAAAGCTCGTCCACCGCCGCTCGCGGGCCCTCGTAGATGGCCTCCACCCGGCCGTCGGGCAGATTGCGCACCCAGCCGCTCACTCCCAGGATCTCCGCCTGCTGCCAGGTGGACTGCCGGAACCAGACTCCCTGCACGCGGCCGTCGACGTACACTTGGACGCGGACGTGGCGGGGTTCGCCCGGGGACGAGTCTGGGCAAGGGTTCGAGGAAGAGCCCGGGGAAGGGTTCGAGGAGGCGCTCGGTCCGGTCATCGTGGGTAGCCCTGCTCGCCGATGAGGGGGACGAAGGTGCAGCCCAGGATGGAGGTCTCTCGGTAGCGAGGCTTGGCGGCTGCGTCCGAAGCGGGCGGGGTCGAGTCCCCCGTCCCTGGGGCGCTGGCCACGTCGGCACCATTGGCGGCGGGGGTTGCGGGGGCTAGGCCCGCCGGGTCCGCCAAGGGTTCGTCCGGCAAGCGCTCGATGAGCTTGAGGTCCTCCGCGTAGCCCGCTGCCACTGGTATGACCATCAGACCACCGACTGCCAACTGCTCGCGTAGCGCGTCGGGCACCTGCGGAGCGGCAGCCGTCACGATGATCGCGTCGTATGGGGCCGCCTCGGGGTGGCCGAGGGTACCGTCTCCCGCGATCACATGAACGTTGGTGTAACCCAGACCCGCCAGTAGTTCTTCCGCCCCTTTGGCAAGGTCGGCGTGGCGCTCGATCGTCCAGACCTCTCCGGCGAGCGTGGCAAGGACGGCGGCTTGGTAGCCGGAGCCGGTGCCGATCTCGAGCACCCGGTGATCGGGAGCAAGGCGCAGCAACTCGGTCATGCAGGCCACGATGTAGGGTTGCGAGATGGTCTGGCCCATCCCGATGGGCAGAGGGGCGTCGGTGTAAGCAGAGTGGCTCTGCGTGGCGGCGACGAACAGATGACGAGGGACGCTCTCCATGGCGGCCAGCACCCGCTCGTCGGCAAGGCCGCGGCCGCGTATCTGGTCCTCCACCATGCGGTGGCGGAGGTGGGCGAAGTCGGTCTCGCTGAGTTCTGAGCCCATGGTCCTTGGTCGGGGCCTGAGTCGCTTCCACGGACGGCGGTCCGATACGTCCGGCGCCGGGGAAACGGGCCAGATCTTGGAAATCACCGTACGAAGACTACCCTTTAAGGATACGCAAACCTTTGTGTTTGCGCTTGCCCCTTTGCTGGACGCGGTACACGAGCAAGAAGAGGAAGAAGGCGACGAGCGCGCCGATCAGCGGCACCAGCACGAAGAGGAGGGTGCCGATGAGCACAGCCACGTCTTCGTAGATGCTCATGAGGACAAGGGGACCGGTGTCGCTGGACTCATAGGACCGGGTGGAGCGGCGGACGCGGTCGGCCAGGTAGGCGATCACCAGTCCGAGGATGCCGCAGACCAGCATAGCGATCCAGCCGTCGGGAGCCATCGCGGCCGCGAACACCAGCCCGCCGAAGACGATCTTGATGGGTTGCATGATCTGGTCGCGGGTGGGATAGAGGGAGGGCACCTTGTCGACCGCCAGTTCGATGACGGCCAGGGCAAACAAGAGGGAGATGACCCAGGTCTTCTCTAGGAAGGCGAAAGGCGTGCCGTCGAGTATCGGGGCGCTCGCGAACTCCAGACGCGAGTAGAGAGCCAGGAAGGCGACCGGCAGGAAGGCTCTGATCCCGCTCAGGACCGCCAGGCCCGCGCCCATACAGGCGCGGGCGTAGATGCTGGAGAAGACGACGTCCATCGCTTTGGCGCTAGAGGACGATGTCGCGTACCGGGTAACGGAGCTTGGGCACCGGCTGGCCGTCGGCGGGATAGCCCACCGATACGAGCACCGTGGGGACGATCATCTCGAGTAACTCGTTGGTGGTCTCTTCGAGAATGGCCTCGGCCTCATACTGACGCACCGAGTAACGGCTCTTGACGGTCTCCTTGAAGTCCATGAAGCCTCACTCCTAGAACGGAACAAACAGGGGGCGTCCGCCAGTATACAAGGCGCGCGGATGTTGGCAAGCGGCGAGGGGGACCTCGCGCTGCGCCGAGGCCTCTACCGCGTTCGCCGGCGCGGTGACGGGGATACCTGCGGGGCCGCCGGAAGGGTGATGCTACAATCTGCCGGCCGAATCGGGCAGGAACGGTGGGCGGCTTTGGTTTCTCACCGGGGCATCCCGGTTTGGCCGATCCTTTCCGTGCCCCCGTAGCTCAGGGGATAGAGCAGAGGTTTCCTAAACCTCGTGTCGGGTGTTCGAGTCACCCCGGGGGCATACGGCGTTCTGCCTGCATACAGCGCATTGCTAAGGCCGCCCCAGGTGCCCCTGAGAGGCTACGACTGTGTGTTCTCGTCGGCCGACGTGACGTTGATGACGACGATCCCGGTCTTTTGACCCGTTTCGACATAGCGATAGGCATCGGCGATTGCCTCAAGGGGATACTTCCTATCGATGACCGCGCGGAATTCGCCCGCCTCCATGCGGGCTGTCAGGAAGTCGACGAACGCCTTGCTGCTGATCGGCAGCGGAAAGATGACCCTTTTGCTCCTGGTGATCGCCGACCAGATCATGAGAAAGAGGTTCTGGTTCCAGGGCCCGAGATCTGTCGCCGCAAAAGAGCCGCCGGGTTTCAGCAATCTCCGACAACGGAAATACGCGGTCTTCCCGACTGCGTCCAGCACGAAATCGAAGGTCTCGCCGATCTCCGTGAAATCCTGGGCGGTGTAGTCGATAGCGCGATCCGCACCCAGGGACTTGACGAGGTCGAGATGCCGCGTCGCCACGACAGCCGTCACCTCGGCCCCGTAGGATTTCGCCAGCTGCACTGCCGCTGTGCCGATGGCGCCGGATGCTCCGTAGATAAGGATCCTGTGGCCGGGCTTGAGGCCGAATGCTCGCAGGTTCGTGTCCGCATACAGGGCGCCCTCGCAGACGACCGCCTCGTCGTAGTGCGTGCCCGCAGGCATGGCCGCGATCGCCTCCGTCTCGGACACGCAGAGATACTCCGCATGGCCGCCGTAGCCACCAGGTGACAGGCCAAAAACGCGATCACCAGGCTTGAAGGACGTGACTTCCCCGCCGACCGCCTCCACCTCCCCGGCGAAATCCATGCCCAGGATCGTGTGCTTCGGCCGGCGGAGCCCATATATGAACCGGACGAAGAAGGGATGGGCGCGGAGCGCGCCACAATCGGTCCGGCTGACCGTCGTCGCGCGGACTCGGATCAGGACCTCTCCTGCCCTCGGTTCCGGCTTCGGCACCTGCCGGATCTCCAGGACGTCCGGCGATCCGTAGCGTGTGTTGACGGCCGCTCTCATGATCGAATCCGTGTCGCCCCCAATCAAATGTCGCGGTTGCCTTCTTCCACGGTTATGACAATCTTGCCCTTGTGGTTACCTTCCCCGAAATACCGCATGGCTTCAGCGACTTCACTTAGCTTGTAGCGACCATCAATCACGGGTTTGACTTTGCCGGCTTCGAAAAGCTCGGTCACGTAGCTCAAGTCCTTGTTTGGCTTCAAGAGAACAATGCGTACTCGCTTCTTGCTCACTATCGAGATCAACGGTCCCAGCAGCAGAGCTTGACTAAGCCGAGCCGTGGAGCCCCCGACCGTGACGTAGACGCCACTAGCACTCAATACGCGCAGGTAATCGAGTATCGACCGATTTGTCTTGACATCAAGGATCAGATCGTAGTGCTGCTCGTTCTTAGTGAAATCTTCTTGTGTGTAGTCAAGGACATGATCGAAGCCCATCAAGCGCAGCATGTCCAGTTTCCCTGAGCTGTCGACCCCGGTCGCTTCAACCTCATATAGTCTCGCGATCTGAATAGCAAAGGTACCTACGCCCCCGCCCGCCCCATTGATCAGTAGCTTCTGTCCTTGCTGGATCTGCCCTTTGTCGCGAAGGCCCTGTACAGCCAGCATTGCCGCTTGAGGTATCGCGGCGGCTTCCTCGAAGGTCATGCCGCCTGGTTTCAGAGCCAGCGCCTTTTCAGGAGCGCAGACATACTCAGCGAAACCGCCCCAGCGGCCGCTCAGATCCCCGAAGACCTCGTCACCCGGCTGGAACCGCTCTGCGTTCTTGCCGACTGCCTCGATTCGCCCTGCTATGTCGGAGCCGAGTATCTGTTTCTTCGGTTTCCGAAGACCGAATGTCAGGCGGTTCGAGAACGGAATACCTTGAAGGATCCCCCAGTCCCAGTCGTTTATAGATACAGCGTGGACTTTCACCAGGACTTCATCGTCCTTGGGAGTGGGTTTGTCTACCTCCTGGAGTTCAAGAACATCAGCTGTTCCGTATCTCGTGAATACGATCGCTTTCATAGGCTCCATCCAAGAGTTGCTTCGGTCCGGTCATCTCCAGGGTAGTCCACTGTACTATGTTCGTGTTGCTGGCATCGAAAGAAAGGGGGACACGATCACATGGAAAAGGCCGAGCGTTCAGCCCGCGATCTCGTACTGGCCTTCTATGAGGCGGCTCTTAACGAGAAAGATGTCGAGAAGGCTGGAGAGTTCCTGGGTGATACGTACATCCAACATAATCCGGCAGTTGCTGATGGTCCTGGGGGGCTGCTGCGCTTCGTGCGGTTTCGTCGGGAAAGATTCCCTCATTCACGCAACGAGGTCAAGATGGTCATAGCTGAAGGCGACCTTGTTGCTCTTCATGTCCACTCGGTGCTTGTACCTGGAACGCCGGGGCGGAATATTGTCGATATCTTCAGGGTCGACGGCGATAAGGTCGTTGAGCATTGGGATACCATCCAGGACATCCCGGAGGCGCTCTTCCCCCCGCTGAACGACAACGGACTCTTCTGACTTTCAGTGGACGGTGATTGACCGGCCCGGGCTTGCCGAACGCGCCGAAATCGGAGGGCGTCAAGTCAGAGGGACGAGGGCGAGCAGCGAGTCGGGGCGGGTTTGACCGATCCCGATTTGGGGCATATGGACTGTACAAGTTGGCACTCAGGGGCAACGAGTGCCAATCCCACCACAGGCGTTCCATCGCGCGTTCGACGCGCGAGCAGTCCAGCACCCGAGCGTTAGTACTACAGGAGGTTTGCGCATGAAACTAATGCCGCTCGAGGATAGGGTCCTAGTGAAGTTGGCGGAGCGGGAAGAGAAGACTTCCAGCGGCATCGTTCTTCCCGACACCGCCCAGGAAAAGCCCCAAAAGGCCACGGTCGTGGCGGCAGGGCCTGGGAAGTACGACAACAATGGCCAGCTTGTGCCCATGCCGGTGAAAAAGGGTGACCTCGTCCTCTTCGCCAAATACTCGGGCACCGAGGTCAAGCTCGATGGCGAGGAGTACCTGGTGCTTCGGGCCACGGACATCCTGGGAGTTCTGAAGAAGGGATAGTTCGACCAGGGACTTCGCATGCTGATCCTCTACTTTAACGAAGGAGACAAGGTTCATGACAAAACAACTTTTGTACGGTGAGGATGCCCGCCGGGCGCTCGAGCGGGGCGTCAATGCCCTCGCCGATGCGGTCAAGGTCACCCTCGGCCCCAAGGGCCGCTACGTGGTCCTTGATAAGAGATACGGAAGCCCGACTATCACCAACGACGGGGTGACCATCGCGCGCGAGATCGATCTTGAGGACGTGTTCGAGAACCAAGGCGCCCAGCTGGTGCGCGAGGTGGCCACCAAGACCAACGACATCGCCGGCGACGGCACCACCACTGCCACCTTGCTCGCTCAAGCTATCGTGCGTGAAGGCCTGAAGAACGTGGCCGCGGGGGCCAATCCCCTGGCCATCAAACGGGGCATCGAGCGGGCAGTGGATGCGGCGGTGGCCGAGTTCAAGAACCTGTCCAAGGAGATCTCGGGTAAGCAAGACATCGCTCGGGTGGCCACCATCTCCGCCAATGACCGGGAGATCGGCGACGTCATCTCCGACGCCATCGAGAAGGTGGGCAAGGACGGCGTGGTGAATGTCGAGGAATCTCAGACCTTCGGCATGGAGCTAGAGTTCACCGAGGGCATGCAGTTCGACAAGGGCTACATCTCGCCCTACTTTGTGACCGACGCCGAACGGATGGAAGCGGTCCTCGAAGACCCCTACGTCCTTATGGCCAACCGGAAGATAGGCTCCGTTCAGGACCTTCTGCCTGTATTGGAGAAGGTCATCCAATCGGGCAAATCGCTGCTCATCATCGCTGAGGACGTCGAAGGCGAGGCGTTGGCCACTCTGGTGGTCAACAAGCTGCGCGGCACGTTCACCGGCATCGCCGTGAAGGCCCCGGGCTTCGGCGACCGACGCAAGCGCATGCTGGAAGACATCTCTATCCTCACCGGCGGCGAGGTCATCAGCGAAGAGCTGGGTCTCAAGCTCGAAAATACCGTAGTGTCGCAACTGGGCCATGCCCGTAAAGTGGTGGTCACCAAGGACGACACCACCATTGTGGACGGCGGTGGCGAGCCCGATCAGATCAAAGCTCGCATCAATCAGATCAAGGCCGAGATCGAGAACACCGACTCCGACTTCGACCGCGAAAAACTGCAGGAGCGTCTGGCGAAGCTGGCCGGCGGTGTAGCCGTCATCAAGGTCGGTGCTGCCACCGAGACCGAGATCAAAGAAAGAAAGCATCGCGTAGAAGACGCTCTCTCCGCCACCCGGGCGGCCCTGGAAGAGGGCATCGTCTCGGGCGGCGGCGTGGCCCAGGTGTTAGCCATTCCCGCAGTGCTGGCCGTCGAAGCTGAGGGTGACGAGCTCACCGGGGTGCGGATCATCGCCCGGGCGCTCGAGGAGCCGCTGCGCCAGCTGGCGAACAATGCCGGTTTGGAAGGTTCTGTAGTCGTCAATGAGGTCAAGACCCGCGCGAAAGGCGTGGGGATGAACGTGGACACCGGCGAGTATCAAGACATGATCAAGGCGGGCATCATCGACCCGGCCATGGTCACCCGGTCTGCCCTTCAGAACGCAGCCTCCATCGCCAAGAACATCCTGACCACCGAAGTCATTGTGGCCGACAAGCCCGAAGAACAAGGTGCAGGCGGTGGCATGGGTGGCGGCATGGGTGGCATGGGCGGCATGATGTAGAGAACGTCCACTCCTTCGCGGGCCCAAGAGACCCGCCCAGGAATAGAGGGGGCCATCGTGGGCCAGCGGGCCACCATGTGGAGCCCGCCGTAGCCCGCGATGGCCCCTATCTTGTTGTACTGAGCGGTGACGAACTCGTCACCAGCATACGCGTGCACACCGATCGTAAGTACAGGCAGGAAAACCGCTCGCCCGTGGAGTACCTACAGGTGGGAAGTGTGTAGCTCGGGGACAGCGAGAAGGGCGGAGACAGTGGGTGCCATCGACATAGCAGCCCTTACCCTTCTGAGCATATTCTGCCTCGGGGTTATCACCATCCTTTGGGTTGACTGGAGAGAGATGGCACGCGAGGAACGGGAGAAACGTGCCGAACCTCCACCTAAAGGCCTATAGACGCGGAGAGGCCCCCCCTGAGCCCCCGATCGGCAGCGTCACCGCTTTGCCGCCGGGGGCTTCTGCTTTGTTCTCGCCACATGTCCTATAGTGGATAGGGAAAGTTGCAGGTACGCGGGTGGCTTGGATCCCATTTGCGGGACCAGCGTCGAAACCATCGTAATCGGGGGGAGATGAAGGATAAGAGACGGCTGAAGGTGGTCGCAACGATAGTGGGGGCAATCCTCCTCCTCGCGGGCGTGGGTGTTGCCCTCGCCCACTATCTTCTTGAGAGCAGCTTCACCACGAAGTACATCACCCTCGCCATCGCCGCCGCGCTATTCGTCGCGGGATTTGCGCTCCTTGATTGGGGCGCGGAAGTCTCCCGTCGTTGGGGGTTAGATGAGTGGAAAGGAAACGGACCAAAGTACCCGCCAAAGGGCGGGGGGACGTGAGACGGCAGGGTGGGGGTCCTTCTTGGCGACGGTTTGGCAACGCCTCCTAGTGAATCTGACCCCTAATCTCCCCGTGGGGATTGTTAGCGGTACCCACGTTCACGTAGGCTACGCCACTCTGAAGTAGGACCACGAAATCGGCCATGGTCTTGCCGGTCAGCGTTCCGATGAGGACCGAGGCGTTGAAGTTGCCTTGGGCCAGCTCACCGGTGAAGGTGCCGCTCTGGGTCGGACCGGGATAGAGAATGAGCACACCTTGACCGTTGATGCCCGGCTTGCCTTCGTGGACGCGGGCTGCGGTCACGTCGGCGATGTTGCTCACCGTGAGCACGAAGTAGACTCGGGTGGCGGTGGGGTCCATGGTGAAGGTGGCTGATCCGGTCGGAAGGTCTCGACCCGCGGGAACGACCTCTGCCCCGAAAGCTCCGCCGTGAAGGTCGTAGTCATGGCCGCGGTGGTGGGTGCGGTCGTCGATGTCGAGCCGGCCGTGGTGGTGGTGGGAGCGTCGGTGGTGGGGCTGGCGTAAGGGTGGTTGCGGTGGTCACCTCGGTCGCGCAGCCAGAGACAAGCAGCATGACGGCAACAACCGGCGCAAGGGAAAGGATATTCTTCACGGCCTCGACCTCCGGCAAGAGCAGATTGTCGGTATTCATCTTCACCCTTGAGTTCTCCTGCCTGTGGCCGCACGACCACCGCCAAGTCCGTGCTGATCACCGTGCGCGCCAGACTGCGCGTCTCTGGTCCTTCGCGCCGTCGTGTTTCGCCGGGCCCCTTCAACTGGTACCGTCTAGAAGTGTACCGCGGCTGAACAAAAGGGGGATGCCATAGTCTTTGGAAGTCTCAGATTTCGCGGCGCACGAGCGAGACCGGTTGCGCGGCGACCGGGACGCCGAGTTGCTGCGCTCCGAACTCCTCAGTGCCGACCAGTTGAAGCATCACGCCGTGGCCCTGGCAGGCAGTCACGGCGTGGATCGGCGTCCGGGGCGGGACAAGCTGCTTCACCGGCTCACGGAGAACGAAGGCGCGCTCCTAGCCGCTCACGAAGCCGTACTAGCCGCCGTGACACAGGGACAGCGGATCCTGCCGGCCGAGACCTGGCTTCTCGACAACTTCTATCTCCTCGAGCAGCAGATCGCCTTGGTCCGGCGGCATCTGCCTCGGCGTACAGTCGTCAACTGCCGCGACTGACCGGGGGGTCCACGGTGGGTCCCGCGCATCTATGACGTCGCGCTGGATCCTCATCCCCATCAGGACGGTCGCGTCGATCGCGATAACGTGGTGGCGTTCGTCGCCGCCTACCAAGACACAGCGCCCCTCACTCTGGGCGAGTCTCTGGGCCTTCCCCACCATGCTCAGGCTGGGGCTGTTGGAGAACATCAGCCGCGTGGGCACCCGCATCACCACAGAGAAGAACGCGAGATGGCCATCGCTTGGGCCGACCGTATTCTCGCGGCCGCCGAAGTGGCGACCCCACCAGCGGTTGATACACGTGCTGGCAGAGTTCGCAGAGGCCGCCGGTGCCGCTGACGGCGCCACGTTCGTGGAGGACTTCTATACCAGGCTCCAGGCCCAGGGACCGGTGGTCAGTTTTCGTCCAGGCCTGGCTGGAGCACCCAACTATCGCAAGAGGGTGTGAGCACGGCCCGGCTTCTGGAAGTGGCCAGCCGGACCGCCGCCGCCGACCAGATCTCTATCGCCAACAGCATCGGCAGCCTGCGCTTCATCTCCGCCCTTGACTGGGGCAGGTTCGTGGGAGAGCTGAGCCCGGTTGAGCAGCTTTCCTGCGGCGCGATCCTCCTCGGATGTCTACGCCGGACAGGACTTCGTCACCCGCGACCGCTACCGGCACGCCATCGAGGCGGTGGCTCGCGGCAGCCGAGCAGAACGAGGTGGAGGTCACGCACACGGCCCTCTCGTCTCGCCCAAGCGGTGGCCACCTCCCGGACAGCCACCCAGAGCCCCGGGCCGCCCACGTGGGCTCACTACCTCATCGATAGAGGGCGGCCTATCCTGGAGCGCGCCGTGGGCAACAGGGTGCCGTCTGCGTACCAAGCCTAACACGAGTGGCTCGTCCACTCCGCCTGTTTGCGTACGTGGCGCCCTATAGTCCTTCTCAGTGCCGTGGCCACCCGGCACTGCCGGTCTTCCACTTCTCTGGGGCCGGGCCACTCCTGGGTTCGAGCTCGTGTTCTTCTTCATCTTCGGGCTCGTCGCAGCCTCGGCGCTGGCGGTACCCCTTGTCAACCTGCTGATCACGGTCAGCCTGCCTCCCCGGGTACTCCCGAGGCTGGACTTCCTCCGACCGGCATCCCCGATATCCACCGGACCATGGTGGTCATCCCAACGCTTGTCGAGGAACTGCAAACAGGAGGTGACCGGCCTGCTGGAGGCGCTGGAAGTCCGCTACTTGGGCAATCGAGACCCCAATCTGCTCTTCGCCCTGCTCACCGATTTTCGCGACGCACCCAAAGGGCACCGGGGCGGCGTGGCGCTGGTGGGCTCCCTGGCGCGGGCGGGTATCGAGGCGCTGAACGCGGAGGTATGCAGGAAGACACTCCTGGGCGCCTTCTATCTGTTTCCACCGGCCGCGGGTCTGGAATCCCCACGACCGGGTGTGGATGGGCTACGAACGCAAGCGGGGCAAGTTGGAGCAGTTCAACGCTCTGTTGTTGATTGGCGGAACGGCGAGGTCCAGGCGTACGCCACCGGAGCGCAAGCCGGCGAGCGCGCGGGCGGCGACGCGGCCAAGGCGGCCCCGGTGCGCGCGGCGGATGCCGCCGCGGCCTTCTCCGATATCGTCGGCGACCGCTCTCTGCTGGGCACCATACGCTATGTCATCACTCTGGACACCGACACCCAACTCCCCAGGGACACCGCCCGCATGCTGGTGGGCAACATGGCCCACCCGCTCAACCGGCCGCTGTTCGACGCCGCCAAGGGACGCGTCGTCGGAGGGCTGCGCCATTTTGCAGCCGCGCACCTCCATAAGCCTCACCAGCACCAGCGGCTCTCGCTTCACCCGCCTGTTCGCCGGCGAGGCGGGAATAGACCCCTACACGCGCGAGGTCTCGGACGTCTACCAAGACCTCTTCGGCGAGGGCTCTTTCGTCGGCAAGGGCATCTACGATGTCGAGGCCTTCTCTCTCAGGGCCGTGGGCGAGCACGGTTGCCCGAGAACCTGATCCTAAGCCACGACCTGCTGGAGGGCAGCTACGCGCGCTCGGCTCTGGTGACCGACGTAGTCCTCATCGAGGAGCACCCCATCAGCTACGCCATGGACGCCAGCCGCAGGCACCGCTGGACCAGGGGCGACTGGCAGCTCGCCGGCTGGTTGCTTCCCGCGCGTGCCCGGGCCCGGATGGGAAACGGCGGCGCGAACCCGCTGGCGCTCCGCTGTCGGTCTGGAAGCTGTGGGACAACCTGCGCCGCAGCCTCGTGCCGGCGGCGCTCGTCGCCCTGTGCGTGGGGGGCTGGCTGTGGGGCCGCGGGGCCCGCGTGGTTGTGGCGGACTGCTGACCGCCGGGGCGCTGTTACGGGCCATCCCTGGCTGGCGGCGGCGCATCGAGCTGGTGCGAAAGCCCGCCGAGCGGGGATGGCCGGTGCACTGTGGTGCTCAGCGGCAAGGCCGCGGCCCAGTCCGCTCGTGCGCGCGCTGCTTGGGACTGGTGCTGTTGCCGTACGACGCGCTGGTCTACCTGGATGCCA
>CAWDXC010000016.1:0-236579 GCA_963806155.1 uncultured Actinomycetes bacterium
ACTCGGGCGACGCCGATCTCTCTCGCATCTGGCAGGCTGATCGACAACCTCCCCCCCGACGAAGGCGACGCACGTCCTGATCACCAAGTCGACCGTCCCGGTGGGCACCGGGGCGCGCGGTCCAGGCCGAGCTCGCCCAGCGCGGCTACCAGCACATCAGCTACGCCTCCAACCCCGAGTTCCTGCGCGAGGGCACGGCCATCGACGACTTCATGCACGCCGACCGCGTGGTCGTCGGCGCTGACGACGCCGGGCGTCGCCGAGCGGGTCGCCGAGCTCTACCAGGCATCGACTGTCCCGTGCTGATCACCGACGTGGCCTCGGCCGAGATGATCAAGTACGCCTCCAACGCCTTCCTCGCCACGAAGATCAGCTTCATCAACGAGATCGCCAACGTCTGCGAGGCCACCGGCGCCGACGTGACGCGTGGTCGCCGAGGGGATGGGCCTGGACAAGCGCATCGGGCCGCACTTCCTGCAGGCCGGCATCGGCTACGGCGGCAGCTGCTTCCCCAAGGACGTCTCCGCCCTCAAGCAGATCGCCGGCAACTCCGGCTACCACTTCCAGCTGCTGAACGCCGTGATCGAGGTCAACGAGCTGCAGAAGCGCCGGGTGATCGGCAAGCTCAAGCGCCACCTGGGCGACGAACTGCGGGGCAAGCGCATCGCCCTGCTGGGCCTGGCCTTCAAGCCCAACACCGACGACATCCGCGAGGCCTCCTCCATCGTCCTGGCCGGCCGGCTGCTGGCCGAAGGCGCCCAGGTGGTCGGGTACGATCCCGTCGCCATGGAGAACATGCGGGCCCTGCTTCCCACGCATGGACTACGCCGCGTCGGCCATGGACGGCGCTCGGGGCGCCGACGCCTGCGTGCTGGTGACGGAATGGGCCGAGTTCCTCGATCTGGACTGGGCGCAGGTCAAGACAGTCGATGGCCCAGCCGATCGTCATCGACGGCCGCAATGCCCTGGATGGCGCCGCGCTGCGGAGATGGGCTTCACCTACGAAGGAGTGGGGACGCGGAGTCAAGACTGCCTGAAGGGGCGGCACTGGCTCCTGCTGCAGATGGTGGCATAGCACCTGATCAGGGCATGAGCTCTTCTCTCACCCGCACTCGTGAATCTCACTCCATCCCTCAGCCTGTAACGTTGAGCGTTAACACAATGACGGTTGATCGACGTGTCGCTAGTCTGTTCCTTTGCTATAAACCTATAGACAATGCCTGCCGATAGATGAGTGCCACTTGAGTGACAAGTGCTACCAACGATTGCATGCTGATCGTATGCGCGGGAAAGTGAGGGCTGTCATGACCAAAGGCAAGGGATTCGAACTGGTGCCTCGACGTGTCCCCGTACGCGGCAACGTTCAAGTTTCTACAAGCAGATCGTTGCCGAGTTCGTCGCCGGCAAAGAGGCGAGCGTCGAGATCGCCGGCACCGACCGCAAACCCGCTACTCTGGTGCAGGGGTTGCGCAAAGTGCTGCAATCGGAGGAGACAAAGGGCGTCAAGGTGGTCCAGCGCTCGCAGGGGTCTATCTGGTCAAGAGCTGAGCTGCCTCGCCGCCACCTCTCCATCTCCAAACCACCACGTCATCCGGGTGGCCACGGGTGGTTATGGCCTGCTCTTGCTGCTACTCGTCTGGTGGCTTGCTGGAGCACTCATGGATGGGCTGCTCTTGGGGTCCTGCCTGGCTGCTGCTGGATGCGCAACAACAGGAGATCGGCGCTGCTGCACCCGGCATCCAGCAGCATCGAAGAATCTCCATCATCAAGCCACCAAATCGAGAGGAACATCACCCCCGTGCCCGCCGACGCCATGAAGCCGAAGATGATGCCCCCCAGCACCCCAAGGCCGATCACCACCATCGAGATAATGAAGAGGATCTTGATGATGCTCGGGGTGATGAACTCCTCGAACGAGAAGTCGAACAGACGACTGAAGAAGCCCCTGCTCCGCGGGTAGTCGTACCTAGGCGCCCCGGGGCCGGACGGGCCCGGCGCCATACTGCGGGGTGGCGCCGTACTGCGGAGGCGTGTAGGGAGGGGGGGAGCGGCCAGCCGCCGAGGCGGCAGGCGGCGGGGTGGTTTTGGCGCGACGCGCCGTCCTAAGCGGCCCGGCGCCGGCCGCACGCCGCGGCGCTCGGCGCAGCCGCTGACGGGACAGTTGGCGGCGCTTCACGGGGGTGTAGCCGCAGCGCGGCATCCGCGTGCCACATTTCTCGCAGAAGTCACCGCTGGTCTGGGCGTTGCCGCAGTTGGCGCAGGTGTTCGGACATCAGCCACGGGGCCCCCTCCGCAGTTCTCTTTCGTAGTCCCTCGGATCCGATCGGACCGACCGGCCCCCAGAAGGACGCCGACCGACGTCATTCCAAGGTACGTGGCGGGCACGGCTGTCAAACTGATCTGCACGACCCAGTCGTCGCGCCGGGAAACGACGCACCCTCGACCGCGGCCGGTCCCCCAGAGGAGGCGGCCCAGAGGTTCAGCAATAAGCGGATCGTGCCGATAAGTGACGTGCAGAAATGAAACGAGAGATCGAGGCAATTGAAATCGGCAGGATCCGGCAAAACGGTGGCTACACGCGAGCCCGTACAGCTCTGAGGCGTCAAAGATGCCGATATGGGCGTAGAAGGGCCGGCGTATGCGTTTAGTCTCGCTCGGTATTGGGTAGGAAATGGGGTATCGCAGTCACACAGAACTAGCCCCGTGCTCCGGGAGGTCGTCGGTCGGCGAGAGGATTACTGATGGGGACTAGCCCATTCGCTCGTCTACGCGCGCGGCACCTGCTGGCCATGGCAGTGGATGCGGCTATGATCGTGGTGGTGTACTACCTGGTGCTCAATTTCCGGTACGCGGGGAGCTTGACCGACTGGAAGGCCTGGACCGCGGACTTCGCCATCTTCGCGGCGATGGCGGTAGTCGTGCACCTGGCCGTCAACTGGTTCACAGGCGTCTACACCATCGTGGGCCGCTACATGAGCCTGACCCAGGCGCTACGGGTCGGGACAGGCCGGGATCCTCTGCCGTGGCGTCCTCTTCGTGGTCGTGGTGGTCTGGCCGCTCTTCGCGCGGAGCCGGCTACCTGGTCCCCCGTTCGGTGGTCATCGGCGGAGGGCATCGCGACCATCATCTGATGATCGGCCCCCGCTTCGTCCGACGCGCTCTACGAGATCACCCAGCAACCTGAGCAGCGACCGAGCGCGTCCTTCTGGTCGGAGCCGGACAGGCCGCCGACATGCTGATCCGCGAGATCAAGCGCACCCCGTCGCTCAACACTCAAGAGTGGTGGGCCTGGTCGACGACCGCCGCGATCTGCAGAACATGACCATCCAGGGCTTCCCGGTGCTGGGCACGCGTGGCCGATGCCCCCGACGCTGGTCAAGAAGCACGAGGTCACGCAGATCATCGTGGCCATCCCCTCGGCCACCGCCGAGGAGATCGTCCGCATCTACCGGGTCTGCAAGCCGGCGGGGGTGCCCATCAAGATCCTGCCCAGCCTGGCCGAACTCGTCTCGGGCACGGTCAGCCTGCGCGATGCCCGCGATCTCGACATCAAGGACCTGCTCGGCCGGCCCAACATCGAGACCGACATCGGCGCCATATCGGAGTACATCCAGGGCCACACCGTGTTGGTGACCGGTGCCGGAGGCTCCATAGGCTCGGAGTTGTGCCGCCAGATCGCCCGGTTCGACCCCGGGCGCCTGGTGGTGATCGACCACGACGAGTCGTCCCTCTACGACCTCCACGAGCGCCTGCAGAACCTGGGCTTCCGGCGCTACGTGCTCTACCCGGCCAGCATCCTGCAAGAGGCGCAAGCTGGAGAAGATCTTCGCCCTTCATCGGCCCCGGCTGGTCTTCCACGCGGCGGCATACAAGCACGTGCCCCTGATGGAGCTGAGCCCTGACGAAGCCGTGCTCAACAACGTCAAGGGCACCCGCTGGTGGCCGAGATGGCGGCCCGCTACGGCGTGGAGCGATTCGTCAACATCTCCACCGACAAAGCGGTCGAGCCCGTGCAACGTCATGGGCGCCACCAAGCGGACCGGCGAGCTGATCGTGCGCATGCTCGCCGAGCGCTATCCGGACACGCACGTTCGCTTCGGTGCGCTTCGGCAACGTGCTGGGCAGCCAGGGCAGCGTGATCCCCATCTTCAAGAGCCAGATCGAGAACGGCGGCCCGTTGGTCATCACCCACCCGGACATGACCCGGTACTTCATGCTCATCGAGGAGGCGGTGCAACTGGTGTTGCAGGCGGCCATCATGCTCGACGAGAACCGGGATCGACACAGGCGCAGTCTCAATACCTTCGTGCTCGAGATGGGCAACCCGGTGTCGATCGTCGACCTGGCCCAGCGGATGATCGACTTCTACTGGAAGGACGAGGCACGTTCGCTCGGTGTGGAGTTCTCGGGCCTCCGGCCCGGGGAGAAGCTGGACGAGAGGCTCATCTATCCGTACGAGGAGGCCGTGCCGACCAGCGCACCCGCTGGTCAAGCGGGTCTGCGCCAAGGAAGGGCTTCTCGATGAACGGACACGGCGAGCACTTCGAGCACGGTCTGCGCGATCTCATCGGACTCGCGCACGACCATGGAGAGGGCAAGGCCATCGTCGAAGCCCTCATGGGCTGCGTGCCGGAATATGTACCACTCGACAAACAGACGCCACTCGAGCAACAGACTATTGAGAAACCAGCGGTGCTGGTTTAGACTTCACGTGTATTCGGTAATGGTTCTTTTACGCTAAGACGAACGGGCAGAGCTTCCAGGGGCGAGGAGGTATCAGTGAAGAAGAGGGTGCTCTTTCTTATTCTGGGCGCGCTTGTCATCGGGCTGACGATGACCTCGGTGGCTCTGGCCGATGCGGCCACGTGGCACAGTCCGCAGTATATCTATGACGATTACGCGGGCACCCCACCAGATGGAGGTGATCCCGGCATACTCGACGCGAAGGGGACCCCCTACACGGATGAGGAGTTACAGGCCTATCTGAACGACGCCACCATCCACATGTACGGTGACTCCTCTGTCACTAAGCCCTTGGACGAGCTGGTCACCGACATGCTCGCGCGGGATGAGTTTCCATTCACCGGTTTCCAGATGCTTTTGGCCGGCATAGTCGCGGTGGTTTTGGTGGGTGGTGGCATCGCATTGCGGCGTCTTTCGCGGCCTCAGAAATCCTGACCCTCCAGCCGTCGGGTCGGTGATGCGGCTTGAGTCCGACGGGCAGCGCCGTTCCTGAGGACCGGAGCCGCCTAAGCACAGCGAGTTACTGGGCCGCGCCCTTGGCCGTTCTGTTCGGCCTCTGGTTGTGGTTCGCCTTCTCTTCGGGCGGATACCTTCCCCGGCAGTGGCTCCCCATCAGCCTCGCTGTTGGTTTGTTCGGCGTGGTGGTAGCTCTCCTCATCGCCTACCCCCGGCGCCCGCCAGCTCTCGCTGGCAGTCCTGGCCCTATTCGGCTTGTTTGCCGTCTGGGTCGCGTTCTCAGCGCTCTGGGCGGAGTCCACCACCCGGGTGTGGTTCGAAGCTGCTCGGACGTTTGGACTTCTGATGGTCTTTGCCCTCGCCCTCCTGTACCTCACCGATCCTAAGGCCAGAAAGGTATTCCGCTATCTGCTGATGGCCGCCGCCTTGGTGCTGCTGGCGGCATGTGTATGGCGCCTCTGGTCGGCCGATAGCATCGCCGGCATGTTCAGTGACAATCGCTTCTTCTACCCCGTAAGCTACACGAACAACACAGCCACTCTCTTCCTCGTCTCCTTCTGGCCTCTCATGTGGCTCGCGGCCGGTCCCGAGGAAAAAGCTCCCGTCCGTGGCGTCGCCCTCGGGTTGGCAACCGGGCTACTTGGCCTGGGGATCATGACGCAGTCACGCGGGGCCCTATGGAGCCTGGCCATCACTTTGGTACTCACCTTCATCGTGTCGCCGGCCCGGCTGCGCACGTTGTTGTATCTGATAGTCCCAGGGTTGCTCATGGTCTACGCGTTCCCCAACTTGAACCGCTATTGGTCGGAGGGGCCGGACGCCGTGGGCGGCGGGGTCGGGGCGCGTACCCTAGTGGTGGTGTCCATCACCGCCGGCTTCATCGGTCTGATCGTGGCCTTGCTCGAACGGTGGGTGAAGGTCAGCAGGAAGATGAGGGCTATCTTCAGGACTGTAATCCTCGTCGGAGTGGTGGCAGCATCCGTTTACGGTTCCATCGCGCTCACCAGCGACGTGGGCGGCCCGTTCAACTGGGTATCCCAGACCTGGGAGCAGTTCACGAGCGATCAGCAGCCCTCGGACGCGTCGGTGCCGGGCTCTGGGGCGGAATCCCGGTTGACTGTGATCTCCTCGAGCGGTCGGATCGACCTCTGGAGAGTGGCCTGGGAGGAGTTCCGGTCGTCCCCCGCTTTGGGCGTTGGCGCCGACAACTGGATCTTCGGGTACGACCGACTGCGGGAGGAGGCGCTCCGCAAGTCCCAGCAGGCCCATTCGCTTGAGCTGCAGGTACTGGGCGAGACCGGGATTGTGGGCGGGGTCTTCGCCTACGGCGGGATGCTGTTGGGGCTGGGAGGGCTGCTGTGGCCTCGGTGCGCGGCAGGCTGGCGGGAGGCGCAGGGAGACCTGGCTCCGGCGACGGCGCAAAGCCACTATCACCGGGGCGGATCCGCGCTTCTGCAACCCCCGGTGGGGAAACGACCCCGCGGCGTATGGCTGGGAGACGGCGCTGTTCGTAGGCATCGCCTACTGGCTGGTGCACGCCAGCGTCGACTGGCAGTGGCAGATGGCCGGCGTGACTATCCCCACGCTTCTCCTCCTCGCTGCGGGCGTCGCAGGAGTGGATGCCCGAGTCGGCGTCATGTGGCCCCGCTGGAATCGTTGGCTCCGAATACCTTCGCGCATAACAGAGGCGAGTCGCGGCGCGACAGACCTGGGCCCCGGTAGCCTCGGAGCCGTCGGCGTGCATTTCGGCCGCATCCCAGAGCAGGTCGCCGACGAGGGGAGCATCGAGACGGAGCAAACGGAGTCGTTTTTGCCGGTCCGAAGAGCCGAGAAACACTTCTCGAAACAGAGCCGTCGCCGCCGAAGGGAGGAACGCAGGCGCAACAACGCACTGCGTCTCCAGCCTCCCGGTGTCCTGTTCGTACGTGTTCCGCTTCCTGCTCATGGTCCTCGCTCTGATTGTGATCTTAAGTGCGGGGCTTCCCTATCTCTCTCTCAAGATCCGGGACTCGGCCCTGGGGATCGCGAAGACCGACGGAGTACGGGCTGCGTCTCGGGCTGAGACCGCCCTCTGGCTGCAGCCGGCGGACCCCGGCCCGTTCGTCACTCAGGCCGGCATCTACTCGAGCGCGGCCTCGGTCGCCGCCGCATCCGGCGCTCCCGACCGGGCCGGAGCCGTCCTCGACAACCTGGCCCTCAGCATCTCCAGCTACGAGAACGCTATTGCGAACGAGCCGGCCGACTGGACGCTTCGCTACCAAGCGGGGGTGGAAACCCTGAACCTCCTCCTAGCGTCCCAGTATGCCGCCGGACGGGCGCCGCATATCGACTATGCGGCGTTGATCCGGCTGATTCCCGGCCTTGAGGATTGGTCGGCTGTCCCTCCGGCTCCCAGGCAGCGCTGCCGGAGCCCGGAACAGCCACTGGGTCGCTCGCTAAGACGACGGTGACCCGGCAGACCGCGGAGGCCTACCGGAGCCTGTCGCCCGCGCAGCTTTCCGAACGGACAATCAAGTTCCTGGATGCTGCCAAGGAGAGAAACCCGTTGGCGAGCCAGGTGACGGAGGCGCTGAAGCTAGCGCAGTAGAACCCATCCGTCTTGGTGCCTTTGGTATGGATTTCTTGAAGCCGCCGTCCCGCTACCCGGGAGGAAAAGCAGGGACTGGGTCTCCCAACCGACAGGCACGGGGGTTTGTGCACCCGCAACACGACGCAGAAAGCGGAGGAGAAAGGTGCCTACGCCCCGGTGCTCCGGCCCCGACAATCGGCGTTGTAGCCCGGATATCCTCTTCATGATTTCAAGGCATCCGCTTTTCACATGCCCGACCTGGATGGCATCGACGTGGTGCGAGAGCTGCAGGAAGACCGTCTGGAGACGCGTGTCGTCATCCTCATTTCGAGCCCGGACGAAGAGGAAGCGCTCGAGTGGGCTTCGAGCCCGATCCGCGTTGGGGGATGACCTTAACCCGGGGGGGGAGGCTGGCTTCCTCATTCCATCTAGAGTCCTACGGTCGCCGGGGTCGGCTGCGTCTATCGTGAGCGCGAACCTCCGCCCGTAGCTCCCAAGCTCGGCCACTGGGGGCTCCGGTATTCGCAAGGGCACGTTTCCGTTCCCGATACTCGTCCTCGTCGATGATGCCCCACTCTCTGAGCGTGTCGAGGTGCAGAAGCCCTTGCTCCGTTTCGTCACGCTCTGGGAACTTGAGACGCTTAACCATTCGCTGCCGCGAGCGTTCCTGCATCCTGTCACGCCACTCGTATAGACTCATCATATGTAAGCCCCCGTCACATCTCTGGACGCTTTGCGCGGTCTCCTTCAATATCGGCTCTTGCCCCCCGTTCTCTTAGGGCTGGTACTGGGCCGCACGGTAGCTCCCAAGCTTGGCCGCTGGGGGCTCTCCTGCCTACTGGGCGGACTGGTGGCTGCCGATGGTCTGACTAGACCCAAGCCGGCGGCAGCCAATCTAACTGGAAGCTGTGTCGTTCGCCCACGAGCCCTTGCCGATGGGGGCTCTCTTCTTGTCTGTGTGCTGCTTGCGCCAAGCTTACGCTGCGTTCAGAAGGTGCCCATATACAGGTAATAAGATCTGCTGGACAATCAGTGGAACACCCCCGAATGCACCGGACGCCCGGTCCATCACCCGAATGAGGCGCCCAGGGTTCGTTGGAGACTCGTCTGGTTGATTCCGGCCCGTCAGCCCGGACGTCATCACCGTGGTGCTATGGTGTTCATTCCCTATCGGGAAGCCTTTGAAGAAGAGAGGCGCGGGTCTCAAACCCCAGTGGGCTCGATCCTAGCTTGGCCCTCTGGCACCGACGAGCGTCGACGCCAGCACTTCACGCCACAGGAGCTGAGCCAAGCTCGGCGGTGAATGTACACTAGGGACCCAAGCGCTCTGAATAGACCCAGAAGGGAGGAGAGAGTATGACCACCGCCGATGAACTGGAATTCAGCGAGTGCGACAGCGACGTTCTGCGTGCGGCCAAGGCCAGACTTGACCACCCAAGTCTCACAGTGAAACTCGCCGACCTTCTTGGCGGGTGATGGCCTCATGAAACTCCTGGTCACAGGGGGCGCCGGCTACATCGGCGCCATCACCACCCGCCGGCTTCTCGACGTAGGCCACGAGGTGATAGTGCTCGACACTCTCGAGAAGGGTCTTGCCACGGCCGTCGACCCCCGCGCTGAGCTAGTGGTCGGCAGCGTGGGCGATGCTGTCCTCCTCGACCGCGTGTTGCCCGGCATCGACGCGGTCATGCACCTCGCCGGCTACATTGAGGTGGCCGAATCGCAGGCGCAGCCCGGTCGCTACTTCCAAAACAATGTGGCCGCCCCCTTGGTCATGCTCGAGGCCATGGTGTGTCACGGGATATCTGGGCTGGTGTTCTCGTCCACGGCTGCGGTCTACGGTGAGCCCGATGTCGTTCCCATCCAGGAAGACGCGCGCCTTCTTCCGGTGAACGCCTATGGGGCCTCCAAGCTCATGTTCGAGCAGTTGCTCGACTGGTACGGGCGGATTCACGGACTAAGGAGCGTGCGCTTCCGCTACTTCAACGTAGCCGGAGCCTGGCCGGGAGGGGCTCTCGGAGAAGCGCATCAACCAGAGACCCACATCATCCCCAGGGCGTTGTTGGCCATGGCCGGCGGCAAGGGCGAGTTCGAGGTCTACGGGAGCGACTATCCCACGCCCGACGGCACCTGCGTGCGCGACTACATCCACGTACTCGACCTTGCAGAAGCCCACAGGCTGGGGCTGGAGTGGGTTGGCAGAGGTGGCGCGAGCGCGGTGTTCAACCTGGGCAACGGGCAAGGTTACTCCAACCTTGAGGTAGTGCGCACCTGCGCCCATGTAACAGGTCGCGAAGTGAAGGTGACAATGGGGCAACGCCGGCCGGGCGACCCGGCCATGCTGATCGCATCCAGTGCCCGTGCGAGCGAAGTACTGGGATGGCGGGCCGGTCGCGGCGCGCTCGACCAGATAGTGCAGGACGCGTGGAACTGGCATCGGGCTCGTGCCCGCCTGGAGGACGCGGGCGAAAGATAGCGGGCGGGGCTAGGTCTTGTCCCCTCAGCAACTGAATCAGTGGCCGATTGGGACGTGACACGCAGTGCCCGCATGCAGGAGTAACACCCCCGTTAGCCACTGCCCTTGAGCAAACATCTGCCTGCACAGATACGCTCCCGGCCTTCACAGGAGCGGCGGTTTCGCACCAGAAGCTCAGCCGGCTGATACTCAATCAGTGGGTTGGAGGGATCTGGCCACTGACAAGGGATCAGTGGGTTTGGGTTCTAGTCCCTGGGCCGGCTGTCTCCGGGCGAAGACCGTAGCCTCCCCAGAAGGTCGGCTTCTGGCCCTTCCTCAGCCGTGGTCTCTGCGGGCCGGTCGGCAAGCGCCCTCGGCCAGCTTGACCATGAGCGCCTGGGTTCTGCCGAGGAGCGCAACCCCCTGGCCAGCCAGGTGACGGATGCGCCGAAGATAGCGCAATAGTGATGTGGTGCGATGCGGCGCCGCCCCGAATCGCACGGAGCGGTTCTGCCGCCACGCTGTCCGGAACCGCGCTACCCGGGCCCCCGTGCTAGCCCGGCCACTGCGCCCGTGCTAACCTGGCTGAACCACCGAGCCAGCCATCCGGGCGTGTGGAGATGACGGAGCTAGATTCAGAGAACCAGCAGGCCGTCGAGCCCAGGGACTACCTACGGGTGATCCGCGAGCGAGCCTGGGTAATAATCCTCTCGGTGGTGATCGTCCTGGGAGCGGCACTCGCGTTCTCCTACACCGCTACTCCCATGTACCGTGCGTCTGCCGCTCTCGTCTACCAGAAGAACAACCTCGATCAGGCTCTCTTCGGCTCCCAGATCTTTCCCAACAACAGCAACCAGGACCGGGAGATCCAGACCATGGCCAGTATGGTGAAGGTGGGGCAGGTCGCAGAGGCCGTCAAGGAGCAACTTGACTCACCCTTATCCCCGGCGGCGCTGCTCGGCATGGTGAGCGTCAAGACCTCGACCACCACCAACGTCCTCGAGATCGAGGCGGACAGCGCCGATCCCGCCCAAGCGGCAAGCGTCGCCAACGCCTTTGCCGAGCAGTTCATTGCCCTGCGCCAGGCCACCGACAGGGCCACCGTCGAGTCGGCCCGCCAACTGGTCAAGGAACAACTCGACTCCCTCAGCCCCACGGACGCCGAATCCGACTACGGACTGATGCTCAAAGAGAAATACGAAAGTCTCCAGATCCTGGAATCCATGCAGAACGGTGGCTTCACCATAGCTGCAACCCGCCAGCGCTCCGACTGCTGCCCTTCTCCCCGCAGATCGTACGAAACGCCATCCTGGGGCTGTTCGTGGGTCTCGTGATCGGGTTCGGGCTGGCCTTCTTGCTCGACTACCTGGACAAGCGCATCAAGGACGTGAAGGGCCTCGAGCGGTGGTTCGGCGTGCCGGTGCTGGCCCGCGTCCCGGCGTTCCCGGGAGATGGAGCGGACACACCGACGGCAAGAAAGCGCCGGATCGCGTCGGCTTCGTATATCACCCCTCGCTGCTCGAGTCGTACCGGACTCTGCGTTCCAGCCTGCAGTACTTCGAAGACAGGCAAGAGCATCACGAGCATACTGGTGACGAGCGGCCTGCCCAGGAAGGAAAGACGGTGACGGCGTCAACCTGGCGCTCAGCCTGGCCCTTGCGGGGAAGCGAGTCATCTCCTCGAGGCCGACCTGCGCCGCCCGATGATCCCTCAGTACCTGCGGGTGGAAGGACGACGTAGGGCTTTCCACCGTTCTTGCCGGGGAGGCGACCCGCCAAAGACGCGCTGCAACTGGTCCGCATCGACGAGTTCGTCCCGCCGGAGGTCCGCGAGCACGTGAGCGAGGTCGACGGGGTGCCCTGGAGAGGAGCCCTCTTCTGTCTCGCTTCCGGGCCGTTGCCACCCAATCCGGCCGAGCTCCTGAGCTCCGGCCGCATGGAGAAGCTGCTTCGCGATCTGAGCTCGGCCACGGTGGACTACGTGGTGATAGACACTCCGCCGGTTCTCTCGGTGGCAGACGCTCTGGTCGTCGCCCCCGGTGGACGCGGTGATCGTCGCCACCCGCGTCAACTGGACCACCCGGCGAGGATGCGCAGGAGGTGAGCGACCGACTGCGCCGTTCGGGCGCTCGCGTGATCGGAGTGGTTGTCGGCGGCGTGAAGGCAACCAGGAGCTACTACTACCGCAAGTGCGGTTACGGCTACAAGTACGCCTAGCGGCCTGGGATCGGGTAGCGAGCCGAGGCACTGGCGACGGGCGCAGGCACTTTACGCGCAAGCACGCTGATCCGTCAGTAGGCTCCCTTGCGGGCCAGTACCACGTAGAATGTCTTCAAGATGATGCTCAGATCCAGGCGCACAGACCAGTTGTCCAGATAGTACTTGTCCAGTTTCACCATCTCGTCGAAACTGAGATCGCTCCGCCCCGATACCTGCCACAGCCCGGTCATCCCCGGTAGCCCCTTCAGACGGCAGAAATGCTCCGGACGGTAGTTCTCCACCTCCCGCGGAAGCGGCGGCCGGGGTCCCACCAGGCTCATCTCGCCCTTGTACACGTTGATCACCTGGGGAAGCTCGTCCAGGCTCCACTTGCGCAGGAAGCGACCCACCCGGGTGATCCTCGGGTCATCTTTCATCTTGAAGAGTTGGCCGTCGGTTCCCTTCTCGTTCCTGTCCTCCAGCTCCTCAAGGAGCTCATCGGCGTTCGCTACCATCGTCCGGAACTTGTACATGAGGAAGCGCCGGCCGTTCTTGCCCACCCGTGGCTGCTTGAAGAACACCGGGCCCCGGGAGTCCAGCTTGATCGCCGCCAGGAGCAGAAGACCGGGGATAGCACCAAGCACGAGAAGGACACTCGACACGCCGATATCCAGCCCTCGCTTGAAGACGCGCTCCACCCGGTTGAGAGGATCGACATCGACGTCGATGACCGGGAGTTCCCCGTAGCCCAGCAGGTCCGCGGACAGAAAGCTCTCCTCAAAGAGCGAGGGGACCACCCGGAAGGGCACGTGAGCCACGGACAGGACCTTGGCCACCCCCGGCAGAAGGGCATGGTCGGCCGGGTCCAGCGCCACCACCACTTCGCTCGCCCCTGAGTCGCACCACATCCTGTCCAGGTTATCGAGGCCCTCATAGGTGGGCGAGATGCGGACCGGGGTCCGCCCACCGATCGGGACGTTGCCGGCCTCGTCCCCCGGGGCACGATAGGCGAGCCTCCCGACGTAGGCAACCCCGAGCCAGGGCCGCTTCTTCAGAAAGTCGATGAAGTCATCAGCGGCTTTGCCGGTTCCCAGCACCAGGACCTTGCGGAAAGCCACGCCCTTGCATGAAGAGGGACCGCTGATGGATCGCCAGGGTCACGCGCGCCAGTGCGCCGATCAGCGAAGAAGATGGCGAGGCTCGCGACAACCAGAAGCCGCGAGAACTCCAAGGACCCAAAGAAGAAGCCCTTGGTCACAAAAGCCAGAAGAGAGACGGCGGCGGCGGCGATGAGCAGATAGGTGGCGAGCTTCCCCGCGTCGGTGAACCGAGACAAGCGCCTGCTGTTCGTGTACTGGCCGTTGCGAAACCCCAGGACTATCGTCAGCAAGAGGATAAGGGCCACGCCGACGTCGGCGGTGCGGGCGGCAGCCGAGCTGGCCATGGGGCGCAACTGGCTCATCCCCAGCAGCGCCAGCAGCGCACACGGCCACTGCCAGACCATCGAAAAGAGCGAGCAGGCGCCGGGGCCGACGAAGCGCCTGGTACCCCAGCGAGGCTTCGTCTCGCGGTGCTGCTTGCACTGCTGCGTTGCTGGGCAAGGGTGCTCCCGGGCTGATTGAGGGACTACTAGTATAGGTTCCATCGTAGTCCGGTGGTCAAGGATTCTTCCTGGGGTGAAATCAGCCACTGACGCTTCCTCACTGGGTCGGGGGGTGAAGGTTATACGCATCGAGCGTGGCTTGAGCCGGAAGGACCTGGCCCAGCGAGCCGACATCTCCTACTCCTACGTCTCCGAAATCGAGAACGGCCGCAAGCCTCCGTCCTCTCCGGTACTGGTGCGGATCGCGGAGGCGCTGGGTCTGCTGACACCGACCTCCTCGCTCAAGCGGAAAGCAGGATGCCGCCGGTCGCCACTAGGGAGACACGGGGTCTTCTCCCCGCAGAACGCCGAGGGAGGATGCTCATGAACCGGGGCGACTGGTTCCATGAAGCCCCCGCGCCCAGTACTGGGCCACGAGACGATTCTGGTCCCTCTGCTCAGCCCGAATCTCCTGCCGAGGCCGGACTTGGAGCGAGTGCAGGAAGAGATAGGGGAGTTACTGAGCCGAATGCCGGTAGGGGATAGGGAGCGACTGTTGGATCTGGCGCGGAGACTCGCGCAACAGGTGTGACCCCTGACCGAGTACCCTCAACTCCGCGGCTTCTTTGCCGCATTCAGGGCCTTCCAAAGCAGACCAGGGTGTCGCTCGACCGCGTTGGCCACCGTCGGCTCAGAGGGAAACAGCAGATTCCCGCGGACCACCCCGGAGTTCAGAGACTCGTGGAACTCGGTCTCCTCTGGTTCTAGCGCAAGCCACTGACGGAGCCACGGCTGGACCTTCTCGAGCATGGCATCCCTGGTGGGCCGATCTGTCGACGCAAGGATCGGGTATAAGTTCGTCTCGATGTCACGCTCGGTAGCCCTCTCGATCCTCTCGACTGGGTATTCGCTCAAGCGCCGCGGTAGCAGTCCCCCCATGGCCACGAAAACGCGGCGCATGAACCGGTCGCCAGAGTCCACCATGTCTGCGAGAGCCGCCGCGTCATACAGATCTCTAGCGGCAGTGCGGTCAAGAAGGGCAACCAGTTTCCCGCCCGTCAATTCGGCCAACGAAACCATGCGAAAGCGCACCGGCGGACTCAGCGTGAGTCGCGCCTCCCTCTCTTGAGGTGCGCCCAGCGATACCCGGTACATGTAGTTGACTTCAAGCTTCAGGGTGTCCTGCAGGCCTCGGGCGTTGCGGTAACCCAGGATCAGCGCTGACGATGCGTGTGCGTCGCTCGCCACCCTGAATCGATAGCCCTGGGCCTCCGAGATCGCCTGCAGGGCCCCGAGAAGACTAGGCCTCTCTGCGGTCACTTCCTCCAGGCTCGCCGGCCCCAAATAGTTCATATCGGCATCCACCGACAGGCGTGGGACGTCCAGATAGAAGAGGTTGAGAGCCGTTCCGCCCTTGAGGACCAGGCGTGGGCTCAGGAACGGATGGACATGGACGTCGGCAAGCAGACGCAACAGCCTGATCACTTTCTCGACGACGTCCGCTGCGAAGCGATCAGTCTCCAAGAATCGTTCCTACCGTCTCCGGGACCACCAGGTTCCATCTCTTGGCAAGAGATCCGCCTCTCTGAGCGCGCAGCCAATATTGAGGGCTGCGAGAACGTTCCCTCTCCCACCGGGTCAGGACACCCTCGGGCACGAACAGATGCGCCTGCCTCTTCTCCAGGAAGTACCCGGTGACGGCCCAGGCCCTCCGCGTATCCAAGGCGCGGAGATACGTCTCGAGGGCGACCAGATCCACTACGCCGAACCCGGTGACCGAGTTGAGAACTTCCTCCAATCCGCCGGCCCGAGCAGGCTGGACAAGACAGTCCACTAAGGTCCTCTCCCGGCTGGTGACGCTGATTACAGCCCCGCCATAGTCGATAGGGCTCACCCCAAGGTCAGGATAAGCGGATCGCTTCAGGGCAGCCGGTGGCCGCACGAATTCCACCCCGTAGTCACCGAATGTGAAGGGCGCGCTGCGTCGGTCGCTGATCACGGTTTTGAGACGAAAAATGGACTGCGCCACTCCTAGGAGCTCGAGGGCGGTGTGATAGCCGAGCGGCGCCCCCCGGCCAGCAGCGGCCGCCACCAAGTATGGGTCGGGCGTGTAGGCTTCCGGGGCGACTCCGGGCGGAACGACCGCGTACAAGGCATTGCGAATCCGTTTCACCCGTCCCACCCGCGCGAAATAGGCGAGATGCCGGTAGGCCACGTTGGTCGAAACGTTCTTGCCAACCGTCTCGGCGAACCGTTCCAGGGTGAACACCGGGCTCTCTGCGAAGAACTGTTCGGTCGGTCTCACGGGCAGTTAACCCCTTGGCGCGTTTTACATAAGAAACTTATGTAATTATTGCTTTTTTGTCAACTAGGGACGGCCGGACGAGGTGGCGGGTCGTGCTGGGCGCGGCACACAATCGCCAACCGACACCCGGTGAACAACCGACCGTCGGGTTGGTAACCCGAAGGTCGCAGGTGCAGGGGGGCGATCAACCGACCACTGAGGCGATTCGTCTCCGCGCCTTCTCCCAGCACCTCCAGGATCCAGGTCAGCCCAGGATCGAGGTCCGACATCTTGTTCACCGCATTGGTACCATGGGGCACCATGCCGCCAACCCCGGGCCATATCCTGCGCAGCATCTTCGGCTACCCGGAGTTCCGGCCAAACCAGAAGCAGATCATTGAAACAATCCTGCGAGGGGAAGACGGCTTTGTGCTCATGCCCGGCGGGGGTGGCAAGTCGCTTTGTTACCAGATCCCTGCGATGCTTCGGCCAGGCACGGGCATAGTCGTCTCACCTCTCATTTCTCTCATGAAAGACCAGGTGGATGCGCTGACCGTACTTGGGGTGCGGGCGGCCGCTTACAACTCCTCACGAGGGAATGGTGAGGTCATGGAATCTGATGACCGGGGCGACTCGAACATCGGCGAGAGCTTCGCTTCCTCATGGGTCGGGCGGTCAAGGTCATACGCATCGAGCGTGGCTTGAGCCGGAAGGACCTAGCCCAGCGGGCCGACATCTCCTACTCCTACGTCTCGGAGATCGAGAACGGCCGCAAGCCTCCGTCCTCTCCGGTACTGGTGCGGATCGCGGAGGCGCTGGGTCTACTGCCCTCCGACCTCCTCGTTCAAGCGGAAAGCAGGATGCCGCCGGTCGCCACAAGGGAGACACGGGGTCTTCTCCCCGCAGAACGCCGGGGGAGGATGCTCATGAACCGGGGCGACTGGTTCCATCAAGCCCCCGCGCCCAGTACTGGGCCACGAGACGATTCTGGTCCCTCTGCCCAGCCCGAATCTGCTGCCGAGGCCGACTTGGAGCGAGCCCGGGAAGAGATGCAGAAGTTGTTGAGCAGAATGCCAGATAGGGGATAGGGAGCGATTATTGGATCTGGCGCGGAGACTCACGCAACAGGTGTGACCCCTGAGTGAGTACCTGATGCAAAAAGGCTTCTGCTTTGAATGTTGACTATCGCTAGTTCTACGACCTCGAATCCTATCTGTGGAACGTTGTGGGCCGGCGGTCTCGTGAGGATGGTCGTCTCGAGGGCCTTCGACTTCTTCTGTATGGTCTGCTCGAAAGCCCGGACCTGAAGTGTGCTGCTCAAAGGAGGAAGCGCCATGACCGCAGCGTTCAGAAAGGACCTCGCGAAAGAGTATCCTGCCTTCACGGTTTACCCCTTCTACCACGGCACCCATCAAATGCCCTGGGCCTCGTGCATCGACGTGAAGCTGGATAAGGTGGACCGTATCATCTGGCTGGCCGGGCAGACCGGGAGGAACCCGGAGACAGACAGAGAGCCCCAGAACTGGCAGGAAGAGCGAGACCGCGTCGGCAACGTCGTGGGCGGGATTAAGGAGCAGACCACCGCCTGCTGGATGAGAATCAAGGAGATACTGGAAGGAGTTGGCGCCAGGCTCGAGGATATCTACTGGATCAACTTCTTCATTGTCGATAGAGATGATAAGTGGGACATGCTTAAGAGCACCGACGAGTTCTTCACCAGGTATGCCCCCGACCTCAAGGAAAATCCTCGCGCCGGGGTTTTGCTGAAAGGCATCGAGCTTGACCTGCCCGATATGCGGATAGAGATTGAGGTTGCCGCTGCTATCGCCAAGAAGTAACGGCCCAATTGAACATGCCTGTCAGTGTCCGATTCGTCACGGGCAGTCCCTATTGCACTTGAGATCACCAATGCGGACAGCTCTCAGGGAACGCGCTGAACGCCAGGCAAATCATCACGACATGTCACCCCGCTATCATGGCAGGGAACGGGCCTCGTCGCAGGCCTAAGTCCCGGGCGCAGGCGCTGAAGCCGCTTCTTGAATCAGCTTCCATGCTCGGAGCACATGCCGTCTCGCGGTGTGCTCCTGGGCGACGCACATCCTCAGGGTCATACGATCGTCCAGCCGGGTGTGGCTGATGTACATCTTCCCTGAGGAGTTCACCCGGTCCATGATGGCCTGATTCGTCTCATCTCCGTCCTTGTGCCGGAAGCAGACGAGATTGAGAGGGGCCGGAGCCGCCGTTTCGAAGCGTGGGTCGGCCCTCACCCACGACGCGAATTCCTGGGCCAGAGCTACATGCTCGCGGACGGCTGTGCGCAACCCTTCGGCGCCGTAGTGTCTGATCATCATCCAGAGTTTCAGGGAGCGGAAGCGGTGCCCCAGCGGTATCTGCCAATCCCTGTAGTCGATCACTTCGCCGGAAGCGGTGGCCGCGTTGCGCAGGTATTCCGGGAGGATCCCAAGAGCCCCGATGAGCCTCCGCCGGTCGGCAACGAAAAAACAACTGCAGTCCAAGCCGCCGAACATCCACTTGTGAGGATCGAAGACATAGCTGTCGACCAGCTCAAGGCCCTCATGAATGAAGCGAAACTCGGGGCATACAGCGGCCGTACCGCTCATGGCGGCATCGACGTGGAGCCAAAGTCGATGCCGGCGGCAGATCTCTCCGATCGCGGGAAGGGGGTCGAGGGCATTCGAAGAGGTCGTCCCAACCGTAGCCACGACCATGAAAGGCTGCAGGCCGGCGGCCCGATCGGCAAGCACAGCCTCCTCGAGCGCTTCCGGTCGCATGGCATAGCTCTCGTCCACCTCGATCTGTCGCAGCCGGTCGCTGCCGATACCGGCGATGCGGATGCCCTTCTCAACCGAGGAGTGAGCCTGGCTGGAGGAATAGGCGACAAGCGTGCCATCGCAGCCACGCTGGTTGCTCACATACTCCGTAGCGTGCTCACGGGCCGCCACCACGGCGCACAGAGTGCTTGCGGAGGCCGAATCCTGAATGACGCCGCCGCCGCGGCCACTGGAACGGAACGTGCCGGGCAGGGCAAGGAGATCAGCCAGCCAGTCCAGCACGTGTGTCTCGAGCTCCGTACAGGCCGGGCTGGTAGCCCACAGCATACCCTGCACGTTGAGCCCAGCTGATAGAAGTTCACCTAGAATGGCCGGGCCCGAGGTGTTGCCGGGAAAGTAGGCGAAGAAATTGGGTGACTGCCAGTGGGTAATCCCAGGAAGGATGATCTCGTCCAAGTCGCGCAGCACGGCATCCATGGATTCCCCGTGCTCGGGCGGCTCACCCGGCAGCTTCGAACGGATGGCGCCCGGTTCCACCGTCGAGACCACCGGCAGTTCGTCGACCCGTAAGAAGTACTCAGCCAGCCAGTCGACGGCGGCGTGACCCTGGCGCCGGAACTCCTCTGGGGTCATATGGGGACTCATCCTGCTCACGCTCCGATCTTCAAGATTATGGCCAAGAACAGCAGACTCCTATTGCCACCGGTCCATAAACTAGGGTAGGCAATAGTAGCCCGACCCCAGGAGGTCGCTGGTAGTCGTGAATTCCCCTCTACCGTTCAGGTTATCCACTCGCCTTTTGACCATCAAGTCGGGCCAAGAACTCCTCCACGTCGGCAGGGGTGTTAACCCGCACGTAGTTGCTCGTTAAGTTCTCGAAGTCTGTACCCGCAATCGTGCGTATCCCTTTCGCCAGCAACTGTCCCCGTAAGTCGATATCCTCATCATCTAGCCCCAACAGAAAAAGTGGGCAAGTATCGTGAGTCTCGGCCACGACATAGCCTCTTTCGCGAAGTCCAGACGTTAGCCTTGCCTTATGAACTCTGATCCTCTCCCTGTTCGCCTCAACAAACCCATGATCATGTAGAGCCTCGCCGGCGAGAAAAGCAGCAAGACTAGAGATCTGGAAGGGGGGGTCCACGCGGTCATAGTATTGTCCCAACTCGCTAGACATTACTCCGTAACCCACACGAAAGTCAGCTATGCCCATACCTTTGCTGAAGGTTCGCGTCACGACTACATTGCCGTACCTGTTCAAAAGGCTGACTGCTGAACAGTCTTCTGGAACATAGTCACCGAAGGCCTCATCTACGACCAGAACGGTGCCTCGTCTGGCACATTCAGACGCTATCGCCTCCACCTCGTCCAGGCCAATGTACTGTCCAGTGGGGTTATTTGGGTTGTCGACATAGACAACCGCGAATCCAGTGCCGATCGTGTTCAAGAACCCTGCTACGCGAAACTTGAATCCTTCAGAGGCTTCGAGCGGGACCCCCTGGAACCGGCCGCCAAGTATCACCACGTCTTCCATGTAGTCCTTGAACTGAGGCACGTAACCCAGTGCGCTGACACCAGGTTCGATGAACAACTGGTTCAGCCGAGACAGGACTATCCCCGCGCCATTCGCCATCTTGATGTTCTCCGGGCTCAGTTGCGCATACCTAGACCAGAATTGACAGATCTGTCGCTTCAGGGTCCGATAGCTTGTGTCCGGGTACGTTGACAAGGTGCGCCAGCTGTAGTTGTTGGCAGCTTCTACCACTTTCGGTGAGGTCCCCAGAGCGTTAGAGCCTACAGCGCAATCCAGCACATTGTTCGTCGCACTTGCCTGATCGACTTCGTGCCGTTTTCTAGAGAAACTCCATATGGTGGGTCTCACTCGCAGCGCAGGTTGGAGTACCTCGGACCGCATTTCTGTTCGTTTTCTTTCCATGTCTCAGGTTGCACACTTTCCTATGGGTGCTGGCTTTCAGTCCAATGCCCTCTTCGGGCATCTCACTGATTCAGGGAACAGTGATCGGGCCGACCTGGATGTAGTCGGCTCTTATCATCTTTCCTTCACAAGATCCCGTCGAGGCTGTCTATGGCTGCTCCGGCAGCAGTCTCCGCCCCTCACGTGGCGATCCTCTCAATTGAGATGGCATCGGACGGACAAGTTGCCACGCACATGCCGCAAGCTTGACATTTCGCTTCATCAATCCAGGGATACCCGTCGTCCCTCGTCACCGGCACCGGACAGAAGGAGTCGGAGCAAATTCCGCAGTTGTTGCACTTGGCCGTATCCACGCGCGCAGAGATTTGGCCCACCTTCCAGTCTGTGGTGTCATCCACCGGCTGAATGTACTGAAGGCCCAGGCCAACTATGTCTTGAACGCTTTCATAACCATGCTCATCCAAGAAGCGGCTCAAGAATGCAAGCGAGTTCCGCAAGAGGGCCCTACCTTTCCAGAAGAATCCGGACGAGAGCCCCACCGTCTTGGCACCGAGCATCAGCATCTCGACCACGTGCTCCGGGTTCACCAGCCCACCGATAGCCATGATGTCCACCTCGGGCACAAACTTGGCGATGGTGGCCGTGGTTTTCCGGCAGTGATAACGATTGGTAGGCCCACAGGTTCCGGCGAAGGGATTTATGTCAAGACCAACCTTCTCCCAGGGAGATCGGCCACCCCGGTATATGTCCGGCGGGGCGACTGTCAAGCCTGCGGTCACGTTTGCCACCCAGGCTGCACCAGCCTCCGTGGACAACTTCGCAAGGGCCACGCATCGGGGGAAACCAACCTCTGCCGACGGCTTGAGCCCTATGGGGATGTTCACCGCCTGCGCGCATTCTCGAATGACAATCGGAAGAACTTCGGCAATCTCACCCAGGCCCGGAACGAGACCGAGCTGTCGAAGCGTCCTCATCTCGAGGGTGTCAACCTCGTCTATGGGACTGCGCTGCGTGCTTTGCTCCTTTCCCGCCATGGAGAGGGGGCAGAAGTTCAGCTCCAGCGCGTCTGCCCCGGCTTCTTCGAGTAGTTGACACAGCCTAGCCCAGTCCTCCAGATCTGCTCCCGGAACGTTGGGCTGCGCTATCAAAGGGACATCCTCGGGCAGCTCGGGCTTTACAAGTGCAATGATCTTAAGTGCGGTCTCTAGGAAAAATTGCGTGGACGTAATATCGCCCGTCGCGTGAATGCTCTCCCTTTTGGCAAATCCTGGGCATTGAATCTTCAAGAACTTCTGCGCCGGCTGGCTTTCCTTGGGATCAGATGCCTGAAGCCGCGTGCCACCTAGATACAGGTAGCCAGCGCCGGCCTCCACGTGACGCAGCAGCCAATCAGCATGCACTCTTGGTTGTCTGGCGTACGCAATCGCTGGATCCAGCGGAGCAATACCGATTGGGTTCCGCATTGAAAGCCCGCCGAACCCCGTCTTTAGGTCCGCCATCGTGATCGACTCTCCTTGTTATTGATCATGGATATGGCCGCCCCGTCCCGGCCAGCCTCGACTGAGGCAACGCCCCCTTGCAGTATATGGCGCTGTCTTGCTCGAGCGCGTTCGTGATGACCGTGGCCGAGCCGTTCAAGCCGTACGCGATACGGTAGTACGCTTCGAGATCTTGTGCTGTTCGGCTGTCCGGCGGTAGGAGTCGTGACAAAACCTCAGGGTACACAAGTTGACCGGCACCTCGGACTGATCGGGCTTGCAGGGACGATCCTGCAAATCGGAGTTCAGACATCAGGCCGGTTTTTGGAGCCCTGCTGGGGTAGTTGCGGGCTCGCGACCGCGAGCCCGCAACTACCCGCCGTATGTCTCATACCTATGAGTAGACCAACTCCTGGACCTTATCCTGTACCGGCACCATCGACCCTGCCACGTTGCTGATGATAGTGGCCTCATAGGGGAACGGGCCACTTGTGGCCTTGCGCCACTGATTGCCGAACATTGGGGTCTTGTAGCAGTTGGCACTAACCAAGCCCACACCTGGTCTGATCTCCGTCTCGATGGCCCCGGTGAAGTCGATTGGCCCGGCGATGCTATCCATCCTCGTGGACTTCACTGCCTCGATGATCGCGTTCTTGTCATCCACGCTCTTTGCGCGTTTGAGGACGTCCCACACCCATTCGAAGATGAGGAAGTGCGTCAGGGATTGGTTCCACTGCTTGCCGTTGAACTCGGTGAACTTGTCCGCGAACTGCTGGCAGCTCTCGCCGTTCAGAAATGCCGAGGTGAAAGGTGCCTTTGGATGCCAGCTGAGCTCGCCGCACAGATTGTTGGCTTTGTCTCCGAGAGCGGCCGCGTCCTCAGGAAACGCGAGCGATACGATCGGAGCCGCCACTTTGGGGTTGAACCCCTGCTGAAGAGACTGCGTCCAGAAGTTGGTGAAATCCGGCGGGGAGAACTCGCCAAAGAGGATTTCGCAGCCATATTGCTTGAAGGCCGAGATATCAGCCGAGTAGTCCTCGAGGCCGGGAGTGTACAAGTCGGCGAACAATGGATCCCAACCGGCTGCGGGGAGAGCTTCCTGGAACGCTGCGAGCCACGGGATTCCGAGGGCGTCGTTGGGTAGTATCACCGCGATCTTCTTGTTGGTCTGCAGCTGGCCAAAAACGTCCATGAAGGTGGCGATGATGTCTTCGGTGCCCCAGAAGGCGTTGTAGGTCCACTTGTAGACTGTGCTCAAATCGCCGCCCCGCGGGATCAAGTAGTTCTGCCACGGATCATCCGTGGTGAGACACGGAACCCCGTAGGCCTCCGACTGATCGGCGACCGGCGTGGCGTTAGTGCCCGTCGACCCAGCCCCAATCATATCGACCTTGGCATTATTGATAAGGTCGCCCGCGACCTGAGCCGCCCGGTTCGAGTCAGACTGGCTGTCCTCGACAATGATCGACACCGGGTGTTTCTGTCCGTCCCCGCACACGACCCCGTCGGCAAAGCCCTCCTTCGCTCGCGCGAGACAGTACTCATCCGCTACCCCGAACACTGCAAGTGGACCAGTGGTTGTGGCGACATAGCCGATCTTGATCTCCCGGCCCGTCTCCGCGCCCGCGCTGACGGTTGTAGTGCTGGCGGCAGCAGTGGTGGTGGTTTCAGCTGCCGCCGTGGTGCTAGTCGCCGCAGCTGTGGTGGTAGTCGTCTCCTCTTCGCCGCAGGCGGCCACGAGACCGCCCAGGCCAGCGCCCATTCCGATCGTCGCCCCGGCGATGCCGGCTATTTTTAGGAATTCTCGGCGGGTTACGTCTCCTCTTTCCATGCGCATTCCTCTCTTTCGCGTTAGACAGAAGCCATGACACACGAGGCATTTGCCCGGGGATGTGGGCGCGCACCCTTGTTGGAGAATAGGAGCGCCCGTATCAATAGTCAAGATAGCGTGTGCCCAGCCAGCGTCCACCCTCATCGAGCAAATTGAGCGAGCACGCGTGGTGGACCGATACGGTAAACAGCAGCAGCTCCCCGATGGCGCAATGGGGGAGCAAGTGGTACTTGTGCACGGATATCCGGCGCGCAGTTGGTGTTGATGGCTCGCGACCACAGTCTCCTGTGCGTCTGGTACGCTAGTCTTAAACTCGTCATCATCAGATGCGCGTTCCCAGTTCTTGGCTTCGAGTGCTAGATCACGGGCCCAAGCGTTAGGCCAGATTAAGCAGTCTCTGCGAGGCCCTCGGGCCTCCTCTAGATCGGGCAAGAGAGGGGGTGATTGTCGGAAGCGCCGGTGGTTCCTCGGTACTTGTGCCGGGCGAAGTAAAGCCACACTCTTACAGCAGCTAGGATTGGTATGGATGAGTAGCCTCAAGGTAATTCAATGATGGAGGCGTGGCCCAATGTATACACTTAGGCTCTATCACGACACCTACGGTCCGGGTGCCAAACCGACTGCAGATTTGGAGGCGCAGCACTCCAACGTTTACATCTTCGATGGCTCGGCGGTAGTCAACGGAGCTCTGCTCGAGAAGGATTCGGCTGTGTACGCACGGGATGTACTGCGTATCGAGGCTGGACCAGCGGGTGCCACAGTATGGCGCTGGGAGCTGGTGCGAACAAGCGCGCCCAACAATCTGGCTATCGGCGAGAACATCAGTTCTCGTTTGCGGATGTCCCGCCGTGTCAGGATGTTCGAACTTGTACCGACCTCCAAGTATTTGTTCCGCCTCGACTCGATCATTCGCCACGAGGGAAGCACCGGACTACACTCGCACCCAGGCTCCGGCATCCGTTGCATGAGAGAGGGGCAACTCTTGATTGAGTCCGAAAAAGGGGAGTGTTCTGACAACCGTGCCCCAGGAGACGCGTGGTACGAAGAGGGATCCTACCCCCTCGTCTCTACTTCGGAACCGGGGAACACAGCCACTTTCCTCCGCGGCATGATACTGCCGCCCGAATACAACACATATGGGGAAACGGCCAACTGGATCGAGGGCGCCCCCAAGTGCACCTTCAACTATAGGAACTACGTTCAGAACATCATCACGTTGATCTAGTCTGTTCAATCCCCGGAAGCGAGCGAGTGAGTGTTCTGGCAGCCGCAGAAAGGCAAACAGGCATGACTAGGACCACGGGCTGACCGTGCCGAAGGTGTACGTGCCCAGACGGATATGCCATCGTCGTACAACCCTGCTCGCGATGAAAAGTGCGGCCAAACAGCTCCCGCCTTCTCTCCTCTGTCTACCACGCATATTGCTGGGTAGCGCTTGGCTCACCGACCGGGATGAGCGGGCGATGGCTAGGACATGAGTATCGCCTAACTGCTCGGGTGTTCGTGTCGGCGCGGTCATGGCGGAGGGTGGGAACGGATGTCAGACACACGCAGGAAGAAACATGGAGAGAGGACAGTCGTCCGAGGGCTCGCGTTCTGCTCGATCGCCGCCGACTCGAACAGCGTGCAGGTGGAGTGCGACGACGGCAAGATCGTCCGCATCCGGCCTCTTCACTACGACTGGAAGTATCCCGATCTCAAGCCCGTGGAAGATGAAGGCCCGCGGCAAGACCTTCTCTCCGTCGATGAAGTCTCTCATCCCTCCCTTCAGCCTCGGCTACAAGAACCGGGTCTATTCCCCCAACCGAGTCCTCTATCCCCTCAAGAGGGTGGACTGGGACCCGAACGGCGAGAGGAATCCGCAGAACCGCGGAATCAGCAAGTACAAGCGCATCTCCTGGGATGAAGCCCTGGATATCGTGGTCGAGCGAGATCAGAAGGATCAAGGAGAAGTACGGCATGGAGGCGATTCTCTCCCAGTCCGACGGACACGGCGAGACCAAGTGCGTCCATTCCGCTCATGGCTGCAACCGCCAGCTGCTCAGGCTGCTCGGGCGGCTATACCCTGCAGACCCGCAACACCGACAGCTGGGAAGGCTGGTACTGGGGCGCCAAGCACGTGTGGGGTTGCGAGAACCTGGGACAGATGGTGCCGGTCACCAACGTCATGTGGGATGTCTCCAAGAACACCGACGGCATCCTCTTCTGGGGCTGCGACCCGGAGACCACGCCCTGGGGCTTCAACGGGCAACTGGCCAGTCGCCTCAGCTACTGGTTCACCGAGATCGGCATCAAGTCCATCTACGTCGCCCCCGATCTGAACTACGGCGCCGCGGTGCACGCCGACAAGTGGATCCCGGTGCTGCCCAACACCGATGCCGCCCTCTATCTGGCCATCGCCCACGTCTGGCTGACCGAAGGCACCTACGACGAGGAGTACGTGAAGAGCCACACCGTCGGGTTCGACAAGTTCCGGGACTATGTCTTGGGCAAGGAAGACGGCATTCCCAAGACCCCCAAATGGGCGGCTCCGCATCACCGGTGTGCCCTCCTACACGATCAAGGCCCTGGCCCGGTACTGGGGCAAGAAGACGGTCTCCATCGCCATCGGCAACGGCGGCCCGGGGATCAGAGGCCCCTATGCCACCGAGCCGGCCAGACTGCAGGTCCTGCTCCTGGCGATGCAGGGCGTGGGCAAGCCCGGCGTGCACCAGTTCAAGATGATCGAGTGGGGCCTCTACAACAAGAAGTCCAACATCCCCCTGCCCGCCGCCAAAGTACGTCCCGACTCTGCTTGGCGCCAACCGCGGGTGGAAGTACACCGATACCCCGCCGCAGTTCATCCCCAAGGACCTGATCCACGACGCGATCCTCAACCCGCCGATCAGCTGGTACGGCACCACGCTTTCGCGCGACTCCGTCGACCAGCAGTTCATCAAGTACACCTATCCCCGCGAAGGCGGAACCGAAGTCCACATGATCTGGACCGACAGCCCCTCCTGGATCACGTGCTGGAACGACACCAACTCCTACGTCCGGGCGCTGCAGGATCCCAAGATCGAGTTCATCCTGGCCCAGCACCCGTGGATGGAGAACGACTGCCATGCTCGCCGACCTGGTGCTGCCGTCCTCGACGGTGATGGAGATCGACGACATCGGCGTGGAGTCGATGAGCGGCCAGTTCAGCTGCCTCTTCTATCGAGCCCAAGGCCATCCAGCCCAGGGGCGAGTCGAAGAGCGACTACGAGATCGTCTGCGCCATCGCCGAACGGTTCGGCCTCCTGGAGGAGTACACGGAGGGCAAGACCGTCGAGGAGTGGATCAAGGTCGGCTGGGAGAACTCCGGCGCCGCTGGGGAGATCACCTACGAAGAGCTCAAGGAGAAGGGGTACTACGTCGTCCCGCAGGACCCGGACTGGCAGAAGAACAAAGCCGGGCTGCTCGATTTCTACGAGGACCCGGAGAAGAACCCCCTTACCACCCCCAGCGGCAAGATCGAGTTCTATTCCGCCCGCCTGGCCGAGCACTTCCCGGATGACGATGAGAGACCGCCGGTGCCGCAGTGGATACCGGAAGGTGAGTCTCACCAGGAGAGCCGGGATGGCGAGCGGGGCAAGAAGTTCCCTCTGCTCGTGATCTCCAACCATCCCCGCTGGAGGGTTCACTCGCAGCACGATGACATGACCTGGCTGCGCGAGATCCATACCTGCAAGGTGAAGGGTCCGGACGGCTACTACTACGAGCCGCTGTGGATCCATCCCTCCGATGCCGCATCGCGGGGCATCGCCGACGGCGACGTCGTGAAGATCTACAACGAGAGGGGCGCTGTGCTGGCCGGCGCCTGGGTGACCGAGAGGATCACGCCCGGGCGCGGTCTACATCGACCACGGCGCCCGCTGGGATCCTATCGTGCCCGGGGTGCTGGACCGGGGCGGCGCCATCAACACCATCACCCCCCACAACCTCACCTCCAAGAACGCCGCCGGCATGGTGTGCAGCGGCTTCCTGGTGGAAGTGGAGCTCGCCCGATCTCGAGGAGTTGCGGAAAGCATATCCCGAAGCCTTCAACCGGCCCTACCGAGCCGATGCCGGCCTCCGCTTGGAGCGGGTCCTGGAAGGAGGTGAGTGACATGGGCAAGGTAATGATCATCGACATCACCAAGTGCAACGGCTGCCACAATTGCCAGATCGCCTGCAAGGACGAGCACTGCGGCAACGACTGGTCGCCCATCGCCAAGCCCCAGCCGCTCACCGGCCAGTTCTGGACCAAGGTCGTCGACCGGGTCCGCGGCCAGGTCCCCAAGGTCAAGGTGGCGTACGAGCACACGATCTGCCAGCACTGCGACGACGCTCCGTGCATCAAGGCCTGTCCCGAGAAGGCCATCTACAAGACGGGATGACGGACTGGTCGTGATCGACCCGACGGTCTGCAAGGGCAGCCACAACTGCGTGGAAGCCTGCCCCTACCAGGGCGTCATCTACTTCAACGAAGACCTGAAGATCGCCCAGAAATGCACCTTCTGCGCCCACCTGCTGGACAAGGGCTGGAATGATACCCGTTGTTCCGAGGCCTGCCCGACCGGAGCCTTCACCTTCGGGGAGGAAGAGGAGCTCGCACGACCTGATCGCCAGAAGCCGAAGTGCTGCATCCCGAATTGAGTGCCAAGCCAAGAGTCTATTACATCGGCCTGCCCAAGACGTTCATCGCCGGTACCGTCTACGACCCGGAGGCCGACGAGATCGTCGAGGGCGCGCTGGTCACCCTGAGGCTTGGCGCCCAGGGCGCGGTGGCCGATAAGGCTGCCCAGGGTGGCGAGGTGACCGTTCCCACCGATGAGTTCGGAGACTTCTGGGTCGACGGACATGAGAGGGGGACATATCGGGTCTCTATCCAAAAGGAAGGCTACGTTTCGAGAGAGCTCGGGCCTATCGAGGTGGACAAGGATCTCAACCTCGGGGACATCGCCATGCATAGCGTGGGGGGATTGCGGTCATGAGAGCCATAGTGAACATCATGTCTGGTCTTGGCGCCACTGCGGCGGGCTGGCGAGTTCGCGAGGTCAAGGTGCAAGCGGAGACTGCCTCCCTCGGCGACATCCTTAGTTCCGTCTTTCTCAAGGACGGCAGCACCAGCCTTCTCGACTTGATCGCCGACGACTCCGGGCTCAAGACCGACTTCGCCGTATTCATCAGCGGCGAACTGGTGCGGGGCGCTGTCGACTGGAAGCGTGGTGTCGTCGAAAGCGAGCAGATATTTGTCTACAGCTGGCCAATGGAAGACTCCTCGGAATGAAAGACTCCTGAATGGTTGGAGCACACTGCCCCTTTTTGGGCGAAGGGAGAAGGCGATGAGCGAATGGGAGATGGTCGGGAAGCCAGCGCTGCTGCTGGTTCACATGCAGAACGCCATCTGCAAGGCGCCCAGTCCTCTGGAGGTGCTAGGGCACTGCCGGGCCGTCTGGGAGGACGGGGTCGTCCCCAAGATGCAGGGCTTGCAGAAGGCGTTCCGCGCAAAGGGCTTACCGGTGATTTTCGTCTGCGCCCATACTCCGGTGGACGCCAAGTTGCCCGTGTACGGTCCCTTCTGGATGGGTACGAAGGAGTCGAAGACCAACTATATGGGCACGCGGGACGTGGAGGTCATCGATGAGCTCGCGCCGGTGGCTGGGGAGCCGGTGTTCTACAACTGGGTGTTCAACGTCTTCCGGGGTACCGATCTTGAGCAGTATCTAGTCGAGCAGGGGGTAGAGACTGTGGTGCTGACGGGGGTAGCCACGGGCATGTCCGTGGCGACGGCCGCTTTCGCTCTGGCCGACCGTCTGTACAACCTCATCGTCCCTTCGGATACCACCACCGACGGCAACAAGGAACTGCACGAGGTGGTCATCAAGTCGATGATCCCGGCGATTGCGCTCGTCACGACTGCCGACGACGTCATAGCCCATCTCTAGTCCCGGGAGAATCGGCCGAAGAGCGGCGCCGGCGAGCCGGATTCGCCAACTCGCCCGAGAAAAGTATCATTTGATTCATAGGATGAACGATCCGACGCCGACAATACGGCATGGTGCATTGTTGAGCCCATCGCTGACTACCCGAGCAGGAGGAGGGGTGCCCAGGAGGATGCGGATGGGAGATAGGTGAGGCAGGGACAATGATCTAAACGGACGCGAACAGGTCCTGACCCGTCCTAGGTCGCAGAACGTCGGGAAGGAGAGATGAGCCAATGCAAACCAGTTTCCCCAAGCTGTTCGAGCCAGGTCGGATCGGGAACGTCACGCTCAAGAACCGGATCATCAAGGCTCCGCAGCACACTGGGCTCGCCAATCCCGACGGTTCCATCACCGACCGGATGCTCCGCTACTACAAGGAAGTGGCCCAGGGCGGCGCCGCCATGGTCATCGTCGAGTACGCCTGGGTGGACAACGACGCCAGCCAGGCTTCACCCTGCCAACTGGGCATCGCCCGCATGGATCACATCCCCGGGCTGTCTCTCATCGCAGACACCATCAAAGCCAACGGGGCGAGAGCGGCTATCCAGATCTCCCATGCAGGCAGGCAGCGGTTCACGCTCCAGCAGCCCAAGGCGGCCTCCGATGTCCCCTGGCCGGAGATCACCGCGGCCGGCTGTCCCATCCCGGTGCCCATGACCGTCGTCGAGATCAAAGAGGTCGTGAAGGCCTTCGGCCAGGCGGCCAAGCGGGCCCAGACCGCCGGCTTCGACATGGTGGAGATCCATGCCTGCCACGGCTACCTCATCTCCAACTTCTTCTCGCCCTACAGCAACAAGCGGACCGACTGGTATGGGGGCCCGCTTGAGAACCGTATGCGCTTCTTGCTCGAGATCACCAAGGAGATCAAGGCTCAGGTCGGTCCCGACTACCCCATCTGCGTGCGCCTGAGCGGCACCGACTACGAGCCCGGGGGGCACACGATCGAAGACACGATCGAGCTGTCCAAGCGTCTGGAAGCCAGAGGGGTGGCGGCCATCCACATGTCCGGCGGCAACCACCACACCACCATCCACGAAGTGAGCCCCATGGGGATGTCGCTGGCACACAACGTGTGGGCGGCGGAGGCGGTGAAAAAGGTGGTCAAGCTCCCGATGATAGCCTCGGGCTCCATCAACCTGCCCAACCTCGCCGAGAGCATCCTGGCCCAGGGCAAAGGCGATTTCATCGGTCTGGGCCGGCCACTCTGGGCCGACCCGCAGTGGCCGCTCAAGGCGAAAGAGGGCCGGCCGGAGGATATCAGACCCTGCATCCGTTGCAACGACGGCTGTCTCGCCCGGGGGGACCACATCGCCAACACCGTTTCCTGCACGGTGAACGTCGCCCTCTGCCGCGAAGAGGAGTTCAAGATCACCCCGGCCGAGCGCCCGCTAAGGGTGGCCGTGGTAGGCGGCGGGCCGGCCGGCATGGAAGCGGCCCGCGTCTGCACGCTGAAGGGCCACGCCGTGACACTCTACGAGAAACGCGAGTTGGGGGGCGCTCTTCTAGAGGCCTCGATTCCCGAGTTCAAAGCTCCTGACCTGAAGCCCCTCGTCGCCTACCTGAAGACCCAGGTGGAGAAGCTGGGGATCACCGTGGTCGCGAAGGAGGCCGCGCTCGCCGACCTGACCGGTGGTTCGGGCGGTGACGGCTCGGGCGGTGGCGGCCCCTACGACGCGGTCATCGTAGCCGCCGGAGCGACCGCTCTCGGGCTGGAGGACATCCCAGGTATCGGCAATCCCAAAGTGGTCTCGGCCGCATCGGTGCTACGTGGCGAGGCCAAAGTCGGCGACACGGTGGCGGTCATCGGCGGCGGCATCGTGGGCACCGAGGTGGGGCTCGTTTTCGCCGAGCAGGGCAAAGAGGTCGTCTTTGTCGAGATGCTCGACGAGTTCATGTGCAACATCACCTTCGACGAGCGCCAGGTCTACGAAGAGCGTTTCCAGCCGCTGAAGGTCACCATCAACACGGGGCAGCGGCTCGTGGCTGTGACCGACACCGGCATCACCGTGGCCGACCGATCCGGCAAGGAGACCGCCATCGCCGCCGACTCGGTGGTCCTCGCCGCGGGTTTCAGACCCAACCGCGAGCTGATCGAGGGCCTGCGGAGCGACAAGTCCTTGCGCGTCCTCGACGCCGGCGACTGCGTGAGCCCCCGCAAGATCTTCGACGCCATCCACGAGGGGCACCTGGCAGCAAAACTAGTCGATTGAGCGACTGATCCCTCGGGCCGGCGACCACTCCTGGGAGTACTTGGGGGAGGTCAGGCCGCTTAAGCAAGCGGAACCGTCACCGGGCGGCTGCTTGGCTGTGAGACACGCAGTCTGCCGATGCTTCCCGCCCGGGTCAGCGACCACCGGCATGGGGTACGGGGCCTTGCTTTGCCAACGTGATCTCTCCCAGGTTGACGTCGTCGCTGGTATCTAGGGAGGTATACCTCACGGGTGCAAAACCGTCCGCCTCGATGGTGAGCGAGAACGTTTCTTCTTCCAGATCCTTGAACCAGAAGTCACCGAAGCCATCGGTCAGGGTCACGCGTTTCTCACCGCGAGGCGTCGACCAGAGTGCAGCGTGCGCCCCTCACGATCTCCTTCTCGACCGGGTCGTAAACCAGGCCACCGATGAATCGCTTCGGCATGTTGCAGGTAGTAGACGCGCGGCTTGGTCTCGTCCGCGGGCCAGAGCGCGGTCGCCTTGGCGATCTCGTCGGCGAACTCGGACTCATCGCCGAACTTGATCGCGCCCGTGGGGCAGATATCCACGCAGCGAGGCACAGTCCAGCCATCGTCGAGCAGGTGGGCGCAGCCGGTGCACTTCTGCGCGATGTTCAGGTCGTCGTTGAAGAAGAGGGCGTCGTAGGGGCAGGAGAGCAGGCATTCTCGGCACCCGGTGCATTTCTGGGGATCGATGATGACCAGGCCGTCATCCCGCTTGTAGATGGCGCCTTCGATCGGGCAGGCCTCGAGGCAGGGGGCCTCGGCGCAGTGCTGGCAGGGCATCGGCACGTAGTGGAGCTTCACCTTGGGCACCGTGCCGCGCACGTATTCGTTCAGCTTCAGCCAGAACTGGCCGGTGTCGGGTTGCGGTTTGGCGTAAGGCGACCAGTCGTTGCCGACGTGCTCGTCCTTGCAGGCGATCTGGCAGCAGTAGCAGCCGTTGCAGCGGGCTATGTCGATGACAAAGGCTTTCTTGCCCACGGCTACTCCTCTCCTCTGATCCAGCTCGTGAAGCGTAGCCCGGAAGCCGGGGCGTAGTCCCGCTCGAACGCCTCAGGGTATTTCTCGCGCCACTCCTCCATCTCGGCCATGGTCACCTTCTGCACGTCGACCAGGAAGCCGCTCGTGGCCATGCCCCAGCAGTTCTGGGAGGTACCGTTGGCCGGGGAGATGAGGTTGTTCGCCCCGCCGCGGTCGACGGAGTTGCCCGGCTTCGGTGCAGATCATGTCGGCCCGGGCGCCGTGATCCTGGGAGATGACGCCCGGCATGATGCGCTCCCACACGATGCGCGCCGCCCAGAGACGGTGCCGCGCTCGTTGATGACCTTGACGATGTCGCCGTCCTTGATGCCTCGGGCCGCGGCGTCGATGGGATGGATCCACACCGGCTCGTACATGTAGCCGTCGTAGCCCTTGACCTTGCAGGTGCGGATCTCCCGGGTCCAGGTGATGTCGTCGTTCTCGGCGTGGGTCCTCCAGCGGGCGTGGTTGCTCACGAGGAGGAGCGGGTACTTCTTCGCCCGTTCGCTGGAGAGCCGCTCGTCGTGGCTGGGGCCCTTCTCGATCCACTTGGGATAGGGGGGCCGTTCCTCATCGTCGGGGAAGTGGTCGGCCAGGCGCTGGGAGAAGAACTCCAGCTTGCCGGTGGGGGTCTTCAGGGGATTGGCCTCGGGATCTTCGTAGAAGAGCCGCAGACCGGCCGGGTACTTCTCCCAGTCGTCCTCGGTGGGAATGTAGTAGTAGCCCTTCTCTTCGAGCTCCTCCCAGGTGATGAGTGTCGGCGACACCGCGAGACCTCGTAGCCCCACTTGATCTTCTCGTCGACGGTCAGGCCGTCGGTGTACTCCTCGTACAGGCCCAGCTTCTTGGCCACTTCGCCGACGGCCTCGTAGTCGCTCAGGGATTCGCCCAGCGGCTCGATGGCCTGCTCCTCGATGGCGATGCCCTTCAGCGGGCGAGGCGCTGCTGATCTGGGCGAAGTCCTCCTCTTCGAGCTTGGTGTTGACGGGCAGGATGATGTCGGCGTAGATGGTGTCGTTCTCCAGCCAGGGGTGCTGCACCACGATGCGTCTCCAGCTTGGGGCTGCGGAAGGCCTGGATGGACTCCATGCTGTTGTTCCAGCAGGTGCTGCGGCAGGGGTTGTCCATCCACAGCATGTGGACCTCGCTGCCGCCCTCTTCCTTCGGGGATGGGATAGGTGTACTTCTTGAACTGATCGTCGATGTGCGCGTAGAGCGAGGTGCTGCCCCATCGAGGTCACCGGCGCCGTCGAGGATGGCCTGATGGAACTGGGTCTTGGGGATGATCTGCGGGGTGAGCTCGAGCAGCGGACGGCCGCTCCAGACCTTGCTGCGGATGACGTCCAGCTTGAGCGGGCTTCTCCGGCCGGGGCAGGTCGAGCTGCGTGAGCCCGTCGGCCATCTTGTTGTAGACGTGCGCGCCGGGTTTGCCCAGGCCCTGCATCCCCATGAGGCAGCATTCCAGCCGCGCCGGCTCATGGCAGTACGGGCCGCGGATGTACGAGCCGCCGTAGTAGTGGAGGGTGGAGGTCACCTGCTCCGCCCACTCGCGGGCCGAGCGCCTTGATGGTCCATTCGGAGACGCCGGTCTTCTCGGCGGCCCACTCCGGGGTCTTGGGAACGCCGTCCTCCTCGCCCATCACGTAGGCGCGGAACTGCTCGAAGCCGACGACGTGGGTGTCGACGTACTCCTTGTCGTAGGTGCCTTCCTCGATCCAGGTGTACGCGATGGCCAGATGCAGGGCGGCGTCGGTGTTGGGCAGGATGGGGATCCACTTGTCGGCGTGGACGCCGGCGTAGTAGTTGAGGTCGGGGGCGATGGAGATCTGCTTGATGCCGATGTCGGTCCAGAAGTAGCAGACGTTGCTGGGGAACTGGCCGCCGAAGCCCCAGGGCGTGGTCTCGAGGTCGCATCCGATGGCGATCAGCATCTGGGTGTGCTGGGTGATGTCGTTCAGGATGTTGTCGGCGGGCATCATGTGGCCCTGCACGCCTTCGCCCCACACGTGCTCCGCGCCCCAGTACCAGCCCTCCCAGCTGTCGGCGTTGCGCACGGCCTGGGTGTAGCCGCCCGCCTTCTCCATGAGCAGCATCTGGCAGGAGTGAGGGCCGTGCACCATCTTGGTCTCGCCGTGGCCGTCGCCGTGGCAGAGCACGGCGTACGGACCGTAGGTCTTACGGACTCGCTTGATCTCGGCCGCGATGATGGTCGGTCGCCTCGTCCCAGGAGATCCGCCTGTACTTGCTCTTGCCCCGGTTCTCGACGTTACGCTCCCCGTTCGGATCCCAGTCTTCTCTCTGTGAGGGGGTAGAGGATCCGGTTGGGAGAGTAGACGCGCTTCTTGTAGGCGAGCATGTAGGGGGCGAGGTGGCTCTTGAGCTGAGGTTCGAGGATCTTGCCGTCCTTCTCGATCTTCCAGGGCTTGATCTCTTCCCTGGTGTACTCGTCCTCGAAATGAAGGGGCCTGATGCGGAGGATCTTGCCGTCCTTGACGTCGATCGCGGCGGGATCGCCGTTTCGCGTGAAGGAGCACTGACCCAGGCTCTTCAGGACAGTCTTGCTATCCCTGGTCTTCCTCGATTCGGTCATCGATCATCCCCTTACTAGTACGGTTCTTCGTTGAGGACGGGGTAGGATTCGGCGGGTCGTAGGGACTAGTACCCTGGGCCCAAGACTTCGTCTGCAATGGCTTGCAGAGGATCTCGGTGATGTGGAGGTCGTGCAACTTGCTGGAGGTCGATGCAGCGGCGACAACCGCGGTGTCGGCCCCCCGACGGGTGCCGGATACCGCGATGACCTCTTCTCCGCGGGTGACATGCCCGCCATCGGCCGCCATCAGCGTGATCTCGACGCACACCTTGATGCCCTGACAGATGGTACGCAAGACCATCGCCATGGCCTCAGGCGCTCCGGAGCCGTAGAACTTGTCGGTGTGAAAGAGCATGGTGCCAAAATGGACTTTGTGGCCCTGCTGCTCCAGCGCGGCTACCAGATCCGGAGGGAAGAGTTGCGACTCGGTGAAGCCGTACTGGTGGGGCACGATGATCAGCTTGATGCCGGTGCCGGCGAAGAGTGCCGCGGCCCGTTTGGCCGTGACGCCTCGCGTAGAGGCGAGGATGACCTTGCCGATGCCTCGGAGCCTGGCGTGCTCCGCTGCCAGCCGGAGGGTCCTGTCGGTGTTGGTTGGTCCCGGCTTTTCGAAGTAGGTGATTGTCCGTTCCACCGTGATCTCCCCAGGCCCATCAATATGTACCCGGATCGCCGCCCGGTTGCTCTCAGACGCGCCTGTGCTGCAGTATACGGAGGGGGGGGCTGACTGTGTCAAGCTGCACGGGACAGGCTGGTCTCCTGACTATCGTCAGAGCGAGGCATCTCCAATGGACAAGAGATACGACAGACCACGTATCCACACAGCCTCTTCTTCCCAGGGTATTGCCAACGGTTTGCCAAAGAACCGCTCAGAACGGGTCTTCACAGGCTGTTAGGACGGTCGGGAGAAATCCTTGATTTACAGGAGAATCGTCACCTGCTGTCACTCGCCGTCATGGGAGCAAACGGCCCCCTTCTCACTCATAACCCGGAGGTTGCAGGTTCAAATCCCGCGTCGCCGCTGCCCGTAACACCCAGTGAGCGCGGCGGCCGTCTGATGTTGTGTCAGCGGGTTTGGCCGGGAACCTGGGGTGTGGGGGAGAGGAGGTAAGCGCGGCGTCAGCAGCTCGGAGTCGGGACCGAGGTCGCAGTCGCCACGAATGGCCGTTAAGGAGCAGGTCGAACTGACCGGCGATGGCTTCTGCCGCTCGGCGCCGCGGATCCAGGTCCAGATGGGCGTAGCGCTCGGTAGCTGCTACCTGGGTTTTGTTTTCTGATAGCAATCGGACCACCGATCCGCAGTCCCTCGGCGCGTGTGGCAGCGACTACCACAATCGCACGCCCCCTTCAGCTACCGAGCCCGGCCGGTGGGGCCCAGCCTTGGGTCTTTGGGACCCTTCAGTCACAATACCATGATGAACTCGTCACCACGGGATGCGGCAGACTGAGCTCGAACGGACCGGACAGACACGCCTGATCCCGTGCTGGCACGGCGTGTGGGCTGCTCACACCAGCTCTCGCGGCGCGTTTGATCACCCGCCTGGCGACGAGTGATGTGTCGCTCGGTTTCGTGAATGTCAGCGATCCTGCCACGATGCTTGAAGTCAGGGCGACCCCCCTGCGTGAAGTCGAACCTGAATCACCTGCCGCGCAATGGCCCGCTTAGTTGCGGTGCCCGTCAGCCGGAACCCAAAGCCCACGGGTCTTGGCTCGCACTCCAATCGGTGTTCGCCTGAAAGAGCAGCTCCTCCTGTTGACCTGCATCCAGCGAGTCAAGCCAGTCGAGGACGCCCGAGCTCGTGCAGTCCGGCCCGTAGCGACCGCAGAAGTCGTCGTCTATGACGTCCCGGGCTCTGGCGAGATCGGTCGCCGTCCAGGGGCCGCTGGAGATCGACTTGAGGGCTCTCTCGATGATCTTCTCGTACGAACGAAGGGGAATCATCTCGACATCCTTCCAACCAGGACTGAGCAGTCTCGTTGCTCTGTTACCCGCCTTGCGGGATGGAAAAACCAGCACCCCCGTTCTTGCTCAGACGACGACCCGAATGACTGCATGAGGGCCGTCCGGGGGTACTTATGCCAGTAGCAGAAGAGCGACCGGTCGCTTCCCGCAAGGGAAAAGACGATGAGAGGTGGATGATGCCCAGCGATAGCGACGAGATGGAACTCGAAGTAAGAGTCGATGGGATGAGCTGTCAACACTGTGTGACCGCTGTGACTGGCGCAGTCAGGTCGGTGCCAGGAGTGGAAGACGTGGTGGTGGACTTGGACACTGGGTTGGTCGCGGTCCGCGGCCGGGCCGGCGAAGCACGGAGGGAGCAGATGGCAGAGGCCATCCGAGCGGCCGGCTACGTGGCACGGTAACGCCGACGCCCAGTCGCCGGGATCCTCAGCCCACAACAGAACCGAAGGAGCCACACCATGCCTTACGAGATGATCTGGGGGGACGTCGTACCGCCTGCCGAGGGTGGATATCCCGGGTTGAATCCCCGAACCGAACGACACAAGGGCATGATCATTGAGTATGACGTCGCAGTGCCCATGCGCGACGAAGCCAAGATCTACATCGACGTGTTCCGCCCGGACAGCCCGGGGCAGTATCCCCCAATCATCGCCTGGGGGCCCTACGGCAAGCACGGCTACGTCTCATATGACCGCATCGGGAACACCGGGATCAACGACCACGATTTCAACGAGTTCACCCGGTTCGAGGCGGCTGACCCCGTCTACTGGACCCGGAACGGCTACGTTGTCATCTATGCCGACCAGCGGGGCAGTTGGGGCTCCGAGGGCGACCTCACCTACATGAGTGAGCAAGAAGTCGAGGACATGTACGACCTTATCGAATGGGCCGGCACCCAGAGTTGGAGCAACGGCAAGGTGGGCATGCACGGGGTCTCCTATCTTGCCTGGAGCCAGTGGAGAGTCGCCGCGGCCAACCCACCCCATCTGGCGGCGATCAATCCCTGGGAGGGAGTGAGCGATTTCTACCGCGAGTTCGCTTTCCATGGCGGGATCCCGGACAGCCTGTTCTGCCCCATGTGGCAGGAGAGCGTGCGTTTCTCGACCACCCGGGCGGAGGATTTCCTCAAGATGCAGAAGCTCCACCCTCTCTACGATGACTATTGGGCGAGCAAGAACGCCGATCTCTCGAAGATAACCGTGCCTGCCTTTGTGATCGCATCCTGGACTGACCACGGTCTTCACAACCGGGGGACGATCGAGGGGTTCAGGCAGATCTCATCCGAGCATAAGTGGCTCCTCGTCCACGGTCGCAAGAAGTGGTGGCATTTCTATCAGCCTGAGAACGTTGAGAAGCAGAGGCAGTTCTTCAACCGGTTCCTCAAGGGAATCGAGATAGATAACCACGTGAAGGACTGGCCCAGGGTCACGCTCGAGATCAGGGAAAAGTACTACGTTGGCGGCCTGCGCAGCGAGAACGAGTGGCCGATCGCACGCACCGTATACACGAAGTACTTCCTCGACTGCGGCGACGGTAGCCTCGACCACTCTCTTCCGTTGCAGGAGTCGACCTGCAGGTACCGCGTGGACGACATGAACGACAGGACTCAGAACGCCCGGTTCGAGGTCGAGTTCTCAGAGCGGACTGAACTCACGGGCTACATGAAGTTGAGACTCTGGGTGCAGGCGGACGGCTGTGACGATCTGGATCTCTTCGTGGCGCTCGAGAAGATCGACACTGCGGGCTGCCTCGTTCTTCTGCCCTACTTCGGCAACCACGACGATGGCCCCATCGCCCTGGGCTGGCTGCGCGCCTCTCATCGAGAGTCGGATGACGAGAAGTCCACCCCGTACCAACCCGTGCACAGGCACACGAAGGAACAGAAACTCGAACCGGCGGAGATAGTCTCCGTGGACATCGAGATCTGGCCCACCAGCATCCTCTTCGAGAAAGGCGAGAAGCTCCGTCTGGTGGTCCAAGGGAGTGACATCTACTTCTACCCGTCGGAGCGGCACACCACCGGGCACCTCGACCTGGTGAACGAGGGAGAGCACGTGATCCACTCAGGAGGCAGGTACGATTCCCACCTCCTTGTGCCCATTGTTCCGCCTCGGGAGCTGTCGGCTGAGCAAGAAGGGAGTGATACAGATGAAGGTCGGAGATGAGGTGAGGGTCATCAGCCTGTGTGACGACCGTGACATGTGCGACCACGACTTGGTCGGCAGAGAAGGAAGAGTCGCGAGTATCGCGTTTTCCGACGACCGCTGGCCGATCCGGGTGGAATTCGCGGATGGTCGGACCCGCGAGTTCGAGCCGGAAGAACTAGAGCCGCTATCGCAGGACTAGGGGATCGGTGTCTGCTGGTAGCGTTTCTAGCCCCTGTCGCGTGCTTTTCGTCAGTCGAGCATGAAGGCACGGGGATGGCGGAGGAGGCGGTCGCAGCGGTCTTCGAGCTGCCCGTCTCCCGCTAGCCGGCACTCTGGGGGCTCGCAGCGAGACGCGGGCATGGCCGCCCGAACGAAATCAGCGAGTGCTACCGGTTCTTCTCATTCATGAGGCTGCCTCTCGCTGTCGATGTATAGCATTGCACTGGGAGTGCCCAGGGAGGCTCGTAGACCGAACTACTTGACGATCTGAGGGGCGGGGAGGGCGGCCGTGGCTCAAATGGTGGAACAAGCTAGCGAAACATCCGCGTTCAACCGGGCGCTTCTGGCTGCTCTTCCGGACGGCGTCATCACCTACTCAGCCAACGGCCACTGCCTATCGGCGAATGAGGTGGCGGCAGAACTGCTCGGTGTACCGCGTAGGGAGCTGCTGAGTCAGAACTATAACGAAATCACCTCCTGGAGGACCTCGTGTCTTCTCGAGCGGGCCCAGGAGACAATGGCGAGCGGCCAGGGGCTGTGCTGGGAGGAGCTGTTCACCTCGACGGCGGGGAAGACCTCATGGCTCCACTTTCAGATGGCGCGGGTAGAACTGGCGGGAGAGCCGACGCTTCTTCTTGTATTCACCGACATCACCGAGCGTAAGAGGGCCGAGGCGGCTCTGAAGCTCACCCAGATATCGGTCGACTTGGCTGCGGAGTGCGTGTGCTGGGTGAGCCCTGAAGGCCGGTTTCTCTACGCGAACGAGGCCGCCTGTGCCCGCTACGGCTACAGCCGCGAGGAAATGCTCAACATGACCATCTTTGACGTCCACGTGACCATGACGCAGGAAGCCTGGGCGGCTAGATGGACGGAGATGAAGGCTGCCGGGTCCATTACCATCGAGGCCGCCCACCGGACCAAAGAGGGAGAAGTCTTCCCCGTCGAGGTGGCGGCCAATTACGTTCTTCACGGGGGCAGAGAGTACAACTTCGCCTTCATTCGCGACATAAGCGAGCGCAAGCGGACCGAGGAGATGTTGCGTCTCACCAAGCTTTCCATAGATCAGGCAGCCGATCTCATCCATTGGCTTGATCCCGAGGGCAAGATCCTCTACGTCAGCGATTCCACATGCAGGCGACACGGTTATTCGCGCGAAGAGCTGCTTCATATGACCATATTCGATCTGGATCCCTGCCAGTCGCCGGCCCGGTGGGAAGAACACTGGCGACTGATCAGGGAGCGTGGCTCTATCATCATGGAGTCGGTCCATAAGACCAAAGACGGGGAGGTCTTCCCCGTGGATCTGACGGTCAACCACGTCGTGTGCGACGGCCGGGAATACAACTTCGCCTTCGGTCGCGACATCAGCGAGCGCCGGCGGCAGGAAGAGGACGTTCGCCGGGCCAAAGAAGCTGCCGAGGCCGCCAACCGTGAGCTCGAGGTGGCGGTGCACCGTGCCAACGACCTCGCTCGCGAAGCCCAACAGGCGAGTCAGGCGAAGAGCCTCTTTCTGGCCAACATGAGCCACGAGATCCGGACCCCTTTGAACGGGGTTACCGGAATGCTGGACCTGCTTGTGGGCACCGAGCTCGACGAGGAGCAGCGGGACTTGGCGGAGATGGCCCGTTCGAGCGCCGACGCGCTGCTTACGGTCATCGGTGACGTGCTCGACTTCTCGAAGATCGAGGCCGGAAAGCTCGAGATAGAGACCACCGATTTCGACCTGCGGACCACGCTCGAGGACCTCACGGCGGCGCTGGCCTTTCGAGCCTGGGACAAGGGGATCGAACTCGCCACCTTGGTGGAGCCGAACGTCGCCCCGAGGCTGCGCGGAGATCCAGGAAGGCTGCGCCAGGTACTCACGAACCTTGCGGGGAACGCGGTGAAATTCACGGAGAAGGGCGAGGTCAGCATTCACGTGCTCCTCGAAACCGAGAACGAAAGCTCTCAGACCCTGAGGTTTGTCGTCAACGATACTGGCATGGGTGTCAGCCCCGAGCGACTGGAGGAGTTGTTCCAGCCGTTCACGCAGGCGGATCCGTCCACGACCAGGAAGCACGGCGGGACCGGTCTCGGTCTCTCTATTGCGAAGGCACTGGTCGAGATGATGGGCGGCACCATCGGGGCCGACAGCCGGCCTGGTATGGGCTCTACCTTCTGGTTCAGGGTGACCTTGGGCAAGACTGGTGCCGCCTCGGCCCTCGACGAAGATGAGTTCGCCGACATAGCGGGCCTGCGCGTTCTTGCCGTCGATGATAACGAGACCAACCGAAAAGCTCTTGCCGGCATGCTTGAGTCATGGGGTTGCCGGCACCAAGAGGTGGCGAGCGCAGCGACCGCGCTTGCGGCGCTCCGTGAGGCCGTCTCCGGCGGTGATCCATTTCAGATTGCCGTCCTCGACATGCATATGCCTGAGGTAGACGGGGAGATGCTCGGGGGTCAGATCGTTTCCCACCCGGATCTCGCCGAAACCGCCCTGGTCATGATGACCTCGGGCGGAATCCGGGGGGATGCAGCGCGCCTGGAGAAGATCGGCTTTGCGGCCTATCTGGTCAAGCCGGTCCGGCAATCGCAGTTCTATGACTGTCTGGCCGCCGTTGCTGGAAGGGCGGCCGGGAGCGCGAGACACGAACGCTCATCGGTTCCGATAATCACCCGGCACACGCTGGCCGAGCGGGCGGGGCGAAGGGCGAGGATCCTCTTGGCGGAAGATAACCCCGTAAACCAAAAAGTGGCACTTAAGACCTTGGAGAGGCTGGGGTATCGCGCCGATGTGGTCAGCGATGGAACTGAGGCGATCGAGGCCCTGCGCAAAGCGACCTACGACTTGGTGCTCATGGACGTCCAGATGCCTGAGATGGACGGCCTGGAAGCGACCAGGCAGATCCGCGCGGGTAGACGGGGTGTCCGCAATCCGAGGGTGCCCGTAATAGCCCTCACCGCCCATGCTATGGTCCGCGACAAGCAGGAATGTCTCGACGCCGGCATGGACGACTACCTAGCCAAGCCCATCAAACCGGCAGATCTCGGCGCCATGCTGGCGAAATGGCTTGACCTCCATCCCGGCGACGGCGGCGGCCTGAAGCAGGCGCGAAGCGAACCCATGACGCCAGCACTGGTCAAGCCCAGGCAAGAAGAACCGAGCTTCGATAGGACCGTCCTTCTCGAACTCCTGGATGACGACGAGCGGGCTGCAGCCGATATCGTCGCCGAGTTCCTACAAGAAGCCCGCGGGCAGGTGGCCGGTCTGAAGCAGGCGCTTCGAGATGGCGACGCCACTCTTCTGCGGCGAAACGCTCACACCCTGAAGGGAGCATCGGCGAGCGTCGGAGCGAAGGCCCTCAGCAAGACCGCTTCTGCCCTGGAGATGCTCGCCGGAGCAGGCGAACAACGGGAGCTCCAAGACTCGGTGCGAGAAGTCCAGGCTGCTTTCGGCCGCCTTGAGAAAGATCTCACGACCATCGACAGGCGATAGCCGTGCGAGCGCTCATCGCTGAAGACGATCCGGTTTCACGAACCCTCCTTGAGCGCGTCCTCTCGAGTTGGGGCTACGAGGTTGTGGTCACCTGCAACGGCGAGGAGGCCTGGGGGCAGCTGCAACTTGACGAAGCGCCCTCCATTGTCATTCTTGATTGGATGATGCCGGACCTAGACGGTCTTGAGGTGTGTCGCCGAGTGCGGGCGCTCGAGTTGCCGGCTCCTCCATACATCATCCTTCTGAGCGCCAAAGATGGAAAAAGCGACATCATCGAAGGGCTGAACGCTGGGGCAAACGACTACCTAGGAAAGCCCTTCGACCGGGGAGAGCTTCGCGCTCGCTTGGAGGTGGGGCGAAGATTCGTGGAGCTCAACGGGGAATTGCTTAAGACCCAGCGCAGCTTGGAGATCCAGGCGCGGATCGACTCTCTCACCGGCAGCCTGAATCGGCGCGCCATACTCGAACGGCTGGAGGAAGAGATGGCGCGGACGCAGCGCCAGAGGAGCCTTCTGGGAACCGGCCTCATTGATATCGACCGCTTCAAGCGCGTGAACGACAGGTTCGGTCACGCGGCGGGAGACGATGTGCTCCGGGAGTTCGTGAGTCGATCCATGGGTGCACTGAGACCATACGACGCCCTGGGGCGCTTCGGCGGAGAGGAATTCTTGGTTGTGGTGCCGGGGGCTGATGGAGACGAGACGGAAGGGGTTCTCGAGCGAATCCGCCTGGCCATTTGTAAGGCGCCGATCGTGGCCGAAGGTAACGAGATCAACGTGGCAGTCAGTATCGGAGGAGCGGTGACGCGTGGAGGACTGATCGACGAGGTGCTTCGTGCCGCCGACGATGCTCTCTATCACGCGAAATCACGTGGACGAAACCGGGTTGTCATGCATGAGCAAGAGTCATCGGTGTACAGGCTGCCGGCGAGGAGATGAACGCAGCAGCGGCGGTTGGCCGGTTCATCTGGTGACTCACTCCATCCGTACTTAGTGGTCGGTTGCCTCCCAAAGCTCTGATCGATCATGTTTTGACAAGCTCATCGATGACGCGTAGTTTTGGCGTGTCGAGGAGAGCAGACTTGTTGGAGGCCACCTATGCGGCTACCTACGAGGGGCGGTTCTTGCGTCGCCTTCCTTTGCGTCCCAGTTCTGGTCCTTTTTCTGCTCTTCACTCCGTCCGCCTGGGCAGCTTCTTCCTTCTCGGATGTCCCCGACACCCATCCCTACGCGCCGGCCATCTACGACCTCAAGGGTCGAGGCATCATCAGCGGGTTCGCAGACGGGACCTTCCGGCCGAACAGTCAGATGACCCGGCAGCAGTTCGCCAAGGTGATCGTGAAGACCCTGGGACTGACGGTCACCGGGGACGAGACCTGCCCGTTCAGCGACGTCGGCCACGGGTTGAGTCCCGGCGATCCCCTCTACCCGGACAAATACATTGCCGTTTGCGCCGCGGCCGGCATCATGACGGGCAAGACGGCATCAGCCTTTGACCCTACCGGCAACGTGACGCGGGCCCAGCTCATCACCATGGCGGCCCGGGCCGCCGACCTGGCTGAGCCTCCCTCCAGCTACAGTCCGTCCTTTGGCAACTTCGATCCTACTCACTACCCCTGGGCCAGGAAAGCGGCCTACGCCGGACTGCTCGACGGCCTGCAGGGCATGGGACCGAGCTTCGACTTCTTCGCCTCCGCCACGAGGGGGGAGGTGGCGGAGGTGCTGACGGGTGACAGGCGTTACGGCGTGGACTATTCCATGACCAAAGTCGACTGGCCGACCTTCTTCCGCCGGCTCAAAGCCTCCGGCCGCGATTTCATCGGGCGCTATCTGCCGTGGAAGGGGGCCGCGTGGCGGCAGGTCACTACCACCGAACTCGAGGCGGCGACCGCCGCCGGTGTCGACTACTTCTTCTGGTTCGAGGACTCCGACAACCACTTCCGGGCACGTGACGGCTTCGCGGCCGGGGTGGCGGATGCCCAGGAAGCTCTGCGCGGCCCTTGAGAGGCTCGGTGTTCCGACTACCACCCCTGTCTACTACACGGTCGACTTCCCCGCCTCGGACGGTAGTGAGATAGATGCCTACTTCCGGGGCATCGTCTCGGTGGTGCCCGTCTCTCAAGTGGGCGTCTATGGCAACTACACGACCATCGACTGGCTCTATCAGCACGGACTTGCGACCTACTTCTGCCAATCGAACGCCTGGCCTCAACCCGAGGGCTGGCATCCCCGTGGCCCAGATGCGTCAGGACGTGACGGGGCTCTGCGATCAGCGGTGTCCATTGCGACAGGCTCACGGTGACGGCGGCCGATTTCGGCCAGTGTCGCCGCCGGGAGCAGTCCGACCCGCGATTCCACTACACCGGCACCTGGTCCAGCATCGGCCAGACCCTCGCCTCCGGGGGCAGCTACGGAAGGTCGTCTACGCCTGGGGCCTCGGCCACCGTCTACTTCCGCGGCACCCGCCTGGACTGGATGGCGGTGAAGGGCCTCACCCCCGGGGTGGCCGACGTCTACCTCGACGGAGTGAAGCAGGCGACGATCGATCTGGCCGCCCCGGTATCCACCTACCAGGTGAACGCATGGTCCACCGGCACCCTCCCCGAGGGCGACCACATGGTAGAGATCGTCCGCAGCTCAAGTAGCGCCCCGGGCAAGTACCTCACCCTCGATGCCCTGGACATCTGGGGGACGCATGAGGACCGGGCCGTAGACGGGGCTGATTCGGAGGCCTACGCCTTGATGAACTCGGCCTCCACGCTGATCTTCACGTCGTCGCCGACCAGCAGACCACCAGCTTCGGTCACGAGGTTCCAATCCAACCCGTAGTCGTGGCGGTTCACTCGACCTTCGGCGCTTATCCCCAGACGCGTGGCGCCGAACGGGTCGGAGACCGGACCGCGGATCTCCGCGTCCAGGGCGACCTCTCGGGTGATCTCTTTGATCGTGAGGTCGCCGCTGATGCGGTAGCGGTCGGAACTCAGCCTGTCTATGGATCTGACCGCGTAGGTCATGGTGGGGAAGCGCTCGACGTCGAAGAAGTCTGAAGAGCGCAGGTGGATATCGCGCCGCGGCTCGCGGGTGTCTAAGCTGGCCGCGTTAATCTGGACAGTGGCCCGCGACTTGGCTACGTCCTCATCCTGGATCTGGGCATCAACGCTGAACGTGAGGAACGCGCCCTTGACTGTTGAGACGAGCATGTGCCGCACAGCGAACTCGAGACTGCTATGAGCCAGATCAACTTCCCATGCCATGAAAACACCTCTCTACATGACGTCGGTTGGCGAAACCAGTAAGCTTATTGTTCCCATCCGCGCACTGCTGCAGACCTTCTTCAGCAATCGTCTCCTCTGCCGATGATATGACGGGGAGGCTCCTATGGAGTCGCTGCTCCGGGCAAGTCGGGATGGAGGCGGTTACATTGGCGCCGGCGAGAGCGGAAGAAGGGGATAGGCTTCACACACGGAGCGGCAAGCAGTTCGCTCGGACTTTGCGTCTGGGTGACATCCTTGTCGAGCAAGGGATCATCACCGAGGCGCAGCTCGCCCGGAGTCTCCGTTATCAGAGCGAGACCGGGGCCAGGTTGGGAGAGGCCCTCGCTCAGTTCGACTTCATCACGGCTCCCCAACTGAACGACGCTCTTGCGTGGCAGAGTATGTACGGGCTCTCGGCCTTTGGGGAACTGCTGCCGAATCCAAGCGCAGCGAAGCTGCTCACTGAGAAGTTCTGCCGTACCCGTCAGGTGCTACCCATCGACTTTGACGAAGGCGATGCACTTGATCCTCGCCATGGTCGACCCGGCCGATGTGATGACTGTGGACGATGTCCGCCTCATCAGCGGTGTGGAGGTCAGACCGGTAGCCACCACCCTGGCGGCGATCAGCGAGGCCTGGGAGTTCGCGTACGCGGCCCGCGGTCGACTTGGAGCCGAGCAGGTCGACCTGGAGCCTGCCGGCCCCAGTGACCGAGAGCTAGCCGAATACGACTCGGTGGTCTCCCTGGTGGACGAGATCATCGCCACAGCGATGCACCGGAGGGCCTCGGACATCCACTTCGAACCCCAGGCCGACCGGATGATAGTCCGCATCCGGGTGGATGGGATCCTCTACCACCTGACCGAGCTCAGCAAGGAGATCACGCCGGGGGTCGTGTCCCGCATCAAGATCTTGGGCGACATGGATATCGCCGAGAAGCGTCTGCCCCAGGACGGCCGGGCGACCTTTCGCTCGGACGAGGGGTCGATCGACCTCCGTATCGCCAGCATCCCCACGGTCTTCGGCGAGAATGTGACCATCCGCTTGCTTGACGACCGGATACTTCGCGATCACTCTGGAAGAGCTGGGGATGGGGGAGGATGAGCTGGCGCTCATCCGAGAGACGATCAAACGGCCTTGGGGCGAGATACTCGTCACCGGGCCGACCGGCTCCGGGAAGTCCACCACCTTGTACGCCGGACTGGAGGAACTCAACGACCCCAGGGTGAAGATCTACACCGTGGAAGACCCGGTGGAGCGACGGATGCCCGGCGTCCTGCAATCTCAGGTGCGCTCCAACATCGGTCTCACCTTCGCCTCCCTCCTCCGCTCCTTGGTGCGCAGTGACCCCGATATCATCATGATCGGGGAGATCCGCGACCACGAGACCGCCCTGGTGGCCACCGAAGCCTCGTTGACCGGGCACCTGGTGCTTTCCACCCTTCACACGAACGATGCCCCGACGGCCGTCACACGTTTGGTGGAAATGGGCCTTCCCGCCTACCTGGTCGCCTCCTCGCTGGAATTGATCGTGGCCCAAAGGCTTGCCCGACGCCTTTGCACGCGCTGCAAGGAAACGGTCTCGCTCACCAAATCGACGATGACCGATGAGGAGCGGCGCTTTCTGGGCGTTGACAAGGCAGATGTCGGGAAAGCGGTCGGATGCAAGCGCTGTTTCGGAACCGGCTACAGCGGCAGGATAGGGCTGTTCGAAGTACTGCCGGTGACCCCTGAGCTCCGGCGCCTGGTCCTGAACCACGCGACCACCGATGAAATACGCGACTACGCGGTCTCCGCCGGTATCAAGTCCTTGCGCGAAGACGGCCGCCTGAAGGTCTTGGCGGGCATCACCACCATCGAAGAGGTCCAGAGAGTGACCGCCTGAGCGGCGTGATCTCCCCGACGCCTGCCAGGGAGCCCGACCATGGGCACACTATGTAACGGGTCGTGCAGGCTCCAAACATGCCCGGGACTTCGGACTACGAAGGGCCTCTGCTGCCGGACGACGCCACGTAGGTCACGGCGAAGTGATCTTCACCCAGGGCTAGGCTCTCTCCACGGTGATCATCACATTCTCGTCCACCCACTCTAGGATGTCGGAAGTCCCGAACTTCTCCTTCAGATTGGCCTCGAATGCCTCTATGGCCCGTTCCAGCTCGTCTGGTCCGTAGAAGCAGAAGGTTGAGTAGTGCCTGTTTCTAGCCCGATGAACGAGACAATCAGCGGTTGCCGCGCGTTGGAAGCTGAAGTGGGTGAGATCACGCACAACCAGGCCTTCAGCGGCGCCGATGGTCCGGATCATGTGTTCCGCGTCGTACAGTCTCGTCTCTTTCTTGGCGAAATCGGGAAAGCATTGGCCCCAGATGCTTCTGCTGTTCTGATCTTGGAATCGGGTGTAGATGAACAAGAGGCCTCCGGGGCGGAGAGTCCTGCCGGCTTCTCGGAAGAACCTGGTCAGGTCGAAATGATGGATGGCGTTGAAGGCGAACATGCAGTCGAGGTTCCCGTCGGGAAGGGGCAATCTCTCAGCCCGAGAAGGCAGGATGTCAAACCCGGGGAGGTCGAGTAGGTCCAGATCGGCGCGAAGCCGTTCAAGCATGTCCTTGCTGCAATCGACGAAATAGACGAACAGGTTCTCGCCAAGCCGGCGCATGAGTTCGATCGTGTAGCGCCCGGTGCCGCATCCCACATCCGCCGCGGTCACGGCCGACGGGCCCGTCAAGGAGCTAACCATCAAGTCGACCGGCTCAGAATCCGTCAGCCGCAGATCGTTGTATCTGGCGGCGATGCTGGAGAAGTGGTGAGGAATCAAGCTCTTAGCAGAACTTGCCAGAGTGCCCCCCGCGGTGATGTGTGTCCGTCACCTATCAGCCGGCGACCGTCATGGGCAAGATTCAAGCTCGCGGGTTCGAATCCTGCTCCGGCTACCCTGAGAAAAGATCTGGGGGCCTGCTCTCGTGGCAACAGGCTATCGATGCCATGACGACGGCCGGCCAGCTCGACTACCGGCCGCCCGCCTGGTCCCGTGCGACATTAGGTCGGTGCCGAGCGCGGACTTCTTACTCCGCGGCCTCAGCCAGCTCAGCCTGGAGGTCCAACATCTCGTTCACCGCATTGGTACCATGGGGAACCATGACGCCAACCCCGGGCCATATCCTGCGCAGCGTCTTCGGCTACCCGGAGTTCCGGCCAAACCAGAAGCAGATCATTGAGACAATCCTGCGTGGGGAAGACGCCTTCGTGCTCATGCCCAGCGGGGGTGGCAAGTCGCTTTGTTACCAGATTCCTGCGATGCTTCGGCCAGGCACGGGCATAGTTGTCTCACCTCTCATTTCTCTCATGAAAGACCAGGTGGATGCGCTAACTGCCCTTGGGGTGCGGGCGGCCGCATACAACTCCTCGCTGGAACCCGGGGTCGCTCGGCGGGTGCTGGCCGAGTCTGATGGCCGGCCGGCTTGACCTGCTCTACGTCTCACCTGAGCGCGCCGTGAGCGAAGGCTTCATCAATCGCTTGGCGGCACTTCCCGGCGGAGCTTCGGACATAGGCGATGGGTCCCCAGGTGGCGTCGCTCTCATCGCGATCGACGAGGCCCACTGTATCTCCCAATGGGGACATGACTTCCGGCCCGAGTACGTGGCTCTGGGGCTCTTGAGGGAGCGTTTCCCCCGAGCGCCGCTGATAGCGCTCACGGCCACTGCCGACCCGCACACTCGCGAAGACATCCGCGAGAAGCTGGGCCTTCGCGAAGCGGCCTACTTCGTATCCAGTTTCGACCGGCCCAACATCCGGCTCCAGGTGGTTGAAAAACATGATCCCCATACTCAGCTTCAGCGCTTTCTTGCCTTACATCAAGACGAAAGTGGGATCATCTACTGCTCCACGCGCAGGCGGACGGATGACTTGGCCGCCCACTTGCGCCGGCGAGGCATCGTCGCCGCGGCCTATCACGCGGGGTTGTCGGCGGAGGAACGGGACCGGACTCAGGAAGCGTTCATCCTTGACAAAGTCCAGATCGTGGTCGCGACGGTCGCCTTCGGGATGGGGATCGACAAGACCAACGTCCGCTTCGTCGTCCATTGGGACTTGCCTCAGCATCCGGAAGGTTACTACCAGGAGATCGGCCGGGCCGGCCGGGACGGACTGCCGGCCGACGCCCTGTTGCTGTTTGGCTGGGAAGACGTCCCCCGAGTGCGAGCGCTCATCGATGCAGGCGAGAACGTAGAGCGGGTGGCGGTGGAACAACACAAGCTCAGCGCCATGGTGGGCTTCGCCCAGGCCCTATCCTGCAGGCGGCGAGCCCTGCTCGGCTACCTGGGAGAGAGCATGGGATCCGACTGTGGCAACTGCGACGTGTGCCTGGATCCGCCCGAGCTGTACGACGCGACTGTGGACGCGCAGAAGGCGCTCTCCTGTGTTTTTCGTCTGGGCGAACGGTTCGGCGTGGGGCATGTGGTCGACGTGCTGCGAGGTTCCGAAAAGCAGCGCATCACCGAGTTGCGACACGACCGCCTCTCGACGTACGGTATCGGGACCGATCTCAGTGCGGATGCGTGGCGGAGCCTTCTGCAACAGCTGATCCATCTCGGCTATCTGCGCCAGGAGATGGGGCAGTATCCCACTTTGAGACTCACCCCTGCCGCGACGCCACTTCTGCGGGGCAAAGAACCTCTCATGCTGGCGCGGCCGCGGTCGAAGGTCGTGCGAGTCGAGGAGCTGGGCGCCAAGCGAGGTCGGTCGAAAACCGCTGACACCGGGGCCGCCAGGGACGATTCTTTGTTCGAACGACTGCGCGCGGTGAGGCGCCAGATAGCTGAGCGAGAGCGTCTGCCTGCCTACGTCATCTTCCATGACTCTACCCTTAGGGAGATGGCGGCGGTACGGCCGGAGACCCTCGAGGATCTACTATTGGTGAGCGGAATCGGAGAGCGCAAGTTGGAGAAATATGGGAATGAGTTCCTGGACGTGTTGAAAGGGCGGGCCGGCGTCGATTCGGACAGGGAACCACCTCCTGTCTCGACGACTGGCTGAGAAACCTAAGGCCCGGGCCCGCCGCCACGTAGTGGTCGGGGCCGAAACGATGGATCTCGCTGCGACCCCCGTTGCCGATGAGGGCCAGGCCGCAGTGCTCGGTCGTCTCCCTGTCCTTATCTGGACGAGGCAGCGTCCGCTCGCTGCCTGGACCGGCATCTGCTATTCCCCCATGACCTTGATCACCAATCTCTTGGGCCGCTGGCCGTCGAATTCGGCGTAGAAGATCTCCTGCCAGGGGCCCAGGTCGAGCCGGCCTGCGGTTATGGGCACGATCACTTGGTGATGCACCAGCATGTTCTTAAGGTGGGCGTCTCCGTTGTCCTCGCCCGAGCGGTGGTGCCGATAGTCACCGTCGTCCGGCAGGAGTGCCGCGGCGACCTTGTTCGCCGGCTTCTTCCACGCGGGCGGCGCCAGCTTGTCCAACCATTCGAGGGCATCTGCCTGGATACCGGACTCGTTGTCGTTTACCCACACACCGGCAGTGATGTGCATGGCGCTGACTAACGCCATTCCCTCGCTGGACTTGGGCCTCGTCTACTGCTTCTTGCACGTCGGGGGTGATGCGCACGAACTCACGACGCTGGCTGGTGTTGAAGGTCCTATAGACGGTATGTGTCTTCATGATTTGTCCTCGGATCGACGGTTGGGGCGAAGCGTCACACGAAGTGGCGAGATCACCTCGATGGTTTCGTACCCATTCTATCCGGGGGCCCGGCCAGATATGCAAGTTGGGCTTTCAAAGCATGGCCGAGCTGCGCCTGCACGGTACCTGCCGGAGTAAAGTCAAGTATGCGCCGGAACTACACAGGTCTTCTAGGCTTTGTGGAACTCATAACCCGAAGGTGCCGGGGTGCGTCTGAGAGTGCGCGGGCGGGAACGACGCGCGCTTACCCGGTGCTTACCCGCGTCAGCAAAGTGGCCGCTTTGCGGCCCCAACCCACTGATCGGGGGTCGGCGAGCTGCCAGAGCCGCTGGTGTGCCGTGCAGGGAGGCTTGGCGCGAATGCGCACCCTGACTCTTGACTTGCCGCTTCTTCCCGGGCACCTCGTCGGACTGTGGCACTAGTGATAGTCTCGGTGCTCTAGCCGAGAATCGAATGCCTTAGCCGTATCCCTGCTGGAGGTCGCAGTGCGTGTCGCCGTTGTTCATGGGTACTACCTTCACGACTCAGGAAGCGGCATATACGCGCGCGAGATGGTGCGTGAACTGGTCCGGCTGGGCCATGACGTCACTCTCGTCTGCCAGGAGCGCGGTCCCGAACTCTATGACTTCATCGATACCGTCTATGCCGTCCGGGGCAACATCGAGCCGGTGCGCCTCGGTGATGTGCGGCAACCGCTCTACGAGGGGCGCTGCCGGCTCGTTCGGCCGCACCTTCGCCGTCTGCTCGTGTATGTGGACGGTCCTTTCCCGGGGTTCGAGGCCGAGCAGGTACGGGCGTTTCAGGACAGTCCTACCGAGTGGATCGATGCATACGTGCTCGAGAATGTCTCTGCCCTGCGGGCCATATTTGCGGCCTGGCCCCCTGACCTCGTGCTTGCGAACCACGCGATGATGGCGCCGTACCTTGTGAGGCAGGCTGTCGCCGTGGCTGCTCCCTACGTTGTCACCGTGCACGGATCAGAGCTCAACTTCAGCGTCAAGCATGATCGGCGGCTTGCCCCCTTCACCCTGGAAGGTCTGGAGGCCTCTGCCGCAGTGGTGACCGTCTCCGAACCAGGCGCTGCCGAGATCATCACCTGGGCGGCTGAGCACGGCTTGGAGTTGGCGAGCAAGACTCATGCCATCCCGCCGGGGGTCGATGCGCGTATCTTTGCCCCTGCCCCCGATCGAGCGGCCGCGATCGAGGCTCTAAGCCGTGAGATCCCTCTGCCCGATGGGCTTCAATTGCGCCCCGAGGACCCTATCATGGTCTACGCCGGTCGGCTGATGTGGACCAAGGGCGTCCACTATGCCGTCTCTTGCCTACCCCGTGTGCTTGCGCACTACCCTTCGGTGCGGTTGCTGATTGCGGGGGAGGGCCCGGCTCAGGCGCCCTTGGCCGAGTTGGCCGCACTTCTCGGCCGGGGTGATGAGGCGGCCGCGCGGGCGCTTGCCGCGGGCGCGGATGAGCTCCATGCCCCAGCAGAGTTCGGTGAGCTGATTCCCGCCGCGTTGCCCCAGGTCGGCCCTCTGCCCGTGCATTTTCTCGGCCATCTCAGCTCAGCCCAGCTTGGTCGCCTTTTTGCGGCCGCGGACGTCTCGCTGGCGCCGTCCGTATTCCCGGAGGCAGTCGGGCTCGTCACCATCGAGGCGCTGTCCGCCGGTGCGCTCCCCCTCGCATGCTTCCACTCCGGCCTCGCCCCTATCGTCGATGCGGTGGCGGACGCTTTGGCGGACCCGCTGCTGAGGGCTCTCGCTCCCGGTCACTGCCTTACCGAGGAACTCTCGCGCCTGACCATACATGTTCTCGGTCGCTACCCCACCGCTAGTCCTGCTTTTCGTGATCGACTCCACGATCTCTGCCGCCTACGGTTCGCGTCCTGGGGAAAGGTCGCCGAGCGGTATCTCGAGCTGGCGAGAGGCGGAACCACGTGCTGAGCTTGAGCATCTTCGCTCTCGGCCTGCGCTGGAGAGGGCGACGAGACGGGGGAGAGGCGATGATTGCGTCGGTCGTGATCTTCATGTAGCGTGATCTTGATACATGTAAGTACGTGCATACTTATGTGAGATGCCGCTTATCGTTGCACAGACGGAGAGGCTTGACCGTAGCCCGGGACAAGGGGCGCGCCATAACGCGGCATGTGTGGGTGGGTTCGATTCCTATTCCGCTCCCTGGGCGGTCTGCGGATCATCGTCCCCGTGATCGGGAAGAGCGGGTGCCCCATGGACGATCTGAGCCAGGAGATGGTCAAAAGCAGTGATCGTCGAGTGACCGGCGCGGCCGTAGGAGATGGTTGGTCTTTCACGGTCTCGTGGAAGAACGACGGGCTCGTGCTCGTGGCTGCATCGCTCGTTGCGCTGCTCGGCCGACCGGTGAGGGAACGCCTCGTCGAGCCACACTGCTTTCCCTGCGACGAAAAGGCCGTCAATCCCTTGGACCGAGAGGTTGTCCGGTGGCACAGCCGCCCGCTCGACGCACTGAGTTATGTCGTGGAGATCGCGGCGCTGTTCACTCCCGTCGTCTCCTCGCTTCGTGAGCGCGGCCCCAGTCGAAACCTGCTCAAGGACCTCCTGGTCTACACGGAGGTGATCGCCATCAACTCCGCCGCCAATATCGTCGTCAAAACGGTGGCCGCCCGGCCTGTTCCCCGGGTTTACACCCCCCTGTTCCCTGAGTTGGGTCGTGAGGCTCGCGGCTACGGCTCCTTTTACTCCGGCCACTGTGCCCACACGACGGGGGCGCTGGCGGCGAACGCAATGATGGCCCGCCTCCGAGGTAAGAAGGGAATCTGGCCATGGATGCTCGTGGCCGGAGGGGCCACGCTCATCTCGGCCGCCCGGGTGGGCGCCGGGAGGCACTTCTACACCGACGTGGTGGCTGGGTCACTGGCCGGTGCGGTCATCGGTGCCCTCGTTCCCCGGCTACACCCGGGGACTCGAGTCTAAGATGCTTCTTGCGTTACTGTCCTAGCCAGGTGACACCTCCCAGGGCGCCTTCTCCCTGCGCCGGCATGGTCCCCGCATGTGCGATGCCGTCGCCGCTGTCCTCGTACCAGGGGGTTTCCGGTGCCGTGAGCAGCGAAAGCGCATAGTTGTAGGCCTCCACCACCGAGACCTTGGTATCGCTGTTGGTGTCTGCGTCGACGACATTCCCCTCGGGATCCTCGCCCCTGAGGGCGCTGGTGAAGTTGCAGCTGAACTCGCAGAAGTTCAGGTCGTCTCGGGCCCACGAGGGTTCGTTCTCGGCGGCGGAGGAGATCAGGACGCGGTCGCCGCCGCCCTGGGCTACGTCGTGGATCAATCCTCCACCGAAGCAGGTCCCGGTCAGCATCACCAGACGGTCGAAGGACAAATCGCTCATCATGATGCGCAGTTCGTCGTCCAAGATCGTGGAGGTGCCGCCGATGGGCTGCCAGGCGCATAGCTCCTCGTCCCAAGACACCGTGTCCTTGGTGTCGCCGTCACCGTTAAGGTCGAGCTGGTACGTAGTCTCGGACAGGGCCTCGCCGACCTCATCCCCGCCCTCGTCCCAGGCGCCGCCGCACAGCCGTCCGTCGTAGTCGTCACCCGCGTTGAAGCCACCCCCGTGGTTGGAGAAGAACACGAAGATCAGGTCGTCGTCGCTCGTGGTGTCGCGCAGAGACTGGAAGGCTGCGGTGAGATTGGCCTCGGTGGCCGCACCGTCCACGCCCAGGATCAGATCCTGAGCCATGCCGTCGGCATACAGGACCGTGACGTGATCTCGCGGAAAGCCCAGAGGACCCACCAATGTGCTGTACATGAACTTCAGGTCATTCCAGTAGCGAACGTGCGCGTTCTCGTAGTTGACGCTTCCGGCGAACAACACGGCGTATTTGTGGGGATCGGGCGCGGGGTTGTACTCGATCTCGATGTCGTAGACGTGCGGCGAGAACAGAGGACCGGATCCCCACACGCTGAAGGCGATGTCGGATAGCGAGAGGTTGACGGGAGCACCACCTGTCAAGCCTCCGCCGGGGCTCAGCGTGGACTGTCCGTCCTGCGTCACCCGCCCCAGCACCCGCAGCGTCTGGCCTCCGTAGATCGACGGATCGAGGGCTTCCGCCGCGGAGCCGGTGAGCAAGATGTAGTCATCCGCGGGCATCGGTGTATTCGCCCGGACCACGTCCAGGTCCGTCACCAGCATGGGCAGGGGATCGCGCACGAACACTCCCTCGACCAACGCCTGCTGGCCCAGGAACCCCTCCCAGTCGATACCCTTGAGGTCGGCGATATCGACGAGATCCACAGGGGGTGACGTCGTCGTGGTGGTCGTCCCGGCATCGATGCTTTGAAGCAGATTGTGAAGCACCTGGGCCACTTCACCCCGTGGCATGGCGCCCCAGGGATCCGATCGGTCGAGGGGCAGGCCGTCCAGTAGGCCGTTGTACTCGGCCCGGCGGGCGCTAGGACCGTGGTCGGTGGAAAGCACGGGGTCCCAGGTGGATCCGTAGTCCGCCGGCGGATCATCCAGTAACGACGGGTCAGGTCGTCTGCGGCCCGCACCACCATGGTGATGACCTGGAAGCGGCTGACGTTCTCGTAGGGCGCGAAACTGAAGAGGCTCTTGCCCACGGTGATGCCGTGCGTTGCGGCCACGGCCACGTAGTTATCCGGGTAGAGGCCGCTGAAGCCACTCCATTCCACATCAGTGAAGAAACACAGGTCCAGTTCCGATACAGGGTAGCCGCAACTCAGCACGATCATCTTGGCGAACTGCTGGCGTAGGACAGGGTCGTCGGGCCCGAAGGTGCCGTTGTCGTAGCCTTGGATGATGCCGCGGGAGGCTAGGTCGGTGATGGCCTCGTGATAGCGGTGGGAGCTAGGGACGTCGGGGAAACTGGGGGCAGCAGCCAGGGCCAATGACGCGACCAACAGTGTCACGGCCACCAGCACGATGGCGCCGAGCGCACCGGTCGCACCCAGTCGCCGACGCGGGCTCGCGGTCGACCTGGGAAAAGAGGTGTTTGGTGACATGAGGACCCTCCCAATTCACATTGGCATGAAACGTAGCCAATCGGGGCTGGCCTGAGCTCTGAGCAGACTCACCCTGCCTTTCTCACCGCTCGGTGGTCGACGGTTCGCGTCCTGATACTGAGTGTATGCCGTAACTCTTCAGGGGGCAAGCGGCGCGAAAACGCCCGCAACGCGGGGGCTTATCTCGCTGCCGGGCCGCCCAGGTCAGAGCCTTACCGGCACGCCGCGTGCGGCCAGGTACTCCTTCACTTGTCGCACGGTGAAGGTCCTGAAGTGAAAGACCGACGCGGCGAGCAGGGCCGAGGCCTTGGCTTCAGCCACCCCTTCGTAGAAATGCTCGAGGGTGCCGGCGCCCCCGGACGCTATCACCGGGATCTGGACGGCCTCGGCGATGCCACGGGTGAACGGGAGGTCGTAGCCGGCCAGGGTGCCGTCACCGTCCATGCTTGTGGGCAGAAGCTCGCCTGCGCCAAGAGCTTCACAGCGACGGGCCCATTCCACAGCGTCCAGACCGACCGGTTTCTGCCCGCCGCTCACTACGACCTCGAAGCCGGAAGGCAGCGCCGTGTTGCGCCTGCCGTCGATCGCCACGATGATGTGCTCGGGTCCATAGGTCTCCGCCGCTTCCTTCACCAACTCCGGCCGGGCAACGGCCGCCGAGTTGATCGACACCGCCGCCACGCCCACCTCAAACAACGCCTCCATATCGGCCAGGGTGGAGATCCCCCCGCCTACCACCAGCGGGATGTCGATCACGGAGGCTACCTGCTGCGCCCATTCAAGGCGGTTCTTGCGGTTCTCGACGGTGGCTGCGATGTCCAGCATAGCCAGTTGGTCTGCTCCCTCCTGCTGATAGTAGAGGGCGTTCTCCACCGGGTCGCCGGCATCTCGCAGAGAGACGAAGTTGACGCCTTTTACCACCCGGCCGTCCTTCATGTCCAGGCAGGGGATTATTCGCACGGGCTGCTCGGTCCCGGGTGCCTTCTCTGGGTCCATCACTATGTGGTCTTGCACGACGCTACCTCCCCTCGATACCGCCACCTCGAGGCCCATACTGGGGCCGACAGGCAAGAGTGTCAGTCTTCATCTACGAGTATCACACTATTCGCGGTGGTGTGTGTCGCGTGCGCCAAGGGGCGCCCGCCATGAGGGGCCAGGCGGCTCCGTCGCGCTAGTCGTCTCTTGAGGGCCTGCTGCGGGCGCTCCTGGAGTCGAACAGGTGCCTGACGGCCAGATATGGGTGGCGAAGCGTCATGCGGGGTCCTGAATAGCGCATCACCGCGCGGATCCGCTCCCGCATTTCCGGACGGTAGCAGTGAACGGGACACTGGGCACAGGTGGGTTTCTCCTCGCCAAAGTGGCAGCTGTCGATGCGACGGTAGGAGTAGTCGAGGAGGGCGGAGCACTCGTGGCAGAGTCCGTTGCCGGCCCGCGACTGCGAGAGTGGCTCGGCCTCGGCCGGTACAGGAGACCCGGAGTGGTGAGCATCGCAGTACATGCCGATCATGACCCGCAGGGTGCCTTGTTCTCGGCGCACTCGCCGGGAGAGAACGTGGTCTCCGCAGGACGAACCGTCAGCCGCTGGCTGCATCTAGGCTTTCGCCTTTCTGTCTGTCATGTCTGCTCCGCAGCCGCCGATCGCGGACCCGCGCCCCTCGGCGCCGATACCCAGGTCCGGCCGACTGCGCCGAAGCCTACAGCAGTTCTGCCCCCGCCGGTAACCATCGAGCGTAGCCCGATTCGAGCGGGAAGAAGTAGTATGCTCGGGAAGAAGCTCCCTCAGCGAGTGGTCGGCGGTGGCGCGGATGAGAGATGGCGCAAGAGGATCCCTGTGTCTTTCACTGTGTATCTTGCTTGTCATCCTGGTGGTGACGTCGTTGCTGTCCGGCGCAGCCCTAGGCTTCAGCGACGTTCCGGCCGCCCACCCTTTTGCTGCTGCCATCGACGACCTGACCGCGCGTGGCATCATCACCGGCTTTGGTGATGGCACCTTCCGGCCGGATGCGCCGGTGACGCGGCAGCAGTTCGCCAAACTGATCGTAGGCGCCCTCTATCTTCCCGCGAGTACGGCCGATATCTGCCCGTTTCCCGATGTAGTCAGCAGCCGGGGGGCCGACCTCTACCCCGACCACCTGGTGGCCGTCGCCGCGAAGAACGGCATCACCGAAGGCTACGCCGACGGCACCTTCCGGCCTTACAAGGACATCTCCCGCGCGCATGTGGTCACGATGGTAGTCAGGGCGTTGAAGAGACTGGATCCCGGCGCCCTTGAGCCCGACCCATCAGCGGTCGTTCTCCCCGGTGACTGGGAGACACTCGCGGGCGAGCACCTCGACAACGCGAGACTCGCTCTCCAGAACGGTCTGCTCGACGGCCTCGACTTGTGGGGCGTCGCGCGAGACCCCTTGGCGTCCATACCTCGCGGGGAGGTGGCGCAGGTCCTCTACGACTTGGATGAGCTGCTCCCGGGTATCCCCGCGTTCGAGTCGTCCATCGAGGAGATAGACGACTCTCTCAGAGCACAGATGCTGGAGAGCGGTTCTTGGAAGGCCGGGGTTCCGATATCGTTCGGCGACCTGCGACTGATCCACGTGAGCTACTGGGGGTTCGACGCCAGGCCGCATGCCGGGCGCCTCGTGGTCAACCGAGCCTGGGCGCAGCAGCTCTGCACAGTCTTCCGCACGATCTACGAGGCTCGCTTCCCCATCCGGAGCATGAACCTGATCGATGACTACGACGCCTCGGACAAGCGCTCGATGGCTGCCGACAACACCTCTGCCTACAACGGGCGCTACCGGGGTGGAACAAGCGTGTGGAGCATGCACGCCTACGGTCTTGCGATCGACATCGATCCTGTCGAGAACCCGTGGGTCTACGCGAGCGGGGTGAGCCCTGACGCCGGCCGAGCCTACGTAGATCGGTCGCTGAGCGCTCCCGGCGTGATCCGCGCCGGCGACGTGGTCGTCCGAGCGTTCGCCTCCATCGGATGGAAGTGGGGAGGGTACTGGGAGGAGAGCAAGGACTATCAGCATTTCAGCAGCAACGGACAGTAGAGGAGGGCGATCGATGGGATACGAGGTGACGATCAAAGAGGCGACGCCGGAGCGACTTGCCGGCGTCCGAGGTACGTACCGCATAGCCCAGCTGGGCGAGGTGATGGGGCCTGAATTCGGTCGGATCATGGGCGCGATCGCAGCCCAGGGGGTGCATCCTTCTGGAGGTGCGGTGACGGTCTACCACGGTTGGACGGAGGACACTGTGGATGCGGAGATCGCCTTGACCATCGACGGGGACTTCTCCGCTCAGGGAGACGTGCGGCCCGGCATGTTGCCCGGAGGAAAGGTGGTCTTCACTGTGCACGTGGGCCCCTACGACCAGATCGGAGCGGCCTACGGCGCGATCCAGGAGTACGCCAAGGCGAACGACCTGTCCCTGGCCGACATGATGTGGGAGCGCTACCTGACCGGTCCAGAGGAGCCGGACCTGAGCAAGCACGTCACCGAGGTGTTCTGGCCGCTCTCGTAGCGCGGGATCGGCGCAAGGCGACGCAAGGCTGCGACAGCCGCGGAGTAGGGCTGGGCACCAGGGCTTCTACCGTTTGGAAACTCGTGGGCGCCGCGCCCCGTCTCAGCAGGTATCCGAGACCAGGGGGGTGCGCCATGAGTCGTTTCAGGATGCTTGTCCCACTCTTGCTTGTCGGGCTTCTGGGGGCGGTGATTCTGGGATGTACTTCGTCTCCGCCGACGGGGACCGAAGGGGGAGAGAGGGTCGACGGCTACGTGGCTCTGGTCCCCAAGATCCTGCGATCAGGCGAGACCGCCTCCTTCTCGCTTTCACTGTTCAACGGGAAACAACTCGCCAAGAGCCAGTGAGCGTCTCGCTCTTCGACCAGGACAAGGATCTTCTGACCTCGGCTACGGCCGACATCGACGGCACCGGCACGGTGACCTTTGAGGTGCCCCAAGTCGCGGCCGGTGAATACGAGGTCCTGGTCGCAGGCAGAGGCTTCTCTGAGCGCACCGCGGTCCAGGTCCAGGCGGGGACGCTCCTGTTCCTCGAGACCGATAAGCCTATCTACAAGCCGGGACAGACCGTCCAGGTGCGGCTGGTAGCGCTGGACTCCGAGTTGCGACCGGTGCAGACCGGGGCGACGGTAGAGGTCCAGGACGCCAAAGGCATCAAGATCTTCAAGCGGTCCCTGACCACCGACGAGTACGGCACGGTGACCACCGAACTGCCGCTCTCGACCGAGCCGAACCTGGGGGTGTGGAAGCTCACCGCCTATGCCGGCGACGCGTCGACCGAGTTGGACGTGCGGGTGGAGGAGTACGTCCTTCCCAAGTACGAGGTGAAGGCCGAGCTCCAGAAGGATTGGTTCCTGGTGGATGAGACCATCACCGGTCGTGTGGCGGCTCAGTACAGCTACGGCCGCGCAGTCCAGGGCGAGCTCAAGGTGACGGCCTCCCGCTACGTGGGTCAGTGGGAAGAGTACGCCACCTACACGGCGGATATCGATGGCGAGGGTGATTTCACCATCGAGCCGGCCGGCTACGTGGCCGGGGTCCCCGAGGCGGGAGGGCTCGGGAACGTCCGGCTCGACATCACGGTGGTGGAGAAGTCGACCGGCTACGAACAGACGACCACCGAGCTGATCACGGTCGCGGAGTCGCCGCTCAACGTGCAGCTCATCCCCGAGAGCTCGGCCTTCAAGCCGACGCTGCCGTTCAGCGTTCTCCTGGTGACCGAGACCCCGGGCGGAGAGCCGGTCGAGGCCGCGGTCACCGTGGACGTCTACTACATGGACGAGGACTACTCCGAAGTGGGTCACGAGACTCAGAAGGTGGAGACCAGCCGCGGGACAGCCCTGGTCGAACTCACTCCTCCGGAGGACGCTGTGCGGGCGACGATCCAGGCCGTCTCGGGCGACGCCTATGCCTACGAAGAAGTGACGGCCTCGTACTCTCCCTCCGGCAACTTCGTCCACGTGCAGCAGCAGGGGACACTGGATCTAGCCGTGGGGGATACCGCGAGCTTCCAGGTGGCCTCCACCGCTGAGGCCGGCACCGTCTACTACGAGGTGGTCTCCCGCGGGAGGGTGGTCTTCACCAGCAGCGCCTCAGGGGACATCTCGTTCAAGGTGACTCCGGCCATGGCGCCTTCGGCCCGTCTGCTCGTGTACCAGATCCTGCCGAGCAGCGAGGTGGCGGCGGACTCCCTTCCCTTCGAGGTGGCGGGGCGAGTACCCGCAGAGCTGTGAGCGCCTCCTTCGCCACGGAGGAAGCCAAGCCCGGGGATGAGGTCCAGGTCGCAGGTGCAGACCGAGGGTCCGGCCAAAGTGGGACTGGTGGCAGTCGACCATTCAGTGTTCATACTGGCCGAGAACCGTCTCAATCTGGAGCAGGTGTTCGCGGAGTTGGAGCGCCTGTACATGCAGCCCCAGGCCGAGCTCCACGAGGCCGAATGGATGGGCGGGACACTGGTCATCCCCGGAGCCGAAGAGACCTTCTCCGATGCGGGATTGATCGTGCTATCGAACAAGAAAGTGCCCGAGGGCAAGGAGATCGAGTCGCCCCAGATGATGTTCGACGGCATGGCTGAGGCGGCTAGGGTGGGCATGGCGGCGCCTCCGGGGGCGCCTGAGACCACGGCAGCAGCCGCGACGACGACCTCGATGGCAGGCCAGCCCGCGGCGAACGGTTCCGGCCAGTTGGCTGAGGTGGAGCGGGTGAGGCAGTACTTCCCCGAGACGTGGATCTGGGATCGAGACCATCACCGACGACGGCGGGTGTCGCCACCCTTGCCTACGAGGCGCCCGATTCTATAACCACCTGGGATCTCCGGGCCGTCGCTCTTTCGCCCGAGAAAGGCCTGGGCATCGCAGAGGCTTCGCTCCGGGTGTTCCAGCCCTTCTTCCTGCAGGCCGACCTGCCGTACTCGGCCATCCGCGGAGAGGAGTTCCCGGTCAAGGTCGCCCTCTACAACTATCTGGACACGCCCCAGGAGATCCAGGTGGAGATCGAGCCGGCCTCCTGGTTCGAGCTTCTCGATGGCACCACGACCACGGTGACCGTGGCCGGGGGCGATATCGGCAGCGCTGAGTTCAGGATCAGGCCGAAGACGATCGGGACACAACTGGTCAAAGTATCCGCCCGCAGCTCTGAAGCCGCGGACGCCGTCATCAAGAGCATGATCGTGGAGCCGGAAGGCGTGGGCCGGGAGACGGTGGAGAACGTTGTGCTTCCCGCCGGTCAGTCGCGCACTCTGAACTTGGCCTTGCCGGACCTGGTCGAGATCGTTCCCGACTCGGAGCGGGCGTACGTGGCCGTCACCGGCAGCCTGCTGGCCCAGACCATCGACGGTCTCGACCAACTGCTTCAGATGCCGTTCGGCTGCGGGGAACAGAACATGATCCTGTTCGCGCCCGATGCCTTCATCCTCAAGTACCTGGAGGGGACACGGCAACTCAAGCCGGAGATCCAGGCCAAGGCCGAGATGCTCCTGGTCACCGGGTACCAGCGGGAGCTCACCTATCGCCGGTCGGACGGGAGCTTCTCCGCGTTCGGCGACCAAGACGAGTCGGGCAGTCTGTGGCTCACCGCCTTCGTTCTCAAGACCTTCGCCCAGGCCAAGGATCTGACGTTCATCGACGAGGCCGTGCTGTCCGACGCGGCGGCCTGGATCACGCAGTACCAGCAGAAAGACGGCTCGTTCGAGGCGGTCGGCTTCGTCCATCATTCGGACATGATGGGCGGGGTGCAGGGCAAGGACACTCTTACCGCCTACGTGGCGGTCGCTCTGCTCGAAGCCGGGTACGACGGACGCCGCCGGACCAGGCCATCGCGTACCTTGAGGATAGGCTCGACACCATCAAGGACGCTTACGTAGTCGCGCTGACCACCTACGCCCTTGAGCTGGGCGGGAGCAGCCGGGCGGCGGCCGCGCAGGAGGCACTCATGGCCCTGGCTATCGAAGACGAGGACGGGCTCCACTGGGGAGCACCGTGGGACCTCTGAGTCGAGCAGTCCGGCGGGATCGTGCCCGGGGTGGAAGGGCGAGATGATGCCGCCCATCGACATGATGCCCAGCCTGGACATCGAGGCGACCGGCTATGCCACCCTCGCTCTGATCGAGGCCGGCGACCGGGTGAATGCCGCTCAGGCCGCCAAGTGGCTGGTGGGGCAGCGTAACAGTCAGGGCGGGTTCGGCACCACCCAGGATACGGTGGTCGCCCTCCAGGCTCTGACCGAATACGCGACACTTGGCGCGACCGACACCAACATGACGGTGACGATCAGCGCCGGGGACGTGACCCAGGATATCCAGATCACCCCCGAGAACTACGACGTCACCCAGGTGGTGGAGGTCCCGGCCGGAGTGCCGGTCAGGTTCAGCACTGAGGGCAAGGGCGAGGCCGTGATCCAGGGGGTTCTGCGTTACAACCTGCCGGTGGCCGCAGGAAGCGGAGAGCGTGTTCGACATCGAGGTCGACTACGACACCGACCAGGTGGCGGTGAACGACCTGGTGGACGTCGAACGTGACGGTGACCTTCGATCCGCCTGAACCGATCAAGGCCGGCATGACGGTGCTCGATGTCTCGGTGCCGACCGGATTCGCCGCAGTGGATGAATCGCTGGCTCGTCTTCTCGAGAAGCCCAAGATCAAGCGCTACGACGTGGCCGGCCGCAAGGTGATCGTCTACATCGAAGACATGAACCCGGGCGACACGGTCAGCTTCTCGTTCCAGGCGCGTGGCGCTCTACCCGGTGCGAGGGAAGGGCGCGGCCTCGACGGCCTACTCCTACTACACGCCTGAATGGCGAGGGGAGACGGTCAGCCAGGCGCTGAACGTGCAGTAGCACGTCGCGAGGAGGGCCGCCGACCGGCCGCGCCGATGCAGCGCGCCGCCGGTCGGCGGCCACCGAGCCCGTCACAAGCCGATCTACGACCTCCGGACCAACCCGTCCGGCTCGCGTGCTAAGTTAGTGGGGTGAATCCGATCACGCTCCTCCGTATGCCTCAAGGAGGTCTGGTATGACCCAGGCACTGGCCATCGTTTCCGTCGTGCTGCTTCTGGTGGCGGTGGGGCTGCTTCTGCTCCTCGTCGTCCGCTCGCGGCAGGACAAGACGGACGCCTTGCTGGATCAGCTGGGCCAGGGGCAGGAGCGGGGAGAGCGCATGCTGCGCGAGGAGATGGCTCGCGGTCGCGAGGAGACGGCCAGAGGTTCACAGCAGGTACGCGAGGAAGTCACCGCTGTGGTGAAAGGCTGGGGTGATTCGACAGTGAACAGCATCGGCCAGCTCGGGCTCCAGCAGAAGAGCCAGTTCGACACCTTCGCGACCCAACTCGTCACCCTGACCGAGTCCAACGAGAAACGCATGAACGACCTCCGGGCCACGGTGGACGGTCGCCTCAAGCAGATACAAGACGAGAACTCCACCAAGCTCGAGCAGATGCGGCAGACCGTCGACGAACGGCTGACAGCCACCTTGGAGCAACGGCTGGGCGAGTCCTTCAAACAGGTGAGCGAGCGCTTGGAAGCGGTGCACAAAGGCCTCGGGGAGATGCAGACGCTGGCCGCCGGCGTCGGTGATCTGAAGCAGGTGCTCACCAACGTCAAGACCCGGGGGACCTGGGGGGAGGTCCAGCTGGGCATGCTCCTCGAACAGATCCTGACTGCCGACCAGTACCAGGCGAACGTGGCCTGCAAAGTGGGGTGCGGAGAACGCGTCGAGTACGCCATAAGGCTTCCCGGCCACGACGACGGAAAGGACCAGGTGGTCTGGCTACCCATCGACGCCAAGTTCCCTATCGAAGACTATCAGCGGATGCTCGAAGCTCAAGAAAGAGGCGACTCCGCGGGGATGGAACTGGCTTTGAAGGGACTCGAGGCACGGGTGAAGGCCTCGGCCAAAGATATCCAGGCGAAGTACCTGGACCCGCCCAGGACCACCGATTTCGGGATAATGTTCTTACCGACAGAGGGTCTCTACGCAGAGGTACTCCGTCGTCCGGGCCTAGCGGAATCTCTTCAGAACGACTGCCGGGTCATCGTTGCCGGCCCCACGACTCTGGCCGCCCTTCTCAACAGTCTGCAGATGGGCTTTCGCACCCTGGTGGTCGAGCAGCGATCGAGTGAAGTCTGGCAACTCCTGGGGGCGGTGAAGACCCAATTTGGACAGTTCGGGGTACTCCTCGACCGCGTCCACAAGAAACTCGACCAGGCCTCGACCACCATCGAGGACGCCGCCAGAAAGAGCCGGACCATCGAGCGCAGGCTGAAGACGGTCCAAGAGATCCCGACGGAAAGCGCGGATAATCTCCTCGAGTTGGGCGCTTTCGAGGTGGAAGCCGCCGCCGACTACTTCGAGGACGAATAGGACGAGCTCTAAGAGCGCCTTGCGTGAGGTGAATGCATGATCGAGATAGGCGAGTGGCAGTTCAGCGAGTGCGACTTGAACGATCTTCGCCAGGCGAAGCTCCGCCTGGAGCGTCCTGGCATGGCGGCCAAGGTAGCCGACGTGGTCGGCAGCCCCATAGAAGCCGGCCTCAAACGCCTGCCCAGAGGATGGAACAGGAGAGTGGGGGAGGCTACCGAGGCTGCGCTCTTCAAGGGCCTCGAGTATTCCATCCGCACCATGGGCGAAGTCGAGCCAAGACCGTCGCGCGACTGGCTACATAAGGCCGTGGTCATCGGATCAGGGGCGGCGGCGGGCGCGGCCGGGATTTACTCCCTGATCGTGGAGCTTCCTTTCTCCACCTGCGTCATGCTGCGCTCGATAGCCGACATCGCTCGGAGTGAAGGGCACGACGTATCCCAGTTGGAGGTGAAGCTCGGGTGCTTGGGGGTGTTCGCCCTAGGGGGGAAGAGCTCGCTCGATGACGCCTCCGAGACGGGGTACTGGACGACCCGGGCCGCCCTGGCGAAGCTGGTGCCGGAGGCGGTGAGCCATCTGGCGAGGCAGGGGGCCGTTCACGAAGGGGCGCCGGCTTTGATCAGACTCGTGACAGCCATCGGTTCGCGCTTCAGCGTGATCATCACCGAAGAGGTGGCTGCCAAAGCGGTGCCTGTGCTGGGGGCCTTGTCGGGAGCTGGCGTGAACTACGTGTTCATCAACCACTTCCAGGAGATGGCCCGGGGTCATTTCGTCATCCTGCGTCTCGAGCAGAAGTACGGCACCGACTTGGTGGAGAAGGCCTACCGTGACATGACGTTCTGAGGCCTATCGTAGGCGACTCAGATTGCTGGGATCGGTGCCGGCGAGCGAGGGAACGTGTAGACGCACGGGGCGCTTGACGGGGAAGTAGCTTCCTGAGAACCGCCGCGCTCCTGACTCGCGGAGGCGCTGGCCGAGGCTCCCTGACAAGCGGCGTACCCGTTGGCGGTGGGTGGACCTCGGACTAGGTTTGTGTCGCGGCGGGTATGACCATGGTCATTCACAGCACACCGTGGGGGGTTCCGACATGACCGACCAGTACGCCGCCGTTACCGCCACGCTTCCCCGTCCGGCCGTCATCCTGACGGCGGCGGAGGGGGAACGACGCGACGACATGACCGCGACGGCCTTCTTCGTATCGGAGGTGCCGCCCCTCCTCAGCGTAAGCGTGGCCCGGCGCTATCTCACATGCGAGTTGATCGAGCAGACGGGCGAGTTCGTAGGCAATCTGCCCACCCTGGAGCAGGTGGGCACTGAGGTCCGTTGACCGTAGGGGAAGCGAAAACGAGTCCGGGGCTGGTATCATCCCCGCTCAAGACCAGTGGGGGATGCTACGCCTCGGCGTATCTCCGTAAGCCGGCAGGCCAGCGAACAGGGTGTCATACACATGAACGATGACGATGCCATAAGACGACTGCGTACGCTGAAGACAGAGGCTCTCCACAGCGGCGGGCTGGAACAGGTCGAGGCCCGGCACAAGAAGGGTAGGAAGACCGCGCGCGAACGGGTGGTCGAGTTGCTCGACCAGGGCAGCTTTGTCGAGCTCGATGTGTTTGTCACTCCCCGGACCCGCGACTCCGTAGAGGATGGTCGACAGGCGGTCGGAGGCGGGGTCGTCACCGGATACGGAAGGGTCTCTGGAAGGGACGTATACGTCTTCTCTCAGGATTCCGGCCTTGTGGGCGGGCCGCTGGGAGACATGGGCGCGCAGAAGATCGTGAAGGTGATGGATCTGGCCATGAAGAACGGGGCCCCCATAGTGGGGATCAACGACTTGGGCGTGACCCGTATCCAAGAAGGCGTCGTTTCCCTGGGGGGCTATGCCGAGATCTTCTTCCGCACCGTGATGGCCTCCGGGGTCGTGCCCCAGATATCGGCGGTCATGGGTCCCTGCCTGGGTGAAGCGGTCTACGCTCCCGCCATGACCGACTTCACTATCATGGTGAAGGGCACGAGCCACATGTTCGTCAACAGCCCGGAAACGATCAAGAGCGCGACCGCAGAAACGGTCACCGGGGAGGATCTGGGCGGCGCCATGGCGCATAGCACCCGAAGCGGGGTCGCGCATCTGGCCGCCGACGACGAAGAGCATTGCCTCGAGATGGTCCGGGCACTGCTCTCTTTCCTGCCCCAGAACAATCTGGACGAGGCGCCGCGGATCGAGTCCGATGACCCGCTGGATCGCCAGGACGAAGCGCTGGACGGCATGGTCCCCGGTGATGCCGGCGGGTCCTACAGCATGCACGAGGTGATCGCCCGCGTCGTCGATCACGGCTACTTCTTCGAGATCATGCCGTATTGGGCTCAGAACCTGGCGGTGGGATTCGCCCGGTTGGGTGGCCGCTCGATCGGGATCGTGGCGAACGAGCCCGCCGTCGCCGGAGGGGCGCTCGATAACGACGCGTGCATGAAGGGGGCCAGGTTCGTCCGGTTCTGTGACGCCTTCAACCTCCCCCTGGTCGTTCTGGAGGATGTACCCGGCTTCGTGCCCGGGACCGCTCAGGAGCACGGGGGGATCATCCGAAACGGGGCCAAGCTCCTCTACGCGTTCTGCGAGGCGACCGTGCCCAAGATCACGGTGATAACCCGCAAGGCCGGGGCTGAAGCCTATGACATCATGTGCTCCCGACATGCCCGGGCGGACCTGAACTTCGCCTGGCCCTCGGCGGAGATCGCGATAGCGGAGCCGGGGGATGCCCTCTCCACCGCGTTTGCGGCGGCTCAGCGCGGCTACATCGACGACATCATCGAGCCGCGGGACACCCGCCCCCGGCTTGTTTCAGCCTTGGAAGCGTGCGCGTCCAAACGAGAAGGCCGGCCGCCCAAAAAGCACGGCAACATCCCCCTCTGATTCGGAGACGTTAGGACATGCCTGGCTGCAAGAGCCCTGTCCAGATCACCGACGTGGTGCTGCGCGACGCGCACCAGTCGCTGCTTGCCACCCGCATGCGCGTCGAGGACATGCTGCCGATCGCCGACAAGCTGAACCGAGCGGGCTACTGGTCACTGGAGGTGTGGGGTGGGGCAACGTTCGATGCCATGATGCGCTTCCTTCACGAGGACCCCTGGGAGCGGGTAAGGCTTCTCAAAGCCGCCCTGCCGGACACGAGGCTGCAGATGCTGCTTCGTGGTCAGAACGTGGTCGGCTATCGCAACTATGCCGACGACGTGGCGCGCGAGTTCGTCCGCCTTGCGGCGCTGGCCGGCATAGACGTGTTCCGCATTTTCGACGCTCTGAACGATGCTCGCAACATGCAGGTGGCCATGGAAGCGGTCAGGGAGAGCGGTAAATGGGTCGAGGCCACCATCAGCTATACGAAGAGTCCAGTGCACGACGTGTCCACCTTCCTCCGTTTCGCCGGCGAGGTGGCTGCGATGGGCGCACAGAGCATCTGCATCAAGGACATGGCCGGCCTGCTCGATCCGGGGGACGCCTACGAGTTGGTGAGCGCGCTCAAGTCCGCGTATCCGGACGTCCTCGTGCACATGCACTCCCACTACACGTCGGGAATGGCCTCCATGTCGTATCTAAAGGCGGTGGAGGCAGGCGCGGACATCCTCGACTGCGCCATCTCCTCTATGTCCATGGGGACGTCCCATCCTCCGACAGAGGCGATGGTCGCGGCACTGGCAGGTACGGAACGCGAGACGGTCATGGATATCGGGCTGCTCAAGGAGATCTCGGAGTACTTCCGCGACGTGCGCAAGAAGTACGCTGCGTACGAAAGCGCCTTCACCGCTGTCGATCCGGCCGTGCTCCTGTGGCAGATCCCGGGTGGCATGATCTCCAATCTCTCGTCCCAGCTCAAAGAGCAGGGTGCTCTCGATCGGATGGACGAGGTGATGGAGGAGGTGCCTCGGGTGCGCAAGGAGCTGGGCTATCCGCCTCTGGTGACGCCCACCTCCCAGATAGTAGGCACCCAGGCCACCCTCAATGTCCTCATGGGGCGCTACAAGATGATCACCAAGGAGACCAAGGCCTACGTGCAAGGCTTCTATGGTCGGCCTCCTGGACCGATAGACCCAGCGATCCAGAAGCTGTGCATCGGAGACGAGACCCCCATCACGACCCGCCCGGCGGATTCCCTCGAGCCCGAGCTTCCTTTGCGGAGGGCTGAGCTCGAGCAGAAGGGCATCAGGTTCAGCGAGGAAGACCTCATGTCCTATGCCTTGTTCCCTCAGGTCGCACTGGAGTTCTTCGAGCGCCGCGATCGCCAGGAACGCCCCCTGCAGGAGGTCGCATCCCTGGCGGCGGTTGTGGCGGAGCTATTGGGCGCGAAAGAGGAGAAAGGGGCGCAGGAGCGGGAGGCGGCGTGTCTTCCGGCCGTGACGACGTCGGCCTGGGCGTTGGCTGCCCGCCGGGAATACGGGCGCGCGTCGGGCGGAGCGTGGGGGTAGGAGGGTGAAGTTCAGGGTCAAGATAGATGGAGTGGACCATCAGATCGTTTCCAGCCCGGATGGGGGGCTGTCCGTCGACGCCCATCGGTTCGATGTGAAAGTAAGCAGACCGTCGGGCGACCGGCGCATGGTGCAAGTGGGGGAGAGATCCTACGAAGTGCGTATCGCGGAGTCTGACGTTGAGGCCGGGGCACATGTGCTCGAACTGGCCGGCGAGCGCATCCCTATCTCCGTTATGGACATCTCCACAGGCGGCATGGCCCCCGCCCGGGGTACCGCTATGTCGGTCATCGGGGGACGGGTGACGGCCGCGCCTGCCCCGCTGGGAGGAGGAGCCACCAAACCGGCGGAGCCGCCCCAGACCGTTAAGGACACAGGGCAGGGCGTGCGCGCTCCCATGCCGGGTAAGATCGTGAACATCCTCGTCAAAGCGGGCGACGGGTTAGAGGCCGGAGACCCGGTCGTCATTCTGGAGGCTATGAAGATGGAGAACGAGCTCTGTGCCCCCACCAAGGGCACGGTTAGGTCGCTAGCCGTCCAGAAGGGCGACTCGGTGGATAGCGGTCAGCTGCTCGTGGCGATAGACTGAGGGCGCTGCGGGTTCAGTGCTCGACGTTGCGGGCCGCCGCGGCCCTCTCCTTGAGGGCAGCAGCCTCCTCAGCGCGGTCCGTCTCCGCGTACAGTCCAGCCAGGTTTTCCAAGCTGGTCGCTACGTCGGGGTGCTCCGGCCCCAGGGCTCTCTCTCGGATGGCGAGAGCGCGTGTGTGAAGATCCTGGGCCTCCGCATACTCGCCGCGGGCCCGGTGCAGCTCCGCGAGCCCATTCAGGCTAAGGGCGACGTCCGGATGATCGTCCCCCAAGGTCTTCTCGGCGATCGCCAGGGCTCGTTCGTAGAGCGGCTCTGCCTCCTCAAGCCGGCCCTGTACCCGATAGAGCTCCGCCAGATTGTCCAGACTCAGGGCCACATCCGGGTGCTCCGACCCGAGCGCCTTCTCACCGATGGCCAACGCACGCTCGTAGAGCGGCTGGGCTTCGTCGTAGCGGCCCTCGGCCCGATACAACTCGGCAAGATTGTCCAGGCTGGTCGCCACGTGGGGATGATCCTGCCCCAGCGCCTTCTCCCGTATGGCGAGGGCGCGGAGGTGTAGGGGCTCGGCCTCCGCGTAGCGACCCTGGGCCCCGTACAGCACGGCGAGGTTACCCAGGCTGGTGGCGACGTCGGGATGGTCGGATCCCAGGGTCTTCTCCCAGATGGCCAGGGCGCGTTCATAGAGCGGCTCTGCCTGCGCATACCGGCCTTGGACGCTGTAGAGGACGGCAAGGCCGTTGAGCGTGAGGGCCAGATCTGAATGGTTCGGATCGAGGACTTTGTCGGCGACGGCGAGAGCGCGCCTGTAGAGTGGCTCAGCCTCTGAGTACAAGCCTTGGGCGCAGTACAACCCGGCGAGGTTGCTCAGAGTCTTGGTTACGTCGGGATGGTCGTGAGCAAGACCCCTTTCTCGGATGGCGAGAGCGCGTTTGTAGAGTGGTCCGGCCTCAGTGTAGCGGCCTTGTGCCCGGTAGAGCTCGGCGAGCCCGTCCAGGTCCGGCAAGGCGTCGGCGCTGTCGGGACCAAGAGTGTTATCCAGTATGCTGAGGGCCCGTAGGTACAGGGGTTCGGCGTCAACGGGCCTCCCCTGGCTGTCGTAGAGTTGAGCAAGGTCGGTCAAGCTCGCGGCCACGCGGCGGTGATTCGGACCAAGAGTCTTCTCCCTGATGGCCAGGGCCCGCTTGTGGAGGGCTCCAGCCTCTTCGTATTGGCTACGACTCTGGTGGACGGCTGCGAGGCTCTCCATGATGAGAGCCAGGTCCAGATGGTCCGGACCCTGGGCCTTTTCCCAAATGGTCAACGCTCGCTTGTAGAGTGCCTCGGCGGCCTCGTCGTCGTCTTGAGCACGGTGTGACTCCGCAAGGTTCTCCAGAACGACGGCTACTGCCGGATGATCGGGACCCAGGACCGTCTCTCGGATGCCGACGGCCCGTGCGTAATTCGCCTGCGCTTCCCGATGGTCACCCTTGGCCGCGAACAGCAACCCCAGGTCGGCCAAGCTCGAGGCCACGTAAGGGTGATCGGGTCCCGAGACCCGCTCCGCCGCCGTCAGCGCTTTCTGGGCCGCCCGGATGGCGCCGTCGAGATCTCCTCGCTCGTACAGCGACGAGGTTTCGCTCCTCAGACTTCTCCAATCGACGCTATGCGCAGGTGTGCCCATTGTTCCTCTGTGTCCCATCAGAAGGTTTCTCTGCCCACATGTCCCTGCTGTGTAAGAGGGAACTGTATAGTCTGGGCCACGGGTCGTCAACCGAGGGAAGTACGTGTTGAGGCTGTAACCAGCACTCCAGGTCCTGTTACAGAGCGTAAAGCAGGGATTGCTTTACGCGTGGCGAAACCAGATGAGCGGTTTGGGCGGCTCTGAAGAGCCGCCGCCCGGTGTCTTACAGGACGGGGAGACAAGAGGTTAGCCATGGACGAAGAAGCAAGGGGAACGAAGCCTTTCAACATCCGTATGCCTGCCTGGGCGATCGATTACATAGATCTTCGCTCGAAGGAACGGGGTATCACCAAGACGGACGTGGTAGTGGAGGCTCTGTGGCGGTTGCGGACTGACGATGTGCGCAGGCTCATGCGCGCCGGGTACGAGGAGATGCGGGAGACCGATCGTCGCCTGGCAGAGGAGGTGATGGTCGCCTCCGGCAGCGGCCTGGGCCGATGACGCCTGACGGCGAGGTCAAGCGTGGTTCGATATGCCTGGTGGATATCGGGCCTGGCGGCGAGCTCGAGCAAGAGGGCCGGGGCAAGAAACGGCCGGTCCTGGTTGTGCAGAACGACTGGGGCAACGCCTACGCCGAGACCACCATCGTGGTGCCCCTCAGTTCGGGTATGCCTTCCCGCTCGTATCCCTTCCATGTGGAGCTTCCGGCGGAGATCCTGGGGAAGCCCGGGATCATCATGTGCGAGCAGATCTGGACCGTGAGTCTCCGACGGGTCGACCCCCAGAGCCTGGCCGACTGTCCCTCGTGGCTGATGGATGAGGTGGACGAGGCTCTTCGTCACTCATTGGGCCTTTCTGCTGAGACTGGGCAGCGCTATCTCTCCTAACGCTCTGGAGCAGACCAGCGAGGCGTTAGAATAACACCCGGTTGGCGCCTGGCCGCCCTCGGAGCGGGCTCAGGCGCGCTCGGAAGGCCCCTCCACCTCGATGAAGATGCGGTCGACCTCGGGGAAAGGCGCTGTGATGCCCGCCTCGATGCGACGTATGGCGGCCTGGATCTCCTCCACCGTGATGCCCGGGACAAAACTCACCTCGATGTTTATCAGGACGTTCTCTGGACCCAGGTGCAGAGTCAGCACCGCGCCGAGACCCGTCACCACCGGGTCCGCCAGCGCGATCTCGCGGACAGCCGCGACCAGCGCGGGATCGGCTGCTTCGCCCACCATCAGGCTCCTACTCTCGTAGGCGAGCCAGCTGGCCGTGCAGACCAGGATGGCGCCGATCACCACCGAGGCGACGCCGTCGATGACCGGTTGCTCGAACTGATGGCTGAGGAAGACGCCGAAGAAGGCGACGACGAGACCCATAAGTGCGGCCGTATCCTCGAAGAGAACCGTGAAGAGGCTGGGATCCTTGCCATGGTGGATGGCTGTGAGGACCCGCTTTGTGCCTTTGGTCTTGCGGAACACCCTCCAGGCCACCGTGAAGGAGAGCAACTCGAACACCATCGCGAGTCCGAGAACGACGTAGTTGATGGTGGGGTTCTCGAGTGGCGATGGATCCCGAATATGAACGATACCCTCGTAGATGGACATGCCACCGCCAATGCCGAAGATGCTGATGGCGACGATCAGGCTCCAGAAGTAGACCTCCATGCCGTGGCCGAACGGGTGATTGGTGTCGGGCGGCCGGGCCCCGCGGCGAAGACCGTGAAAGAGCAGCACGCCGTTGCCGGTGTCGACCAGGGAGTGGATGCCTTCGGAGATCATGGCCGAGCTGCCGGTGAGGGCCGCGGCCACGAACTTGATGGCAGCGATAGCCGCGTTCCCGGCGATCGCTGCGACTATGGCTTTCTTCGACTCGGCGGCCATGCGTTCCACTGTACACGGCCGCAGGTCGGCCGTGAAGCGGGCAGGGTCTCTACAGACGTGCCCAGTCGAGCCGGCCTCCCCCGGCTTCCTGGCCGCTTGACAAGAGCCGCGTGCTGCGGGACTCTTTGCCGAGCTTATGACCCTGTTGAATGGGGATGCATGGGCCTCACCGGCGGGACCGGCTGCGAGGAGATTTCTATGGAAGACCGACCTAGGGGTTATGACAAGGTCGTCCAGTTGATGGAAAAAGGGGTGGCCGTCCCCAATCCCCTCAGTCTGGACATCGGCGACGAGGTCGACGTGAACCGGATCTCAGGGGAGGGAGTCACTCTCTATCCAGGCTGCCGCATCTACGGGGCCAAGACGGTCATCTCGGCAGGCGTGCAGCTTGGGCGCCGAGGGTCCGGTGACCCTCGACGACTGCAGGTTGGGCCCCAAGGTGGAGCTCAAAGGAGGCTACTTCAAGCAGTCGGTCTTTCTGGAGAAGGCCAACATGGGATTGGGGGCCCAGGTACGCGAGGGTTGTCTGCTCGAGGAGGAGGCCAATGGAGCCCACTGCGTGGGCCTGAAGCAGACCATCCTGCTGCCGTTCGTCACTCTGGGCAGCCTGATCAACTTCTGCGACTGCCTAATGGCCGGTGGCACCAGCCGCAAGGATCACAGCGAGGTGGGCAGCTCCTACATCCATTTCAACTACACGCCCGACGGCGACAAGACGACGGCCTCGTTGTTCGGGGACGTGCCCCGCGGGGTCATGCTGGACCAGCCTCCCGATCTTCCTGGGCGGCCAGGGAGGGGCCGTGGGCCCCGTCCGGGTCGGGCTACGGCACCGTGGTGGCGGCTGGTTCGGTCTTGCTCCACGACGTCCTCGAGGACGGGAAGCTGGTCGCTGCCGTTCCGCCCCCCGGCTTCCAGCGGGACCACCGACCGCACACCTACAGGAATCTGACCCGGGTGGTCCGCAACAACGTGATCTACTTGGCCAACCTGGTCGCGCTCGAGGAGTGGTACAAGAAGGTCCGACAGCCCTTCTTCGCCAGGCAGGAGATGGGTGCCCTCGTCTACGAGGGGGCACTCGAGATGCTATCGCTGGCGAAAGAGGAGCGGACGAAGCGCCTGGCCGCGATGGCCGGGCAAAGTGCCGGCCTCCGCCGCTGCGGGGCGGGAGTTCAAGGAGCGGGCCGACGAGGTCTGCGCCCTCTTCAGCGAGGATTCCGCGGTTCCAGACGGGTCGGAGTTCTTTGAGGCGTTCGACCCGGCCGCGGCAGCTGTGGCCGCCGGCTACATCGAGACTATCCAGGGCTTTACGCCGGGATTACGAGCCGCAGGGGTACAGTGGCTCCAGCAGATCGTCGATGCGCTCTGTGGGAAGGCAGACGCGCTTCTGCGGTCGATGGACCTGTTCGAAGTCACGTAGACACGCGAGATCCTTTTTGGGGAGGAGCACACATGGGCAAGTTGTTCGGGACCGACGGGATAAGGGGCGAGGCCAACCGCTATCCCATGGATGCGAACACGGCCTTCGCCGTGGGACAGGCCGTGACTCTGGTCCTCAAGAAGTCGCATCACACTACCCGGGTGGTCATCGGGAAAGACACCCGCCTCTCCGGGTACATGCTGGAGAGCGCCCTCGAGTCCGGCGTCACGTCCATGGGAGGCGTGCCGTACCTGGTGGGGGTCCTGCCGACTCCGGGGATCGCGTTCATCACGGAGAGCATGCGGGCTGACGCGGGCGCGGTCATCTCCGCATCGCACAACCCCTATCAGGACAACGGCATCAAGATCTTCTCGGGCGCCGGCTTCAAGCTGTCCGACGAGCAGGAAGAGGCCGATCGAGGAGCTCATCCTGGGTGGAAAGCTCCCCGACATGGTGCCTCCGCCGCAAGACATGGGCCGCGCCTACCGGTTGGATGACGCGGCCGGCCGGTACATCGTGTTCCTCAAGAACACCTTCCCGCGCACGCTCTCCATGGAGGGCCTCAAGATCGTCCTGGATACGGCGAACGGCGCCACGTACCGGGTAGCGCCGGCGGCCTTCACCGAACTGGGGGCCGAGGTCACCGTGATCCACAACACGCCCAACGGCCTCAACATCAACGAGAACTGCGGGTCGCAGCATACGGAAGACCTGAGGAAGGCCGTCGTGGAGAACGGCGCGGCCATCGGCCTGGCCTTCGACGGCGACGGCGACCGGCTGATCGCGGTGGACGAGAAGGGCAACGAGATCACCGGTGACCAGATCATGGTCATCTGCGCCAGCATGCTCAAGGAAGAAGGGCGGCTCAAGAACGATCTCCTGGTCTCCACCATCATGAGCAACATGGGCCTGAGCGTGGCCTGCAAGAAGTACGGCTTCAAGAACCACGCTGCGAAGGTAGGCGACCGCTACGTGCTGGAAGACATGCAACGCCTGGGCGGGGTTCTGGGCGGCGAGGAATCCGGGCACGTGATCTTCCTCGACCACCACACCACCGGCGACGGCATCCTCACGGCCATGCAGCTGCTGGCGGCCATGCTCAAGGCGGGCAAGCCCCTTTCGGAGATGGCCAAGCTGATGGACGTCTTCCCGCAGAAGCTCATCAACGTCGACGTGAAGAGCAAGCCGGACATCCAGACGGTGCCGCAGATCGTAGAGGCGATCAAGCAGGTGGAGGCCGAGCTCAAGGACGAGGGGCGCGTGCTCGTGCGCTACTCGGGCACTCAGAACATGTGCCGGGTCATGGTGGAGGGACCTACGAAGGAGATCACGGAGAAATACGCCTCACAATTGGCCGAAGTGGTAAAGGCCGCGATCGGATAGGAGAGAGATATGGCCTTCAGGATCTACGTGACCCGAGACTTCGACCAGATGAGCCGGGTCGCCGCAGATATCGTCGAGGCCGACATCAAAGAGAAGCAGGCGGTCAAGGACGAGTACGTGCTCGGACTCGCCACCGGCAACTCTCCCACCGGCCTCTACAAGCATCTGGCCGAAGCGTTCAACGAGGGCAGGATCGACCCCGGCCGCATTCGTACCTTCAACCTGGACGAGTATGTGGGTCTCCCGGGGGAGAACGCCCAGCAACGATGCCTTCACTGCGAGTCTTACAGCTACTTCATGGTGCAGGAGCTGTTCGGCCTGTTGGAACGGAAGTTCGTCGAGACGAACGTTCCCTGGGGCACGCTCATCGAGCAGGAGGACTTGATCGCCGTCCTCGAAGAGGACCCCGATCACTACGAGATGCAGGGGGTCGACCAGGGCAAGGCCATCGTCATCAAGGACGGTGACGACGGCGTGCTGGGCTCGATCAAAGAGAACGTGCTCGACGCGTACGAAAGGAAGATCAAGTCGGTAGGCGGCATCGACCTGCACATCGTCGGGGTCGGAGGCCGGGGCCACGTGGCCTTCCACGAGAGCGGGATACCGTTCGAGGGCAACCGGGTGTTGCTGGTGAAGCTGGACGACAGCACCGTGGGCAACGCCGTCCGCGACGGCCACTTCTCGTCGATCGAGGAGAGTCCGCGATACGCGATATCTATGGGAGCCGAGCTGGTCTACGAGGCGCCCACCGTCGTCCTTCTGGCGAACGGCAGCCGGAAGACCGGGCCGGTCGCGGAATCGATCCTCGGAGAGGTCACCTGCGACGTGCCCATCAGCTACGGACAGAAGTACGCGGCCGCGGGCGGGAACCTGGTCTACGTCCTCGACGAGGCGGCTGCGGCGGAGGTGCTTGCTCGTCGCGCTGAGGCCGAGGCCAAGGGCTGCGAGATCATCGACCTGCGCGCTGCGCTGTAGGAACCGCGGGCGCGATCGGTGGAAGAGGGAATAGTCCGGCTGCTCGGCGAGCGCGGTCCTCTCACCGGGGCCGAGTTGCGCGATTCTCTCGGTGAGGACGGGTTCGGTCAGTGGAAGACGTGCATGCGGTCGAGCCGGCTTGCCCTCAAACGGGTGGGTAGACGGTATCTCAGGCTCGACCGCAAGGTCGAAGGCTACGCCCGACTGTCACCGTCCATCCTGCGCGAGTTTCTCACCTACTCGGTCGTGGGTCTGGTGGACGACCCCGGGGCGCTTGATCTGCGGGCTGAGGAACTTGCCGCCCACATCCGGGACATCACCGCGGCTAAGTTCAAGCTCGCCCAGAGGATCATCGCCGATATCGGCTCCCGTCTGGCCGAGGATGGATCCGCGGACGAGCAACGCTTCTGTGTGCTTCTCGCGGGTGACATCGTGTATGAGATGGGTCATGACGCGCCGCGGCCGGAGCGCAGCACCGGCAGGATGGTCCGGGGTTCCGATCTCGACCTGGTGGTCATCATGGACGACCGGGCGACGGGGGAGTTGTCCCAACGGATAGACGACGCCATCTATGAGCAAAAGTACAGGCAGCTTATCAACCCGTCCATCAGGGAGGAGATCGACTACGTGATCAAACCCCTCGAGCGTCTCAAAGAACAGGCTGCGTTCGACACCTTCAAGAACATGGTGCCCTGCAAGATCCTCGATGAAGCGGTGTGGTTGTACGGCAGCGAGGACTTGTTCCGCGCGGCAAAGGCAGTCCTGGCGGAGCGGGGGATACCGGAGCAGTTGGCGGAGATGGAGCGGGCGGCCACCCAGTATCGGGCGCAAGCCGAGCAGCATCTGCTGAGCAGGGACGAGGGGAGCCTCAGAGGCGACGATCTGTACCTGTTTTACTCCGCGGAGGAATCCGACGAGTTCGAGTGAGCCCGTACGACCGACCTCTCGCACGCCTTTCTTGAGGGGATAGAACAGACGGCCCCGGCAGGAGGATTCGCCCGCCGGGGCTCAGGTCGCCCGACAGCGTCAGCTATCGGGACCGGTAACAGCAGGCATCAAGCGAAATAGCGCTCGAGCAGGCCCTTGAAGGCCTTGCCGTGACGAGCTTCGTCCTTGGCCATCTCGTGCACGGTGTCATGGATCGCGTCGTAGCCGAGCTCCTTGGCCAGCTTGGCCAGCTCGACCTTACCCGCGGTGGCGCCGTATTCGGCCTCGACACGCATCTCCAGGTTGGTCTTGCTCTCGGGCGAGACCACTTCACCCAGCAGTTCCGCGAACCGGGACGCGTGGTCAGCCTCTTCGAATGCGATGCGCTTGTAGGTTTCCGCGACTTCGGGGTAGCCCTGACGATCAGCTGCCCGGGACATGGCCAAATACATGCCCACTTCGGTGCATTCACCGTTGAAGTTGTTCGTCAGCCCCTCGATGACGCGAGGATCGACGTCTTTGGCGATGCCGATCACGTGTTCGGCCGCCCATATCAGATCGGTCTCGGTGATCAGGACGCACCGGTCACCGGGGGCTTTGCACTGCGGGCATTCGTCCCACGGGGAATCACCTTCGTGGACATAACCGCACACGGCGCACCTGTACTTCATGTGACAAACCTCCTCAAGATCGACTCCCTGCGGTTGCACCAGCATGTCTCGCCGGACTATGACTCCGCGATACTCCGGCAGGTATTCCACAAACTCGAGGGGACAAAACATCGGCATGGGCGCGATGAAGAAGGCGCTCGGAGGTGTCTCTGTCGGTGGCCGCGCCGCTATGGACCATCCGCTTCGCGCCGATACGGCCCGTGCGCGCCGCACCGCTATGGACCCATCCGCTACGCGCCGCAGCGCCAGGTCTGGGGGCGAAGTCCTTTGCGACTGGGGAAACGGTAGACGGCATCAGTCGGGGTCCCTTGGGTGTCGCCGGTGTCGGCCCGCCCAGGGGTCTCGCCCCGCTCCGCGGCGTGTCGAAAGAGGTTCAGCACGGCCGAGTCCGGACTCACCTCGACGGTCAACGCTGCCTCTGGATGCCGGGCCCGGAGGATGTTGGCCAGCAGAAGCGCCTTCTCGGCGCCATCTCCCCGGCCGTAGTTCCAGACCTCATCCGGCTGAGCCAGTCGGCCGAGCTCGTCGTAGATGGAATCATCCACCAGCGCTTCGACCATTGCTACCACCGAAACGTCGTCCATCGCGGCGGCACCCGCGATCGAAACAGGGGAGCGCTCGAGAGCGGCCTTCAGGAACGGTCCGGCTTCAGTACGGTTGAGGTCCCGGTAGGCGTAGAAGGCGAGGTCCGCCAACTCGTTGGCCGAACGCAGCGAGTCGAGCCTGGCGATGATGCTGCCGCGGTCCATGTCCACGGTGAGGTCCAGCGGGGGCTGATCCCGTTTGAAGGTCCGTGTCGCAGCGTCCGGAAGCCGGGGCTCCGTCCAGCAGAAGTCGCGCAGACGCCCGATGGCGTCCTGCGCCTTCACGCAGGACCCGGCGACCTGCTCGACCAGGAGCGCGAAACCACCGGGGGTGCGGATGTCCACCCGCTTCTGCCGTACAAGGTCCTCGAGGTCGTCCAGCACGATGCGGTCGGGGAGCGGCTTCGCTTCGAAGTCCTCACCGGCGACCTCCATCATGAGGCGCTCGCGCGTGTCGTCGTTGAAGCGGAAGGGGCAATCGTACTCATAGGCGAGGAGCTTCTCCATGGCGATGTAATGGTCGACTCCGAAGTTACGCCATCGTGCCTGGAAACACTCCTGAAGCTCAGAGCTGTGGCGTACGAAATTGCCGAGGATCTCCGGCGTGAGAGGCGTCTGCAGGAAGCGGCGGAGCTTACCCAGGAAGCGCTGGTACGCCTCCGGTGCGATGGTCGCCTGAGGAAAGAGGATGTGCACGTACCCGGTCTCGTGAGCCACGAGGGTGACGCGCTCGTTCTCCAAGGCACGACGCGCTTGAGCGGAGAGAGCGGTGCCGTTGAACCACATGTTCTTGGTCACCAGCCGGCGGTTGTTGGTGAGGATGCCCTGGCCGGTATCCACGAAGTTCTGAGAATGGAGCGGCGTGGCCATGAGGAAGATGTCGCTCAAGGGGATGCGCGCGACTATGAACAAGGCGGCCGCATAGAGAGCAGCCAAGGAGACACATTCTCCGGCCCCCGAAGGCGTATGTGGGCTTGTGGCAGAAGGCGTCCATAGCCTCTACCGTCTCGGTCTTCCAGTAGGGGATGACGTCGCCCTCGTACTTGTCCAGACCGAAGTGCGTGCGGATGTCGATGTCGAAGTAGTACTTGTCGCCTTCATAGCCGAACAGGGCGTTCGACTGGGCAAGCGCCTCGGGGTCCACGTGGTCCTTGAACCGGTCGATCTCGCGTTGCTTGTGCGTGAGGCCCCAGGTGTCGAGGTCGAGGTTGAAGGCGTAATGGTCCATGATGTACTGCTTGAGTCTGGTGATGCGCCGATAGGGGGTCATCTGATCTAGGCCGGCGAACCAGGGATCGTCACGCCAGGCCCAGATGCGGGGCGACATGATGTCGGCCAGCACCAGGCTGTACATCAGCTCAGGGAAGATGAACACCTCCATGTCGGAGAGTGTCACCGCTGAGGATCGGCGTTCGAGGACACGGGCCTCCGCGCCGTCCACATGGGCGGCTGCCAAGGTACCAGCGGTCTGTCTTGCTCCGCCGCCGGGGTTCACCGCGTCGCCGTCACCTGGGCCAGCGTCTCTTCCATGATGTCAAGGCCGCGCTCCAGCGTTTCCCATTCGATGGTGAGAGGCATGAGCGTGCGGACCACGTTGTCGTAGGTGCCGGCTATGATGTTCACCAGGCCGTTCTCGTACAGCTTCACGCGGTAGGCTTTCGTCAGAGCCGTTGCCGGCACCTTTGTGCCGGGATCTTCGACCAGTTCCATCGCCACCATCGCCCCGAGACCGCGGACATCGCCGATCTGTGGAAAGCGTGGCTGCATGGCCGTAAAGCGCTCTTTCACACGGCGGCCGATCTCCATGGCCCGTTCGGGCAAACGTTCCTCTTCCATGATGTCGAAGACGGCCAGGGCGACCTCACAGGCCATAGGGTTGCCGCCGAAGGTGCCGCCGATGCTGCCCGGCCCGGGCACGTCCATCACTTCGGCCTTTCCGGTGATGCCCGCGAGAGGATACCCGGCGCCCAGCGACTTGGCCGTGGTCATGATGTCGCCTTCGACACCGTAGTGCTCCATAGCGAAAAGCTTGCCGGTGCGAGCCGATACCGGTCTGGACTTCATCGGCGATGAAGACGATGCCGTGCTCTTCGCAGATGGCCTTGAGCCTGGCGTGATATTCGGGTGGCGGGACGATGAAGCCACCCTCGCCCTGGACGGGCTCTGCGACGACGCAGGCGATCCTATCCGCCTGGAACTGGTTCTCGAAGCCCTCGCGCAGCAACTCGGCGCAGTCGACGCCGCAGGCCGGGTACTCGAGATTGAGGGGACAGCGGTAGCAATAGGCATACGGGATGCGGTAGATATCGGCCGGGAAAGGCCCGAAGTCCTTCTTGTAGGGGACGATCTTCGAAGTCATCCCCATGGTCAGGTTCGTCCGGCCGTGGAAGGCGTTGTCGAACACCACGATCCCGGGGCGTCCCGTCGCGCACCTGGCGATCTTCACGGCGTTCTCCACCGCCTCGGCGCCTGAATTGACGAAGAACGACCGCTTGGGGCTATCGCCCGGGGCAGCACGATTCAGTCTGTCGGCCAACCGGATATAGGACTCCCAGGCGAAGACGCTGATGGACGTATGTGCAAAGAGGTCCAGTTGCTTTCTGGCGGCGGCAAGAACGCGGGGGTGGGCGTGTCCCACGTTCATCACTCCTATACCGCCGGCGAAATCGATGAAATCTCGACCCTCGGTGTCGGTGACGATGGCGTTCTTCGCCCGGCCGACGATCGAGGTGGTCGCGGTGACCACGCCGCGCGGCAGCGACTGGGCCCGGAGTGCATTGATCTCGGTCTGCATCTGTGACTCCTTGACTACTCGATTCGGTGGGGCGCTTCAGTCCTCGACGGCGTCCCCTGTGGGTCCGGCGGCGTCGGCTACGATCTCCCCAGTGGCTGCTCCTGTCGCTGCCGCCTCGGCGGTCGGGGCGACCTCGGAGGCCGGCACGGGGGCCTCGGCAGACGCCGGAGGCGCGATCTTCTCTTCCATGGCGTCCTGTTTGCGCTGCATGCGGGCCGACTGCACAAAGTAGAGATCGAAGAGCGCCTGCAGGACATCCAGCAGCCATTCGGCCTCTCCGGGCTCCACAGATGTGATCGATTCAGGCCGGACGCTCTTGACGGAGTCAGTCTCGAGCTTGGCCACCGTGGCCAGCATCCGCAGGGCCTGCTTCAGGTAGCCCGGAACCTCAGGAGCGAGACCGGCCTGCCGGATCTGGTCGGCCAGCCCGCCGTGTCCCGCGTGGACGACGGAGGCCAGAAACCGATGCAGCGACCGCCTGCCGATGGCCGCCGCGGCCTCGGGGCTGTAGGAGATGATCTGGGACGCGGTGTGATAGTCGTCCGCGTATTCGGCGGGCACGTCCTCGCTCAACCGCGGTCGAGTGAACATCGCCGGCCGGACTGGGTACGTGCATCCGTCCTTGGTGCAAAGACCGACGATCAGGCGATCGCAAACAGGGCAACGAGCGTTGGATACCTGCCAGCTACCATCCTGGTCTTCCCCCAGGGCGAAGACGTGAGGCTTACCTTCGAACTCTGATCCGCAGTGCGGGCATTCCATGCCTTAGTGACCCTCCTTGAGCGTAAGCAGTCAAACGCCAAAGAGCATACTCGCGAACCGGGCCCTGCGGCAACTCCGCCGCCGGGCGGGTTGACCCGTATCGGTGCTCAGGCGTGCTAAGCACGCGTGTCACCGGACACAAGGTTGTGTCGGGAACCTTTCTTTTGGGAAGACCAGGGGTGAAGCACTCACGAGCCAGGAGTACATTCGCCATGCAGGAGATCGAGCCTGAGATCGAAGACGACCGAAGCGAGATCCTAGAGGACATCAACGAAGAGCAGATCCTCGAGAAGGAGCTGGACGAACTCGAAGAGCAGGCCAAAGCGCCTAGAAGAGGAGCGTGCCCGCAGACGTGCGCTTCTGAACAAGGAAGAGCCTCCACAGGAGAGCGTCCGCTAGCGTCACCACCTGATCCGGTCTCCTCTGATCCGCGGCGGACGTCTCGGGCGCATAGAAGTCCTCCATGTCGGGTAAGCAGCCCGTAGGCCCGCGTGCGGCGACCGACAGAGCACAGTGCGGAATGGAGGACGAACCGATGGCCTACGATATCTCCGTGATCCGGCCCGAGATGCGAGCCGAGCAGGTGAAGTCCCGGGGGCAGGGTTTCAGCCCTAGCCGGAGGGCTGGTCTGAAGAAGGGATTGCGCGCGTTGCACACCCTGGAGATCATGGCCACCAACATCTACAAGTGCCAGATCACCTCGAAAGACTGCGCTCTCAACACGCATCTCACCGCTGCGATGTGCAACGAGATGACCCACGCCCAGGATTTCCAGACCAAGCTGTACGAGTACGGGTTCAAACCCAACAAATTTCGCTGGGCGTACTGGATGGTCGGGTATGTCTTTGGTCTGGGGTCGCGGATGCTCGGTACACGTCGTATCCTCATGACCGGCGTCTGGGTGGAGACCAAGGCCGTGCATCACTACTCCGAACTGCTCGCCGGTGTGGAGTGGGATGATGAGACCAGGGTGTTCGTGGAGAAGGACCAGGCCGATGAGTACGGTCATATCGAGCGCTGGAAGAGCTTTCTACAGGATCCGGAGAACATCTGCTAGGAGCCTCGGGAGGGTAGGGTCAAGCGGAGACCTCGATAGGAAATGGGGGCACTGATGGCGCGCTGTGACGAGATGCGTGAGGGCGAGGTGTACTGCTGCGAAGAATGCGGTCTGGAGATGCAGGTCATCGAAGAGTGCAGCCACGAAGAGGGAGACGAGGCTGACGAGACCTGCAGGATCGAGGGGTTCGTGTGTTGCGGCCGGCCGCTGACGCTCAAAGAGGATTGACAGGCCCCGGCGGACAGACGATCCTGGTCGACCAGCGTCAGGAGAGGGGGAGGCGAGGTGGCGGGGCATAGGATCGGGTGGCTGCCCGGAGACGGCATCGGGGTGGAGGTGTTGGCCGCGGCCCGGGTGGTGTTGGACAGACTGGGATTCGACGCCGATTACGTACGGGGCGACATCGGCTGGGAATGGTGGCGCAGGGAGGGCGATGCCTTCCCTGAGCGCACGGTAGCTCTGCTGAAGGGTGTGGACGCGGCTCTGTTCGGTGCCATCACCTCCAAGCCGGTGAAGGCGGCGGAAGCCGAGCTGGCCCCCGAGCTGAAGGGCAGAGGGCTCGTCTACCGCTCGCCCATCGTGCGTATGCGCCAGCTCTTCGATCTCTATGTGTGCCTACGCCCCACGAAGGCCTACGCGGGTAGTCCTCTCAACTACAGGGAGGGGATCGACCTGGTGGTGTTCCGGGAGAACACCGAAGACCTTTACGCCGGGGTGGAGTTCAGCTGCGTGCCGGACGAGTTGGCCGAGGTCTTAGGTAGGCTCTCCAAGAACTTCGCGCCGTTTCAAAGACTGCCCGGAGACGAGTACGCCATCTCCTGCAAAGTGAACACCCGAGTTGGATCGGAACGCATCGCCCGGGCTGCGTTCGAGTTCGCCCGTCGATTCGGGCGCAAGAAGGTGACCATCGTCCACAAAGCCAACGTGGTTCGGGCCACGGACGGGCTGTTCCTGGAGGCGGCCCGGGAGATCGCCCGTGACTATCCGGGGATCACCGTAGACGACGCCAACATCGACGCTATCTGCATGTGGCTGCTGAAGGACCCTTTCAACTACGACGTGCTGGTCGCTCCCAACCTCTACGGGGACATCATCTCCGACCTCTGTGCTCAGATGGTGGGAGGGCTGGGCTTCGGCTGTTCAGGGAACATCGGGAATGAGCTTGCCGTCTTCGAGCCGACGCACGGTTCGGCGCCGAAGTATGCGGGCATGAACAAGGTGAACCCTATCGCCACCATTCTCGCGGCCAAGATGATGCTCGATTGGCTGGGGGAGACTGAAAAGGCGGAACGCCTGGAAGCCTCCGTGGCTGCGGTGATCGCCGAAGGGACAGTCCGTACCTACGACATGGGCGGCGGAAGCACCACCATGGAGATGGCGGAGGCCGTCGCCGCGAAGGTCTAGAAGGGGCCTTAAGGGGAGCATAGGCAGACTCGAACGACCGCGCCCCGGGTGCCCCGGGAAGGAGGGAAAGAAGTGAGGAAGTCTGCAGTGTTGCGGAAGGCAGTGATGGAGCGGCGGGCGGTCGTGGTGCCAGGCGCCTACGATGCTTTCAGCGCTAAAGTCATCGAGAGGTGTGGGTTCGAAGCCATCCAGGTGTCGGGCTACGGTGTGGCCGGCTCGCTTCTGGCCAAGCCGGACGTGGGCCTGGTGCAGATGAAGGACGTTCTCGATGTCACCTGGAACATCGTCCAGGCCGTCGATATCCCGGTGATGGCGGACGTGGACACCGGCGGGGGCAACGCCGTCAACGCCGCCTGGATCACGGAGCGCCTCATAGCCATGGGTGTAGCCGGCATGAACATCGAGGACCAGGTCTTCCCCAAGCGTTGCGGCCACATGGCCGGCAAGGAAGTCATAGGCGCGGACGAGATGGCCGGCAAGGTCAGGGCTTGTGCCGCTGTTAGGGACGGGCTAGATCCCGACTTCATCATCAACGCGCGCACCGACGTGTTCGCGGTGTTGGGGCCGGATGAAGCCATCCGGCGCTGCAACGTCTATCTCGAGGCAGGAGCCGACCTGGCCTTCATAGACGGCATCAAGACCCGGGCCGATGTGGAGCGGGCGGTCAAGGAAGTCAAAGGACCTCTCTCCGTGAACCTCATGGATGCTGTCAGCGGTATGAAGACCGAGCTCATCCCCGTCCACGATCTGGCGAGCCTGGGCGTGGGCCGAGTGTCCATCCCGGTGGCCTCGATCATGGTGGCCCACAAGGCGCTCATGGAGTTCTTCACCGCCCTGAAGACCTCGCCGAGCGGTACGCTGCCCGGTCAGACCCAGTGGGTCAGCTCTTTCGAGGAGTATACGGACTTCGTGGGGCTCAAAGACTACAAGGCCTTGGAGGATGAGTACCTGCCGGAGCAGCGGCTGGAGAGCAAGTACGGCGAAGTTCGGAAGATCGTCGGGTAGAGTAAAACGCGCCCGGGGACGGTCGCGGCCGCCGTGGGCGGCATGCGGCTGAAGCTGCGGGCATCCAGAAGGAGGATCGCCGGTGGGAATGACCGTCGCGGAGAAGGTACTGGCTAGGGCGGCCGGCCTGCCTCGAGTGTCGGCCGGCGCCGTGGTGGAACCGGCCGTCGATCTGGCCATGTCCCACGAGAACTCGGCCCTGATCGTGAACCAGCTGGAGCAGATCTTCGCGGGAACCGGGCTGGAGACGAGGGTGTGGGATCCGGCGAAGATCGCCATCATCTTCGACCACAGGGTGCCGGCGGAGACCGCCAAGACGGCCACGAACCAGAAGAAGATCCGGGAGTTCGTAGCCGCCCAGGGCATCATCAAGTTCCATGACGTGCGCGCGGACGAGGGAGGCATCTGCCACCAGATCTTGCCCGAGAACGGGTACGTGCGACCGGGGATGGTGGTCGCAGGCGCGGACAGCCACACCAGCACCCACGGGGCGCTGGGCGCCATGGCTATCGGCATCGGCGCCACCGACATGGCCGCCGTATGGGCGCTCGGTCGGCTGGTCAATGTCGAAGTCCCGGCGACGATCAAGGTCGTAGCCGACGGAGAGTTCGGGCCGGGGGTGGGTGCCAAGGATCTGATCCTCTATCTGATCGGGATGATCTCGGCCGAGGGGGCGAACTTCCGGGTGATCGAGCTCCACGGGCGAGCCATCCGCCACATGGCGACCTCGGGCCGTCTGGTCCTGTGCAACATGTCGGTGGAGGCGGGCGCCACCTGCGGCATCGTTCCCGCGGACGGAGAAACCATCCGCTATCTGCGTGAGGAGGCGCGCGTGCTCGACACGATCACGCCGGTGCTCCCCGATGACGATGCTGTCTACGAAGAAGCGATCGAGATAGACGTCACACGCTTGGACCCCCAGGTGGCCAAGCCGCATACGGTAGACAACGTCGCTCCGGTGGGCGAAGTGCAGGGCGTCAGGATCGATCAGGTGGTCATCGGCTCTTGCACCAACGGGCGGTTGGACGACCTGGAGGTGGCCGCGGCCGTCCTCCGGGGCCGGAAGGTGGCCAAAGGCACGCGCATGCTGGTCTTCCCGGCATCGTGGCGCATCTACGCCGAAGCCATGCGCCGGGGCTATCTCGCCGATCTTATCGAAGCGGGGGCCGTGATAATGAACCCAGGGTGTGGGTGTTGCTTGGGCGTCCATCAGGGAGCGCTCGGGGACGGCGAGGTGGCTCTCGCCACGACCAACCGCAATTTCAAAGGCCGCATGGGAAATCCGAATGCATCGGTGTACCTGGCGTCGCCGCTCACCGCGGCGACCAGCGCTCTCACCGGGGTGATAACCGACCCCCGGAAGGGAGGGAGCTGATATGGCCAAGGTAGTACTCAGACTGGGGGACGACGTCTCCACCGACGCTATCTATCCCGGGCGCTTCATGGCCACAGTCCTCCCCAGCGAGACTCCCCAGTATTGCTTCGCCGACCTCGCCGAGTTCAACAAGAAGCTGCGGGATGGCGATGTGGCGCCGGGCAGTGTGGTGGTAGCCGACCGCAACTTCGGCGCCGGCTCGTCTCGCGAGCAGGCTGCCTCCTGTCTCAAGGGTTGGGACCTGGTCGTGGTGGCTAACAACTTCTCTCGGATCTTCTTGCAGAACGCGGTCAACCTGGGTCTACGGCTGGTGATCTGCCCCGAGGTCGAGGCGTCTGAGGGCGATGAATTGGAATTCACCGCGGATGTGGTAGTGAACAAGACTACCGGTACGAGCTTTGCCGTCGAGGCGCTCCCCCCGGCGCGCCAGGCGATCGTGGACGCGGGAGGGCTGATCCCGTACGTCCGCATGAAGGTGATGGAGGAACGTGCTCGTTAGGGCCGGACTGCGGGCCGAACGGCGGGCGACGCCAGCCTGATCAGTGAATGCCGCCGGCGCTGGCGTCGGCGGCTCCGTCCGTAGGAAGCGGGGCGCGGCCCGGTGGGGCCGCGCCCCTGCTATGTAGGTCGCGGCGGACGTCCCTGCTCCGAAGCCACAACCAGAAGCTGCGCAGCAACTCTCCGATCAGGAAGGCGAACAGGGCCACATAGAGTCCGGTTCCGGCGCCCCAGACCACGCCGCCGATCAGTATGAGCGTGGCAAGCGCCAGGAACATCCCTACCGACTCCGTGATGCTACGAGTGCGCCTGCTGTAGAGGATCGCCCCCTGGAAGTAGCTCTGGAGGACCGCTAACACCGGCATGGGGAGGATGATGAAGAGGCTGGTCCACACCATGGTCGGTAAAGGGTCGGCCAGGTGAAGAAGATCCTCGAAGATGGTTTCGGCCACCGCCGGGATCATGAGGATGAGGAGTGAGGCTGTGCCCGCCAAACAAAGAACGAGAGCGAAGCGGCGCAAAGCCTGCATCGCCCGTTGCTCCTCGATAAGGGCTACCACCACCTCGTTGTAAGCGCCGCCGAACCCACGCACGATGAAGTTGATCCCACTCACCACCGGCCAGGCGGCGAGTGATTCGAGGGCGAGCGGCATGCGGCTCATGGCGGCGCTGCCGATGGGGCTGGCCAGGATGACGAGCAGCTGGGTCAACGAAAGAGGGATGTAGAAGTCGAGCATCGCTCTGGTGGAAAGCGGTCGCTCGAGCGGCGTCGCGGGCTTCAGTTCATCGCGCAGGGTCTCCTGCACGACAAGGTGGACATAGAGGGCCTCCGAGAGCACTCCCGCCACCAGAGCGCTGGTAGCGACGGCGACGCCGGGAAGGCCGCCCATGTAGTAGCCCACAGCCAGGACCGTCGCGTCTGCCGCGAGGCGTACCCCGGTGCCGAGTCCTACCTTGAGGGAGTGTCCGAACCGGATCAGCACTCCCTGATGGAATCTACGGTAAGCGATGGACCACGTCCAGGGGATCATGATCAGGAGCCCCAAGCGCGCCGGCTCGATGACCTCTTCAGGCGCGTGGATCAAATCTCGGGCGAGAACGTAGTACAAGGGTGTCGCCACCATGATGATGTGGATCACGGTGAGGGCGGCGCCCATACGATTCATGAACCTCCGGAGTTTCAGGTAGGAGATCCAGTCACGGCAGAGGGCGGTTGAGGCCGCGAGCATCATGATGATCGGGGCCTCTACTATCAGCGCCAACGGGAAGACCACGCCGCCGAAGGCGGCAAGGTTGATCGTGGGCTCTGCCAGACGCGATACGACCGCGCTGATGAAAGGGCCTTCCAGGCCCATGAGAATCCAGCTGGCGGCGAGAGGCCACCAGGTCTTGAGGATGCGACGGCCGCCGAGCGGAGCGGGGGGCTCGGGGATGGCGGAGGATCTGGTCGAGTCAGGTGATGTCATGCAGCATGCAATATTGGCCCAAGGGCGAAGCGGCATCAATGCCAAAGGCCTCGGGTGTCCATCTCGGCATCCTTCTTGACGCGTTCTGTGTGACGGTCGACGCGGCGGGTTTGCCCAGGCAGCCGACTCGGGAAGACTCCAGCAGAGAAGGAGCGTTCAGCGGCACGACAAGGGGCGTGCAGCCGGCCGCAGAGGGTCGGCGCCACCGCCCCGGAGGCTAGGAGATATGAGACCACGCGAGATAAAGCCAGGTGTCTACTATGTGGGAGCCGTAGATTGGGACAGACGGCTGTTCGACGCCCTGATCCCATTACCGGAGGGTACCAGCTACAACGCATACCTGGTACAAGGGACGGAGAAGACGGTCCTCTTCGACACGGTGGATCCCTCCAAGACCCAGGTGCTCCTCGAGTACCTGGAGGGAGTGGAAAGCCTCGACTACATCGTCGTCCAACACGCGGAGCAGGACCATTCCGGCTCACTGCCGGTGGTGATGTCCCGTTATCCCGAGGCTCGGGTCCTCTGCAGCCCCAAAGCGATCGACCTGATCGCGACACATCTCCATGTGCCCGCCGAGGCGCTCACGGCCGTGGCGGACGGGGAAGAGCTTTCGCTGGGGGACAAGACCCTGCGGTTTCTCCACACTCCCTGGGTGCACTGGCCGGAGACGATGTCCACGTACCTTGTCGAAGACCGGCTGCTTCTCAGTTGCGACCTGTTCGGGTCGCACTTGGCCACCAGTGAGCTCTTTGGCCGTGAAGAGGAGGTCCTTCCCGCGGCGAAGCGCTACTTCGCCGAGATCATGATGCCGCTCCGCGCGGCGGTGAGGAAGAACCTCGACAAGGTAGGGACCCTGGCGATCGACGCTATCGCTCCCAGTCACGGACCGATCTACCCCCGTCCCCAGGTCGTTCTGGATGCCTATCGTGACTGGGTTGACGGTCCTCCCCGCGACCTGGCGGTGATCCCGTACGTGACCATGCACGGGAGCACCGCAGCTCTGGTCGAGCGTCTGACCGGCGCGCTGGCGGCACGGGGAGTGAGGGTCGAACGCTTCGACCTCTGCACTGTCGACCCGGGGCGCTTGGCTACCGCTTTGGTCGACGCAGCCACGCTCGTGGTCGCCACCCCCACCGTCCTTACCAACCCGCATCCGGCCATGGTGTCCGCTCTCAACCTCATCGGGGTTCTGCGGCCCAAGGTGCGCTACCTGGCATTGGTCGCGTCGTACGGCTGGGGGACCAACGTGGTGGAGGTGGTGACGTCGCTCACCAGCGGTCTCAAGGCAGAGATGATAGAGCCCCTCCTGGTCAAGGGCGCTCCACGGGCGGAAGATCTCGAGCGCGTCGACCAGATCGCCGACTCGATAGCGGAGAGGCATGCCGAGGCAGGTCTCGAGTGACCTTCGGTGTCACCGCGTTATAATGCGCTGGCGCTTTCCCCCCGGGGGGGCGTAACCGGCTCATCGGCCAGGCAAGGAAGCGCTTTCAATCTCGAGTGGCGGAGAGAATCACATGATCCTGAAGATGGGAATCCCCAAGGGTAGCCTGGAGAGCGCCACGCTCGAGCTCTTGCGCCGGGCGGGCTTCAACGTGAGCACCAGCAGCCGCTCGTACTTCCCGGTGATCGACGATCCCGAGATCGAGTGCGTGCTCATCAGAGCTCAGGAGATGGCGCGTTATGTCGAGAACGGCCTCTTGGATGCGGGCATCACAGGACTGGACTGGGTCCAGGAGAACGAGGCGATCGTGCATCCGGTGTGCGACCTGGTGTACGCGAAGCAGAGCTTCGGGAAGGTGCGCTGGGTCCTCGCTGCCCCTGACGCCTCGCCGTTCCAGAGCGTCCACGATCTGGAGGGCAAGATCATAGCCACGGAGCTGGTCGCTACGACGAAGCGTTATCTGGCCGAAAAGGGAGTCAAGGCTAAGGTGGAGTTCAGCTGGGGCGCCACGGAGGTCAAACCGCCGGAGTTGGCCGACGCTATCGTGGAAGTGACCGAGACCGGCAGCTCGCTGCGCGCCAACAAGCTGCGCATCCTGGAGACGGTGCTGGAATCCAACACCCAACTGATCGCCAACCTGGGATCCTGGGAGGACCCGGAGAAACGGCGGAAGCTCGAGGACATGGCCATGCTGCTGGAGGGGGCCATGGCCGCCTTAGGCAAGGTCGGCCTGATGCTCAACGTGCGCCGGTGTGATCTGGCGATGGTGCTCGACACCCTGCCGGCTCTCCTGAAACCCACGATATCGGCGCTGAGCGACGAGGAGTGGCTGGCCGTAAACACCATCATCGACGAGTCGACGGTGCGCACGATCATCCCCCGTCTCAAGGAAGCCGGCGCCCAGGGGATAGTGGAGTACCCGCTCAACAAGATCGTGATGTGATAAGCGCTGGTGTGATAGGCCGTGATGTGATCCGGGCCGCGAGGCGCGCCACCCGGTTCGCGGCGCGTAGGTAGCGAGAAGGCCCGCCTTGATCAGGCGGGCCTTCTCGCGCAAGCGGCGGGGAGAGGCGGGCGCTGGTATCAGCCCAGGATGGTCTGCAGGTCCTCTTCCGGAGTGGTGATGGGGTGCAGGTCGTAGGTGTCGACGATGAACTTGGCCACATCGGGGGTCAAGAACGCCGGCAGCGTGGGGCCCAGCCGCATGTCTTTCAGCCCGAGATAGAGCAGCGTCAGCAAGATCGCCGCGGCCTTCTGCTCGTACCAGGAAAGGATGAGCGTGAGGGGAAGATCATTGACCCCGACCTCGAACGCGTCTGCCAGGGCAAGCGCGACCTGGATAGCCGAGTAGGCGTCGTTGCACTGCCCCATGTCGAGCAGGCGAGGGATGCCGTCGATGGTGCCCAGGTCTTTGTCGTAGAAGCGGTACTTGCCGCAGGCGAGGGTCAGGATCACCGTGTCGGCGGGCGCTTCTTCGACGAACCTGGTGTAGTAGTCGCGGCCCGGTTTGGCGCCGTCGCAGCCGCCCACCAGGAAGAAATGGCGGATCTTGCCGGCCTTCACCAGTTCGATGATCTTCTCGGCGTGAGACAACACGGCGTTCCGCATGAAGCCCACGTGCACCGTCTTGCCGGGCACGTCCTCGGCGAAGCCGGGCATCGCCAGAGCCTTCTCGACGACCGGGCTGAAATCGCGGTTCTCGACATGGGTCGCGCCCGGCCAACCGACGGCTGCCGTGGTGAAGATGTTTTCGAGGTAAGCCTCTTGAGGCTCCTGGATGCAGTTGGTAGTCATGAGGATGGCCCCGGGGAACAGGGCGAACTCTTTCTTCTGATTCTGCCAACCGGTGCCGAAGTTGCCGTAGAGATGGGGATAGGCCTTCAGCTTGGGATACCCGTGGGCCGGGAGCATCTCGCCGTGCGTGTAGATGGTGATCCCTTTACCCTCGGTCTGCTTGAGGAGCTCCTCGAGATCCAGCAGGTCGTGGCCCGAGACCAGAATGGCTTTCCCGGCTCTGACGCCCAGCGGCACCTCGGTGGGTACAGGAGTGCCGAAGCTTTCGGTGTTGCCTTTGTCGAGTAGCTCCATTGTCTTGTAGTTGATCTCGCCGCAACGGAGGGCCTTGCCGATCCAGTCGTTCAGATCGCCCTTGTCGTGTCGGGCGAGAGCGGCCAGGGCTTCGACGAAGTAGCGGTCTACGCCGTCGTCCCGGTAGCCCAGCTCAGCGGCGTGGAAGGCGTAAGCAGCAACTCCCTTGAGGCCGTACAGCACTGTGTGCTGCAGCGACCGGATGTTCGGGTCCGAAGAGGCCTCAGTGTTGACGTCGTGCTCGCGACCCTGGGCGGCCAGCCTGTCAACGGTAGCCGCGGGGACGAAAGAGACCGGGGCCTCCGCGAAGCTGACGCCGGGGTGCTTTCCGGCGAGCGCCTTCACGAGCGCGTCGCGGCGGTCGGCGGCCTGATGGACCCGCAGGGCAAGCGCCTCGGGGTCGAAGTTGACGTTCGTAAGGGTCGCGAAGAGCGCCTCCGCAAGGAACGGGTACGTGTCCGTGGGCACGAGGCCCTCGGCTTCGGCCTTCTCCGGCTACGATGGCCAGTCCCTTGAGGGCGTATACCAAAACGTCCTGGATGGCCGCTACGTCGTCGACCTTGCCGCAGACTCCCTTGACGGTACACGCCGTTCCCCGGGCCGTTTGTTCGCACTGGTAGCAGAACATCAGCATCCTCCTATGTTCGTTGTGTCCGTGCTGCCCACTCGCAGGCTCGACGGCACTGTGGTCTTGTTTTCCCGTCTAGAACCTAACATAATCCCCAAAGCCTTCCCTTGATCTAAGTCAAGTACAGGATTTCATCCACTTCTTCCTGGTCAACGCGAAGAGAGACGTCGTTGAAAGACCGGTCCGCAGATCGAACGAGCACGAGCCGCGAGGGAGGACTCGCGGAGATCCTCAGGCGGGCCGGTCTATTTGAGGGGCTGGACGACGGGCACCTGCAGGGGCTTATATCCCGGAGTCGCCGCAGGCTCTACGACGGGAGACAAACGCTCTTCCTCGAAGGGGACAGAGCCCAGGGCCTGTATGTGGTCGTCAGCGGCCGGGTCAAAGTCTTCAAGACGTCTCCGAAGGGCCGGGAGCAGACCCTCATGATCATGGGGCCGGGTGAGCCGGTAGGCGAGGTGGCGGTGCTTTCCGGAGAGTCCTACCCAGCCAGCGCGGAGACACTGGAGCCGACCGAGGCTCTCTACGTCCCCCGGCAGGCGTTCCTGGACATGGTGAGCCGCGAGCCGGAAGTGGCGATGCGGCTCCTCTCAGCGTTGTCGGCCCGCCTGCGCTCGTTCGCCGCTCTCATCGAGGACCTTTCCCTGCGGGAGGTGGGCGAGCGTCTCGCAGCCTATCTTCTGTCGCTGGCCACCGACGGGCGAACGGAAGAGGTGGTTGAACTGGAAATCTCGAAGACCGAGCTCTCCGCGGCCGTGGGAACGGTGCCGGAGACGCTATCCAGGGCGTTCCAGCAACTCAGTCGGGCTGGTGCGGTGGAGACCCGGGGTCGCACAGTGCATATCAAGGACCGGAAGGCCCTGGAACGGATTGCTGGGGTCAAATGACAAGACGGGTGATCGCACGGGGGCGCCTCATGGCCGTGTGTGCAGTCGTCGCGCTGGGCTGCGCGGCATTCTGCCTGGGTTGTGGAGACGGAGGACCGTCCGGCACGGGGGCAGGGCAGCCGGCTGTCCTGGCCGATACGAGTTTCTTGGCGGACATCGCCCAGAACGTAGCTGGCCATCGTCTTACTATCGCGTCGCTCCTGCCCGTGGGCGCCGATCCCCATTCTTTCGAGCCGACGCCTCGCGACGCTCGCAGGATCGCTGACAGTAGAGCCGTCGTCATCAACAGCTACGGTCTGGAGCCGCTGATAGATGAGCTCATCGTAAGCGCCGGAAGCTCCGACCTGCTGGTCGTCGAAGCTGCCGCCGGCCTGCAGGGACGTACGCCCCAGCCTGGAGAAGGGGCCTTCGCGAGCACGGGCGAGGAGATCGACCCGCACTTCTGGCTCGATCCGATAAGCGTCGTCGCCTACGTGGACAACATCCAGAGAGGCCTTTCCGCCATCGATCCGGCCGGCGCCGAAGCATACCGCGCGCAGGCCGAGTCGTACTCGGAGCAACTGCGGGAGCTAGACGTCTGGATCAAAGCCGAGGTGGAGAAGATCCCGGCCGAGCGTAAGCTTCTGGTGACCAATCATGAGAGCTTCGGCTATTTTGCCGATCGTTACGGGTTCCGGATCGTGGGCACGGTGTTCCCGACGGCAGGAGCCGAGGGGACTCCTTCGGCCCTGCAACTGGCGAAGCTGGTTCAGGATATCGAGTCGACGGGGGCTCCGGCGATCTTCCTCGAGACAGGGAGCAACGCTGATCTGGCCGAGCAGATCGCGGGCGAGACCGGGGTGGAGGTCGTGACCGATCTCTACACCCACTCGTTGGGCACGGACGTCCCCACATACCTGGATATGATGCGCTGGAACGTGGACCGTATCGTCGAGGCACTCCGGGCGAGGAACCAATGAGCGAACTGCTGGAACTGCATAGCGTCAGTGTTGCTTATGGCACACGATTGGCTCTGGACTCGGTGTCGCTGACCATCGCCCATGGGGCGCAGGTGGCCGTCGTCGGCCCCAACGGCGCCGGCAAATCAACGCTTTTCAAGGCCATGGTAGGCCTCCTGCCTCTGCAGAGCGGGGCGATGCTTATGCACGGGCAGCCGCCCGCCAAGTACCAGCACTCGGTGGCCTATGTTCCTCAGCGCGAAGAGGTCGACTGGCGTTTTCCAGTCACGGTGTTCGACGTGGTCGCAATGGGGCGCTACGGCCGGGGTCGCTGGCTGAAACGGCTGTCGGCCCATGACAGAGTGGTGGTCGTCGACAGCTTGGCGCGTCTTGATATCGCCGAGTTGGCGAGACGGCCCATCGGAGAGCTGTCTGGAGGCGAGCAGCAGAGAGTGTTCCTCGCCCGAGCCCTGGCGCAAGAACCCCGCGTGCTGCTCTTGGACGAGCCCTTCACCGGGGTGGACTTAGCCACCCGAGAGGCCACCCTGGATCTCTTGAGCGCCCTGCGGGCGCGCTCGGTCACCGTGTTTGTATCGACGCACGACCTCGATCTGGCGGCGGATCGGTTCGATCAACTCGTGCTGCTGAACGGGCGACTCATAAGCGCGGGGCACCCGCGCGATGTCTTCACACAAGAGCATCTGCAAGCGGCCTTCGGCGGACAGATGGTCGTCGTGGACGGCAAGGCGATCGTGGTGGACCAATGTTGCGGAGGCCTCGGTCCGGAGAGCCACGTGCACGGTCCCGACGCCCAGGGTCCTACCGGCCGTGGTCCCGATGACCACGGCTCCGAGAGTCACGGTCCGGAAGGCGGCGCCCCGCAATGATCGGTTGGCTGACGGAACCCTTCGCTCTCGGCTTCATGCAGAGGGCGCTCATAGCATCGGTCATCGTGGGCGTGGTCTGTGCCGTCCTCGGCTGTTACGTCGTCTTGCGCTCGATGGCGTTCCTGGGAGATGCGCTTGCGCACGCGATCCTCCCTGGAGTGGCAGTGGCGTATCTCGTTGGGGCGAATCTTCTGGCCGGGGCGCTGGTCGCCGGTCTGATCGTTGCGGTGGGCATCAGCTACGTGTCCCGGGCCGGCGCGGTCCGGGAAGACACCGCCATCGGGATATTCTTCGCGGCGGCTCTTGCTCTGGGCGTGGTGCTGATAAGCACCATGCGTACCTATGCCGTCGATCTGACACACGTGCTGTTCGGCAACGTGCTCGGGGTTTCTGCCACGGACGTGTGGGTCACTGGGGGGTTGGCCTTTGTGGTCCTGGCAGCGATCCTGCTGCTCTACAAGCGGCTACTCGTGGTCTCGTTCGACCCCATATTGGGGCAGACGCTGGGTCTGCGCACGCATGCCCTCCAGACTCTCCTCTTTCTGATGCTGGCGGTCACCATAGTGGTCGCGCTCCAGACGGTGGGGGTCGCGTTGGTGGCTGCGATGCTGATCACTCCGCCGGCGGCGGCTTACCTTCTCACCCGTAGACTGCCCATCATGATGTTGGTCGCGGCCGCGATCGGGGCGGTGTCGGCCGTGGGGGGGCTGTACGCCAGCTACTACCTGAACGTGGCCTCCGGTGGGGCGATCGTTCTGGTGGCCACCGCGATATTCGTGCTGGCCTTCTTGTTCGCGCCCGGGCGCGGCCTGGCCTGGAGGCTGGGGCGCCGGAGCACCCAACCGGCCAAGTGACGATCTCGAGCCTAGAAGCCGGCGATGCCTCCAAGGAAGTCATAGCTGATCTTCTTGCGCAGTGTCTCCGCGACCGTGAAGAGTCGCTTCAACCTCAACTCTTCCGCCGACGTCAGTTCGTCCAGGGAGATCAGGTTGTTGGGTCTGCGGTTCTCCTCGATGGCGATGGCCTGCCTCCGGAGCCGGATGCGCATGAGAGTCTCGTAGTCAGGCACCATCTCGTCGAACGACTCGCGACTCAGGACGCCCCGATCCCGGAGCTCGGAGAGCCGATCGAGGGTATTGGTCGAGTCGATGCGATGCCGCAGGGCATAGAGACGAGCGTAATTGACGACCGGCATCAGGGCCTCTTTGAGGCTGAGCGCCTTCACGCCTTCCTCGGAGGATGTGGTCTGCAGATTGCCCAGAATGCTCAGCGGGGGCTTGTAAAGCAAGGCGTTCTGAGCAAAGTGGAGGAAGAAGAGCGGGTAGGCCTGCATCTCGTCGAGGACCCAGGTGCGCAACTCACGGGCGAGTTGCTGCTCACCGTTGACGCAACGGAAGTCGAAGAGCATGTTCAGTTCGAGGAGTTCTTGAGGATCGGCGTTGTGGATCCAATGGGAAAACTGCTGCCGCCAGACCGAACGAGGTAGATTCCACCTGGGGTTCTTGGCCATGACGCCGCCCTCGCAGTAGGTGTAGCCTACCTGGTCAAGCCAGTCACATACCAGGGTCCCTAGGGCAAGGAAGTATTCCGAGACCTCTTTCTCCTTGTCAGCCGGTGGATCCTCGTACAAAAGGGCGTTGTCTTGGTCGGTAACGAGGGTCTGCTCTTCGCGACCCTCGCTGCCTAGCGTCAGGAACGCGAAGCGCGCCGGCGCGGGCCCCAGCTTCTCCATCGCCATGCCCAAGAGCCTTTGGACGACCGCGTCCGAGACGTTGGTGACGATACGGTTGACATAGCGGATGCTGGCTCCCGTATCGACGACGGCTCTGACCAGTCCAGGGAGCCGCGATTGCGCCTCGATGATCTCGTCGATCGACCGTGCGCGACCGACGGATTCAACGCTTATGACCGTAGAGGACTGCTGATAGCGTACGAGGTCGCGGTGGCGGATGTTACCCACCAAAGCGCCAGTCTCGTCTGTCACGGCCAGATGGTCGATATTCCTCTCCTCCATGCGGAGCAAGGCTTCATACACTACTGCGTCCGAAGGTATGGTGGCCACCGGGGCGGTCATGATCGATCGCAGCGGTTTCCCTGGATCGAGGCCCGGAGCCACGACTCGCTCACGGAAGTCGTGGTCGGTTACGATCCCCATCAGCTCCCCGTTCGGCCCCGAGACGAAGATCGCTCCCGCCTGATTCTTGGCCATGAGTTGGGCAGCGCGGGATATGGATTTGTTCATGTCGAGGGTGACGGCCGGGAGGACGGTCTTGGTGATGGGTTCCTGCAGGTAGAAGAGAGACGTCTGCAGTTGGGCGATGAGAGACTCGCGCTCGTCCTCGCTCCTCTTCTGCTCGGTGATGTCTTCCAGGATCCCGTCGCAATACTGCGTCTGACCGACCGCATCTTGCGTCAGAACGGCGACGAGGGAAACCTCCACTCGACTGCCGTCTTCACGGCGGAGACCCACCGAGTGGTTCTCGACCACCTTATCCCGGTTCAGTTTACTGACCAGGCCGGCGCGTTCGTCGGGATCGATGATGCGGTCTAGCCAGTCTGCGCCCTGGAGATCTGCGGCCGGGGCGAGGCCGAGGATCCGTCGCACCGCCGGATTGGTTTCGATCAAGGTAGCTCTTCGGCCCCAATTGCTGCGGAAGATGCCGAGGCTGACGGAGTCGGCCATTGTCCTGAACTGGCGGCGTGTGTCGTCAAGTGCCGCCTCCATGGCCCGCTGACCGCTCAGGCTGCGGGCGATCAAGATGAAGCCATCTCTTCCGCCCAGAGATATCGGGGTGGCCGCCAGTAGGACCTCGAGCGCTCGCCCGTCTTTGGCCCGCAGGCGGGCTTCGAATGTCGGGGGAGCGCTTTGACCTTTGGCCAGGGCCTCGACGAAAGCCACTGCTTCGCGATCTTCGACGGTCTCGCCCGCGAAGAGCTTCACGGCATCCATACCCGCGAGTTCCTCAGCCGTGTAGCCGAGCATGTCGACCAAGGGCTGGTTGGTATATGCTACCTTCCCGCCGAGGGCCATGAGGAGACCTTCAGTCGCCGCCTCGACCAAGGTCCGGTACTGCTCGTGAGATTCTTTCAGCCCCTCTTCAGCCGCGGCGCGCTTCCGCTCGATCTTCAGACTCTGGCGGATGCCGTAGTAAAGCAGCAGAGCGACAGCGACAATAATCGCGAGGGAGGTGTAGATAAGGTTGCGTTCGACATCGGCGATAGCTGCATTCACGTCCTCGACATACATCCCGGTGCCGACGATCCACTGCCAGGGTTCGAAGAGCTGCACGTAGGAGATCTTGGGCACTATCTGGGTGGGGTCGTCCTGCCACTGCCAGTAGTAGTCTACCCAGCCGGAGCCGCCGTCCTCCACCGCGTTCACGAACTCGACGAATATCTTGTCGCCGTTCTCGTCTTCGTAGTCCGTAAGGTCCTGCCCGTTCAACTCCGGGACATACGGATGCATGATCATGGTTGGATGGGTGTCCTGGATCCAGAAGTAATCCTTACCCTCGTCGCCGTATCGGAGCTTCTCGATCCGGGTGGCGGCTTCCCGTTGGGCCTGTTCTCTGGTCATGGTGCCGGCAGTCTCTTCGGCGTAATATTCATCGAGGATGCTGATGGCCGCCCGGGTCAGCTCCTGGGCCGTCGACTTCTTCCCCTCCAGCAGTTGGTCCTCGACCGAGGGAAGAAGGATCAGGAAGATCGCGATGATGAAGAGAGCGATGGCCAACACGGCCGGCAGGACTACCCGCAGAAGGAAGCCGGACCACCTGCGCGGGTTTGATCCAGACATCTGACTCCTGCTAGCGCTCAACATCGCATCCTTTAGTTCGGATCACCGTCGTTGCCAGCGAGGACAGGGCTTTGCTCTCGCTGGAGTCCCAGTGCCGCCAAGAATCGTTCCAAATGCTCTAACGGCATCTCGACCCCAGGGCTCGTCCCGTCGGAATGGTGAAGTCCATGGAAGTCGCTGCCGCCGGCCGTCAGGAGGCCCCGGCGTTCTGCGAGCTCCAGCAGTTCCTGCTGAGTGGTACGGAAATACAGTTTGTAGAAGGCCTCGATACCATCCAACCCTTGGGGCTGCAGCCAGTCGAGGTAGTCCTCGAGTCGCTCGACCGTCCTCAGGCCCGCAAGTGGATGAGCGAGAAGGGCAAGCCCACCCGCTTCGTGGATCAGACGGATCGATTCTGCGGTGTCTGGCAGCTCGTTGCGTGGCGGATCATGGCTGTCGGGGGGGCTGGCCGCGTCTGCCGGCGTCGTGCCCTTATCCCGGGAAAAGACCCGTCCGAACCAGTAACGGGCCGAAGTCCACATGGGTTGACGCAACAATTCTATTGCTTTCAGCAAGGCCTGGTTCTTGGGATCGAAGCCATAGGCCAGCAGGTGCACAGGCCCTTTTGGTGACCGGGCGTGGACCTCCAGGCCGGGGACAAAACGCATCCCTCGTCTTTCCACGGCCCCTCGGAAAGGCTCCAGTCCGCCCACGCTGTTGTGATCGGTCAAGGAGGCCCAGACCACACCGGCCGCAGAAAGCTGGTGGGCCACGTAGCTGGGAGGATGGTCTCCGTCGCTCGCCGACGAATGGCAATGCAGGTCAACCTGAATCGTCTCAGCCATAGTGTCTCTCTTGGGATCCTTCTAAGTTGGACATGAACGCTTGTACTTCTCACCGACTCGGTCGAGGGAGGAGCCAAAATATTCTACAAGAAATCGGGCGCGGGTGGACAAGTCTTACCGGTCGCTAGTATAGTGTCGACCGGTCCGGCCCCGAACCTGACTTTCGGACGGTCGGCGATCGAACACAGACGCACGGCCGTGCGGGTGTAATAGGGAGGTACTTGTCAATGGCGAACGGAGTGGCATCGACCGAAACGGTCACCAAGCTACTGGATACCAACGCCAACCCCGCTCCGTTGGGGCTGATGGGATTCGGCCTCACCACCATCCTTCTCAACATTCACAATGCGGGCTTCTATGACCTGAACGCCATGATCCTCGCGATGGGCATCTTCTATGGCGGTATGGCCCAGATCATTGCCGGGATCATGGAGTGGCGGAAGAACAACACTTTCGGGACCCTGGCCTTCACTTCATACGGATTTTTCTGGCTGACGCTTGCGGGTATCTGGCTCCTCCCTTCGATCTTTCCGGACACGGCTGCGGCCACCGCACCGAGCGAGACCGCCCTGGCCTGGTACTTCGTGTTTTGGGGCCTCTTCACAGCCTATATGTTCGTCGGCACCCTCAAGCTCAATCGGGCGCTGCAGGTGGTCTTCGGCCTTCTGACCATCCTCTTCTTCCTTCTTGCCATCCGCGATTTCGGAGGAGGAGCGGTCTGGGGGACTATCGCCGGCTACGAGGGCATCATCACCGGGCTTGCCGCCGTCTACGCTGCCTGCGCGCAGATAATGAACGAAACCTACAGAAGAAACATCCTTCCCCTGGGTCCGGTCAGCCGTCTCTCCAAGGGCTTCGTACAGGACTACGGGGAAGAGATAGCCACCCTGTGGCTGAGCAGCCTTCGGCGCAGTCCGCAAACACCCTCCTATGGAGTGGTGTCAGACACTGAGTTGATCAACGCGAGTGAGTTCGCGCTGACCCAAGTCGACGAGTACTTCACCGGCAAGCCCACCGAGGCCGACATCGGCGAGTTCTTCCACCGGCTCGGGGCGACCAGGGCGGCCCAGGGTCTACCTCTACCCGAGTTGATAAGCGCCATCCTCCTCCTGAAGCGGGAGATATGGATGTCGGCCCGCACGCACGGAGTGTGGGAGTCGGCCATGGATCTGCAGACGGCGGTGGACCTGAACCGCGAGTTGGGGAGGTTCTTCGACAGGGCGGTGTATTACGCGAGCGCTGGTTACACCGGATATCCCCTCACTCCCAAGGACGTGTTCTAGACTCGGACTCGTGCTGCCCGAGAGACCAGAGGCCGCCGGATGCGATTCCGCATCCGGCGGCCTCCTTGTCTGCGTCCCTTAGACTGAGGCCTACTCCGCCGGCGCGACCTCAGCAGCGGCTTGAGACGCTGCCGGAGAATACTGGCCTGTGATCGGGTGCTCCTCCATCATGTCGGGCTTGGTGAGCTTCGACACCAGATAGATGGCGATGAAGCTCAGCGGGATGGAGATGATGCCAGGGTTCTTGAGGGGGATGGGGGCGTCGGCAGGATTGAGTCCGAATAGCTCCCACATGGTGGGCGAAAAGACGATGATGCCCACGGAAGCCACGATACCGACGATCATGGACGCCACCATGCCCTTGGAAGTAGTTCGTTTCCAAAACAGCATCATGATGATGCAGGGCAGGTTGGCCGAAGCGGCCACGGCAAAGGCAAGACCCACCAGGAACGACACGTTGATGCCCTGGAAAGCGATGCCGAGCAGGATAGCGATGGCTCCCACCACGAAGGCCGAGACCCGTCCTGCGACCACCTTCTGCCTCTCGTTCTTGATCAATCCGCCAAAACGATCCATAAGGTCGTGGGCGACCGCGCCGGAGGCGGCGATGATCAGGCCGCTCACCGTGCCTAGGACCGTCGCGAAGGCGATGGCCGAAATCATAGCGAAGAGGAAGGTGCCGAAGGAACGAGCGAGTAACGGTGCCGACATGTTGTTGTCCAGGACGTTGACCGTGTTGCTCGTCATCGCGCCGAGCCCCATAAAGAGCGTCAGTATGTAGAAGAACCCGATCGCGGCGATGGCAACCACCGTGGACTTACGGGCCGCTCTTTGACTAGGAACGGTGTAGTAGCGGATAAGGATATGTGGGAGAGCTGCAGTTCCCAGGAACAGGGCGATCATGAGGGAGACGAAGTCGATCCGGTCCAGCACCGAGCCTTCGAGCTTGAACGATTGGCCGGGTCTCGTCACCGTGTCGCCGGACACAGGCACTGAGTAGTAGATGGACACCTGGTCCCCGGCGTCCTCGAACGCGGCTTTCTTCCAGAGGTTGATGGTGCTCTCCGGATCGCCCACGAGAGCGAGGAACTTGAACGGATTCACAGCGCCGCCGTCCGTGTACGTCTCACCGGCGATGAGACTCATGTTGCTAACCTGCCTCAACTCGTTGTCATCGGAGGCCGGAGCGCCGTTGATGTACTTTGTGCCGTCCTCCTTGATGACCACCTCTTGGGTCTCGTGCAACTCGGCCCCTGAATCACTGGTCGTGAGCTTCCACCAGGTGCTGACGCCGTTGCTGTCGAGCTTGACGAAGGTGGTGGTCTTGTCCTTGACCGTCACGTCGTGGGTGCCGACCACCTGGTAGGCTGGATCTTCCGGCGTTATCGTACCGTCGGTCACCGTCGCCGTTATGGTCTTGTAGTGGTAGAAGGGGACCCTTCCTCCCTGGTCAGGTTCTGTAGAGAAACCGCGAACACAGACCGCGACCACGACAACAAACACGAAGATGATGAGGAGGGCACCCTTGATGAACTGCACGTAGGTAGTGGAGGTCATGCCGGCCGTAGCCACGATGGTGATCACTATGGCACCGACCAGGACCACGCCCACCCAATGGGGGAAGCCAAGCAATGGCTCGATCAGCACGCCTGCCCCCACCATCTGGGGGATGAGGTAGAAGATCGAGACGATAAGCGTCGCGATCGCGGCCATCAGCTTCACGCTGCGTTTGTTGAACTTGGCATCAAGAGCGTCGGTGAAGGTATAACGACCAAGACGCCGGAGCGGCTCCGCCACGACGAACAGAGCGACTACCCAGCCGGCCAGGTAGCCGATGGAGTAGAGAAAGCCGTCGTAACCCGAGACCGCGATGAGTCCGCAGATCCCCAAGAAGGACGCGGCCGACAGGTAGTCCCCGGAGAAAGCGATCCCGTTGACGCCCCAGTGAATCCGTCCCCCAGCCGCGTAGTAGCCGTGGGCGGACCTGGCTCTGCGCGCGGTGTAGAAGGAGACGAAAAGGACCAGACCGACGATGACCAGGAAGATGATGATGGCGAGGGGCTCTACTGTACTCATACTAGGCCTGTTCCTCGCCCTCGAACGACTTTTCGTGCCGTGTGCACAACCAGTTGTAGACGACCGCCAGGATGAACGCTATGACGATCAGCGCGAATCCGTAGACGATCGCAAGGTTGAGGCCATATACGACGATGGTGCCCATGGACTTCGGCCACACGACGTTGATGATGATGAAGACGACGTAGAGAATGCTGTAGACGAGTAACATCCACAGCCCGAGGCGCCGCTTGTAGGCAGCCGACTCGTCTACAGCGTGTACTTCTGCTGCTGGCTCATGGAGCATGCGCATCCCCCATCGAGTTATGGTCCCTACCGACCTTGTTTTAACCTGCCCCTTGTGTGAACAAGTCCCCGGTATTTTGGGTGCTGCGACCGGCGCTGTCAAGCCTCGTGGGCCTGACGACCGTCGACGGGCCCGGCGCGCGGCGGTTCGGTCCCAAACGGGGCGCGGTTTGCGTTAGAATCTGGCCATGATCCTCTGGGGCAACATCCGCGAGTTCCCGCTGTTCAGCGTCCTTCAGTTCTTGGCCTCCCAACGGCGCTCTGGGGTGCTCGAGATCCAGGATTTCGAGGAATTCGGAGCCATCTACCTATCAAACGGCCGGATCGACGCTATCAGCATGCCATTGTCCGACGAGGCGCTGGGAGCGAAGTTGGTGACCACCGGGGCTCTTGCCGAGAGCAAGGCCAAGGAATGCTGGATGAGATACTCCCAGGCCGACGAGGAGCAGCCGGTACTCGCGGCGCTGCTGGAAGCGGCCGAGGCCGGCCCGGAGGTCTTGGTCGAGATCGTCAACAGGCACACCGCCGACCAGATCATGCAACTGATGTACTGGAACACCGGTACGTTCCGGTTCGTGGTGCCCTCGCGACCGGTCCATTTCGGCGTGATCCCCTCCATCAACGTCGAGAACCTGCTTCTGGAGGCATACCGCCGGGTCGACGAGGGGGAGCGGCCGGGGAGGGAGAAGGTGTCGGTGGAGGAGGAGTTCTGCCTCACCTGCACGCTTGAGTGCTCTCCGGAGATCAAAGAACGCTACCTCAAGGCGGACGTGTGTCTGTGGCGGAACATGCCCAGCATCTTGAAAGACCCCATCTTCCGTCGCATGCGCCAGTCGGATGCGCTCGACGAAGATGACACCGGCGAGCTTCCCTTCATCTGACGGACCATGCGCGCGACCTTGGTCTGTGTGGGTCGCCTCGCGCGTGAGTACCAGCCTGTTTGGCGGCACTACGCGGATCTCCTGCGACCGTACCTTCAGCTAGAGGTACTGGAGACCCCCGAGGCGCCGCGTTCCCTCAACCCTGAGCAGGTGCGGGTCAAGGAGGGAAGCGCTTTGCTCGCTTTCCTACGCCCTGACGCTTTCGCCGTGGCGGTCGATGGCCGGGGCCGGGAGTACTCGTCCGAGGAATGGAGCGTGTTCCTGGCCGACAGGAAGGTGCACGGCCAGAGCCACTTCCAGTTTATACTGGGGGGCGCCGTCGGGTTCGACCGGGCCGTGCTGGCGGCCGCGCAAGCGCACTGGTCGCTTTCCGCGCTCACGTTCCCTCATCAGATGGCCCGGTGCATAGTTCTCGAGCAGCTCTATCGGGCGGTGAAGATCGAGCGGGGCGAGCCGTACCATTACTAGCGGAGAACCCATCGGCGTAGAAGACGGGCAGTCACATGCGACAGGAAGTGAAGACCGGGTTCATCGTCCTCGCGGCGATCGTTGCCGTGGTGATCATCGGCACCATCGGCTACATGCTGATCGAGGGTTGGAGCCTGCTAGACTCGCTCTACATGACCGTGACCACCATCTTCACGGTCGGTTTCGGGGAGGTCCATCCGTTATCGCGCGTGGGGTCCATCTTCACCTTGCTGCTCATCTTCGGCGGGGTCGGGACCATCCTGTACGGCATCGGGACCATGGTGGAGTTCGTGATCGGAGGCCAGCTCACGGGGGTCTTCCGGAGAAGGGTGGTGAAGCGGGAGGTGGATAGGTTGCAGGGACACTACATCATCTGTGGCTACGGTCGCGTGGGAGAGACCGTAGCCCGGCATTTCACGGGGAGCACGGCCAAGTTCGTGATCGTGGACAACGACCCCGAGGCTCTTTCCCGGGCGGAGGCCGAAGGGTTCCTCGTCGTGCGGGGAGATGCGGCCGCGGACGATGTGCTGGAAGCCGCGGGCATCACCCGGGCGAAGGGGCTGGTGGCCGCCGTGGGGTCCGATGCGGGAAACATCTTCGTGACCCTTTCCGCCCGGGTGCTGAACCCAGGCCTGCTGATAGTGGCTCGGGCCAGCTCAGAGGACACCCAGAGCAAGCTCGAGCGGGCCGGCGCCGACCACGTGGTGTCGCCGTATGGCCTGGGCGGTAGACGGATGGCGACGCTGATGCTCAGACCGCTGGTGAGCGACTATCTGGAAGTGGTCACCGGCGGCGGCGAGCTGGAATTCCGGGTGGAGGAGTTCGAGCTGAACAGGGCGTGCTGCTCCGTCGGCCAGTCGATCAAAGACCTTCGCATCCGTGAGCGGACCGGCGCTACCATCTTGGCGGTCCGCCGGGCGCACACCGGGGTCTTCGATACCAACCCCTCGCCGGAGGTGCCTCTCGACACCGGCGACAAGATCATCGCCATCGGAACGCCGCCAGAAATAGCCAAGCTGGAGGAGCTCATCGGTGCTTCTCCGACCCCGGTGGGATAAGGAGGATCGCGACAGGTGCTGGCTGAGCACGTAAGAAGGGTCGTCTCGGAGTGGGCCTCCGAGCAGGGCTATACCGACGTACCCACATGCGAGCTCGCTCGTCCCAGCGAGGAAGCGCATGGTGACTACGCCACCCCGCTGTGCATGCAGATGGCCAAGGTGGCCAGGCAGGTGCCGCGCGCCCTGGCGGAGCAGTTGCGCCTGCGGCTGCTGGACGATGCCGAGCTGGCCAGGCTGGTCGACACGATCGAGGTGGCCGGTCCCGGCTTCCTGAACTTCACGCTTAGCAGCGCCGCCTACGCCGAGGCGATGATGGAGATGCTGGAGCAGGGCGATGCCGTCGGCCGGGGTCCGGCGCGTGCCCATCCACGGGTCAACCTGGAGTTCGTCAGCGTGAACCCCAATGGTCCGCTGCATGTGGGTCATGGGCGCTATGCGGCCTACGGGGATTCGCTCCATCGACTCCTGGCCTTCAGCGGCCTCAACGTCTCCTCGGAGTTCTACATCAACGACTTCGGGCGGCAGATGGACCGCTTCGGGCGGAGCGTGGCGGCTCGGTATGCGCAGTCCTTCGCCGTCGATCTGCCGGTGCCCGGCGATGGCTACCAGGGGGACTACGTCAAAGACGTCGCCACCGCGATCCGGGCTGAGGTGGACGAGCGATACGTGGAAGCGCTCCGGGCCGCGGCCGCCGGCGCAGCCGCGGCCGACGCTGTAGAGACGGCCGCCGCTCCGAATCATCACGGGAAGGCCGACGAGACGAACGGGGAGCCCGACACTCCGGGCGGATCCCGGCGAGACGTGGAACATACCCTCGAATGGCCGGCGCTGCCGGAGGTCGACGAGGCGGTCGCCTTCTTCCGGTCGCGAGGTTGCGCCCTGATGCTCGAGCAGATGAAGGCGGAGCTAGAGAGCTTCGGCGTGGTCTTCGACGTGTGGTTCAGCGAGACCACGCTGCATGAGAGCGGGCGATTGGAGCAGGTGATCGCGCGGTTGCTGGACCAGGGGGAGGCCTACCGGGAAGGGGACGCGATCTGGCTGGCCACGTCTTCGCGAGGGGACGACAAGGACAGGGTCCTCATCCGCAGCAACGAGCAGCCGACGTACTTCGCCGCCGATATCGCGTATCACGAGGACAAGCTGGAGCGCGGTTTCGAGCACCTCATCAACGTCTGGGGAGCCGATCATCACGGCTATGTGGCCCGCATGAACGCGGCCGTCGAGATACTGTCCGGCCGGCCGGCCACACTTGAGGTCATCATCGGACAGTTGGTCAACTTGCTGGACGAAGGCGAGCTCAGACAGATGTCCACCCGGCGGGGGGAGATGGTGACTCTGGCCGAGCTGATCGAGGCGATCGGAGTAGACGCGGCCCGCTTCTTCCTGGTGATGCGTTCGCACGACCAGACCCTTGATCTCGACATAGGTCTGGCCCGCCGGCAATCGCAGGAGAACCCGGTCTACTACGTGCAGTATGCACACGCGCGCATAGCCAGCATCCTGCGCAACGTGCCCGACGACGTCGCGGCGGCAGTACCTTCCGATCCGGGGGTGCTCGCCTCTCCCTACGAGCGGGCCCTCATCAAGCGGCTGGAAAGCTTCTCCGCGGTGGTGCAGGATGCAGCCGAAAGGCGTGCGCCGCACCGCATCGCTGGCTATGCGCAGGAGCTGGCCGCCGATTTCCACGTCTTCTACAAGCACTGCCGCGTGATCGGCGTGCAGCCCAGCAAAGCTGCCTCTCGACTCGCTCTGTGCTTGGTGGCCAAACGCGTGGTGTTTCGCTGTCTCGATCTGCTGGGGGTCAGCGCTCCCGACTCGATGTAGGAGAGAGGGCGGTGCCCGAACTCCCCGAAGTCGAGACGGTGAGACGCCAATTGGCGCTGTCCGTGACCGGCATGCGTGTCGTCATGGTGGACAGGGTCGAGCCGGCCATGTTGCGGGATTGCACGGAGCAGCAGGTGTGGGATCTACTGCCCGGCAGCCGGGTCGAGAGCGTGGACCGGTTGGGCAAGTTCCTGATCCTGGCCTTGAGTGAAGACGGTTTTCTCACGCTTCACCTGGGGATGACCGGGAGCATCCTTGTTTCCGCTGAGCCTCGTGAGGAGTGGGGCCCGCATGCGCGGTTCGTCTTCTTCCTGGAGGACGAGGCCGGACGCCGATCGAGCCTGGAGTTCCGCGATATGCGCAAGTTCGGCCGTCTTCACCTGACCGTCGGTGCACCGGCGCCTCGTCTGGAAAGCCTGGGCCCCGACGCGTGGCAGGGAGCTTGGGATACGGCCTACCTCGGAGGGACGGCTGAGTCGTCGCACGGCGCCGCTCAAGGCCTTCCTGCTCGACCAACGGAATCTGGCCGGCATCGGGAACATCTACGCCGACGAGATCCTCTGGTGGACGCGACTGTCACCGCTCAGGCCCGCCGGCTCGTTGTCGCCGGAAGAAGTGGCTGCGCTTGCCGAGGAGATCCCCTTGCGGCTTGGCGAGGGCGTGCGGCTGCTGGGCTGTTCGATATCCGATTTCGTCGACACCGAAGGAAAGTCCGGCAGTTTTCAAGAGTGGTTACGGGCCTACGGCAGGCAGGGGCAGGACTGCTCGCGGTGCGGAGCCGTCCTTACTCGAGCGGTGGTGGCGGGCCGCGGCACGGCCTATTGCCCCGGGTGCCAGAAGTAGCCCGCGGGGGTCGGGTGCTGCGCGGGCAGAGTAAGTGAGGAGTATCCGCGACCGAGCATACGGGATGCGCGCGCCGGGCAGCGGCCATACGGAGGGGAAAGGCGACGAGATCGAGGCTGGGGGAGCGCAACAAAAAAAGCGAGCCCCGAGTGCACTCGCTTTTCACCTTTCACCGGCTCTCACTTCGTTCCCGCTTCGCTGTACTCCGCGGCCATTTGCCTCCGCGTTTCCTCTGCGGGCCCCTTTGTAAGCTCCTCAGATGCTGCGTCTGAACTCTCGGGACTCTGGAACGTATTGTACTCCGGTTTCAGCCGCCGTCAAGGCTTCGCTGGGGACCCTCCCGCTCGAAAATACCGGTGCGAGCGTTTGGTACCAGCGGAAGCCGTGTCCGCCCCTGGCGCACTGACGTGAAGCGACGCACGAGCGGGGGGCTAGGGGCCGTCGAGGTAGTGCATCGGTGTGGTAGAATCGCCTCGAACTCGGCATGACCGGTCTGCGAGCGGAGTTAACTCAGTTGGTAGAGTGCCAGCTTCCCAAGCTGGATGTCGCGGGTTCGAACCCCGTACTCCGCTCCATCTTCATTCTTATCAGCTGCTCACCCGTTGTGCCGCGGTGGCCTGTGGCTAGGATGGGTCCGAGCGGCCAGGAGCGTGAGCGGCGACGGAGAGCTGGCGCCGGGAGGTGCGGTTCGGGCGCCGCAAGGTCGGTGCCGTCGCGGCGGTTCGGCAGAGCAATAGAAGGAGTTGGCGATGGCAGACGACGACGGGGGCGCGACCCGGGCGACGGGGGAGGAGCAGGAGCGCATCCTCAACCGACTGGCGCGCGTCGAGGGTCAGGTACGCGGATTGCAGCGGATGATCGAGGAGGGCAAGGAATGCGAGCAGATCCTTGCCCAGTTGGCGGCCGTGAGGTCGGCCCTGGATCACGTGGGCACCTATCTCATCAGTCATCGCATGAAGGAGTGCATGGAGGACGAGGCGGGGGTAGCGCTCGACCCGGCCGCTCTGGAGAAGGCCTTCGAGGTCTTCTTCAAGTACGTCCAGTGTGTGCGCTGATCCTCCGCCCGTCGGCCCTTTCCAGCAGCCAGGCCGCCGTGTAGTGATGGACGCGGGCATCGTGCTGCGCGCTGGTGTGAGTACCACCTTCTAGAGCGAGCAGTGTCGTCTCGGTCCGGATGTGTCGGGTGAGTAGAAGCGAGTGGGCCAAGGGCACCACGTCGTCTCCGCGTGAATGCACCAGCAGGACGGGACACTCCACCTGCGAGGCCAGCCGGGCACTGTCCTGCCTCTGGAAGTAAGAGCGAAGCGCGCCGGTGTCCCAACGGGGCGGCGCCATCCCCGGTGAGGGAGTGGCCTCGTCGTCGGGTTCGGTCTCTTCCTTCTCGTCCAGGGCGTCCAGGATGACCCTCTCGCTGGCGGGGCAGAGCAAGGCCATGGCCGCGAACCCGGCCTGAGGGGCAGCCTTGAGGCCGTAGAACCCACCCATGCTCGAGCCCCTGTAGCACACCCTCGCTGGATCGACCGCCGGTTGCGCTCGGAGCAGGTCCACGGCGGCGAGGATATCTTGCTCCAGCGGGCCGTCGCCGCAACCCCCACTGTCACCGTGGCCACGGAAATCGAGCGCCAGTACCGCGAACCCTTGCCTGCATGCCTCCCGGCAGAACTCGTCATGGCGCTCTCTCCTGCTGCCGGCTCCATGGCCCACCACCAGGCCGGGTACGGGACCCCCAGACTCGGGGTGGGGAAAGTAGAGTGTGGTGGCCAACTCCAGAGTCGGCTCCAGGCCTGCGTCCGGGGCCGACCGGAAGGTCGTCTGGACCAGAGAGACCCTGTCGACCACAGGATCCTCTAGAACAGGGTCGGTTGTTGGGGTTCCAGCCGCAGATAGGCCACATGGGGGATATTGCGGAACAACTGGCGGTAGTCGAAGCCGTAGCCCACCAAGAAGTCATCCGCCACCTCGAAACCCACGTAGCGTACGCCGATGTCCACCAAACGCTGGTGAGGCCGGTCGAAGAGAGTGCACACTTCCAGTGAGCGGGGTCGTCTCAAGCCGAGCGAGCGCATGATGTAATGAAGGGTCAGGCCGGAGTCGATCATGTCCTCGACCACGAGGACGTTCTTGTCCTTGATCGGTCTGTCCAGGTCCTTCAAGAAGCGGATGGCCTTGGTGCCTGTCTGGCCGTGTTCGTGCAGGTACGAGCTGATCGCCAGGAAGTCCATCTCCACAGGCAGATCGATAGCCCGGGCGAGGTCGGCCATGAAGAATATGGCGCCCTTCAAGATCGAGATGAGGAGAAGTTCCTGTCCCTGGTAGTCTCTGGTGATCTCCGCGCCCAGCTCGCGGACACGTTCGTCGATGGTGCCCGCATCGAGGTACACCTCGCCGAGCCTGTCGTCACGACCGCGCGCGCCGCAGGATGAGGTGAGGCCCTGCGATGGGACGGTCATGGAGGTCTCACAGACCGTACTTCTGAGCCATCCGCACGAAGTCCTTGCGATACAAGAGCTTGATGCGGATGTCGGGGTACCTCTCGCGCAACTTCCGCACCTTGCGGTTCTTGGCTGTGACCAATGACTGCTTCATCTCGGTCACTTCGATGAACAGATCGAGGTCGGGCAAGAAGAAGTCGGGTGTGAACGCTTCGAGTATGTTTCCTCGCTCGTCCTGCTCGAGGATGAAAGTCCGTGGTTCATACTCCCAGGCGATCCGGTGATAGTCGAAAAGCTTGGCTGCCTCCAGCTCCGTGCGGGTGGCGAAGCTGGGCTCCTTGGTACCTCGATAGTAGGAAAAACTAGACGTTTCGTCGGCCATCCTAGGAGTTCATTCTACCAGCTGGCCTAGTGTGGTAACGTACCGGTGTTTCCCGTCTGGAGGCAGTAGTGACCCACACGCTCGTCTATCCCATCGCTGCTACGCACAACTCGGCCGGACACCTTGAGGTCGGTGGCTGCGACGTGGTCGAGTTGGTGGCCGAGTATGGCAGTCCTCTGGTCATATACGAGGAGAAGTCCATCCGCGACCAGTGCCGGCGCTACGTGGCGGCGTTCCGCGAGCACACCGAAGACTTCGAAGTCATATACGCCAGCAAAGCGTTTTCGTCGGTGGCGGTAGACCAGTTGGTGCTGGAGGAGGGACTGTCCCTCGACGTGTCTTCGGGAGGGGAATACCACGTGGCCGAGGTGGCCGGCTTTCCGACCGAACGCATCTTCTTCCATGGTAACAACAAGACGCGCGAGGAGATGGATTATGCGCTGGACCGCGGTGTGGGTTTCGTCGTGGTCGACAGCTTCCAGGAGTTGGCCTTGCTGGAGGAACTGGTCGCGGCGCGCGGGGGCCGGCAGCGGATCCTTCTCCGTATTACTCCCGGTGTGGAGGCGCACACGCACTCCTACATCCAGACCGGGCAGGTCGATTCGAAGTTCGGCTTTGGGCTTCTGGAAGGGGTGGCGCTGGAGGCCATCCACCAGGCCCTGGCTGCTCCCCATCTGGATCTGGTGGGCCTGCACGCGCATATCGGCAGCCAGATATTCCTGCTCGAGGGGTTCCGAAAGGCGATCGAGATCCTGGTCAGGCTCATCGGCGAAGCCCACGAGAGCCTCGGCTTCGACTGCCGTTACCTTAACGTAGGGGGCGGGCTGGGCATCCGCTACACCGAGGACGACACGCCGTCGTCCATCGCCGAATACGCGGCGGTGAAGGTGGAGGGCGTACGCGAAGAGATGGCTGCCGTGGGCCTGCCCATGCCTCGGGTGCTGATAGAGCCCGGGCGTTCGATCGTGGGCAAGGCGGGGATCACCGCTTACCGGGTGGGAACCATCAAAGAGGTCCCGGGCGTCCGCACCTATGTCAGCGTCGACGGGGGCATGAGCGACAACATCCGGCCCATGCTCTACGATGCCCGGTACGAGGTCATGCTGGCGAACAAGGCCGACGCGACGGCGGACACGACCGTCACGGTAGCGGGCAAGCACTGCGAGAGTGGCGATATCCTTATCCGGGACGCTGTCATCGCTCGGCCCGAGCCGGGCGATACGCTGGTCACCCCGGCTACGGGCGCGTACTGTTATGCCATGGCTTCGAACTACAACGGCAGCCCGCGGCCGGCCGTTGTCCTGGTCGACGAGGGTCGGGCCCGGGTCATCGTCGAGCGAGAGAGCTACGCGGACTTGGTGGCGAAGCACCGTCCGCTGCGGGACTAGTCGGCGTGTCACAGGAGGGAGCGGCATGAGTCGGGAGGAGAGGACCGTACGGCTTGGTCTGCTGGGGTTCGGGACCATCGGATCCAGCGTGTACCGGCTCATCCAGAAGGAGCACGACCAGATGCTCGAAGGCACCGGGGTCGACCTGCAGGTCGCGAAGGTGCTGGAGATCGACCCGGCCAAGATCCCGGCCGACGCGCCCGCCGGTCTGTTCACCACCGACTTCGCCCAGATAGTCGAGGATGACTCCATCGATATCGTCGTCGAGTTGATCGGTGGCACCGAGGCCGCCTTCACCTTCCTGGATACGGCGATGCGGAGAGGCAAGAACGCGGTCACCGCCAACAAGCAGCTCCTGGCTTCCCGAGGCGAGGCCCTGTTCAACCTCGCCCGGGACGAGAAACGCCACCTGCGCTTCGAGGCTTCGGTGGCAGGGGCCATCCCGATCATCAAGGTGATGCGGGAGAGCATGATCGCCGCCGGACTGCACACGGTGTACGGCATCGTGAACGGCACCACCAACTACATCCTCAGCCGTATGTATAACGATGAAGGCGACTACGCCGAGATCCTGGCCAAGGCTCAGGAACTTGGTTATGCCGAAGCCGATCCCACGGCCGACGTGGGTGGGGCCGACGCGGCGGCGAAGATGGCCATCCTGGGGTCGATCGCCTTCCATTCGCGCGTCACTCTGGCCGACGTGTCGTTCGAGGGCATCCAGAATGTAAGCCTGGAAGACGTCCGCTACGCGAGAGACCTGGGCTTCGTGGTCAAGCTCATCGGCGCGGCCCGCCTGATCGACGACCGGGTGAGCGTGCGCGTGTTCCCCGCTTTGGTCCCCGTCGATCATCCGCTGGCGTCCATCAGCGGCTCGCACAACGCCGTGTTTCTTCAGGGCAGCGCGATCGGGGAGATCATGTTGATGGGTCCCGGCGCCGGTGGCGCGCCCACGGCCACCGCGGTGGTGAGCGATATAGTCTCCATCGCCAATACCAAGGACGTGGGCTTCCTGCAGAGCTGCTCCTGCTATCGCCGCCTGGGTTTCTATCCCGCGGACGAGGTGGAGTCCGCCTTCTTCATCAAGATGAACGTGGAAGACGTCTCCGGTGTGCTGGCTCAGATCGCCTCTGTTTTCGGCGAGCACGGGGTCTCGATCGCGAGCATGATCCAGAAGGGTAGGGGGGCGGAGGCCGAGTTGGTGCTCATCACCCACCCGACGCGCGAGAAGGATTTCTTCGCCGCGATAGAGGAGGCGAAGGGCCTAAAGTGCTGCAAGAGCGAACCTATGACCTTGAGGGTGCTGTAGATGGGCGCGCGGGACGGTAGCCCGTTCGGCGTCATCGAGCGGTACCGCCGGTACCTGCCCCTGAAGCCCGAGACGGCGCCCGCCACACTGGGCGAAGGCAGTACTCCGCTCATCCCCTCCGACTGGCTGAGCGCAGAACTCGGATGCCGGGTCTACCTCAAGTACGAGGCCGCTAATCCCACGGGATCCTTCAAGGACCGAGGCATGACCGTGGCCATAACGAAGGCGGTGGAAGAAGGGGCGACCGCCGTTATCTGCGCCTCCACGGGTAACACCTCCGCGTCCGCGGCCGCGTATGCGGCCCGGGCGGGACTGCGCTGCGTCGTGCTGATCCCCGAAGGCAAGATAGCCATGGGCAAGCTGTCGCAGGCCCTTATGCACGGGGCGGTGGCCATCGCCATCGAGGGCAATTTCGACCTGGCTTTGGAATACGTCAAAGACATCTCGGGGCGGCGGGCTATCACGCTGGTCAATTCTCTCAATCCCTACCGCATCGAGGGACAGAAGACCGCGGCTTTTGAGATCGTCGACCGGCTGGGCGACGCTCCCGCCATGCTCTCTATCCCGGTGGGCAATGCGGGCAACATCACGTCGTATTGGAAGGGATTCCGGGAGTATCACGATCATGGGGTGGCCGCGCGGTTGCCTGTGATATGGGGCTTCCAGGCCGAAGGAGCCAACCCCTTGGTATGCGGACACGTGATCGAGGAGCCAGAGACGATCGCGACGGCCATCCGCATCGGCAATCCTGCCCGAGCTGAAGAAGCTTTGGCCGCTGCCTGTGACTCGAACGGCGCCATCCGCGATGTGACGGACGATGAGATCCTCACCGCCCAGCGCTTGCTGGCGCAGAAGGAAGGTGTCTTCTGCGAGCCTGCGTCAGCGGCCAGTGTCGCCGGGCTGCTCAAGTACTGGGACGCCGGGGTGCCATCCGGTGATACCGTGGTGGCGGTCCTCACCGGACATGGGCTGAAGGACCCGCAGACCGCCATCGACCAATCGCGCCCGATCATCCATTGTCCGGCCGACCTGGCGGCGGTGGAGGAGATCATAGCGATCGCTTAAGTAAGCGGCATTCCCAGCCCGCCACGGTGCTTCAGGAAGGAGGCCGCTGCCGGCTGGTTCATGCGGAGGAACTCGAGATGGACAACAAGACCCGTTCCTGTGTCATCGCCCACCTGTCCGACCTGCACACGGGCTCCCAGTATTTCGTACCCAACCTGCTGGACCGGGCGCTGGTGGAGGTGAACGACCTGGCGCCGGATGTGGTGGTCGTCACGGGAGACCTGACCAACATGGGCTATCGCCAGGAATTCCGTGAGGCGCAGGAGTATCTCGACCGGCTCACCTGCCCCGACGTCCTCGTGGTTCCGGGGAATCACGACAGCCGGAATGTCGGCTATGCGCATTTCGAGCGGCTCTTCGCCTCCCGGGAGAACGTCATCCGCAAGAACGGAGTCACGCTGGTGGGCGTCGATTCGACCGAGCCCGACCTTGACTATGGGCGCATCGGCCGGCATCGCTACCCGTGGATGCGGGAGGCCTTCACGCAATGCCCCGACGATTTCAAGATCTTCCTCCTGCACCATCATCTGCTTCCCATCCCCGGCACCGGGCGCGAACGCAACATCGTCAACGACGCTGGTGATGTACTGGAGGTGCTGGTGGAGTGCGGTGTGGAACTCGTACTCTCCGGTCACAAGCACGTGCCCTACGCCTGGCGCCTCGAGAACATGTTCGTCGTGAACACTGGGACCGTGGCCACTCTGCGGCTCCGGGGAGACACGAAGCCCTGCTACAACGTCATCGAGATCGTGGGCGACCACGTGACGATATCGCGCCGGTATCCCTTCCATGGGGGCGAGGTGATCGTAGAGTTCGACGCGGCCTCGAAGAAGTATGTGCGGAACGATCTACGTGTCGAGACAGAGCCTGGATGATGAGACAGCCGGCCGTCGCTCTGATCGATGGGGAGCACTATCCCTCGGTGGTGGTCGATGCACTGCGACAGGCCGCGGAGCGGTTCGAGTTCCGGGGCGCGGTGTTCCTCGGCGGATCCGAGAAGATCAGGAACGGTGATCTCGAGACCGCCGCCGAAAGGATCTACGGCCTGCCCGTGGTGTTCGATCCCGATCAGTGCCGGGGGTTGGCCCGGGCCATCGAGATGTTCCACCCGGAGGTTGTCGTTGACCTGAGCGATGAGCCGGTGCTAGGATACGAGGAGCGTTTCCGTCTCATCAGCCATAGCTTGGCGCGGAACGTCGGCTACGTCGGTCCCGATTTCCACTTCAGTCCTGCAAGCTCGGATCATCTTTGCGCAAGTCCTTCGCTTTCCATCGTCGGGACGGGCAAGCGAGTGGGCAAGACCGCCATCTGCGGCTACGTGGCGCGCACCTTGCAGAGCCTGGCGGAGAGGGAGCATGCGCCCGGAGTGGTGGTCGTGGCCATGGGGCGCGGCGGTCCCGCGGAGCCTGAGGTCATCGATGGTGCGCTGGCCAGTCTGACAGCAGGGGACCTTCTGGCCTGGAGCCGGCAGGGCCGGCACGCGGCGTCCGATCACTTCGAGGACGCGGTCCTCAGCCGAGTGGTGACAGTGGGGTGTCGCAGATGCGGCGGAGGCATGGCTGGTGAGCCCTTCGCCTCGAATGTGCAAGCCGGTGTCCGACTGGCGAACGGTCTGGCCCCGAGTTTGGTGATCGTTGAGGGAAGTGGGGCGGCTATGCCGCCCGTAGGTACGGACGCGCGCTTGTTGGTGGCAGGGGCCCAGCAGCCGGTGGACCACATCGCGGGATACCTGGGGACATATCGTCTGCTTATCAGCGATGCGTTGGTGCTGACCATGGCCGAAGAGCCTCTGGCTTCGGGGGGAAAGGTGCAAGCAGTCTTAGAAGCGGTAAACGAGATCAAACCGGGGATGACAACCATTCCGGTGGTGTTCAGGCCGCGCCCGGCGCAGCCCGTGGAGGGCAGGCGGGTGGCCTTCTTCTCGACGGCGCCCAGCGTCCAGGAGGGAATGCTGCGACGGTACCTCGAAGAGCACTGGGGCTGCAGGGTGGAGCTGTTCTCGGGGAACCTCTCCAGCCGGCCCGGATTGCGCGCCGATCTGGAGCGGCCGGAGATGGCGAGGGTGGACATGGTCCTCACGGAGATCAAGGCTGCCGCTATCGACGTGGTGGCCGCCGAAGCCGAAGCGCGGGGACTTGAAGTCGCGTTCGTGGACAATCTCCCTGTTGAAGTGCCACCGGGGCGAGAGGGACGTCTGGCCGAATTGGCGGAGGAGTTGGTTCAGTTGGCACGAGTGCGTTTCCAGACGCGGGTTTGAGACGATGCTCGGCGCCGACGACGGGTACGAGGCGGGCGCGAAGCTTTCCAGGCCGGAGAGCTTCCCCATACAGTTGGTCAGCGAGGGTCACCGGGTGCCCTTTTCGAAGGGGTTGCTGGCGACCACACTGACGGCGACCGGACTGCCTCCCGAGCGAGCCTTTGGAGTGGCCATGGATGTGGAGTGGCAGCTGCTGCAGGGGCTCGACAACGAGGTGAGTGTGGAACGGCTGCGCCAGCTGGTGGAACTGGTGTTGGCTGAGAGCGAAGGGCAGCGCTATCTGCAGCGCTACCGCGCATGGAACCGCTTGGCCAGAGAGGACATGCCGGTCATCGTGCTGATAGGAGGGGCCACAGGCGTGGGGAAGAGCACTATCGCCGCGCAGGTGGCGGAGCGTCTCGGGGTCGTGAGGATCATCTCCACCGATTCTATCCGGGAGGTGATGAGGGCCTTCTTCTCGGAGAGCCTCATGCCGGCGATCCATTACTCGTCGTACGACGCGGACAAGGCCGTAAGGATCCCTTTGGGCAGTGGCATCGACTCGCACTTAGTAGGGTTCATGGAGCAGGTGGAGATGGTCAACGTAGGCATCTTGGCTGTCCTGGATAGGGCCATACAGGAGCGTACGAGCCTGCTGGTGGAAGGGGTGCACCTGGTTCCGGGGATGCTGGCCTACAGCGCGGTCCGGGAGCGGAGCGGGGATGTGCTGTTGCTGCCTTTAGTCGTGGCTGTCACCGATCCGGTTCTGCATCGTAGCCATTTCCTGGTTCGAGAGCAGGAGACGTCGGGGCGGCGGGTGTTCGCTCGCTACCTGCAAGGATTCGACGAGATACGGAAGATCCAGGGATTCATACTGGAAAGTGCCGCTGCTGAAGGAACCCTTGTCGTGGACAACGTGAGCATCGACGACACCGTGGGAACGGTGGTCGATGCGCTGTACGGTCTTATCGAACAGATCGAGGAGTCGAACCGTGGGGACTACTGAGGGACGGTGTATGTGTGGGCGGTTCGCGCTGGTCACGGAAGCCGGTGGTCTAGCGGCTGCCGAATGGGCGGGACGGGGAGACGGGCTCCTGGGCGATAAGGCGGCGAGAGAGGCTATGGCGGCCGAGCTGGCTCAGATGCCCAGACCGTTCAAGGCGAGGGTGGTCACGGGGCGGGGAACTACCGACCCGTCCTGTCCGCTGTCTGTGGGGGACGAAGTGGGCGTGGAGTCGGAAGCGGTGGATCCTCACGGTTCTTCGAACCTGCCGGGCTCGGAAGCCGAGCGGGGGCCGTGGGATCTGGCCGTCGCCTCGCTCGAGGGCCACGCGGCCTTGGCCCGGGGTCTTGACGGTGCTCTGTGCATGCTGGCCGCCGGACCGCCGGGGAGCATCATGGCCGTACCGGAGATGTACATGCAGAAGCTGATCGTCGCCGGCAAGGCGGCCGCGGCCATCGATATCGACGCACCCATGGTCGACAACGTGAACGCGGTGGCGGCCGCCCTCGGGCGCAGGCCGGCCGACCTCAACGTGGTGGTTCTGGACAGGCCTCGCCATGAGGACCTGATAGCGCAGATCAGGCGCTCGGGCGCGAGGCTCAGGCTCATCGCGGATGGTGATGTGTCGGCGGGGATCGCGGCAGCGACGCGAGATGCCGGCGTCGATATGTGTGTTGGCATCGGCGGATCCACCGAGGGCATCGTGACTGCCGCTGCCCTGCGCTGTCTGGGCGGCGAGATGCAGGCCCGTTTCTGGCCGGTCTCGCGGTATCAGGTGGATGAAGTCAAGGCGGCGGGCATCGAAGACATCGAGGCGCGTATGAGCATGAGCGATATGGCCGGGGAAGGCGTTCTGTTTGTGGCGACGGCGGTGACCGGGGGCAGATTCCTCCGCGGAGTGGATGTTCGCTCCGACGGAGTGCGCTCCGAGACCCTTGTCCTCTGCTCGCGCTGTCACGCTGTACGCGTGGTGAAGACGATACACCGGGCCGGGAACGGGGGGCCGAGAGTGAGCTTGGATGCTAGATGAAGCGAGATGAAGCCAGCCCATTCTGGGTGAGCATAGAACGGACCACTATGTCGATCAGGAGAGAAGACAAAACAAGGTGAACGAGATCAAGGACAGTGAACAAGGGCCGATGGGGGGAAGTAAGACGATGTCAATAGCCGAACTGGAACCCAAGCTGCTCTCGGACCTGCACATGGTCGCGGGCGAGCTCGGGATCAAGAACTTCCGTAAGTACTCGAAGCAGGATCTCATCATGAAGATCCTGAACGAGCAATCGCAGGACCGAGGCCTGCATTTCCGCACGGGGTTGCTCGACATACTGCCCGACGGATACGGCTTCCTGCGCACCCAGGGATACACGCAGTCGGACTCCGATATATACGTGTCTCTGTCGCAGATCCGGCGTTTCAAGCTGCGCCGGGGCGATGAGATCACCGGTCAGGTGCGCACCCCGCGCGACAACGAGAAATACCACGCCCTGCTGAAGATCCAGTCGGTGAACGGGATCGACCCCGAACAGGCCCGGCATCGGCCTACCTTCGACTCCCTCACGCCGCTCTTCCCCGATGAGCGGCTGCGGCTGGAGACGACCCCCGACCGGATAGCCGCCAGGGTGATGGATCTGCTCAGTCCCATCGGCAAGGGACAGCGGGGACTCATCGTCTCGCCGCCTAAGGCGGGCAAGACCACCATCCTCAAGGACATCGCCAACGCCATCGCCAGCAACAACCCCGAGGTTCACCTGTTGGTCTTGCTTGTGGACGAGCGGCCGGAAGAGGTCACCGACATGGAGCGCACCGTGAACGGCGAGGTGGTGAGCTCGACCTTCGATCAGCCGGGGGAGAACCACGTGCAGGTGACCGAACTGGTGCTGGAACGGGTCAAACGCCTGGTGGAAGTGGGCAAGGACGTGGTGGTCCTTCTGGACTCGATCACGCGCATGGCCCGGGCCTATAACCTGCAGGCTCCGGCCAGCGGGCGCATACTCTCGGGCGGGGTCGACTCGACCGCTCTCTATCCGCCCAAGAAGTTCTTCGGGGCGGCTCGCAACATCGAGGAAGGAGGCTCCCTCACCATCCTGGCCACGGCTCTGGTAGAGACAGGTTCGCGGATGGACGAGGTCATCTTCGAAGAGTTCAAGGGCACCGGCAACTGGGAGGTGCGTCTTACTCGCCAGCTGGCGAACAAGAGGATCTTTCCGGCCATCGACATCGAGAACTCTGGGACGCGGAAAGAAGAGCTCCTGATGGATCCGGCCGAGGCCAAGATGGTGTGGAAGCTTAGGGCAGTGCTGCACGCGCTCGACCCGAATGCGGCTATCGAGCTGCTCATCGACAAGCTCAAAGAGACCAAGTCCAATGCCGAGTTCCTCGAGGGCATGCGGAAGAACACCCGGTAGCGGCCGGGACGGGTCGTATGGCGGCGGAGAGCAACCAGATCCACGGGTGGTCCCGGGTATGACATCTACCGTCCCGGTGGCGGGTATCTCGGTCGGTCATCACTCCGACCGGTACGGCCTCACTGGATGCACGGTGATCCTCGCTCCGGCTGGGGTGACGGCCTCCGCGGAGATCCGCGGCGGGGCCCCGGGGACTCTCGAAACAGCTTTGCTTTCGCCGTTCGCCGCGGTGAGCGAGCTTCACGCGGTGTTGCTCACCGGCGGCAGCGCGCCGGGCCTGGGGGCGGCTGCCGGCGTGACTTCTTTCCTGCGCGAGGGAGGTCACGGCTACCGTACTCCCTATGCACGGATCCCTCTCGTCACGGCGGCCGTGGTCTACGACCTCGGATTGGGCAGTGCGCACGCCTGCCCGAGCCCGGAGGACGCTTACAGGGCCTGCGAATCAGCGGGGATCCAGGTGGAGGAGGGCTCGGTGGGCGCCGGGACCGGGGCCACGGTGGGAAAGATCCTGGGGGCGAGGGGCCTCATGAAGGGAGGCCTGGCGATGTCGACCGTTTCTCTAGGTGGAGGCGTGACCGTCGCCGCCCTTACGGTCGTCAACGCCCTCGGGGATGTGATCGACGAAGACGGTTCGATCCTTGCCGGTGCCAGGCGAGACGGAGCCTTTGTGGACAGCAAGAAGCTACTGCTGTCCCTGGCGGAAGCGCCGACGTTCGCAGCTGTCGAGGCCACCACGCTGTCGGTCGTTCTGACCGACGCCAGACTCGACAAGCTGCAGTGTGGGATCGTCGCCCGGATGAGTCACGATGGGTTCGCCCGGGCCATCGACCCGGTGCACACTCCGGTCGACGGGGACTGCGTGTTCGTGCTCGCCACGGGCGAGCGGTCGTCGAACGTGTTCCAGGTGGGGACTGCCGCGGCTGAGGCTGTGGCGATGAGCATTCGCCGGGCGGTCAGGAAGGCGGAGCCTCTCGGCGGGGCGCCGGCTATGAGGGGACTTCAGAGCGCGCCGTGAGCCGCTACCTCACGACCGTCTCCGCGACGCGGGCTGCTCTGGCGGAGGCCCGCGCCCGCGGACTCACTGTCGGATTGGTGCCCACCATGGGGGCCCTGCACGATGGCCACCTCTCTCTCATCCGAAGAGCGAGGGCTGAGAACGGCGTGGTCGTCGTCTCGATGTTCGTCAATCCGACCCAGTTCGGACCGAGCGAGGACCTGGAGCGTTACCCAAGGCCCATCGAGCACGACCGGGAAGCGGCCCAGGCGGAAGGCGCGGATCTGATCTTCGCTCCCACAGTGCTCGAGATGTACACGGAGGGCTATAGCACCTGGGTGGAGGTGGACGACCTGACCACCGGGCTCTGTGGAGGGTCAAGGCCGGGGCACTTCCGCGGGGTATGCACCGTGGTCACGAAACTCCTCAACATCTGCCGGCCGGACCGGGCTTATTTCGGCGAGAAGGATGCTCAACAGCTGGCGGTGGTCACGCGGATGGCCCGCGATCTCGACCTCGACGTGGACATCGTCGCCTGCCCCACCGTGCGCGAAGCCGATGGTCTGGCCATGAGTTCTCGCAACACGCGCCTCTCGGCAGAGGAGAGGGCGGAGGCTCCCGTCCTCTACCGGGCGCTTGTGCGCGCGAGAGTCCTCGCGGAGGGCGGCGAGCGCGACGCGGCCGTGCTGGACTACGCCGTCCGCGCGGTACTGGCGGAAGCCAGCCTGGGGCGTATCGACTACGTGGAGATCGTGAGCAAGTCCGATCTCTTGCCGGTCCCCAGAATAGGAGGCGAGTGTCTCGTCGCGATCGCCGTCTGGTTCGGAGACACGAGGCTAATCGACAACATCACCATTGCAGCCTGAGCCGGGCGCGACGCGCCCGGCTCACGGGGTGGGGGCTCACGGGTGGGCCTTGTCCTCGATAATGGAGTTGCCTCCATCCACGATCATCAACTGCCCGGTCACGTAAGAGGCCGCCGGTGAAGCCAGGAACGCGATGAGGGCTGCCACCTCGTCCGCGGTCCCGGCCCGGCGCATCGGCGAGGCCAGAGCGGCCTCGGCCTCAGCGGGGGTGGCCGAGGCGGTGGCTATCCACCCCGGACCCACGGCGTTCACCGTGATGCCGGCTTGGGCGACCTCGAGCGCCAGGGCGCGGGTGAGCCCCACCATCGCGGCCTTTGCGGTCGCGTAGGTCGTCTGCAGCGGCATCGCTACCAGCGGTCCCGTCGTAGAGGAGACATACACGATGCGTCCGTATCCGCGGACCTTCATCCTCGGCAGAAAGGCTTGAGTCACCAGGAAGGCGGTCCGCAGATTGCGGGCAAGTGCCTCGTCCCATTCGGCGAGGGTCAGTTCCTCCAGGAGTTTCTCTGCATCCCATCCGCTGATGAGCGAGACCATGCCGGCGTTGTTGATCACGATGTCCACCGCGGGACGCCAGGCCCGCACGGAAGTCGCCAAGGCGTCCACCTGTGATGGGTCGGTCAAGTCGGCCACCAGGCCTAGGGCCTCGATGCCCTCGGCCTGTAGGTCGGCAGCGCGATCTTGTATTCGCTCGGTGGTCGAAGCCACCGCCACCGCCGCTCCCAAACGGCCGAGCAACCGGGCGGTAGCGAAACCGATCCCCTCCGGACTACCCGCGCCCGTCACCAGGGCGGTCTGTCCGTTGAGGGAGGCGAGCCCCGCTGTCGGGGCGATCGATGCGTCGCTCATGGCGTCTTCCCCCGTGATCTCGGTACTGCTGGTCAGTGGTCACCGTCTAGCCGCGACCAGCTTACCGCCGCGGGCGGCCGGTCGCTGACGGTTCCGACAAAGGCGTAGCTGATTCCACGCTGCCGGGTCGTCTCCCCGACGATGCCGTGGACGGCTAGTAACTCCTCCAACTCGGCCGGGGTCCTGAAGGCCGCGGGTTCTCCCACCAGGCGTTCGAGCGCGGCGAGAAACCGTCCCCGTCCGGACCCGTCCATCTCCAGGATCACCACCCCTCCGCCGGGCCGGACCGTCCGCCTCATCTCGCGTAGTGCCGCATCCGCGTCGCGAAAATGGTGAAGGGCGTCGGAGCAAAGCACGGCCTCGAAGCAGGCGTCGGGGAAGGGGAGTTCTTCGGCGGCTGAGAGGCGCACGGAGACGAGGGCTTGCGCCGGCACACGAGCGAGCATCTGGGGAGTCGGATCGACGATCACTACCCGAGCGCCGAGGGCCCGGGCTACCCCAGCCCCGAGGTCACCGGTCCCGCCCCCGAGGTCCATGAACACCCCGCCGGGGGCGACGAAAGGACGGAGCCACTCGGCCACTGCCCGGAAATCGTCCTCCGACCAGCGTCCGCCGGTTAGCTTGAAGAGAGGGGCGGTCCACCGGAATATAGACATGCGAGTTGGCGATTCCCGAGTGGCTCAAGTTCGCGAACGCTTCGGAGGGAAGTGATTCACTTCTTCTCCCAGCGTAACAGGTACCCCACCTGGCTGAGAGTGCTGCCGGCCTGGATCTCCGCCCGCAGGCGGTTCTCCCGTTCCAGCACGTCCATGGCTCGGTTGGTGTACTCCACCGCCTTCTCCGCGGGGATGACGCATACGCCGTCGTCGTCCCCAATGATCCAGTCGCCAGGGGAGACGCGGACCCCCGCGAGCCGCACTGGCACGCCGATCTCACCGAACCCTCTGGCTTCACCCGCGGTGGGAGAAACGAGGGTGGAGAACAGAGGAAAGTCGAGCGACCGGATGTCGCCGGTATCTCGGGCCGCTCCGTAGATGACTACTCCCGCCAGGCCCCTCTGGATGGCGGAGTTTGTGGCCAACTCCCCCCACACCGCGGGGAGGACGCCGCCTGCGTCGATGACCAAGACATCGCCGGGCTTGGCTCCGTCTATGGCCTCTACGGGCTTGGCCCAATCGCCAGGAGAGGTTCGGACCGTGAGCGCGGGTCCGACCAGCTTGGTTCCCGGGCTGAGCGGCCGCATTCCGGGGATGTCCCCGCTCCGATGAAGGGCGTCGGAGACGTTCGCCGCCGACACTCGCGCCAGCATCTCTCTCAGATCAGGACCTGTGGCCCGGACGAAGTACTCCGATCCCACGGGGACCATGGTCTCCATGGCCTGCTTCACCGTCCTGGTGGCCGCAGTCGCGTCCACGGCCTTGGTGATCGCGCCTCCCACGACCACGATGGAAGCCCCGGCCTCCAGGGCCAAGGGCGCGGTCTCGGAGTTGATGCCTCCGGCAACGGCCACCGGTATGGAGACGGCCCTGGCTACCTCTCGCAGCGTGTCCCAGGGGGTCTTGCCCTGCATCTGCTCGTCAATGGCGATATGGATGCCCACATAGCTGGCGCCCATCTCTTGGGCCGCCTTGGCCCGAGCCACGACATCGGGCACCTGGATCATGTCGACGACGATCTCGACGCCGTAGTTGCGGGCCGCCTCGACGCACTCCTTGATGGTGGCGTCGGAGGCTGCGCCCAACACGCCGACCACGCGGGCGCCCGCCTTTGCGGCGCACTCGACTTCAGCGCGGCCCGCGTCCATGGTCTTCATGTCGGCGACGATGGTCACATCCGGCCAGCGGGACTTGATCTCGCGAATGGCCTGGAGACCCTCGCTCTTGATAAGAGGAGTGCCGGCCTCCAACCAGTCGGCGCCCCCGGCCACGGCCTCTTCGGCAACCTGCAGGGCGCGGGGAAGATCGACGAAGTCAAGAGCCAACTGCAACACCGGTTTCATGAGTTCGTCCTCCTCGGATAGAGAGCCAGAACCTTCTAAGAACGGAAGCCTTCTTAGCCGACGCCAAGAGTCTGAACGATGACAGTCCGCTCCCGCGGACGATTGTCGAAGCAGACGAAACAGATCTCCTGCCAGCGGCCGAGGCACAGTTCGCCGTCCTCGAACGGGAAGACCAGGGAGGGGCCAAGTAGTCCCGCTCGGACGTGGGCGTGACCGTTCACATCGGGGTGGGTGACGTTGTGCTCGTAGTGCTCGGCAGGGGAGACGATCCGATCGAACAGATTTCGGAAGTCTTGCACGACTCCCGGCTCGAACTCTAGCGTCGTGACCGCACCAGTGGCTCCGGGGAAGAAGACGGTGACCGCACCGGCCAGGAGGCCGGTCGCTTTCACGAGCCGGCGCACGTCGGCGGTGAGGTTGACCATATCGCCGTCCCCTTGGGTCTCGAAGAACAGGCGGTCGGTCACCACCGTCGCTCTACCCGTGACCGTGGATGCCGTTGTCATACTCTGATCCTCCCTGTCTGTGTCTCTGCCGTCTATGTCTTTGCCGTAGTGGCCTGGCTATGCTCTGACCCGCATTCGTCCATTATGTCCCTCGTTCGCGCCGGTGCTGCCCGGACGGCTCGCCGGACGCGTCCAGAAGCCGCGTGAGCCGGGCGATGATCGAGGCATCCACCTCGCCCCGGGCCCGCACGATGTCGAGAGTGGCAAGACCCAGGACTCGGTAGAGGGGGAGCAATCCGGGAGCTTCGTCCGCAAGGGCCGTCAGGTGTCGAGCGACCGTATGCTCGTCTCCCCGGCCCAGTGGTCCGGTCAAAGCTGCTACTGAGCCCTCGGAGCGAAGGTTCTCGAGCGTGGCGGTGACCAGCGGCAAGAAGAGGGCCAGCGCTTCCCGCTCGCCCAAGCCGGCCGTGATGAAGAGCTGTTCGGCATGGTGCTCGAGGGTCACGAAGTAGTTGCAGGCGACGGTGGCCGCCGCATGGTACAGGGTGCGTTTGTCGTCCGGGAGGAGAAAGGGTCGGCCTCCCAAAGACCGGGCGAGGGCGAAGCCGAGGGGGACCTCTGGTGAATCCGCGCCTTCTGCCGCTGGGGTGATGGCGATCGCCGCTCCGGCGAAGCGAGCCGATCCACTCACCGGGTCGGCGAAGGTCTGCAACGGATGGAAGACCAGGGTGAGGGCGCCGGCCCGCGCGCAGGGAGCAAGGACCGTGATCGAGGTGGCGCCGCTGGTGTGCAGCACCAGCGGCGCCACCCGGCCTCGGGCCGACATGGCGCTCAGCTCGCGGCCCAACTCCTCTGCCACGCCGGGCAGGTCGTCGTCCGGGACCGCGATGACGTAGAGGTGCGGTGATGAAGCCACCAACTGGCGGATGCCAACGCTCGCTCGCATACCGAGCCACGCCTCGGCCCGGGAGCGGCCTTCCGCGGTTCGAGCAGTGAAACCGGCGAGGCGCGCTCCGTCCGAACGAAGGGCGAGGGCGAGACTGGAGCCGAGCCGGCCGGCCCCGATCACCACGAACGTCATGGCGGTGGATCGGGTCACCGGGGTAGGGGCCAGGAACTCTTCCCCGCCGCCCGTCTCAGATGTAGGCGCAGTCCTGATGAGACACCTGCCTGTTGTTCCGGTTCTGCCAGCAGATACCAGACGTGGCTCGGTCGTTCCTTTGGCCCGGGAGTGATCGGCAAGCGAATGAGGTCATCGGCTTCGCCTCCCGAAGGTAGGCACTCCGCTCTCAAAGCATGCGTCTGATCGTCCCGGTCGCCAGAGCGCGTAGCATAGCAATAGCCGGTTCCAGCGGCAATCCGGGCCGGGCTACCGAGGCCTCGCTCGACCCCCTCGGCGGGCGGTCTCCCGAGGCAGCGTCATCTGCTACCCTGAGCATCGTGAGCGTAGACGAGATCACACCTTTAGACTCCGGCGCGGCGGACGCCCTCGCGTCGCTGCGCGAGATACTGCGGGACTGCTCGCTGTGCGGGCTGAGCGCGGGTCGGACCCAGGTGGTGTTCGGCGTGGGGGACCCTGATGCGGAGCTCATGTTCGTCGGAGAAGGACCTGGGTTCCACGAAGACAGGCTGGGAGAGCCTTTCGTCGGCCAGGCGGGCAAGCTTCTCACCGAACTCTTGGGCCAGATCGGATTCGCCCGCGCCGACGTGTACATCGCGAACGTGGTCAAGTGCAGACCGCCCGAAAATCGCGATCCGCTTCCCGCCGAGATCGAAGCCTGCAGCGCCCATCTGATGAAGCAGATCGCCATCATCCGGCCGAAGGTCATTTGCACGCTGGGACGTTTCGCGACCAAGCTTCTGGCCGACACCGATCTCAGCATGACGGCCATCCACGGAAAAGCCAAGGCGACATCCTTGGCCGGTGTGGACACGATCATCTTCCCGGTGTTCCACCCGGCTGCCGCCCTCTACACACCCGCGAACCGGCAGGTACTAGAAGAGGATTTTACGAAGCTCCACCGTCTCCTCGACCACGGTCTGGAACCGTCGATAACTCCGGCGGTCGCCGATGATGGAGCCCCTGGTGAAACGCGCGTCGACCGACCCGACACCGACCCGCGCGGGCGGCCTCAGAAACCTGCCGAGCGCGTGGAGCAACTGCATTTGTGGTGAGCACCGGTCAGGTCGTGCTGCGCGAGCAGGGTGTGAGGCTCGCACGGCTGGAAAGCATCGGACACAGGCTGGCACAGTGCCTTCGCCCGGGCGATCTGGTCCTCCTCTACGGTCCCCTCGGCGCGGGGAAGACCACGCTGGTGCGATCGATCGCCTTGGCTCTTGAGGTCACCGATGCCGTGAGGAGTCCGTCGTTCACTATCGCCACTATCTACCGCGGCTCTGTCACCGTCCAGCATCTTGATCTCTACCGGCTGGAGGAGATCGGCTATGAAGATGCCTTGGCTCTGGAGGAGTACGTGCGAGAGGACTCTGTGACGCTGGTGGAGTGGCCGCAGGCCGGCGTCGGCAGACTGGGCCCGGCTTCATGGATCGTTCGTATCGGGCACGAGAGTCTCCACGAGCGCTCCATCGAGATTGAGGCGGCCACGTCGGAAGCTGCTGGTCTCTGGCGAGACGCGGGCGGCGCACATGGATGATCGGCTGGTGCTGACTCTGGACGGGTCCACAGGGGTCTGCGGCGCGGCATTGCTTATGGTCGGCGGGAGCGGTTCCTGGGAAGTGGTGGCGCGACGCTCCGAGGCGGACGGTCGGGCGCAGGCCAGGACACTGCTCCGGCTGGTGGACGAGATGCTGGAAGAAGTGGGTCGCCGGGCAGAAGACCTGGGAGCCGTGGTGGTGGGCAAGGGACCCGGCACCTTCACGGGGGTAAGGGTCACGGTGGCCACGGCTCGTGCGTTGAGCCTGGCTCTGGCTGTGCCGGTGGCCGGCGTGAGCACTCTCTCCGCTCTGGCGGCCGGCGCGATCGAGGCGCGGAGGGAGACGTCTTCGGGGTCTGCGGGTGGCGTGCGGGCGTCCGCCTCTGGAGCCGTAGACGTGCTCGTACCCGTGGTAGATGCGCGCCGGGGCCAGCTGTTCTACGGTCTCTACCGGCCTGCCGAAGCAGACGGTCGACCGTGCGGTCGTCTGTGGAGTCGTTTTGGCGACTTCGCGGTATGTGACCGCGGGGCGCTGGGCGAGGTGGCGCAGGGCGGCCTGGTGGCGGGAGGAAGCGTGATCGTCGTGGGCGAGGAGGCGCTTCGACCGGGGGAGCTTCCGCCCGGTTTCATCTTCGTCGGCGCCGACGTCGCCGCTCAGAACTTGGTGATCGGACAGGAGTGGCTCGACGAACCGGGCCGGCTGCCTGAGGGCGGGCGATTGACGGGCTGGCTGAGGGGCACGCTCGGGGAGGGCATGGGCAGGGCCAGGGTCGCCGGGGAGCCCGCGGCACCGGGCTTTGACGGGAGCGGCACCTGCCCGGTCTTTGACACCGCCGACTCTCCCGGGGCTCCCGGGACCCCGGAGTCGGTGACGCCCATCTACGTCCGGTCTCCGGACGCCGACGTCCACATCACGCGAATGAGGGATCCGTGGGCCGACGTGGCCGGAGGCAGCTGATCGCCATGAGTACTTCGCTACGGGACATGCGCCCTGAGGATCTGGCGGCCGTGGTCTCCATCGAGACCGTATCCTTCAATCTTCCCTGGACGGAGGAGATGTTCCGGGAGGAGCTGGCGCAGGAGATGAGCTGGAGGCAGGTGGCGATCGATCGAGACGGGAAGGCGATCGGCTTTGCCATTGGCCGCCGGTATCCGGATGTGTGGCATCTCTTGGACCTGGCCGTCGCGCCGGCGCACCGGGGTCAGGGCGTGGGCCGGGACCTGCTCTCTCGCTTCCTGAACGCCGCCGACGCGGCCGGCGCGGGGGTGGTCCTCGAGGTCCGCCCGGGAAACGAACCGGCCCTAGCCATGTACGAGGGAATGGGATTCGAGAAGATCGGCATCCGCCGCGGGTACTACAGCGACACGCAGGAGGATGCAGTCGTGATGCTCCGGGAGTGCCGGCTAGGTCGTGGCGGCGTCACCAGCGTTCCCAGCGACGACCTGCACGACCGCGGGCCCTGCAATGCCTGCAAGGACCCCGGCGCCTACCGCGACTGCGACGACCTGCACGACCGCGAACCGCTCTCTGGGCCCCTGCTTGCGATAGAGACTTCATGTGACGACACGGCGGCGGCGGTGCTTGCGCCGGAGGGCGATGTGCTGGCGTCGATGGTGCACTCTCAAGACGCCATCCACGAACGGTACGGCGGCGTGGTCCCCGAGGTAGCGAGCCGCGCGCACGTGGAGCGGATGACCGCGGTTGTGCGCGAAGCGCTTCGCCAGGCCGGCTGTGAGATGCGCGACCTGGGCGGAGTGGCTGCCACGGTGGGCCCCGGCCTGATCGGCGCGCTGCTGGTGGGCGTGCAGACGGCCAAGACCATCGCGTGGAGCCGGCGGCTTCCGTTTCTTCCGGTGAATCACATACATGGACACCTGGCGGCTGTGTGGCTGGCCGACCCGGGCGCCCCCTTCCCCATGGTGACCTTGGTGGCCTCCGGGGGCCACACCGCCCTCATCCGGGTGGATGACCGCCGCACGTTCCGGCTGCTTGGGCAGACCCTCGACGATGCCGCCGGCGAGGCGTTCGACAAGGGGGCGCGCCTGCTGGGCCTTGGCTATCCGGGCGGGAGCGAACTGGACCAACTGGCGGAGCGAGGCGATGCGGAGGCTTTTGCCTTTCCCGTCGGATTGAAGCGGTCGCCGCGTCCCGATTTCTCGTTTTCGGGAGTGAAGACCGCGCTCTACTACCTCTTGCGGGAGATGACCGCCGATGAGCGGAGTGCAAGAGCGGCCGACGTGGCCGCTTCGTACAGGAAGGCCATTGTCGCCGCGCTTGTCAGCAAGGCCCTCCTGTCGGCGGAACGGGAAGCGGTGAGGACCCTGGCCGTCGCCGGAGGGGTAGCGGCCAATTCGCTTCTGCGCCGGCGGTTGGTGGAGGCGGGGGCGGCGGCCGGGCTTCACGTGGTGGTGCCACCTTTCGCCTACTGCACCGACAATGCGGCCATGATAGGAGCGGCGGCGCTCAGCGGACCGAGACTGCCGTACCCGGAGTATCTGGGCGTCGACGCGACGGCCTCCCTCGCCCTGGGGGAGTGGCCGAGCAGAGGCTGACCGGCAGACGCGAGACGAGACTGCCAAACACCTGCAGCCCACGTTTGACAAATCCTTAGTCTGAGCATATTATATGTGCCGGTTGGCACTCGCAGGTGAGGAGTGCCAATCGTGTGAAGTGGGTTGCATCAGCCTCGTCAAGGCGTGGCCGGTAGAGCGTGAAGAGCAAGGAACAGGAGGATTGTGCATGAAACTAGTGCCACTCGAGGACAGGGTCGTCGTCAAGCTTCTGGAGAAGGAGCAGACGACCAAGAGCGGGATCGTCCTGCCGGATACCGCGCAGGAGAAGCAGTCCAAGGGCGAAGTCATGGCCGTGGGACCGGGCAAGTACTCTGAGAAGGGCGAGCTTCTTCCGATGCCGGTGAAAGTGGGCGACATCGTTGTGTTCGCCAAGTATTCGGGGACCGAAGTCAAGATCGATGGAGAGGACTACCTGGTCTTAAGGGGCATGACCGATCTTATCGGCATCCTGCCCGAGGGATAGTCAGCCCGTCGTAATCACGTGATCTTGGCAGCTCATGCTCTTTTCTAAATAAGGAGACAGGATTTATGGCAAAACAGCTTTTGTATGGTGAAGAAGCCCGCCGCGCTCTCGAGCGTGGGGTCAACACCCTAGCCGACGCGGTGAAGGTCACCTTGGGTCCCAAAGGCCGCTACGTGGTCTTGGACAAGAAATTCGGCAGCCCCACCATCACCAACGATGGCGTTACTATCGCTCGTGAGATCGAGCTCGAAGACGTCTTCGAGAACCAGGGCGCTCAGTTGGTGCGCGAGGTAGCGACCAAGACCAACGATATCGCCGGTGACGGCACCACTACCGCTACGCTGCTCGCTCAGGCCATCGTGCGCGAAGGCCTCAAGAACGTGGCCGCCGGCGCCAATCCCATGGCGGTCAAGCGGGGTATCGAGCGGGCCGTGGACGCGGCCGTGGAAGAGATCAAGAGTCTCTCCCAGGAGATCTCCGGCAAAGAAGACATCGCCCGTGTAGCCACCATCTCTGCCGACGATCGTGAGATCGGCGACGTTATCGCCGACGCCATCGAGAAGGTGGGCAAAGACGGTGTCGTGAACGTCGAGGAGTCCAACACCTTCGGCATGGACCTGGAGTTCACCGAGGGGATGCAGTTCGACAAGGGCTATGTCTCCCCGTATTTCGTCACCGACGCCGAGCGCATGGAAGCGGTCCTTGACGAGCCTTACATCCTCTTGGCCAACCAGAAGATAACGGGCGTCCAGGATCTGCTGCCCGTGCTCGAGAAAGTCATCCAGGCCGGCAAGTCGCTGCTCCTCATCGCTGAGGACGTGGATGGCGAAGCTCTCGCGACTCTCGTGGTCAACAAGCTCCGCGGCACGTTCACCGGCATCGCCGTGAAGGCCCCGGGCTTTGGCGACCGGCGCAAGCGCATGCTGGAAGACATCGCCATCCTCACCGGTGGCGAAGTCATCACCGACGAGATGGGTCTTAAGCTAGCCAACACCACGGTGAGCCAGCTCGGGCGGGCACGCAAAGTGGTCGTGACCAAGGACAACACCACCATCGTCGACGGTTCCGGCGAGATCGATCAGATCAAAGCTCGCATCAATCAGCTGAAGGCTGAGATCGAGAACACCGACTCCGATTTCGACCGCGAAAAACTGCAGGAGCGTCTGGCTAAGCTGGCCGGCGGCGTAGCCGTCATCAAGGTCGGCGCCGCCACCGAGACCGAGATCAAAGAGAAGAAGCATCGGGTGGAAGACGCTCTGAGCGCGACTCGTGCCGCCCTGGAAGAGGGCATCGTCCCCGGCGGCGGCGTGGCCCAAGTGCTGCTTGTGCCCGCGGTCCTTGCCGTCAAGGCTGAGGACGACGAGCTGACCGGCGTCCGCATCGTGGCTCGCGCCCTGGAAGAACCTCTCCGGCAGCTGGCCAACAACGCCGGCCTGGAAGGCTCCGTGGTGATGAACGAGGTCAAGACCCGCGCCAAGGGCATCGGTCTCAATATCACCACCGGCGAATACGAAGACATGGTCAAAGCGGGCATCATCGATCCCTCCATGGTGACGCGTTCGGCCCTGCAGAACGCGGCGTCCATCGCCAAGAACATCCTGACCACCGAGGTCATCGTGGCCGACAAACCCGAGGAGAAGGGTGCGGCCATGGGCATGCCTGGAGGCGGCATGGGTGGCATGGGCGGCATGATGTAGAGAAGTCGGCGCCGACCGGTCGAGCGTCGTGGAGACGACCGAACCGGTTCCGGGGCCATCGCGCCGGCAGCGCCCGAAGGGGCGCCCGAGGCGCGATGGCCCCTCTCTTACGGGCAAGGACCGTTTAGAAGCGATGCTAAACTGGGAAAGGGTGCACAGAATAGTGACCGGGCAAGGAGGCGCTGATGAAGGAAGAAGTACAAGCTGCGTTCTCGGAGATGCTGGATATCTCTACCGATATCGACAAGGCAGTGCTGTTCGGCCCGGGTGAGATTCTGGCCTCGAATCTGGCATCTGAGGCGGAGGGCGCAGCGATGGCGCAGGCCCAGGAGCTCATGCGCCTGGGCGACCTGCGGGCCACCGAGATGGGCTCTCAGCCTCTGACGCAGCTGGTGATAGAGACGCCCGCCGGAATGGTCTTCCTGGCTCGGGAAACAGATTCCGAGGGAATGGCGATCTTGGCCACGGGCAAGAAGAGCAGCCGCGTCGGCCTGGTCCTCTATGACCTCAAGACCTGTCTGCGGGACGCTCGGGAAGTCCTGAGCACTCAGAGTACCGAAGTCCAAGGCTGCGAGGAGGCCTAGATGAAGCGGGCAGTGAAGGCGGTCGGTATAGTCACTCTCGTGGGTAGCATGGCCGCGGGTGCGTACTACTTCTTGGTCATGCGGCCTCGGAAGCCTCAGGTGGAACTGTACTTTGATGATGGCTCCATGCTGGCCATGCCTGGCAATACCGGCGAAGCCGAGCCGTTCATGAACGTCGCCGCGGAGATACTCGCCGCCAATCCCGTCGTCGACTGACGACCTTTCGGGCGCGCATGAGCCCTGCTGATGCGGCCTTCCCCGGCCTGACCGCCGAGCTTGGGACGGAGGTCCTACGCAAGGCTCTGCAGAAGGGCGGAGACTCGGCTGAGGTGTATGTCGAAGAACGCCGGTCACTGGCTCTGCGTCTTGAGGACGGCAAGATAGAGGACGCCCTTTCCGGGGTGGACCGAGGCGGGTCGGTGCGTTTGATACGGGGTCTTTCCACGGCGTTCGGCTATGTGGACGCCGTCGACGAAGGATCTCTTGTGTCTCTGGCGGGCGAACTCAGTCGCTCGCAGACGGGTTCTCCCGGCGTGATCGCCACCCTTGCGCTCGCCCGCTCAAGCCCCGGGAGTCTTGAGTCTCGAGATCCAGGGGCGGTGGATGTGGCCGTCAAGGCTGGGCTTCTGCATCTGGCCGACGAGACTGCGCGGGGACTCTCGCCCGAGGTGCGCCAGGTGATCGCCTCTTACAGCGAAAGCGTACAGAAGGTGTGGATCGCCGGCTCGCACGGCTCGCTGGCCACCGATTCGAGGACCCGCGTCACCATCGGTGTGATGGTCATGGCCGCCCGCGATGGTCTCATTCAGACCGGACGGGAGACGCTCGCCTATCAAGGGGAGGTCGGTCTGCCGCAGGACGACGCCGTGAGTGCGGTCGCCAGGGAGGCCGCCGAAAAGGCGGTCGCGATGCTCGACTCGAAGCCGGCTCCGGCCGGGCGGATGCCGGTGGTGTTGGCCAACGGTTTTGGTGGTGTTCTCTTCCACGAGGCCTGCGGTCACGGCCTGGAAGCCGACTACATCCTCAAGAAAGCCAGTGTCTGGGAGGGGAGAAGAGGCACGCAGGTAGCCGGGGCCCACGTCTTCGCGTACGACGATGGAGTCGGCGCGGGCATGTGGGGGAGCGCCGGTTGCGACGACGAAGGCACGCCCTGCGAACGCACTGTTCTGATCGAGGCCGGGACACTTGCCGCGTACTTGACCGATCGGCTTCGGGGCGGCCATCTAGGGCTGCCGTTGACGGGCAACGGTCGCCGGCAGGACTACCGCCACCTGCCCTATCCTCGGATGACCAACACCTACTTCGGTCCTGGAGTATCCACCCCCGAGGAGATAATCACCGATACGCCCCGGGCTCTCTATGCGAAGTCACTGTCCGGTGGCCAGGTCAACCCCGTCACCGGGGAGTTCGTGTTTGGGGTAGCGGAAGGCTATCTGATCGATAATGGCAGGGTGGGTGGGCCCGTGAGGGGTGCGACCCTCGTGGGCAACGGCCCAGAGGTGCTGCGAGGCATCGACGCGATAGCCGACGATCTGGACGTCAAGGCCGGAATGTGCGGCAAAGAGGGACAGAGCGTACCCGTCGGTACCGGACAGCCGACCATCCGCATCCGTGAACTCACCGTCGGTGGGACCAGTCTGTGATGAGCGCCCTCATCTCCTCCGGCTCCGGTTCCTCCGGTTCCTCCGGTTCCGGCCTTCCAGGAACCCCCCTCACGGTCGCCCGCGCCGCTCTGGAGGCAGGCCGGAGGCTCGGAGTCGGGCTGGAGGTCTACGTCGAGTTCGGACGGACCGTGGCGATCAAGACGTACGGCCGCGAGATGGAGTCGGTCACCGTGGCCGAGCCTCGGGGCGTAGGGGTACGGGCCGTCGATGGCGGCCGGGCGGGCTATGCTTTCACCGCGGACCTGAGCCCCAGCGGCCTTGAGCGAGTCCTCGCCGAGGCGGCTTCGACGGCCTCGGCCACGGACCCGGACCCGTTCGTCCAGCTGTCAGTGCCTCCCGAAGGACCCTACCCAAAGGTGGAAGGCCTGTGGCGGGCCGGTGTCTCGGGTACGAGCGTCGACAGCAAGATCGCACTCGCTCTGGAAGCCGAGGCGGCCGCTCTTTGCTGCACCGACATCGAGGCCGTCGAGGAGAGTGTGTACGCCGACAGCGACAGTCGGACCGCGGTCGCGTCTACCGCGGGGATGGAGGTGGAGGCCGAACAGTCGTTCTGCTATCTCTACGTGGTGGCTCACGCCGGACGTGACGGTGACCGTCAAACGGGGCTGGGTCTCACCTCGGGTCGCGAGCCATCCGAGCTCCAGCCTGAAGCCACGGGCCGGGAGGCTGCCGAGAAGGCACGTGTGCTCTTGGGAGCACGTCCCTGTTCGACCGGGTCGTACACGGTGGTCTTCGACCGCGAGGTGGTGGCCGCCCTTCTTTCGAGCATCGCTCCCGCGCTGAGCGCGAAGGCTGTACAGAAGGGGCGGTCCGTGTTCGCTGGAAAGCTGGGCCAGACGGTGGCCTCGTCGCTACTGACCCTTCTCGACGACGGGCTGGCGATCGATGGGATGGCGACCAATCCCTTCGACGGGGAGGGCGTGCCTCAACAGGCTACAGTCCTTGTCGATGCAGGGTTACTCATGTCGTATCTCCACGATAGCTACACGGCCCGTAAAGACGGGGAAGGGACCTCGTCCACAGGCAACGCCGGCCGGGCCTCGTATCGCGCGCTCCCTGTTGTACGGGCCACCAACCTGGTCGTGCCGGGCGGTGAAGGGTCGCTTGAGGCCATCTTTGCGCGGGTCGGCGACGGTCTGTATGTGGAAAACGTCTCCGGACTCCACTCGGGCATCAACGCCATCAGCGGCGAGATATCCGTGGGAGTCACCGGCCGCCTGATCGAACGGGGAGACTTGGGCCGACCGGTCCGGGAGGTCACTGTGGCGACCGATTTCCTCAGCCTGCTCGGTTCGGTAAGCCAGTTGGCCGGAGATGCCCGCTGGATCCCGTTGTACGGCAGTGCCTACGTACCCTCCCTCTGCGTGGAAGGGATCGCGGTGTCCGGCGCTTGACTCCTGAGGATGCTGTAGAGTTGTTGCGGCAGGTCGAAGAAACTGGATCACGCTCAGAAAGAGGCGGGGAGGACGTGGACAAGGAAGCCCTAGGAAGCTTGCTTCTGGAGACAGCCTACCTGGAGGGGGATTTCGTCCTCCGCTCCGGAAAGCGCAGCAAGTACTACTTGGACAAGTATCTCTTTGAGACGGAACCGCAGGTGCTGCGGGGGATCGTCCACGAGTTGGCCATGATGATCCGCAATCGACTGGCCCTCGAGGAAAGGTACGATCGCCTTGCGGCTCCGGAATTGGGGGGTGTGATTTTGGGAGCGGGGCTTTCGCTGGAGTTGGGGCTGCCGTTGCTCCTGGTCAGGAAGCTTTCCAAGGAATATGGGACGGGAAAGCGTGTCGAGGGGCGGTATTATGAGGGCGAGAGGGTCGCGTTGGTGGAGGACATCGTGACATCGGGCGGCGCCGCCATCATGGCCGCCGAGGCTCTGCGCGAGGCCGGACTCGAGGTCAAAGACCTGTACTGTGTGGTGGACCGGGAGGAAGGAGGGGCCGATGCCGCCACCGCGGCGGGGCTTGTCCTGCAGCCTCTTTTCACCTCGTCGGGGCTGGGGATCGGCGCCCGCCCGTAAAAAGAGGTTTTGCCGCCCTGAAATAGGGAAGAAACCGCTTGTGCGGGACTCGGCGTGTTTGCTATGGTAAAGACGTACCGCGCGGACAAAGGGAGGTAGCTGTGACCAAGGCTGAATTCGTGGACAAGCTTGCAGCAAAGGGTGGCTTCACTAAGAAAGACGCAGCCAGCATGGTGGATGCGTTCGTGGAGGTGGTCACAGACTCGCTGAAGAAGGGGGAAGACGTCCAGTTCACCGGTTTCGGCAAGTTCTACGTGCAACAGCGTGAGGCGAGGGAGGGGATCAACCCGCAGACCAAGGCCAAGATCAAGATTCCGGCCACCACAGTCCCCAAGTTCAGCGCGGGCCTGGCTCTCAAGAACGCCGTCAAGTAACCTCACGCTCAGGGCTGTGTCTCACGGGGCCGCCTCAAGCGGCCCCTTTTTCATTCCCGGGCTCCGAAGCGACAGTCCTACTAGTCTAGAAGCGAGGTGAGGGAGATTGGCCGAAGCAACATCGACGGCTGGGCACTTCGCCGATCGCCTGCTCGAGGCGATCGAGACCAAGCGCTCGCACGTGGTGGTGGGCCTCGATCCCGACTATGACCTGCTTCCCCCTGAGGTCAAGGTGGCCCACGACCGATCGCTCTACGGCACCGACGAGGACATGAAAGTCGCCTGCTACCAGGCCTTCCTCACGGCGCTGCTCGAAAGCCTCCGTCCGGAGGCCGTCGCCGTGAAGATACAGATCGCCTATTTCGAGGCGCTGGGTACCCCCGGCTACGGACTCTACGAGGATCTGGTGACCGCGGCGAAAGACCTGGGGTTCCTCGTGATCGCGGATGTCAAGAGAGGCGACATCGGTAGCACTGCCGAGGCATACGCCCGCGCCCATCTTGATGTGGCCGGTGCCGACGCGGTGACCGTGAATCCTTACTTCGGAGCCGATGGGCTGGAGCCCTTCTTGCGGAGAGCGCGAGAGGAAGGCAAGGGCGTCTTCGTTCTCGTGAAGACGTCGAATCCCAGCTCCGGCGAGATCCAAGACCTGGAACTCTCCTCAGGCGGCCCGGTTTACGGCCGCGTGGCGGAATTGGTCAACGGTTGGGGCACGGGGAGCGAGGGCACGAGACGTTACCGGTCGGTGGGCGCGGTGGTCGGAGGTACTCACCCCGCGCAGGGCGTGGCTCTGCGCAGACAGATGCCGGGGGTGCCTCTGCTCGTACCCGGATACGGGGCCCAGGGAGCACGGGCCCACGATCTCGCGGGTTTCTTCGATGGGAACGGCACGGGGGCGGTGGTGAACTCGGCTCGGGCCATCCTCTACGCCTATCGGCAGCGTCCCGGTGATTGGAGGGCGGCGGCTCTGCGCGAGGCGCAGGAGATGCGGGCTGCGCTCTGGGAGGCGGCGGGTCGTGCCTGAAGACGATCTCTACTTCGAAGGGAGTGACGGACCGAGCTGGATCCGGACCTACCTTCTTCCCTTGGCTGTTCTCGTGCTGGTCGTCGCGGTGATAAGCGTCCTGGTGCTGACAGGGGTGGTGACGAGCGACCAGCCCCGAGTCGCCCCTGAGGAGGCTCCCACCACCCTACCGACCGTGGAGATAGTCCCCTAGTACGCGGGTCGCGCTAGGACATGCTTTCCCGTCGTATCTGCTCGTACAGGAAGATCAGCACCAGATCGACGCAAAGCACCACGAACGATTCCACCAGGATCTGACTGACCGGGAGAAGAATGAACAGCCCGGTGGCTTTTTCGTAGTAGAGGTCGTAGAGGCTGAAGATACCCAAATACGCGAGTTGGATGACCACGAAGATCGCGACCACGGTGATCCAACGTCGGGCGAACAGTTGGATGCTGCGGCGTATGGCGGGTATGAAGGCTATCCCTTCGAAGACTATGACGTAGTCCACGAAGGCGATTAGGATCGCTACCACCAGCACTGCGACGCTCACGATCTGCGCCAATATGTTGTCGTCGGGGACCGTCAGGGGCAGCACCCAGATCACCAGATTCGCGAGCACATAGAAGAAGGAGAGCCGGGCCGCCTCTTCGCGGTTCCGCGGTGCGAGAGGGTAGCCCGGACCGCCTATGGCACGGAAATAGGGGGCACGGATCATGGCGGCGAGTACGCAGACGGCGAGTCCGGCGAAGACGGCCATGCCCAACGAAGGCGTGAAAGAGAAACCGCTCAGAAAGTGTTCCCGGACGTACTGCCAGCGGTCGGCGTTGGCGGCGAAGAACGAGCTCCAACTCATGGTCTCGCCATTGCTCGCATAGACTGCGAAGAAAGCCAAGGTGTTTACGACCGCCAGCGCCAACGGATAGAAGATGAGCCACTGTTTGCGGATCAGGCGGCTCCAGGCGTGGCGCAGGACCTCGGCGATCGTCGTACCTCCGCGACGGGGCAGCAGTCAGCCGCGAAGTATAGCATCGGCCCAAGGCCCTCCGGACCGGGTAGGTCAGCCCGGACGGGGAATCGACCCATGGTATACTCCCGGCCATGAAGCCACCTATAGCCAGACAGGGGCGGTGGGTCCCGCTCCTGATCTTTGTGGTCGTGCTCTTGGTGGTGGTCGCGGCTCTGGGCGCTGTCGCTCTGGGCGAGACCGCCGAGGCCACAGCCCCCTCGTTCACCCAGACGACCGTTTTCACCGTCAGCGCGACCGACCTGGGTGAGTTCGCCGCCGATGCACCTTCCATCGAGTCTCCCGCGGCCATCCTCGTCCACGCGGACAGCGGCAAGGTGCTCTATGAGCGCCAGGCCGAGAAGCAGATGCGCATGGCTTCCACTACCAAGATCATGACCGCCATCCTTATCCTGGAGAACATGGATCCGAGCACGCCCGTGACGGTGTCCGCGAAGGCGGCGCAGACCGTCGAGCCCAAGACCTGGCTGAGGGAAGGCGACGTCCTTACAGTCGAGCAGCTCCTGTATGCGCTCATGGTCCGAAGCGCTAATTCGGCTGCCGTGGCCCTGGCGGAAGCGTGTTCCGGGTCCGTGGAAGAGTTTGCCGACCTCATGAACCAGAAGGCCGCGGAGTTGGGGATGGCGGACACTCATTTCGTCAATCCCAACGGTCTGGATGCCGACGGACACTACTCGACCGCCGTTGACATGGCCCTCGTAGCCAGGTACGCCATGAAGAACGAGAAGTTCCGCGAGCTCGTGTCGACGGAGACCTACTCGGTGGAGCTCCCCGGCAGGTCGGAGCCTATCGTGTTCAAGAACACTAACAAGCTGCTGGGCCAGGTCTCGTGGGTCACGGGCATCAAGACCGGGCTCACCCCCAAGGCGGAGCAGTGTTTCGTGGGCTCCGCCTCGAAGAACGGCATCTCGGTCATCAGTGTGATCCTGGGGCAACCGAGTTCGAGTACCTGCTGGAGCGAAAGCGAGGCTCTCCTCAGATACGGGCTGGCCCAGTACAAGCATGTCACCCTCATGGACGAGGGTGTAACGGTGGCGGAGACCACCGTTCCCTACCAGCTCGACGGCGGACTAAGGCTCGTCACCGAGAGCGCCGTGGAGATGGACCTGTACAAGGACGACGAGGTCACTGCTTCGGTCTCCATCGACAAGCCTGCGGTCCTTCCCATCAAGGCCGGCGATGTGTACGGCAGCGTGGACCTCGAGCTCGACGGAGAGACGGTCAAGACCGTCGACCTGGTTGCGAACAGGTCGATCGAGAAGACTACCCTCGGCTCCAAGCTGGGCTACTACTGGGATCGTCTGGCCCGATGGCTGGGAGGCGACTAGGACCGTGGGGATCAGTACTTCATGATACTGACCGTGACCCTCAACCCGGCCCTCGACCGGACGATGGTCGTTCCCAACTTCACCGGCGGCCTTCGCAACCGGGCGAGCGATACGGTCATCTTCCCAGGCGGGAAGGGTATCAACGTCGCCCGGGCGGCCAGGATCCTGGGCCGGCCGGTCATAGCTACCGGGTTCCTTGGCGGGCGGAGAGGCGATCAGATCCTCGCCGATCTCAACAGTGAAGGGATCCTCAACGATTTCGTGCGCATAGAGCACGAGTCGAGACTCACCATGGCCATCGTCGATCCCGCCGCGAATTCCGTCACCGAGATCACCGAGGCTGGTCCGGAGATCCGGCCGGAAGAAGTCGACCTCATGTACGAGAAGCTGGATTACCTGGGCAAGGCGGCCGACGTGGCGGTCCTGGCAGGCAGCGTTCCCCGGGGACTTGACGACGACTGCTATGCACACATGATCGAACGGTTGCAGCGGATGGGAGTCAAGACCTTCTTCTATACGTACGGCGACCCGCTGCGCCGGGGCATCAAGGCCGGCCCCGACTTCGTGTTCCCCAAGTTGGTTGAGGCAGAGAAGGTCATTGGCTATGAGTTCACCAGTCTGACCGACCGTATCCAGGCGGCTCGCCGCATGCAGGAGATGGGAGCCGGCTCTGTGGTGATCACGTTCCGGTATGGGTGTGTGGCGGAATTGACCGACGGGGAAGTCAGTCGGACCTACGTCGGAAAGATGCCTGAGGTCGACGCGGTATCGCCTCTGGGCTGGGGAGACGCCCTTGTGGGCGGATACGCGGTCCGCCTCCAAGAAGGGGCCGAACCGATGGAGTGCCTCCGTTTCGGTCTGGGGTGCGCCGCCGCCAGCCTGGTACAGTACGGCGCCGGGGTGTTCCTGCCGGCGGATGCTGTGGACCTGGCTGCAGCGGTGGAATTGGAGGAGGTGTCCGCTGAGTCGTAAGGCTGACGGCACCAAGAAGGTCCTGGTCATCGATTTTGGAGGCCAGTACTCTCAGCTTATAGCCCGGCGCGTGCGGGAATGCCGGGTCTACTCAGAACTGATCCCCTTCGACACGCCGCTGGCCGACATCCGGGCCGATCGGCCCGCCGGGCTGATCCTTTCGGGAGGGCCGTGCGGTGTCAACGACCCGGGCGCCCCCACCGTAGACCCCGAGATCTTCGCTCTGGGCATCCCGGTGCTGGGGATCTGCTACGGCCTGCAGCTCATCGCCAAGCTGAGGGGTGGGCAGGTGGCTCGCATCGGCCGCGCCGAATACGGGGGCCGGACGCTCTCGGTGGGCGATCCCGGTGCGTTACTTGCCGGGCTTCCCGCCGAGCTCTCCTGCTGGATGAGCCACGGTGATTCGGTGGTGGAGGTGCCGCCCGGTTTCAAGGTCACGGCGACCAGCCCGAACATGCCGGTCGCCGCCATGGAGGACCCAGAGGCGGGGCTCTACGGAGTCCAGTTCCACCCTGAGGTGCGGCACACGGATTACGGGCAGGATATCCTCAAGAACTTCCTCTACAAGGTCTGCGACATCGCCCCCACGTGGACCCCGGTCTCCATCATAGAGGACGCCGTGACCCGCATCCGTGAGCAGGTGGGAGACGAGCAGGTCGTCTGCGGCCTGTCCGGAGGGGTCGACTCCGCGGTGGCCGCGCTCCTCGTCTACAAGGCGGTGGGCGATCAACTGACCTGCATCTTCGTCGACCACGGGCTCAATCGCAAGAACGAGGCCGAACAGGTTGAGGGCACCTTCCGTCGCCACTTCCACATGCCCCTGGTACACGTGCAGGCGCAGGAGCGGTTCGTGGGCAAGTTGGCCGGTGTCACGGATCCCGAACAGAAGCGGAAGATCATCGGCGAGGAGTTCATCCGCACCTTCGAAGAAGAATCCCACAAGCTCGGGAAGTCGAAGTTCCTGGTGCAGGGAACGATCTACCCCGACGTTATCGAGTCTGGGACCAGTTCGGCGGCGGTCATCAAGTCGCACCACAATGTCGGCGGTCTGCCCGAGGACGTCGATTTCGAACTGGTGGAACCACTGCGCATGCTGTTCAAGGACGAAGTGCGGGTCGTGGGCGAGGAGTTAGGCCTACCGGAGGACATGGTCTGGCGCCAGCCCTTCCCGGGGCCGGGACTGGCCATCCGCATCGTCGGCGAAGTTAACACGGAGAGGCTGGATATCCTGCGGGAAGCCGACGCCGTCCTGCTGGACGAAGTGAAACGAGCCGGTCTCTACCGGCACCTCTGGCAGTCGTTTGCAGTGCTACCTGCCATCCGCACGGTAGGGGTCATGGGTGACGAGCGAACGTACGCGTACCCGATCGTGGTACGAGCGGTCACGTCCGACGATGCCATGACTGCCGATTGGGCCCGTCTGCCGTACGACCTACTGGAGCGGATCTCGCAGCGTGTGATCAACGAAGTCCCGGGGGTTAACCGAGTGGTGCTCGACATCTCCAGCAAGCCCCCTTCCACCATCGAATGGGAGTAGACAGCCACCATGACCGAAGAGCCTGCCGTTCCCGGCCTTCAGGGTCTCGCTGAGCGCGAGCGCCCGACCGTCCCCGGGTCGGACGAAGAACTCGCACTCATCCATTCGCGCGCCCTACTCGCGGCGTCGGCAGCCGCAGGGGTGAAGGCCGAAGAGGTCAAGGTCCTGGACATGCACCAGCTTGTAACCTACACGGACTACTTCGTGTTGTGCACCGGTCGCAACACGCGCCTGACCCGCCGTATCGCCGAGGAGGTGAACTTCAAGCTCAAGCGGGACGCCGGCATCTTGCCGGCGGGGAGCGAGGGGACGGCGAGTGGGGAGTGGATCCTCCTGGACTATCTTGACTTCGTGGTGCACGTGTTCACCCCGGCTGCGCGGGAGTTCTACCGGCTGGATGTGCTCTGGAAGCAGGCGCCGGTCGAGGCCGTGGAGTAAGCGGTCACGAGTCCCGCTGGTGCGGCCGGGCGCCGGTTGCACAGGGGTGACCCAAAGGCTATAATCCGTGGCCGCTCGCCGTGGGGGTATAGCTCAGCTGGGAGAGCGCGACGCTGGCAGCGTTGAGGCCAGGGGTTCGAGTCCCCTTACCTCCACTTAGGCCTCCGGATCATCACCTTACCGGACCCAGAAGGCCCCGCCGTCGTCACGGTGGGGCCCTTTCAGTTCTCTGGGACGAAGGACGGCGGCGACTGCTGTGAACCAGGGCGACTCACCCATCTACACGCTCCGTGGGGCTCCCCCTCGTCCTACACCTGTCCTGACACCGCACCACTCTCCGTGGCGAGGGCCGCTCATCCTGGTCGTGGTCATGATCGGTTGGCTGTTGGTGAACCTGTCGTTGGCGGCCTTCGCGGGGCCAGCCGGTGACAACGCGCCTACACCGGTCGAACTGGGCCGGGGCGTGACGGTGACGCCCGCGAAGGGGTGGACGTCGGCAGCCGACGTGTGGGAGGTCGGACCCAACGCCGTCTCGCTCAAGCGGGCGGGCGTCGTGGCGGTGTTCGCCGCGGACGCCTACGACGGTACCAATGAGGATCTTCTCGCCTTCCAGGTCGACGACCTTGAGACCCAGTTCGATTCCTTCAGCGATCTGCCTGCGGCCGAGTCGACCATGGGCGGCGGCCTTCCTGCCCTGACCGTCCTGTTCTCGGGGACCGCCGACTCCAGCCGGCTGGAGGGCGAGTTGGTGACGGCCGCGCACGGGGGGACCGGCGTGGTCATGTTGGCCGTCGCTCCGGCCGGGCAGCTACCCCGCGTCCAAGCCGATCTCGACGCCATGCTGTCGAGTCTGGTGCTGCCGCGGTGACCCTGAGCAGGCAACCGGCCTACTGGCTCTTTCTCGCGCTCATGGCGGGAGGGGTGCTGATCGTCGGGGTCGAGCAGATGGCTTACGTGAGCACGTACCCAGGAGCCTGGCTGCTGTCGATCATCCTTCTCGCAGTCACGGCGATACCCGCCGGGCTCATCATCTACCGCTTCGACAGGTTCGAGCCCGAACCGGCATCTCTGATAGCCGTGGCGGTGATGTGGGGCGGAGTGGTGGCTCTTTCCTTCTCCGCCATCACCAACTCGTCCATGTTGAGCTTCCTGCAGCACGTCCTGCCGGCCGCGACGGTGGAGTCCTGGGGGGCGGCTATCGTCGCCCCGGTCAACGAGGAGCTTTACAAGGGAGCCGGCCTGGTCCTGATCTTCCTCATGGCTCGCTCCGAGATCGACGGGCTGATGGACGGGCTGGTCTATGGGGCCATGATCGGATTGGGCTTCCAAGTGGTGGAAAACGTGCAGTACTTCATGTACGCGGCTTCGGAAGCCGGGGCCGGACAGCTCGGTTCGGTGGTCAACACATATTTCGTCAGGGTGATCCTCGCCGGGCTGTACAGCCATACCCTCTTCACGGGACTGATGGGGTTCGGCATCGCCTACCTCGTGACGCAGCGGACGGTACCGCGGGGCAGACGCATCGCGATGGCGGCGCTCTTCGCGGTACTGGCGTGGGCCGCTCACTTCGTGTGGAACTCACCATGGCTCGACTCGCTCATGGGGCAGAGCGCGGGAGAGTTCGTGCTCGCGCTGGTCATCAAAGGTGTGCCCTTCTTGCTCTTCCTGGTGCTTCTGGCGACCTTCGCTCGGCGGCGGGAAGGCCAGGCGTTTGCACGCTTGATCGCCACCGAGGTGGGGACCGACGTGCTCACTGAGGACGAGTTTCGCGCTCTGCAGAGCGGGCGCAGGCGGCGCGCGGCCCTACGCCGCATGAAGCGCGAGAAGGGCTCTGTGGCCCGTTCGGGGCTCAAGCAACTGCAGCGGGAGCAGATGAACCTGGCCCTCTTCCACGGGAAGGTGGAGTCCGCCGATCACCCCGCTTTGGAGGCCCAGCGGGACAAGATACGGATGCTGAAGACGCGCCTCGCCAGTATCCCGTAGCGCCGGGTCGCGCCGTCTTCCTGCCCACCCCAGGCGCCGGCCCAGTCTGCCGTCTCGGCCACCTGCTAGAATCCTCGTGCCATGGGCGCTGACCAGATCATCGTCGTGGGGGCCCGGGAGCACAATCTCAAGGACATCTCTCTGACCCTGCCACGAGACCGCTTCATCGTCATAACCGGGCTTTCGGGCTCGGGGAAGTCGAGCCTTGCCTTCGACACCATCTATGCGGAGGGGCAACGGCGCTATGTGGAGAGCCTATCCGCGTACGCCCGCCAGTTCTTGGGCCAGATGAACAAACCCGACGTGGACTCCATCGAAGGACTCTCGCCGGCCATCTCCATCGACCAGAAGACCACTTCGCGCAACCCCCGCTCCACGGTAGGCACGGTGACGGAGATCTACGATTATCTCCGTCTGCTCTACGCCCGTATCGGCCGTCCTCACTGCTGGATATGCGGCCGTCCCATCGAAGGACAGAGCAAGGAGCAGATCGTGGACCAGATCCTCGGCCTGGAGCTAGGCACCAGGTTCGTGATCAAAGCGCCGGTCGTCCGCGGCCAGAAAGGCTGGCACAGGGAGGTGCTGGAGCACATCCGGCAGGAGGGCTTCACCCGCGTCGAGATCGACGGGGCGCAGTACAGCATGGACGAGCCGCTGCCCGAGTTGGACAAGAACGTCCGCCACGACGTGAGCGTGGTGGTCGACCGTCTGGTGATGAAGGAAGGCATACGGCGGCGGCTGTCGGACTCGGTGGAGACAGCCCTCTCAGAGGCCCACGGCCTGCTTGTGATCGACGTGTATGACGGCGCGCCGGGCGGGACCGCCGCGAGAGGCGACGCAGAAGCCGTCCACCCGACCAGTCTGCTCTTCTCGGAGAATCTCGCCTGTCCCGAGCACGGCGTTTCCCTGCCGGAGATGGCGCCGCGCATCTTTTCCTTCAACTCTCCTCATGGCGCCTGCGAGACCTGCGGTGGTCTGGGGGCCCGTCGGGAGATCGATCCCGGACTGGTGGTGGGCGACCCTTCCCTGTCGGTCGCCGAAGGGGTGCTACTCCCCTGGTCCGGTAGTAACTCCAAGTACTACGAGCAGATCATCAAGGCTGTGGCCGAGCGATATGAGGTGGACATGGCTGCTCCTTGGGCCTCGTTGCCGGAGGAGGTCCGGAACGTCTTCCTCTACGGCACGCGGGGCGAGCGCCTGTACGTTTCCTACGTCAATCGAGCGGGATTCAAGCGGAGCTACATGACCACCTTCGAAGGGATCGTCCCGAATCTCGAACGGCGCTACCGCGAGACGGACTCCGACTATATGCGCCACAAGATCGAGGAATACATGGCCGAGCGCCCCTGCGCGGCTTGCAACGGCGCCCGGCTGAAGCCGCCCTCGTTGGCGGTGAAGGTAGGCGGCCTCAGCATCTACGAGCTGAGCCTCCTGCCGGTCAACCGGACCACACAGTTCCTGGACGAGATGGAGCTCGGCGCTCGGGAGCGGCTGATCGGAGGCCGGGTGCTGAAGGAGATCCGGGAGCGGCTGTCGTTCCTGGAGTCGGTGGGGGTAGGCTACCTCAGCCTGCATCGGGGTGCCAGCACCCTGTCCGGGGGAGAAGCCCAGCGGATCCGCCTGGCCACCCAGATCGGCTCCAGCCTGGTGGGCGTCCTCTACATACTCGACGAACCCTCTATCGGTCTCCACCAGCGCGACAACCGGCGGCTCATAGACACACTGCTGCGGCTGCGCGACCTGGGAAACACCGTCATCGTAGTGGAGCACGACGAGGAGACCATGCGTTCGGCCGACCACATCGTGGATATGGGCCCGGGGGCGGGCGAACACGGGGGAGAGGTGGTGGCGAGCGGGTCGCTGGAGGCCATCATGGCTGAGCCTCGTTCGGTCACCGGCCGATTCCTGGCCGGTGACCTGTTCATCACCACTCCCGCGACCCGGCGGAAGGGCCGGGGCGAGATCGTGGTACGGGGCGCCCGCGAGCACAACCTGAAGGATCTCGATGTGCGCATCCCCACCGGGAAGTTCGTGTGTGTGACCGGAGTCTCGGGATCGGGGAAGTCCACCCTGGTAAACGACATCGTCTACCGCAGCCTCTCGAATCTGGTGAACCGCGTGCCGGTCAGGCCAGGCGACCACGACCGCATCGATGGCATCGAGCAGTTGGACAAAGTCATCAACATCGACCAGACTCCCATCGGTCGTACTCCGCGCTCCAACCCCGCCACGTACACCGGGCTGTTCGACCACATTCGGGAGCTCTTCTCGCAAACACAGGAGTCGAAGGTGCGTGGATACGCTCCCGGTCGTTTCAGCTTCAACGTGAAGGGCGGCCGGTGTGAGGCCTGCAAGGGGGACGGCACCCTCAAGATAGAGATGCACTTCCTGCCCGATATCTACGTGCCCTGCGAGGTCTGTCAGGGCAAGCGCTACAACCGGGAGACTCTGGAGGTGCGCTTCAAAGGCAAGAACGTGGCCGAAGTGCTGGACATGAGCGTCGAGGAGGCGCTGGAGTTCTTCGCCAACCAGGCGAAGATCAGGCGTCGTCTGCAGACTCTGGCCGACGTGGGTCTGGACTACATCAAGCTGGGGCAGCCTTCCACTACGCTTTCGGGTGGCGAAGCCCAACGGGTCAAACTGGCCACCGAGTTGGCGAAGGTAGCCACCGGTAACACCCTCTATATCCTTGACGAACCGACTACCGGCCTTCACTTCGCCGACGTCGACAGGCTGCTGCAGGTGCTGCAGCGCCTGGTCGACACGGGTAATACGGTCCTCGTGATAGAGCACAATCTCGACGTCATCAAGTGCGCCGATTGGCTGGTGGACCTGGGCCCGGAAGGGGGAGATGCCGGTGGGGAGCTGGTGGCGGAAGGGACTCCCGAAGAGGTCTGCGCCCACCCGGCCAGCGAGACCGGCAAGGTCCTGCGCCGTGTTCTCGAGAGGTGTGGCCAGGGGTCGACCGGCCTGTTCTCTGATCGCGCGCAGGGGGTGGCATGAGGAACGGTGGCGCTGACGGCACCCCGGCGCAGCGGGAGCGGGCCTATCTCATAGCGGTCGATCGCGGTGACGACGCCGGCTGGACGGCCGAGGAGTCGCTGGGGGAGCTTTCGGCACTGGTTGAGACCGCCGGTGTCGACGTGGTAGGGATGGCTACCCAGAAGCGGGAATCGATCCATCCTGCCTGGTATCTGGGCACGGGTAAAGCCCAGGAGCTGAAGCTGGCCAAGGCGGCGACAGACTTCACCGTGCTCGTGGCGGACGATGAGCTCTCGTCCAAGCAGCAGCGCTCGTTGGAGGGTCTCCTCGACGTCAAGGTCCTGGACCGCAGCGGCGTCATCCTCGACATCTTCGCCCAAAGGGCTTACACGCACGAAGGCCGCATCCAGGTGGAGTTGGCGCAACTCGAGTACCAGTTGCCCCGCCTGACCCGCTTGTGGACCCATCTGTCGCGTACCGGTGGAGGCATCGGCACCCGCGGACCGGGCGAGACCCAGTTGGAGACCGACCGCCGGGTCATCAGACAGCGCATCAAGAAGACCCGGGAACGGGTCGAAGAGGTCCGTGGCCGCCGGGAGACCGCGGCCCGCGCGCGCGACCGCCGCCTTCTGCCGAAAGTGGCCATCGTCGGCTACACGAACGCAGGGAAGTCCACGCTACTCAACACCCTGGTGGGAGAGGAAGCGGCCGCCGTCGAGGACATGCTGTTCGCGACTCTGGACCCCACCACCCGCAGAGTGCGGTTGGCCGGGGGGCAGGTAGTGATCGTCAGCGATACCGTCGGCTTCATCCACAAGCTGCCCCACCAACTGGTGGAGGCCTTCCGGGCTACCCTCGAGGAGGTCACCCGGGCCGACGCTCTGCTCGAGGTCGTGGATCTGACCGACCTGCATGCGGCCGAGCATCGCCGCACGGTGCAGGCGGTACTGGACGACCTGGGGGCCGGTCACAAGCCCCGGATCGTGGTTCTCAACAAGGCGGACCGCGTGGACACAGCCCTGGGTGCTGATGGCCGGCACGCCGGGGTTATCCGTCGAGACGACCAGCACGTCGTAAGGGTCTCGGCGCTCACAGGAAGGGGTATCGATGGCCTGAGGACGCTCATGGGAGAGGTCCTCGCCGAGCTGTGGCTGAACGTGGACGTGTCTCTGCCCTATTCGGCCGGTGGTCTGATGGCCCGGGCGCGGGAGCGTGGCTCCGTGGTCTTCGAGTACCGGGACGAGGACGTGCGCATGGACGGCAAAGTCCCCCCATCCTTGGCCGGGGATTTGCAGAGGGCGGCCGTGAGCTGGGAACGTGTACTACGGGCGCGAGAACGCGCGCAGAGAGCAGATACCGGAGGTGGAGAAATGGCGGACGAGCTACTGACAGCCGGCAAGATCGCGGAGAAGCTGGGAGTGTCCGCGGGCAAGGTCAGCAAGGCCATCAAGGAGAACGGGCTGGAGCCGGATCAGAAGAAGGGCAACTGCGGCTATTTCGGACCGGAGAAGGTCAGACAGATAGAAGAGGCCGTCAAGCCCAAGTGATCGCGGGGCATGGAGGTCTGCTCTAAGTCACGTTCCGGCCGAAGTCGCCAGGCTAGAAGTACTCGTACGCCCGCTGGATGGCCGCGGCGATCAGCTGAGCCCCTTGCTCCAAGTCACGCAGCGAAAGCACCTCGACCGGCGAGTGGATGTAACGCGCCGGCACGCTGATGACGCTGCAGGGGACGCCGGCCCTCGAGATGTAGATGGCGGTGGCGTCGGTGTTGCCGCCGTTGCCGACTTGGAGCTGATAGGGGATGGAGGCTTTCTCGGCCGAGTCACGAAGCCAACGAAGCACCGGTCTCGGGGCCATTATGCCGCGGCCGGCCGCATCGACGATCGTGATGGCCGGGCCTTTGCCGGCGATGACGTGGGCCTCGTTCTTGCTGATCCCAGGATGGTCGCCGGGGATGGTCACGTCGGTGGCCAGGGCGACGTCAGGATCAAGGCCGAAGGCGCTCGTGCGGGCACCCTTCAAGCCGGTCTCTTCCTGAACGGTCCCCACCGCCTGTATGGTGGCCCGCACCTTCTTGGCCTTGAGCCGCTGCAAAGCGCTCACCATCATCACGACGCCGGCTCGGTTGTCGAGCGCCTTGCCCGTGACGAAGTCGTTGCCCATCCGTCGCAAGTCGCGGTCGATGGTGATGGGCGAACCGATCTCGACGCCCATTTCACCGGCGTTACCCGCGCTCGTGGCCCCACAGTCGACGAACATGTCCTTGAGCTTGACCATCTTCTGACGTTCTTCGGCATCCATGAGGTGGGGCGGCCGCGAGCCGACGACACCCGGGATCCGTCTTCCGTCATTCGTGTGGACCATGACCCGCTGACTGAGGATGGTCTGCTCGAACCAGCCGCCTATGGGCACGACCCGTAGGTAGCCTTCATCATCGATATGCGAGACCATCAGCCCGATCTCGTCCATGTGGGCGGCCACCATGACCGAGGGACCGTCACCGGAGCGGATGCCGATCACATTCCCCATCTTGTCGACATGGACCTCGTCGACCAACGGCTGCATCTCGCTCTGCAACAAGGCGGCCACTTCGTCTTCGTAGCCGGACAGGCCGTGCGCGTCGGCGAACATCGTGAGAAGGGCGGCCATGTCTTTCATTCAGTGCTCCCTTGGTGAAGTAGCCGTTCAGACCATCGTACGCAGGACGTCCATGTCCGCGATGAGACCGGCTTGAGAGGCCCCGTAGTCCAGTCCGGAAGACTTCAGGATCGCCTCCGCCTCCGCAGCCGACCAGTGTCCCGATCCGAGCAGGATCTCGTTCGCGATGGTGAACGCGCTCTGCGCGGACAGCGCGGCCTCTATCCGAGCGCACTGCTTCAAGTAGTCCAGCCTGCCGGCCGTTAGACCGTCGCCCCGACGTATCTTGTTGATGAACGCGGCCCCGACTTCCGCCATGGACGCGAGGGTAGCTGTCTGGAACATAACGTGCTGCTGACGGGTGGCCTTCGCTGTGTGGACCGCGTCGAAGAGGCCGCCGACCAAACGCAGGATCGCTGCGAAGGTATCGGCCTTGATATCGGGATGCTCCTGGTGCGCGGCGTCCATCTGCTGCGCCAGCGACTCGTAGAAGGCGCCCTTCGAGGAGACCGAAGACCGCCATCTGTGGGTGCTCACGATCAACTGCTGTATCTCGCTGGTCCCTTCGTAGATGGTGGTGATCTTCACGTCCCGCTTTATCTTCTCGACGTCGTATTCTCGGGTGTAGCCGTAGCCTCCAAGCGCCTGGATGGCGGCGTCGGCGGCCGTATTGGCCACCTCGGTCGCATAGAGCTTGGCCAAAGAACCCTCTACTTCGAGGTCCGTCTCGCCCGCATCCAGACGAGTGGCGACTTCTTCGATATACGCGCGCGCCGCCTCGAGCTTCGCGACATACGGTAGGACCAGCTTGTGGGTGTAGCCCTGCTTCTCTATAAGCGGGGACCCGAATTGGACCCGTTGTTTGGCGAAGGCAATGACCTTTTCCAGAGCAGCGACGCCGGCTCCCAGACCGAACGCCGCTACCATCAAGCGGGTGTAACCGAAGACCTCATTGGCCTGAGTGAGACCCTTGCCCGGGATGCCGCCGATCAGATTGTCGACAGGGACGAACACATCGTCGAAGGTCAGAGCCGTGGTGTTGGAGCACCTGATACCGTGCTTCTCCTCGGGCTTGCCGGCTTTGAAACCGGGCATGGTCTTCTCGACGACGAAGAAGGACGGCCCTTCCGCGGTCTGGGCGAGGACGGTCAGGAAATCGGCGAACCCTCCGTTGGAGATGAACTGCTTGGTTCCGTTGATCTTGTACCCGACGATCGCGCCCTGGTCGTCCAGGACAGTGGTCGCAGACGTCTTCACGTTGGAGAGATTGCTTCCGGCCTCGGGTTCGGTGACGGCGTAGGCGACGATCGGGCCCTCTTCCGCGAGCTTCGTGAGCCATTTTCGTTTCTGGGCTTCGGTCGCACCCACGAGGATCGGATCGGTCCCCAGGTGGATAGCCAGAAAACCGGTGGCGACTCCCAGACAGATCTTCGCCAGTTCCTCCGAGACCGCCGCTATGTCGCGGGCCCCGCCGCCCAGGCCGCCGTATTCTTCGGGGATGAACAGCAGTTGCAGGCCGATATCGGGTCCGAGCATTTCGCGTATGACGCGCTCTGGAAAGACCTCTTCCGCGTCGAATGTGCGGAGCCTTTCCGGCGTCAACATCCGCTGACGGAGCTGCGATAGGAGGTCGAGGATCATCTGCCGTTCTTCGAGCGGCAAGCCTGCCAGTGCCACTTCCACCCCCGTATGCTGTCGTCCTGTACGTGGTCATGAGAAGGGGAGCTTCAGGCGCGAAAGTATAACATGGGCCCTGTGCGGTCCCGGGTCAGAGGGAGGGTGCGGCGGGCGCTGCGGCGACGCTACCAGCGCGACCGGCCGTAGCGCAGCGCGGTCGAGGGGTGGAGTACACTTTGTCTGATATGCACGCTACTGAAGAACTCCGTCACCAGATCAAGCATGCACCCGATGTGCCGGGCGTCTATCTCTATCGGGATGGAGCGGCGGTGGTGCTCTACGTCGGCAAGGCGCTCTCGCTCAGGAAGCGCTTGGCCGGTTATCTCCCCGCAGTGGAGGGAAGAAACGGGGGAAGAGTCCCAGCTCGGATGAGCGAGATGGTGAGCCGGGCGGCGACGGTCGAGTGGATCGTCACGACCAGCGAGGTGGAGGCGCTCCTGTTGGAGCATAACCTCATCAAGCAACACCGGCCTCAGTTCAACATCCGCCTTCGAGATGACAAGTCATACCCGTACATAGTCATCACCGCGGAGGACGAGTTCCCCCGGGTGATGTTCACGCGCCGGCAGCACCGGCGGGGGAACCTCTATTTCGGGCCCTTTGCCAGCGCCGCCAAGGTACGAGAGACTCTGGATGTGCTCGGGCGGGTGTTCCCGGTGCGCGCCTGTCGGGGCGCGCACCCGGGCAGGCGGAGCGGCTCTCCCTGTCTGCAGTTCCACATCCAGCGCTGTCCGGGCCCCTGCATGGGCACGGTGAGCCCGGCTGAGTACAAAGCCGTCGTCGCCCAGGTGATCGACTTCCTGAGCGGGAGAGAGACACAGGTGGTGGCACAGCTGCAGCACTCGATGCAGGAAGCTGCCGCGCGACAGGATTTCGAGAGTGCTGCGGTGTTCCGCGACCGGTTGGAAGCCCTGAACCATGTTCTGGAACGTCAGCGGATAGAATCGACCTCCTTGCGATCGGCCGACGTGACTGGGCTGGCCATGGACAGCTGGGGAGCCAACGTGCAGGTCTTCATCACCCGAGACGGGAAGCTCGCCGACCGGCGGAGCTTGACCCTGGTGAACGTGGAGGGCGCCACGGAACAAGAAGTCTTCGAGCGTTTTGTGGCCGAGTACTACGGATCTACGCTCACGTTGCCCACGGAGCTCATCGTACCAGCGGCGATACGGGACACCGCCGGTCTCTCCGGCTTCCTGGAGACGCTGCGCGGGGCGAGGATAGAGGTCAGGCAAGCCGAGAGAGGCGACAAGCGCCGGCTCCAGGAGCTGGCGGATCGGAACGCTGCACTGGCTCTCGCTCACGAGCGACTGCGGGAAGAACGCAGTCGCGAGCGCCGCTACGGAGCCCTGACGTCCTTGGAAGAGAACCTGGGTCTGGAAGGTGTGCCCGTTCGGATCGAGGGGTTCGATGTGTCCAACCTCGGAGATGAGAACATCGTGGCCTCGATGGTCGTGTTCGAAGGAGGGATGCCGAAGAAGAGCGACTATCGCAAGTTCGCCATCACCTCTACCGAGGGCCAGGATGACGTAGGGGCGATGCGGGAGGTCTTGTTGCGCCGTTTCACGCGGAGCGGCGAGGGCGCGGCTGGGCGGTACGACCCGTCCTTCGAGTCCGTGCCCGACCTGGTGGTGGTGGACGGGGGCAAGGGGCAGCTGGGGGCGGCCGTAGCCGCGCTTCAGGAGCTGGGGTTGGAGGATGCGGTGACCACCATCTCTCTAGCCAAGAAGGAGGAAGAGGTGTTCGTCCCCTGGTCCGCGGATCCGCTCGACCTGGGCAAAGACGACCCCGGACTGATGCTCCTGCAGAGGATCCGTGACGAAGCCCACCGCTTCGCTGTAGGCTTCCATCGCGGCAGGAGGGCGGCGGGGACCAGTTCCTCGCTGCTTGACCAGCTTCCGGGAGTGGGGGACAAACGGAAGAAGGCCATAGTCCTGCATTTTGGCTCTCCTGAACGCTTCTTGGAGGCGAGCAGGGAGGAGCTCGAAGCCGTGCCGGGACTGCCCGGCAAAGTAGCGAGGGAGATATACGCATATGTCCACAAGACAGGTTAGTCAGTACCAGACGCCCTGGGGAGCAGGGGCAGTGTGGGTGAGCGACGGCCGCCTGGTCGCCGTGGAGTTGCCGGAGGCCTCGGGGCTTGAGGGCGCCATGGGAGACTCCTCGAGGTCCCCCGAAGCCCCCGCGCATCCGAGTGAGCTCTCCGCGGCCGACCAGGCAGCCCTCGACCACTGGGTGGGCGAGTTGGAAGCATATTTCCGGGGTGAGCGTCTCTCGTGGACGCCGGAAGAGGCCTCACTGGACGCTCTCTCCCAAGGGCCGTTCGAACGCGCGGTCTATCTCGCCCTTATGTCGGTCTCCGCCGGAGCCACCGTCGCCTACGGCGAGTTGGCCGAGATGGCCGGATACCCCAGAGCAGCACGGGCGGTCGGCAACGTGATGGCGGCAAACCCGATCCCGATCGTCATCCCCTGCCATCGAGTCATACGGGCGGACGGGAGCTTGGGCAACTACGGGAACGACCCCGAGTGGAAGGGCCGTCTCCTGGCGCACGAACGCGCAGGCGTTCGTGCGCCCCACGAGGCTGAGAGATGAACGAGGCCTGCACCCTGCACCTGACGGTGATCACCGGGCTGTCCGGCGCGGGCAAGTCGGAGGCGGTAGCCACCTTCGAGGACATGGGCTACTTCTGCATCGACAATCTCCCGCCGCAGATGTTGCCCCGGGTGGTGGAGCTCTTCTGTCTGGAAGGAAGCCGGGTAGACAAGGTGGCGCTGGTCTTCGATGTGCGTGCGGGCACTTACTTCGAGCAGTTGGGGCGATCCCTCGACTACCTCCGAGAGTCAGGAGTCCCTTACCGCCTCCTCTATCTCGAAGCCTCGGACGAAGCTTTGGTGGCACGCTATCAGTCGACCCGGCGGCCACACCCGCTGTCGCGGTCGAGCCCACTCGAGGGGATCGAACGGGAACGAAGACTGCTTTCCCCTTTACGCGAGCAGGCGGATGTGGTCATAGACACGACCGAACTGTCTCCACGGGCGCTCCGCAGAAGGTTGGAAGAGACGCTGATGGCCGAGCAATTGAGCAATCAGCTATTTCTCAGTCTCGTTTCCTTCGGTTACAAGTTCGGGCTTCCCCATGAGGCCGACGTGGTCCTGGACTCCCGGTTCCTGCCTAACCCGTACTGGGTCGCGGAGTTGTGTGCGCTCAGCGGTCTTGACGAGGCGGTGGTACGACACGTGCTGGGGCTCGAGGGAGCCGCGGACTTCCTTGACCGGATCGTCAGCCTAGTACGCTTCCTGGGCCCACGCTTCCTGTCCGAGCAGAAGCCGCGGCTCGTCCTGGCGGTCGGCTGCACGGGCGGCCGTCATCGGTCGGTGGTGCTGGTCGAGGAATTGGCCGCCAGGCTGCGCGACGATCCGGGTGTGGTGACACGCGTGTCGCACAGGGATATCGACCGGACAGTCTGAGCATGGCCGTCGGGTTCACGCGCATGTTCCGGGAGGAGCTGGCCCGCGCTGAGGAGCGGCAGCCGTGTTGCCGCATGGCCGCCCTGGCCGGCCTGATGCACACGGCGGGGTCGTTCCTGATCAAAGGAGGCGTGGCCGAGAGCGACCGCTACGAGATACATCTGTCCACCACAGTCCAAGCCGCCGCGAAGATGGCCTTTTCGCAGTTCAAGGCCTACGGGGCAGAGGGAGAGCTGCTGACCCGGAGAGAGCCCCGTTTCCAGCGTCGGCTCGTGTACGAGCTGCGCCTGAAGGGCACACCCCCGGCCTTGCAGACCCTCAATGAGATGGGCGTGCTCAGCGACACTTTCCAGCTTCAACCCGGTATCGTCAGGCGCCTGGTCAAGAAGAATTGCTGCCGAGGTGCGTTTCTTCGCGGGTGTCTGATCGGGGCCGGCTCGGCCAACTCGCCGCAGAGAGAGACCCATCTCGAGATCGTCACTCCCCATCAGATCTTCGCCGACGATCTCTTCCATCTGCTACGCGAGATGCACTTCCATCCGGGGGAGAGGTTCCGGAGGGGAAGCTATGTGGTATATCTCAAGGGCAGGGACGAAGTGGCCGGGCTTCTGGCTCTCGCGGGAGCACAGGAGTCGGCCCTGTTGGTCGAAGAGCAGGCCGTGGTCAAAGAAGTGCGGTCGCGTGCCAATCGTCTGGCCAACTGCGATTCGGCCAATGTGCGCCGGACCGGCGCGGCGGCTGCACGGCAGATGGAGGCTGTAGCCGTCTTGGAGCGAACGGGGCGATATGCCACGCTGCCGCCGGCGCTGCGCGAGGCCGCGGAACTGCGCCTGCGCTTTCCGTATATGAACCTCTCCGAACTGGCGGAGGTCGGCGGGGAGGGCCTCTCCCGGTCGGCCGTGAACCACCGTTTACGGCGTCTGGTACAGGCTGCGGAGAAGGCGGAGGGCCAGGGCGCTTCTGCTAGAATGCGCCTTCGCTGACGGGAGCCGTCGAGAATCGTCGACTAGAGGGAGCGGATTCAAGTGAGCACCAAAGTTGCGATCAATGGATTCGGACGGATCGGGCGCCTCTTCCTCCGAGCAGCTGCGAAGGGCGGAGTGGATATCGAGGTCGTGGCGGTCAACGATCTGACCGATGCCGCCACACTCGCTCATCTGCTCAAATACGACAGTGTTCACGGCATCTGGCCGGGCGGCGTATCCCACACCGACGACGAGATCGTGTTCGACGGCCATCCGATCAAGGCGCTGTCGGCAGCGGATGTGAGCCTGCTTCCCTGGCGTGAGTTGGGGGCGGACGTCGTGGTGGAGTGTACCGGCCTCTACACCGAGCGGAACAAGGCCGCTCAGCACCTCGATCAGGGAGCCAAGAAGGTCGTCATCAGCGCGCCGGCCAAGGACCCCGACATCACCGTGGTGCTGGGGGTGAACGACGCGGACTACGACCCCGCCCGCCATCACATCATCTCCAATGCCTCCTGCACCACCAACTGTCTGGCTCCGGTGGTCAAGGTGCTACTCGATTCGTTCGGCATCGAGCAAGGCTTTATGACCACCGTCCATGCGTTCACCAACGACCAGCGCATACTGGATCTTCCCCACAAGGACCTGCGCAGGGCCCGAGCCGCCTCGCTCTCCGTGATCCCCACCTCCACCGGGGCGGCGAAAGCCATCGGTCTGGTGTTGCCCGAGTTGAAGGGCAAGCTGGACGGGTTCGCCTTCAGGGTGCCGGTGCCGGACGGCTCGGTGGTGGACCTGGTGGTGAACTTGGAGAGGGAGGTCACGGCAGACGAGATCAACGCCGCCGTCAAGGCCGCCGCCGAGGGACCTCTGGCCGGCATCCTCCGCTACACGGAAGAACCGCTGGTGTCCTCGGATATCGTGGGCGATCCACATTCCGCTGTCTTCGACTCCGGCCTGACCATGGTCATGGGCCGCCGGGCGAAAGTGGTGATGTGGTACGACAACGAGTGGGGATACTCGAGCCGTCTGGCAGACCTCTGCGGCCGGCTTCTTTAGAGAGAGGCTATGGGAAAGGTGTGCCATGCCTAAGAAGACTATCCAGGATGTGGATGTTGCCGGCAAGCGGGTACTTGTACGCGTTGACTTCAACGTCCCCCTGAAAGACGGGTTCGTGACGGACGACGCGCGGATACGCGCATCCCTGCCGACCATCCAGTACCTGATGGAGCGAGGGTGCCGGGTCATCCTCATGTCGCACCTTGGGCGTCCAAAGGATGCCCCCGATGCCGCTTTGCACCTCGACCCGGTCGCCACCCGTCTTGCGCAGCTGCTGTCGGCACCGGTCCGCAAGATGAGCGAACTTTCGGGGCCCGGGGTGGAGGCTGCCGTGGGGTCCATGAAGCCCGGCGACGTCTTGCTGCTGGAGAACTCTCGCTTCGATCCGCGCGAGAAGAAGAACGATCCAGCTCTCGTGACGGAGTTGGCGCGTCTGGGCGACCTGTACGTGAACGACGCGTTCAGCGCCGCTCACCGGGCGCATGCCACCACCGCCGGTCTGGCAGCCGTACTGCCGGCCGTGGCCGGGCTGCAGATGGAAAAGGAGCTGACGGCCCTCGACGGCCTTCTGGCGGCGCCTCGGAGGCCGTTCGTGGTCGTGCTCGGGGGAGCCAAGGTGACCGACAAGATCAAGGTCATCGGCCGGTTCCTCGACCTGGCCGACAAGGTGCTCATCGGTGGAGCGATGAGTTTTGCCTTCCTCAAGGCCAAAGGCCTTTCCGTGGGAGCATCCAAGGTCGAAGAGGAAGGCGTCCCGGTGGCGGCGGCGACCCTGAAAAAAGCTGCCGGCGGGCGCTGCGAGTTGGTGCTGCCGGAAGATGTGGTGGTCGGCGACGATCTCGCCGAAGACGCCGCCACCCGGGTGGTCGGCGTAGACGCCATCCCCGAGGGCTGGATGGGGCTCGATATCGGCCCGCGGACGGCCGCGGCTTACGCCGCTGCCGTGGCGGACGCTGGCGAGGTCTTCTGGAACGGCCCCATGGGCGTGTTCGAGATGGCCCCCTTCGCGGCCGGCACCCGCGCGGTGGCGGAGGCTATGGCCTCAAGCCCGGCGCTGACGGTCGTCGGAGGCGGCGATTCAGTGGCGGCCGTCAACAAGTTCGGGGTGGCCGAACAGATGGACCACGTGTCGATGGGCGGCGGGGCTTCGCTCGAGTTTCTCGAAGGCGCGGCGCTGCCGGGCGTGGTCGCGCTGCCCGACAGGGAACAGTCCTGATGGCGTCAGACACGGTCGTCTCCCTGGTCGCGATGAGGGTGCCGCTCATCGTCGGTAACTGGAAGATGTACAAGACCAGTGGCGAGGGTGCCGCCTTCATCGGCGCTCTTGCTCGACGACTGGGGACTGTACAGAGTCGCGAAGTGGTGGTGGCGCCGCCGTTCACCGGCCTCTGCGAGGCGGTGAAGGCGGCCGCAGGCACGGACATGATCGTCTCGGCTCAGGACGTGCACTGGGAAGCCGAGGGCGCGTATACGGGCGAGATCTCACCCGGCATGCTGGCCGATCTGGGTGTGAAAGGCGTCATCATCGGCCATTCCGAGCGCCGGCAGTACTTCGGCGAGACCGACGACTGGGTCTCCCGCAAGGTCCGCGCCTCGCTTGACGTGGGACTGCGGCCGGTCGCCTGCGTGGGGGAGACCGCCAGCGAGCGCGAGGTCGGTCTGACCGAGGAGATCCTGCGGGCGGAGGTCGGAGCCGCCGTTTCTTCGGTGCGGCCCGAAGAGGTGCCCTCGTTCGCGCTCGCCTACGAGCCCACCTGGGCCATCGGCACGGGGCTCACCGCGACTCCCGAGATAGCCGAAGAGGCCATCGCCTTCTGTCGCACCCGAGTGGCCGAGGTCCTCGGGGAGGAGGCCGCCGCGAAAGTCCGGATCCTCTACGGCGGCAGCGTCCGCCCCGACAACATCGATGACTTGATGGCGCAACCGGACATCGATGGGGTGCTGGTGGGCGGCGCGAGCCTCGACGTCGAGGCCTTCTCGCGCATCGTCGAGTTCAGGGTACGGTGATATCCATGTCCACCGAGAGCAACACGGACCCCCGGCGCGCAGCCCTCGTCATACTGGACGGCTGGGGCAGCGCGCCCCCCGGACCCGGCAATGCCATCTCGCTGGCCGATACCCCTGTCTGGGACGCGCTGTGGGCTCGCTATCCCCACGGGCTTCTGGAGGCCAGTGGGGAAGCCGTCGGCCTGCCGCCCGGCGTCATGGGCAACTCGGAGGTAGGGCATCTGACCCTGGGTTCCGGGCGGATCATCTACCAGGACCTCTCTCGCATAAACCGGACGATCGAGGAGGGGTCGTTCTACGACAATGCGGCGTTGGCCACGGTGATGGACGGGGCCATCGCCCGCGGCCGCTCTATCCATCTCATGGGCCTTCTTTCGGACGCCGGAGTGCATTCTTCGCTGGTGCACGTCAAGGCTCTCGTCGAGATGGCGCACCGGCGGGGAGCGACAAGGGTCTGCATCCACGCCTTCACCGACGGCCGGGACACGTCTCCCACTGCCGGCGAAGCCTACGTGGACGAACTGGAGGACTTCCTCCGGATGGAAGGGGTGGGGGCGATCGTCACGGTGTCCGGTCGCTACTATGCCATGGACCGGGACCGGCGCTGGGACAGGGTGAAGCTGGCATATGACGCCCTGGTGCACGGCCGGGGCCTACAGGCCGCCGATGCACCCGCGGCCGTCCGCGAGTCGTACGCGCGGGGCGAGACCGACGAGTTCGTCCTACCGACCATCGTCGACGACGATCCCGACAGCCGGGTGTGCGACGGGGACGGGCTGATCTTCTTCAATTTCAGGCCGGATCGGGTGCGGGAGCTGGCGGCGGCTCTTACCCGGGCCGATTTCACCGGGTTCGACCGGGGTGGACCGCCCCCCGCCATCCACGTGGTGGGCATGACCGAATACGATCCTCAACTGGGGCTGGCGGTCGCCTTCCCCAAAGACGAGCCGCGAAACGTCCTGGCCGAGGTGGTGAGCGCGGCCGGCCGCACCCAGTTGCACATGGCCGAGACTGAGAAATACGCGCACGTCACGTTCTTCTTCAACGGTGGCCGGGAGACACCGTTCCCAGGAGAGCGGCGCAGGCTGGTCCCGTCTCCGAAGGACGTGGCCACCTACGACGAGAAGCCGGCTATGAGCGCCTACGAGGTGGCGGAGTGCTTCGAGAAGACAATGGCTGAGGACCCGGTCGACCTGGTGGTCCTGAACTTCGCCAACCCCGACATGGTAGGGCATACCGGCGATATACCGGCTACCGTCGAGGCACTACAACATGTCGACCGGTGTTTGGGACGCGTCCTGAAGGTCCTCGAGGGCTTGGGGGCGAAAGTCATAGTGACGTCCGATCACGGCAACGCCGAGTCCATGCTGGAACCGAATGGAGAACCCAACACGGCCCACACGACAGCCAAGGTCCCGTTGGTGGTTCTGGACGAAGGGGTGGTCCTGCGAGATGGGGCCGGTCTGGCGGACGTGGCTCCCACCATACTGTGTTTCATGGGCCTCGAGGTCCCGGCCGCGATGACCGGGCACCCTCTGTGCCGCGACGATCGGAATGAATAGGAATAGTGTGTATACAGAAAGAGTGTTCGGGATGGTACGTTACGCGGTAAAATGTCACGAACGCCGCCACGGGCGAAACCGACAGCAGGGAGAGGGCAGTCTGAAGTGTTGTACGTTTTAGTTGCGCTGGAGACCGTTTTTGGACTGGGGCTGTTGTTCCTCATCTTCCTTCACTCCGGAAAAGACGCCGGCTTGGCCACCACTTTTGGAGGCTCGGGTGCGTTCGGCGGCAGCTCGGTAGTGCAGAAGAACCTCGATCGGCTGACCGTGGGTTGCGCGGTGGCTTTCTTCATCGTGACGATCGCCCTCGCCTTTGTCCTTTGAGTTCTTGCCTGAGGGCGTTGTCCAAGAGCCGACTTGACGCATCGTCTGAGCGTCGAAGACGAGACGCACGTGAGTGTGGAGGAGGTGGTGAGGCGTAGAGGAAGCCTGGCAGGTCGGCGTGGGGTGTCTCGAAGCGAAGGAGGGAACATTTTGAAACTGAGCAAGAAATGGTTGGTACTAGTTTTGGCTCTCGCCCTGGTGGGTGCAGTATTCGCTGTCGCCGCTTGCGGCGGCGATGAGGAGACCGGCACCACCGGCGCAGGCGGAGAGGAAGCCGTCGAGGGCGGGATCTTCAGTTTCTACATCACCGAACCAACTGCCATCGATCCGTGGAACGGTCAGGAATCCGAAGGCATCAAGGTCATCGATGCGCTCTTCGACAGCCTGGTGGCCTTCGACCCGTTGACCTCGAAGCTCATCCCGGCGGTGGCTGAGAGCTGGTCGGCCAACGAAGACGCTACTGTTTGGACCTTCCAACTGGGCGACAGCAAGTTCCACAACGGTCGCGATGTGACAGCGGCCGACTTCAAGTATGCCTGGGAACGCATCTGCAACCCGGCCAACGAGGGTGAGATCTCCTACCACCTGTCGGCGGTCAAGGGTTACCAGGCCATGCAGGACGGCACCGCCACCGAGCTTGAGGGCGTCAAGGCCATAGACGACAAGACGCTCGAAGTGACGCTGGATTATGGGTACGGCGACTTCGAGTTCGTGGTCGGCCACCCGTCTTTGGGACCTGTGCCCAAGGAAGAGGTGGACAAGGATCCCGTGGCCTTCCATGACATGCCCATCGGCAACGGTCCCTTCATGATGGCCGGCCCGTGGCAGCACGACCAGTTGATCCAGGTGGTCCGTTTCGAGGACTACACCGGCCAGAAGGCCTACCTGGACGGGGTCGACTTCAAGATCTTCAAGGATGAAGACACCGCGTTCCTCGAGTTCAAGGCCGGCAACCTGGACTTCACGTCCATCCCGTCCGGTCAGCTTGAAGCGACGAAGGCTGAGTTCGGCGCTAGTGCAGACGGTTATACGATCGAGCCCGGCAAGCAGGTCCTCACCGGCACCGAGATCTCCACCTACTACATGGTCTGCAACCTCACGGACGAGTTGCTAAAGAACGCCGACCTTCGCAAGGCGATATCCCTGGCCATAAACCGTCAGGCTATCTGCGACACGGTATACGAAGGCTGTCGCAAGCCGGCCACCGGCATCGTCCCGCCGGGGATCGCCGGTTTCCTGCCCGACCAGTGGCCCTATGCCAAGTACGACGTGGAGCAGGCGAAGCAGATGCTCGAGAAGGCCGGCTACCCCGGTGGCGAAGGTCTGCCCGAGTTGAGGATCGGCTTCAACTCCGGTGTGGGGCACGAGGACGTCTTTGCGCTGGTCCAGGCCGACCTGAAGGCCATCGGCATCAACACCGTGCTGGAAGGCGTAGAATGGGCCCAGTGGCTCGACCAGATGGATGCCAAAGACTTCCAGCTCGGTCGCCTCGGCTGGTCCAGCGACTACCCGATCATGGACAACTGGGTGGCGCCGCTGTTCCAGACCGACAGCCTCGACAACCACTCCTTCTATTCCAACCCGGCGATCGACGAGGGGATCCTCGACCGCTCGGGCCACCGCTGATACCGCGGCGAGGATCGCCAAGTACCAGGAGATGGAGAGGACCATTGGCGAAGACTCGCCGGTCGCTCCCGATTGTCTTCTACGCTCACAAGCACGTGGGTTCCGACCGGATCCATGGCTTCGTCTACAGCCCGATGAGCTACGTCGACCTCGCAGCCGTTTGGATCGAACCTGCTGAGTAGCACCGTCTATCAGTTCTATTTAGTGGTGTGTAGCAAGCGAACCAGTGTGGAGGTGGTAGGGCGCCGGCAACGGCGCCCTACCACCTCGCTCTCTGAGGCCGAGGACGCAGAGGCCTCTGGATGATCGGCTATATCGCTTCGGCGCATCCTCCAGATGATCCCGGTGTTCATCGGGGTCACCATCATCCTCTTCATCCTTCGCGCTCCGGGCATCCTGCCGGGCGACCCCGTCAGGATGATCACGGGCGAGAAGGCGATCTCCGAGGACCTCTACAACCAGATAGTCGAGAGATACGGGTTCGACGACCCGCTGATCGTCCAGTACTTCAACTACCTGGGCAATCTGCTCCAGGGCGACTTGGGCGACTCTTATCAGAAGGGCCGTTCGGTCAGCGAGATCCTCCTGGACAAGCTGCCCAACACGATCAAGCTTGCCGTGGCGGCCATCATCATCGAGATGATCTTCGGCATTTCGGCGGGAGTCATATCCGCCATCAAGCGCTACTCGTTCTGGGACGTTCTGGTGACCCTCAGCACATCGGTGCTCGTTTCGGTGCCCGTGTTCTGGCTGGGGATGCTGCTGCAGATCATGTTCGGCATCAAGTTCAAGCAGTGGGGGCTACCGTACCTGCCCGATCTCGGGCATGACGTCGCGCGAGTTCCCGACCACCATCCACATCATCCTGCCGGCCATCACTCTGGCTGCGGTCTCGACGGCGTACTGCGCCCGCATCCAGCGCAGCCAACTGCTGGAGGTCACCGGCCAGGACTACATCCGTACGGCTTCGGCGAAGGGGCTCTCGTACCGGCGGGTCATCGGCGGCCACGCCATGAAGAACGCCCTGATCCCGGTGGTCACGTTCTTGGGTCTCGACCTGGGGGCCATGATAGGAGGCACCATACTGACGGAGACCGTCTTCAACTGGCCGGGGATCGGCTACGAGATGTTCCTGGCCATCAGCACAGCGGGACTGGCCCATCGTCATGGGAGGTACGATCATCATCGTGGTGCTGGTCATGATCATCAACCTGCTGGTGGACATCAGCTACGCGTTCCTGGATCCGCGCATCCGCTATGGGCACGAAGCAGGCTTAGGGTGACACGTGGCTAGAGATCCTAACGAGCCTGTTCCTGCGCCGGTCCCCACGCCTGATGGCGGCCCGGCCGACATCGCCATCGGCGATCTGGAGGCGTTTACCGGAAAGGGCCGTACGCTGCGGGCCGACGCGATACGGCGTCTGCGCAAGAACAAGCTGGCCGTGGCCGGACTGATCTGGATAATCATCGTGGTCTTGATCGCGGTCACGGCCGATCTGTGGGCCCCCTACTGGCTGGGCGATCCCGTCGCCATCGATACCACCACGGTCGCCGAGGACAGCCTGCAGCCCCCGTCGCTGGATCATCCCTTCGGAACGGACAAGCTGGGGCGGGATATTGCCTCCCGTATCGTCTATGGCTCCCGGGTCTCTCTCGTCGTGGGTATCGTGGCGGTGTTCATCATGGTCGTGATCGGGCTTGATAACGGGGGCCATCGCCGCCTACTACGGGGGCATCTGGGACAGCTTCATCATGCGCACCGCCGATGTCTTCTTCGCTTTTCCCTACATATTGTTCGCGGTCGCCCTCATCGCCGTACTGGGCAAGGGCTTCCAGAACGTCTTCATCGCCATCGGCATACTCGGGATGGCCGAGCATCGCCCGGGTCTTCCGAAGCTCGATACTCGGGATCAAGAAGAACGAGTATGTCGACGCTGCCCGGGCCATGGGGGCGTCCACGACTCGCATCCTCTCCCGGCACCTCATGCCGAATTCGGTCTCCCCGATCATCGTCTACGCGACCATGAGCATAGGAGGGGCCATCCTGACCGAGGCCGCCTTGAGCTTCCTGGGTATGGGTGTGCAGCCGCCGCAGCCGTCCTGGGGCCTCATGCTGTCCGATGCCCGCGCCTACATGTTCACGGCACCCTGGCTCATGATCTATCCCGGTCTCGCCATCCTCACCACCGTGCTCGCATTCGTCCTGCTGGGCGACGGTCTCCGTGACGCCCTCGACGTCAAGCTCAAGGAGTAGTCTGTGCCCCCGCTTTTGGAACTGGACGATCTGCATATGCACTTCTTCACGCGCGATGGCGTGGTAAAAGCCGTCGACGGGGTCAGCTTCACCTTGGAACAGGGTCGGACTCTAGGGGTGGTGGGGGAATCCGGCTCGGGCAAGTCGGTCACTGCCCTTTCCATCATGCGCCTCGTTCCCGAGCCCCCCGGCAAAGTGGTGAGCGGCGACATCCGATTCAAGGGAGAGAGCATCCTCACGATGAGCCGAGAAGGACCAGAGGGCACTCCGCGGCAACCGGATAGCGATGATCTTCCAGGACCCCATGACCTCGCTCAATCCCGTGCACCGCATCGGTAGGCAGATCGCTGAGCCGCTCCGCATTCATAAGAATATGAGTAAGGCGGACGCGAACGCGGCCGCGGTCGAACTCCTCGATCAGGTCGGTATCCCGCAGGCCGAGGAGAGGGCGCGCAACTATCCCCACGAGTTCTCGGGCGGTATGCGCCAGCGGGCCATGATCGCGATGGCCCTGGCGTGCGGTCCCGACATCCTCATCGCCGACGAGCCCACCACCGCCCTCGACGTCACCATACAGGCTCAGATAATGGAACTCATGGAGGAGATCCAGAAGCGCACGGAGTCGGCCATCATCATGATCACTCACGATCTGGGCGTGGTGGCGGATATGGCCGATCACATCCTGGTCATGTACGGAGGCAAGGCGGTCGAGTTCGGCCGGGCCGATGATGTGTTCTACAGGCCCATGCACCCGTACACGTGGGGTCTGCTCGAGAGCCTCCCGCGCCACGACGTGGACGACAAGGGCGCGCTCTGCCCGATCAAAGGGCCAACCTCCCAGCCTCATCAACCTGCCCGCCGGGTGCGCGTTCAGCCCCCGCTGCGCCTACGCGCAGCCCGATGTGCCGCAGCCAGGTGCCTCCCTTGGTGGAGGTAGATTCTGGGCACCACTCTTCCTGCCATTTCGCCGGCGACTCGGATTTCATCGCCCAGTTCGAGAATCGCGCCTGCTACGTGGGCAGCCCTTCGGGGGACGGGTCGAAGTGACCGCGCTCCTGGAGGTCGCGGGCTTGACCAAGCATTTCCCGGTGAGCAAGGGAGTGATCTTTTCGCGGCTGGGAGACACGGTCAAGGCCGTCGACGACGTCAGTTTCTCGGTCGCGCAGGGTGAGACCCTCGGTCTGGTAGGTGAGTCGGGCTGCGGGAAGTCGACCACGGGCCGCTGCATCATCCGTCTTCTCGAGCCCACAGCCGGATCGGTCCACTTCGAGGACAAGGACGTGAGGGCCCTCAAGGGGAAGAAGCTCAAGGCCTTCCGCCGTGACGTCCAGTTCATCTTCCAGGATCCGTATGCCTCCCTCAATCCGCGCATGACCTTCGGCGAGATCATGTCCGAGCCTCTCGTCATCCACGGCATCGGCAACAGCAAGGAGCGGGAGCAGCGCTGCAAGGAGATGCTGGAGGTGGTGGGCCTCAACCCGGAGCACATCCATCGCTATCCGCACGAGTTCTCGGGAGGCCAGCGACAGAGGGTGGGCATCGCCCGGGCGCTCATGCTCCGGCCCAAGATGATCGTGTGCGACGAGCCGGTGTCGGCCCTGGACGTATCCATCCAGGCACAGATAATCAACCTGCTCGAGGAACTCCAGGAGGAGTTCGGGCTGACCTATCTCTTTATCGCCCACGACCTGGCCGTCATCCGTCACATCTGCGACCGGGTAGCGGTGATGTATCTGGGCAAGGTGGTGGAGCTCGGAGGCTGGCGAGAGGTCTACAACACTCCAAACCACCCCTACACGCAATCATTGCTCTCGGCAGCCCCCGTGCCGGATCCGGAGAAGCAGCGACAGCGGGCTCGTATCATCTTGCGAGGGGACGTGCCCAGTCCCATCGATCCTCCCAGCGGGTGTCGGTTCCACACGCGCTGTCCCATCGCCCAGTTTCCCATCTGTGCAGAGGAGGATCCGCCGTTCAACGAGGTGGCCATCGGTCACCGCGCCGCATGCCATTTTGCCAAGCCTTTCCCCATCTCCAAAGACTGGAAGGCGGCCTCGTAGGCGGTAGCGCTCCGAGGGCTGCATACTGGTATACTCCGTATGCAGCCCGGGTAGTCGCAGGGACCCGCCGCAGGCGGATCTTTGAGGAAAGTCCGGACACCGTAGAGCAGGGTGCTGGATAACGTCCAGCGGGGGAAACCCCAGGGAAAGCGCCACAGAAATTACACAGCACGCCGGTCCGTCCGGCTGCGAAGGTGAAATGGTGCGGTAAGAGCGCACCGGCGCTGTGGTGACACGGCGGCCAGGCAAGCCCCACCCGGTGCAAGGCCGAATAGGGAGGCGTTCGAGGGCTGCTCGCCTGATGCCTCCGGGTTGGCCGCATGAGCCGTCCGGCAACGGTCGGCCACAGATAGATGGCTACCCCAGACAGAATCCGGCTTACAGGGCTGCTACCGCGGGGGCTCCTTCCTATCGGGAGGGGCCTCAGCCATAATCGGCGAAGCGCGTGACCAGAAGGGAAGAGGAGGGTGCCGTGGGGCGGAAGCGGGTGGTCATCATGGGAGCGGCCGGGCGCGATTTCCACAATTTCAACGTGGTCTATCGAGACGATCCCCAGACCGAAGTCGTCGCCTTTACGGCCACCCAGATACCGGGTATCGACCGGCGCCAGTACCCCCGCGAGTTGGCCGGACCCCTGTACCCCGAGGGCATTCCCGTCGTGCCCGAGGATTCGCTCGAAGATCTCATACAGAAGAGGGACATCGACGCAGTCGTGTTCGCCTATAGCGACGTGGCCCACGAATACGTGATGCATCAGGCCTCGCGAGTCCTTGCCGCGGGGGCCGATTTCAGCCTGTTGGGCCCGGATAGCACCCAGGTCGAGTGTTCCGTGCCCGTCATCTCGGTGCTCGCGGTGCGCACCGGTGCCGGGAAGAGCCAGACCTCTCGGTTCGTAGCCGATCTCTTCATCGGCGAAGGTCTTCGACCGGCCGTCATCCGCCACCCCATGCCGTATGGGGACCTGGTGCGACAGAGAGTCCAACGATTCGCCACCCTTCAGGACCTCGACCGCCATCAGGCCACCGTGGAGGAGCGAGAGGAGTACGAGCCGCACATCCGTCGCGGCCTGGTGGTGTGGGCGGGCGTGGACTACGAGGCGATCGTCGAGCAGGCCGAGAAGGAAGCTTCGGTCATCGTCTGGGACGGCGGGAACAACGATTTCTCCTTCTTGCGCTCGGACCTGGAGATCGTGATCGTGGACCCGTTCCGACCGGGCCATGAACTCGCCTATCACCCGGGAGAGGTGAACGTCCGCCGAGCGCAGGTCGTGGTGATCAATAAGGTCAACAGCGCACCACGGGAGAACGTCGATCGGGTCGTGGCCAACGTCCGCAAAGTGAACGCGGACGCGGTGGTCGTCCAGACAGATTCGGTCATAAGTGCGCCGGGCGGGGAGCAGATCAGGGGCAAGCGGGTCCTCGTGGTGGAAGACGGCCCCACACTCACCCACGGGGGCATGGCCACAGGAGCCGGGGTGGAAGCGGCGCGTCAGTTCGGGGCGGCCGAGTTGGTGGATCCCCGGCCGTTCGCTCAGGGGCGCCTCATCGAGACCTATGCCGCCTATCCGCATCTAGGGCCTATCGTGCCCGCTTTAGGCTACTACCCCGATCAGTTGCGGGACCTTCAGGCCACCCTGGAGGCGGTGCCGGCGGACGTGGTGGTGAGCGCCACGCCTTTCTCGTTGAGAAGTCTGATCGACGTAGACAAGCCTCTGGTACAGGTGGGTTACGAGCTGGCCGAGCGGGGCGAACCCAGGCTTTCCGACTACATCCGCTCGTTTCTACGAAAGCAGGAACTGACCGGCTGATAAGCTCGCGCATGTTTCGGACGCTTCTGCCTACGGGGCGCCGCGAGGCTTCTGTAGCCGGCGGTCTCATGGCGCTGGGAGGTTTCGGACGTCCTTCCTTCCGGGTAAGTCGCTCTCGGAAACACCAAGCCCGGAGGAGGAGACCGTCATGGCCTTCACGCTACCCGACCTGCCTTATGCCAAGGGCGCCCTTGCCCCGTATCTTAGCGAAGAGACGCTCGAGTATCATCACGGCAAGCACCACAACACCTACGTCAACAACTTGAACGGTCTCCTTGAGGGCACCGACCTGGCCGGCAAGAGTCTCGAGGAGATCATCCTGGCCTCCGACGGGGGCGTCTTCAACAATGCGGCCCAGATCTGGAACCATAGCTTCTACTGGAAATGCATGAAGCCGGGTGGCGGGGGCGTGCCAAGTGGAGAACTGGCAAAGGCTATCGACGATGCTTTTGGATCGTTCGAGGCGTTCGCCAAGGAGTTCGCGCAGGCTGGAGTGACCCAGTTCGGTTCCGGGTGGGCCTGGTTGGTCGTCGAAGACGGCGCCCTCAAGATCGTCAAGACGGGCAACGCCGATCTCCCTCTGAAACACGGCCAGACCGCTTTGCTCACGGTGGACGTGTGGGAGCACGCCTACTACATCGACTACCGTAATCTGCGGCCGAAGTACGTGGAGACCTTCCTCAGCAATCTCGTCGATTGGGATTTCGTGGCTGCCAACTACGCGGCCGCCCGCTGAGAGGCGCCTGAGACAACCTAGGGACGGCAGACCGGTGAGGACGGGTTGCCCCAGTTGCTCTGACGCTCTCTTGGACACCCTTCAGGCCCGCTGATACCGCGGGCTTTCGCCAGGCCTGCGTGCGCCGCAGCCACGACGGCGGTTGCGGCGCACGCGGCCGGCCGTGTTCGCGCTGTTCCTAGGCCCTTTGGTAGAATCCGGTTTGGCCTGCACCGAACGAGGGCCTTGAAGTCTTTCGAAGCATGCTTAGGAGGCGGAAGGGTGCGGCAGTGTGAGTAGCGAGCAGAAGGTAGGCGTGAGGTTCCTGCTGATCCTGACGCTTCCGACGCTGGGCTTTGCTACCGGCCTTTCGCTGGTCACCACCTACCTCCCGCTGATCCTCGAACGCTTCACTTCTTCGGCGACCCTGATCGGCTTTGCCATCGGGGGAGAGGGCATATTCTCGTCGTTGATCCCGCTGTGGGCCGGCATCATGAGCGACCGAATGTGGACGAAGCGGTGGGGCCGGCGCAAGCCGTTCATGATCTTCGCCGCCCCTTTCATGGCCGCAGCCTTGATGCTGGCCCCTTTCCAGCCGGGATACGTGCCCATCGCCGTCTCCACCTTTGTGTTCTTCGCCGCCTACCACTTCTACACGTCGCCCTATCAGTCGCTGATGCCCGACGTCACTCCCTCGAACGTCCAGGGCCGGGCGCAGGGATTCCAGAGTTTCATGCGCGGGGGAGGCATGTTTCTGGGCATGGTCGTAGCCGGGATCCTTTTCTATCGGTGGGAACCCCTGCCGTTCATCATGTGCAGCCTGCTCATCATGGCGACCACATACCTGACCGTGGTGAAGATCCAGGAACCGGAACCTGAGCACTCGCCTCTGCCCCCGCGCGCAAGTATCTGGGTCGAGATCAAGCGGGTCTGGCAATCGACCCGGCAGACGAAGGGCATCCAGCGTTTCATGGTCGCCAGCTTTCTCTGGGAGTCCACTTTGGCCGCCCTGCGCCCCTTCATCATGCTCTATTTCATCTACACGCTGGGGGCGACCGAACAGGTTGGCGCCCTTCTCCTCGGTCTGGTCGGAGTCACCTACATGATCGCCGGGGTCTCGAGCGGGTACCTGGCCGACAGATACGGGCGAGTTCGGATCATGCGTATCGGCCTCTGGATCTACTTGGGTGGGTGCATCCTGGGCGTGTTTCTCACCGACATCAAGTGGGCCTTCATCTTCCTACCCATATTCGGCTTGGGTGGATCGATCGTCCTCACCCTGCCGTACGCCATTCTCATCAAACTGATGCCCAAGGAACATATCGGACAGTTCACCGGCATGTTCTCCATGACCAGAGGCTTCGCCAACATCCTTGGACCCATCGTTGCCGGCGTAGCGATCGACATCACCGCCACATTCGCGGAAGACGGCCGGGAGTATGCGGTGATCTGGCTGGTCTCTGCCCTGATGATCGTTATCTCGCTCTTCTTCTTCCGGGCCACCGGAAGCGAAGAGACGCTCGACGTTTAGGGCCACCCGCGCCTGGGCAAGGTAGAGGTAAGGGCCGCACTGGCACCGAGTACAATGCCGGGAAGGAGGGCCTACGTGAAGCGGCAGACCGGGGCAACGCAGTACCGGGATCGGCCGGCGGAGGAGCTCACCGGGTGCGGCGAAGCTGAAGACTCGCCGCTCGTGAAGCTGAATGACGAACAGAAGATGGTTCTCGACTGCCTGCAGCGGGCCGAGACCGGGTTGACGTCGAGACAGATAGCAGCCAGGGTCTCCTGCCCGGCACCCGCCGTCGACGAGGCGCTTCAAGCCCTGCTGGCGCGGAATGTAGTTGCCAGGCTCAACACGCTCGTTCCCAGTTACGCGAGCAAGTACCCGGGCGTACGCCTCTCCGTCGATTAGCTCGGTCACCATTTGGCGGAATCGCCCCGCCTCCTGAGCATCCTTCGCAGTGTCGCCAAGAAGGCCGACCGATCTTAGAGACCGCCGGGTACTAGGGGGGTACGAAAGCAGCGTCTGGTAGAATCGGCTGACGATGACTGCGCCAGACTCGAACATCCCGGACACTCGTGCCATTGGGGTCTTCGATTCTGGGGTCGGCGGGCTCACGGTCCTGCACGAATGCCTTGTCAACCTGCCTCACGAGGATTTTGTCTACCTGGGCGATACAGGCAACTTCCCTTACGGTTCGAAGTCTTTGGCCGAAGTCCGCAGCCTGGCCTTTTCCGCTGTCGGGCTATTGGTGGAGAAGGGCGTCAAACTCATCATCGTCGCCTGCAACTCCGCCGCGGCTGCGGCCCTCTCCCAACTGCAGACTGCTTATTCCACGCCTATCGTCGGCGTCGTGATGCCCGGGGCCCGGGCGGCGGTCCAAGAGACGCGCAACAGGCGTGTGGGACTGATGGCTACGGAGGCTACAGTCCGCTCCAACGCCTACCAATACGCCCTGCATACGCTGGACGCCGGGCTGGAGGTATTTCCTGTGGCCTGCCCGCGCCTCGCTCCGCTTATTCAGGAAGGCGACGTATTCTCAGAGCAGACAGAGCAGGCGGCGCGCGGATGCGTGACCCCTCTGAAGGAGGCCGAGGTGGACACGGTCATCCTGGGATGTACCCACTATCCCCTCATAACTCCGATGTTGCGCCGATTGCTGGGTGCCGCTGTCGCCCTCATCGATTCCGCCGAAGAGACGGCCAACGAGGTACGGGAGATCTTGGAGCGAAAGGCCATCGGTAACGATCCGAGACGAGAGGGCGTCTACCAGTTCTTCGCGACCGGCGACGGCGAGGAGTTCAGGAAGGTGGGCATGCGCTTCCTGCAACTCCCCATCCGGGAGGTCACCCAGATATGAGCCCAAGGGGGAAAGTCGGTACAAGGGGGCCCGCAGAGATGCGCAGCCTGAAGATCACCCCGGATTTTGTGCGTACCGCCGATGGGTCGGTGTTTCTGGAGTTGGGCGGCACGCGTGTTCTCTGCTCGGCCCAACTCGTCAACGGCGTCCCCGGCTGGCGGCGGGGCAGCGGAGCGGGGTGGGTCACGGCCGAGTACTCGCTGCTGCCCAGCTCGACTCGGGAGCGTACCCCGCGGGAAGCCATCAAAGGCAAGCAGGGAGGCCGGACGATCGAGATCCAGCGGTTCATCGGGCGTAGTCTGCGGACCGTCGTCGATCTGGAGGCTCTAGGGGAGCGAACGGTCTATGTCGACTGCGACGTGGTGGAAGCCGACGGGGGCACTCGGTGCGCGGCCGTGAGCGGCGGCTACGTCGCTCTTCATCTGGCCCTCAAACGGGCTGTGGACAACAAGCTTCTGCGGGCCCTGCCCCTGAACGATTCCGTCGCCGCCGTGAGCGTGGGTGTGGTAGGGGGGATGCCGGTGGTGGACCTGGAATATGAAGAGGACTGCGTCGCTCAGGTGGACATGAACGTGGTCATGACCGGGAACGGGCGCCTGCTCGAGGTCCAGGCGACCGCGGAGGTCGAGCCGTTCGAGCGGCACGTGCTCGACGAACTTCTCGACCTGGCCCAGAACGGTATCGCACAGATCAAAGCGTCTCAGATGGACGTCGTGGCCCACGCGTACGCGAACGGGAGCGGGGGTGCGTCCCGGTCGTGAGCGCTTCTCCGATCGTGGTCCTGGCTACTCGTAACTCGGGCAAAGCCCGGGAGTTCGGCCGTCTCCTGGAAGGCGCCTTCGCGCTGCGTGTCGTGCCCGCGGACATCGCCTTGCCCGAGGAGACCGGAGAGACGTTCGCCGAGAACGCTCGCCTGAAAGCCGCGACGGTCTTCGCCGCCCTTGGTGGGGAGACGGCGGTGCTGGCCGACGACTCCGGGTTGCAGGTCAAAGCCCTGGGAGGTTCTCCGGGGGTCCAGTCTGCCCGCTATGCCGGTCACGATGCCGGCGACGAGGAGAATGTGCGGAAGCTCCTTGCCGAGTTGTCGGGAAGTGACGACCGGACCGCGCGCTTCGTGTGCGTCCTGTGCCTCATCCTGCCGCGGGCGCAGAGGGACGCCGGGAAGGTCGTGGAGGCCGGGGAGACGGTGGAGGCTCGGGAGATGACATCGGCGGGGAAGACTCCGCGCGTGTTCGTGGCGGAAGGACTCCTCGAAGGAACGATCGCCCCTTCTCCCCGGGGCACCGACGGCTTCGGCTACGATCCTATCTTCGAGCCTTTTGGGTGGACGGAGACTCTTTCCGAAGCCCACGCCGCAGACAAAGACCGGGTCTCGCATCGGGGAGCCGCTGCCAGGGCCCTGCTCATCCGTCTACGGACAGACGGGGTCATCACCGATGGAACTGCCGATGGAACTGCCGATGGAACTTGACGCATTCGCCGAACTGGTGTCGGAGGCGCTGCAGTCGCTCCCGGAGGAGTTCCTCGACGGGCTCGAGAACATCCAGGTGGATACCGAGGAATGGCCGACGAGCGAGGACCTGCTGGCTGCAGGGTTGTCGCCCAAGGCGAAGTACTCGCTCCTGGGCTTGTATCACGGCGTGCCCCTGACCGATCGAGGGGCTTTCTACATGGCCTTTCCAGACCGTATCTCGATCTATCAGAAACCCATCGAGGCGATGGTCGGCGGCGACGAGGAAGAGATCAAGGAACAAGTGCGGCGAACGGTCATCCACGAGATCGCCCACTACTACGGGATCGACGACGATCGTCTGGACGAGTTGGATTGGTGATCGTACGGTGGCGGTCGTATCTGGAGGCCTGCGCCTTGGAGTTCGCGGCCTCAGGTGGGCACAGCCGCCGTTAGCGTGAAAGCCTGCGGGCGAACTCGAGGAGTAACCGGCGGTCGACGGGCCGCATGCGCCGGGCCAACTGGGTCAACTCCCGAGTCTCGGCGTCTTCCTCGGCGACTTCCTCCAGGCTCAGTTGCTCCGGCTGAAGGAACGGATCCTCATCGTCGAGAGCGGCATGATAGAGCAGTTCTCGGGCCGGCACTCCCAGAGCGTCGGCGATGGCCTCGATGACGTCGGTGGTGGGGTTCTTGCGGCCCTTTTCGATATCGCCCAAGTAGCTCTTGGAGACCCCGGACTCATCGGCGAGGGCCTGCAGCGTGAACTCCCGGTCCGCGCGCAAGCGACGGACCGTGAAGCCTATGTAGTCGGCCAGGCGCCTCTGTGTCACTGTCTCGCACCGGAGTCCGAGGGTTGCCGGAGTTCACGCTCTGCAGTGTATGGGGTGGCATGCGAGAATGCAACCACCCAGAGTAAGACTAAGGTGAAGGAGTGCGGGATGACAGTTGGCTCCCGTGACGAGGCGGCGATGAGCGGGCGGACGGTACTGTATCTGGATCCCTGGGCAGGCGTGTCCGGGGACATGCTCCTTGGCGCACTGCTGAACAGCGACGAAAGCGGCCGGCTCCAGACAGAACTGCGCCGGGCCGTGACTACCTTGGGCTTGGATGACTCCACGATAGAGGTCGTCAACGACGTGGAGTGGGGCATCACATGCACCCGAGTGCGCGTTCACCAGGTGGAAGATGCCCCCCTCAGGCATCTGGAGGACATGGAACACATCATTGAGGGCGCGTCGCTCTCCGATCGGGTGCGCGCGCGGAGCCTGAACGCGGTCCGGCGTCTGGCCGCGGTGGAGGCCGAGGTGCATGGGTGCCCGGTGGAAGAGATCCATTTCCACGAGGTGGGAGCCGTGGACACCCTCGTGGATGTGGTGGGCGCTTTTGTACTGGTGGAAGCCCTCGATGTCCACAGGGTCGTGGTAGGGCCGATCCCGGTGGGAGGTGGCACCGTCGAGATCGCGCACGGAAGGATGGGAGTGCCCGCGCCGGCCACCGCCCTTCTTCTCAAAGGCTACCCCATACTAGGGGGTCCCGAGATGCGAGAGGTGACGACACCCACGGGGGCCCTGCTGGTGAAGGAGCTTGGTGCCACGCCCGGCCCGCTGCCGCCGATGCAGATCGACAGGGTGGGGTATGGCGCCGGCAGCATGAAGCTGGATAACGGTCCCAACGTGCTGCGGGTCCTGGTGGGACGCTCGTCGGAGACGGCGACGGCGTCGGGCCCCTGGAGGGACGATAAGGACGTTGTCGTCGAACTGCAGACCAACCTCGACGACGTCTCGCCCGAGGTGATCGGTCACACGTGCGGGCTCCTACGCGAGGCGGGAGCGCTCGACGTCTGGACCGTGGCCGCCCACATGAAGAAGGATCGGCCCGGAGTTGTCGTTCACGCCCTTGTCCGCTCCGGGGACGAGTCGGCCGCGGTGGAGGTGCTGCTGGCGGAGACGGGCACGCTCGGCGTGCGCCGGCAGACGATCTTCCGCTGGTTGGCCACGAGGGGCACCGTGACCGTCCAGGTGGCAGGTTGCGACGTGAAAGTGAAGTGGGGTCGTTGGCGGGACCGCCTGGTGAGCGTCGCTCCGGAGTACGAGGACGCCGCCGCCGCCGCGGCTGCCGCGGGCATGCCTCTCAAAACCGTGATGCAGTCGGCGATCGAGACCGCGGCCGCGCGGCTGGCGAACGAGTCCGCATAGCTGCGAGATGGTGCGGGCCATGAATGACGAGCAGGCGCCCCCGGGCGGCCACGACGGGCCGGGCCGGAAGCCGGCTTGGCTCAAGAAGTCCATGCCAGAGGCGAGTGCCCTGCGCAGAATGGAGACCTTGCTCCGCGACAGGCATCTGAACACCGTATGCGAAAGTGCTCTCTGCCCCAATCTGGGCGAGTGTTTCGCGGCCGGAACCGCCACGTTCCTTATCATGGGGGGTACCTGCACGCGTGACTGTGGCTTCTGTGGTGTGCCCACCGGGCGGCCGTCCGCTGTGGACCCTCGCGAGCCCGATAACGTTGCGGACGCCGTCGTCCATCTGAGATTGCAGCACGCCGTGGTCACCTCCGTCACCCGCGACGATCTCAAAGACGGGGGTGCCGCGCACTACGCAGCCACCATCAGGGCCATCCGGTCGAAGGCGCCCGGCGTGAGCATCGAGGTGCTCATCCCCGATTTTGCCGGTAGAATAGAAGACCTCGACGTGGTCTTGACCGAAGCCCCTGAGGTCCTCAACCACAATGTCGAGACCGTCCCCCGCCTGTATCCCACCGCGCGGCCGCAGGCTGTGTTTGAGCGATCCTTGATGGTACTGAGACGGGCAGCTGCAGCTCGGCAGAGTATCGTGAAGACCGGCTGGATGGTGGGGCTGGGAGAGGCGCGGGAGGAGGTCGCCCGCCTTCTGCGTGAGGTGGCGGACGCCGGCGTGGACATGGTGACCATCGGGCAGTATCTTCGACCATCGGCCCGTCATCTGCCGGTGGCGGAATATGTGCGGCCTGAGGTCTTCACGACCTACGAGGAGTGGGGCGAAGCTCTCGGCCTGCAGGTGAGTGCGGCCCCGTTCGTACGTAGCTCGTTCCAGGCCGGGGAGAGCTTCGCCCGAGTCAGGGCGGGTGTCGTGAAGGAGGACAGGTGTTCGTCGTAGTGGAGAACCTGGACATCATGGGCGCGGCCGACGCGCCGTACGCCGGCTGCGTGCGCACGTTGCGACCGTGCGGGCGCTGACCGGCAAATCCTTGTATTCTGTCTCGGACGCCGAGCTACAATAGCTCGGACCTACGGAGGACCAGATCTATGACGAGTGAGAGTGCGGTAGGGATGACGGTCGAACTGGAGCTGGAGGAGCAGTTCCAGGAACTTCTCGACCATTACAAGGGACAACCAGGGGCGCTGGTTCCTCTCCTACAAGGGGCGCAGGCCGTATTCGGCTACCTGCCCGAAGAAGTCATGGCCCGAGTGGCGCAGGCGGCCGGCGAGCCGCTCAGTCAGGCCCTGGGTGTGGCCACTTTTTACTCGCAGTTCAGACTTCAGCCGCACGCAAAGAACACCATCCGTTGCTGTCATGGCACGGCCTGCCACGTTTCGGGCGCACCGCTCATCTCGCGCGAGATCGAAAAGCACCTCGGCATCCATGCCGGTGAGAATACCCCGAACATGCTTTACACCATCGAAGAAGTGCACTGCGTCGGCGCCTGCGGGATGGCTCCGGTGGTCATGATCAACGATCGGGCCCACGGCAAGCTCACCCCCGACAAGGCGGTCGAGGTCGTCAAGGCCTTCCAGGCGGGCGTAGAGGGAGCGAATGGTGGGCCTCCTGGCGCAAACATGCGGGAGAACGAGGAATGATGGCTCCCGCTCGAGTGCTGGAAAGACCGACCCCGCGCAACCCCCGTCTGACCGTCCCCGAAGTCGATGTGCGCATCTGTCTAGGCACAGGCGGTGTCGCCGCGGGCAGCCGCGAAGTACTGAAGGCCTTCGAAAAGGGGCTCGCGGCCTCCGAGGTCTATGCGGTCATACGTCCGCGCGAGGACGATTGTGGCGGGCAGTGCGCCTCTATCACAGGCACCGGTTGCCAGGGTCTCTGCGCCATGGACCCGCTGGTTGAGGTCATCCTAAGACGCAACGGGTCTTCCCACAAGGTGACCTACGGCCAGGTCACCCCAGCGATGGTGGACGAGATCATCGCCAAGCACATCATCGGCGGGGAGCCTATCGAGAAGTGGTTGGTGCTGACCCAGGACGGCCCCACCGAGTTCGACGCCTTTTACGAGGCCCAAGAGAAGCTCGCCCTGCGACACGTGGGGATCATCGACCCCGAGGATATCGACGACTACCTCGAGGCGGACGGCTACCAGGCTCTCTACAGAGTCCTGACGAGCATGTCGTCCGACGAGGTGATCGACGAGATCAAGCGCTCAGGACTGAGAGGACGGGGAGGAGCCGGCTTCCCCACCGGTCAGAAGTGGCAGTTCGCCGCGGGCTATCCCTCGCCGGATGGCGTCAAGTACTTCATCTGTAACGGCGACGAGGGCGACCCGGGCGCATTCATGGACTGCTCGGTCTTGGAGGGCGACCCGCACGCAGTGTTCGAGGGCATGGCCATCGGGGCATACGCCATCGGAGCCCCCATCGGCTACGTGTATGTGCGGGCCGAGTATCCCCTGGCTCTCCGGCGCCTGAAGATCGCAATGAAAGCGGCCGAGGAGCGAGGCCTTATCGGTGACGGCATCATGGGTTCCGACTTCTCGTTCCACATCAAGATCAAAGAGGGCGCGGGTGCCTTCGTGTGCGGCGAAGAGACCGCCATGATGATGTCCATCGAGGGCAATCGGGGGATGCCCCGCTTGCGGCCGCCGTTCCCGGCGCAGTCCGGCCTATGGAAGCGGCCCACCAATATCAATAACGTCGAGACCCTCTCGGTCGTGCCTTGGATCATCCTGAACGGAGCCGAGGCGTTCGCGGCCAGGGGTTATGAGAAGTCCAAGGGCACCAAAGTGTTCGCCCTGGCGGGCAAAGTCAATCGGACCGGCCTGGCTGAAGTGCCCATGGGCAAGACCCTGCGAGAGGTGATCTTCGGTATCGGCGGCGGGGTCAAGAACAACAAGGCCTTCAAAGCGGTGCAGATGGGAGGCCCCTCCGGCGGCTGTCTGCCGGAGTCTCTCCTGGATCTGCCGGTCGATTACGAGACCATCAACCAGACCGGCGCCATCGTCGGCTCGGGCGGGATGATCGTCATCGACGAAGACAACTGCATCGTCGACACCACCCGCTACTTCTTGCACTTTACCCAGTCGGAGAGTTGCGGAAAGTGCCCACCTTGCCGGATCGGTACCAAACGGATGCTCGACATCCTCGACAGGATCTGTGAGGGCAAGGGCACGCTGGCCGATCTCACGTTCCTGGAAGAGATGGCCCAGCAAGTGCGGGTGGGCTCGCTCTGCGGGCTGGGCACCACGGCCCCGAACCCGGTGCTCACCGCTCTCAAGTACTTCCGAGAGGAGTTCGAGGAGCACGTGATCGAGCACAAATGCCGGGCTGGAGCCTGCGAAGCCCTTACCACGTACTCCATCGACCCCGAGACCTGCAATGGCTGCCGCGCCTGCACCCGGGTCTGCCCGGTCCAGGCCATAACCGGAGAGCGGAAGGAAGTCCACGTGATCGATCAAGAGCTCTGCATCAAATGCGGGGCCTGCTACGAGAAATGCCGATTCGACGCTGTGAGGAGGTCGTGATGTCCGCCGCCGAGTTGACCGGTCCCGCACCGGTGACTCTCACCCTCAACGGGCGAGAGATCCAGACACTCCCTGGCAAGACGATCCTGGAGGTGGCGCGCGATGCCGGCGTCGACATCCCCACGCTTTGCCACGACCCCCGTCTCGAGCCCTACGGAGCCTGCCGTATGTGCCTGGTGGAGGTGCAGGGAGCCCGCGGCCCTATGGCTGCCTGTGGGACCGCCGTCAGCGAGGGCATGGTGATCGAGACGCACAGCGAGAAGATCCTGAAGCTACGCAAGTTCGTGCTGGAGCTCCTGCTCACCAACCACCCGCTCGATTGCCCCGTCTGCGAAGCCGCCGGCGACTGCCGTTTGCAGGACTACGCCTACGAGTATCTCGTGGACATGGTGCCGTGGGGCTGGCGCGGGCCTCTGGCCGGCGATGCGGGAGATCACCCGAATGTCGCCCACTTCGGGGCTCGGTGCATCCTGTGCGGTCGGTGCGTGCGCATCTGTCGCGAAGTGATGTCGATCGGCTGCTGGGGATACCTCAATCGTGGCTATGAGAGCGAGGTAGACACACCCTATCGCTTGCCTCTGCAGCAGGTGGGTTGCGTGTCGTGTGGACAGTGCGTAAGCACCTGCCCGGTCGGGGCCGTGATAGGCCAGCGTACGCCTCAGGGAGCCCGGGCGTGGCAGACCGCGAAGACGGTCACCACCTGCTCATACTGCAGCAACGGGTGCCGCTTGGTCTTGCACAGCTATCGGGACAAGGTGGTCCGTGTCGCTTCGGATCTGGAGAAAGGGCTCAACGCCGGCAACCTCTGCGTGAAGGGGCGCTTCGGGTTCGGCTACGCCAGCTCCCCCGACCGGCTGACCACCCCGCTCGTGAGGAATGCCGCCGGAGAGCTTCAAGAGGCCTCCTGGGAAGACGCCCTAGCTCGAGTGGTCGAGAAAGCCAAGGCAGTACGGGCCGAAAAGGGCGGCGACGCTATCGGGGCGATATGCGGCACGCACTGCACCAATGAAGCGGCCTATCTCCTGCAGAAGCTGATGCGCGGGCTCCTGGGCTCGAACAACATCGACTCCATCGACCACGGCTGGCAAGCCGTCTCTGAGGAAGTGGTGGCGGCGGCCTTCGGCGTCGCTGCGGCCACCAATTCGCGCAAGGATCTGGGAGAGGCCGACGTGATCCTCGTTATCGGCGCCAACCTCACCGAATCCGATCCAGTGCTCGCACTGGACGTGATCAAAGCCACGCGCCTGGGCAAGACGGTGATGGTAGTAGATCCGCGGACCACCGAGCTGGCCCGTCGGGCCAAGCAGCACCTGGCTGTCAAGCCGGGAACGGATCTGGCGGCGCTTCGAGGGATGCTCCGTCACATGCTCGATCTGGGCCTCCAGGATGCCGAGTTCATCGCAGCGCGGACCGAAGGCTTCGAGGCTCTTCAGGCTTCACTCGAAGGGGTGGATGTGGCCGCGGAGGCCGCGACCTGCGGGCTGGATGCCGACGTCCTGCGGGCGGCGGCCGAGGCCTACGGCCAGGCTGCAGCGGCCGCCGTCCTGTACGGGCCGGGCCTGACCCAAGGGCCCAAGGGAGCGGCAGCGGTGAGAGCGGTGGCCGACCTCGCTCTGCTCACCGGCAACATCGGACGTCCGGGTACCGGCGTCTATCCTTTGCGCTCCGGCGCCAACTCGCAGGGCCTGTTCGACATGGGGGTCCGTCCCGACCGCCTACCTGGAGGATCGCTCCCGACCGACCCCGAGGCAGTGGCCAAGGTAGAGGCGGCCTGGGGGACCACGCTCGCCGCCGCGGCGCCCGGTCGAACAGTCAGCGAGATGCTCGTTGCGGCAGAAGCGGGTGAGATCGGCTTCCTCTACGTTGTTGGGAACGATCCGGCGCTCTCCGCCCCCGACGACGCGAGGACCGGCAAGGCCTTGGCGAACGTGGGTTGCCTAGTCCTGCAGGACAGCTTCCTCACAGAGACCGCGAAGTACGCCGATGTGGTGCTGCCGTCTGTGGTCAGCAGCGAGGATGACGGCACGTTCACCAATGTGGAGCGTTTCGTCCAACGAGTGCGGCCGGCAGTGCCGCCTCTGGGAACGGCGCTTCCGGATTGGAGCATCGTCCAGCATCTTGCCAAGGGGTTTGGTGGCGATTGGGCCTATTCGGACCCGGCGGACGTCATGCGCGAGATCGCCGACGTGGTCTGGTGCTACAAGGGCATCTCCTACGACCGGCTCGAGGATGAAGGACTGCAGCCTCCCTGCCCAGGAGTCGACCACCCCGGCACTGCCATGCTGCACGTGAGCGAGTTCAGCCGGGGCAAAGCTGTGTTCGCGCCGGTGGAGACCGGTGCCGCCGCGCCGGCGGTTGAGGCCGACTACCCGTTCGTCCTGCTTACAGGTTGCGTGCTCGAGCACCACGGCACCGGTGCACGGTCACGCCGCTCGGCCGGTCTGACCAGCCTAGCCGCCGAAGCGAGACTGGAGATGAACCCAGCGGACGCTTCGACTCTCGGCGTGGCGGACGGCGATCGCGTCAAGGTGGTCGGCCGGAATCAGGGGTCCATTGAGCTCGCTGCCTGGGTCACCGGCCGCGTGCCCGCCGGTGTAGTGTTCCTACCCGGGTTTTCCGCAACAGCACCGGCCGCCCGTTTCTTCGAGTGGGGAGCCTCCGGCATTCCTACGGTCCGGGTGGAACCGCTCGCTTAAGCACCAAAGCGGGGCGCGAGGGGCTTAAAGCCCCTCGCGCCCCGCCACACCGTTCGGTCTCTCTCTATTCTTTCGGGCTCTCGGCGGCCGAGTCGGCCCGTCCCGCGGCCTTGCCCTTCTTACGGTCGCCCTCACGCGCCTTATCGGCCAAGTACGCCAGCCGCTCTATGACCAGCCGGTTGACGGATCCTTGCGGATAGGTTCCTTTGGCGCCGAGCGCTCCGGCGGGCACGCCGGTCAAGACGCTTATGCCTTCGTCGATGGTCGCTATCGGGTAGATACGGAAGCGGCCTTTCTCAACAGCCTGTCGCACCGATTCGCTCAGCATCAGGTTACGGACGTTGGCCTTAGGGATCAGCACCCCTTCGTCGCCTCTCAGACCGAGGGCCTTGCACACGGCGAAGAAACCCTCGATCTTCTCGTTGACACCTCCGATAGCCTGCACCTGGCCAAGCTGGTTGACCGAACCGGTCACCGCGAACCTTTGCTGGATGGGCAGGCCGGAGAGCGAGGAGAGCAAGGCGTACAGCTCGGCCGAGGAGGCACTGTCGCCTTCCACTCCCGAGTAGGATTGTTCGAACACCAGCCGGGCAGTCAGGGAGAGAGGCTGGTCCGAGGCATACTTGGCGCCCAGATAGCCAGCCAGGATCAGCACTCCTTTCGAGTGGATCGGCCCGCCCATCTCCACCTCTCGCTCGATGTCCAGCAGTTCACCGTCACCGAGGCGGTGCGTGGCGGTGATCCGGCTCGGCCGCCCGAACATGTAGTCCCCGATCGAGGAGACCGAAAGCCCGTTGATCTGCCCCACGACTGCACCTCGGGTGTCGACCATCACCGTGGCCTCGGTGATCATCTCCCGCACCCGCTCTTCCACCCGGTTGGAGCGGTACACGCGCTGGTCTATGGCTTTCTGGACGTGCTCCCTTCGCACCAGAGCTTTGGACCGTTTCCCGCGCCCGTAGTGGGCCCAGTAGCCGGCTTCTGTCAGCAGGTCGGCCACGTCGACGAACCGCGTGGTCATCTTGCGCTGGTCCTCGACCAGGCGGGAACAGTGCTCGATCACCCGGGCTACCCCTTCGGCGGAGAAGGCGGGGAGCTTGCGCTGCCGGCAGATCTGGCCAATGAAGCGCGCGTACAGTTGCTCGTTGTCCGGGGTGCGGTCGACGACGGTGTCGAAATCGGCTTTGACCTTGAACAGTTCCTGGAACTCGGGGTCCTGCGTGTAGAGCAGGTAATAGAGGAAGGGCTCCCCGATGAGCACGATCTTCGCCTTGAACGGGATGGGCTCCGGATCCAGCGTGGCGGTGGTGACAAAACCCATCTGCTGGGCGATATCCTCGACCCGGATCTCGGCGGTCTTCAGGCAGCGCTTCAGGGCGTCCCACGCATAGGGCTTGAGGAGGACGTCTCTGGCATCGAGGAGAAGAAAGCCGCCGTTCGCCTTGTGCAGGGCTCCAGGCTTGATCATGCTGAAGTCCGTCAGCAGAGCGCCGAATTGGGCCTGATGCTCGATCCGGCCCACGAGGTTCCCCATGACGGGGTTGCTTTCAGTGACGACGGGAGCTCCGGTCTGCTTGGAATTGTCGACCAGAACGTTGATCTTGTACTTGCGAAAGACGCCTTCGCCCTTCTGGCTTGGGGACACGGGTATGCCCATGAACACGACCGGCGTCTCTTCGTCCGACTTCTTGAAATCGTCGGCGTTGTCGACGACGTCACGGAGGAGGCCATGTAGGTAGTCGACCATCTCCTCGACGTCACACCACCGTTCACACGCTTCGTCGACCAGATGCTTCGCAGCGAACGTGGTGACCTGGCGGTCGAGCTCCCGCCAAGCTTCTCGACCGCCCCGCTCGTCCTGACGGACCAGGCGCATTATCTGCTGGAGCTCTTCGTTCAGGCTTTCCAAGCCTTCGTCGATCCGCTTCTGCTCCTCGGGCGGCAAAGCTTCGTACGCCTCGCGTGACATCGTCTCGCCTTCAGCCGTCTTGGGAGCGAAGGCCAGACCGGCGGGGGTGCGCACCATCTGGAACCCGCCCGTCTCCGCCTTCTGGCTGAGAGCGCTGAGCTTGCCCTCTTGCCGCTCGCTGACCTGCTGGGCTATCTCTCGCTTCTGCTTCTCGTACTCTTCGCTCTCAAAAGCCTGCGTGATCGCAGCCTGCAGGTCTTCGACCAGTTTCTCCATATCTTTGCGGAATTCGTCCGCCCGGCCGGGGGGCATGCGGATGGCGTTCGGCTGATACGGTCTGGCGAAGTTGTGGACGTAGACCCAGTCGTCGGGAGCGGGAAGAGAGGCCGCCTCTCGGGACAGGAAGCTAAGGATGGTGCTGGATTTTCCGGTCCCGGCCGGGCCGACCGCGAAGATGTTGTAGCCGTCGTTGTTGATGCCCATTCCGAACTCCACTGAAGATACGGCCCGGGCCTGACCGATGATGTCGGTGAGCTCAGGTAGTTCCGCCGTGGTGTGGAACGGAAAGATGCTTGCATCGCAGAGCCGGTATATCTCGTCGGGTCGGAGTTCCGCGGGCCCTCTGGCCATTTCATCCTCCGGAAGGTTGAGAAGTTCACTGGAAACCAGGCCGGTCATGTCTATGTGCCACGGTACCAGACAACCCGTTCGTCCGCCGACGCAACCATGCGGATCGGCTGCGCTCGAGCAGTTGTGCGGTTCGCGACCGCGGGGGAAAGAAAGTGTCCGAGGGGGGACTTGAACCCCCATGAGTTATGCACTCACTAGGCCCTCAACCTAGCGCGTCTGCCAGTTCCGCCACTCGGACGAGGAGTTGCGAACCGCGGTGAGTATAGGGCCCCTGTCTGGGGGAGTCAACCGGAGACTTGCAGAGGGCGAACGAATGTTCTATACTGCCGTTGACCGAACGAATGTTCACCGAGGAGAGGGCGATGGCTCTGCCGGAAAAACAGGAAAAGATCCTTCGGGTGATAGAGGAAGCGGTCAGAGAACAGGGGTATCCGCCCACAGTCCGTGAGATAGGCGCTGCCGTGGGTCTGTGCTCTCCAGCCTCGGTCCACGGCCATCTCGCTTCTCTCGAAGCCAAGGGCTATATCCGCCGAGGATCGTCGAAGCGGCGCGCGCTCGAAGTCATCCGGCCGGCGAGCGGGCAGAGTCCCCGACATCCCGTCCGGCGAGCGCCGGAGATCCCGGTATTGGGGCGGATCGCGGCCGGGGTCCCGCTCCTCGCCGAGGAGAACATCGAAGAGGCCATCACCATCCCCGCTTTCTTGGGCGAACCGCAGGAATGCTTCGCTCTGCGGGTCACGGGAACCTCCATGATCAAAGCCGGCATCTTAGATGGTGACCTGGTCGTGGTCAAACGACAGGAGACCGCGGATGACGGCGACATAGTGGTTGCCTTGCTGGATGAAGAGGCTACCCTCAAGCGGTTCTTCCGGGAGTCCGACGCGGTGCGGCTACAGCCTGAGAACGACTCGATGGAGCCGATCTTCACCCGGGATCCGCGGATCGTGGGCAAGGTGACAGGCGTGATCCGGAGGCTTTGATGGAAGCTCGATGTGGAACCGGTCCGATACGCACTCTAGGAGCGTATGTACGCGATCTCCGCCCGGGGTCGGCGTGCGTTTGCTGCGGCGCCTTACTTCAAACGACGGCACATGCTGGTGCCACGCACGCCGTGGGCTGGGGAACGCTCTATTCAGAAGAAGGCGAGACCCTCACATGCCCGGGTTGCGGTTGCGAGATCTCCGAGTTGTGGGCAAAGCCTACGGAGGAAGTGGGCCAAGCCCTCATCCGGGCGGCATGATTCCCAACATAACCTTCCGGGTATCCTCCCGGTAACAAATGGCTCCTCGGGCAGGACTCGAACCTGCAACACCCTGGTTAACAGCCAGGTGCTCTACCATTGAGCTACCGAGGAGCGGGAACCTCGCGTAGTATAGGCGAACGCATTGCCCCATGCAAACGGGAGGCAGGCTTCGAGAGCGCTCAGGTCCGCGACCTGGGCCAAGATGCCGCGAGGTAGTGGGAGGTCACCAATGGCTGATGACGGGGCCCGTCTGGAGTGCTTCAAGGCCTACGATGTACGCGGCCGGGTGCCGGACCAACTGAATGAGGAGACGGCTGAATTCATCGGGCGGGCGTACGCGGCCCTGGTGAGTCCTCGCAAGGTCGTTGTGGGGCACGACGTTCGCCTCACCAGTCCGGCGTTGGCCGAGGCGTTATGCCGTGGACTCACCGCCTCTGGAGTCGACGTGGTCGATATAGGCCTGGTAGGCACGGAGGAGGTCTACTTCGCCACGTTCTCTCTGGGTCTCGACGGCGGGATCATGGTGACCGCCAGCCACAACCCTCGCGACTACAACGGCATGAAATTCACTCGGGCGCAGGCCAGGCCCATCAGTGCCGATACCGGACTGCTCGAGATGGAGGCCATGGTGGTGAACGCCCTCGGTGGAGGGGCCGGGGGCCGACCCGCTCCTGCGACGCCGGAGGCTGCACGGCCTGGAGTCATCACGACGCTCGACGTGCGACACAGTTATGTCGAGCATCTCCTGTCCTATATCGACGCCACGAAGCTCCGGCCGCTGAAGGTGGTCGTAAATGCCGGGAATGGGGGGGCCGGACCGGTCATAGACGTGATGGAGAAGTCTCTGCCCCTCCACTTCGTCAAGATCAACCATCGCCCGGATGGGTCGTTCCCGGTGGGTGTTCCCAACCCACTACTCCCGGAGAACCGGGCGGTGACAGCCGAAGTGGTGGTGGCCGAGGGAGCGGACCTCGGCATTGCCTGGGACGGCGACTTCGACCGCTGCTTCTTCTTCGACGAGCGCGGTGAGTTCGTAGAAGGATACTACCTCGTAGGTCTGCTGGCCCAGCGCGCTCTCCGCCGCCATCCCGGGGCGGCCATCATCCACGATCCCCGGCTGGTCTGGAACACCCGCGACCTCGTGGAGGCAGCGGGCGGCAGACCGGTGGTCTCCAAGAGTGGGCACGCTTTCATCAAAGAGAAGATGCGGGCCGTGGACGCAGCGTATGGGGGAGAGATGTCCGCGCATCACTACTTCCGGGAGTTCTCGTATTGCGACAGCGGCATGATCCCCTGGCTCCAGATGGTGGAGGCGCTGAGCGAGGAGGAACGGCGGTTCTCGGCACTCATGGAGGAGAGGATCGCGCTCTATCCCGTAAGCGGAGAGATCAACCTCACCATCGCGGATCCGCCTCGTGCCCTCGCCGTGGTACGGTCGGCATATGAGCCGGGCGCCCTGGTCATCGACGAGACCGACGGGGTGAGCATCGACTACCCGGAGTGGCGCTTCAATGTGCGCATGTCCAACACCGAGCCGGTGGTGCGGCTGAATGTCGAGACCAGAGCGGATAGGGACCTGCTGGAACTCAAGACAGGAGAGTTGCTGGACGTCCTTCAGAGCGCCGGCTGATGGGTGGATGAGGTGAGGATAGCTCTGGCGCAGATCGACCCGACGGTCGGTGACCTGGACGGCAACGCGCGGCTGCTGGTCGAGCGGGCGCAGCAGGCCTGCGCGATGGGCGCGGATATCGTCGCCTTCCCGGAACTAGCCATATCGGGATACCCGCCGGAGGATCTGCTTCTCAAAGACCATTTCTTGGCCGGCTGCCATGAAGCGCTCCTTCACGTCGCTGCCGCCTGTCCCGACATCGTCGCCCTGGTCGGGGTGCCGCTGTCGGACGGGGAAGACGGGGGAGGGGTGGCCAACGCAGCGGCCGTGCTGGCCGAGGGAGTGGTGGTGGGCTACTACCGGAAGCTTCTTCTGCCCAACTATGCCGTGTTCGATGAAAAGCGCTACTTCACACCGGGAGATCGCGTCACCGTGGTGGAGATCTCCGGGGTGCGCGTGGGACTCAGCATCTGTGAAGACATCTGGGATGATCGCGGCCCCACCGAGACCGCGGCGCACGATGGCGGCGCCCACATCATCCTCAATCTCTCCATGTCGCCCTATCACCTGGGAAAGGGCCGCGAGCGCGAGGAGATGCTCTCGAGACGAGCTCGGGAAGCGGCCGTCTTTCTGTGCTACGTGAATGGGGTCGGTGGTCAGGACGAACTGGTCTTCGACGGTCAAAGCCTTGTGCTCGATCCCTCGGGAACGGTCGTCGCCCGCGCGCGCCAGTTCGAGCAGGAGTTGTTGGTGGTCGATCTCGATCTGGCGCCGGAGCGAACGCGCACCAACGCGGCGCCGTGCTCCGAGCAGGATTGGCCCGTGGAGGTCATCGGCGTCGACGCTCACCGGGGCGCCACCTCGGCCGCCGAAGCGAACACTGGGTCGTGTGGGACCACAGGTGAAGAGCTCAGTCGGGCCGTGCCGGCCAGCATCAGCGAGCCGCTGACCCTCGAGGCGGAGGTCTATGCCGCCTTATGTCTGGGAGTGCGGGACTACGTGACCAAGAACGGGTTCCAGCAGGTGGTCATGGGTCTGAGCGGAGGTATCGACTCGGCCCTTACGGCGTGCATCGCCGCCGACGCTCTGGGCAGAGACAGGGTCAACGCGGTCTCCATGCCGTCGCGCTATTCCAGCGCCGGCACTAAGACCGACGCCCGGGAGACCTCCAGCCGCCTAGGGATACGCTTCTACCAGATCCCCATCGAGGGCGTCTATCGCACCTACCTGGAGAGTCTCGCCCCCTACTTCGTGAGTGACGAGCCCGGGGTAACGGAGCAGAACATCCAGGCGCGCATCCGCGGCAACGTGCTCATGGCGCTTTCGAACAAGCTGGGCTGGCTGGTCCTCACTACCGGCAACAAGAGCGAGACCGCCGTCGGCTACGCGACGCTGTATGGCGATATGGCTGGGGGCTTCGCAGTGCTCAAGGATGTGCCCAAGACTCTAGTGTACAGGCTGTCGCGCTATCGGAACTCGTTAGGGCCGGGTCCTGGTCCCATTCCCGCCTCCACCATCGACCGCGCCCCGTCAGCCGAGTTGGCGAAAGACCAGACCGATCAAGACACTTTGCCGCCCTACGATATCCTCGACCGGATCATCGAGGCCTATGTGGTGCGAGACGAGAGCGTCGAGGAGATAGTGGCAGGGGGCCTGCAGCGCAGCGAGGTGGAGCGAGTGGCGGCGATGATCGACGGCAACGAGTACAAGCGCCGGCAGGCCGCTCCGGGAGTGCGTATCACTCCCAAAGCCTTCGGAAAGGACAGGCGCCTGCCCATAACGAACCGCTACAGGGGTTGACGCTCGTGAGAGTCCGTCAGAAAGGTTGGGAGCAGGGTTGAGCGACTACATTCTTGGCAAACGGGCCCTGGGCGCTTCGGTGGGACAGGTGACGCTGGAATCGGTCGAGTTCGCCTCCCTCGCTCTTGATTCTGGGGCCAGCTTGGAGCCTTTCACCCTCGCCTACGAGACCTATGGCCGCTTGAACGACCAGCGCACCAACGCCGTCCTCATCCTGCACGCCCTGTCGGGCGATGCGCACGCCGCCGGATACTACCCTGGGGAAGACAGACCGGGCTGGTGGGAGACTCAGATCGGTCCCGGCAAAGGCTTCGATACCGATCGGAACTTCGTGATCTGCTCCAACGTCATCGGCGGCTGCCAAGGTAGCACCGGGCCAAGCAGCATCAACCCGGTTACCGGGAAAGAGTACGGGCTCGAATTCCCCATGGTCACCGTGGGCGACATGGTGCGGGCCCAGAAGATGCTGATCGATCACTTGGGCATCGAGCGGCTTCTCTGCGTGTGCGGAGGCTCGATGGGAGGGATGCAAGCTCTGGAGTGGGCGGTCGCGTATCCGGAGGCGGTGGCCTCATGCATCGCGGTCGCGGCCACCCACAGACACTCGCCCATGCAGATAGCCTTCAACGAGGTGGGACGCCAGGCCATCATGGCCGACCCCCACTGGAACGGCGGAGACTACTACCAAGGCGAGTCGCCGGACAGCGGGCTTGCTGTCGCGCGCATGATCGGTCACATCACCTATCTATCCGATGAGTCCATGCATCAGAAGTTCGGCCGGCGGTTGCGGGACAAAAAGGTGCCCGCCTTCGATCTCACTCTCGACTTCGAGGTGGAGAGCTACCTCCGCTATCAGGGGGAGTTGTTCACGCGCCGTTTCGACGCCAATACCTATCTGTACATCACCAAGGCTCTCGACTATTTCGACCTCACGAGCGACCGGGGCGTCCTTGTCGAGACCTTCCGTGACCTACCTGACGATATGCGCTTCATGCTGATCGCTTTCAGTAGTGATTGGCTCTATCCGCCCTACCAGTCGAAGGAGATCGTGCGGGCGCTAAAGGGCAACGGCCTGGATTGCTCCTATATCGAGATGAGGTCTTCCGCTGGACACGACGCCTTCCTGCTCGAGAACAAAGACCTGACCCGGGTGATATGGCACTTCCTGGAATCAACGGCGAGGCTGAGGGGCATCCGCTATGCCTAGCGCCATTGCCCGCAATGCCGAAGGAGTGCGCTGGGACCACTTGTTCATCGTGGATGTTGTACCTCAGGGATCTCGGGTGCTCGACCTCGGCTGTGGCAGGGGAACGTTGCTCAAAATGCTTGTGGAGCAGAAAGGCGTGCGGGGCACCGGCATCGAGATCGTCGAGGAGAAGGTCTACGACGCGGTCACCAAGGGAGTCACCGTGTACCACGGGGACTTCACTGAGGGGCTCTCCTACTACCCCGACAACAGTTTCGACTACGTCATCCTCAGCCAGACCCTACAGGAGGCGCGGGAGACGGTCGCGGTTCTGAAGGACGCCCTCAGAGTGGGGAGGTTCGCGGTAGTCAGCTTCCCCAACTTCGGGCATTGGAAGACCCGCATCGACCTGCTGGTCACCGGCCGCGCGCCGGTCACGGACTCGCTCCCCTATCAGTGGTACGACACGCCCAACGTACACTTCTTGACCATCAAAGACTTCCGCGTGTTCGCCAGGGAGCAGGGCATCGATATCGTGCACAGCTTCTACTTGGGGGAAAAAGGACGGCTCGGCTTTTGGCCGAACCTGCGCGGGGCATACGGCGTGTTTGTGCTCGAGAAGGTGACCGCACTGGCCGAGGAGGGCTCCTCCGAGAGCCCCGACGCCTCAGTCACGGACGACGCCAAAGCGGATGTCTTGGCGACGCCAGGGGCATAGGGTAGCGGGGACGTGCGGTAGAATGAGCATTCGCCGGGGCCCATAGCTCAGTTGGTTAGAGCTGCCGACTCATAATCGGCCGGTCGCAGGTTCGAGTCCTGCTGGGCCCACCTAAGACCCCAGGAAAAGCGCGCTTTCTTCCCTGAGAGGGCACGGTGCCGAGCGCCCTTGCGCGTAGGATTCTCTGGGAACGTTAGCGGCCCCGACTGTGTGTTCATGACTCCGTCTCAAAGGCCGGAGCCTCCAGGAAAGCCGGGCGCTTCAGAAGGTGGTAGAGTGTAGATGCGGCTCGCACTTCGCTACGGGTGCGAGCTTTGTTATTTGCGGGTGGGCTTCCCCATATATACCGGCCTCTCCCGCCACGAACCGGCCCGACCCGAATACGCGAACGATGACGAGCGAGAGGACGCCCATACCATGAAGATCGAGATAGTAGAGGCGCAATCATCGACCCCCGAGCGACCGCTGTGGGTCTGGCGCGTGTGGCGCGATGGGCGTCTGACCCAAGGGTTCAGCCCGAGCGAAAAGGACGCGAAGAGCCAGGCGAGTCTCGCGGAGCATTCAAGCCGAAGCCGCAAGCGGTAGGTCAACAATCCGCCCGAACACCCGGCCGAGCGTTCACGAATCCGGTTGTCGCTTGAATGTGCAGAGGTAGGAGTGTGCGTATCTGGTCGGCTCCATCCCGCCACCAGATGACGGGATCCGCGCCTTGGCTTTGATCGTGGCGGTGATGGGATCGTCCGCCGGCTTGGGTCCTCCGTGGATCAGGACATTGGCATCCTCGTCCAGGTATACCGGCTGGATACTCACCAGTTCCCAGCCACTCGCCCCGTACTCGTTCAGCTTGGGGATAAGCGCTTGAGGCGCGAACCGCGGAGGTTCCCAACCGGGCCAGAGCGACTGCAGATAGGCTTTCGTCTCAGGGTCGTGTGCCTGCGCGCTCAGAATAACGCTACGGTATTCCCATCTCATATCTCGCCCCCTGGCTCGATGCGGTCGTATGGGCACACTTTATACCGCAGGCGTCCCTGCAAAGTATGTTCTCCTGCCGGATGGTATCCTTGTCGCGACAAGGAGCAACGTGCCAAAAAATGATCATCGGCCCCACCCAGGGGCTTTTCCATGTGTTCCCGAGCAGGCAAACCCGGGCCGATCGCAAGAGAGCATCGGGCCGATCGCCATACGGCGCTGGCCCATCTGGTTGGCCCGCTTGGTCATGCTCGGTGCTATGGCTGCCGCGTATCCCGGCCTGCGGGCCGCTCTCAGCGACGCAGAGGGCAGGGAGATGTTGTTCTTTTTGGGGTTGGCCATCTTGCTTCTCGCCATGATCTTCTTTACCTGGGCTCATCAACGGATCAACAAGGCCGACAAGGTCCCCAGAACCCAGCTGATCAGGGCCGTCGTGACGTGCGTGGCGTCTTGCGTGGCGCTGGGAGTCTTTCTGAGAGGAGCGCAAGCCGACGCGGTTCACGCTGCCGTCAAGGTCGCACACGTGCCGCGGCCGCTCTGGTCTCGCGCGCATAGCGGGGAGCGTCTTGGCATCCACCACGATCATGTGCATCTGCTTCCGCGGTTCTCGGCGAAGATGAGTGGCGCCACACAGGCCCCGGTGAGCCTGATCTTTCTGGGGAGTGGCGCCGATCTGCTCAGAGTGTTCTCGGCTGCGGGGTGGCATGCGGCCGACAGGATCACCCTCCGTAATGCTCTGCGCGCGTTTGGCTGCGGGGTGCTCAACCGGCCCTATGCGAGCGCGCCCGTGCTCCCTGTTTTTCTCGCCGGAAAGCTACACGATATTGCGTTTCAAAGGACCGACGAGGGAGGCTCCTCCCGCCGGCGACATCACGCCCGTTGGTGGCTCACCGATTTCACCTGTGAAGGTGAACAAGTATGGACGGCTACGGCCTCGTACGACGCGGGAGTGGGTATGGGGCGCCTCTTTCCCTTGCCCATCCACCACATCGATCCAGACATCGATTCCGAGCGCGACTACATCGTGCGCTCACTCACGGCCGCCGGTTCCGTACGAGTGATCCAAGAAGTCCGAATCACCGAGCCCATGGCGGGACGGAATGCGGCTGGGGATCACTTCTACACGCAGGGCATGGCTTTCGTACTAACATAGGCCGCCGCGACATTCAGCAAGTCGGTGCTAGGCGTCGGCAGTGGAGTTCTGAGGTGTTTCGTGCAAGCCCCTCACACCGCGGGGGAGTCTGGTCTCTCAATGACTTCGATATTCATGTCGACCTCGAACTGACCCAAAGGAGCTATCGGAAGGCCCCAGGACTTCATTCCCGCCATGATCGCATCCACGTCGCGCTTCTCCAGACGCGCCTTCCAGGCTTCATAGTCGTAGCCCTCGAGCATCGCAGGAACGTCCCGATCAAGATCCTCATCCGAGCGCGGAGGGTTGCCCATCGCGCGATCCCATTCATGCATGACCTCGTACGCATTCATGATTCCTCCTTAAGTGGATGATGCCAGATTATCGCGAAAGACACGATCCTGGTTAAGGTCGGGACACCACTCTTCGTGCCCCGGAGCGCCGGGCTGAGTCTGTTCTGCGACGCGAGGAGGCTAGACAGCTGCTTTACGAAACGTATGGGCACCTCCTCGGCGATGCAGACCTCCCGGGCCTGAGATCGACCTCTCGTTGATGTAGAGGCCTGACTCGACGGTACGAAAGGGACTGTGCTTATCCCTCGCGCCGTGCTATAAGTGTTAAGAAGAATACGGCTATTAGCAGGGGAAATATTTAGTGGCCGCTGACAAGATTACTTTTACTCATGGGGGCAAAATCTACGTTCTGACCAAAGGGCAGGTGGTGCAGGCGTTGCTCGGTGTATCCCCAGAGCCGATACGCGCTCATTGGGTAGACATCAATGGGACCCGGTATCCGGTCAAGCAGGCGTTTGGTCGCGCGACAAAACTCGACCGCTTGGATTTTGCAACGAACCAGGCGCGCAATCATCTCAGGAGCCTCGGGTTCGTCGTCGGCAGGAACAACGCCCAGGCGTTCGACTGGGAGGAGTTGGTCCGGGAGAGGTCGGCCCCCAAGGAAAAGGGTTGACTTTCGACCACGATTTCGGTCCCGCTGCTAGGCCCGACCGACTACGCGGCTCTCGTTCTCCCATTTCGTAAGCACCGGATGTTAAGCTGGAGGCGGCCGGTTACCGCCGTTTTCGTTTCAAGCCTTGGCGTTGACACTGGTCGCAGTTAGACCGGTACCGGCACGTTGCTTTGGCTGTGCCCGCAGCGCAGTGCGAACCGGAAAGGAGAACGACCATGGCCGATGACCTGGCCGCTGACAGGGCTGCGATCCGAGAGACGGTCGAAAACTGGGTCCTGTGGCGGGACGCCGCGGACTGGGAGCGTTTCGCGACGGTCTGGCATCCCGAAGGGTGGATGACCGCCACCTGGTTCCAGGGCCCCTTCGGGGATTTCATCGAGGTCAGCAGGAAGGCCTTTGATTCAGGTTCCAATATCCTTCATACGCTGGGTGGGTGGTCGTGTGATATCGCCGGTGACAGAGCGATCTCGCAGGTGAAGATGACCATCCATCAGCGTGCTCCCGTCGAGGGAATCGTGGTCGACGTGGTCTGCTGGGGACGTTTTTATGACTTCTTCGAGAAACGCGACGGCCGCTGGGCGATCGTCCGGCGACAGCCCGTCTACGAGAAGGACCGCCTCGATCCGGTGGATCCTTCCGCGGTGCTGAGACTCGACCCGGAGTTGCTCGCCGCCTTCCCCGAGGGCTACAGACACCTGGCCTATCTCCAGACGAAGGTGGGCTTCAAGGTGAAGCCGGCTCTACCAGGCATGCGCGGGCCGGAACTAGAAAAGCTGTACGCAGAAGGCGCGGCCTGGCTGGCAGGCGCAGCCACACCCGGAGAGCCACTCTAGGGTCTTTGGGGGCGCGCGATGCTTGTAGCTGATCTGGAAGCGGTACTGGAGAGACTGGCGCCCAAAGCACTGGCCGAGCCGGGCGACAACTGCGGCCTGCTCGTAGGATCGGAGCAGGCTGGCGTGCGCCGCCTGCTGGTGGCCTTGGAGCTGACCGACTCCGTACTCGACGAGGTGATGGCGGGCGGCTACGACACCCTTTTGACGCATCACCCCTTGTTATTCTCGCCGGTGCGGTCGCTGGTGGACTCCCGCCCGCGCGAACGACTTACACGCCGCTTGATCGCCGGCAACGTAAGCCTCTTGGCCTGCCACACGAACCTCGACGCAGCGCCGGGCGGCCTGGCCGACATAGCGGGAGAAGCCCTGGAGCTCGGGGACATGCAGCCGATCCAGCGGGCGTCGGCCGGGTGGTACAAGTTCGTGGGCTTCATGCCCCCAGACTCCGCGGAGGAAGTCGCGGCAGCAGTGTTCGCCGCAGGAGCCGGGAGCATCGGAGAATACCGGGAGTGCGGTTTCGCCGCCGATGGCACGGGATGGTTCACGCCCGAGCCGACGGCCCGCCCTCACATCGGAGAGCCGACGTTGAGGCAGCGTATTCCCGAGGTCCGCTGGGAGACCGTCATCCCCCAAGAACGACTCGGCGCGGTCATCGCCGCCTATGTGGCCGCTCATCCCTATGAGGAGCCCGCTTTCGATGTCTACCCCGTGCACGACGTGGTGCTCCGGGCCGGACTGGGGAGGGTCGGGACTCTCACCCGACCGGCCACGGTGGCCGAGCTCGCGAGGCGGGTAGGGGAGACCTTCGATGTCCATGGTTGCGGTTGGAGCGGAGAGAGCGATCGGACCGTGAGTAGAGTGGGGGTGCTGCCGGGTAGTGGCCGCAGTCTGATCGAGGTCGCGGGTGCGTCCTGCGAGGTACTGATCACCGGTGACCTTGGCTATCACGATGCGGAGCGGGCGCAGGAGATGGGCCTATCATTGATCACCGTGCCCCACGGGGAAGTGGAGTGGTGGGCCCTGCGTCGATGGACTGACACGATGCTTCGTGACCAGTTGGAGAAAGGCGGGGTGACCGTGTCCATATCGCGAGAATGGCGTTCACCTTGGTCCGGACCGGCGCCCGGCGATCCGGCTCGAAGCGACGGCGCTGTCAAAGGTGGAGGCTCGCCGGGCGAAACGCTCAGTGAGATGCTGGGCGGCCTCCGAGTGCGGCTACGCATCGACGGAGGATCCCGAGGCAATCCCGGCCCCAGCGCCATCGGCGTTGTCCTAGAGGACGACATGGGCCGCGTTCTGGACACCGTGAGTCAGGCAATAGGCGTCGCCACCAATAATGTCGCGGAGTATCGGGCGCTTCTCACCGGTCTCGAACTGGCCGAGCGCGCGCGGGCGCGGGAGGTGGAGGTGCTGTCTGACTCCGAACTGCTGGTCAGGCAGATGCGCGGCGAATACCGGGTCAAGAACGAAGGCCTGAAACAGCTGTACGACGAAGCCAACCGGCGCGTGGGAGCGTTCGACGAGGTGGTGCTCCGACACGTTTCTCGCGAGGACAACACCCAGGCCGACGAGTTGGTCAATCAGGCGCTCGATGGCACCCCGCCGACTTAGGACAGTCGCGAGTGTCTGGGCCCGGTCGGTTTGCATCGCTGTAAGGGCTGGTCTATAATCCGTCAGCCGCGAGGTACCGGGCGGATGTAGCTCAGTTGGCTAGAGCGTCTGCTTGCCATGCAGAAGGTCGAGGGTTCGAATCCCTTCATCCGCTCCATGATCTTGCCCTTGCGAGGCGACGTGGCCGAGTGGCTTAGGCACGGGTCTGCAAAACCCGCTACACCGGTTCGATTCCGGTCGTCGCCTCCTCAGAAGCTCCTGCAAAGCCCTGGTTTTCCGCTCCAATTGGAGTCGACGAGCGTCTGCAGTGCCTGTTCATACCAGCGCCACGCGCGGCCGGATCAAAGCATCGAGGCACTCTATGCCGCGTTCCGGATGCGCTTGGGCCACAGTCCCGGGAACGAGGAGTCTAGCGTCGGAGTCGGACTTACCAGGTGATACAGAGTACCGACAAGCATGATGCCAAATGACCCGGCCGCGCATGGCGGCTATCGCATCCGCGATAGCCGCTTCCGCGGTGGCTTTTCTAGTGGTCAGTCGTTGGGGCCTGGCGGGAACGCTCACTGGCGCGGCGATCATCCCGGTTGTCTACACACTGGTCTCTCACTGGTCGGCTGAGAGCCTGGATCATTTGGGCAGATGGATCCGTCGCCGCATGTTGCACCGTGGAGGCATCGACGAGTCGAGTGAGCCCACCCCTCGAGAGTCGGCCCGGTTGGGCACATGGCAGCACGCAGATCTGTCCGCGGGCGGGGGCACTGTAGCCGAAAGGCAGGCTCCCAAGCGTGGGAACTCGAAGTTTCAGTGGTCGCTGGCGGTCTTCGCATCCCTGGCCTTGGCGGTCAGCCTCTACTCGCTCATCTTGTCGGGCCCGGTCGAAAAGACAATAGTCCGGGAAAAGGTGATCGAGAAGACCGTGACCGTCACCATCAAGGGGGGGACTTCTGTCGCCCGAGCTCCGAGCGCAGACACTTCGACAACGACGACTTCCATCCCAGAGGAGCCGGGTACAGCACCGACCGCGCCGGCAACGACGATTCCCGGTCAGGCCGGTCCAGAAGTGGAGCCTTCATCCACCACGACGAACCCTGGCCCGACTGGTCAAGAAGAGGGGCCTGCACCCACGACGAACACGATACCGATCACCACCACATCGCTGCCGTGAGGATCCTCGGGCCGGTTCGTCCGAGGCGAGTCACCAAGGCCAACAGAGGTTCTTGCAGTGGCCGCGCTGCTGGGGGTCGGGCTACCAGCCTCCGGGCGGCTGCGCGGAAGATGCCCGTTTGTCGCTCGCAGAGACCGGACGCTTGATCGAGTCTGCCAAGGACCTGCCGGGGGTGATCCCTACTGAGGAGAGGTCGCCTCGCGCTCCGGGCCAAGAGGACACTGATTCAGGAGGCCGGACCGGCGGTCCAGAATTAACGGCAGAGTCCCCGTCCAACCCGTGCGAGCATTTGTCAGGACCTCGAGATCCACGCGCTCGAAGACATAGTCTGCCGATCCCGGCGCTTGCATTAGAACCAGCGTCGTTTGCGCCGGCAGTCCTCCCAGACCGTGTGGGGATCGATCAGGCTGAATCGTAGCGACCAGGCCGGTCAGCGAGTCCGCGATCAGAGTGTCCTCCAGACGCAAGAGCACGGGCCCTTGCGCCCGGGCCCCTGTCAGTAGCAGCAGCCGCTCCAGATCGTCGACCAGTAGGAGCGGACTCCCTCCATGCCGCTCTTCCGCCTCCCGGGCTCTTGACCGAACGTCATCAATGAAGGCGCTCACCGGGTCGGTATTGGCCGGAATCGCGTCTACCAGAGACAGAAAAGGCAACACGGAGTTCTGGAGCGCCAGGTCGAGTCGGGTGAGAGTCCTGAGTTCGTCCGGGTCCAGTCGGCGGGTGCGCAGGGAGGCCGGCGAGATGGTCGAGTCGCCAAGGATGCTCCCGAGTGTGCTGACCAGACGCTCCCAAGCACCAAGGCTGCGTTGCAGCAGCGAATAGTAGACAACGGGACGCTCAGATGTGACTGCTTCCCAGGCCAAAGAGTCAAGGAAGGCCGTCCTTTCGACCCCTGGCTGACCCAGCAGTAGATGGAGCCCGGCGCCGAATCCGCCGGCCAGACGGTGGTCCAAGTCGGCCAGCCCCGAAGGAGTCGCCTGGTGCGGGCGGGAGGCTAGCTGCATGAATCTCTTCAGGTACGTACTGGGCTCGGTCGCAGGGAGCCCCGGCTCGATCTCGGGAGCCTGAGGGTGCACTGCTGTGGGGGGTGAGGGAAGGAACGAAGATCGATCAGTCGGACGAAAGAGAGCCGCCAGCTCCTCGCTCATCGATGCGCGACTCGTACGTGGTGCAGGCCTGCTGGACGGCGGGGATCCCCGTCCAGGACTCACGGGTTCCTCGCCCGTCCGAGGCGTATCAGGCGTGGCGACCACGTTCGGGGCCTCGACCACGAGCTCGACGGGTTCGGGTTCGTCCGTCTCCCAAAGGTCAGCGGGCCTCCCGGGCGCTTTGCTGGCCAAGGCGGCCGAGATAAGCTCCTCTAGGTAGCCCGCCAGCTCCCGCTCCTCGTTGAGGCCCTGGCCGGCCGCACAGCCCTCATCTGTCATAGGCGCTCTGTCCACACTCCTGTCGACATTCGACATCCGCTTACGAGGTCCTCGCCTCCGCAAGCCCTTTGGCGGCTCGGGATGTCGCTGCAGCAAACCGCTCCGCGCCAAAAGACTTGGGGCGCACCTCCAAAGAGGTACGCCCCAAGTGAAGGCGCCAATTATGCGAACAGCCGGAGTCAGACGAGTAGCTTGGCCTTCTGCGCCTGGAACTCCTCTTCGCTGATGACGCCCTGTTCCTTCAGGTTGGCGAGTCTCTCCAGATCCTGGGCGGGACTGGGTGAGGCTCCCTCTACCTTAGGTGCCCAGTGAGCTTCCTCGGGCTCCGGCTTCGGCCGGACGATCAGATAGATCAAAGTGCCCACGAAGGGCAAGATGATGACCAGAGCGAACCATCCCGCTTTGGCCCACCCACCCAGATCATGTCGACGGAAGATGTCCCAGATCGTGAACGCCCAGATCAGAAACAGCGCGATCCAGATCAGGATCAGAAAGAAGAAACCCAAGAAACCCAGGGTACCCGTCTCAATCTGTAAACCCATACCCTATACCTCCAGTTTGAGGTTGCCGATCCACGGCCCACGTCATGACTTCGGACCCTTGGTCCCCCGGTCCTCCTAGACAAGACACCATAGCATAGCGGTCGAGCATAGCGGTCGACCCTCATAGCATTCGGCAGAATGCGATGCTTGCAGAGAAGAGTCGGCGCGATCGCCAAGTGCCAGCGGCCGGAATCTAGATGCCCAGCAACTTCGCCTTGGCGGCTGCAAACTCCTCCGGCGACAGGATGCCGGCCTGCTGCATCTGGGCCAGTTGCTGGAGCTGAGCCATGGTGTCGGGGGCCGGGGCGGCCGCAGGGGCCGGAGCCGGCTGGGCCGCCTGCATGGCAGCCTGTTGCTGCGCCACGGCCTGGGCGGCGGCAGCGTCCATGGCGGCTTGTTGTTGCTGCTGCTCGTAGGCCGCCTCTTGCTGCTGCTCGGCGGCCTTCTTCTGCTGATGGCCGTGCACCGCCCCAGCCGTCCCTGCTACCACGGCTGTGGTGGCCGCCACTCTCACCAGTCCGCCTCGTCTCCTTCGCATGATGCTTGGTCTCCCTTCAGTCTGTGATCAGCTTAGTCTTTGAGCGCCTTCGCCTCGTCGATAGCGGCCTGGACCGCTTCATGCGGTATACGGGCGTAGTCCACCAGGATGCCGTCAGCTTCAAGGAGGGTCTCCGTGAAGCGCCGGGCCCAGAGGTTCTCCCATACCAGCACTGCCGCCGAAGTATTGGGTTCGAGTTGGTCGGCAAAGAACTCGAGGTCCTCTTCGCCCAACAGATCGCCGACTTCTTTCTCAAAGGCAAAGGCTTCCGCCTCCTCGGTGGCCAGATCCTCCAGCTCGAAGGCGAGCACCGAGCCGTCGGCGTCTTTCGAGACGAAGGCCAGGTCCATCACGCGGATGGTGCCGTTCTTGACCAGATCCCCCAGGGCGGGGAGGATGTCTCCCTTGAACTTGTTGCCCGGAAACCCGATGACGATGTACTCCACAGGCCCCAACGACATAGTCTCGCCTCCCTCGCCTTGATCAGACCGTCGCCCAGGAGAGGCGAGCCCGGCCTTTGTGTGCGCAACTGTCTGAATCTACCCCACAGGACTCGACGGCGAAACATAGGTCGTTCCTCGCCAGTCGTTGCTCGCTGGCCCTGGATGCTACCCTCGTTCTTGCGGTCTGGGGGTACAGACCTGGAGCACAGTTCCGGGGGACTTGGCCGTTTGGTCTTGGAGAAGCCGGAGCGTTTGTGGCATCCAACGCGAAGGGAGGTCAGGAAACCAGCGATGAAGACTGCTGCCGCCCTCATCGTTCTGGTCTCCCTCATCCTCTTGGGAGGGACGACGGCCGGCGCTCTGGGTCAGACCTTCCCAGACGTGAGTCCGGCCGACTGGTACTACGACGCGGTCGAGGCTCTCGCGGCCGAGGGCGTCGTCACCGGCGACGTTTCCGGTTACTTCCGGCCCTACGATCCCGCGACCAGGGCTCAGTTCGCTTCCATGCTCGCCGGCGTACTCAGACTGACGCCGGTACCCGATACCACATTTGCAGATGTACAACCGGGTGAGTGGTACGCTGGGGCCGTAGGAGCCCTGTACGAAGCCGGCATCGTGAGAGGGGGCGCCGACGGCTACTTCCTACCCGACGCCGAGCTTGCCAGGCAGCAGTCCGCGACCCTTCTCATACGGGCCTTCGCGTACCGGTCAGGTACGGCCGAGGATGTGGACCAGGGGGTGGGACCGGACTTTCTCGAGGAGGCTGGTGACGTGGATCTCTGGTTGCAGGGGTTCCTGGACCGGGGACATATCGCCTCCGACCATCGGGCAGCGGTCGCGAACGCTTATCGCTTCGGCATCGTCTCCGGCTTCTCCGACGGCAGGTTCTATCCTTTCCTCAGTCTGACGCGCGCGCAGGCGGCCGGGATCGTCTACGCCGCTCTCGTGATGCCCATCTCGATCCGGCCAGAATCACCCGCCCTGGTCCAAGCCGAATCAGACTATCCAGCGGCACGCGTGGGCTCCGCTGGTCCTCTGGTGCTCTGGATGGAAAGAAGACTCGCGGCGCTGTGCTACGCGCCGGGCGCCGTCGACGGTCTGTATGACGAGAGCACCTCCGAAGCTGTGATGGCGTTTCAGAAGGTGGAAGGACTTGAGCGCACTGGAGTGGCTACCACCACTCTGTGGGCCTGCTTGATCCAGGCGCAGGTCCCCCAGGCCCGTGTCGCACAGTCGGGCCGGGCAGTGGAGATCGACCTGAGCCGGCAGGTACTCTTGCTCACCGGAGATGGGACTACCCGGATGACCGTGCCCATCGCCAGCGGACGGCCCGGGTGGCGCACGCCCACCGGCTCTTTCTCGGTCCAGCGCAAGCTCCCGTACTGGCGGGAAAGCTACCTGGGCATGCTCTACAAGCCGGCCTATTTCTACGGTGGGTACGCGATCCACGGCTCGACGTCGGTCCCTCCCTATCCAGCCAGCCACGGGTGCGTGCGCGTCTCCGTGAGCACCATGGATGTTCTCTATCCCTTGCTGCCAATCGGCACAAGGGTGTATGTGTATTACTAGTCCAGAACAGCCCGGGCGACGCTTCCGCGCGGTCTTGCCGAGGCGGCCTTGCCACCCGCGAAAGGCGGCTGTATCATGACCGCCCTGATGGGCGCTTAGCTCAGGGGGAGAGCGCTTCCTTGACGCGGAAGAGGCCACAGGTTCAAATCCTGTAGCGCCCACTGTCTCGCTGCCGGCCTATCACACCCTTGCTTGCGAGGTTCCATGAGAGTTGCGCTTCCGGATGGATCGGACATCGTCGTCGCCGACGGAGCGACCCCAGCCGACGTAGCGGAGAGCATAGGGCCGCGTCTGGCCAAAAGGGCGGTCGCCGCCAGGGTGGGGGATCAGGTGGTCGATCTCAGCGCGCCTCTGGCCGAGGGGGATCGGGTAGAGATCATCACCCCTTCATGCCCCGAGGGGCTCGACGTCATCCGTCATTCAGCCGCGCACCTTCTCGCCGAAGCGGCCACCCGGCTCTATCCCGGCACCAAGGTCGCTATCGGGCCTGCCATCAAAGATGGCTTCTACTACGATTTCGAGTTCCCTCAGCCGGTGGGGGAGGACGACCTGCCCCGGATAACGGAAGAGATCCGGGGTCTGCTCGCGAGGCATCTGCCTTTCGAGCGGCAGGAAGTCAGCAAGGCGGAGGCGGTCGCGCTTTTCGCCGACGAGCCCTACAAGCTGGAACTCATCAGCGACCTTCCCGACGAGGCTACCATCAGCGTCTACCGACAGGGCCAATTCCTCGATCTGTGCCGAGGACCGCACGTCCCTGACAGCGGCCGCATCGGGGCAGTGGGGCTCCTGTCGGTCGCCGGAGCGTACTGGCGGGGGAAGAGCGACAACACCATGCTCACCCGCATATACGGGACGGCGTTCCCGACGGCCAAGGAACTGCAGGGGTACCTAGATCGTCTGGAGATGGCCAGGCAGCGGGACCACCGCCGTCTAGGCCGTGAGATGGGCCTCTTCAGCTTCCACGACGAGGGGCCCGGGTTCCCCTTCTTCCACCCCAAAGGGATGCGCGTGATCAACGCCCTGCTCGACTACTGGCGGCGCGAGCACATAGCCGCGGGCTACGAAGAGACCAAGACTCCGATCATGCTCGAGAAGACCCTGTGGGAGCGCTCGGGCCACTGGGACAACTACAAGGACAACATGTATTTCACCAGCATCGACGGCGTCGATTTCGCCGTGAAGCCCATGAACTGCCCCGGCGGGACGCTCATCTATAAGAGCGAGCAGCACTCCTATCGTGATCTCCCGCTCCGCATGGCGGAGCTGGGGCTGGTCCACCGACACGAGATGTCCGGCGTGCTCCAGGGGCTTTTTCGAGTCCGGCTGTTCACCCAGGACGACGCCCACATCTACTGCCTACCCGAGCAGGTGGAAGACGAGGTTCTGGCGGTCATCGAACTGGTGCGTCGCATGTACGGGACCTTCGGCTTCGACCGAGTGCAGGTGGAGCTCTCCACGCGCCCGGAGAAGTCCATAGGCAGCGACGAGATGTGGGAGACAGCGGAGAAGGCCCTGGCCGCCGCTCTCGAGCGCGCCGAGTTGCCGTACACCCTCAACCCGGGTGACGGCGCCTTCTACGGTCCCAAGATCGATTTCCACATCGAAGACGTCATGGGGCGGACGTGGCAGTGCGCCACATGTCAGCTGGACTTCGCCATGCCGGAGCGGCTGGACCTCGACTACGTGGGTGAAGACAACCAGCGGCATCGGCCGGTCATGATCCACCGCACGGTCCTGGGGAGCATCGAGCGGTTCCTCGCCATCCTGATCGAGCACTACGGCGGGGCCTTGCCGGCGTGGCTTGCTCCTGTCCAGGTGGTGGTCGTGCCTGTCGCCGACCGGCACGCGGAGTACGCGGCCGAGGTGGAGAGCGCTCTCAGGTGCGCGGGCCTACGGGTGGAGGTCGACCTGCGTACCGAGTCGGTCTCGAAGAAGATACGCGACGGCGAGGTCGCGAAGGTGCCGTTCATGCTGGTCGTCGGCGACCGCGAGGTGGAGCAGCACACGGTGACGCTTCGGTCCCGGGGCAGCAAGGACACCCGACCGTTCGAGCTGTCCGAAGCCACAGCTAGCATTGTCGCGCAGTCGAGCCAGCCGGCGGTGTCGCCTTGCGCTTGAGCCTGGCGACTACTTGGGCTATACTGCCGGCTTGCATAAAGAGGAAGCCACCCTTCCCACCTCGTGCCTATGGTGGCGCGGAGGTCAAGCCATAGAGAAGACGGTCCGGTCAGGCCGGGCCGCTGCATTGGGGAGCGGTGGGTGCACCGCTTTTTTGCGTGTTAAGGAGGTTTCCTAACCGGTAGCGCCGGGGGAGGTGCAGGGCAACATAGCCGACATCGTTCGCATCAACGAAAAGATCCGCGCAGACGCGGTCCGCTTGATCGGGCCGGACGGCGAGCAGGTAGGGATCCTGAGCGTGCCGGAGGCGTTGAGTTACGCCGACAGGCTCAATCTCGATCTGGTCGAGGTGGCTCCGATGGCCAGCCCGCCGGTCTGCAAGGTGATGGATTACGGCAAGTATAGGTACGAGCAGGAACAGAAGGCCAAGGAAGCGCGCAAGCGGCAGACGACGATCAGCATCAAGGAGATCAAGCTGCGGCCCAAGATCGACGACCACGACTTCGACACGAAGAAAGGGCATGTCGAGCGCTTTCTCAAGAAGGGAGACAAAGTCAAGCTCACGATCATGTTCCGAGGCAGGGAGCTTGTGCACCCCCATCTGGGAGAACGGCTATTGCGCCGGATGGCCGAAGATCTGGCCGATATCGGCGAGATCGAGTCCGAGCCCAATCTCGATGGCAGGAACATGGTAATGATGCTGGCGCCGAAGCGGAGCTAGGCCGGGGGCCGGTCCGAGCGGGTCTCTCCGGGCTTTTGTCCCAGGATCTTGGGATGCTCCCGGTTCGTTCGTGTATGCATGAAGGGAAAAAAGATGTCCAAGAACTCGAAGAACAAGACCCACAAGGGAGCAAAGAAGCGCATCGGGGTGAGCGCGAAGGGCAAGCTCATGCGCAGGCGCGCGTTCGGCAGCCATCTGCTCACCAAGAAGTCGGCCAACAAGAAGCGCAGATTGCGCAAGGCTGTGGAGATAGTCGCCCAAGACACCAGCCGGCTCCGCGGTCTTCTGGGCCGCTAGGAGGACAGAGCCATGCCCAGAGTCAAAAGGAGCATCAGCGCGCACAAGAAGCGCCGGAAGGTGTTGGGCGAGGCTAAGGGTTACTGGGGGCTCAAGAAGTCCTCGTACCGGCGCGCCAAGGAACAGCTCATCAAGTCCGGCACCTATGCCTATCGCGACCGCCGGGCGCGGAAACGCGAGTTCCGCCGTCTGTGGATCACCCGCATCAACGCCGGAGCCAGAGAGAACGGCCTCAGCTACAACCAGTTGATCCACGGGCTCAAAGAGGCTCAGATCGATGTCGATCGCAAGATGCTGGCCGATCTCGCGGTCCGCGAACCCGAGGTCTTCGCGCAGATAGCGGCTCGAGCCAAAGAGGCTCTCGGCGCCGGCTAGACTCGTTCGTATCACCCTCTAAAGCGGAGAACGCGCTGTGATCCGCGATATCACCGGACGGCAGAACCACAGCGTCAAGCTCGCGCGCAAGTTGCAGCAGAAGAAGCACCGGCGTGAGCGGGGCCTGCTCGTGGGAGAAGGGATGGACCTGCTGCGTGCGGCGGTGGAGGCGGGGGTTGATTTGCGGGATGTGTTGGTGCGCCGCGATCTGCTTCGTGAGTTACCCCAGCAACTGATGGAGCGCGCCGCCCAGAGCGAGCCCGCCGACACCACCGGTCTGCACATCGGGGTCTGCGACGAGGAGACCCTCGCCTACGTCAGCTCCCTCGGCGGCTCGACGGACGTGATCTTCACCTGCCGCGAACCGTCCTGGAGCCTGGGTGACCTCGATCTGACCGGGGGGCTGACGCTGTTCCTCGACGGGATCGGTGATCCTGGGAACGTCGGTACTCTCGTGCGGAGTTGCGCAGCCTTCGCCACGGCTGGGCTCATCTGCTCGCCGGGAACGGCCGATCCGTACGGGCCGAAGGCGCTACGAGGGGGCATGGGAGCTCAGTTCAGCGTCCCGATCGTGACCGAAGTGACCGTTGCCGATCTGAGGGCGAAGCTGGGTCGATCGGCGGGCGACAAGGGCGAGGGGCCGGTCGTGCTGGTCGCCGATCCCCACATGGGCGAGGACGTGCGCGGTCTGAGCCCCGAGTCGGGCGCTATCGTAGTCCTGGGAGCAGAGCGCAGGGGCCCGGGCACGGATTGGACGGGCGAGCGACGCATCACCATACTTCAGCAAGGCTTCGACTCGCTGAACGTGGCCATGGCCGGCACCGTTCTCCTCTATGAGCTGAGCAGGGTAACGTCCGCGCTGTGACCGTCTTGCTAAGGCCGCTGGTGGCAAACGCTGCTCTGTTCCGCTAGGATTGAACGCTCGGAAGGAGGGGCTATCACCAACAGGGACGGCATTCTCGAGCAGATCTCCAGGGACGACCTGAGGACTGTCTACATCCAGGGCATGGACGCCATCGCCGGAGCGCAAGACCTGGCCGCTTTGGAAGCCGCGCGCGTGCGTTTCCTGGGCCGAAAAGCCGATCTGGTCCTGCTTCTGCGCACCATTCCTGAACTGCCCGCGGAAGAACGGCCCGAGGTGGGTAAGGTCGGCAACCTCATCCGCAAGGGGTTGGAGGATGCAGTCGAGAGTCGCCGGGCGGAACTGGAGGCTGAGGAACTGGTGCTTGGCCTCGAGAAGGAGCAGGTGGACATCAGTCTACCCGGGTGGCGTTCTCCTCTCGGACACCTGCACTTGGTCACCCAGACCCAGCGAGAGATCGAGGACATCTTCGTCGGGATGGGCTACGAGATCGTGGAAGGCCCCGAGATAGAGACCGAGTACTACAACTTCGAGGCCTTGAGCACGCCCGCCGATCATCCGGCCCGGTCGCTCCACGACACCTTCTTCGTGAGTGACCAGGTGGTTCTGCGCACCCACACCTCACCCATGCAGGTGCGCACCATGGAGACGCAACGGCCCCCTGTCTACGTCATAGTGCCTGGCAAGGCCTACCGGCGCGATTCCGACGCCACCCATACGCCGATGTTCCATCAGGTCGAGGGCCTGGTGGTCGACAGGCATATCACGCTGGCGGACCTGAAGGGCACCTTGGAGACCTTTGCCAGAGCCATGTTCGGTAAAGACCGCAAGGTGCGTCTGCGGCCCCACTACTTCCCCTTCACCGAGCCCTCGGTGGAGGTGGACGTGTCCTGCATGATCTGCGATGGAGCCGGTTGCCGTCTGTGCAAAAGGAGCGGCTGGCTGGAGATCCTCGGCGCCGGCATGGTCGATCCGGACGTTTTTGGTTTCGTGGACTACGATCCCGAGGTCTATACCGGGTTCGCTTTCGGCGTGGGTATCGAGCGTATCGCCATGCTCAAGCACGGTGTGAACGACCTTCGGCTGTTCTTTGAGAACGACCTGCGCTTCCTGCGCCAGTTCTGAGCGGAGACGACCATGAAAGCCCCCCTTTCCTGGCTGCGAGAGTACGTAACGATCGAGATGGACGTGGACGAGTTGGCTTCGCACCTGGCCCTCACTGGTACCGAAGTAGAGCGCGTGGCCCAGGTGGGCGTACCCGGCGACTCGGAGAACCTGGAGCGGTTCCTCGTTGGCAAGGTGCTCGACTGCCGCAGGCATCCGGACGCCGATAAGCTCTCGGTGTGCATCGTGGATGTCGGAGAGGGCGAGCCGCGGACAATCGTTTGCGGTGCGCCCAATGTGGCTGCCGGCCAGACGGTGGCGGTAGTCTTGCCGGGTGGGATGATGCCGGACGGCACGCGCATCCGCGACGCCAAGCTGCGGGGAGTGCAGTCGGCAGGCATGATCCTTTCGGAGGCCGAGTTGGGTCTGGCGGCGAAGAGCCCCGGCATCATGGTCCTTCCGGATCCGTGGGAGGCCGGCGAGCTGCTCGTGGATCATTTCCCGATCAGCGACTGGGTGCTGGAGGTCGAGGTCACCCCCAACCGCCCGGACTGCCTTTCCATCCGAGGGCTGGCGCGCGAGATCGCTGCCATCACGGAGGCTCCGTTCGCCGAAGACATCGCCTTCCTGCACCCCTGGGGCAGCCTGCCCGTAGACGAAGACATCGCCATCGAGGTCCTGGACCCCGACCTGTGTCCCCGCTATGCCGGCAGGGTCATCCGCGGCGTCAAGATCGCGGAGTCACCCTTGTGGCTGAAAGCCCGCATCTGTCACGCGGGCATGCGCCCGGTCAGCAACGTCGTCGACGTCACCAACTACGTCCTCTGGACGCTGGGGCAGCCGCTCCACGCTTTTGACCTTCGCACGATACGCGGGGGACGCATCATCGTGCGCCGCGCCTACCCGGGGGAGGAGCTCACTACCCTCGACAACGAGCGCCGTGTCCTCACCGATACCATGCTCGTCATAGCCGATGCCGAGCGGGCCTCCGTCGTCGCCGGCATCATGGGCGGGCTCGACAGCGAGGTCACCGAAAGCACCACCGACATCCTTTTGGAGGGCGCAACTTTCGCGGGACCGTCGATCATGCGTACCTCGGGCACGCTGGGTCTGCGTAGTGAGGCTTCCACGCGCTACGAGAAGGGCCTCGATCCCAACATGGTCCCTCTGGCCTTGGATATGGCCTGCAGCCTGTTCGTCGACGTGTGCGGCGGGGAGGTGTCTGTGGGCACTATCGACGTACGAGTCCCCCTTCCCACTCCAGAGACGATCAAGCTGCGCACGGCCCGGGTGGAGCACATCCTGGGGACCACGGTCCCCACGGCGGAGATCGCAGCCATCCTCGCCCGGCTTGGCTGCAACGTGGGGGAATGCGGAGAGGAATCCCTTGTGACCGTCCCCACGTTCCGGGGCGACCTACGGCGGGAGATCGATCTGATCGAGGAGATCGCGCGCGTCCACGGCCTAGAACAGATCCCCTCGACCCTTCCCGCCCGGCGCCAGGGCAGGGGCGGACTGGACCGGCAGCAAACGGCCCGGCGCCGAGTCGAAGACCTGCTGGTGGGCGCCGGACTAACGCAGGTCATCAATTACAGCTTCACCGACGACAAGTGGCAGGACAAGCTGCGACTGGACCCAGCCGACCGCCGGCGGACGACCGTGAGCATCACAAATCCGCTCAGCAGCGACCAGGCGTCCATGCGGACCATGCTCCTGCCAAGCCTCCTCGAGACAGCGCGCCAGAACGTGTTCGTGCGCGAGGACCGGGTGCGCATCTTCGAGGCCGCTCGGGTATACGAGCCGGGAGAAGGACTCTTGCCTCGGGAAAAGACGCAGGTAGTGGTGCTCATCACCGGCGAATGGGACGATCCGTCATGGCTCCGCTCGGGCGCAACGGTGGACTACTACCTTGTCAAAGGGATCGTCGAGCGAGTCGCTTCGGGACTTCACTGTAGCCTGGAATACATAACCGCCGAGGAGCGATTCCTCCACCCGGGGAAGAGCGCGGCCGTACGCGACGACAGAGGACGGGTAGTCGGATGGCTCGGCGAGGTGCACCCGCTGGTCCTCCAGGCGTACGATCTTCGTGGACCGGCTGTAGCCGCCGAGATCTGCCTGGACGATCTTCTGGAGGCTTCAGGAACGGTGGCGATGTTCCGCGATCTCATCGCGTATCCAGTGGTAGAGCAGGATGTGGCCCTCGTCGTCGACGCAGGCATCCCGGCGGCAGAAGTCATGAAGCAACTGAGAGAGGTTGCCGGCGAACTCCTCGAGGAGGTCGCTGTGTTCGATCTCTATGAGGGGGCGCAGATCCCGCCCGGCAAGAAGAGCCTCGCTCTGCGCCTCTGTTTCCGAGCGCTGGACCGCACCCTTAGCGACGCCGAGGTGGGGGAGATCCGCGAGCGCATGTTGGCCAGGGTCGCCAGCACGCTGGGCGCCCAGCTTCGCGCCTGATAGACCCCCTCGTCTCTCGACGCCTTCGCGTCGCCGACGACCACGGCGACATCGAATAGCGAGCCCGTCGGTTCCGGGATCTTCGCTGCGACTGCGCTTCATCCTTGCATATCCTTCCTTGCATTTTCTTGCATAGTAATGTATATTCATGCATCAGTGTCAGCCGAGCGTAGGGGAAGGGGGTACGTAAGTGATAGCGGCCAGCATAGTCGGAGCGACCGGTTATACCGGAGCCGTCCTTACGGACATCCTCTCTCAGCACCCTGACGTCCGGCTTAAGGCTCTCACTTCGAAATCCTACGTGGGCCGGAGCGTGGACGAGGTGTTCCCGCACCTGCGGGTCGAAGAGACCTACCTGGAGTACTCGCTTGACGTGGTGGCGGACTCCGACGTGGTCTTCGTCTGCTATCCCCACGCCGAGGCGCATGAAGTGGTGGCCGCGCTTGTGGACTCCGCCTGCCGCGTGGTCGATTTGAGCGCCGACTTCAGGCTGACGGACCCGGGCGCCTACGCTGAGTGGTACGGCTTCGTCCACCCCCGGCCGGATCTGGTTGCCCAAGCGGTGTTCGGCCTCACCGAGATCCATCGTGACCGGATCGCAAAAGCGCGCCTTGTAGCCAACCCCGGCTGCTATCCGACGGGCATGCTCCTGGGCTTGGTGCCGGTCGCACACGTCATCGATGGCGGAGTCGTGGTCGATTCCAAGTCGGGCGTATCTGGGGCGGGACGCTCGCCTTCCGAAAAGACACATTTCTGCGCCGTCAACGAGAACTTCCGTGCCTACAGTGAGATCGGCCACCGTCACACGCCGGAGATGGTGCAAGAACTGAGCGCAGCCGCGGGGCGTGCGGTCCCGGTTTCGTTCACACCCCACCTCCTGCCGGTAGACCGGGGGATACTGACCACGATGTATTTCCGGCCGCAAGGCGGGATGATCGGTACCGAGGCCTGGTTGGAGCGCTATCGCGCCTTCTATTCAGGCGAAGCCTTCGTCGAGGTGTGCGACCACGCACCAGGTTTGGCCGAAGTGGCCACTACCAACCACTGCCGACTGACCGTGCGCGAGGACCCGGCGGCGGGTCTGGTGAAGGTCATCACCGTTATCGACAATCTGGTGAAGGGTGCTTCGGGCCAGGCGGTGCAGAACATGAACTGCATGTTTGGATTCTCCGAAGACACGGGACTCGGGAGGAAAGTATGAGCGGTACTGGGGTAAGCGGCATCGGCGGGCCGAATCATCCGATCGTCGTCGCGCCCTACGATTCGCGTTTCCTGACGGTGCCGGAAGGTGTGACCCTCAAAGAGCCGGAAGAAGGTTCGCCGGGGGCCACTTTCCCCGTCGGGTTCCTAGCCGGGGGCATCGTGGCCGGGCTGAAGGATAGCGGTCGCCCGGACATGGGCGTTCTCTCCGTGGAGCGGGCGTGGCGGCCGCATGCTACCTCGGCGGCGGTCTTCACTACCAACGCCTTTGCCGCCGCCCCGATCGTTCTCGACAAAACGGAATGCGACCTGGGCCATCTCGTCGCAGTGGTCATCAACAGTGCGAACGCCAATGCCTGCACCGGCGGCGCCGGGCTGACCGCGGCCCGGGCCATGCAGACGGCCTGCGCCGAGACCCTGGGCGTGCCGCCCTCGACGGTAGCGGTATGTTCCACCGGCATCATCGGTGTGCAGCTCGAGGCCGGCGTCATGGCCGCCGGCGCCGAAAGAGCGGCTGCGGCGATCAAGCCGGGCGGCGGCCCCGAGTTCAACCGCAGCATCATGACCACCGACCGCTTCCCGAAGGCATGCGCGTACGAGGTGGAGACGAGCGCGGGCATGGTCCGGCTGGGGGTGTGCGCGAAAGGCGCCGGTATGATCTCGCCGGCGATGGCCACCATGATATGTGTAGCGACGACCGACGCGGTGCTGTCGCCAGCCGAGATGCAGGCGCTGCTTACCAAAGCAGTAGTCGGGTCGTTCAACCGCGTCACCGTGGACGGGGAGATGAGCACAAACGACTCCGTGCTATTCCTGGCCAGTGGAGCTTCGGGCGTGCACCCGGCGGGAGACGACCTGTCACGCTGCGCCGATGCTCTGGAAGCCATGCTCTTGCGGGTGGCCTTGATGATGGTCGCCGACGGTGAGGGCGCGACCAAGATCATGCGTCTGAGGGTCGCAGGCGCCGAGACGGCGGCCGGCGCCACGGCGGTCGCCCGAGCCATCGCCGATTCACCGCTCGTAAAGACGGCCATGCATGGGGGCGACCCCAACTGGGGCCGCATCATCAGCTCCGCCGGAGCGGCGATGGCCGGGCGCTTTCTCCCCGACGCGTCCCTGCAATTGTGCGGGGTCGCCGTCGTCGAGGGCGGGGCGGCCTGTCCGGTCTCGGACGCCGACCGCGAGGGCATGGCCGCGGCCATGAAGCAGCCGGAGATCGACATCAGCTTGGACCTTGGTCTGGGCTCCCGGGCGACCGAGTTGTTCTTCGCCGACATGGGCCACGAGTACATCACCATCAACGCCGAGTACCACACTTAGAAAGGTCGAACGAGGCCATGCGCGAGGTATACCGCAAGCGGGTAGAGACGCTCCTCGAATCGCTCCCTTACATCCGCATGTTCAGCGGCAAGACTATGGTCATCAAGTATGGCGGGGCCGCGATGAGCTCCGCCGACTTGAAGGACGAGTTCGCGACCGACATAGCCCTTCTGCGCTACGTCGGCATCAAGCCCATCATCGTGCACGGAGGCGGGAACGAGATCAGCGACTACATGAAGAGGCTCGATCTGCCCGTCACGTTCGTCGAGGGCCTACGCGTCACCGACGCGGCCACGATGGAAGTGGCGAAGATGGTGCTGGTGGGAAAGGTCAACAAAGAGATCGTCAGCCTCATCAACAGCAAGGGGGCTCCGGCTGTCGGCCTGTGCGGTGACGATGGCTTTCTGCTGAGGGCTGAGCCCCTGGTCAAGCGCGGGTCGGACGGGACTCCTCTGGACCTGGGACTGGTCGGGGAGGTGACAGACGTCAACACCGACCTTGTCAACCTCCTGGAAGCCGACTACGTGCCGGTGGTGGCTTCGGTGGGCACAGGTTCGGCGGGGGAGAGCTACAACATCAACGCCGACACGGTCGCCGGAGCGCTTGCCGCCGCTCTCAAAGCCGAGAAGGTGATCTTCCTCACCGACGTCACCGGCATCCACGGTGATCTCGAGGACACGTCCAGCCGCATCTCGGAGTGCACGAGCGACGATCTGCTTGAACTCATAGAGAGCGGCAAGGTCTCTCAAGGCATGATCCCCAAGCTGGAGGCGGTGCTGACCAGTCTCCAGGCGGGCGTGGCCGCAGCCCACATCATCGACGGCCGCGTGGCCCACTCCGTTCTTCTCGAGGTCATGACCGATGACGCCGGGTTGGGCACCAAGATCGTCGCAGGTAGCCGCTTCTCTCGATCGTAGGGGGGTGACAGTGAGTCTCAGGCATTTCCTCAAGATCACGGACCTGACCAAAGCTGAGTTCGATAGCGTGCTGGCCCAAGCGGCCCACTGGAAGCGCAATCCTCAGGGGGATGTCCTCAAGGGCAAGACGGTCGCTCTGATCTTCGGGAAACCGTCCACCCGCACCCGGGTATCCTTCAGCGTCGGAGTCCATCAGCTAGGGGGGATGCCCCTCTATCTGTCCGAGCAGGAGCTCCAGATGCGGAGATCGGAGAGTCTGGAAGATACCGCCCGGGTGCTGTCGCGCTACGTCGATGCGATCGTCATCCGCACCTTCGCCCAGAGGGACGTGGAAGATCTGGCCTCCGCGGCCTCCGTCCCGGTGATAAACGCTTTGACCGACTCGGACCATCCCTGCCAGGCCCTGGCCGACATCCAGACCTTCAGGGAACGATTCGCCGACCCGGCGGGGCGCAAGATCGTCTATCTGGGCGATGGCAACAACGTCGCCGCTTCTCTGGCCGAGGCAGCCGCGCTCGCCGGCCTCGACGTGTGTCTCAGCTCACCAGAGGGATGCGATCTGCCCGCCGATAGGATGGAGTCGATCAGGGCTCTCGCCGGGGTCACTGGCACCAGGGTGTGGGAGGAGCGCGACCCTAGCACCGCTGTCAAAGACGCCTCGGCTCTCTACACCGACGTGTGGATCAGCATGGGGCAGACGCAAGACGAGGCCAAGGTCGAAGCCCTTCGGCCGTATCAGCTCAACGCCTCCCTGCTGGCCCAGGCCCGGCCTGAGGCCATCGTGCTTCACTGCCTGCCGGCTCACAGGGGTGACGAGATCACCGACGAGGTAATGGACGGTCCCCAATCCGCGGTGTTCGACCAAGCAGAGAATCGGCTTCATGCGCAAAAGGCCCTCATGGTCTTTCTGTTGGTCGGATATGCGTCGGCTAGAGGTGCATCGGCGGGAGGTGCCTCATGAACAAGCGGCAGAGACAGCAGCTTATCCGGCGGGTCCTCAAGAGCAAGTCCATAACCAGCCAGCGCGAGTTGGTGGCCGAATTGGGGGCGGCGGGTTGCGAGGTGACCCAGGCCACCATCAGCCGAGACCTGCGAGAGATAGGCCTGCAGAAGGGGCGCGATCCCGCCGGCCGGGTGCGCTACGTGTTCATTCCGAACCTTGAGGAGCGCCCGGACCCCCCGACCGCGTGCGGACGGATGCTCAAGGAGTTCGGACGTGGCTTAGAGGTGGCTCAGAACCTGCTCGTGGTGCGCTGCGACCCGGGCACTGCTCCAGGCATGGGCCGGGTCGTCGACGAGCTTGATCATGACCTGATCCTCGGGTGCGTAGCTGGAGACGACACCGTCATCGTAGTCAGCAAGGACGTACAAGCGGCAGAAGCCGTGTACAGATATCTCACACAACTGGGAGGATGACGTAGATGGGCAACGAGAAGTGCGTGCTGGCCTACTCCGGAGGTCTGGACACCTCCGCCTTGATCCCGTACCTGAAAGAGAACTACGGCTACGATGTGGTCTGCGCTCTTGTTGACGTCGGCCGCATCCAGGGCCTCGAGGCCGCGCAGTCACGGGGGCTCCAGGCGGGGGCGATAGAGTCCGTGATCGTGGAGGCCAAGCAGGAGTTCCTGCGGGACTTCGCCTTCCCGGCGCTCAAGGCCAATGCCCTGTACGAAGGCAAATACCCGCTTCACTCCGCATTGTCCCGTCCGCTCATCGCCAAGAAGATGGTGGAGCTCGCGCACCAGTATGGAGCGAAGGTTGTAGCACACGGTTGCACGGCCAAAGGGAACGATCAGGTGCGCATAGATGTCTCCGTCCGCTGCCTTGACCCGTCCATCACCGTGCTGGGGCCGGCCCGCGAGTGGAACATGACCCGTCCCGAACTCATGGACTACACCGCCGCTCGCGGCATAGAGCTTCCCCTGACCAAAAAGAACCCCTACTCCATCGACGAGAACCTCTGGGGGCGGGCCATCGAATGCGGAGAGCTTGAGGACCCCTGCGGCGGCGCCCCCCGACGCCTACGTCTTCACCGCCGACCCACGGAAGGCCCCGGATGAGCCTGTCGAGCTGATCATCGGCTTCGAGGCTGGTATCCCGGTCTCGCTGGATGGCAAGGAGATGGACCCAGTCCTTCTGGTCGAAGCGGTCGACAAGATCGGGGGCGCGCACGGCTTCGGTCGGGTGGATATGGTCGAGAACCGCCTAGTGGGGATCAAGAGCCGGGAGACATATGAGGTCGCCGGCTCGCTCTCATTGATCATCGCCCACGGGGAGATCGAAGACCTGACCTTGACCCGGGAACTGCAGCACTTCAAGACGAGCATCGATCAACGGCTGACCGAGCTCATCTACGAAGGCTTGTGGTTCAGCCCCCTGGCCGAGGCCCTGCGTGCCTTCATCGACGAGAGCCAGAAGCATGTGACCGGCGAGGCCCGCCTGCGCTACTACAAAGGCTCCTGCAGCGTCGTGGGGCGGCGTTCCCCCAACTCCTTGTATGTGAGGAAACTGGCCACCTACGGGGCGGGCGACACCTTCAGCCACGAATCCGCCAAAGGTTTCATCCAACTGTGGGGCCTGCCGGTCGAAGTATGGGCCCGCAGCCGCCAAGGACTCCTGTGAGCGGACCCGTCATCAGCGGCGGCAGTGACAAGCCCTGGGCGGCCGTTTCACGGCCGCCCCGGCACCCCTTTTCGAGCGCCTCAATGCTTCCATCCCTTTCGACCACGTTTTGGCGCCCTTCGACATCGCCGGCTCGCGCGCTCACGTGCGCATGCTGGCAGACATCGGCGTCCTGACGGGCGAGGAGCGCGATCGCATCCTGGAGGGATTGGACCGGGTGGCCCGAGAGGTGTTCGACGGCACCTTCGCCTGGTCTCTGGCGGACGAGGATATCCACATGGCCATCGAGCGGCGTCTGACCGAGATCATCGGCCCGGTGGGTGGCAAGGTGCACACCGGCCGCAGCCGGAACGATCAGGTGGCGCTCGACCTGCAGCTGTACCTCCGCGATGCGATCGCCGGGCACCAGAAGCGCGTGACCGCCCTGATGGCGGCTCTACTCGACAAGGCGGAGCGGAACCAGGCAACGATCTTTCCTGGGTACACGCACCTGCAGCGAGCGCAGCCGGTGTCGCTCGCCCATCACCTGCTCGCATACTTCTTCATGCTCCAACGTGACAGGCAGCGGTTCGACGAGTGGACCGGATCGTCATGGATGCCCCTGGGGGCCGGTGCTCTCGCCGGGGTCAACTACCCCCTGGATAGGGAACAGGTCGCCGCCGAGCTGGGTTTCTCCAAGGTGGCGCCGAATGCTATGGATGCGGTGGCCGCTCGGGACACGGCCTTCTTCTATCTGGCTATCGCCACCGGTTGTGCGCTCACCCTGTCCCGTCTGGCGGAGGAGATCGTCCTCTGGACCACCCAGGAGTTCGGTCTGGCTTCACTGCCCGATTCGTGGACGTCGGGGCTCCAGCATCATGCCCCAGAAGCGCAACCCCGACGCAGCCGAGTTGATCCGAGCCAAGGCCGCTGGCTTTCTCGCCCGCCTGCAGGGACTAGGAGCGCTTCTGAAGGGGCTTCCGCTCGCCTACAACAAGGACCTGCAGGAAGACAAGCTGTATGTCTTCGCGAGCCGCGAGGGACTCGATCTCTGTTTGGACGCGATGACGGCCATGATCCAAGGGATCGCCTTCGACCGGGATCAGGGGAGACGAGCAGCCGAGGGCGGCTACGCCCAGGCGACGGATGTAGCCGACTACCTCGCAGACAAAGGTGTACCGTTCCGCGAAGCCCATCGGCTCACCGGTCGCTTGGTGGCGCTTCTCGCGGCCGAAAGCCGCCCTCTTGCCGCAGCTACTAGAGCAGGAGCTAGAGGAGATAAGCCCCCTGTTCGAAGAGGATTACTACGCGATCGTCGACCTGGATCGTGTGATAGCGGCCAAAGTATCTGCAGGAGGGACCGCGCCGCAGCGGGTGGCCGAGCAATTGGCTCTGGCCCGTAGTGTCCTGACACGGGTCGTGACGGCCCGCCCGGCCGGGAGAGACCCGGCCTGGGGCGGAGGCCGCCCATCATCACCTCCTGCTAAGATGGGCCGATGAGCGTGCACCCCTGTCACTCGATGGCCGCGACCCGCTTGCCGGCGGGCCGCATACTCACCGAGGACTTCTTCGCCCGGTCCTGGAGTCGGTGGCCCCGGACCTGATCGGCAAGATCCTCTGGCGCGAGGGCGTCGGCGGCGGGCGCCTCACCGAAGTCGAAGCCTACCTTCCGGACGACGACCCCGCCTGTCACGCCGCCTGCGGCCCGACCAGACGGAACGCCGCCATGTTCGGCCCACCCGGTACCGTTTACGTCTATCTGAGCTACGGAGTACACGTGCTGCTAAACCTGGTATGTGACCGAGAGCAGGTCGGCTCGGCCGTCCTTATCCGCTCGTTCGAGCCTCTGGGCGAAACCAGACACCTCAGACTCAACCGGCGGGGAACGGGAAGGCCAAGAGCCCAGGCGGAGGCTCTTCTGACCACGCGGACTACGGACCTCCTCTCTGCTGCGGGCCCGGTCGGGTCGGGCAGGCTCTGGATCTTTACCTGGGATTGAACGGTCTGCCCCTGGGAGAAGCGTCGAGCCTGTACGTCATCGACGACGGGGTGGCTCCGACTGTCCAACGCACCACAAGGATCGGCATCTCCAAGGGAGATGGCCTGCTCCTAAGATTCATCATGAGCGACAGCGCTTACGTGAGCCGTCAAGCGCGACCGAGAGGAGGCCGAAAAGGATGAGACTGGGGGAGATGTACGAGTTGGCGGTCCGAGCCGGCGTGGCCGCGGATCCCCGAAGAGGAGGGCATAGCTCAAGTCCTCGAGCGGGCCCGAGAGGACTACGAAGCTTTGACTCCGGACAAGCGCGGAGCTTCGACTGGAAATCCTGTCCAACCCGTATGCTGACCGCGGATCCTCGTGGGCGATCCCGAGATCGAGGTGGAGGGCATCCTGGTGGGGATCTGTGGGGTCGGCGAACGTCGCGGCGATGCGTGACGCGCCAAGGGGCGGAGTATCGACCTGCTGCTAGCTCACCACCCCGAAGGCCGCGCGCTGGCTCGCTGGAAGAGGTGATGGGCGTTCAAGCCGACGTCGGCGCAAGTTCGGCGTGTTCTCGATAGCCTACGTGGCCAGGACGCTCATGAGCGTACAGGACAGAGATCATGCGGGCCATACATCCTCGCAACAACGAACAGAACATCGCTGCCGCCCGGCTGCTCGACCTACCCTACATGTGCTGTCACACCCCGGCCGACAACAATGTCAACCGCTTCGTCCAGGCGCGCTTGTGACGAACTGGGGCCCGACAGCACGGTCGACGAGCTGCTCGACATGCTCAAGTCCATCCCGGAGTACCGGGAGGCCGTCCTTCAGGGCACCGGCCCCGTCATCTTCGAAGGCGACGGGAAGCGGCGGACGGGCAAGATCATGGTCGACATGACGGGTGGCACCTCAGGGCCGGTGGAGGCGACGTCCAGCAAGCTGGCGGCGGCGGGAGTGGGCACGATCGTCGGCATGCACATGGGCGAGGAGCACCGCAAGAAAGCGAAGGCGGAGCAGGGTCACAAGTGGTCATCGCCGGGCACGTCTCGTCGGATTCACTGGGCATGAACTTGATCATCGACCAGTTCGAGCGCGAAGGCGTCGATGTCGTCGGGTGCTCCGGATTCACGCGGGTGAGCCGCGCCTAGGAGGACGCGCGGGAGCGTGGTAGCTGCTGCCGGCCGCCGTGGCCCCGCGCGGGTGCGGGAGGTGGCCGATGGAGGGGACGATCCTAGGACATTCCGTCCGAGGTGCGACGAAGAGTACGAGGAGCTACTGCTCGGCAGCGTGGACGTGTTGCCTGAGGAGGAGCTTCTGCGTCAGCTGGCCAGGGCAGGGCGCGAAGGCCGGCCCCTGCGGGTCAAGCTCGGCGTCGACCCCACGGCGCCGGACATCCATCTCGGCCACACCGTCGTTCTGCGCAAGCTCGCCCAGTTCCAGGCTTCGGACACACGGCCGTGCTTATCATCGGCGACTACACGGCCAAAGTGGGCGACCCTTCGGGTCGCTCCAAGACTTCGGCCGCGTCTCTCCGACGAGCAGATCACGCGCCAATGCGCTCACCTACGTCGAGCAGGCAGCCAAGGTGCTCGACATGGACAAGGTCGAACTCACCCGCAACGGCGACTGGCTGGGACCGCTGCGCATGGACGAGGTCCTGCAGCCTGACGGCTACCGTTACGGTGGCGCGCATGCTCGAGCGCGACGACTTCTCGCGGCGGTATCTCGCCAATGAACCCGTCTCCATGCTGGAGTTCATGTACCCGCTGCTCCAGGGCTACGACAGCGTGGCCGTCCGGGCCGACGTCGAGCTGGGCGGCACCGACCAGAAGTTCAACCTGCTCATGGGCCGCACCATCATGGAGGCCTACGGCCAGGCTCCGCAGAGCATCCTCACCGTGCCGCTTCTGGTCGGCACCGACGGCGAGCAGAAGATGTCCAAGTCCTACGGCAACTACATCGGGGTCGACGACGCCCCCGAAGACATGTTCGGCAAGGTCATGTCCATCCCGGATTCGTCTGATGGTCATCTATCTGGAGTCTTCTCAGCCGGGGCGGGCAGACGCGAGGTCGAGTCCGTCGAGCGGGCTTCGAGGAAGGTAGCTATCATCCGGCGAGGCCAAGCGCGACCTGGCGGAGAGACTGGTCAGCCTCTATCACTCCCCGGAGCAGGCTGCACGCCCGCGCCCACTTCGACCGGGTGTTCAAAGAGAAGGATCGACCGGCGGAGATCCCCGAAGCGGCCTTGCCGTCGGAGGCCGTGCAGGATGGTCGGTGTGGCTGCCCCGCCTGCTCACGGCCGCGCGGTCTGGCCTCCTCCAACGGCGAGGCACGGCGCCTTGTCGAACAGGGGGGCGTCAGGCTCGACGACACCGTTCCCTGCAAGACGCCACCGCGGAACTTGAGCCGGCCAGTCTCCACGGGGCGGTCTTACAGGTGGGCAAGCGCAAGTTCGTCCGTATCGCTCAGCCTTCCGGCGATCACGTCCGATGGGCCATGCGCCGCCGGCCGCGATCCTGACCAGTCCTCGCGGATGCGCGAGGATGCCGATGGAGGTGGCCGCCATGCGTCGCTGGCGACAGCTGGCAGTGTCTGGTGTACGACGGGGGCGTCGTGGTGAGCGGGCCGCAACCGGCCGCGGCTCGGCAGGGGGTGGGCGATTCCGCGACCTGCCTGACGTTGTCGTCAGGCGGTGAGCCGTCGCGACGGTCGACCTCGACGGTCGACGCGACGGCAGCCCTCGGTGTCCTCGACGCCTGCCTCGGTAGTCGGTCGCGGCGTGTTCGCCGAGCTCTTCGCGAAAGTCGACGGATGGCTCCCTTGCCGGTCTACGGGTGGAGGAACTTCCCCTCGGGCCGATCGTCCCGCGAAGTGGTGGCCGGTGCTGTCGGGGACTTGCCGTCCGACGACGAAGGGCCCGCCTCGCATCCCCGTGAGTCGACTTGCGCGAGGCACGGAGGAAGCGCAGCGGTGTGGAGAGAAGGAGACGGGTGGCTGGTCGTGTTGGAGAACTTCCGTGGCGATCTCGGCGACGTCTCAGGCGTCGGCCGTGGGTGCAGTGAACGGAACCCGACCAGCTGTATGAGTTGCCGGCGGATCTTGGTGCAGTGGAGCGACCGCGGCGCCGTACGAACGGCGGCGTCGGCGCCGACGAGGTGGTGCGGACTGCCCTTGTCCTCAAACCGATCGACCCGGCGAAATCGGCCATGGCTCACAATACCGACTACTCGTTGACAGCACGAACGACCTGGCGAGGGCGCGGCGGACGGCCGACGCTACAGCCGCTGCTTTGTCCCGCTCGTGCGTTCGGACAGCGGCTTTTCCTCAATTTCGTGCAAGGTGTCTGCTTTCGGTGGGCGCGGAGCCAGCTCGCTGACGGCGGGTTCGACGACGAGTGAAGTGCGCGTATCTTTCCGGCTGGGCGTGCGCCAGGCAGCTGAAGTGGGTCTTTGGGTGACACGTCGTCGGATCGGTCTCAGTCGATGGCTCCGTTCTGTCAGCAACGAATCTGCGAGAACAGCCGTCCCACTAGAAGACGACGTCCTCGCAGATTCGTTGCTGACAGAACGGACCATCGTCAAAACGGTCCGATCCGACAACGCTGTTCAGTTTTCAAAGACCACTGCGCTCCTAGGCGCGGCCGGGAAGATTAGCACCACCTGCTGGTGGCGTCAACCCGCTCCAGAGGTGTCCGGCGCGCTCATTCTTCCGCGCCCACGAACCGCAACACCTTCCTCAAAAAAATCAGAGCCACTGTGCCGAACGCACGAGCGGCTCTGAGAGCGGCGGCTGTAGCATTCAGGCTATCCGCGCGCCCTCGCCAGGTCGTTCGTGCTGTCAACGAGTAGTCGGATCATCTTGAGGCTAAGTATTGTAGACCCAGTCGGCCCAACTGTCAATACGCCGGGTCGATCGGTTTGAGGACAAGGGCAGTCCGCACCACCTCGTCGGCGCCGACGCCCCGGCCGAAGACCCCGTACCAGGCGCCGCGGTCGCTCCACTGCACCAAGACGCCGCCGCCAAGCTCGTAGAGCACGGCCGGTCGGCCGGCCACGGTTCCTACGGCAGACCCGGTGACATCTCCCAGGTCGCCCCGGAAGTTCTCCAGGATGACGAGCCACCCGTCGCTTGTCTCCAAAAGCACCTGTGCTTCCTGCGTGCCTGGGGGCGAGTCGGAGACCCAGGGGTTGGCGACGTCGGGCCCGTCGTAGTCGGACGGCAAGTCCACCGACAGCACCGGCCACCATTTCGTGGGAAGAGACACCTCGAGGGGGAGTTCCTCCAGGCCGTAGACCGGCAAGGGAGCCATCGTCCGGGCCAACTCACCGAAGAGCTCGGCGACATCCGACCGCGACTCGACAACCGAGGCAGGCGTCGAGGACAACGAGGTCTGCGTCGCCGTAACCGTCGTGGTCGAGATGCTCGATGAAGGACTCACCGCCGACGTCATCGTCAGGGAGGTCGCGGAATCGCCCGGAACCCGCTCCGAGCCGCAGCCGGTTGCGGCCGGGATCACCACGGACACGCCCGCACACACCAGAAGTGCCAGCTGTCGCCAGGCCTGCATGTTAGCCACCTCCATCGTCATCCTCGCGCATAATGCGCCGTACTGGTCGATGGTAGCGGCCGTCTGCGCAGGGCCCCTCGGACTTTGGTCTTAGGCAGGCTAAGTGATACGGACGAACTTGCGCTTGCCCACCTGTAACACGGCCCCGTGGAGAGAGGCCGGATCGAGTTCCGCGCTTGCGTCGAGGAGAACGGTGTCGTCGAGCTTCACGCCCCCCTGCTCGACAAGACGCCTAGCCTCGCCATTGGAGGAGGCCAGACCGAGGCCTGTGAGGAGGCGTGGCAGCCACACTCGCCCTTCGCGGACGGCTTCCGACGGCAAGGCCACCTCGGGGATGGTTTCCGGTCGATCTTTCTCTTTGAAGACCCGGTCGAACTGGGCCCGGGCTTGTGCAGCCAGATCCGGGGAGTGGTAGAGGCTGACCAGTCTCTCCGCTAGGTCGCGTTTCGCCTGGGCGGGATGATAGCTACCTTCCCGAAGTCCCCGCTCGAAAGCCTCGACCTCTCGGCGTTTCGCTCCGCTGAGGAGACCGAGATAGGTGACCATCAGGTCGTCGGGAATGGACATCACTTTGCCGAACATATCGTCCGGGGCGTCATTGACTCCTATGTAGTTACCGTAGGTCTTGGACATCTTCTGCTCACCGTCGGTGCCGACGAGCAGCGGAACGGTGAGGATGCTCTGCGGAGACTGGCCATACGCTTCCATTATGGTGCGGCCCATGAGCAGATTGAACTTCTGGTCCGTACCCCCCAGCTCCACATCGGCCCGGACAGCCACGCTGTCGTAGCCCTGCAGCAGCGGGTACATGAACTCGAGCATGGAGATGGGCTCGTTCGTGAGATAGCGACGGGAGAAGTCGTCGCGTTCGAGCATACGGGCCACCGTGACCGTGGCTGTGAGCTTGAGGACCTCGTCCATGCGGAGAGGGCTCAGCCAGTCGCCGTTGCGGGTGAGCTCGACCTTGTCCATGTCGAGGACCTTGGCTGCCTGCTCGACATAGGTGAGGGCGTTCTCCGTGATCTCCTGATCGGAGAGACGCGGTCTCAGCTTCGAGCGGCCGGAGGGATCGCCCACCTTCGCGGTGTAGTCGCCGATGATGAGCACGGCGGTATGGCCGAGGGCCTGGAACTGCGCCAGCTTGCGGAGCACCACCGTGTGTCCGAGGTGGATATCCGGAGCGGTGGGGTCCACGCCGAGCTTGATGCGCAGGGGCCGACCCTCGGCTCGTGCCCGCGTCAGCTGGCGTAGCAGCTCGTCCACCGGCAACGCGTCGACGCTGCCGAGGAGCAGTTCCTCGTATTCCTCGCGCACCTCGCCGGGAACGTCGTTAGACGCGATCGTCGTATCCATCGGCCACCTCCCGCGCGGCAGCATACCATGGCCAGAACCAGCCTGGGGGCCTGGCAGATCATCCGGCGGCCTCGGCAAGCCGCTCGCCATCGGCGAACGGACCGCGCCAGTCCCCTCCCTCTAGTTCCGGCTCACCCGAGTGAAGCCGGAACACCCGAGCACGTCCACTCCCTGGCGCTCGTACTGGTCGATTATCAGGTTCATGCCCAGGGAATCCGAGGAGACGTGCCCGGCGATGACCACTGTGACCCTCTCCTCCTTGGCCTTCTTGCGGTGATCCTCGCCCATGTGCATGCCGACGATCGTTCCCACCCCCGCAGCCGCCAGCTTGCTGATCGCCTCCACCGGCCCTGAGGTGCCACCCGTCATGTCCACCATGATCTTGCCGGTACGCCGCTTCCCGTTGCCCTCGAAGATGACGGGGCCGGTGCCCTGAAGGACGGCCTCGCGGTACTCAGGTATGGCCTTGAGCATGTCGAGCAGCTCGTCCACCGTGCTGTCCGGCCCCAGTTCGTCACAACGCGCCTGGACGAACGCATTGACATTGTTGTCGGCCGGGGTGTGACAGCACATGTAGGGTAGGTCCAGCAGGCGGGCGGCAGCGATGTTCTGTTCGTTGTTGCGAGGATGTATGGCGCGCATGATCTCTGTCATACGCTCGCTCATGACCGTGTCGCCGTAGGCTATCGAGACGCCGAACTTGCGCCAGACGTCGGCTTGAACTCCCATCACCTCTTCCAGGCGAGCCAGCGCGCGGCCTTCGGGGTGGTGAGCTAGCAGCAGGTCGATATTCCGCCCCTTGGCGCGCAGCGCGTCGGCCAGCAACACTTCACCGACCTCCAGATCGATCCCCACCAGGATGCCCTTCACCTCGGTCTCGGGATCGCCCACGAGGATCCGGGTGTCAGCATACGGGTTGGACAAGGATTCCAGGTCGAACTCCCAGCGCTTGTCCGGAGTCAAAGCTTCGTAGTCCTTTCGGGCCCGCTCGAGGACTTGAGCTATGCCCTCCTCCCTTCGGGGATCCGCGGCCACGCCGGCTCGGACCGCCAACTCGTACATCTCCCCCAGTCTCATCCTTTTCGGCCTCCTCTCGGTCGCGCTTGACGGCTCACGTAAGCGCTGTCGCTCATGATGAATCTTAGGAGCAGGCCATCTCCCTTGGAGATGCCGATCCTTGTGGTGCGTTGGACAGTCGGAGCCACCCCGTCGTCGATGACGTACAGGCTCGACGCTTCTCCCAGGGGCAGACCGTTCAATCCCAGGTAAAGATCCAGAGCCTGCCCGACCCGACCGGGCCCGCAGCAGAGAGGAGGTCCGTAGTCCGCGTGGTCAGAAGAGCCTCCGCCTGGGCTCTTGGCCTTCCCGTTCCCCGCCGGGTTGAGTCTGAGGTGTCTGGTTTCGCCCAGAGGCTCGAACGAGCGGATAAGGACGGCCGAGCCGACCTGCTCTCGGTCACATACCAGGTTTAGCAGCACGTGTACTCCGTAGCTCAGATAGACGTAAACGGTACCGGGTGGGCCGAACATGGCGGCGTTCCGTCTGGTCGGGCCGCAGGCGGCGTGACAGGCGGGGTCGTCGTCCGGAAGGTAGGCTTCGACTTCGGTGAGGCGCCCGCCGCCGACGCCCTCGCGCCAGAGGATCTTGCCGATCAGGTCCGGGGCCACCGACTCCGAGGACCGGGCGAAGAAGTCCTCGGTGAGTATGCGGCCCGCCGGCAAGCGGGTCGCGGCCATCGAGTGACAGGGGTGCACGCTCATCGGCCCATCTTAGCAGGAGGTGATGATGGGCGGCCTCCGCCCCAGGCCGGGTCTCTCCCGGCCGGGCGGGCCGTCAGACCCGTGTCAGGACACTACGGGCCAGAGCCAATTGCTCGGCCACCCGCTGCGGCGCGGTCCCTCCTGCAGATACTTTGGCCGCTATCACACGATCCAGGTCGACGATCGCGTAGTAATCCTCTTCGAACAGGGGGCTTATCTCCTCTAGCTCTGCTCTAGTAGCTGCGGCAAGAGGGCGGCTTTCGGCCGCGAGAAGCGCCACCAAGCGACCGGTGAGCCGATGGGCTTCGCGGAACGGTACACCTTTGTCTGCGAGGTAGTCGGCTACATCCGTCGCCTGGGCGTAGCCGCCCTCGGCTGCTCGTCTCCCCTGATCCCGGTCGAAGGCGATCCCTTGGATCATGGCCGTCATCGCGTCCAAACAGAGATCGAGTCCCTCGCGGCTCGCGAAGACATACAGCTTGTCTTCCTGCAGGTCCTTGTTGTAGGCGAGCGGAAGCCCCTTCAGAAGCGCTCCCAGTCCCTGCAGGCGGGCGAGAAAGCCAGCGGCCTTGGCTCGGATCAACTCGGCTGCGTCGGGGTTGCGCTTCTGGGGCATGATGCTGGACCCCGACGTCCACGAATCGGGCAGTGAAGCCAGACCAAACTCCTGGGTGGTCCAGAGGACGATCTCCTCCGCCAGACGGGACAGGGTGAGCGCACAACCGGTGGCGATAGCCAGATAGAAGAAGGCCGTGTCCCGAGCGGCCACCGCATCCATAGCATTCGGCGCCACCTTGGAGAAACCCAGCTCGGCGGCGACCTGTTCCCTATCCAGGGGGTAGTTGACCCCGGCGAGAGCACCGGCCCCCAGGGGCATCCATGACGATCCGGTCCACTCGTCGAACCGCTGCCTGTCACGTTGGAGCATGAAGAAGTATGCGAGCAGGTGATGGGCGAGCGACACCGGCTGCGCTCGCTGCAGGTGCGTGTACCCAGGAAAGATCGTTGCCTGGTTCCGCTCCGCCTTGTCGAGTAGAGCTGCCATCAGGGCGGTCACGCGCTTCTGGTGCCCGGCGATCGCATCGCGGAGGTACAGCTGCAGGTCGAGCGCCACCTGATCGTTCCGGCTGCGGCCGGTGTGCACCTTGCCACCCACCGGGCCGATGATCTCGGTCAGACGCCGCTCGATGGCCATGTGGATATCCTCGTCCGCCAGAGACCAGGCGAAGGTGCCGTCGAACACCTCTCGGGCCACCCGGTCCAATCCCTCTAGGATGCGATCGCGCTCCTCGCCCGTCAGGACGCCGATGTCTGCCAGCATGCGCACGTGAGCGCGCGAGCCGGCGATGTCGAAGGGCGCCAAAACGTGGTCGAAAGGGATGGAAGCATTGAGGCGCTCGAAAAGGGGTGCTGGGGCGGCCGTGAAACGGCCGCCCCAGGGCTTGTCACTGCCGCCGCTGATGACGGGTCCGCTCACAGGAGTCCTTGGCGGCTGCGGGCCCATACCTCGACCGGCAGGCCCCACAGTTGGATGAAACCTTTGGCGGATTCGTGGCTGAAGGTGTCGCCCGCCCCGTAGGTGGCCAGTTTCCTCACATACAAGGAGTTGGGGGAACGCCGCCCCACGACGCTGCAGGAGCCTTTGTAGTAGCGCAGGCGGGCCTCGCCGGTCACATGCTTCTGGCTCTCGTCGATGAAGGCACGCAGGGCCTCGGCCAGGGGGCTGAACCACAAGCCTTCGTAGATGAGCTCGGTGAGCCGTTGATCGATGCTCGTCTTGAAGTGCTGCAGTTCCCGGGTCAAGGTCAGGTCTTCGATCTCCCCGTGGGCGATGATCAATGAGAGCGAGCCGGCGACCTCATATGTCTCCCGGCTCTTGATCCCCACTAGGCGGTTCTCGACCATATCCACCCGACCGAAGCCGTGCGCGCCCCCGATCTTGTCGACCGCTTCGACCAGAAGGACTGGGTCCATCTCCTTGCCATCCAGCGAGACCGGGATACCAGCCTCGAAGCCGATGATCAGCTCGACAGGCTCATCCGGGGCCTTCTGTGGGTCGGCGGTGAAGACGTAGGCGTCGGGGGGCGCCGCCGCCCAGGGGTCCTCAAGCTCTCCGCATTCGATGGCCCGCCCCCAGAGGTTCTCGTCGATGGAGTAGGGGTTCTTTTTGGTCAGGGGAAGCTCTATGCCGCGAGCGGCGGTGTAGTCCATGAGTTCGGGACGGGTCATGTTCCACTCGCGGGCCGGCCCCAGCACGGTGATGGACGGGTCAAGGCAGCGGACGGAGACATCTATGCGCACCTGATCGTTCCCTTTGGCCGTGCAACCGTGTGCTACAACCTTCGCTCCATACTGGTGCGCGAGCTCCACCATCTTCTTGGCGATGAGCGGACGGGACAATGCGGAGTGAAGCGGGTATTTGCCTTCGTACAGGGCATTGGCCTTGAGCGCCGGGAAGGCGAAGTCCCGCAGGAACTCCTGCTTGGCCTCCACGATCACGGACTCTATCGCCCCCGCCTGGAGCCCCCGTGACTGCGCGGCCTCGAGGCCCTGGATGCGGCCGACGTCAACAAGAGCGCAGACCACGTCGTAGCCGTAGTTCTCTTTCAGGTACGGGATCAAGGCGGAGGTGTCCAGACCTCCGGAGTAGGCCAGCACGCACTTCTCGTTGCCCATCTACGTCATCCTCCCAGTTGTGTGAGATATCTGTACACGGCTTCTGCCGCTTGTACGTCCTTGCTGACTACGATGACGGTGTCGTCTCCAGCTACGCACCCGAGGATCAGGTCATGATCAAGCTCGTCGACGACCCGGCCCATGCCTGGAGCAGTGCCCGGGTCGCAGCGCACCACGAGCAGGTTCTGAGCCACCTCTAAGCCACGTCCGAACTCCTTGAGCATCCGTCCGCACGCGGTCGGGGGGTCCGGGCGCTCCTCAAGGTTCGGAATGAACACGTAGCGCACCCGGCCGGCGGGATCGCGCCCCTTCTGCAGGCCTATCTCTCGCAGGTCTCGGCTGATGGTGGCCTGGGTCACCTCGCAACCCGCCGCCCCCAATTCGGCCACCAACTCGCGCTGGCTGGTTATGGACTTGCTCTTGAGGACCCGCCGGATAAGCTGCTGTCTCTGCCGCTTGTTCATGAGGCACCTCCCGCCGATGCACCTCTAGCCGACGCATATCCGACCAACAGAAAGACCATGAGGGCCTTTTGCGCATGAAGCCGATTCTCTGCTTGGTCGAACACCGCGGATTGGGGACCGTCCATTACCTCGTCGGTGATCTCGTCACCCCTGTGAGCCGGCAGGCAGTGAAGCACGATGGCCTCAGGCCGGGCCTGGGCCAGCAGGGAGGCGTTGAGCTGATACGGCCGAAGGGCTTCGACCTTGGCCTCGTCTTGCGTCTGCCCCATGCTGATCCACACGTCGGTGTAGAGAGCCGAGGCGTCTTTGACAGCGGTGCTAGGGTCGCGCTCCTCCCACACCCTGGTGCCAGTGACCCCGGCGAGAGCCCTGATCGACTCCATCCTATCGGCGGGCAGATCGCATCCCTCTGGTGAGCTGAGACACACGTCGAGGCCGGCGAGCGCGGCTGCCTCGGCCAGAGAAGCGGCGACGTTGTTGCCATCGCCCAGATAGACGATCTTGCGCCCCGCCGGGTCGGCGAATCGTTCCCTGAAGGTCTGGATGTCGGCCAGGGCCTGGCAGGGATGGTCCGAGTCGGTCAAAGCGTTTATCACCGGGACGGAGGCCGCGGAGGCCAGATCTTCCACGTCCCTCTGGGCGAAGGTGCGGATGACGATCGCATCGACGTAGCGCGACAGCACCCGGGCGGTATCTTCCAGACTCTCCGATCTCCGCATCTGGAGCTCCTGCTCGGACAGATAGAGGGGCATCCCCCCTAGCTGATGGACTCCGACGCTGAAGGATACCCGGGTGCGGGTGGACGGTTTCCCGAAGATCAGAGCGACCGTCTTGCCCTTGAGGACATCCCCCTGAGGATTGCGCTTCCAGTGGGCCGCTTGGGCCAGCACGCTATCGAACTCAGCTTTGGTCAGGTCCGTGATCTTGAGGAAATGCCTGAGACTCACTGTCACCCCCCTACGATCGAGAGAAGCGGCTACCTGCGACGATCTTGGTGCCCAACCCGGCGTCATCGGTCATGACCTCGAGAAGAACGGAGTGGGCCACGCGGCCGTCGATGATGTGGGCTGCGGCCACGCCCGCCTGGAGACTGGTCAGCACCGCCTCCAGCTTGGGGATCATGCCTTGAGAGACCTTGCCGCTTCTATGAGTTCAAGCAGATCGTCGCTCGTGCACTCCGAGATGCGGCTGGACGTGTCCTCGAGATCACCGTGGATGCCGGTGACGTCGGTGAGGAAGATCACCTTCTCGGCTTTGAGAGCGGCGGCAAGCGCTCCGGCGACCGTGTCGGCGTTGATGTTGTAGCTCTCCCCCGCCGAACCTGTGCCCACCGAAGCCACCACCGGCACGTAGTCGGCTTCCAGGAGGTTGACAAGGTCGGTGTTGACGTCTGTCACCTCCCCGACCAGTCCCAGGTCCAGAGGAGTCCCGTCCGACCCGCGCTTGACCAGGGGCTCAGCCCTCAGCAGAAAGCCATCGTCACCGCACAGGCCGACAGCCGGAGCCCCCTTGCTGTTGATGAGGCTGACGATCTCTTTGTTGACCTTTCCCACCAGCACCATCTTCGCCACTTCCATCGTGGCCGCGTCGGTGACGCGTAGGCCCTCGACGAACGTGACG
>CAWDXC010000017.1:0-293619 GCA_963806155.1 uncultured Actinomycetes bacterium
CATCCAGGGCATGACGATGTCCACCCCGGGGTCGTCCAGGAGCGCCTGGATGCCGATCTCGTAGTCCGTGCTGGTGCCGGAGCCGGTGACGTCCAGCGGGTTCTGCACGATGTAGAAGGAGGGGTAGACCTCGGTGAGGCGGGCGATGGTCGCGGGGGCGAGCGTGGCCAACTCCAGTCCGGCCGCTGGCGAGGATGTCGAGAGCCTGGACGGTCGTCCCGATGCCGTTGCCGATCATGGCCACCCGGTTCCCTCTGGCCCGGGGCTGCAGGGCCAGGGCCTTGCTGACCGCCACCAGTTCCTCGTAGCTGTCCACCGCGATCAGCCCGGCCTGGCGGAAGGCACCTTCGACCACTTTGTACGAACCGGCGAAGAAGCCTGTGTGGGTGAGCGCCGCCCGAGCGGCCGATGGCGTCCGTCCCGCCTTGAAGATGACCACGGGCTTGCGTTCCGTCACGCGCCTGGCGGCATCCAGAAAGCCGCGCCCGTTCTCGAACCCTCCACGTAGAGGGCGATCACGCCGGTGTCGGGATCGTCTCCCAGGAAGGTGAGCAGGTCGGCTTCGTCGACGTCGACCCGGTTGCCGTAGCTGACGAACTTGCTCATCCCGAAGGACGCCGCGTCCTCCAGGAAGGCGATACCCACCGTGCCCGACTGACTGAGCATGGCCACCGGTCCGGCGGGGGGCCGGGTCATGCGTTCCTGCGGTTGGAAGAAGGTGTCGAGTCGCGTGATCCCATCGAAGACCCCGATGCAGTTGGGCCCGATCACGCGCACGCCTAGGTCGCGGGCCACGCGACGGATCTCGGCCTCCAGGACGGCTCTTTCTCCGCCCAGTTCCTTGCCGCCCCCCGAGACGACGACCAGGTTGTGGACGTCGCGGGCGGCACACTCCCGCACGAGTTCCGGCACAGCCGCGAGATCGATGGTGCACACGACCAGTTCCACCGGTCTGGGGATGGCGCTCAGGGTGGGATAGGTCTCGAGGCCCATGAGGGAGTTCTTGGTCGGGTTCACGGGAAAGACCTCACCCCGATACTGGTGCTTGGCCAGGCTGTCGAGGACTGCATAGCCGATCTTGCCGGGCGTGGCCGAGGCGCCCACCAGGGCGACCGAGCGGGCTTCGAAGAAGGTGGCGAGATGGGAGGTATCCGCGACCCGAGCGGTCGAGTCGCCGAATGGCGAGCCGCCCGCGGCCGAGGGCCTGGTCGCCCGCAGCCGGGCGCTCGCGGGTCACGACCTTGTAGTCGAGCACCCGGTGTTCCTTCTCCCAGACCGCGATGGGGTTGAGATCCACGGATTCCAGCTGTTCGCCGAGGTCGATGACCGAGGCGGGCGGCGCCGAGCAGCAGGTCGACGAGCGACTCGGTCGAGACGGGGGCTTGTCCGCGGTAGCCCTGCAAAACGCGCGCCCCTCGGGTCTCGGTCACCATCTGCCGGGCGTCGTCGGGACCGATGGGCAGGACCCGGAAGCTGACGTCATCCAGGAGTTCGGTGAAGATGCCCCCCAGCCCGAACATGATGACCGGGCCGAACTGATCGTCCCGCTTGAGGCCGATGATGATCTCAAACCCTCCGGTGACCGTCTCCTCGACCTGTACCCCCTCCACGCGTGCCTCGGATGCCCGCTCGTGGGCCGCAGCGACTATGCTCCGGTAGGCGGCACGTACGGCTTCCTCGGAATCGAGCCCCAGTTCGACTCCACCGATGTCGGTCTTGTGAAGGATGTCCGGCGACACGATCTTGAGGGCCACCGGATAGCCTATGTGAGCGGCGAGGGTCGCGGCCTCGTCCGCGTCGCGGGCGAGGCCGCCTCGCGGCACGACGAAGCCGTAGTCGGAGAGCGCGGGCACACTCATAACGTACGGCGGGACCACGGACTGTCTCACGGATTCCTCCCAGTGTCGACACGGGAGGCACAAGTATATCGTCCGGAAGGTCTGAAACGTGATATCAATTGACTGTCCCAGCAACCTACGACGCTGCACGACCCCCTGTTGCACGACTCACGCCGAAAGGAGGCGCACTCGTGGCCCAGAAGCTGATCGAACAAGTCACCGACCACGTCTACCTGATCGACGCCGAAGCCATGAACGTCTTCTTGATCGTGGTGTCGGAGGGTCTCACCCTGATCGACGCAGGGTTCCCCGGGACCATGGCCCTAATCGACGAGGCGGTCCGTTCCCTGGGCCACAGCCCGGAGGAGATCGGTGACGTCCTCGTCACCCATTGTCATCCCGACCATGCGGGTGGACTGGCCGAGGTGAAGGAGGCGACCGGCGCGGTGACCTGGATGCACCCGGCAGACGCGGAACTGGTGCGGACGGGTACGGCTTTCCGTCCCTGGGAGGCGGCACCGGGGCCGAAGAACCGCCTGTTCATCACCGAGGTCATCGAGAAGTCGCCTGACTCCAGCCCGCCGGCCAACGTCGACAAGGAGGTCCTGCCAGGCGAGATCATCCCCGTGGCCGGGGGCATCGAGGCCATAGGGACGCCGGGCCACACCGCGGGACATCTAGCCTTTCTCTGGCCTGGGGATGGCGGGGTTCTGTTCGTGGGCGACGTGGCTAAGCACGTGGATGGGCTGAGACTGTCCCCCATCTACGAAGACCTGGCTCAGGGGCGACAAGACCTGAGCATGCTGGCTGGGCTGGAATTCGAGACGGCCTGTTTTGCCCACGGAGCGCCGATCGTGGGCGGCGCCGCGGCGGCATTGAGGAAGAAGTGGGGAAAGGACGCGAATTCCAATAGGAAAGGATGATGCTGAAATGGGATCTCAGCTCGAAGCCAACAAGAAGACGGTCCTCGAATTCTACGACCTCATCATCAACGAGAAGGACTACGCCGCCGCCCGACCCTACATCGGGAGCTACTATCGCCAGCACAATCCAGTGGTAGGCGAGGGTCCCGAGGGGCTGGCGACGTTCATCGCCTGGCTGAAGACCGAGTACCCCGAGGCCCATAGCGAGGTCAAGCGGGTCCTCGCCGACGGGGACTACGTGATCCTGCACGTCCATTCCATGCGGCCTCCGCTTCCGCGCGGCCGCGCGATCATCGAGATCTTCCGGCTCGAGGAGGGCAAGATTGTCGAGCATTGGGACACGATCCAGGAGATCCCGGAGACCTCCGCCAACGACAACGGGATGTTTTGAGCGGTCCGGATCAGACCAAAGTGGGACGGACCCGGGCGGCGCTTCCCCGGCGACATCATAGCGGTGGCGCTGCGGAAGCTGGACATGCTGAACGGGGCGACCGCGCTGCTCGATCTCAGGTCATCCCCGGGCCACCGCTTGGAGCGACTCCGCAGGCCGCGGGGACGCTTGCACCAGCCGTGTCAAGCTTGGACCTGGCGGCACAAGAAGAGCGAGACCGCACGAAGGCGGTCTCGCTCTGATGCTTCTGTCGCCGACCGGAGGGTCTGCGTGACTTACTTCTTGAGGGCCTCGATCCCCTGGAAGGTGGGGTTGTTGAAGACCGTGTCCAGGCACTGACCGCTCTCCTGCAGCTTGGCCTTGCCCACCGAGTAGCAGACACAGTAGGCCACTTCCATGAGCTCCTCTTCGGTCGCGCCGGCGGCCTTGGCGTTGCAGGCCTGGGGCAGGACGCCTTCCCAGTGATTGTTCATCATATACAGGCCCACGAGGAGCAGGTACCGGGTCTTCGGCTCGAGGATGCCGCGGTCGAGCAGCCCGGTCAACTGGTTCTGGGCGTAGGTCTGCAGCATGTCGGGGCGGTTCTTGACCCAGAAGTCCAGGGACGGATCGCCCTTGTCACCCGGCTTGTAGCCCGGCCGCTGCATGGCCCACGAGGCCAGGATCTCTTCGCCGGTCTTTGCCGCTTTCATCGCCTTGACGACTTCTACTTCTTCCGGACGTGGCATGTGGTACTCCTTTACCTGTTGCCTTTTCTTCTCGGAGCGTGGTTCCGCACCTGACCTGCCGGGCTCGACCCGGGGCTGCCAGGATCTCCACCTACATCACGGTGTATTTCGGGCCTCCTCCCCCTTCGGGAGGCACCCACTGAATGTTCTCGAACGGGTCTTTGACGTCACACGTCTTGCAGTGGACGCAGTTGGAAAAGTTCACCTTCAATGTCTTGCTTCCGGTCGACTCATCGACCGTCATCTCATACACACCGGCCGGACAGAATCTCACACATGGATTGCCATAATCCCTGGCACATCTGCCATAGCAGATATCAAGATCCAATACCTTAAGGTGAGACGGCTGAGATTCCTCGTGTTTCGCTCCTGAGTAATATACGTCCGTTTCTTTGTCAAAGGTCAACTTTCCGTCATATTTCATGTCGCCGATCGCTTCGGCCGAGGGAGTGGGCGTGCCATATTTCTCGGTGATCTTCTTCATGTGACTGTAGTCGGGTTTGGCCGCCAGTCTCTTGCTGATGACCCGGCCGCCGAGGAGAAACTGCATCCCCGCCGTGGACATGCCCCGGTAGAGACCCCTGGTCATGGCCTGATGGAAGTTGCGCACCTTGTAGAGGCCCATGATCTCCTTGGTCTCGGCCATGGCCTTGGCGTACTCCAGGAGTCTCGCCTCAGAGAGGTCGTCGGCCAGCAGGCCTTCGAATATCGTCCGGGCGGCCAGCATACCGGACCTCATTGCAAGGTCGATGCCCTTGATCTTCTGGCTGTTGAAGAGATTGGCGCCGTCGCCGATGATCATGCCTCCCGCGAAGGCCAGTTTGGGAATGGAGTAGTATCCGCCCACCGGGGCGGTCTTCGCTCCGTACTGGATCAGCTTCCCGTCCTTGAGGAGATCGCTCACCAGCGGGTGGAGTTTGAACTTCTGGAACTCCCTGTGGGGATCGACGAAGGGGTCGGCGTAGTCGAGGCTGGTCAGCTGGCCCACGCTGATGAAGTTGTCCTTCATGCCGTAAACGAAGCCGCCACCGAAGGCATCGCTCTTGAGGGGATAGCCGAGGGTGTGGATCACCTCGCCGGGCTGAAGCCTCGTCTCCGGGAGTTCCCATACCTCCTTGACCCCAAGCTCGAACCCGGGAGGATTCTTGCCCGCGTCGAGCTTGAGACGCGCGACCAGATCCTTGGTGAGGTTCCCTCTCGAGCCTTCGCCGAAGACCGTGACCCTGGCCTGGACGTCGGCTCCTGGTTCGTAGTTGGACTTCTTTTCGCCCTTCGCGTCGATGCCCTTGTCACCCGTGCGCACGCCGATGACCTTGTTCTCTTCATAGAGGACCTCGACGCCGGCAAACTCCGGGAAGATGTCGACCCCGTTCTTCTCGACCAGCCCGGCCATCCACTGGTTGAGCTTGGACATGGAGACCACGTAGTTCCCGTGATTGTTCAGGGGGGGAGGGGTGACGGGAGCTTTGGTCTTGCCGCTCTTGGTGAGGAAGTAGATCGATTCCTTCTTCACCTCCCCTTCGAGAGGGGCGCTCTTCTCCAGATAATCTGGGACCAACTCCTTGAGCGGGGCTGGGTCCATCACTGCGCCCGATATCCCGTGAGCGCCGGGGGCAAAACCCTTCTCCAGTACCGCGATGCCCACCTCGTCGAGCTTCTTGCCGGCGCCGCTCTTGTTGTGGGCGGCGATCAGATTGGAGAGGTGAAGCGCACCGCTCAAAGAGGCGATGCCGCCGCCCAAAAAAAGGACATCAACTTCCAGGACATCTCGTTCTTCAGTCATTGTCGCGCCCTAAGATGCCGCTTTGCGCCTACGGATCTCCTCCGTCAGCGCCGGTACCACGACGTGCAGATCGCCCACCACGCCGAAGTCGGCGAAATTGAAGATGGGCGCCTCGGGGTCCCTATTGATGGCCACGATGTAGTCGGCAGTCTGCATGCCGGCCGCGTGCTGGATGGCTCCGGAGATGCCGCAGGCTATGTAGAGCTTGGGCGAGACGGTCTTACCGGTCTGTCCCACCTGGTATTGATGGCTGATCCAGCCCTCGTCGACGATGGCCCGGCTGGCGCCGACGGCGGCGCCGAGTTCCTCGGCCAAGGCTCTGATGACAGCGAACTTCTCGGCGCTGCCCACACCCCGGCCGCCGGCCACGATGATCGAGGCTTCCTCGAGGCTGACGATGCCCGCATTCTCGCACACGACGTCGAGCACCTTGGCCAGCAGGCTGGTGGGAGCGAACTGCACCGTCAGCGGTATGACCTCAGCGTCCTTGGGCGCTTCCTCGCGGGGGAACACGTTAGGCCGCACGGTGGCGACGGCCGGGCTGGTGGTCGCCACCTTCTCCACGATCACACTGCCGCCGAAACAGGGGTGCGTCGCAACAAAGCGGCCTTCTTGGATATCGAGCCCGGTGATGTCCACCAGCAGACCTGCCCCCAGACGGGCGGCGCAGCCGGCAGCCACGTCCCGGCCGTCGGGCGAGCCCGCGCAGAGGATCATGGCCGGCTCGGCCGCTTGAACAGCGGCCATGGCCGCGTCGATGAAGGGGCCGGGGCGAAAGACGGCGGCTTCGGGGCTCTCGACCACGTAGACGCGGTCGGCGCCGTACCGGCCGGCAGCGGCTACCAGCGGGCCGGGTTCGGCGGTCGGTATCACCACGCTGACGCTCCCGCCGGCCGTCGCGGTCAGGGCTCGAGCCCTGGTGATGCTTTCCAAGGTGACGTTGGCGAGCTTGCCGTCCTTGGGCTCCGCTATAACGAGGATGCCACTCTGATTGCTCACTGCTCTATCTCCTCCACTACACGAGCTTTTCGCTCGCCAAGAAATCGGCGATCCGCTGAGCGCCCTGACCATCGTCCTCTATCTTCACCCCCGCTTTGCGGGGTTCGGGAGAACGAGCCGACAGTACGCGGGTCTTAGCTCCGGACAGCCCCAGTTGGGACGTGTCCAGACCGAGGGAAGAGGCGTCTTTGATGTCCAAGGGCTTCCTCTTCGCGCCCATGATGCCCTTCATCGATGGATAGCGCGGTTCGTTGATCCCCTTGATGACGGAGACCACCGCGGGGGTGGGGCACTCGTAGGCGACGTAACCTTGTTCGGTCTCCCTGTGGACGGTGAGGGTGGAACCCTGTACTTCCACTTTCGCCAGGGTAGACAGCAACGGCACGCCTAGCCGTTCGGCCACAGCCGCCGGCACGCAGCCGGTCTCCCCGTCGGTGGACCGCACTCCGAAGACCACCAGGTCCCACTGGATGCCCTTCAGGGCTTCCGCCAAGACGTAGGCTGTAGCCTGGGCGTCCGAGCCGGCCAGCGCGGGGTCTGTCACGAGGAGCGCGCTATCGGCCCCCATGGCCAGTGCTTTGCGGATGGCTTCTTCCGCCCTCTCGGGTCCCATGCACACGGCCACTACTTCGCCGCCGTGGACTTCCTTGATCCGCAATGCTTCTTCGACCGCGTATTCGTCATACGGGTTGAGGATGCAGTTCACGCTGCGGTCCAGACGCCAAGACTCAGGATCGAGCTTCTTCTCGGCCTCCGTGTCTATCACCTGTTTTACGCACACCGCGATGTTCATCAGTCATCCATTCCTTTGTAAGGCGAAACCTGACCCGGCCCGCGTCTCGACCGTGCGTGCGCGTCCTGGCCGCGAGGTCGTTCAGACCTCTCCCACATCGTGGGCCTCCCGCTACATGATAGCCGAGTCCGGAGTAGGGCAAGCACTTCACGAGAACTTTTTCATGGCTGCCGGGAAGTATGACGAAGCCGTATAGCTGGGGATGGCTCTCTCGGAGGCCTGCGAAGGCGACGCGGCTCCCTTGCCCGATGCTTTACGCGGCGCGCGACCAGACTCCGTCACTGCGCGGGCGTGTCGCCCTTTATCTCCTTGTCGTACCGGCCGCCGGTGACGATGGTGAAGTGGAAGATCGGCCTATCGACCCGGGTCAGCGCCAGCGGGCAGTGCTTCATGCCCGCCGGGACGAAGATCATGGCCGTGCGGTCGATGACGTGCTTGTCGTCTTCAAGCCAGATCTCGACCTCGCCGCCAAGGTCGTAAGGATCGTCCGGATCGCTACCGAAGAAGCCGATGATCTCGTCGGTGTCGTGGACGTGAGGTTTGTCCTCGATCGTCTTCGCGATCGGCCTGAGGAACCAGGAGGTGTTCATGTGGAACGCGCCCTCGACGACGTCCTTGTCCATCCAGAGGATGCGGAAGGCGTACTTCCTGTAATAGTCGTCGATGCGACGCTTGTCCTCCGGCATCTTGAGCTCGGTCACGATGTACTTGGAAGTATCAGGCTGGGTCATAGCGAGCCCAGGCTACCACGACCGACCAGCAATGGGAATCGTCCCTTTGGAACGGGGCACCGACCGACGGTCACTCCAAGCCCGGGGCGCCTACTGCTCCCGCGGCCTGCGTCTGGGAGGGCTCTCGGTACTGCCGGAGACCCCTGCCCTGATGTGGACCATCAGAGCCCGTGCCGCTGCCGGCAAAGGACGGTCGCGCGGGTAGATGAGGGCGAGATCCCGGGCTATCGGTTCCTGGAAGGGGATGGCGACCAGTCCCTCGAGAGTCTCGGGCGCGAGAAGTATCTTCGGCATCGGCGCTACCCCCAGACCTCTCCTGACCAGGGCCTTGGTCAGCTCGGGGTACGTGGCCCGGTAGGAGAACCTGGGCTCGAAGCCCGCGCGGCGAAAGGCATCGGCGGCTATGTTGCCGGCGTTCATTGTGCTCGGGGGGAGCAGGATGGACTCGTTGGCAAGCGCGCTCAAAGCGGCCGCCGAGTGGGTCGCGAGCCGGTGGCCTCGCGGGAGCAGGAGTAGGATCTCTTCTGTAAGCAGATGGTGGGTCGCCGTCCGAGCCGACCCCCAAGGCGTCATCACGGCACAGTCAAGCTCCCCACTGATGACCGCGTCCTCACAGGCGGCGTCGTTCTTCTCGACGAGGTCGACGCTCACGCTCGGGTAAGCGGCTGAGAAGGAGGCGAGCGCGGGCGTCAGCAGGTGGGCGAAGACACTGCCGGTGGCACCGAATCGGACTATGCTCGGACCGGCTCCCGCTTGCTCGCGGATGAGACTGACGGCGTCGTTCGCCCGGTTGATGATGGCTTGGGCAAGCGGCAGCAGCAGTTCCCCGCTCGGGGTGCATTCCACGTGTCGTCCGTAGCGTTCGAAGAGCCTGGTGCCGAGCTCGTTCTCCAGGCGGGCGATCTGGCGGCTGAGGGTGGGCTGAGTGGAGTGTGTAGCCCGCGCGGCCCGGCTGAAGCTCCGAGCCTCCGCCACGGCCACAAAGGATTTGAACAGGTCCAGTTCCATCTATACGGGATTGTAATACTTCGCGTGAACTATGAGAAGTACGCGGGAAAGCGACCGAGAGGCGCGGTCCCTTATGTCGGAGGCTGCGACGACCCTGGTAATATGCCTTATCGGCCGAAAGCATATTCCGAACGAGGGAATGGGGGGTCGTTGGATATGTTGGAAGTGCAAGAGAAGAATGCAGTCTCCGGGGCGGTCTCCGAAGCCACGGTCGACCTGGTGGTGAACGGGGAATCCCACGCCATTCCGGTGCAACCCCAATGGACTCTCCAGTACGTGCTCGCGGAGAGACTGGGCCTGACCGGCACCAAGGAATTCTGTGGGGAAGGGGCCTGCGGCGCCTGCACGGTGATTATGGACGGCAGGCCGGTGCTTTCCTGCATGATGCTGGCGATCGAGTGCGCCGGCAGAAGCATCGAGACCATCGAAGGCATCACCAGGGCCAACCATCCGCTCATCGAGGCCTACGTCAAGTACAGCTGCATGCAGTGCGGTTTCTGCACGCCGGGTTTCGTGGTCACCGCCAAAGCCCTGCTGGACAGGAATCCTGATCCGACGGTGGAGGAGATCAAGGAAGCCATGGTAGGCAATCTCTGCCGCTGCGGGACCTATCCCCAGCACATCAAGGCCATCCTGGAAGCGGCCTCGATCCTGCGGGGAGGTGACCGCCGTGACTGACAGCGAGAAGCAACGGATGCTGGGATCCTTCGATAACAAACGGGCGGACAAGTATCCCCTGGAGGAGTATCAGAGCATCGGCAAACGCGGAGTGCGGCGCACCGACGGCTACGAGAAGGCCAGCGGAGCGGCCAAATACACGCTCGACGTGAAACTGCCGGGCATGCTTTACGGGAGGTTCCTCACCTCCCCCTATCCTCACGCGCAGATCGTCAGCATGGACACCTCCGAGGCGGAGAAGTATCCCGGGGTGAGAGCGGTGCTGCGCTACGACGACCCGGAACTGCCCGAGGGCGCCAGCCTGGGCGGCCACGAGCTCAACAGCGTGCCGCCTCTTCCCCATATCGCCCATTTCCAGGGCGAGGAGGTGGGCGCCTTCGTGTGCGCCGACGCGAGGAGATCGCCGAACAGGCTCTGAGGCTGATACGGGTGGAGTGGGAGCAGCGCCCCTTCGTTCTCGATGTGGAGAAAGCGCTGGAGCCCGGTGCCCCGCTGAGCAACCCCGAGGAGAACCCCGAAGGCAATCTGGACAGCCGGGGCGTGTACATCGAGGGCCACGGCGACGTGCAGAAGGGCTTCGCCGAAGCGGACAAGATCATCGAGTTCAAGTTCACCCAGGGGCTGAATACCTGGATCGGCCCGGAGCGCCCCTGCGGCGTGTTGAGATGGAACGGCGAGTACGCCGAGGTCTGGGTCAAGCAGCAGCGGCCCCATATCTGCAAGCGGGCCATCTCCACCTGGTTCGGCGGCATGCCCATGAACAAGATCGACATCCACTGCCTTTACCAGGGCGCCAGCTTCGGCGGCTGGAGCCAGATGGCCTGGAACCTGGGCGGCACCTACTGCGCGGCGGTCGTGGCCAAGCGTACCGGCAGGCCGGTCAAGTGGCTCTTCAACCGGCGGGAGGACTTCTACGGCGGCGAGATGGATGCCGGGGTCTTCTATTTCAAGGTCGGAGCCAAGCTGGATGGGACCATCACCGCGGTGGAGGAGCGGGGAGTGGTGGTCAACCAGGCCATGCCCGTGTTCGGCATCGTCAAGCATTTCATCGAGAACACCAAGATGCCCCACGTGTACGGCAGAACCGGAGGCGGTGTGGGTGAACAAGGGCCCCAACGTCCCCACCCGCTGCGAGCAGAACCTCAACTGCTACAGCCTCAACCTGGTCACCAACCAGGTGGCCGATGCTCTGGGGCTGGACCCGACAGAAGTCGCCCTCAAGAACGACGGCGCCGAAGGGCACGACATCGACTGGCTGAACGAGCGCAAGGCCGAACTGGGCTTCCCGGTGAGAGACAGCCTGCGGGAGTGCATCGAAAAAGGGCAAAGCCGCCATCGACTGGGACAAGAAACGGCACGCCCCCGGCGCGAGGAAGCTGCCCAACGGCAGGATGCACGGACTGGGCTTCACCTGGACCCATGAATGGGACGACTCGGCCGGCACCTGCGAAGTGGCGATCTACATCGAGCGCAACGACGGCACGGCCACCATCTTGGGCTGCCGGGCCGACGGCGGGCAGAACGCCGAGACCACCTACTGCCAGATCGCCGCGGACGAGCTGGGCTTCCGGGTGGAAGATGTCCGCTTCAAGCACCAGGACGACGCCGGCTTCTATACCATGACGCCGGATACCTCCACCAACCTGACCGTCAACGGCTGGGCGGTGCGGCATGCCGCCCGGATGCTCAAGGAGAAGATTCTGGAGGCGGCCGTGAGCCCGCGGGGAGTGACGCAGCTCACCAGTTTCCCGCCGGCCTTCCCCGGCAAGCAGGCGGACGAGCTGGACATCAAGGACGGCGTGATCTTCGAGAAGGCCGATCCGGCCAACAGGATGACGGTGGCCGACTTCGTCGGGCCTTCCGGGGCCCAGGGGCCGCTCATGTCGCCCGTCGGGGAGCCCATCCTGGCCGGCAAGGAGGGCCTGGACTATCCCATGCGGCTGACTCCTCCCTGTTCGAGTACGCCTGGCAGGTCCAGCGCGGGACCTACCTGGGGGTGCGAGTGCGCTTCTGCCGGCAGGCTCACTTCATGGAGGTCGAGGTCGATCCCGAGACCGGCGAGGTCGACATCACGAAAGTGGTCACGGTCAACGACGTCGGCAAGGTGATCAACTGGGACGGCTGCGAAGGCCAGGCGTACGGTGGGGCCTACATGGGAGTCGGCCGGGGCCGCACCGAAGAGGTGGTGTATGACCAGCGGACCGGCATCATGCTCAATGGCAACCTCTTGAACTACAAGATCCCCACTTTGATGGATATCGGCGAGATCGACACCATCCTGGTGGAAACGGGGATGGGCTACGGACCTTACGGCTCCGTCGGCATCGGCGAGGACGTGGCTACCGTGCGTGCCGGCGCTGATCGGCCCGGCCGTCCACAACGCTATCGGCGTGTGGGTGGAGGGCTTTCCGGCGACACCCGACAGGGTGCTCAAGGCGCTGGGCAAGGCTTAGCGGGGGGTGCGGTGATGAAGACATTCAAGCACGTGAGCGCCGAGTCAATAGAGGAAGCGACCTCCATCCTGAGGGAATGCGGCGGGAAGGCGCGCATCATCGCCGGCGGCACCGACCTGCTGGGCGAGATGAGGGACGGCATCCTGGCCGACTATCCGGAGGTCCTGGTCAACATCAAGAACATCCCGGGCTTGGACTACGTCCGGGAGGAGGACGGCAGGCTACTCATCGGGGCGCTGACCAGGCTGGAAGACCTGGCCACTGACCGAGAGCGGTCAAACACGACTACCCCGCGCTGGCCGAAGCCGCCCGCAAGACGGCTTCCCCTCATATCCGGGAGATGGGGACGGTCGCCGGAAACATCTGTCAGAACAACCGCTGCTGGTACTACTGGGTCCCGGACAACCTGTTCTACTGCCTCCGAAAAGGGCGGCAAGGCCTGCTACGCGCTGACCGGCGACGCGAGATACCACTCGATCTTCGGAGCGGCGAGGGTGGGGCCCACGGCCTGCACCCGAGGCTGTCTGACCGATATCGACATGCCCTCCTATTTGGCCAAGATCCGTGCGGGCGACATGGCGGCAGCGGCCGAGATAGTGCTGAAGTCGAACCCCCTCCCGGCGATAACGGGAAGGGTCTGCCCGCACCCTTGTGAAGACGAGTGCGCGCGAGGCGAGTTCGATGAGCCGGTCTCCATCCGGGAGGTCGAGCGGTTCGTTGGAGATCATGTCCTTGAGACCCTCGATGAATTCTACGGAGCGCCCCGGGAGAAGACGGCAAAGCGGGTGGCGGTCGTAGGTTCCGGGCCGGCGGGACTTTCCGCCGCCTACTACCTGAGGCAAGCCGGGCACGAGGTGACGGTCTTCGAGCGCATGCCGCAAGCGGGTGGGCTCCTCGCGTACGGGATACCGCCGTACCGTCTGCCCAGGGACATTCTCCGGAAGCAGATCGCAAGGCCTCGAGAAGACGGGCATAGAGTTCACCCTGGGGACGACGATCGACAAGGATGCAGTTCGCAGAGCTCATGCACGACTTCGACGCGGTCTTCGTGGCCGCCGGCGCCTGGCAGGAAACTGACGTCGGGATCATGGGAGAGGATTGCCTGCAGTCCGGCGTAGAGTTCCTCAGCAGCAAGAATCTCGAGAAGATGGCCGGGAAGACGGTCGGGGTCATCGGCGGGGGGAACACGGCCATAGATGTGGCTCGCTCGCTGCTCAGGGTGGGAGCTCACCCGGTGATCTTCTACCGGCGGACCAGGGACGAGATGCCTGCCCTTGCGGAGGAAGTGGAAAGGGCGGAGCAGGAGGGGGTCAGGTTCGAGTTCCTGACGCAGCCGGTGGGAGCCGGCGAGGAGGCCGGGGGGGTGGAGCTGACCTGCTGCAGGATGGAACTAGGGGAGTTGGACGAGAGCGGCCGGCCGCGCCCTGTGCGCATAGAGGGCTCGGAATACGCCGTACAGTGTGATGCAGTCGTCAAGGCTATCGTTGAGAGACCGGACTACTCCTTCCTCTCGGCGGGAGTCGTCGACGAGAAGGACAAGCTCAGATTGGACGAGACCGGCCATTCTCTGGGCAAGGGCGTCTTTGCCGGAGGGGACTTCGTCACCGGGCCGGCGACGGTCGCGGAGGCGGTCCGTGCCGGCCGGACGGCGGCTCTGTCCATCCAGAGCCTATCTGACAGGGCAAGGCGCCCGAAGAAGAGTACGAACCGGTGTGCACCATCGGAGAGAAGTTCGACGGTTCTTGTCTTGGACCCAGCACCCGGGTCGAAGTGCCGGAGCTCTCCTTGGCCGAAAGACTGAAGAGTCTTGACGTCGAGGAGACGGGCACCCTGGACCTAGCTGCGGTGGAGGCAGAGGCACGCCGCTGCTTCAACTGTGGTTGCGTGGCGGTGAACCCCTCCGACTTGGCGCCGGTATTGATAGCGTTGGGCGCCAAGATCAGAACCTCCCAGCGGGTGATCGACGCCGACGAGTTCTTCTCTGTCGGGGTCGATACCAGCACGATCCTCGGGGCCGGTGAGATGGTCCTGGAAGTCGAGGTTCCCAGGCCGGGCACAGGTACGCGGTGTGTTTTCATCAAGTTCGCCCTCAGGAAGTCGATCGACTTCTCCATAGTGAACTGCGCAGCGCGGTGAACAGCGACAACGGCGTGGTCAAGATCGGCCCGGATCTGTTTGAATTCGGTCTACGGCCTGCCGTTCAGGGTGACCGCGGCGGAGGACTACATCATCGGCAAACCGATCGATGAGTCGACTGCCGAACAGGCGGCCGAGGCGGGCCTGGAGGTAGCCCTTCCGCTCCTCAACAATCGCTACAAGATCCAGATAGCCCGAGCTCTTGTCAAAAGGGCGATAGTGGCCTGCGGCCAGGATGAGTGAGCGCAGCGACAATAAGCACGCTGAAGAGAGGTAATGAGCGTCAAGGTAAAGGTCTTCTATCCCGAGCTACAGCGTCTTATCGATCGCCCGGAAGAGCTCCGGGTCGATGGCGAGACGGTGGGCGAGTGTCTAGACGACCTCGTGCGGCAGTATCCGGACGCCCAGCAGACTCATGTTCGACCCGCGCGGCGGTCTGCTGAAGCCGGTATACGTGTTCGTCAACGCGGAGAGTATGTACAAGGCGGACCTCGCCAGACCGGTCACCGCCAAGGATGAGCTGATATCTGGCAGTCCTGGCGACCGGCGGGTGACCCGCGCCCATGCGGAGCGTCACGAGTCCGGCCGTCAGTGAGATGTCGAGATCGCTCCTACGAGACCTGCAGGCCATCGTCGGGCGGGAAAACGTGCTCCACCGATCGGTCGACCTCCAGACCTACGAGTACGACGCCTACGTAGAACGCTCCGTCCCCCGGGCGGTGGTCTACGTCCACTCCACCGCGGAGGTGTCCGCAGTGGTCAGGCTCCTGGCCCGGGAGCGGATCCCTTTCGTCCCTCGCGGATATGGGACCAATGTGAGCGGAGGCACTCTCGCCCTAGACGGCGGCGTGGTCCTGGAGATGAGCCGCATGAACAGGATGCTCGAGATCGACCTGCCCAACCAGCGCGTGGTCGTCCAGCCAGGCATATTCAATCTCGATGTCTCCACGCTCCTCTCTCCCTTCGGCTACTACTACGCCCCCGACCCGGCCAGTCAGAAGGCCTCCTCCCTCGGGGGCAACATCGCCGAGAACGCGAGCGGGCCCCACTGCTTCAAGTACGGGGTGACCTCGAACTACGTACTGGGATTGGAAGTGGTTCTTCCGGATGGCGAGAAAATGTGGACGGGGGGCAAGAGCCTCGATCTGCCCGGCCTCGATCTGACGGGGGTCTTCGTCGGCAGCGAAGGGACCCTGGGGATCGCCACGGCCGCCGTCCTACGTATTCTCAAGAAGCCGGAGACGGTCAAGACGATGCTGGGCGTGTTTGCCTCGGTAGAGGACGCCGGCACCGTGGTCTCGGCTATCGTGGCCGCCGGGCTGATACCGGCTACGTTAGAGATGATGGACGGACCTACCATCAACGCGGTGGAAGACGCCATGGCCTGCGGCTTTCCCCGGGAAGCGGGGGCGGTGCTTATGATCGAGCTCGACGGGCTCTCCGACGGCATGGAAGAGATGGCCGAGCAGATCGTCGCGATCTGCCGGGCGAACGGCGCTCTGGAAGTCCGGGTCGCACAGGAGGAGGCGGAGCGCGAGGCTCTGTGGAGGGGACGCCGGGGTGCCTTCGGCGCGTTGACGCGCCTGGCCCCCAGCTATCTGTCCATGGACGGCACCGTGCCCCGGACCAAGCTGCCCGAGGCTCTTCGCCGGGTGGCCGAGATCGGCCGGCGCTACGACTTCGAGATCTCCTGCGTGCTCCACGCGGGCGACGGCAATCTGCACCCCCTGGCCTTGTTCGACGACCGGGACGAGACACGCAGGAAGGACGCGGAGGCCGCCAGCATGGATATACTGCGCATGTGTGTCGAGCTCGGAGGCACAGTGAGCGGGGAGCACGGAATCGGCATCGAGAAGCTGGAGGCTATGCACCTCGTCTTTGACGATAACGATCTGCGGGCCCAGAGTCTCGTGAAGGACGCCTTCGACCCCGAGGGTCTGTGCAACCCGGGTAAAGTGCTACCCGGTCCGGCGGCTGGGGCCGCCCGGAGCTGGGCGACCGGGGCTGTGGTCGCCGGGACTGCAGCGACCGCCGCCGCCGGGGCCGCCGCGGCCGCACAGACTGCAGCGACCACTGCCGCCGGGGCCGCCGGGCGACCGGTAGGCGCTGAGGGCGAGGAGAGCGCGGAGGGCAATAACGGTGTCTAACAGGCCGGTTCACGACGCCCCTGTCATCGAGGCAAACGCGGAAGCCGTCGCCCCCCGACTGGAGGAGCTGATCGGTCCCGGTCGGGTCACGCGCGAGAGCGGGGCAGGAGCTGTGATCCATGGTATGCGGGCGCCCCTCGAGGCCCGGCCGGCGGACGCAGCGCAACTGAGTACAGTCCTCGCTCTGGCTCACGCGGAGGACCTGGGCACCTGTGTGGTCGGTGGCGGCACCAAGCTCGGCTGGGGCAACCGTCCCCGGCGCCTCGATCTGGTGGTCAGCACGCGCGATCTGACCGGTTTCTCTCACATCGACGCTGACAATCTCAGCCTCTCCGTCCGCGCGGGCACGACCGTAGCCGAGACCCAGGCGCAGGCGCGAGCCATAGACCGGGTGCTTCCACTCGACCCCGGTCAGCCTGGCAGCGCCACCGTGGGGGGTGTCGCCGCAACCGGGGATCAGGGTGCTCGGGGCGCCGGCTACGGTGGGGTGCGCGATGTAGTGCTAGGCCTGAGCGCGGTCCTTGCCGACGGGACCCCGGTCAAGTTCGGCGGACGAACCATGAAGAACGTCTCCGGCTACGACATGACCAAGCTCTTCATCAGCTCGTTCGGGGTGCTGGGGGTCATCACCGACGTGACTTTCCGCCTGCTCCCGCGGCACGAGACTCAGGCGCTGATGATCCTCCCGTTGGAGTCGCTCGAGCAGGGCAAAGAGATGGCGGCCGGGATACTAGATTCCTATCTCCAGCCGCTCGCGCTGGAGGCGATGTCCAGCGGTTATCTGGCGAGAACTCTCGCTTCGGGCGACGCCGGCCTGGGTGGCGGGATCGCCGGGCTCGGCTCGACGATCCCCCGAGAAGCTCCCGTGATGCTGGCCGGCTTTGCCGGCCCACGAGCGGCGGTCGCCCGGTCTGTCGGAGAGGTACGGGACCGTCACCCCGTCGAGCCCCTCGTGGTGCTGGAGAACGAGCAGGCTGAGTCTCTCTACGAAGCCTTGGCCGAAGCTGGTGCGAGTGATGGTCCCGACGTCGGCGCGGACGCGGCGCGCGCGTCCGGTGCGCCCGGCGAGGCGGTGCGGGCGCGGGCGACCGTGCCTCTCAGCCAGGTGTGGGAACTCGCCCGAAGTGCACAGTCGGGCGCCGGCGCGCGCGATCTGGCGCTCGACTATCGTATCGGCGCCTTCCGAGGGACTCTGGACTTGCTGGTAAGTCGGGGCGGCAGCCCAGATCGGGGCACGAGCCCAGATCGGGGCGCCATGCCGGGGCAGGGCGCGAGCGCACGCTTGGGCGCGGAGGCCGCTCCAGCGGCGGATCCGGCGGTGCTGTCCGCGTTTCTCGCCGGCCTGCGCCGCCAGGCGGAAGCAGCGGAGGGCGCACTTGCCGTCAGGGATGGCTTGATCCGGTTGACCCCAGACTTCGACGCCTGGGGGGAACCCGGGTCTTCCCTCCGGATCATGAAGCGGATCAAAGAACGCTTCGATCCCCGTGGCATTCTCAACCCCGGTCGCTTCGTAGGTGGCATCTGATGAGCACCGAACCCCCGGTCGATGCGGTCGCCGCGAGCGGCGAGCCGCAGAGCGCCATGACCGGCGAGCTTCGCCCCGGTCTGGCGGGCACGCCTCTCGACTCGCCGACCCCCGACGGCGGCGACGGACGCCCCGTGGATGATCGCGGAGGCCCCCCGGCGGAGTTCCAGGCCCTGTACGACCACGTGGCTACCTGCAGCAGGTGCGGCTTTTGCCAGCCCACCTGTCCCATATTCCGGGCCACGGGCCGCGAAGCGCACGTCGCCCGGGGGAAGGTAGCCCTTTATCGCAACATCATCGAGGAGAGAGCGGCCATAGGGCCGGACATGAAGGACGCGTTCTCCAACTGCCTGCTCTGCCGCGCCTGCACCGAGAGTTGCTTCTCCGCGCTCGAGACCGACAAGGTGGTGATGTCCTTCCGCCATTCCTACGCCGAACGCTTCGGACGGAGCTTCCTGCAACGCCGGGTGTTCCGCAGCCTGCTGCCTCGGCCTCGGCTGATGAGAGGCCTGGTCCGGACCGTGTGGGCCTTGCGCAAGACCGGGCTTGCCGATGCCGCCAAGAGAGCCGGCCTGGTGGGGCTTCTCAATCCCAAGCTGGAGCGCGCCCTCGACCTCCGAGCCGGCACGCCTGGCCCCTTGCTTCATGCCCGTCTGGCCAAACGCCCGGTTCCCCCTCCCGAGGGTAGGCCACGGGTCGGCTACTGGATGTCGTGCGGATACAACTACGTCCTGCCGGAAGTGGGAGAGGCGACCGTCCGCGTCCTGGAGCGTATGGGCATGACCGTCGAGGTTCTCGACAATGTCTGCTGCGGACTGGCCGCTCACGGCTACGGGGATCGCGAAGCGGCGCAGCTCCTAGCCCGCGAGAACCTGCGTCGGCTCGGCGACCTCGAACGCTTCGACGCCATCGTGTCCGAATGCGGGAGTTGTTCCGGACATCTCAAGGAGTACGAAGAGGTCCTGGCCGACGACCCCGTCTGGTCCGAGCGGGCGGCGCGTCTGCGCGCCAAGGTGCGGAGCTTCAGTGAGTTCGTCGTTGAGCGGGGAGGACTGGAGGGTATTCTCGCGAGCCGCCCCGGCGCGGCCGTCGCTCTCGAGGCCGGCCCGCCGGTGGCCGCGGCCGTCGCCGCGCCTGGGGGCGCGGCTCCCACTCCCGCGGTTCCCGCCACCATCGTCACGTACCACGACCCTTGCCATCTGGGGCGCAGGTATCAGAACGTGGTCGGTCAGCCCAGGCAGATCCTGCAGTCTCTGCCCGGGGTCGAGTTCCGCGAGGCCGCCGAATCTGACTCGTGCTGCGGAGCCGCTGGCACCTACGGGGTGCTCCATCCGGAGACCTCAGCCGCGATCATCGAGCGCAAGATGGGCTTCGTGAGCGATACCGGCGCCTCCATAGTGGCCACCGAGTGCCCCTCGTGCATGATGCAGCTCGCGTTTGGAGCTCAGCGTGCCGGTCTCGACGCTGAGGTGCTGAACATCAGCCAGTTGTGTGACCGCGTGGTGGGGTCTACCGAGAAGTAGGCCCGCCGGCCCTTTTTGCCGCGCCGTGCCGTGGCGTCGGTGTCATGTCCGGTGCCGGTCCCTTGTCCGAGCCCCGCCTCCGATCGGCAGCGCCACGGACCGTCAGAGCCGCCCGCATCTATGCATCGCTGTAATACTTCCCGCCAGCTATGAGAAATTCTCGCAACCACGCCTTCACCGTGACGACCCGGGTTACTATGTAGGTTACCGGCCGCGGCGCTCTGCTGCCGGCCATGCTCTATCGAGCATCGGTCGGTCGGCGCTACTGTCGGCCGGCGGGAAGATGTAGGGCCTTTATCGGAGCACCTGACCAGGATCGCCGCCGCGACATCCGGAGCCGGCGGGATCGGCAGACGACCAACCGCGAGCGGGAGGAGCACGCATGGACTTCAGATTGACTGAAGAGCAGGAGATGATCCGCGACATGGTCCGGGACTTCGCCGAGAAGGAAGTGAAGCCCGTGGCGATGGAGTACGACGCCAAGAAAGACCCCAAGGACTGCGTCCCCTGGGACCTGATCAAGAAGGCATCGGAGCTGGGTCTCCGCACCGCGGCCATCCCCGAGAAATTCGGGGGCGTAGGGGCGGACTACGTGACCCTCGCCCTCATCCTCGAAGAACTGGGGGCCGCCGATCAGGGCTTCGCCACCGTCATGAGGGGTTGCTACACCGAATCGCCTAGGCTCGTCGGAGAGCTGACCCCGGAGCTGCGGGATGAGTGGCTGACCAAGTTCATGGAGGACGACACCTTCCTGCTGGGACTGGCCCGCTCGGAGCCCGACGCCGGCACCGACTCTCACTTCTTGTACGACGAGCCCGGAGCTTCGATCCAGACCTACGCCGTCAAGGACGGGGACGAATACGTCATCAACGGGACCAAGCACTACATCTCGTGCGGCGGCATCGCCAAGCTGTACTTCGTCTATGCTCGCACCGACAGGAAGGGCCCCATATCCACCAGCCTCAGCTGCTTCCTGGTGCCCGACGACGGCTCCGGGCTTCAGGGTAGGCAGGTTCCACAACAAGCTGGGCAGAAGGCTCCTCGCCAACGCGGAGCTTATCTTCGAAGACTGCCGCATCCCGGCCAAGTACCTGCTTGGAAAAGAGGGAGAGGCCTGGGGCACCGAGGGCGAGTGGGGCGGCCCACAGTTCGACTGGTCGAAGACCGCGCTGGGCGTACCGCCGCCGTTCGGGCTCCTGGGCGCCGCGGCCAACCTGGGGACGGTCCGCTCGGTATACGAGGAGGCGCTGGAGTACGCGAAGCAGCGGGTCCAGGGTGGCAAGCCGATCATCGAGCACCAGCACGTCGCCATGAAACTGGCCGAGATGAAGATGCAGGTCGAGGCGGCTCGAGCGTACCTCTGGAAATCCGCCTGGAGCTTCCAGGCCAAGCACGAATACGATCCCAAATGCGGGATGCTCGTGAAAGCGTTCGTCGACACCATCGGCGTGAACGTCGTCAACATCGGGGTGGGCATCTTCGGTGGCTACGGCACCTCGGACGACGACGTGCCGTTCGGCAAGCACCTGCGGGATGTCTACAGCTTCCTCCATGGTTTCGCGACGACGGAAATGGCCCTGTTGAACGGAGCACCGATCGCCTAGGTGAGGTCACGCACGAGTCGCTCAAGGAAGGACAAGGGATGGCAGAGCAGACCTTTGTAAGTTGCACGGGCGGCGGCCCGATCAGAGTGCACGTGGAGGAGGGGAAGATCACCAAGGTGCGGCCTCTCGTCTTCGACGAGACGGACGCTCCCTCGTGGACCATCGACGTGGATGGAGAGAAGTACACCCCTTTCCGCAAAGCCTGCGTGGCGCCGTTCTCCCTGGTGGAGAGGGCCCGCGTGTATTCCGACGAACGGATCCTCTACCCCATGAAGAGGGTGGATTTCGATCCCAACGGCAACCGCAATCAGCAGAATCGCGGCAAGTCGGGCTACGAGCGGATCAGCTGGGACGAAGCTCTCGACCTCGTCGCCGGCGAGATGAAGCGCATCCGCTCCGATTACGGCCCCGAGGCGATCATGTCCCGGGCCTCCTCCCACCACAACTGGGGGAACCTCGGCTACCGCTCGGGAGCGTGGGCCCGCTTCTTCAACATGATCGGGTTCACCGACATCCTCGACAACCCCGACAGCTGGGAAGGCTGGCACTGGGGCGCGACCCACGCCTACGGCTACTACTGGAGGCTGGGCAACCCCGAGCACTACGACCTGCTCGAGGATGCGCTCCGCAACACCGAGCTCCTGATCTCGTGGAGCAACGACCCCGACACCACCCACGGCATCTATGGCGGCACCGACTCGGCCATCTGGCGCCTGTGGCTGCGGGATAGGGGCATCAAGACCATCTTCATCGACCCCTTCCACAACTACACCGCGGCGCACGTGGGCGAGAAGTGGATCGCCTATCGTCCCGGCACGACGTCGGCCCTGGCCCTGGCCATCGCCTATGTGTGGCTGGAAGAAGGCACGTACAACAAGGAGTACGTCGCCGCCCGCACCCACGGATTCGACGAGTTCAAGGACTACGTGCTCGGCAAGAGCGACGGCGTTCCCAAGACTCCCCGCTGGGCGGCGGAGATCTGCGGCGTCGAAGCCCGCATCATCGTCGCCCTCGCCCGCGAGTGGGCCTCCCATCGGACCTCGCTCGCCGGCGGCACCAAGGGCGGCGAAGGCGGCGCCTGCCGCCAGGCCTACGCCACCGAATCGGCGCAGGCACCTGGTCTTCCTGCAGGCCATGCAGGGCCTGGGAATGCCGGGCATCAGCATCTGGGGGACGGCCAACGGGCCGCCGTACAACCACACGCTGGAGTTCCCGGGCTACGCGCAGGGCGGCTTCAACCTGATCGCCGAGAAGCCGGCCATCAACCCCATCAAGCAGCGGCTCTACCGGCTGACGGTGCCGGACGCCATCCTCGACGGAGAGATCTCCTGGATGGGCGAGGGCTTCTGCGGCAACTCGCTCGAGCAGCACTTCACCAAGTTCACCTATCCGCTGCCCGGTCATTCCCAGGTGAAGATGTTCTACCGCTACGGCGGCTCGTTCCTCTCTACCATGACCGACACCACCAAGTGGGTGCGGATGTACCAGAGCCCGAAGCTGGAGTTCGTGTGTCAACCAGGATTGCTGGTGGTGCAACGAGACCAAGATGGCCGACGTCATCCTGCCGGCGTGCACCAACCTCGAGCGCGACGACATCAGCGAGTGGGCCAGCTCCGGCGGCTATTCCCTGCACGCCTCGGGCAGTGCGAACCACCGGGTCATCGTGTACCAGCAGAAGTGCGTCGAGCCGGTGGGCGAGTCCAAGCCGGACTACGACATCTTCGTCGAGTTGGCCGACAGGCTGGGCTACAAAGACCAGTTCACCGAAGGCAACACCTTCGAGGACTGGATCAAGAAGATGTACGACTGGTCCGACATGCCCAAGTACATGGACTACGAGGACTTCAAGAAGAAGGGCTACTTCGTCGTCCCGCAGATCGAGGACTACAAGCCGACCTATGCCCTCCGCTGGTTCGCCGAAGGGCGGCCGTGCGACACACCCGACACGAGCAACCCGAAGCGCGGCACCGACAAGGCCCACGAGCTGGCGACCGACACCGGCAAGATCGAGTTCGTCTCGCAGAGCCTCATGCGGCATACGCCCGACGACGACGAGCGCGCCCCCATGCCGAAGTACATCCCCAGCTGGGAAGGACACGAGTCCGAGCTCTTCAAGAAGTACCCGCTGCAGTTCATCTCGCCGCATCCGCGGTTCTCGTTCCACACGCATCACGACACCCGTGTGCCGTGGCTCTCTGAGATCCCCGAGCACCGGATGTGGATCGACGGCTACAACTACCAGATCTGCCGCATCCATCCCAAGGACGCCGAGGCGAGAGGCATCAAGCACGGCGACGTGATCAAGCTCTACAACGACCGGGCCGCGGTGCTGTTCGCGGCGTACGTCACCGAGAGGATCAGGCCGGGCGTGGTCCACTCCTATGAGGGCGCGTCCAGGTACGACCCGATCGAGAAGGGCAACCCCGACAGCCCCGATAGAGGCGGCTGCACCAACCTGCTCAGCCCCGGCCGGATGATGTCGAAGAACGTGCCGGGCATGGCGCCGAACTCCTGTCTCGTCGAGATGGCAAAGTGGGAGGGATGACACATGCCTAGATACGGAATGGTCGTCGACGTCACCAAGTGCGACGGCTGCTACAACTGCTTCATCGCGTGCAAGGACGAGTACTGCGAACAGGCCAAGCCGGGCTACTCGGCCGCCCAGCCGATGACCGGCCAGGACTGGATGAAGATCATCCCCAAGGAGCGCGGCCAGTTCCCGAAGGTCAAGCAGGACTACATCGCGGTGCCCTGCATGCAGTGCGAAGCTCCCGGCTGTATGAGCGGGAGCGACGGCGCCGTGTACAAGCGCGCCGACGGCATCGTGATGATCGATCCCAAGAAGGCCAAGGGGCAGAAGGACCTCGTCTCCAAGTGCCCGTACCGCAGGATCTACTGGAACGAGCAGGAGAACGTCGCTCAAAAATGCACGTTCTGCGCTCACCTCTTGGACGACGGTTGGAAAGAGCCCCGCTGCGTGGAGGCTTGCCCGACCGGCAGCCCTGCTCTTCGGCGACCTGGACGATCCCAACAGCGCGGTCTCCAAGGCCATGAAGGCGGCGCGCAGCCGATGCACCCCGAGTACAAGCTCGGCAGAGAAGGTCAAGTTCGTCGGCCTGCCCAAGAAGCTTCGTCGCCGGCGCGGTGGTCTTCGGCGACACCGACGAGTGCGCCGTGGGCGTCACCGTCACCCTGGAGGGCGGCCGGACGCAAGGACCACCACCAGGCCGACGGCTTCGGCGACTTCGAGTTCGAAGGTCTGCCGGACGAACACGGCCTACAAGGTCACGGTCTCGGCGCCCGGGCTACAAGACCCAGGAGTTCGAGGTCAAGACCTACGTGTCCGTCTATCTTGGGGACATAGTCCTGGCGCGCGCCTAGCTCTGGCCGCTCCGGTATCGCGGAGCCTGAGACGACATCGGGCCCGCCGCAGGGCGGGCCCGATGTCGTCTCTACGTTCGGGTCAGCCAGCCCGTGCTCGCTACGTGGCGTTCCCCACCTTCCAGCCGGCCGCGGTCGCGTCCGGGATGAGGCCGGGGTCGTCGCAGTCGCCGATGGCGTAGACCTCCGGGCACCTTCCCCTGCAGCGTCTCGGCGAGGGTCTTGTTGGGCGAGAAGGGCAAGCGCGGAGATGACGCTGTCGGCCTCGAGCAGCCGTGTCTCGCCTTCCTTGGTATCGATGGAGAGTCCCTTCGTCGGTGATCTCGACGAGCTTGACGCCGGTCAGCCGCTCGACGCCCTTCTTGTCGAACCAGTAGAAGAGGCGGGTCTTGCTCTCCGGGTACATCCACTTGCCCAGCTCCGTCGCTCGGTCTCGACGATGGTGACCTTGCGGCCCCGCTTGGTCAGGAACTCGCCCAGCTGGCAGCCCTGGATGGCGCCGCCGATGATGACCACCTTCTTGCCGACCGGCATCCAGAGGCTGGTCAGGTCGCGGAGCAGCTTGGGCCCAGGATCCAGAGGTAGAACCTCAGCATCCCGTAGAGGTCGCTGCTCTTGATGACGTTCTTGCCGTTCGATACCCGGGACGTCGGGCAGGGTCGGGATCACCGCCGGCGGCCACGACGACCACGTCGGGCTTCGCTCGGCCAGGATGGAGGCGTCGTCGAACTCCTTGTGCAGCTGGACGTCGACGCCGTATCTTCTTGACCTGCGTGCGGAAGAACCAGAGGACCTCGCGCAGATCCTCGATCTCGAAGCCCTTCACCATGGCGGCCAGCGACACGGAGCCGCCCAGATAGCGGCCCTTCTCGTAGAGGGTCACGTCGTGCCCGCGCGCGGCCGCCACGCGTGCCGCCTGCATGCCGGCCGGCCCGCCGCCGACCACGACGACCTTCTTCTTGGTGCCGAGCGGGGCCATGTCGTAGCTTTCGGTGCCGAAGCAGGCATTGATGCGGCAGTACCGCGGCTCGTTGTAGTTCTGTTGCAGTGTGCCGCAGTGCGTGCAGGGCTGGATGTCTTCGAACGGCGGCCCTCGCGCACCTTGTTGGCCCAGTTGTGGTCGGCGAAGAAGCGGCGGTTGATGCCGATGAGGTCGGCCTTACCTTCGCTCAGCACCTTCTCGGCCGAGTCGGCGTCGAAGCCGGTCACCGTCATGACGGGGATGTAGACGACCTACTTGATGACCGCCGCCAGCGGAACTTGCCAGCGCCCCGTAGTGGGTCCAGTCCAGCTCCTTGGGGAACTCGCTGAGCGGGATGTGCGGCTCGGGATAGAACATGTTCTCCTGGTTGATACGAGCCCTGGTGCATGCCCGCCCAGTGAGAGCGCACGTGGAGCGAATCGACCCCGATCGCTTCGTAGATGCGGGCGATCTCTTTGCCCTCTTCGATGGTCAGGCCCTCGTCGCCGGCGCCGATCTCGATGGCGTTCATGAGGATCTGGACCGGGAAGTCCTGGCCGCAGCGCTTCTTGATCTCCTTGATGACGTCGACGATGAAGCGGGTGCGGTTCTCCATGCTCTGCGGGCCGTACTTGTCGTCGCGCTTGTTCCAGAAGCGGGACAGGAAGCTGTGGAAGAGGTGGTCGGCGGCGGCGTTGATCTCGATGCCGTCCCAGCCGGCCTGCTGCAGGCGGGCCGTCCCCGAGGCGAACCGGTCGACCAGTTCCTCGATCTCGTCGATGGTCAGGGCGTGGGGCGGGTCCTCGTCGTGCACGTCGAACGGCGAGGTGCATGGTCACCGGCGAGGCGGCCACTCGGCTTCGCGATGAGGGCGTAGATGCCGCCCCAGGGACCGCGGTGGTAGAGCTGGGTGAAGATGGGGCATCCGTACTTGTGGACCTCGGCCGAAAGCTCTTCGAGGTTCTTGATGTACTTGTCGTCGTCGACGCGGAAGCGCCGGTCGCCCTTCTCCAGCAGCGGCCACTCCATGGCCGGAGTCTCGGTGATGATCAGGCCGACGCCGCCTCTCGCCACCGCTCCGTAGAAGGCCTTGGCAAGCGTACCGACGCGGTTCTCTCCGACTCGAAGAGATAGGTCTGCGCCGCGGTCTTGACGATGCGGTTCTTCAGCTGCACCTTGCCGATGTTGAACGGCGAGAAGAGGTGTTCGTATTGAGATTGGGCCATCACACTCTCCATGTTCGTTTGAGATCCGATGCTTCACGGTGCGGGTCGATTCCAGGTCGGTCTACCTCAGCGGGATGTCTCCCAGGTTGATGTCTGCGGTCGTCGTATCGAGACCGGGGAAGGCAAGGACCTTCGCGCCGCTCTTGATCTCGAGGTCGTAGAGGCCGTCGCCGATGCCCTCGAACCAGAAGTCGCCGTAGCTGTCGGTCTCGGTGGCGAGGGTCTTACCGCCGCTCTGCGTAAGCGTGCAGGTGGCCCCGATGACGACCTCTTCTTCCACCGGGTCGTAGAGGGTGCCGGCGATGAACTTCTTGGGCAGGCCCAGGTAGTAGACCCTCGGCTGCAGCTGGTCCTTCAGTTCCGGCTTCCACACCTCGCCCTGGGCCACCAGTTCCTTGGCCTCTTCCTCGTCCAAGAGCCGGATGGCCAGCGTGGGGCAGGCATCGGCGCAGCGGGGCTCGGTCCAGCCGTCGTCTAAGAGGTGGGCGCAGCCGGTGCATTTCTGGGCGATGTTCAAGTCCTCGTTGAAGAAGATGACATCGTAGGGGCAGGCATCCACGCAGTTCTTGCAGCCGGTGCATTTGACCGGGTCGATGATGACCAGACCGTCGTCCCGTTTGTAGAGGGCCCCGGTGATGGGGCACGACTCCATGCAGGGCGCCTTGTCGCAGTGCATGCAGAGATGGGGCCGGTAAGCCACCTTGACTTTGGGCACCGTCCCCCGCACCCGTTCCGTGAGCTCGAGCCAGAACTGGCCCGTGTCCGGCTGGGGTTTGGCGATGGGGGTCCAGTCGTTGGCCACGTGCTCGTCTTTACAGACGATCTGGCAGGAGTGGCAGCCGTTGCACTTGGCCACGTCGATGACGAAGACTTTCTTGGCCATGACTACCTCCTCTCCTCGACCCAACCGTTGAAGCGCAGGCCGGAAGCGGGATCGTACTCCCGGGCGAAGGCATCTGGGTATTCCCGCATCCACTCCTCCATCTGGGCCATGGTGACCCTCTCCACGTCGGCCAAGTATCCGCTGGTGGCTTGACCCGCAGCGTGCTTAGAAGTCAGCCCCTCGGGAGCGATAGCATTTATGGCCCCGCCCCGGTCAAGCTTGCACGGGATGATGAAGTCGGCCCGGGCCCCGTGATCGACCGAGATCACGCCCGGCATGATCCGCTCCCAGACGAGAGCCCCGCAGAGCACTCCGCCCCGCTCGTTATAGACCTTGACGATGTCGCCGTTTCTGATGCCCCGTTTCTCCGCATCGCTGGGGTGCATCCAGCAGGGCTCGTACATGTAGCCGTCCCAGCCCTTGATCTTGCCCGTTACCGCTTCTTTGGTCCAGGGGATGTCGTCGCACTGCGCGTGCACTCTCCACCGGCCGTGGTTGGACATGACGAGGAGCGGGTAGGCCTTCGCCCTCGTGCTGGAGATGCGCTCGTCGTGGGTGATGCCCTTCTCGACCCAAACGGGGATGGGCGGCCGCTCGGCGTCGTTGGGGAAATACCTGGCCAGGCTCTCGGAGTAGAACTCCAGCTTGCCGGTGGGCGTGGGTAGAGGATGGCCTTCCGGGTCTTTGTAGAACTCGTAGAAGCCGGCCGGGTGTTTCTGCCAGTCGGTCTCGTACGGGACGACGAAGTAGTCCTTCTCCTGGAACTCCTCCCAGCTCACGATCCTGTCGAACAGCATGCCGTCGAACACGCCTTTGATCAGCGCGTCCTCGCTGAAGCCGTCGGTGACCTGGTCGTACATATCGAGTTTCTTGGCCACCTCGCAGACGGCCTCGTAGTCGCTCTTGGACTCGCCGATGGGAGTGATCGCCTGCCGCATAAGGACGACACTCTGGAAACTGTCGCCGTCCCGGAGGCAGGGCATGATGTCGTTGACTTCAAGGGTGGTGTTGGTCGGCAGGATGATGTCGGCGTAGAGACAGTCGTTCTCCAGCCACGGGTGCTGGGCGACGATGCACTCGATCTTGGGGCTTCGCATCGCTTCCACCACGTCGTTGCCGCAGTTCCAGCAGGTGACCCGACACGGAGTGTCGGTCCACATCATGTGGAACTCGGTGCCGCCCTTTTCCTTCTCGATGGGATACGTGTACTTCTTGTACTGGTCCTCGGTAGGTTCTTCGTGACCGCCCGTGCCCCAGAAATCCACGGGGGGACGGTGGATGGCTTCCTCGATGAGGGTCTTGGGGATGAGCTGCTTGCCCCAAGCTTGGGGGGTCCCCCTGTGCGGCTTCAGGAGACGGTCTCCGACCGGAGACGCTTCCAGGTTCTTAAACATGTCCATATACTGCCGGCCGGCGCCGAGGATGTTCCGCGGCATGCCCAGGTAGGCGATCTGGGACTGGTGGACCCCCGGCTTGCCCAGGCCTTGCATGCCAAGCAGGACGACCTCCAGCCGGGCGGGTTCGTGGGAGAAGGGGCCACGGGCCAGGCCGCCGCCGAAATAGTGCCCGATCGTGACCGTCTTCTTGGCCCAGTCGCGGGCGAGCGCCTTGATGGTCCACACCGGCACGCCGCATTTCGGCGAGGCCCACTGCGGAGTCTTGGGAACGCCGTCGTCTTCGCCCAGCACGTAGGCTTTGACCTTGTCGAAGCCGACCGTGTGGGTCTCGACATACTCCTTGTCGTACGTGCCTTCCGTGATCCACATATACATGATGGCTAACTGCAATGCGGCGTCGGTGTTGGGAAGGATGGGAATCCACTTGTCGGCGTGGATGGCCGCCGCGTAGTTGAGGTCGGGATTGATATAGACTTGCTTGAGTCCGATCTCGGTCCAGAAGAAGAGCAGCCGGCTGGCGAACTGGCCCCGAAATCCCCAGGGCGTCGTCTCCGGGTCGCCTCCCCAGACCACCACCATGTCGCTGTTCTGGGAGATGTCGTTGACGATGTTGTCGGCCGGGTTCATCATCCCCACCAGGCCCTTGCCCCAGATGTGCCTCGAGCCCCAGTACCAGCCTTCCCAGCTGTCCGGATTGCGCACCTGCTGGGTGAAACCGCCCATCTTGTCCAAAAGGAGCGTCGGGCAACCGTGCGGGGCATGGATGAACTTGCACTCTCCGTGCCCGTCGCCCTGCACCAGGATCGCGAGCGGTCCGTACTCCTTGTGGATGCGTCTGATCTCGGCGGCGACAAGATCGGTGGCCTCATCCCAGGAGACCCGGACGTACTTGCTCTTACCGCGGTTCTGCGGGTTCCGCTCCCCGTTGGGGTCCCAGTCGACCCGCTTGAGGGGATACTTCACGCGGTTGGGGGAATAGGTGCGCTTCTTGTAGGCTAGGCTCCAGGGGGAGGGCGCCGATTTCAAGAACGGCTCGAGCGTCTTGCCGTTCTTGGTGATCTTCCACGGGTTGAAGGTCTTGGGGTCGTATCTCGAGTCCCAGTGGAGCGGCCTGACGCGCACCACCTTGCCGTCTTTCACGTCTACACAACAGGGAACGGCGCCGTAGATGCCGCCGCTGAGGCCTAGCGACTTGAGGACCGTCTTTTCCGTGCTTTGCGGAGCGTCTTTGCCAACGGGTTGCTCGGGTCGGATCTCTGACCCTTCCTTCTCGGACGCCATATCTCCCCCTTTTCGATCGATCGGGACCGGAGTTCACGCGGTTTCAATCATAGTCCGACTTGCGACCAACAAGAATACTCGAGCGGGACCCCGTCCTGGTGCGCGGACTCAGGGACGCGCGCAAAACCGCGTCCCCCGGCCCGAGGCTCGGGCCGGGGGACACAGCTGTCGGCGGCGCCTATGTCGCGTCGGGGACTGGGCCCCGGACGCAACAGCCGGCGCCGCCGGTTCCACTCACCTCAGCGGGATGTCTCCCAGGTTGATGTCTGCGGTCGTCGTATCGAGACCGGGGAAGGTGAGGACCTTCGCGCCGCTCTTGATCTCGAGGTCGTAGTGGCCGTCGTCTATGCCCTCGAACCAGAAGTCGCCGTAGCTGTCGGTCTCGGTGGCGAGCTTCGCGCCTCCGGGGGTCGCCGTCAGGGTGCAGGCAGCGCCGATGACGACCTCTTCTTCCACCGGGTCGTAGAGAGTGCCGGCGATGAACTTCTTGGGCAGGCCCAGGTAGTAGACCCGGGGAGCGAGCTCGTCTTTCAGTTCCGGCTTCCACACCTCGCCCTGGGCCACCAGTTCCTTGGCCTCGTCCTCATCGAGGAGCCGGATGGCTAGAGTGGGGCAGGCATCGGCGCAGCGGGGCTCGCTCCAGCCGTCATCTAAGAGGTGGGCGCAGCCCGTGCACTTCTGGGCGATGTTGAGGTCCTCGTTGAAGAAGATGACATCATAGGGACAGGCGTCCACGCAGTTCTTGCAGCCGGTGCATTTGACCGGGTCGATGATGACGAGACCGTCGTCCCGCTTGTAGAGAGCACCGGTGATGGGGCAAGACTCCATGCAGGGCGCCTTGTCGCAGTGCATGCAGAGATGGGGGCGATAGGCCACCTTGACTTTGGGCACCGTCCCCCGCACCCGTTCGGTCAGCTCGAGCCAGAACTGCCCCGTGTCCGGCTGGGGCTTGGCGATGGGGGTCCAGTCGTTGGCCACGTGCTCGTCTTTACAGACGATCTGGCAGGAGTGGCAGCCGTTGCACTTGGCCACGTCGATGACGAAGACTTTCTTGGCCATGACTACCTCCCCTCCGTTACCCAGCCGTTGAAGCGCAGGCCGGAAGCGGGGTCATACTCCCGGGCGAAGGCATCCGGGTATTCCCGCATCCACTCCTCCATCTGGGCCATGGTGACCCTCTCCACCTCGGCCAGGTATCCGCTCGTTGCCTGACCGGCGGCATGCTTCGACGTCAATCCTTCGGGAGCGATCACGTTGATGGCCCCGCCCCGGTCCAGGGTGAAGTCGGGTTTGATGAAGTCGGCCCGGGCCCCGTGGTCGACCGAGAGCACGCCCGGCATGATCCGCTCCCAGACCAGAGCCCCGCAGAGCACTCCGCCTCGCTCGTTATAGACCTTGACGATGTCGCCGTTTCTGATGCCCCGTTTCTCCGCATCGCTGGGGTTCATCCAGCACGCTTCGTACATGTAGCCATCGAACCCTTTCACCTTGCAGGTGAGAGCTTCCCTGGTCCAGGGGATGTCGTCGCACTGCGCGTGAGTCCTCCACCGGCCGTGGTTGGACATCACCAGCAACGGGTAGACCTTGGCCCGAGTGCTGGAGATGCGCTCGTCGTGGGTGATGCCCTTCTCGATCCACTTCGGGATCGGGGGACGTTCCTCGTCGGTGGGGAAGGCCTTCTCCAAGCTCTCGGAGTAGAACTCGAGCTTGCCGGTCGGCGTCGGGATCGGATGGCCTTCCGGGTCTTTGTAGAACTCGTACAAGCCGGCGGGCCACTTCTCCCAATCGGGGGCCACCGGAAGCACGCAGTACTGCTTCTCCTTGAACTCCTCCCAGGGGATCACCGAGTCGAACTTCATGCCGACGTACGTCCCCTTGATGAGCTCTTCCTCGCTGAAGCCGTCGGTAACCTTGTCCAACATTCCGAGCTTCTTGGCTACTTCGCAGACCGCTTCGTAGTCGCTCTTCGACTCACCGACGGGAGCGACTGCCTGATTCATCAGGATCACGCTCTGGAAGCTGTCGCCCTCCCTGATGCACGGGGAGATGTCGTTCACCTCGAGCGTGGTGTTGGTCGGCAGGATGATGTCGGCTGAGAGGACGTCGTTCTCCAGCCAGGGGTGCTGAGCCACGATACACTCGATCTTCGGGTTCCGCACGGCCGCCATGATATCGGCGCCGCAGCCCCAGCAGGTGCAACGGCAGGGAGTATCGGTCCACATCATGTGGATCTCGGTGCCGCCCTTTTCCTTCTCGATGGGATACGTGTACTTCTTGTACTGGTCGGAGGTGGGCTCTTCGTGGCCGCCCGTGCCCCAGAACTCGACCGTCCCCTTCTTGATGGCTTCTTCGATGAGCGTCTTGGGGATCATCTGCTTGCCCCACGCGGTGGGTGTGCCGCGGTGCGTCTTCAGCAACCGATCGCCATAGGGTTGAGCGGTCAGGTTCGCGAAGGGGCCCATGTGGTCGGCGCCACCGGTGATGACGTTCTTGGGCATGCCCGTGTAGGCGATCTGAGCCTGGTGGACCCCCGGTTTCCCGAGGCCCTGCATGCCAAGCAGGACGACCTCCAGCCGGGCGGGTTCGTGGGAGAAGGGGCCCCGGGCCAGGCCGCCGCCGAAGTAGTGCCCGATCGTGACCGTCTTCTTGGCCCAGTCACGGGCGAGCGCCTTGATGGTCCACACCGGGACGCCGCATTTGGGCGAGGCCCACTGCGGAGTCTTGGGAACGCCGTCCTCTTCGCCCAGGACGTAGGCCTTGATCTTGTCGAAGCCCACCGTGTGCGTTCTCACGTACTCCTTGTCGTACGTGCCTTCCGTGATCCACACATGCATCAGCGCGAGCTGCAATGCGGCGTCGGTGTTGGGAAGGATGGGGATCCACTTGTCGGCGTGGATGGCGGCGGCGTAGTTGAGATCGGGGTTGATGTAGACCTGCTTCAACCCGATCTCGGTCCAGAAGAAGAGGAGCCGGCTGGCGAACTGGCCTCGGAACCCCCAGGTGGTCGTTTCCGGGTCGCCGCCCCAGACCACGACCATGTCGCTGTTCTCGCAGATATCTTTGACGATGTTGTCGGCCGGGGCCATCATCCCGATGTAGCCCTTGCCCCACACGTGCTTGGATCCCCAGTACCAGCCCTCCCAGCTATCCGGGTTGCGCACCTGCTGGGTGAAGCCGCCCAACTTGTCCAGGAGCAGCGTGGAGCAACCGTGGGGAGCGTGCACCATCTTGCACTCGCCGTGCCCGTCACCTTGCACCAGGATGGCCAACGGGCCGTAGGCATCGCAGATGCGCTTGACCTCGTCGGCCACCAGCGTCGCTGCTTCATCCCAGGAGATGCGGACGTACTTGCTCTTGCCGCGGTTCTGCACGTTGCGTTCGCCCTTGGGGTCCCAGTCGACCCGCTTCAGAGGGTATTTGATCCGGTTGGGCGAATAGGTCCGCTTCTTGTAGGCTAGGCTCCAGGGAGCTGGGACCGCTTTGTAAAGAGGCTCAAGGGTCTTCCCGTTCTTCGTGATCTTCCAGGCGTTGAACGTCGCCGGGTCATACTGCGAGTCCCAATGCAGGGGTCTGATCCTGATGATCCTGCCGTCCTTCACATCCACACAACAGGGGCAGGCGCCGAATATGCCTCCGCTCAGACCGAGCGCCTTAAGTACTGTCTTCTCCGAGTTCTGTGGAGTCTGCTCTTCCATACGGGACCTCTCCTCAGTGGGTCAGCTCGATCTCGGCCAAAGCCCGGCACTCGGGCTGACTACCATGATAGTCGGACGCGGGAGCGCTGGAGGCACTTCGCCACAACTTTTCATGACTGGCCGCTGGTATTACAGCGACGCATAGCTGGAAGCAGCGGAGACACTACGTGCGTGAACCGGCACTTGAGTCCCGCTGCACCTGAGAGGGAGCAGACCGTCGGGGGCGGGAGTCACCGAGGAGGCGGGCGCCGATCGCACCGACGATGAACACGGTGCCTGAAAGCAGATATGTGGGGCCTAGCGAGGAGGAGGCATCGTTTATCAGACCGCCCAATAACGGCCCGATCGTCTGTCCGACTCCCACCAGTATTGTGACCAGGCCCAGAGAGGCAGAGGCGAGCCGGGGACCGAAATGATCTCCACATGCCGCCCCTATGAGGCCGGGGATGACCATTCCTGTAGAGCCAAAGAGCAGCGCCGACACGACTAGGGCCGGGGTGCCGAGCGGCGACGCGAACAGGAAGGACGCGATGGCCGCGAGCAGCAAGGTGCCGGCGATGGTGCGCTCGCGGCCGATACGATCGGAGACGCTGCCCCAGATGACCCCGCCGAACAGACCCGCCACTCCCAGGACAAGGAAGAGATCACCCGCGGCCTCGCTGCTGTAGCCGAGGTCGGATATGAGCCGCTTCTGGAAGAACGTGAAGTAGATCAAGAAAGCGAGTCCGAATGCCATATAGACCAGACCCAGATGCCAGGCGTATCTGGACCGCAAGATGTTTCTCAGGTCGTGTGAGGTACTTTCGGGCCTAAGTCTTCGATGCGCCGGCAGACCGGGAGCCGCCGGATGCAGTGTCTTCCCCTGGGCGGAGGTCATGGTGCGGGGGCGGTCGCGCTGCATGACGGCCGTCAGCAACGCCAGGCAGATCGTCACCGCCGCAAAGAAGTACCAGGCTAGGCGCCAGCCCTCATCGCCTCCTTGTTCGATGATGCGTGGGACGACCGGACCTACGACGATGAGCGCCAAGGAGGAACCGGTCGGAACGATGCTCGAGGCCAGCCCGAGTTGCCGCAGATCGAACCAGGCGACCATGAGGGTGACGGAAGGCACCAGCACCAGACCGTTCCCCATGCCGGTCAGGAGCCGGGCCGCCGAGGCCCCCAGCAGTCCGCCCGATAGTCCGGTGAGGAGCATGCCGGCCGCTGTTACCACCATCCCGGCGGTGATCACCACGCGTGGACCCAACCGGGTGGCAAGGACCCCCCCTACTGCAGCCATGAGTGTGTATCCGGCCAGGTTCCAGGACGCGAGCGAGCCCGCAGCCGCGCTGCCGATCCCCAGGGCCTCTTGCATCGAAGGGAGGACGGCGCTGTATCCGAACCGGCCAAAACCGAGAGCTCCGAAGACCCCCAAGAAGGACGCGGCCAGCACGACCCACCGGTATTCAGGACCGCGCGTGAAGCGCAAGGCGTTCTCCTCGTGAGGGACTTACCGAAGGTGCCATTTTACTAGGTGTCGGGCCGGGCAACCCCAAGCGATGCAGCGATTCTGCCCGCAGCGGGCTATGCTAGGATGCGCCGTCGAGGTGCGGCGCTTCGCGGCGCCGGATGACAGATCCAGAGTCGGGAGTCACAAGCGGTGGATTCGGTGGAAAACGAGCAAGAGGTGGCGCGCGCGAGCGAGCGCCGTCGGCCGGGCATGACCGCGGCAGAGCGCAAAGCTCAGATCATCAGGGTGGTGTTGACTCTCGTTGACAAGAATGGGGTGCAGGGCACGACGACCGCCCGCATCGCGGCCGCTGTCGGCGTCACCGAGCCGACGCTCTATAAGTACTTCGACAACCGGCGGGATATGCTTCTCGCCGCGCTCGACGTGGTATTCGATCGGGCCGAGGAAGTCGTCTGGTCGTCGGATGAGAGCGACGCGGTCGAGCGACTGCGAAAGATCGGCGAGTACCACACCCGGGAGACCAACGCGAAGAGGCTCGGGTTCGTCAACCCCCTCTTCGAGTTCATGGTGGCCCCGCCTGAGATAGGCCTGCGCGAACGGGTGAGAAACAGGAACCTTGCGGTCATCGATGCGGTCGCCACGATAGTCGAGGAGGGCAAGGCCCAGGGACGCATCCGTCCCGACGTTGATGCCAGGCGCACGGCCTGGCGAGTCATGGGCTTCTACTGGTTCGAGGATGTCTCGTCGCTGATGGATCTCCCCGAGGTGGTCGCCGAAGGCATGTCCGAGGAGATGTTCGCCCGCATCATCGCCGACATCGTTGTGGCTCGCCAGGACTGAGCCGATCACGGGTTTGTAGACCTTCACCCGGCGCCGACTCCTGACCATTTCTCGATTCCTTACCTCTCATTTTGGTTGACACGAGCAGTCTTGTGGTCTATAAGGGGATAGCATGCACTAACCCAGTGCATGCCCATCAGGGTGGATCGACAGAAGGGGGACCAGCGATGCACGACTGTGAAAGAACACCGCGATCTGAGGACGAACGACCCGACGACAAGACGTTGCTCGAAGGCAGGTCTTTGAGCCGTCGCGACTTCCTGAAAGTCGCCGGTATCGCCGGCGCCACCGTGGGCGCGGGCGCCGGACTGGCGGGCCTTTTGGCCGGATGCGGCGAAGAGGAAACGACTACGACCACGGCGGCTGCCACTACCACTACCACGGCGGCCGGCACTACCACGACGGCGGGAGCTACCACGACAGTCAGCACCGCGGCCGAGGTGGGACGGGAGATCAAGCTGGGCTGCGTCTCACCGCTCACCGGCCCTGCTTCGGCCTTCGGCATCCCTGACCAATGGATCTTGGATCAGTGGGTCGCGGCGGCCGCAGACGGGATGGTCTTCGGCGACGGCCTGAAGCACCCGATCAAAATAGAAATGCGGGATAGTCAGTCGGATACCAACAGGGCCGCCCAGGTAGCGGGCGACCTCATCCAGAACGACAAGATCGACATGATGATGGTGTCCTCCAGCCCGGACACGGTCAACCCCGTGGCGGACCAATGCGAAGCCATGAGTACGCCCTGTCTCTCGAGCGATTGCCCTATGGAGCCCTACTACTTCGGGCGGGGCGCGACTCCCGACAAGCCGTTCAAGTGGACCTATCTGGTCTTCTGGGGAAACTACGATCTCATGCAGTGCGCCAAGGTAATGATGGCGACGCTGCCCACCAACAAGGTGGTCGGCGGCGTATGGTCCAACGAGGTCGATGGCGAGGCCCGGCGGCAGGCGCTCACGCCGTTCTTCGAGCAAGAGGGCTACACGGTGGTCGACGGCGGACCATACCAGGTGGGACAGGAGGACTACACCTCCATGATCTCCCTCTTTAAGAAGAACGCGGTCGAGATCGTCAGCTTCCTCGGCATCCCGCCCGACTTGGCCAACTTCTGGTCGCAGTGCCTCCAGCAAGGGTTCCGCCCGGTGATCGCGGACATGGCCAAAGCCACGCTGTTCCCGACGGCGATGGAAGCGTTAGGGACTTCAGGTTTTGGCATGGTTGCCTTCTCGTGGTGGCATCCGCTCTTCCCGTGGAAGTCCACGCTCAGCGGTGAGGACTGCCCGACGCTCGCGCTCCGGTTCGAGCAGGACACCGGCCAGCAGTGGACGCAACCCCTGATGCACTACGTCACCTTTGAGTGGGTCGTGGACGTGCTCAAGCGGGTCACGAACCTGGACGACAAAGAGGAGATCATGAAGGCCGTGGCCGCCACCAAGATGGCGGACTCGATGGCCGGGCCGATCGACTTCACCGCCCCGGTGAAGCCGGAAAGCCTGCATATCGTGCCGAACGTCGTCAGTACTCCGTGTTTCTACGCGCAGTGGGTGCAGGCTACAAAGCAGTACCCATGGGACACCAAGCAGTGGATGTACGACATGCCCCCCATCGAAAACACTATGGCACCACAGATCCAGCCGCAGGCCACGATGCTGCCGATGCAGTACGCTTCTTAGGGGCACAAGGAGACGGTGCAACCGGTCGTCGTCAATGTAGAACTCTACGGGGTGGTTCGTGACCTGGTCAAGGAAAGGAACGTAGAGATTCGTTTGCCCGACCGGGAGGGCATCTCGTTCGAGGATGTCTTGGAAGAGCTGGCGGAACGGCATGGTCCCGTGTTTCGGGATCGTCTGTTCGGCGACCGGGGCCTGCTCAGCCATGTGAAGGTCTATTCCGGTGGAAAGCCGGTCGAGGACCTGGGCGAGCTTCTGCCCGCCAAGGACGATCCGGTGGTGAGGATCATCGTCTTCGCGGCAGCGGGTGGTGGGTAGACCTCCTTCATCGTGCTCCGGGACCCTGATGGGCCCGGAGCACCGGTGCGCGCGCCATGCGGTGCGCGCCACGACGGCTTGGCCACACCGAGAGCAACAGGACGAGTGATACGGAGATAGTCATATGGAAGCTGAACGTGTCCAGGAAGACGTCTGGATCCCCACCGTATGTGCCACATGCTTCTCGTTCTGTCCGATCAAGGCACATCGGGTCGATGGAGTGATCACCAAGATCGAGGGTAATCCGGACGACCCGCTGACGCAGGGACGCATCTGCGCACGGGGCCTGAGCGGCATCAACGTCCTCTACGATCCCAACCGGCTCGACTACCCGCTCAAGCGGACGAACCCGCAGAAGGGACGCGGGATCGATCCCAAATGGGAGCGCATCACCTGGGAGGAAGCTCTCGAGACCGTCTCGGCAAAGCTGAAAGAAGTGCGGGACGACGATCCGCGTAAGCTGGTGGCCAGCTTCGGGGTCAACGGCGGACCGCAGTCGTACATGCTGGAGGCCTTCGCGGTGGCGTACGGCACGCCCAACATCTTCGTGGGTGGCGCCGGGAATCACTGTGCGAGCGGTAAGCATTTCATCGGGGGCCTGACGCACGCGGCCTGGGTGTCGCAGCCCGACTACAACCACTGTAACTACTTCCTCAATTTCGGGGTGCCGGTCGGAACCGGCGCCTATTATGGGGTCAACACCACCGTGCGTAAGATGGCCGAAGCCCGGGCTCGGGGCATGAAGCACGTCGTGCTCGACCCTTGGATGGGCATGCCCGCGCAGAGCGCCGACGAATGGGTCCCCATCATCCCCGGCACCGACGCGGCCGTCGCCTTGGCGATGGTGAACGTGCTCCTGAACGAATACGGGGTTCTCGATGCTCACTACCTGGAGCACGAGACCAATGGGCCATATCTGGTCAAGGAAGATGGACACTACCTACGCGACGCGGACGGCAAGCCGCAGATGTGGGATGCGGTCGAGCGCCGCGCCAAGGCCTACGACGCGTCCTTCCAGCACGTGGCCCTCGAGGCGGACGAGACCATCGACGGGGAGCGCGTACGGAGCGCGTTCTCGGTGATCAAGGAGCACGTGAAGAAGTACACGCCGGAAATGGCGGCCGAGATCAGCGACGTCCCCGCCGGCACCATCCGCAGGCTGGCCCGCGAGTTCGGCGAAGAAGCCCGCATCGGCGATACTATCATCATCGAGGGGCACGAACTCCCTTATCGGCCGGTGGCGCTGGCCTACTTCAAAGGCCCGCAGGCGCACCGTCACTCTTCGCTTACCTCGACGGCTCTGGAGCTTCTGAGCGCAGTGGTGGGGGTCCGCTCGGTTCCGGGGAGCTACGTAGGCATCAACGCGCGCTCGGTCGGCCACCCGGAGACCGGCTTCCCCAAGTGGTCGCCCTCAGACGGCCCGGACGGGCTGCTGGTCACCGGTAGGTGGGTGGTCCCGCCGTCCCAGCCCTGGCCTCCGGTCTATCCCAAGAAGCCTTTCGATCTCGGCCTGGCCCAGCTCATCCCTCCATCTCACGGCAACACTCCCATGCTGCCGCTGGTCGCCCAGGAGCCGGAGAAGTACGGCATCGACTACAAACCGGCCATCCACCTGATGGTGGCCACCAACTTCGCCATGAGTCTCTCGGATCCCGAGAAGGTCGAGGGTTTCTTCAGGGACGTTTTCACCGTCAACTTCAACATCTTCCTGGACGAGTCGGCGGAGTTGTCGGACATCGTGCTGCCCGATACCAGCTACCTGGAGCGGCTGGACATCAACGCCGACTGGATGGCCAACGGCTGCGCCACCGATTATTGGTCGTACCCCTTGCGCCAGCCGGTCATCGGACCCATCGGCGAGCGCCGCTCGGCGAGCAGCGTCATCCTTGAACTGGCCGAGCGAGTGGGCATCACCCCGGACATCAACGCTGTGATGAACGTATCTTTCGCGTTTCGTGAGCCGCATCTGCTCGAATCGGACAAGAAGTACTCGCTGGAGGACCTCGTCGATCGACGCTACAAGTCGTGGTTCGGAGACCAGTTCGATCTGGAATGGATGAAGGTCCACGGTATCCTCGCCTGGCCCAAGAAGGCCGAGGAGGTCTACTGGCATTCGTTCGTGGATACGCGCATCCCCATCTACTTCGAGCATTTCCTGACCTTCAGGGAAACCCTGGAGGGGATCCAGCAGGAGACCGGCCTCTTCTCGGAGCTGGATCTGGAGGATTACCAGCCGTACCCGGATTGGCGGCCCTGCGCGTCCCACACCGAGCCGAGGCCGGAGTTCGATCTCACCGCCATCTACTTCCGCGTGCCGTTCGAGTCGTTCACGATGACAGGCGACAATGCCTGGCTCGACGAAGTGGCGGCGATCGACACTTATGCGAGCGTCATCAACATCAACGCCGTTACCGCGGCCAAGAAGGGCATCAAGGACGGCGATTGGATCGAGCTTGAGTCCGCCGCCAACGGCAAGACGGTACGGGGACGGGCTCGTCTCACCCAGGCCGTTCATCCCGCGGTGGTGGCTATGTCCGGTCACGGAGGGCACTGGGCCAAGGGGCTGCCCCTGGCAAGCAAGCCCGGCAAAGGGGTCAACTTCAACCGTCTGCTCAAGCAAGATTTCGACCACATGGACACCCTCTCTTTGAACCTCGATCTCTGTGTGAAGGTCAAGGTGGCAAAGGTGGCGGGGCCTTAAGTCATCGGACCGGACGGCTCTTGACGCCGGCCTCTCGGAAAGGAGAAGAGGGCTCTCATGCGATACGGAATGGCCATAGACCTCAAACGCTGCATCAGCTGCTACGCGTGCCAGGTGGCGTGCAAGTCTGAGAACGCCACGCCGCCGGGTGTGCTCTACGCCTGGGCCTTTCGGATGGAGCAGGGAGAGTACCCCAACGCCCGCCAGGTGTACCTTCCCATGCTCTGCAATCACTGCGACGAACCGAGTTGCGTGGAAGTCTGTCCCACGGGAGCCACGCACAAGCGCGATGAGGACGGCATCGTCATCATCGACGCGGAAAAGTGCGTGGGCTGCAAAGCCTGCATGACCGCTTGCCCCTACCACGCCCGGTACTACCTCGACCGGATCCGGGAGTACTACCCTGGCCAGGGTCTGACGCCCTACGAGCAGGTGGGCTACGCGGAACACAACGAAGGCACGGTGGAGAAGTGCGATTTCTGCACCGAGCGCCTGGAGCGGGGACGGGAACCGGCCTGCGTGGCGAACTGTCCCGCGGTGGCCCGCATCTTTGGCGATCTGGACGATCCGGAGAGCGAAGTGAGCATGCTGATCAAGCGCGACGCCGGTTTCCAGTTGCTGCCGGAGCAGGGTAACGACCCTTCGGTGTACTACCTGCCCGCCGAAAGAGCGGCCAAGGAGTCTCGATGAGCCAATCGACGCTTACCATCTATTCGGATCTCGAGGCCGTCTACCGGCCGGAGAGGGTCTGGGCCGAGGGCCGGGCCTTCGCTTTGATCCTCGCCCACTTCCTTTCAGGCGCTGGCGCCGGCGCCTGGCTGCTGGGACTCCTGCTCGATCTGCGACTCACTTTGACTCTAGGTCTCGCCTTTGTGGTAGTGGGAGGCATCGTGCACCTCGCCTTCCTCGGCCACCCGGAGCGGGCCTGGAAGATGATGAGGCGGCCTCAGAGCTCCTGGATCAGCCGGGGCCTGTGGTCCATGCTGGTGTTCGTCCCCACGGCGGCGCTGTATCTGGCCGGGGCGTACGGGGCCTGGAGCACAAGTTCGGCCTTCTCGATCGTCATGCTGGTGCTCTCGCTGATCGGGATGGCGGGGATCTTCCTTTACAAGGGTTTCGTCTACGCGACGTCCCGGGCGGTCCCCTTGTGGAGCTCGCCCCTGCTGCCGGTCAGCTATATCGCCATCGGTCTGCGTGGGGGCGCTGCTCTGGCTCTCGTCACCCTGGCCTTCGTGTCGCCGGACATCGAGAGCCAGACAGCCCAGACCTGGTGGCTAGCGGCAACGGCGGCCGTGATCTTCCTGTTCGTCCTCGAGCTATCCATGGGCCGCAGCGACAGCACCGTCCGGCATTCCCTGGGCACCCTGGCCCGCGGGCGGCTTGCCTGGATCTTCTTCGGAGGAGTGTTGGTGCTGGGGATCATCATCCCCGCGGCGTTGGTGATAGCCAGCTATCCGGCTTCAATCGGGGCCGCGGGACTGCTGGTGGCTGGGATAACCTCACTTTTGGGCGACCTCGCCTACAAGTACTGCATGAACTCGGCCGGTACTTACGTGCCCTTAGTGAAGGCGAAGACCTCGTGAGCATCCACGTGGCCCATTGGCGCACGATGCTTTGGAGGTCCCTATGGAACTGAGACTGTACCCGGCCAAGACGGCGCTGGTAGTGATCGACCTCCAGCGGGGGATCCTGGCTTTGCCGGCTGCGCCCCACTCTGCGGCCGAAGTGGTGGAGCGCGCCGCGGCCCTATGCCGGGCCGCGCGCGCCGCCGGCAGCTTGGTGGTGCTGGTGCGGGTCACGCCTTCCCCGGACGGGGCGGACGCGCTGCACCCCCTCTCGGACCTGCCCGCGCTGTCGTCGACAGAGCGGCCGCCCGACTGGGCCGAACTGGCTCCGGAGTTGGGCCAGGAGCCGGGGGATCTTCTCCTCACCAAGCGTCAGTGGGGCGCATTCTACGGCACCGAACTCGACCTGCAGCTGCGCCGCCGGGGGGTGGACACCTTAGTCCTGTGCGGGATCTCCGCAAATATCGCCATCGAGTCGACGGCCCGCGACGCGTACGAGCGAGGGTACAATCAGATCCTTGTGGAAGACGCCATCGCAGCGCGGTCCGATGGGGAGCACGCCTTCGTCATGAGTACCGTGTTCCCGCGCATCGGGCGGGTCCGCAAGACGGCAGAGGTCCTGGAGGCGTTCGGCGGCTGACCGGGGGCGCGTGGCGACGGAGCCTCGGCTGACGGAGCGTCGTCGGCGGGCGCAGGATGGCCCGCCTCGCTGGACCGCGGGGCGCCAGGCCGCGGGCTGGGCGCCGCGACTCTTCATGATGAGGCCGCTGGCTCGGCCGGCACGCTTGCATCATTCCCAACGCGGATTTGGAGGTAGATCGGTGACTCGAATAGGTTTCCTCGGGATGGGTGTGATGGGCTCGCGTATGTCGGCCCGTCTGTTGGCCGCCGGCCACGAAGTCACAGTCTGGAACCGCACTCCTGAGAAGACGGTCCCCCTCGCCGAGAAGGGCGCCGCCGTCGCGGCTTCGCCCGCCGAGGCGGCGGCCGGCAAGGACATGGTTTTCAGCAACCTCACCGACGGGGCTGCGCTCAAGAATGTCATCCTGGGGCCGAGCGGTGTGCTCGAAGCTGTTCCTCTGCCGGGATTGTTTGTTGATTTCGCCACCATCGGTCCAGGTGAGTCGGCCGAGATCGCGGCGGAGTTGGAGTCCCGCGGTGTGGGGTTCCTGCGGGCTCCGGTGAGCGGAACCATGGTCGTGGCCGAAGCTGGGAAGCTGACGATCCTCGCCTCCGGTGACCGGGCGGTGTTCGAGGCGGCCGATCCAGTCCTCGCCGTGTTGGGCGAGACCAGGTACTACGTCGGCCCGGGGGAGCACTCCCGCTATCTGAAGCTCATCCATCAGATCATGATCGCCGGCACCATGCAAGTGTGGGCCGAGGGGTTGGTCATGGGGGAGAAGGCCGGGCTCGACTGGGCGCTCATGCTGGAGGTCCTGGGCAACAGCGCGGTCGGGTCGGGCGTGGTGAAGACAAAGATCCCTTTGCTGCTCGACCGCGACTACGATCACCCGGCCATGAGCATGCACAACATCGTCAAGGACGTCGACCTGGCGCTTATGGCGGCGGAGGGCGTAAAGGTGGAGATGCCGGCGACCACCTATGTCCGGGAGCTATACGAACGGAGTCTGCAGGCCGGCCTGGAATGGAAGGACTACTCCGCCGTCATCCTGGGACTGGAGGAGCGAGCGGGGCTCGGACCTGTCGGCCCGGCAGGGTGACCCGGAGCGGCTGACTAGAGAAAGGAGCGGGCGGTGACCGATCCGATACCTGAGGACCGAGTAGAACGCCTCGTCCAGGGCGTCTCCGCAGTCGAACTCGAGCGCCGGTGGGCGCGCGGTCCGGGCTCTCGTGCGTGAACGGAGCATCGACTACCTGCTCATGCAGAATCGTGAGGAGTACGTCGCCCGGGCCGTGCGCTGGTTCACGGATGACGAGATGACCTTGATCAACTGCGAGCCGCACTGATAGGAGCGGGGATCGGGCCGTCTGTCGGGCAACCACAGCCCGGGTCGCGGACGCGGGACATGGGGCAGGCTGCCCTCGAGCAGGAACCTTCGATCTCAGGGAGTGCTCGGCCCGGTCGCAGCTGTCGCGCCCGGTGGTTCCCTCCCCGGCACCGAGATCTCTCGCAGGATCCAGTCGAGCATCTTGGCCGAGGTGCCGTCGGTGATGAACTCGTCCATCCCCTCCAGTAGGGCCACATTCTCGATCCAGGTAAGGCCCATCAGGCTCCAGGCGATCACCCGGGCGTCGGCATCCTGCCGGATGGTGCCCTGCTCCTGGCCCTCGGTGACGATGTCGACGAACCGTTGGAGCGCTGCTCGTTGGCGATGGGCCATCTGTTCGCTCAGGTGAGAACGGGGACCGGAGGCGGTGAACTCGAAGAGAGGGGCAATCACTCCCTCGTAGTCGGCGGCGAGGGTGGACGAGTGCCTTGTCCCCAGCTCGCGCAACCGTTCGATGGCGTTGGGGTTGGTGGAGGAGTCTAGCCAAGAGACGACCCGCTGAAGGAGAAGGTCCATGGCGGCCTCCAGCATCTCCGACCGATTGGAGAAATGCTTATAGAGCGCGGGTCCGGAGATGCCGACTGCGCTCGCGACGCGCGCCATCGTCGCTCCCTGCACCCCGTGCTCGCCGACGATCCTGAGAGCTGCGTCGGCGATCTCCAGGCGTCTTTCCTCTCTGGTCTTTCTCATGCGCTCCATCATACAATCCTTGACTTGCTCGGACATCTAGGCTAAGTTAATTATAATTAACCACCACGGAGGCGCACAAGAGATGAGGATTCTTGTAGCGAACGTCGCGGCCGCCGAAGAAGATAGTGACGTCGGCCGCGTCTTCAAGACGGTCGCCGTCGACCTATGGCGCAAGAGCTTCGGCGCTGTCAAGCACCCGGATACCGAACTCGTCTTTCGCTTCCCTCGCCGAGGTCTGACGAACCTCGAGGCCCAGACGTACGGCTATCTGCACCACTTGGCCGAGAGCGAGATCTTTCACATGGTCGCGCAAGGGGAGCGGGAGGGATTTGACGGAGCCATCATCGCCTGCTTCCACGATCCTATGCTTTGGTCGGTGAGGCAGGCGGTCGACATCCCGGTGGTCGCCTTCGGAGAATCTTCCATGCTTCTGGCGACCCTCATGGGGCGGAAGTTCGGGCTCTTCTGTCCGTCGCCTTTGGGCCTTCCGGACACCGAGGAGAGTATTGCCAGGTACGGATTCGGGGGCCGATGTGTCGGAGTGGCTTGGGGCTATCAACCCGCTGCGGAGCAGGAGAAGGCCATGCTCGATGCTCGGGGGGCGATCGAGGAATTCACGTCGGTCGCTCGAGAACTCATAGCCCGAGGAGCGGAAGTCCTGATTCCCGGCTGCGGGTTGATCGCTCCCTGCCTCCGCTTCGCACCGGGAGCAGAGGCAGAGTATCCGAACGGCCTCATCGAGGTGGACGGAGTGCCGATCGTGGACATATATGGGGCGGCCATCAAGACGGTAGAAACGCTGGTCGCGCTCAAACGGGCCGGCTCTCCCTGGATAAGCCGCAAAGGTCTCTACGCGCAGGCCTCGCCCGAAGCCATCGAGGGTGCGCGGTCCGTTCTTGACTACACAGGTCCGGGGTTCTGGGACTGTTGAGTGTCTTTACTTCGACCGAATGGAGGCGCTGATGCAAACAGGGCAGCCAGCTTCGGAGAGACTGGAGACGATCCGGCTCCCCGAACCGCGTATGACCGGAGGCAAGTCGCTGGTGGATGCGATCAAGGAGCGGCATTCGACCAGGAAGTTCAGCACCGACGCTCTCTCGATGCAGGAACTGTCAGAGGCGCTTTGGGCGGGGTTCGGGTTCACTCGGGAGTACGCTGGTACCGGCATCCATACTCCGGGCAGCCATTCGGCACCCGCGGCTCACAACTGGCAGGAGATCGACGTCTATGTCGCCCTGGAGGGCGGCCTCTATCTCTACAGTGCCGCGGACAACGAGCTCAAGGGAGTGCTGGCGGAAGACGTCCGTCACTTCACGGCCCACGAAGAGCAGCCCTTCGTGCTCGACGTTCCGGTGATCCTCATCTATGTCGCCGACCTCGGCCGCATGGATGACGCCACTCCGTGGGACAAGGGCGTCTTCCCCTGGGCCGACTCCGCCGTTATCGCGGAGAATGTGTACCTCTACTGTGCGTCGGCCGATCTGGCTACGGTGGTGCGGGCAAAGTTCGAGCGCCCGCCTCTGGCCGAGGCGATGCGGCTCGGTCCGGATCAGATCGTGACGTTCTCCCAACCTGTGGGTTATCCCGCGTGACCAGCGCCTACCGGATATCTGTGGATTGCGGCGGCACGTTCACCGACGGCATCCTCCTAAGCGACGCACACGAGGTGTGGGCGGCAAAGGTCGACAGTACGCCGTACGACCCGACCGTGGGAACCCTCGAGTGCATCTCCCGTCTGGCCGCGCAGGCAGGCCTGGAGCTGCCCGCGCTTCTCGGCTCGACGAACGTCATCGTGCTGGGGACGACGCTTGCCACCAACATCGTGGCTACTCGCACCGGTGCCAGGACGGGGGCGATCACGACAGAAGGCTACCGGGACCGGCTCAGCTTCTTGCACGTGGCCAAGTCCGACCTGGGCGGCGACCGGAAGGCCACCGCTGCCGAGCTCTTCAGCTTCAGGAGCGAATTCCCGCAGCCATTGGCGCCCCGGCACCTGGTCGCTGAGGTCCGGGAGCGGCTGAACTACAAGGGCGAAGTGCTGGTGCCTTTGGACGACGGGGACGTGCGCGCAGCGGTCGCATACCTGAAAGAGAAGGGCGTCGAGGCGATCGCCGTCAATCTGCTCTTCTCCCATCTGAACCCGGCGCACGAACGGAGAGTGGAGGAGATCATCAAACAGGATTTCCCCGAGGCTCACGTGGCGCTGTCGTCCCGGGTGCTGCCGGTGGTAGGCGAGGTGGGCAGGTGGAGCACCACCATGTTCAGCGCCTTCGTGGCCCCGAAGATCACGGAGTTCGTGAAGGGCATCGGTGAGTTGCTGGCGGCCAACGGCTTCGCCGGCGCGCTGGTGTTCATGCAGAGCAACGGGGGGGTGGCGACAGGGGAGGTCGTCTGCGAGAATCCGGCCGCTCTCCTGGTGTCGGGACCCGCCGCAGGTCCGGCATTGGGCCTGAGCTTGGCGACGGCACGTGGGGCGACGAACGTCGTCACCGCCGATATGGGGGGTACCAGCTTCGACATCTCCATCATCGCCGACGGCCAGATCAACGTCACCCAGAAGAAGATCATCGACGGCAAGAAGTACGGGCTGGCGACGATCGACGTCAACGCCGTGGGCGCGGGTGGAGGCAGTATCGCCTCCGTCGACATGAGCGGCAGGCTCCAGGTGGGCCCCGCCAGCGCCGGAGCCGTGCCCGGTCCCGCCTGCTACGGTCTGGGAGGCGCCGAGCCTACGGTCACCGACGCCAACGTGATCCTAGGGTACTTGAACCCGGACTACTTCCTGGGCGGCGACAGGCCGCTGAGGAAAGATCTCGCTGAGGCAGCCGTTAAGAACCGCATCGCGGATCCCCTGGAGCTGAGCGCGGTCGAAGCGGCCGCTGCCATCCACGATGTCGTCAACGCGAAAATGGCCGGGGCAATCGACGTCATGTTCAGCAAGCGGGGCTGCGATCCCCGGGACTTCACCCTGGTCGCGGCCGGCGGCGCCGCGCCCGTTCACTGCGCCCGCCTCGCGCGCGAGCTGGGGATGAAGCACTTCATCGTTCCCCGCGTGGCGCCGGTGTTCTGCGCTTTCGGGATGATGTACGCCGACCTCAAGCACAACTACACGCGCCCTTTCGCTACCCAGGCAGAGGGGGCCGGCCTGGATAGGATGAACGCCCTTTACGACGAGATGGAGCAGGAGGCTCGCCGCACCCTGGCAAGGGAGGGGGCTGCGCCCGCGGACATCGTCATCGAGAGGTCGATGGACATCCACTACTACGGCCAGGTCCGGGAGCAGAACGCATCGGTCCCCGACGGACCGGTGACGGTGGAGACCCTCGCTATCACCCTGGACCGGTTCCACGAGAAGCACCGGAGAGTCATCGGCTATTCGGAGCCCGGTTACCCGACCGTGATCGTGAGGCTGCATCTCACCGGCATCGCCAAGATCGAGCCGCCGCCTCCCAGGGCCGTCGCGCCAGGGAGCGGGGATCTCGACAGAGCCAGAAAAGAGAGACGTAAGGCGTTCTTTGCCGAACTGGGCGGCTTCGCCGAGGTCGATGTCTACGATGGTGAGCGGTTCGGCACCGGCGACGTAGTGACGGGGCCGTGCATCATCGAGGAACAGATGACCACACTGGTGCTCCCGCCGGGGGAGACGGTCAAAATCGATCCTGACGGCAGTTACACCACCATGAGGGAGTCGTGAATACGATGGCGCAGGGCGCGAACCCCAACATCGCCCAGGAACTGGGGACCGATCCCACGACGTTCTCGGTGGTTTGGAACCGGCTGGAAAGCCTGCTGGACGAATCCGGAGAGAAAGTACTTCACGCCACTCAGTCCTACGTCCTGGCGCTGGTCCGGGACTTCGGGCTTTCCTGGCTGAACCCGCAGGGGGAGATCGTGGCCGCGGCCGCCTACATCCCGCGGCACATCTTCACCGCTGCTGAATCGGCGCGGAACATGATCGGCCACTTCGAGGGCCGGTTCGCCCAGGGCGACCTGGTCATCGGCAACGATCCCTACCTGGTGCGCAGCGGCCACCTGCCCGATTGGACTTTTATCAGGCCCGTATTCTATGGGGACGAGCTCTTCGGTTTCTTCCAATTCCGCGGACACATGGCCGACACCGGTGGCTTCTTGCCCGGCGGCTACGGGCCGAAGGCATACGACATCATCGCCGAAGGTCTCAACATCCCTCCGCTCAAGGTGATCAAGGGGGGCGTCGTCGACAAGGACCTCTGGATGCTTGTGTGCCGGAACGTCCGGAACTCGAACCAGGTGGACATGGACACGATGCTCATCGACGGGGCGCTCGCCCAAGCCGAGGCGCAGGTAGTCAAGCTTGTCGACAAGTACGGGTCACAGACTATCAAGGCGTGCATGGCGGGCATCATGGCGGCCGGCGAGCGGGCGGCCCGGGCTGAGATCGCGAAGATGCCTGACGGGACGTACCACGGCGAATCCGCCACCGATTGGGACGGGGCCACCGACAAGCCGGTCTGGGTGCGGGTCGCCATGACCGTGGCGGGGGACGAGCTCACCTTCGACTTCACCGGCAGCGACGAGCAGGTGTCGTTCGTGAACAGCCCGCTGGGCAACACCATCTCCATCGCCATGGAGTCGTTCTATGCGTTCATCGATCCGATGGCGCCGAAGAACCAGGGGAGCTTCGTTCCGGTCTATGTCATCGCTCCCGAGGGGTCGGTGGTGAACCCCACCTACCCGGCCACGGTGGGCGCGTGCGGTATCAGCGTGGGAGAGCCGATCATGGAAGCATGTAAGATCGCCCTGGCCCAGGCTCTGCCGGAAAGGGCCACCGGCGGATTCGCCCGTCACGCCTGCCCCATCAATCTGGGCATGGACCTGGATGAGATAGACCCGCGCACCGGGACCGTGAAGCAGTACATGGCCGAGACGTTCGCCTCCGACGGCAGTGGAGGGGCGATGAAGGGCTTCGACGGCTGGCCGGGAGTGGGACCGGGATCGTTCCTGGGCAGCTTCATGCGGCCCGACGTCGAGCATTTCGAGTCGGAAGTCCCGTTCCGAGTCATGCGCTACGAGTTCATGACCGACGCGGAGGGAGCGGGAGAGTACCGCGGAGGGCCGGGCGTCTACGTGGAGATGGCCTCGGATGTCAAGCCAGGCCATCCCTCGTTCCTCATGACGGGCAACTGTGACGGCATGATCGTCCCTGCCCGCGGTTCCACTGGAGAAGAACTCACCCGGCTCGAGATGTGGATCGAATCCCCCAACGGCGAGAAGCGGGTCTTGCGCACCATGGCCAACGAGCCCGTCTATCCGGGGGAGGTCTGCTGTAGCAAGAGCCCCGGTGGCGGCGGCTGGGGAGACCCGCTCGACCGCGACCCTCAAAGGGTGTGGGCTGATGCTCTCGATGGGCTTGTGTCTCTGGAGAGAGCCCGCGAGGTCTACGGTGTGCTTGTCGATCCCGTCACGATGGAATTGCAGGAAGAAGCAACGGAGCGGCTCAGGAAGGACCTCAAGGCAAATAGACCGACCCGCGCAGAGAAGAGTCACAACGAATCATGAACACCTTCCATGTCGTCGATTATCGCGGTCAGTGGCCGCCGGCGGAGAGGAGCCCATTTCATGCAGATCTCCAAGAAATTTGACGTTGACGTGCTCGTCTGTGGTGGTGGCGTGGCCGGCGCGTCGGCGGGCATAGCCGCCGCCAGGCTGGGCGCGCGCACCCTGCTGGTGGAGAGCCGCGAGTCCCTGGGTGGGCTATGCACCAACGGCTATATCAGCGGCATCGCCGGTGTTGTGGAAGGGCTCTGCGAGGAGTGGGTGGACAGGCTGGCCGCCAAGGGCGCCGCCCTCAAACGCCCCCACCTGCCTGTCATAGAGCCCGAAATGGGCAAGATGGAGTTGGAACGGATGCTGCTCCAGGCCGGCTGCCGCATCCTCTACGGCGTGCACGCGGTCGACTGCGTGGTGGAGGACAGGGAAATCAAAGCCGTCGTGGCCTATTCCAAGAGCGGCAAGATGGAAATCTCCTCGAAGATCTTCATTGACTGCACCGGCGACGCGGACCTGGCCTTTGCCGCTGGCGTGCCCTGCGAAGTGGGCAGCGCCGAGTACTGCGGCATGAACCAGTCCGTCACTATGGGCTTTAGGCTTTCCTACGTGAACGTCAGAAAATACCAGGAGGCTGAGGAGGCCTTCCAGAACGCCCAGGATCTGGAGACCCGCATGCAGCTTGTCGTGGCCAAGGAGCACGAGGCGATAGCCAACGGAGACCTACCTTATCTCATCGTCCCGGGCCTGCTGGTCTACCCGGTGCCGAACAGCAACACCGAGTGCTGCGACGTGACCCTGGATGCCACCCAAACCTATTTCTGCCGCAACGACGACGTCGAGGACCTGACGAGGCAGATAATCGACCAGCACCGCCAGGTGGAATGGTTTGCCGCTTTCCTCAAGAAATACGTCCCCGGCTTTGAGAACTCCGCCGTCTCCGCCGTCGCCAACATGAACGGGGTCCGCGATTCCCGTCGCATAGTAGGGGAGTACATCTTCACCGACGCCGACATGGCCGGCGGAGCCAAGTTCGACGACTGCATCGCCAGGGATCCCGAGTTCTTCGATGCCCACCACCCCACCTGCGGCGACTATGTGGCGATCCGCCACATCCACCTGCGGGACCCCGTGGGCGGGGCCGTCTGCCGTCCTTCTCAGGACGACAACAACTTCAAGATGCACCCTTTCGTGACCCCGGGCGGCTACGAGGCCCGCACTGATCCTAGGGGTTGGGCGGAGATACCCTATAGGAGCCTTGTTGCCACCAAGGTCAACAACCTCCTGGCCGCCGGCCGGAACGTTTCTGCCGAGTTCCACGCGCTGGGCACCATCCGCGTCATCGGCTGCTGCATGGTCATGGGCCAGGCCGCCGGCACCGCTGCGGCCATGTGCGTGAAGGAGAACGTCATCCCTAGGGATCTGGACGGAGTCCGCGTCCGTCAGGCCTTGGTGGAGCAGGGTGTGCCCCTGGATAAGGCCCCCGGCGGCATCTGGGAGACACTGCGCAACATGCCCGGCACCATCGAGGTGGCCGGCGCCGACTTTGCCGTCATCGTCAACGAAACCGGCCAGAGCCGTACCTTCTGAGATCCCGTTCCCAGCGCGGCCTGAAGGATCACGTTGCTGGCGCACGGAACATGAACACCCCTGGAGGGATTGCGCAATGATCAAGATGATGATCCTCGCGCCGCGGCGCGAAGGCATGAACCGCCTCGAGTTCAGGCGCTACGTGACCGAGGTACACGGACCGCTTGTCAAGAGCGTGACCGAGGTGGCGGCCGGTATTCGCCACTATCACTACAACTTCCCGGTTCCGGATGCCTCGGACACGGCGTTCGGGCATCCGATCGCGAAGCATCTGGATATCGTCACTGAGGCGTGGTTCGATAGCGTAGAAGCGCAACTGCAGAATATGGCTCAGCCCAGGTATCTGGAGATCGTCCGGCCTGACGAGCACCGTTTTGCCAACGGCGACGCTGCCGTGATGCACTACACCCGCGAGATTCCCGTGATCGAAGGTGAGCGCTCGGCCTTCAAGCTGTTCTACTTCCGCCGGCGCCGGCCGGACCTGAGTCGACAGGAGTTCCAGCGGCTGTGGCTGACGGCGTTTCCGGTGGCTCTCGCGGGGGATCCTGAATTTGGCCGCGCCATCACCGGCTACGTTCAGAACCACGTTGTAAGCGAAGCCGAGCACCCTGATGGCGGCGATCCTAAGTACTTTGATGTCATCGACGAGTTCTTCCTTGCCGACCTGTCGGTACTGGCCCTTCTTGGGCAGCGCGAGGAGTCGCTTGCAGCAGTGGGCCGACTGGAGCACGACTTGCTCGATACTTCTCGGACACAGTCGTTTATCGGCGAGACCATGATCAATATTCCCTAGCGCCTCCGGGGGATACGTCCTGCTTCAGCTGTGACGGCAGCGCCCGCGGGCCGCGAAGCCGGCGGGGACCTATGCTACATTCGGCCGATGAGGATCATCGACGTCCCGATCACAGCGCGTGAACTTGCTTCGATGACCGAGCAAGGATCCGGGGATCTCGGCAAGGCCATGGTCGATGTAGACCGCGGCATCATCGCCGTCGATGGTGAGCTTCGCTCCGACGAAGAAGCGCCGAGATCCGCTCCAGGATCGTTCGCATAGTGGATACCCTGGTCGCATCGTGAGCCCGTTTCATCCTGAGCTGGCCGCGGGCAGATGGCAGGCAGTCCCTCTCGTGAAACAGCTGGCCAACGGTGGCAGCGAGGTGGAACGAGCGCTCGACTGGGCGGCAAAGGGAAACCCGAGGTACAGCCTTGGGGCGTTTGAGCGGGGGTTGGAACTCCTCGCGCTTACCCTCGCCGACCCCCGGTACCGGGGGAGACTGAAGGAACCGACCCGACTGCGGGAGGTCCGGCTCGACTGCTTCGTCGGGAATAACCGATTCGGCTTGACCGAGGGCAGCTGGAGGGGCTACTTCCATGCCCATGGTCTCGCGACCGCGATCAAGAGGCAGTCCACGTGCTGACGCGCTGCGCCTGGGTAGGGGACGAACCCCTTTACGTGGCGTACCACGACGACGAGTGGGGAGTACCGGTCCACGACGACAGGCTGCTGTTCGAGTTCCTGGTGCTGGAGGGAGCGCAGGCTGGTCTGAGCTGGCTGACGATCCTCAAGAAGCGGGAGGGGTACCGCAAAGCGTTTGCCGGTTTTGATCCGGCCGTGGTAGCCGCCTTCGGATCGGCTGACGTCGAGCGCTTACTGGCCGACCCTGGGATCGTACGCAACCGGCTGAAGGTGGAGTCGGCCATCGATAACGCCCGCCGTTTCCTGGAGGTGCGGGAGGAGTTCGGTAGCTTCGACGCCTACGTTTGGGGATTCGTCGACGGTGAGACCATACAGAACAGGTGGCAGACCATCGCGGAGATCCCGGCGAAGACGGCGGAGGCCGAGCGTCTGAGCGCCGATTTGAAGCGGCGGGGTTTCCGGTTCGTGGGGCCCACCATCATGTACGCCCACATGCAGGCGACCGGCATGGTCAACGATCACACGGTCGACTGCTTTCGCTGGGCCGGATTGAATCGGGGTGGATGAAGCACGCGGGCGACTGGAAGCCTAGGGCGGCCGCGGGCGCAGGCGGCGGGAACTGTGACTGCGAAGAGCGGTGACGACTGAGAGAGGGACGCGGTGACAGAGACCCAAACGGTCATGTGCATCAACAGCGGCTCCTCTTCGCTCAAGTTCCACGTGTACGAGACGGGCCCGGGCGAGGGGAGCGGCGCCGCCGCGGGGAGTAAGGCCAACACAGGGAGCGGCGCCGGCATCGGAGGCGGCTCCCGTCACGGCTCGCAAGCCGATCGGGTCGCTCCCCGCCGTGCCGGGGGGCCTGGATCTACTTGTGTTCACCGGCGGCATCGGCGAGAAGGCGGCCCCGGTGCGCGGTCTCATCTGTGAGGACCTTGACTACCTGGGCCTCAAGCTCGATCCGGCAGAGAACAAGATCCACGCCGAGACTTCGCAAGGAGGAAGATCGTGAGTACCCAACCGTCGCCCAAGGGTCAGTCGCCACTGGCAGAGCCGGGACCCCTCGCCGCCCAGACGCCGCTGGCGGAGCAGACGCCGCTCGACCCCGCCCTGCTGGAGCGGATGAACGCCTACTGGCGCGCGGCCAACTACCTGTCCGTGGGTCAGATCTATCTGAGGGACAACCCTCTCCTGCGGCGGCCCCTTAGTCCCGAGGATATCAAGGCCCGCCTCCTCGGCCACTGGGGCACCTGCCCCGGCTTGAACCTGGTCTACGTGCACCTCAATCGGGTCATCAAGGCCCGCGATCTGAACGTCATCTACATCTGCGGACCGGGTCACGGGGGCCCGGCCCTGGTCGCGAACGTCTTCCTGGAAGGCACCTACAGCGAGTACTACGCCCACATTTCCCAGAATGAGACGGGGATCCAGCGGCTCTTCAAGCAGTTCTCGTTCCCGGGAGGGATCCCCAGCCACGTGGCCGCCGAGACGCCGGGTTCCATCCACGAGGGCGGGGAGTTGGGCTACGCGCTTTCCCACGCCTATGGTGCCGTCTTCGACAATCCTGATCTGATCGCCTGCTGCGTCATCGGTGACGGGGAGGCGGAGACCGGCGCGCTGGCCGCATCGTGGCAGTCCAACAAGTTCTTGAATCCGGCGACCGACGGAGCGGTGCTCCCGATACTCCATCTCAACGGGTACAAGATAGCCAGTCCCACCGTCCTTGCCCGGATCGGCCGGGACGAGCTGGCCGACTATCTGCGGGGCTGCGGCCACAAGCCCTATTTCGTCGAAGGAGACGATCCTACCCGCATGCACCAGCTCATGGCGGCCACGCTCGATCGGGCGCTCGACGAGATAAAGGCGTACCAACACAGAGCCAGGGTGGAGGGGATCGTCGAGCGCCCCCAATGGCCGGCGATCGTGCTGGTCACGCCCAAGGGTTGGACCGGACCGAAGGTCGTGGACGGAAAGCAGACGGAGGGGACCTTTCGCTCGCATCAGGTGCCGTTCTCAGAGATGACCGAGGAACACATCAGGCTCCTCGAAGAGTGGATGCGCAGCTACAAGCCGGAAGAGCTCTTCGACGAATGCGGTGCGTTCCGCCCCGAACTGGCGGAGCTGGCGCCGAAGGGTAATCGACGTATGGGTGACAACCCTCACGCGGATGGGGGCCTCCTCCTCCGCGACCTGGAACTTCCCGACTTCCGCGACTTCCAGATTGACGTGCCTTCGCCCGGGGCCGTGACCGGCCAATCGACCAAGGTCATGGGCGAGTTCCTCGCCGAGATCATGCGGCTCAACATGGACACGAAGGATTTCCGGCTCTTCGGCCCGGACGAGACCGCCTCCAATCGCCTGGACGCAGTGCTGGAGGTCACGCCCCGTACCTGGAACGCCACCATTATCCCCGGGGACGACCGTCTGGCCCCGGACGGGCGGGTCATGGAGATCCTCAGCGAGCACACCATCCAAGGCTGGCTGGAGGGATACCTCCTGACCGGCCGTCACGGTCTGTTCTCCTGCTACGAAGCCTTCATCCACATCGTCGACTCCATGTTCAACCAGCACGCGAAGTGGCTGGATGTGAGCCAGGAGATCCCCTGGAGGCGGCCGATCGCCTCGCTCACCTACCTGCTGACCTCGCACGTCTGGCGTCAGGACCACAACGGCTTCTCCCATCAGGACCCGGGGTTCATCGATCATGTGCTGACCAAGAAGCCGTCCGTGGTCAGGGTCTATCTTCCTCCGGATGCCAACTGCCTTCTCTACGTCACCGACAAGTGCCTGCGTGGTCGCGACCTCGTGAATGTGATCGTCTCTGGAAAGCAGCCGGAGCCGCAGTGGCTGGACATGGCTTCCGCCATCCGGCACTGCACCGCCGGAGTGGGGATCTGGAGATGGGCCAGTAGCGACGAGGGGGCTGATCCCGATGTGGTGATGGCCTGCGCGGGCGACGTCCCCACCATGGAAACGCTGGCGGCTGTCGATTTCCTGCGCAAGCACCTGCCCGACCTCAAGATCAGGGTGGTGAACGTCGTGGACCTCATGACCCTGCAGCCCCAGAGCGAGCATCCTAACGGTCTCTCCGACCGGGAGTTCGACAGCCTGTTCACCGTCGACCGACCGGTCATCTTCGCGTATCATGGCTACCCGTGGCTGATCCACCGGCTCACCTACCGGCGCGCCAATCACGGCAACCTTCATGTCCGGGGCTACAAGGAGGAAGGCAGCACCACCACGCCCTTCGACATGACCGTACGCAACGAGCTCGATCGCTTCAGCTTGGCGCGGGACGTCATCGACCGGGTGCCCAGCCTGGAACAGCGGGCGGCCCACCTGCGCCAGATGGTCAGGGAGATCCACGTGGATCACTGGGAATACGTCCGGGAATACGGCGACGACATGCCCCTGGTGAAGGACTGGACCTGGGGCTCATACTCCGCCGACGGCTTCCATTTACATACCAGCGACCGAAAGTCTGAATCTCATCAGGCGGAATCGATGACCCACGTGCAGAATTGCGAGCGGAGTCCAGGCGACCCGATTGCGCGTGGTGTACCATTAGAACGAATCAACGTGCCGGGAGGGGGTGAAGCTTATCGGCCACGCGAGGGTGCGCGCAATTCCGGCGGGTCCATCGCTGGGGTGCTCGGTCTTCAGACACCAAATCTTACGTGCTTTCAGGGGGTTGACACATGAGTGAAACACTAAGCCGTCGCGAGTTCCTTAAGATCGCCGGTGTCGCCGGCGCAGCGGTAGGCATGGGGGCAGGTCTCGGCGGCCTGCTGGCTGCCTGCGGCGAGGAAGAAGAGACCACGACAACCACTGCGGGCGCGACCACAACCACGGCGGGCGCGACCACAACCACTGCGGGCGCCACCACCACGTCGGTGTCGGCCGAACCCGAGGTCGGCAGGGAGATCAAGTTGGGGTTCGTGGCCCCTCTGACCGGGCCGCTGGCCTCCTTCGGTGTTCCCGACACCTATTGCGTCGATCGCTGGAAAGAGGCCATCGGTGAAGGCATGGTCCTCGGCGATGGAATGAAACACCCCATCTCCATAACCATCCAGGACAGTCAGTCTGACTCCAACCGGGCAGCGCAGGTGGCGGGTGACCTCATCAACAACACCGGCATCGACCTGATGATGGTGGCTTCTACACCCGACACGGTGAAACCGACGGTCGACCAGTGTGAAGCCAACTCGACACCTTGCGTCTCCACCGACTGTCCCTGGCAGACGTACCTGGGCGACGCTTTCTCGACCGGCTACAAGTGGTCCTACCACGTCTTCTTCGGTGGGGAAGACTGGATGGAAGTGAACGTGAAATGCTATGACCAGATCTCCACGAGCAAGACCGTCGGCTACATGCTGCCGAACGACGCCGACGGTAACTACTATCGTGAGGTCTACCCCGGTTTCTTGGAGAAGAACGGCTACAAACCGGTGGATGGCGGTGCCTATCAGAACGGCACCGAGGACTACAGCAGCATCATCAGCCTGTTCAAGAGCGAAGGCGTAGAGATAGTCACCGGGGTCATGATCCCGCCCGACTTCACCAACTTCTGGAAACAGTCCATTCAACAGGGATTCCAGCCCAAAGTATCCCTTGTGGGCAAAGCCCTGCTGTTCCCGCAGTCGGTCGACGCGGTCGGTGACATCGGCAACGGACAGTTGACCGAGCTGTGGTGGCACCCGAGCTATCCGTTCAAGTCGTCTCTCAGCGGGGAGACCTGCACGGAGCTGGCTGAGCACTTCGAGAGCACGACCGGCCAGCAGCAGACGGCTCCATTGCTCCACTACGTTGTCGGTGAGATGGCTCTCTGGGCTCTCCAGAACGCCCCTGATCCCACAAGCAAGGACTCCATCCTCAGCGCGGTCGAGAAGATAAAGCTCGATACCATCGTCGGTCCGATCGACTTCACTGCTCCGCTGGTTACCCCATTGGGCCCGGGGAACTCCGACTTCACCCCTGGTCCTGGCCACAAGACGAAAAACGTCTACGATCATGGCTTGGGAGGAGCCCAGTGGCTGATGCTTGGCGGTACGTGGAAGTTCGAGCAGGTCGTGGTCAGCGGCGCGGCTGCTCCGTACATCACCGAGATGGTGCCAGTGAAAGAGCTGCCCATCGCCTAGTCCGTTCGGCATACCCGTTAGGTGTTGGAAGAACAAGACGAGCCCCCGGCGCAAGCGCCGGGGGCTCTCTCACCTTATGGCCTCCTTGCCCGCCGGCGCGTCGATCGGCCGGCGCGGGATGATGCCACGCGGCGGGGCTGTCCGCTCCTGAAGTCATGCCGCCTAGGCGCAGCAGGGCCGGGTGCAGCTCAGGGCCACTGCTCCTCCCTTCTGTGCGGCCATTGACAGTTCAGTGGCAGTGGCCTAGCGTGGCAGGGGTACCATGCTTGGCGCATGGCCTTCGCCCACCTCGATATCGGAGGAGTGTCAGTGAGCACCAACAGCAACCCGCGTCTCGAAGTGATCCACACAGCCGAGAACGACCCCAGTTTCAACCTGCCGTATGCGCCGGCGATCAAGGTCACCGGGGGAAGGCTGCTTTTCACTGCGGCCATGGCGGCACCGACCTATCATCACCATCCGCATCGGCCCGAGGAGTTCGATCATCTTCCCGAAGACCCTTCCGAGCAGGCTCGGATGACCCTTGAGCAACTCAAGCAGATCCTGGCCGCGGCCGGCGGCACTCTCCAGGATGTTGTGTTCGTCACCCGGTTCATCCGCGACATCGCCGAGAACCAGGACGCCATCAACCGAGTGTTCGGAGAGTACTTCGGTGACCATCGTCCGTCGAGCTGTACCGTGGAGGTGGTCCGTCTCGCTACCGATCCCCGCCTGAAATTTGAGATGAGCGTCGTAGCCGTAGTGCCGGAATAGGACTGCCGGCCCGACCCAGTCGAAACAACAGGGCTTTGCTTCAGGAACGATGACCGAGCGGCGCCCGGCTCCGGAACCGCGGCACCGCGTCCCTAGGAGGAGATGGAATGGCGCGTTTCTTCAACGTGGCGATGGTGCAGTTGTCCACCGATCTCGACAACCTGGATCTCGAGGCCCGCAAGGCCGGCGAGAAGGCGAAGATCGACCGGTACCTCGACACCGTCCTCAGCATCGACCCGGTGGTCGACCTCTTCGTCTTTCCCGAGACCATCATCTGCGGCTTCGACCCGGCTCACTGGACCAGCCTGGCAGAGACCATCCCGGGTCCTACCAGCGACTACTTCTGCGCCAAGGCAAGCGAGCTCGGCAAATGGATCTGCCCGGGGTCGATCATCGAGAAGCGCGCAGGCGTGGACGGTACCTACAACACGTCCCTGCTTATCTCGCCGTCAGGCGAGATAGTGCTCCGGTACAGCAAGGTCTTCGTGCCGTACCCGTTCGACCCGTCGCTGCGTGGGAGCGATTTCCCCGTCTACGAGATCCCCGGGGTGGGCAAGATAGGGATAATGATCTGCGCCGATCACGCCGTGCCCGAGGTGGCGCGCAATCTGGCCTTCAACGGGGCCGAGATCATCCTCAATCCCACCTGTCAGGGCATCTTCATCGGCGGCCTTCGCCACCGGGTCCCTCTAACCCAGATCAGGGCCATCGAGAACCAGTGCTATCTCGTGGCGGTCAACCAAGCTACGCCGCAGGGCATGGGTCACTCGGCCGCCTGCGACCCGGAGGGCCGGATCCTCGAGGAGCTGGAATCGCCCGAGTCGTTCGCCATGGTCACCGTGCATACCGACGAGGTGCGGCGGGTCCGCGACCACGGGTCCTTCGGCGTGTCCAACCAGTTCCTGAAGATGGTGCGCGATTGCCAGGAGGAAGGAGGTCCGCTGGACCTCTGTTACCGAAACGGGCTTCAGAACGCGCCGGTGTTCGAAACACTGTCCGGTCGCGCCCCGAAGACCATCGACGAGATTACTCATCCCTGATATCCCGACTGATCTAGAACGCTCCACTAACAAGGATCGATCGACGACAAGGATCTCCTGATGAGAGGAGACACGCAGGAGGTGGCGTTATGGACGTCTTCCCCAAGTTCAAGGCCGCGGTCGTGCAGGCGGCGCCCGTCTGGCTGGACCGCGAGGCTACGACGGACAAAGCATGCCGTCTGATCGAGGAGGCGGCGGACGAGGAGGTGCAACTCATGGCCTTTCCGGAGGCCTGGCTTCCCGGGTTCCCCTGGTGGATCTTCCTTGGCACCCCGGCTTGGGGCAACAGCTTCTTCGCCGAGCTGTATGCGAACTCTGTGGAGATACCCAGTCCGACTACCGACCGGCTCTGCCGGGCGGCGAGGGAAGCCGGCATGTACGTGGTGATGGGTATGGACGAGCGGGCAGGGAGCAGCCTCTACTGCACCCAGCTCTTCATCGATCCCGATGGCCGGATCATGGGCCGCCATCGTAAGCTGAAGCCCACCCATGTGGAGCGCTCCGTGTGGGGCGAGGGAGACGGGAGCGATCTGAAGAGTCTTCGATACGCCGCTCGGCAAGATCGGCGGCCTCAATTGCTGGGAGCATCTGCAGCCGCTCACCCGCTATGCCATGTACTCGTTGGGGCAGCAGATACACGTCGCCGCGTGGCCGGCCTTCAGCCTCTATCGGAAGTATGCGTTCGCGCTGGGGGACGTGGCCAGCGTGGGCGCGACACGCCACTATGCCCTGGAGGGTGGATGTTTCGCGCTGATGGCCGTCTCGCTGATCAGCAAGGAGATGCTCGAGCGGCTGGCGGACACACCGGAGCGGGCGGACCTCATCGAGATCGGGGGAGGAGCGAGCCAGATCTTCGGTCCCGATGGAGCCACCCTTGCCGGTCCACCTCCTGAGGACGAGGAAGCCATCGTGACTGCGGAGATCGATCTTGCCGAGATCGCTCGGGCGAAGAACTTCGCCGACCCGGTGGGGCACTACTCCCGGCCCGACATCTTCAGGTTGGTGGTCAACCGCGCTCCCCAACCGTGCGTCCAGGAGGTGACCTCATTGGCCGCGTTCGCGCCGTCAGTCGTCCCCGACACGACGGTGCCGCGGGAGGTCTGCGAGGACGAGGCTGCGGATCAGGGCGGAGCTCCGCCGACCGGCTAGAGAGCTCCGTGTAGATCTCTCGAGCCTCCTTGGCTCCGACCTCGCGCGGATTCATGAAGGAGATGGGAAAGCCCTGAAGCGCCACGAGCTCGTCCACCAGGTGCGGGACGTCCGCTTCGGTCAGGCCTACATCGGATAGATGTTGAGGCATGCCCAGGTCGGTCAAGAGGCGGCGGACCGCCGCCACCGACTTGTGAGCGGCATCCATGGTGGAGAGTCCGTCGGTGTTCTCACCCATGAAACGGGCGATGTCCGCGAATCTGGCCGGATTCGAGATCAGGTTGAACTCCATGACGTACGGCAGCATGAGGCCGACGGTCGAACCGTGGGAGATGTGCGCCTTCTTGCCCAGGGCGTGGTTCATGAAGTGCGCCAGGCCGACCCCGGCGAGAGTCCCGGCCTGCATGGCCATGGCCGCGCCTATCGCCAGCCGGTAGCGGTCTTCCATCCGCTGGGAGCCCTTGGCGACGGCCGGTCCCAGGCTGGCGGAGACAAGACGGATGGCTGTGGAGGCATACATGTCGGAGAGGAGATTGGCCCGGATGCACGTGTACGCCTCTATGCCGTGGGTAAGGGCGTCCACGCCGGTGTCGGCCGTGTTCCTGGCCGGTAGGTACCGGCTGAGCGTCGGGTCGATGATCACGGCGTCGGGGTAGTTCGCGGGAGACAGATAGGTGTAGGTGCGGTCGTCCGCATCGTCGGTCGTGACCACCGCCGCCGTGCTCCATTCCGAGCCGGTCCCCGCCGTGGTGGGGATGAGGACCTTGGCCAGGCTCTTGGCGGGCGCCCTTCCCTCGATCAGGTCCTGCAGCGTCGCCTCTTCGTTGGCTGCGAGCAGGCCAACGGCTTTGGTAGTGTCCATGACACTGCCTCCGCCGACCCCCACAAGCAGGTCGTATTGCCCCTCCCGGGCTTTGCGCCGGAGCTTCTCGATGATGCTGGCGGGTGCTTCCGCCCCGCATTCATCGAACAGATCGGATTCCAGACCGGCGGCGTCCAGAGCGGCCTGCACTGCAGTAATGATCCCTGCCTTGACCAGGCCTGGGTCGGTCACCAGGAGGACGCGTGTCGCGCCCAGGCTCCTGGCCACATCCCCAAGTCCGCCGACGGCGCCCGCGCCGAAAAGCGTCCGCGGGACCCTGATCTCGATCACTTCGGTCATGTCCATGCGGGAAAACCCCCTCAGACTTCGCTTTGCAGGGTGGCGTCCAAGCGCCGGCCACGGTGGTTCAACCAACGTCGAGCTCCCATACTACTATCTAGTCCCGGACGAACAGAAGGGACGCTGATGTGCGTCCCCTCCGTGATGGGTGGCATCGCCACAGGTCGGTCGGCCTGCCGACTAAGACCGCCGCTTCCGGCAGCTCCGCCTTTGGAGAAGGGAGTGTTCGATGCGAACGCGGCGCGTCCGCTCTCCCATACGGATTTAATACGAGCACGACCTGCTCGTTTCCTGCGTGAAGTGTCGGCTCGCCTCGACCGCGGCTACGAGCGGATCAGCACCGCCTTGCCCCGTATTCGCCGTTCCCTCAAGGCCTCGAGCACCTCGCGAGTCTCCGCCCAGTCGCTCACCATCCCCACGAGCGGCCTGAGCCGCCCGTCGGCCACGAGACCCACCAGGACCGCCAGGTCGCTTCCGCGTGTCTCCAGTGGATAAGCATGGAAGAGGGGCACGATCTGACAGGGAGCTCCGCGCGGGAAATCCATCAGGGCCAGGGGCGCCGGACCACCCAGCGTCCCATAGGTGACGGCCGTTCCCCCGGGGGCGAGGCGGTGCGCCGAGTCGGTGAGCACCTGGCCGCCGATCCCATCGAGAACCAGGTGGAACGGACCCAGGCCGGCGTCGTCCAGCGACGTGATCACCTCGTGGGCACCCAGATCTCGAGCGTCGACCTCCCGCTCGGGGCCTGTCACAAGGGCCGTGACGTGAGCTCCGCTCGCGATCGCCAACTGAATGGCGAACTGTCCCACACCCCCTGTCCCACCGGTGACGAGCACCTCGCGGCCGAGTAAGGACCCTCCGAGCCGGACGGCCCGAAGGGCAGTGATCCCGGCTATGGGCAGCGAGGCCGCTTCCTGGAACGAGACGGTATCAGGTAGCGGCACCGTGAGCGACGACGGCACCGTCACTCTCTCCGCCCAGCATTCCCAATCGACCAGACCGACCACTCGGGTGCCCGCAGCAGGCCCGCTCCCATCGGGCGCCTCCCGCAGCACCACGCCGGCCAGGTCTTGGCCCGGGCGCCAACCGTCGGGACGCATCTGCAGCAGGAACAACTCCCCTCGGTTGATGGAGTAGGCACGTACCTCCACCAGCACTTCGCCTGCGGCAGGTACCGGCTCGGGCAGGTCGTCCGCAAGCCGCAGTCCGCCGGGGGCCTGGGGATCGGTGATGAATCCGCGCATGGCTACTGTCCTTTCCACTCGAAGACGTGCATGTTGCCGTCGGCCACGAAGGCAATGTGCGAGCCGGAAGCAGCGAGGAAGGGCGACAACCAGGGGGGATCGGCCTGGCTGGCCAACACTTGCTCGTGGTTCCCGTTGAAACCACGGGCCACGATCTCGTAGGTGTTGCCCTCCCCCGTATCGATCGGCCGGAAGTAGACAGCGAACGTGGGAGCGGCCGTGGGGAAGTCGCCGTCGGGGTCGATATCCCAGGTGTCGGTAGAGGCGAGATCGAACGCCTTGAGCCCGTTATCCCAGTAGACGAGGGTGTCGCCGCCGATGGAAGGCCGCCAGGCCCCGCTACCGACGAGTCCGGGTTCGGCCCCCAGCTCTGCCGTCGGGTCCGAGATGTCGAGGATATACGTTCCCACGGCCTGGAACTCGCCGTTTGGGGCCGCCTGTTCCCAGGCCACGTACCTCTCACCCAGGCTGTAGACCCAGGTCGAGTCGCCCATGATCGAGGCTATCGCGGATGGTACGAGAGAAAAGGAATCGTTGGGAGTCCCATCGCTGCCGGGCACCATCGCTCCGTAGATCGGGACCTGCCAGTACTCGTCCGGGCTCGCCTCCCAGGGGCCCTCCTCTATCCAGGTGACCCAAGCGCCCGCGATCTGGGGATAGTAGACGTTCTTGCCCTGTCCCACGACCTCGACCTTGGCACCATCCGGCATCTCGAACAAGTAGATGTGCTGGTCGCTGTAGGTGTTGGTGGCCTCGTCGTACTCACCCTCCCACCAGACCGCTGTATATGCTTCGATGTCGATCCCGCCCGCCTCGGTGGCTTCCACCGGCAGCTCGAACAGATCTTCGGTGATGAAGTTGTATCCATAGATCTGGGTCGCTTCGCCGGCCCGTGTGGCCATGAGCAGGATGTTGTCGGAGACGGCTACCTCCATGACCGAGGCCGGCGCGTCGGGTATCTCCATCTCCACCCATTCACCCTCCGAGTCGCCCGGGTCTCCCGGGGCTGCGGTCGTGCTCGTCGCGGACGAGGTCGTGGAACTCTCGGACTCGGTCGTGCTGGTCGTGTCGTCGCTGTCGGATGTGGTTGTCGAGGAGGCCACCTCGGTCCCGGTCGTGGTGGTCGATTCGGTCTCGTCTCCGCCGCGGGCGAGGACGAGGGGCACTGCCACGGCCACCGCGATCACCACGACGGCCAGGATGGTGATCGCGATCCACAAGCCGCGCCGGCTGTTGCCCGGCGGGCTACCGGGGCCCGTAGGCCCCCCCGGATAGCCCGGCCCCCCTGGGTAACCCGGCCCATACGAAGCCCCAGGCCCTCCTGGGTAGCTCGGTCCGCCGGGTGCTCGGCGTAGCCTCCCTGGCTGGTGTAGCCCCCCTGGCCGGGGTAGCCGCTCTGGCCGGTGTAGCCTCCTTGACCGGGGTAGCTGCTCTGGCCCGCGTAGCCGCCGGCAGCTCCCGGTGCGGACGGGGACCCTCCCGCCGGAGGGGTAGGGCGCGTCATGATGAGAGTCGGAGCGAGCTGGTCCGCCGACGGGGGGGCTGCAGGCGGGCGGGCGGGCGGAGGAACCGGGGCGAAAGGTCGTGGAGCCGCCGCGGCAGCAGCCGGCGGCTGGGCAAGCGCGGCGCCCCCCGCGTCTTCGGTCGGGCTACCCACGTTGGCCGCAGCAGCGCCAGTGGCAACGTCGACAGGGGGGACCGCCGCGCCGCAGTCGCGGCAGAAGCGGGCGTCGGCGGGCACTTCTTTTCCACACGAGCTGCAGTACATCTCGTCACCCCCGTCGGCACAGGATGGTCAGGCCGGTCGCTGGTTATCCAAAGGCGCCTTGGGATGACGCCTGGCCTTCTAAGGATACAACCGGAACGCTATTGGTTCTGCTTGCCGGCCTCACGCTCCTGAGTCTTCGTGGTCGCCGGCCGGAGTCGCAGACCAGACCATGGCCGGCACCATGTCGGGCCCGTCCTTCTCCTCGCAGCCGTGCTCCTCCACCCTACGAGATGTCCAGGCCGCCGTCGACCGAGAGAACGTTCCCGGTGACGAACGACGCTTCGTCGGAACAGAGCCATATCACGACCCTGGCCACGTCATCCGGCACTCCCATGACCGCCCGCATGGCCGCTGCCGGGCCGCCGTCTTCTGTAGGCATATCGCCTGGGGGTGCACCGTCCGGCGGTCCATCCGCGAGGGGGCCGCCCTGCTCGATGCAGCTCAGCATCCTGTCCGACATCGCGGTATCTCGGATCGGTCCCGGACACACCACGTTGACCCGGATTCCCAGGTCCCGGTTCTCCAATGCGGCCACCTTTGTGACGGCTACTATGCCTGCCTTGCTCGGCCCATAACCGCCGAAGTTGGGCTTCATATGCAGACCGGCTGTTGATGAGGTGTTGACTATCACTCCAGCGCCCTGTTTTCTCATCTGCTTCAGCTCGTGCTTCATGCAAAGGAACACGCCTTTGAGATTGGTGTCCACCACGCAGTCCCAGTAGGCTTCAGCTAATTCGCTGAGCGGCTGAAAGGGGATGGTCACCCCGTCCGGTCCTGCGCCGGCGTTATTGAAGGCGAAGTCGATGCTCCCGAACTCTTCCAGCGATCTGGCGACCATCGCTTCGACCTGGGCTTCGTTCGATACGTCGCATTGGACGTAGATACCCTCGCCGCCCAGGCATTCGATCTGTTTCACGGTCTCCTGAGCCGAGGCGATGCTTCGCGCCGTCACGACGACCACCTTGGCGCCCTCCCGGGCAAAGGCCAGCGCAGCCGCTCTGCCGATGCCTGATGCACCGCCGGTGACGATCACCACCTTCCCCTGGATACCCCTGGTCATGCGCCCATGCGTTCCCTGTCCTTGGATAGATCCGCTCGGTACCCGAAGGGTACTGCACGCGGGTCGGTCGCGCCACCAGCTGATGCCTGGCCCCCGTGCCACCAGGTTGGAGCCTGACCCTGGTCACCAGGCTGGCGGCTGTGACCCTCGCTCGCGAAAAAGACAGGCTGTGATAGCCTTCCGGGCATGACTCAGGTGATCCTCCTTGCCTTGGTGGGCTTTGTGGGCGGGACCTTCGGGTCCATGGTCGGGCTGGGCGGGGGCATCTTCATAATCCCGGTGCTATCGCTGTTCCTAGACGTGCCCATCCACAACGCCATCGCGGCCAGCCTGGCCGGGGTCATCGCCACTTCCACCACCGGGTCCGTCACCTACGTGCGCCAGGAACTGACCAACCTGCGCTTGGGCGCGACCATGGAGACTGCGCTCGCTTTGGGAGCTTTGACCGGGGGCCTAGTCGGTGCCCTGCTGGGCAAAGAGGTGCTCAGTGCCGTGTTCGGAGCGGTGATGGTAGTGGTCTCGGTCTATATGGGACTGAGTCGGAAGACCCAGCCCTCCTATCCGGCCGAGGGAGCGGACCTGGGCAGTCTGGGAGCTACGTACTTCGACCGCAACCTCCAGCGCGAGGTCCGTTATCGGGTGAAGCGTCTTCCGCTTGGGATGTTCACGGGACTCATAGCCGGCAACGTGTCCGGTCTGCTGGGCGTGGGGGGCGGCTTTATGACGGTGCCGATCATGAGGCTCGGGATGGGCATCCCCATGCGGGCCTCCGTGTCAACCAGCAGTCTCATGCTGGGCGTGACCGCCTGCGCCGGAGCGATCGTCTATTTTGCCCGGGGCATGATGGACCCGGCGATCGCGGTCCCGGTCGTGCTGGGGGTCATGGCCGGGGCCTACTTGGGATCGCGTCTGGCGCTGCATGTACGAAGTTCCCTGCTCGCTGCCATTCTGGCCGTGGTCCTCTTCGCTCTGTCCGTGCAGATGATTCTGGCGTCGGTGGGGATCAGCTTCCGATGAGGGCTCCCAGCGACTCCGATCCACGGCTGGCCGTCCGCTTGTCTCGCGTGCTTCTCGCCGGGCTCAGCCTGGCCGTCTTTCTCTTCCTCATAGGCGTCATCCTCACGGTGGCTAAGCCCGATGTGCCCATCTCGGCTAGTTCCATTGCGGAGCTGCCCGGGGCTCTGGCTGCCCTGGAACCGGGCGGCTTCTTCGATCTGGGACTGCTCGTGCTGCTGGCCACGCCGGCCGCGCGCGTGGTCGCGCTGCTGGTGGCCTTCGCCCGGCGGCGACTGTGGGTGTTCTCGGGGGTCAGCCTCGTCGTGCTTGATCGTGCTCGCGCTGAGCGCGTTCCTGGGACTCAGGGGCACGTAGGCTTCAGTCGGCGACCAGGCTTGGATTGGAGACGCGCACGGAGGCTCCCATCGCCTTTCGCCCCAACACCCACTGCTCCAGAGCCTCGGCCACGCCGTCCCGCAGGTTCGACGAGGCGATCACGTCGGCCGCTCCCTTGGCCGCTGGAGTGGCGTTGCCCATGGCCACCCCTAGGCCGGCCCAGCGCAGCAAAGCCGCATCACTGTCGTGGTCACCGATGGCCATCGTCTGTTCGGCGGGGATCTGCATGCGTCGGGCAAGCTGTTGGGCCATCGCGGCCTTGGAAGCAGCCTGCGCCGTGATGTCGATCACTCCCGACGCCATCTCGTATATGGTGCTCCGGTCGCCGAACACACGCTTGATGGTCAGCATGGCCGTGGCCGCCACCTCCTCCTCGAGGTCTCGGAGATCGAGGAACACCTTGTCGATAGGATCGCCGGCCCGGAGCATCTCGTCGATGGCGCCGACGCTATGTGGCTCCGAGACCTCATAGTTGAGGATCCCTTCGCGCACCAGATCCCCCAGGCGGTCGGTGAACCACTCGTCGTCACTCTCTACGTTGGCTATGGCCCCGAGGTCTCGTCCCAGGGCCACGATCTCCGCCGCGAGCTCGGGCTCCACCGACACGTGGGCCAGCCCCGCGGCGGTCTGGACGTTCCATAAGAGCGCGCCATTGCAGGCGATCAAGGGAGCGCTGAGACCGAGCCGCTGGTGGAATGGGCGCATTACCCGGGGCGGCCGGGATGACACCAGTACTACCTCCACGCCGCCCTCGTGCACGGCGGCGATCGCCCGTCGCACCCGCTCGGACATGTGTCGCGGTCCCGACAGCAGGGTGCCGTCCAGGTCGATGAAGATCAGGCGCACCACTCGTCCGGTCCCGACCAGTTGGGCCAGTCCGCGGGCCACATAGTCGAGGTGGTGGCGCATGGCCTCGCGGGCTTGCTGCTCGTTGCCCGACCGGATGGCGCGTCGGATGGCGTCGTGCTGTTGCTGCAGAGTGCTCGCTCCTCCCGGCTCGTTGTAGAAGACGGAGAGGATGGCAGCCATGTGGTCGTGGAGCAGATCGACGGGTTCTCGGATGACCCGTTCGAACAGCGCATTGTGGGTGGCCGCGCCGATAGCGGCATGGAAGGCGACGTCGTCCTCGGGAGAGACCATCTCACCCGGAGCGGTCAGCAATTCGGAGAGGTTGTGCAGGTCTTCCATGGTGGCGCGGCGCGCCGCCAGACTGGCCGCCTCGATCTCCACGGCGCTGCGTATCTCCATCAACTCGATGATCCTCTCCGCGCCCTGTCCCAGCAGAGGAGACAGCGGTACGGCGATCCCCGGCGTGGGGCGGCTGGCCACGGTCGTTCCCTGGGCACCGCGGCCGGTCACCAACAGACCCTGGGCCTTCAGCTCCCGGAGCGCCTCGCGCACAGCGGGCCGCCCGACCCCCAATTGGATCGCCAGATCGCGCTCAGCGGGGATCCGGTCGCCGGCCCTGTATCGTCCCGAGGTGATGAGATGGCGGAGTTGGTCGGCCACCTGGTCGGCCACGGTCTGTGGAGTCACCGGACGCAGGAGATCGTCAGCGGGGTGCGCGTCGTCTCGATCGGCCATGCGGTTCCGGCTGCGCTCCAAGACCCCTCCCTTGTCCCGTTAGGTATGATGGTAACACCATCACCCAGCGCGAGGCAAGGGGTCTCGGGCCGCGAGGGAGTCTGAGGCGACGGGTCCGGCTAAGGTCAGCCCTCTATTTCCGAGGGTTCGGAGACCAACTCCAGCGCCTCCCGTTTCACGCGGCGCTTGAGAGCCATCCTGGAGAGCCAGATACCGAACTCGTAGAGAAGGATCAAGGGGACGAGCATGAGCGCCATGCTGACCGGATCCTGGCTGGGGGTGAAGACCATGGCGATGACGGCCATGACCAAAATGGCGTACTTGCGAACCTTGCGCATCTTGATGTGGTCGACGATCCCTGTCCAGGACAGGAGCATCATAATGAGCGGAAGCTCGAAGACCACGCCGAAGGCCAGGATGAACATGGAGACGAACGTGATGTATCGCTCGGCCTGAAGCAACTGGTTGAAGTACGTCAGCCCCGTACCCGACCATGAATTTCAGGCCCACCGGCAGCACGATGAAGTAGGCGAAAGCTACGCCGGCCAGAAAGAGTCCGGTGGTGAAGGCGACGTAGGGGACCACGCTGCGTCTTCTCGTTCTCGTAGAGGCCGGGCATGATGAAGGCCCAGAACTGATAGAGGATGAAGGGGAGGGAGATGATGAGCCCGGCGTAGATGGAGACTTTCAGCACCTGCATGAATGCTTCGGTCACACCTAGAGTGGTCAATTCCGTGACCTCGAGTGTTCTCCAGCGGCCGCAGGAGAACGAAGAAGACCCAGTCCTTCTCGATGAAGGCGCCGATGACGCACACCACGACCACAATCGCGACATACGTGAGGCGTTTGCGTAGTTCGCCTAGATGCCCCATGAGGGGCATCGTCCTGGTCGGATCCTTACTCACGAACCCTCAGCTCAGAAGACCGCCTTACTCGCTGCGGATCGACCGCGCTACTGCCTTGTACCTCGACGCGGTAAGCCTCCAGAGTGCTCCGCGGCCCTGCACAGTATAGCCCAGACCGGCGGAGGCAGCGGTTCTGGTGGTAAATGCCACGTTGCAGCCTCCGAAGCGATTTGGTATCGTCGGCGTCAGCTTTCACCTGGCGTGTCGGGACGCCTGCGATCGGGGACTCGCGCGTCGTTCTGGGGGGTTGCTTGGTAAATCCGGCTGTGGATCTCGTCATCCAGTTCGCGATCATGTTCGCTATAGGCGCGGCCATGGCGATAGCGTTCGTGGCGATCTCCCATATCCTCTCTCCCAAGAGCAAGAACCCCAACAAAGCAGAGCCGTATGAGTGCGGCGTCGTGCCGAAGGCCGACGCCCGAGCGCCCTTCAACATCCACTACTACGTGGTGGCGGTGCTCTTCGTGCTGTTCGACCTCGAGGCGGTGTTCATCTATCCCTGGGCCGTCTCGCTCCGCGATCTGGGGACCGCGGGCTTGGTGGAGATGTTCGTTTTCATCGCCATCCTCCTGGTCGGCTACTTCTACGCCTGGTTGAAGGGTGTCTTCGAATGGGAGTGACGGACCCGTCCCTCCGCCAGGCCACCGACGCCGAGGTGCGCGCCGCGCTCGAGCGCGGGGCTGTCGCCCCCGGTGCCCTCGGAGGCGAGGCGACGGGGCTGGACCAAGATGCGGATGTCATGGGAGGACCGGTGCGCCTTCCCGGGGGCGTCGCCATGCCGGTGCAGCTCGAGCGGATACTTGGATTCGGCCGCAGCTTCTCTTTCTGGCCGCTGCTTTTCGGCCTGGCCTGCTGTGCCATCGAGATGATGGCCCTGGGCGGGTCGCGCTTCGACATGTCCCGCTTTGGCATGGAGGCGATGCGGGCCTCGCCCCGCCAGGCCGACGGCATGATCGTGGCCGGCTGGTGCAGCATCAAGATGGCCCCCCGGGTGGTCCGGCTCTACGAGCAGATCCCCGACCCCAAGTGGGTGGTGGCCATGGGGTCCTGCGCCATCTCGGGCAACATCTGGGACACCTACAACATCGTGCAGGGAGTCGACAGCCTCATCCCGGTGGACGTGTACGTGCCCGGCTGCCCGCCCCGGCCGGAAGCCCTGTGGCAGGGACTGGAGATGCTGCGGGATCGCATCAAGGAGAGCAGGCACGCATACGACGGTCTGCGCCGCATCCCCGCTCGTGAAGCGATCGCCGAAGAGGCGGATTCGTGACCGCCGCCGGGGATCTCGGAGCCAAGCATGCCCCGGGAATGATCACCGCCGCCAAGGCGGAGCGTCCGCTTCCGGCTACGCTGGCGGCCGCCAGGGTGGGACTCGAGGAACGCTTCGGCGGCAGACTCCTCGAGAGCGTCGAGTTCCGGGGAGAGCTCACTTACACGGTGGCCTCAGAGGATTGGGTGGAGGTCCTGCGGTTCTGTAAGGAGACGCCTGCGCTCGCGTTCGACCAGCTCGACAGTCTGTCGGGCGACCACCTGCCGGAGCGGGCCGAAGCCCCGCTGCAGGTGGTCGCGCACCTTCTGTCCCACACTCACGGGCACCGGCTGAGGATCAAGACCGCGCTGGCCGAAGGCCGGCGACTACCAAGCATCACCGGTTTGTGGCTGTCGGCCGGCTTCGACGAGCGCGAAGCCTGGGAGATGTTCGGCATCGTGTTCGAGGGCCATCCCGATCTACGCCGGCTTCTCACCACCGACGACTTCAGCGGCCATCCGCTGCGCAAAGACTTCCCCCTGCAGGGCACCGTGGGGGGCCGGATCCGGACCGATCTTCAGGGCAAGATCTGATGAGCGACGCCGACCACAGCGCGATGACGGCTCCGGACACGCCGGAAGGCTCGGAGGGCGCCGTTCTCGGTCGTCCCACTCTGGAGGAGCTCAGGGAGCGCAAGACCCGCAGCCGCCGACGCCTGGAGCGCGCGGGCGAGGTTATGACCATCAGCATGGGCCCGCAGCACCCGTCCATGCATGGCGTATACCGGGCCGAGCTCGATCTCGACGGGGAGGTGATCGTGGCCGTGCGGCCGGAGATCGGCAATCTCCACCGCGGCATGGAGAAGCTGTGCGAGCATCGCACCTACCATCAGATCATCCCCATCACCGACCGCCTGGACTATCTGGCCGGCTTCGTCATGAACCACGGCTACTGCGAGGCGGCGGAGAAGCTCATGGGGCTAGAGGTGCCGGCCCGGGGCCGCTACATCCGAACCATGGCCGATGAGCTCTGCCGGATCGCCAATCACATCATGTGGCTGGGGATCCACATCATGGACCTGGGTACTCAGACCTTCTTCTGCATCTGCTTCCGCGACCGCGAGTACGTGCTCGACCTGCTCGAGATGCTCACGGGTGCGCGACTCACCCACTCCTTCGCGCGCATAGGCGGGGTGGCGAAGGACCTGCCCGACGGCTTCGACCATCGCTGCCGCAAGGTCATCGATTTCCTGCCCAAGCGGGTGGCGGAGTACGAGCGCATCGTCAAGCACAACCGCATCTACTACAAGCGGGCCAAGGGCGTGGGGATATTCACCTCGGAGGACTGCTACGCCTGGCGGGTGACGGGGCCGGCCCTGCGTTCCGCCGGGGTCGCCCGCGACCTGCGCAAGGACGAGCCCTACGCGGCGTACGACGAGGTCGATTTCGAGGTGGCGGTGGAGTACAACGCCGACGTCTACGACCGGTTTCTCGTCCGCATGAAAGAGATCCGGGAGTCGTGCAAGATCGTGCGCCAGTGCCTGGACCGGCTTCCCGATGGGCCGTTCGTAGCCCGGGACGCCGGCCGCACGTTGCCGCTCAAGAAGAACGTGCTCCGGGACGCGGCGGCCATGATCCAGGACTTCTACCAGGTCTTCGAGGGCCCGCAGGTGCCCGAAGGCGAGGTCTATCGGGCCATCGAGGCGCCCAAGGGCGAGATGGGCGTGTACATCCGGTCGGAGGGCGGCGCGAAGCCCGCCCGCATCAGGTTCGCGACCCCCAGCTTCTACCACGGGCAGGCGGTGCCGGCTTTGGTCGAAGGCGAGATGGTGGCGGACATGGTGGCGATCTTCGCCAGCATCGACGTGGTACTAGGGGACTGCGATCGATGACCGATCCTCTGGCCCAGTTCATATTCCTGCTCATCAAAGCCATCCTGATGCCGGTGCTCATCGTGATGATGGTGGCCTTCATCATCTTCTTCGAGCGCAAGTTCGCCGGCTTCTTCCAGGGAAGGGTGGGGCCGACCTACCTGGGACCGTGGGGCTCCCTGCAATCGTTCGGGGACATCTTCAAGCTCCTCTCGAAGGAGGACGTGATCCCCGCCCGCGCCGACAAGCCGGTCTTCAGGCTGGCTCCGTACATCATCTTCGTGCCGGCCTTCCTGGTCATGGCCGTGCTGCCGTTCGGGCCGGTCAGCGAAGAGACCTCTCTTTTCGGCTACCAGTTCGACTACGTTATCGCCAACTTCGACACCGGTTTGGTGCTGTTCTTGGCCATGGGCGCTATCGCGGTCTACGGTGTGGTCTTGGCCGGCTGGTCGTCCAACAGCAACTTCTCGCTTCTCGGCGGTCTGCGGGCCGGCGCCCAGATGATCTCCTACGAGCTGGCCATGGGCTTCTCGGTGGTGGGGGTCATGGTCATGGCCGGTTCCTTGAACCTGGTGACCATCGTCGATGGGCAGGCCGGGGACTTCTGGAACTGGTACTTCATCCCCCAGGTGGTGGGAGGCCTGATCTTCTTTGTCGCTACCCTGGCGGAACTGAATCGCACGCCTTTCGACCTCGCCGAGGCCGAGCAGGAACTGGTGGCCGGCTACCTGACCGAGTATTCGGGGATGCGCTGGGGCATCTTCATGTTCGCCGAGTACGTCAATCTGGTGGTCATATCGGGGATCGTGGCCACCCTCTATTTCGGGGGATGGCGCGCCCCATTCGAGGTGCTCGATTTCATCCCCGGACCCGTCTGGCTCTTCATCAAGATCTGCATCCTCGTGTTCATCTACATGTGGGTGCGGTGGACCATCTTCCGCTATCGCTACAACCAACTGATGTCCATCGGCTGGAAGGTGCTGCTCCCCCTCTCCATCCTCAATCTGGTGGTCACGGCCATCGTCGTGAGCGTGGTGAACTAAGGTGGGCCTGAAAGACGTCGTCAAGAAGGGCGCGTTCGTCGACATCCTGCGGGGGATGTCGGTCACCGGGACCTACTTCGTGGTCGACAAGGTGACTGTGGAGTACCCCAAGGAGAAGATCGAGCCCTACCCGCGCTTCCGGGGAGCCCACGCGCTGCTCACGGATCCGGAGACCGGCGACACGAAGTGCGTGGCCTGTATGCTGTGCGCCACCGTCTGTCCGTCGCAGTGCATCAGCATCGTGGGCGAGCAGACGCCCGAGGGCCGGAGCCACCCGGCCACTTTCGATCTCGACCTGTCGCGCTGCATCTTCTGCGGCCTGTGCGAGGAGGTCTGCCCCGAGGCCGCCATCGTGATGACCCGGCGGTATGAGCTGGCCACGTTCGACAAGAGCGACTTCTTCCTCGACAAGCAGGCTCTCAGCGCGAATCAGGTCTACGCTCACAAAGAGCTGTTCCATCGGTCGGCGGGCGAAGGCGGTAGTGACGCCGAGGCCCCGCGGAACGCGGCGCCGGCGCCCACCCCCGCCCCCGAGCCCGGGCCGGCGCCTGCCCAGGGCGGTCCTGACAGCGCGCCACCGGACGGGGAGCGCTGACGGCCATGGTCGAGAAGATCCTCTTCCTCGTGTTCGCCGCCTTGGCCGTGGCCGGTGGGCTGGGCACCATCACCCGCAAGAACGTGGTGCACGCCCTGCTACTGCTGGTGTTCACGTTCGTCAATATCGCCGCCATATTCCTTCTGACCGGGGCGTACTTCCTGGCGGTCGTGCAGATCCTGGTCTACGCGGGCGCCATCATGGTGCTGTTCGTGTTCGTGATCATGTTCCTCAACCTGCGCACCTTCCAGCAGGAGGAGCAGACCCACCGCGGGCAGCGGTGGGTGGCGCTGGCGCTGTCGGCGCTTGTGCTGGCCGAGTTCGTCATAATCCTCGCCGGGATCACCTTCGTCTCGGCGCGGGGCGGGGCTACGCCTGAGGCCATCGCGGAGGCCGGCGGCAACAGCAAGGTGTTCGGCCAGGCCCTTTTCGATCAGATGCTGCTGCCCTTCGAAGTGGCCTCGGTGATCCTGCTCGTGGCCATGATCGGCGCCATCATCCTGGTAAAGAGAGAGAAGTCGTCCGGCGGGGCGACGCGCGCCTGGGAAGCGGGCGAGCAGCCCTCGCCCGAAGCCGTCGAGGAGGAGGTGTAGCCGCCGTGGGCGCCACTCCTACAGACATGCCTATCCCGGTCGACTGGTACCTCTATCTGTCGGCCGCGCTCTTCCTCATCGGCGCCGCCGGAGTGCTGACGCGGCGCAACCTCTTCATCATCCTGTTCTCCCTCGAGCTGATGATGAACGCCGTCAACCTCAACCTGGTGGGCTTCAGCCGTTTCCACGAGAATCTGATCGGCCAGAACTTCGTGCTCTTCGTCATGGCCATCGCCGCGGCCGAGGCGGCGGTGGGCCTGGCCATCGCCACCGCTCTCTACCGCAACCGGCAGACGCTGATGGTCGACCTGTTCGATCGGATGAAAGGCTAAGGAGAGGGCATGGAGAGCTACATTTGGCTCATACCTGTCCTGCCCCTGGCGGCCTTCGTCATCACCATCATTTTCGGCCGGTGGTGGATCAAGGAGTCGGCACACTGGCTCCCCATCCTGGCCATGGCGGGCTCGTTCGGGCTTTCTCTCGCCGCCTTCATCCAGGTGCGCGGGGCAGAGGAGCCGGTGGTGGTGGAACTGTGGCGCTGGTTCTCGGTGGGCAGCTTCCAGGTGCCGTTCGCCTTCCAGGTCGACCAACTCTCCGCCGTCATGCTGCTGGTGGTCTCGGGCGTGGGGCTGCTGATCTTCATCTATTCCAAGGGCTACATGCACGGCGACAGCGGCTACTACCGCTTCTTCGCCTACATGAGCCTGTTCGCCTTCAGCATGCTGATGCTCGTGCTGGCCGGCAACTACCTGCTGCTCTACTTCGGCTGGGAGGCGGTCGGGCTCTGCTCGTACTACCTCATCGGCTACTACTACCACAAGCCCGAAGCGGCTGCAGCCGGCAAGAAGGCCTTCATCGTCAACCGGGTGGGCGACTTCGGCTTCGGCCTGGGAGTGATGCTGATCTTCGTCACCTTCGGCACTCTCGACTACGTGGGGGTGTTCGAGCAGGTCGCGGCAGGTACCGCGGGGCAGGCGGCGCTGATCGGGATCGCCCTGTTGCTGTTCATGGGAGCCATGGGCAAGTCGGCCCAGTTCCCGCTGCACGTGTGGCTGCCCGACGCCATGGAAGGCCCGACACCGGTCTCAGCCCTCATCCATGCCGCCACCATGGTCACCGCCGGGGTCTATCTGGTGGCCCGGAGCTCGGTCATCTTCGCGAGCGCGCCCTCGGCCATGCTGGTGGTGGGGGCCATCGGGACCTTCACCGCCATCTTCGCGGCTGTGATCGGTATCTGCCAGAAGGACATCAAGAAGGTGCTGGCCTATTCCACCATCTCCCAACTGGGCTACATGTTCATGGCCCTGGGGGTGGGCGCCTGGGCCATAGCCATCTTCCATCTGATGACCCACGCCTTCTTCAAGGCCCTCCTGTTCTTAGGTGCCGGCTCGGTGATCCACTCGGTGGGCGGTGAGCAGGACATGGACAAGATGGGCGGTCTGGCCAAGCGTATCCCCGTCACCTACTACACCCTCGTGGCCGGGGCTCTGGCTCTCTCGGGCATCTTCCCGTTCGCAGGCTTCTGGTCCAAGGACGACATACTGGGCGCAGTCTGGCGCGACGGAAAATACCTGTTCTGGGCCGTGGGCTTGATCGCGGCCTTCATCACCGCCTTCTACACTTTCCGCATGATCTTCCTGACCTTCTTCGGGAAGTCGCGGATGGATGAAGAGACCGACAAGCACGTGCACGAGAGCCCCTGGTCGATGCTCGTGCCCCTGATCGTCCTGGCGGTGGCCTCCCTGCTCGGCGGCTTCCTGGGCCTGCCGGGCAAGCTTGGCGCCATCCAGAGCTTCCTGGAACCGGTGTTCGCCCCGGCGAACGCCATTCTGGGGATAGAGGAGCACAGTCTCACCGCGGTGGACTACGCGCTGATGGTCATTTCGCTGCTCGTGGCCATGTCGGGGATCGCCCTGGCCTGGTTCGTCTACGTTCGCCGGGCCGCGACCCTGCCGGCGCTTTTGGGGGCCCGCCTCCGGCCGCTCTACACGGTGGTCTGGAACAAGTTCTATATCGACGAGTTCTACGCGGCCACGGTCGTGCGAGTGGCCGTGGACGGCTCGCGCTGGGCGTGGCACAAGTTCGACGAGGGCGTGATCGACGGGGCCGCTCATGGGGTGGCCTGGTTGTGGCAGCGGGCCGGAACCGGGCTGCGGCCACTGCAGACCGGGAAGGTGCAGAACTACCTCCTGGGCATGTTCATCGGGGTGTTCGTCATCGTGACTCTGATCGTCTTCCTCTAGGGTGGCGGTCGACGTGGGCGCGGGAGACTGGGTGAGATAGTGGAATTCGATTTCGCGACACAGTTGGGCTTCAGGGGACTGACCATCCTGACGTTCCTGCCCGTCGTGGGGGCGCTGATCATGCTGGTCTTCATGCGCAAGCGTCCCAGCGCCTACAAGGCTACGGCTCTCGTCACCACCATCCTCACTCTGATCCTGGCCATCTACCTGGCCACCCAGTTCCAGACCGACACTGCCGCCTACCAGTTCCAGGAGAACACCCCGTGGATAGCCAGCCTGGGCATCTCCTATCACCTGGGCGTCGATGGTATCTCGCTCCTTTTGATACTGCTCACCACCCTCCTCTCGATGGTGGCCATTGCGGGTTCCTGGAACTCCATCAAGGACCGGGGGCTGGCCTTCTTTATAAGTCTGCTCGTGCTTGAGACCGGCATGCTGGGCGTGTTCGTCTCCATGGATCTTTTCCTGTTCTACGTGTTCTGGGAGGTCCAGCTCATCCCCATGTACTTCATCATCGGCCTGTGGGGAGGGGCTCGGCGGGTCTATGCCGCCATCAAGTTCTTCTTGTTCACGTTCGCCGGCTCGGTGCTGATGCTGGTCGCCATCCTGGCCGTGGTGTGGCGGTACTCCAGCGACGTCCAACTGGGTCCCACGTTCGACATCCTCACCCTGCAGCAGGCCGGCTTCTCGGGCTCGCTCGCCGCCTGGTCGTTCGCGGCGTTTTTCATCGCCTTCGCCATCAAGGTGCCCATGTTCCCGGTGCACACCTGGCTACCCGACGCCCACACCGAGGCGCCCACCGCCGGCTCGGTCATCCTGGCCGGGGTGCTTCTGAAGATGGGGGTCTACGGTATGATCCGCTTCTGCGTCGGGTTCTTCCCCGAGGTGGCGGTGAAGGCCATCACGCCGGTGCTGATCCTCTCGGTCGTCGCCGTCGTCTACGGTGCGGCCATGTCGCTGGTCCAGCCCGATATGAAGCGGCTGGTGGCGTATTCGTCCGTCAGCCATATGGGGTTCGTCACCGCCGGGCTGTTCGTCTTCAACCAGCAGGGCATCGAGGGCTCGATACTGCAGATGGTGAGCCACGGGATCCTCACGGGCGCCCTGTTCATGATGGTCGGCTTCTTCTACGACCGCACCCACACCCGCTTGATCGCGGACTATGGGGGGATGGCCAAGCCTATGCCGGTGGCCGCCGCCTTCTTCAGCCTGTTCGTGCTGGGAAGTCTGGGCCTGCCTGGCCTGAGCGGGTTCGTGGGCGAGTTTCTTATCCTGATCGGCGTGTTCCAGTATGCGCAGGTGTTCGCCGTGCTGGCTTCAATCGGGATCGTGCTGGGAGCGGCCTACCTCCTGTGGATGTACCAGCGGACCATGTTCCAGCCGGCCAACGAGAAGTGGCTCTCACTCAAGGACCTGGGCGCGCGGGAGATCATCACCCTCGTGCCTCTGGTGGTCATGGCGGTGTGGATCGGGATCTACCCGCACACGTTCCTCAACTTCTTGCACGCGCCGGCGCAGAACATCATGATGCAGGTCGAGCCATACCTGGCGGAGCACAGCAACGGCCTGCTCAAGCTGGCGAGCGCCCTGTTCGGTGGGGGGTTCTAGGATGCAGGCGTCCGACCTCATCGCCGTGCTCCCCGAACTGATCCTGCTGGTGGCGGCCTGTGCCGTCGTGCTGGTGGAGCCGTTCCTGAAGGTCGACAAGACCGCCGCCGTCGCCATCGCGCTGACGGCGCTGGTGGGGTCGGGAGCGGTAGCGCTGGGCTTGGCCGGCGAGGACCGGACGGCTTTCGCCGGGATGCTGGTGCTGGACGACTGGGCCGTCTTCTTCAAAGTACTCTTCGCGGTGGGCGCAGCCCTCACCATCCTCATGTCTTCGCGCTACCTGGAAGCGCACGGCCGGCACCTTGGGGAGTATTACGCCCTGGTGCTGTTCGCCGTCATCGGCATGGACCTCATGGCGGCGTCGCGCGACTTCATCGCCTTCTACGTGGCCCTGGAGCTCATGGCCATCAGCAGTTACATCTTGGCCGCCTTCTTCCGCTACCGGGTGCGCTCGAACGAGTCGTCGCTCAAGTACTTCCTCACCGGCTCGTTCGCCTCGGCCATCATGCTGTACGGCATATCGCTGGTTTACGGGTACGCGGGGTCCACAAACTTCGGAGCGGTGAGCCTGGCTCTGCCCGGGACCGCCGGCCCGGGCGGCGAAGGGGCCTGGGCGGGAGTAATGCTGGCCCTGTTCCTGGTGGCGATCGGTCTGGCCTTCAAAGTCTCGGCGGCTCCCTTCCACATGTGGACCCCCGACGTCTATCAGGGCGCTCCCACTCCGGTGGCAGCTTTCTTCTCGGTCGGTCCCAAAGCGGCGGCCTTCTCCGTGATCATCGTGGCTTTCGTGACGGCCTTCCCCGGCCAGGCGAGGGAATGGGGCGTCTTCTTCATCGTCCTCTCAGTCCTCACCATGGTGGTCGGGAACGTGTTCGCCCTCGTCCAGACCAACGTGAAACGGATGCTGGCCTATTCGTCCATCGCTCACGCCGGATACCTGCTCGCCGGAATAGGGGCGATGGGCTGGAGCGCGAACACCTATCCGGCGCATGGGGTGTTGATCTATCTGGCGGCCTACACGTTCATGAACCTGGGCGCCTTCGGGGTCCTGGCCTACCTCAAGACGCAGTCGCCGGACAAGTTCGACTACTCGCTCAAGAGCATGGCCGGACTGGGCCGGCGCTCTCCATGGGCGGCCGTGCTCCTGTCGCTGTTCCTGCTCTCGCTGGCGGGCATCCCGGGGACCGCCGGTTTCATAGGCAAGTTCTACGTGTTCGGGGGGATCGTCCGGGCCGATCTGGTTTGGCTCGCGGTGATCGGGGTGCTGCTGAGCGCCGTCGCCGTCTACTACTACCTCCGCGTGATCATCTATATGTTCTTCAAAGAGCCGGAGGAGGAATACGCTGTCCGCGAGCCGATCTCGGGCGGTATGGCCGCCGCTCTGGCGGTGAGCGCCATCGCCACGGTGGTTATCGGGATACTGCCGTCGTGGCTCTGGGACGCGGTGGCGAGCGCCTTCAATACGCTTTTCAGCTCCTGAGCCTGGGGCGAAGCGGGCCGCTCACCCGGCGCGGAGCCGCTTGGTCCGGGACCGACCGCCTGTTTGGCGCGTGGCTGCTCGCCGTGAGGCGGCCGCTGGGACGCGCGAGGCGGCTGCTGGAAGAGGCATCCCGTCCTTCGTTCCGGCTTGGCCGCCGATGCGGCCGCCGTTCTTCTCGGGAATAGGAGACAAGCCTGTGTTGCTCGAGGGGGATTGGGTAGTTCCCGTCAGCTCGCCGCCCATCGCGAGGGGCGCCGTGCTGGTGGCCGATGGGGTGATCGGGGAGGTGGGGCCCGCCGCGGAGCTGCGGGCCCGGCATCCGGACGAGCCGGTGAGGGCTTTTCCCGGCTGCGTCCTCATGCCCGGCATGGTGAACGCTCACACCCATCTCGAATACTCAGCCTTCCACGACTTCGCACCGCCCAGCGGCTTCGGGGAGTGGATGCTCAGACTGTTGCTCGCCCGGCGGAGACTCGACGCAGACGACTATGCCGTCTCAGCTCTGTGGGGGGCCCATGAGTGTGTCAGGAGCGGCGTCACCGCCATCGGCGACACTTCGTTCGAGGGGTGGACCGTGGCGCGCGCCGCCGGCTCCGCCGGGCTGCGCGCCCGTGTCTACCTGGAGGTCTTCGGCCTCGACGATGCCGAGCTACCCGGGACTATGGCGACCCTGGGCGAGCGGCTGGCGACGCTGCGCACAGAATGCGACCGGGTGGCGCTCCAGGGCGAGCGCGACCGGGGGCGCGCCGCTGTCGCCGCGGTGGAGCCTGGGATCTCGCCTCACGCTCCCTACACCGTCTCGGCCCGACTATACCGGGAGGTAGCGCGCCTCGCTCAGCGCTCCGGCCTGCGAGTGGCCACCCATGTGGCCGAGTCGCAGGCGGAAGTGGAGCTGCTGACCAAGGGAAACGGAGCGATCGCTCATGCGTACCAGGCCGCGCACATGTGGAGGGACCGCCTTTGGACACCGCCGAACCTGAGCCCGGTGGCGTATCTGGCTCGGGCCGAAGTTCTGGACCCGCGGACCCTGGCCGTGCACTGTGTCCATGTCGACGACGCCGACATCGCCCTCTTGGCCGAAAGCGGGACGGCGGTAGCTCACTGCCCGCGCTCGAATACGAGGCTGCAATGCGGTTCCGCACCGGTGGCGGCTCTGCTGGGGGCCGGGGTCACCGTCGGTCTGGGCACCGACAGCCTCAGCTCCAACGAAAGCCTGGATATGTTCGCCGAGATGCGAGCTGCGCTGGCGGTGAGCCGGGCGCGCGCGTCCCGCGGCGCGCCCCCAGACCCGGCCGCGCCCCCAGACCCTGCCGCGCCCCCAGACCATGCCGCGCCCCCAGACGCGGCCGCCAGCGCCCTCACGCCGGAGACCGTCCTACGCATGGCCACCTTGGAGGGCGCCCGCGCCCTGGGCTGGGAGGACTCCATCGGAAGCCTGGAGAAGGGCAAGCGCGCGGACCTGATCGCTGTCCGCCTACTGGGGCCGGCGACCCGGTGCGCCGATGCCGGCTGCGCCGATTACTTCGCCGAAGCCGACCCGATCGATGCCCTGGTCGCAGCTGCCACGGCGAACGACGTGGGCATGGTGATGGTAGACGGCCGCGTGGTCTTCGACGGTCTCTCGCTCGCGGCCCCAGTACCGGCGCCGGCGCGCGTGACGATGGACGAAGCCTTCCAAGCCGTGCGGACCAAACTGGGCCTCAATGACTCTTAGGCCGCTGGGGGGGTAGAAGTCCCATACGAGAACGGAGGCCCCGAAGGACCTCCGTTGGTCGTCAACCTGTGTTGGCTGCCCTTCTCGGCCGGCCGCAGGTTTCGGGCTACCTGTATGCCTCTCCATCGAACGCGCCTGTTATCGCGTAGACCCCGTCGAGGGGGAACGGCATCCCGGCTTGCGCTACGGCAGCCGCGCACACCGTGCGAACAGCCTCGGCGTCTTTGGCGTCCCACTCGCAGTAGAACTTGCCTTCCTCGGGGGTGTACCAACTCCGGATCCAATAGGCGTCAGCAGTGCAGTTCGCCTTCACGGCTTTTCCGATAGGCTCAGCCGCGTCTGGGGTCATGTTCCCCCCGATCGTGTGAACCGCCAGGAACTTGCCCATAACGCGCTCCCTTCTGCTTTCTTGTGCGCTGGAAGCGAGTCCAGCTCAGCGCTACTTCATCATCTGCTTGGCCATCTCCAGGCCCTGCTCTGCGGTGCAGGCCGGGACCACGGTGAAGGAGAAGACGTCATCCCAGGCAGAGGTGGCGGCCATGATGGAGGCGATGTCGTCGGCCTCTGCGACCGAGATGAGCTTGGGACTGTCGGTCATGAGCCAGTACTCGGCGACCATCTTCAGTCCTGGAGGGTAGGACCACTGCGCTCTACGGGCGACCCTCTCCTGGTCCGTGCCTGCCCGCACGTTACCTAGTGATACAAACAGCATGGCGACCTCCTTCGGCCGGGCCGACCTCCGGAGGAACAACGGGCGCGCGGGCGATAAGCTCGTGTAGGGCCGTATGGCCGTATCCTTATGGCCGTCCCGAGCGGTAGATGGGGAGCATTCCTAGCTCCCCTCATAGTTCCAGTATAAGCAGAACCCCTCGCGGGTCAAGCGAAAGGAGCGGCTCTAATCGGCTGGACTTGGTCGACCCTGCTAGGTTTCCCGGATCTCGAGTATCTCGGTAGCGAACGGCTCGATAGCCTTGATCCCCGCTGCGGCTCCGACAAGGACGCAGGCGCGCGATCGGCGCGCCCATACGAGCGGGGACGATGGCTGCCCGGCGAGGATTCGAACCTCGGCTAACTGGTCCAGAGCCAGTCGTGCTGCCGTTACACCACCGGGCAATCGGTTCCGTACGGCGGGGAATGTGGCTCAAGGCTCCGCCTCGGACAAAGCGCCAGCAAGTTTACCATCGCGGCTGGGATGCAGCCCAGCCAGCGGCGCGCTGCAGCGTCGCGGCGCCGCGACGGTTTCTTCCCCGGGCCGCGGTCGGTCACGCGCCGCGCCGGCCTCTAGCCCTGGCCCTGCTTCCTCTCGATCCTGGCCCAGGTGTCCTTAAGCGTGACGGTGCGGTTGAAGACCGGGATACCGGGGCGAGAGTCCTCCGGGTCGGCGCAGAAATAGCCGAGCCGCTCGAACTGGTACCGCGAGCCCGGGAACGCCTCAGCCAGTGACGGCTCGAGCTTGCAGCCCAGAAGGGTCTCCAACGATCCAGGGTTGAGACTCTGGGTGAAGTCCTGGCCCTCGGGCATAGCTTCCGGGTTCTCCACCGTGAACAGCGTGTCGTAGAGGCGCACCTCGGCGTCGACCGCATGCTCCGCCGACACCCAATGGATGGTGGCCTTGACCTTGCGCCCATCGGGCGTGCCGCCGCCACGCGTGGCGGGATCGTAGCGGGCCCGGATCTCGACGACCTCGCCGGTCTGTGAGTCCTTGATAACGCTGGTGCAGGTGATCAGGTACGCGTAGCGCAGCCGCACTTCCACTCCCGGGCTCAGGCGGTGGTACTTCGGCGGCGGCACCTCGCGGAAGTCGTCCTGCTCGATGTAGATCATGCGGGAGAACGGCACTCGGCGGGTGCCCATCGTCGCGTCCTCGGGGTTGTTGACCGCCTCCATCTCCTCGACCCGACCCTCGGGGTAGTTCTCGATCACCACCCGGAGCGGTCGCAGTACCGCCATCACCCGCGGGGCCCGGCGGTTGAGGTCCTCCCGCACGCAGTGCTCCAGCAGCTCCAGTTGGACCATGTTCTCGCGCTTGGCTACCCCGATCCGGTCACAGAAGTCGCGGATCGCCTCCGCCGGGTAGCCGCGCCGACGCATGCCTGAGATGGTCGGCATGCGCGGATCGTCCCAGCCCCGCACCTGCCTCTCCTGCACGAGCCTGAGCAGTTTGCGCTTGCTCATGACCGTGTACGTCACGTTGAGACGTGCGAACTCGCGCTGGCGGGGGTGGACTCGGGGCAGGTCGAGGGCTTCGAGGATCCATTCGTACAGCGGCCGGTGCACCTCGAACTCGAGCGTGCAGATGCTGTGGGTGATGCCCTCGATGTAGTCGCTCAGGCCGTGCGCGAAGTCGTACATCGGGTAGATGCACCACTGGTCGCCCGTATGATGGTGCGAGGCGTGCCGGATTCGGTAGAGCACTGGGTCTCGCAGCCAGACGTTGGGCGCGCTCTTGTCGATTCTCGCGCGGAGCGTGCGGGCCCCGTCCGGGAACTCGCCGGCGCGCATCCGCTCGAACAGGTCGAGGTTCTCTGTCACCGGGCGGTCCCGGTAGGCGCTCTCCTCTCCAGGCCGGTCGGGCGCGCCGCGCATCGCGTCCACCTCTTCGGCTGTATGGTCGCAGACGTATGCCTTCCCTTTGCGGACCAGTTCGAGCGCGTACTGGTAGAGCGGTTCGAAGTAGTCGGAGGCGTAAAACGGTTCTAACGCTTCACCGCGGCTCTGAGCCGGCATGACGGGGGCCAGGAAGTAGTCCTCGCGGCCCCCCACGTCGCGCTTCTCCGCCAGACCACCGACGGGCTTCAGGCCCAGACAGTGGTCCGCCCAGCCGTCGATGAGCCACTTCACGTCTGCCGTGATCGAGTCGACGTACTCGACATCCTCCTTGGTCGGGTTCGTGTCGTCCATGCGCAGGTTGCACTGTCCCCCGAACTGGCGGGCTATGCCGAAGTTCAGGCAGATGGACTTGGCGTGGCCGATGTGGAGATAGCCGTTGGGCTCCGGAGGGAAACGCGTCACCACGTTCTCGATGCGGCCCTCGGCCAGGTCTTGCTGGATGATCTCCCGGAGGAAGTCCTGGCGCTCCTGCGCGTGCTGGTCTTGCGCCGGCCGCTGCTGCGCCTGCTGGGCCTGCGTCGGTTGGCCCTGCATCTGGCGCTCCCGGCTCGTGTCGGGATCAGGCATGACGCCTCTGCTCACCGGTCATCGCTGCTCCTCGCTGTGCGTGCTCTCTGGGCTCTGGTGGGATCAAGGGTTCTTTGTCTCACAGGCCTCTGACCGCGTCAAGGTCGCCGGTCGTCCCTCCGTCATCGGGTGAACGCACGCGAGCGTGCCCCGGGATTCCGATGAAGGAGGCTGTTACCGCGCTCTAGATGCGGCTCGGCAGGGTTGTCGAGATCGTGATCCGGTCGAGGCCTTCGGTATACGAAGTCGCTCGATGCTGATCCGGCGCCCCGGCCGGTGGATGCCGACATCGAAATCAGGGCTCAGAAGGCCGGAAGGATAGAGGTCGCCATATAGTTCGACAGCGATCGAGCAGACTTCGGAAAGAGAGCGGCGTTCGTCGAAGACCGCCTTGACGCACTCGCTGGCCCGCTCGATCAGAGGCGCCGGCATGCCGTGCGGCAGACTTCCGGGGATCCACCATTCCGGCTTCAGACAGAATCCGTCGAAGACATCGACGCTGACGTGCGACCAGATGGCGGCTGTGCGTGTCGGCCCGCGCTCCACGGTGAGAGTCCACTCGGCCCGTTCTCCGCGCCGGACGCCCTCGGCGGCGACCTGGACGATTAGCAGGACCACCTCTTGATGGAGACGGCGGGATGCGTGCGTCGCGACATAGTCGAGAGGCGGTCCTGAGCCGGTGCCGGTCAGGAGACCGTCCCGGCTGGAGACGAGCTTCTGGTGTCCGTCGATGTAGGAACCGTCGTGCAGCCACTTCCGGGTATCGCTGACGATCGCTACTCCGTCTGTGGCTGGTAGGGCCATGATCAGGGTCACGCGTTCACCCCTTCGCCCGGTCCACGGTCGATGCACCGCGCGGTTGACCCATTCAGAGATCTCACAAACAAGGTCAGCATCCGGGATAGAGTCGTCGACCTGAGGCACTGGTGAGGTTCCACAGACAGAACGGCACCAGCCCCCGTTCCGCCGTGACCACGTGCACGCAGCAACGCCGCACTCTTGCGAGGTCTACGTTCCAGGCGTCTTGGAACATCATCCCGGAGATGGCGAAGATGCTATCGGCTGCGTCAAGGAAGCGGCTCAGGCTGTCCTCAGGGCCGGCCTTTTGCGCCTCTGGTGACGCAGGCTTCAGACTCCACTGGCGCGAGGTGGCGGCCACTGCTCGGCGCGCGGCTTCACCCGGCTCGGTTGGGCAGCACGAAGGCGCTGAGCGTACCAGCTCCAGCTTGCCTTCGTCACGCACCCAGTACCGCGCCCGAAACGAGCAACGCACATGTTCGCAGCAACTGGGAGCGAAGTCTTCCGTGCGCACTTCCCCACTCGTCTGCTCCTCCAGGAGGCGAAGCACTTCGGGAAGCGTGAGTCGTCGCTGAAGTCCTGCGGGGTAGCGGCCGAAGTAGCTGACCGGCTGCAGATGCAACCCTCGCACCACTCCGGGCCAGCGGGTCGCGAGTCGCACGAGCGCGCCGATCTCATGGTCGTTGACTCCGGGAACCACAGTGGGCACCAGGATCACACTTAGTCCGGCTTCGGCGCACCGTTCCAGCGCCTGCAGTTTCCGGGCCAGCAGCGGCCTCCCGCGAAGTGATAGGTACGTGCGGTCGGCGGTGCCGTCGAACTGGAGGAACACGGACGCGAGACCGGCGTCGCGCAGCTTCTCGGCATAGCCCTCCCGCGTGGCAAGGCGCAGCCCGTTGGTGTTGAGTTGGACGAACGTGAATCCTGCCGCGCAGGCAGCCCGGACGATGTCGGGGAGATCCTCCCTCGTGGTGGGTTCGCCGCCGGAAAGCTGCAGGTTGACCGCGCCCTGAGCCGCGAAAAGCTCCCCCATCATCCTTGCGAGCTGCGCACCTGGTGGATCGGGCTGCCGCCCAATAAGTGATGATCCGGCGAAACAGACCGGGCAGGATAGATCGCACCGCGGCGTGACCTCTAACACCGCCGTGCAGGTCTTCTGCTGGTGGCGAGAACAGAGGCCGCAGCCCCCGGGGCACTCGCCCGTGGCATCCTCTGTCGGTCGTCCGTTCGAAGGGTTCGACTCGACTTCGGTGGAGGGCCCATGCCCGCACCAGGACTCGAAGGAGGGGGGGCCGCACCAGATGGGCGTCTGCCACACACCGTGATTCGGGCATTGCCCCCGCAAAACCACCGTGTCTCCCTCGTTGACCAGCAGCGCCGGGACCGCGGAGAGGCACACGGGGCAGAGGCTCTCCGTCGCTCGAGCGCCCCCAGGCATTCCGCCATGCTCCAGGGTTGTCGCCGTGCTTGGCCGGGCCTGCAGGGGAAAGCCGTCCACTATCCAGCTCCGGTGTTCGGGAGTCTACGGCTACCGGGAGGGTCTGCAGACGGGACGGGACGGGCCTCCGCGATCAGCAGGCAGTAACCCGGACGGGCGAGTGCCACCCGGTCTCGCAGTGACTCGCCTGGGCCCAGGACCGCATGCCAGAACGAGGCAGCCGAACCGTAGCTGAAGACGAGGGAGGCCGTGAAGGCTCGCAGTACTTCCGAACAGTCGCGCCAGACCCGGACGGCAAAGCCTGCTTCCTCCAAAAGCGCCAGCATGTCATCCTTGCCGACTGCACCGCGCAGGCAGGTGGCGGGTGGCAGAGAGTCGAGTGACGAGGACGCCTCCGGGCGCCTCAGGTACATGTCTGTGACCGCCAGGCGCCCTCCTGGCCTGAGCACGCGCCCGACCTCGGTCAGGACCTTTGGCCGATCGTCCACGCCGGACAGGAAACACTCCGCGAATACGGCATCGAAATAGCCATCCGGGTAGGGGATCCCGGCCGCGTGGGCCTTCATCCACGTGACGGAGTGGTCACGGGCTTCGGCCTCCTCGATGAAGCCGGGGGAGCGGTCCAGGCCGACGGTGGCCACTTCGTAGTGCCGGGCCAGAAAAGAAGGGGTAGACCCCACCCCGCATCCTACGTCGAGCACTCGCCAGCCCGGTTCGAGGCCGCACTCGGAGGCCAGTTCCTCGGTCAGGCCCAGACCCCCAGGCCGGAACTCGGATCCGGCGGCCTCGCGGAATCGAGGCTGATTGAAAAGCTCGCAGCTCATTTGTCTTCGAGAAGCCGCTCCGCGTCGGCCATCCGGCCGGTGGCCAAGCTCTCCGGCACGAGATAGAAGCCACACCTGGGACAACGCGGTAGGTCCAACCAGAACGAGTTGCCGAGATACTTGAGTTCGACCGGTCCGACCTCGAGCGGCTCTGAACAGCGGCAGCAGGTCCAGCCGAGGTCTTCTTCGCTCAGGTCGACGGAATGACTGCTCACGAGCCCTCCTTTTCGGCCCGCCCGGCGGCCGAGCTCATGACGCCTCCACCTGACGGGTCATGCGATGAGCGTACGCGTTATGGATCTCGAAACTCTCTCCGCGCGAGGAGTACTCGACCCAAAACGTGACGTTCCGGGGCCGATGGGAGGCGAGAAAACGACCCGACTCGCTGTGGCAAAGCTTCTCTCCGGTCTGCTCGGCGTGATATATCACGCGCTGCATGTCCTCCACGAGGATCCGCCGGTCATCGAGTCGCTCGCGCACCTCCTCCGGGATGTGTAGCTCGAGCGTTTTCCAGGGTTCCACCGTGCCCACTCCTTCCTTCCACACCCTCTCCAACATGTGCTCCTTCAAGCGGGCGCGGTTCTCCCGACGCTCGGACCACCCCGGCCGGGCTCTGCCCGCCGGGTCCTCGTCAGTGGGGAACAGGAGGTCGAGGACATGGATGGTCCGCTTCCCCACCGCTGTCAGCCGGTCCCGGCACATGGCGCAGTAGGTGACGTACTCAGCAGCGCTCTCGGAGGCTCGTCTGGCCGCCACGTCTCTTGCGAGCGCCGGGTTCGCGTTGCCCTCGAGACCTCCGTAGCCGCAGCACTCGGTGAGCTCCTCCGACAATGGCAGTTCTTCAAACGGTTGGTCGAGGAGAGCAAGTAGTCGCCGCATGCTCTCTTGCACGTGAGGGGCATGACGGGTGGTACAGGGATCGTGCAGGGCCCGGGCCGGCGCCTCGGTGGTCGCCGGCCTTCGTCGGGACACCAGTTGCTCGAGTATCTCAGAGAGGAACCAGCACTTGGTCTGCTCCAGCCTGGGCCCGAGGAGGGCGAGACACGTCGGACACGCGAATATGATTTCGGGGCACCCCAATTCCTCCCAACGGGCCACGATGTCGGCAACGCCGTGCTCGATAGATCTCCCGACGGCCGGCCCAATAGGGAGGGGCGCCGCAACAGTCGAGCATCAGGCCGACCCCACCCGGCAGATGCTCGCGAAGGTGGTCGTAGACAGCCTCTACCTGGGCCGGATTCGAACCGGCGAGCTGGCACCCTGGGAAGAAGAGATAGGCGCTCCGGTCGGCGCCCGGCTCGTTGCGGGAGAGCGCGAATTCATCGCTGTGGCTCCAAGCGTAGTCCTCCAGAGCGAATTCGTGTGCTGAGGGCGGCATCTTGCCACGGCCCACCATCTCCTGCCGGGCGCCGAGACACAGGTCGGGCATGGAGAAGCTCTCTGGGCATACGGTCGTGCACAGATCACACAGCATGCAGGAGTTGACCAGCAGGTTGGACTTGTGCTCCCCTTGCATCATAGACGCGTCGTTGTAGATCTTGCGGGCGTGGCGGCGAGGGTACTCGCCGAACTGCCGCAGGTACTCGCAGACCTTCACGCACTCGAGGCATTCGCAGCGCAGACAGCGGTCGGCTTCTCGCTGAGCTTCGTTGGGGGCATAACCGGCGGTCTGGTCGGCGGGCGAGACCGCACCGCTGGACTCGACCCCCGAGAGGCTCACGAAGAGCCGGGTGGACTGGGGCCCTTCCTTATCCCGGCCGACCGAGAGCGAAGCCCCCTGCAGGAACCGATCGATCGACACGGCCGCGCTCCTACCCTCGGCCGCCCACTCGATCGGAGACGGGCCAAGGACGGGTGCCACGAATAGTTCCGGGCATCCGCTCTGCAGGGTGAGCGGGTCCACCTGGAGGCCGGGTCTCTCCGTCTTCGCGTCCGCCGTCCACAGGACCGCGTCGTATCCAGTCCGGAGGGCGTCGACGTCGGCCCGGTCGTCCACCGCGCTGCCCAGCCGAAACGTCACTCCCAGCTTCTCGAGCGCGGCGACCTCCTGCGCAATTACCTCCGGAGGCAACTCAGCCGGCGGGAAGTGAACGAGCGGCCCTCCTACTCTCTCGGCCGGGTCGACCACGGTGACAGGGTAGCCCTTGCGTGCCAGGTCATATGCGGCAGTCAGGGCGACGAAACCGCTGCCGATGATGGCCACCCTCTTGTCGCGCCTAGGCATAGGCAAGGTCTTGCCGGGAAGCTCGGGCGTTTGCACGCAGGCGCGCTCAAGTGCCCCGACGCGGATCGGATCTCCGCGTTCCCGCCGCTTGCAGCGTATCTCGCAGGGATGGTCGCAGATCCGCCCGAGGATAGCGGGCAAGGGCATGCTTTTGCGCAGTACCTTCCACGCCTCGGGCCACGCGCCCCGAGCCATTTCGATGCAAAGCGTTCGGGCGTCCACGTGCAGAGGACAGGCGGCCACGCATTCCGCCGGCTCTTCCTGGATGCAGCGGTGTTCGAACTCTTCGAGTCGGGCCTTATCCACTGACACCACCCTCAAGCGAGAGGCTGGCCAGGCTCGTTCACGCGGGCCCGGCAAGCCTCACGTGCTACTTCTCCAGCGCCTTCAACCCGGCAAGCACCTTCTCCGGGCGGGCGGGCAGGTGAGTGATACGGACGCCGGTGGCATTCTTGATGGCGTTGAGGATCGCGACGTGCGGCGCCGTGAGGGTGAGCTCCCCAGACCCACTCGCTCCAAAGGGCCCATGCTTTCGCGGGGTCTGCACGTAGAAGAGTTGGATGTCGTCGGGGATGTCCTCGATGTACGGGAAGCCGCACGACGCCAGCGTCACATGTTTCTCGGGATCCTCGAAGTCTTCACTCAGGGCCAATCCGATCCCCTGGGCGATCCCACCGTAGAGCTGCCCGTCCACGACCAGCTTGTTGTTGATCTGACCCATATCGGCCACGGCGGCGAACCTCTCCACCTTGGTCTTGCCGGTCTTGATGTCGACGGCGACTTCCGCCATGAACACGCCGTACTGGTAGGCGACGTAGATGTCGCCCTGCCAGTGCTCGTCGGCGAAGCTGCACGGCGCCGTCCAGTTGCCCGTGTAGCGCGTCGCGATCCCTTCGGCCACCATTTCGTCATAGGTCCGGTAGGTGCCGTCGGCCTTCCTCATGGCGTCCATCAACTGGTCGCAGCCCACGCGGATCGCGTTGCCGGTGATGATCTGCTGCCGGCTGGCGGCGGCAGGTCCGGCTTTGGGTGTCAACGCCGTGTCGCACGCCACCTGCTTGATCTTGTCCGGGAGTCAGCCCCAGCGGCCGAAGACATTCGTGGGCGGTGCCGAGCACCCCCATGTCGGCACCCTGGCCGTGATCTTCCCAGGCGTGGTAGATCTTGACGTCCCCCTCGGGCGTCAGTTCCACATACACTGAGGAGTTGTCCGGGCCGCCGAGTCCGCAGGGGAAGATACCCAGGGCGACCCCAACTCCCTTCTTCACGTCCGCGGTGGAGTCGGCCCTGGTGCGCTTGAGCGCTTCCTGATAGTGAGGCCGCAGCGTGTCGAACATCTCCGGGAACGGATAGACCTCGGGAGCTGAACCGTGTGGCGTGGTCGAGCCGGGACGGTACACGTTGAGGTAGCGTAGCTCCAGCGGGTCCATGCCCATCTTCTCGGCCAGCTCGTCCATCAGGCTTTCGAAGGCCAGGTAGGACTCCACCGAGCCGAAGCTGCGGAACGGGACTCCGTGCGAGTGGTTCGTGCATACGGTCCGCAGATCGCCGTGGATGTTAGGGATGTGGTACCCGGCGCCCATGGTCTCCGCGGTCTTGGTCGTGGTGATGTCGCCCAGTTCTGAGTACGGACCATGGTCCACGGTCACGTCGTACAGCGCCCCCACCAGCTTGCCGTTCTCGTCGGCGCCTATCTTTGACGTTGATGAAGACCGGTGAGCGCTTGCCCGTGCACTGGATGTGCTCTTTCTCGTCGTAGCGTGCGTACACGGGACGGCCGGTCGCCATCACGGCGACGGCGATAATGGCCTCTATGGTCGGGCTGGACTTGTAGCCGAAGGTCGCTCCGGTGGTGTTCTGGATGATGCGCAGCTCGTCCATCGGCAGCCCGACCCCCTCCGCGATCATCGCTTGGTGATCGTGGATGGAGATGCTCTTTGACTGCACGACGACGCGTCCTTCTTCGTCGTAGTAGCCGAGAGCCACGTCGGTCTCGATGGTCAGGTGCGGCTGTCTCGACAGGTAGTAGTCGCCCTCGACCACGTATGGAGCCGCGTCCAGGATCGGACGGGGATCTCCGCCCTTGTCGAGAGCCATCTCGTAGTAGACATTGGGGACTCCGGGATGGATCTCGATGGCGTCCTCGGCCATCGCGGCCGGGGCGCTCATGTAGGCCGGCAGGATCTCGAGCTCCACCTTGACCTTCTCAACCGCGGCGCGGGCGTGCTCCTCGGTGTCGGCACAGACGATGGCTATCTCATCCCCCACCTTGAAGACCTTCTTGTCGCAGAGGATCGGCCGGTCCCACCCGTCGCCCTTGTTTGCCGGCAGGTTGGTGAAGACTCGGATGCGGTTCCGGCCCTGGACGTCCTTGTGCGTGAGCACTCGGTGCACCCCGGGCATCTTCTCGGCCTCACTCGTATCGATGCTGATGATGTTGGCGTGCGCTACTTCGGCGTGGACGAACGCCAGCCGCAACGTATCCGGGGGCATCTTCAGGCCCAGGTCTGCACCGTAGTCGATGGTCCCGGTGACCTTCGCGATTCCCGAGGGACGAGGATACGACGTGCCCCAGATCCGACCGTCCGCCGGCATCTTGAACTCGAGGGCCTCACGGGTCATCTCCCCACGCAGCATCCGCGCCGCGTCCATGACCGCGTCCACGATCACTTTGTAGCCGTTGCAGCGGCAGGCGTTCCGGTGGACCTGGAACCATTTCCGTACGTCTGTCCGGCTGGGAGAAGGACTCTGGTCGAGGAGCGCTTTGATCGAGACGACGAACCCCGGCATGCAGAAGCCACACTGCGCGGCTCCATGAGCGACGAGTGCAAGCTGTATGGGGTGAGGATCGATGGGCGAGCCGATGCCTTCGACGGTCGTCACCGAAGCCTCGTCCGGTACGCGACGCATGCTGGTGACACAGGAGCGCACGAGCTTTCCGTCGAGAATGACGGAGCACGCTCCGCATTGCCCCTGGCCGCAGCCGATCTTCGTGCCGGTCAGTCCCAGCTGTGACCGCAGCACATCGGCCAGACTGTCGCCCGGATGGACTAATACCGTGGTCTGGATACCGTTCACGTACAGATTCCGCTTGAGCATCGCGCGTGGCCTCCTGCGTCCTTTCGGAAAGGCTGTGATCGGACATGCCCTGGTGAGCCCGAACCGTTAGGCATATTCCTAGGATGCTCCACTATAATGTGTTGTTTGTATGGATTCAACAGAGATAACAAGCGTGGTGATCCATGAGCAAGAGTGAGCACGCTACGGAGCAGTTCAGAGCCGGACTCAACTGCTCACAAGCCGTACTCGGGGAATACGCCGAGGAAAACGGGGTGGACTACGGGTCCGCGCTGAAGGTCGCCTGCGGCTTCGGCGGCGGCATGGGACGCATGGGATGCACATGTGGAGCCGTGACCGGAGCGGTCGCGGTCATAGGCCTCCGAGCATGCGGTCCGGACCCCCGGGACCCCATTACGAAAGCCCGCGTGTATGGCCTCGTGCGCTCGTTCGTTGAGAGGTTTGAGGCGAAGCATCAAACGACCTCGTGCCGGGAGCTTCTCGGCTGCGACATCAGCAGTTCTGAGGGTTTTGCGGAAGCTCAAAGACTGGGGGTGCTGGAGACCAGGTGCCCCAACTATGTCGAGGACGCGATCGAGATACTCGAGCAGATGTTCTGAGAGCCGCCTGATGAGACAGCGGACGGTATGGGATCTGCTGCCGTCTGTTGTGCGGGTTTCGAAAGGAGGAATGCCGGCGAGCACGAGCCACAACAGGGTCGCTGGGCACAACGCTAGTTCACAGGAGGTCAAAACACATGACAAAGCGCGTGATCCTAAACATCAACGGCATCCCGCGGACGGTCTTCGCCGATCCCGAAGACAGTCTGGCCAAAGTGCTCCGTGAACAACTGGGGCTGACCGGCACGAAGATCGGCTGCGGCGGAGGTCAGTGCGGCGCATGCTCGGTCCTCCTCGACGGCAAGGTAGTGCGATCGTGCATCACCAAGATGGGGCGGTTGAACGAGAACTCCAGCATCGTGACCATCGAGGGGATCGGCACTCCGGAGAACCTCCATCCGCTGCAGGTGGCGTGGATCAACTACGGCGGGGTGCAGTGCGGCTTCTGCTCTCCCGGGCTTCATCGTCTCTGCCAAGGGCACTGCTCGACGAGAACCCCCGCCCGACCCGCGAAGAGGTGCGCGACTGGTTCCAGAAACACCACAACGTCTGCCGCTGCACTGGCTACAAGCCCCTGGTCGATTCGGTCATGGAGGCCGCCAAGGTCCTGCGGGGAGAGGCCACGATCGAAGACATCAGCGTCAACTCCAAGGTGGGCGAAGACGGTCGGATCTGGAACACCTACTACCCACGGCCTTCCGGCGTCGCCCGGGCTACCGGCACGGTCGACTACGGCGCCGACCTGGGCCTCAAGCTTCCCACAGACACGCTCCATCTCGCCTTGGTTCAGTCCAAGCTGTCGCACGCCAGGATCATCTCCATCGACACCAGCGAAGCCGAGAAGATGCCCGGCGTGGCGAAGGTCATGACGCACAAGGACGTCAAGGGCAGCAACAGGAGCTTCGGTCTTGTCATCTTCCCGTGGAACAAGGGCGACGGCTACGACCGGCCCATCCTCTGCGACGAGAAGGTCTTCCAGTTCGGTGATGCCATCGCCATCGTGGCGGCCGACACCAAGGCCCAGGCCGAAGCCGCGGCGGCGAAGGTCAAGGTCGAACTGGAGCCGCTGCCGGCCTACATGAACGGGCCGGACGCTGCCAAGGAAGACGCCATCGAGATCCACCCCGGTACTCCCAACGTCTTCTTCGAGTGCAACCTGAAGAAGGGCGCGCACGACAAGGTCGACGAACTCATCAAGAACGCCCCCTACGTCCGTCGAGAACGCTACTACGTCCAGCGCCAGCCGCACCTCAGCATCGAGCCGGACGTCGGCTTCGCCTACACCGACGAGGACGGGGTGGTCACCATCCACTCCAAGAGCATCGCCCTGTACATCCACCACTTCATGATCTGCGCGGGCCTCGGGCTTGGAGCCCGAGAAGCTGCGGCTCATCATGAACCCGCAGGGCGGCAACTTCGGCTACAAGCTCAGCCCCACCCTGGAGGCCTACTGCGCCATCGCCACCATGGCGACGGGTCGCCCCTGCTACCTCGAATACAGCTACTACCAGCACATCACCTACACCGGCAAGCGTTCGCCGGCGTACACACACGGCCAAAGCGGCGGCCGACAAGGACGGCAAGCTCGTCGCCCTGGACTTCGACTCGCTTCGTCGACCACGGGCCGTATTCGGAGTTCGCCGACGACCTCACCACCAAGGTGACCCGCTACAACGGCGGCGGCTACTATCTGCCGACCATCAAGGGTCGCGGCCGCGTCACCTTCACCAACCATGCCTTCGGTTCCGCCTTCCGCGCCTTCGGAGCTCCTCAGGCCGAGTTCGCCTCCAACGTGCTCATGGACGAGCTGGCGGAGAAGTGCGGCCTGGACACCTGGGAGTTCATGAACAGGAACATCCTTCATCCGGGTGACACGGTGGGCACCGGCGAGCAGCCCGACGTATACCCGCTGCCGAAGCTCATGGAGATGATCAAGCCCGAGTACGACGCGGCGATGGAGCGCTGCAAGAAGCTGTCCACGCCGGAGAAGAAGTGCGGCGTCGGCCTCTCGGTCGGTATGTACAACGTGGGTACCGACACGGCGGACGAGGCGGGCTCCGACGTCGAGCTGAACCCCGACGGATCGGTCACCAGTCTTCAACACCTGGGAGGACCCGGGCCAAGGCGCCGACCTCGGCACCCTGGTCACCGCGCACGAGGCCCTCAGGCCGCTGGGATTGGCGCCCGAGCAGATCCACCTCTACATGAACGACACCGCGCTCTGCCCGAACAGCGGGCCGGCCGGCGCCAGCCGCTCCCAGTTCATGGTCGGGCAACGCCATCATCGACTCCTGCAGCCAGCTTCTGAAGGCGATGGCCAAGCCAGACGGCACCTACCGAACGTACGACGAGATGGTCAAAGAAGGCGATCGCCACCAAGTACAAGGGGCACTTCACCGCCGCGCCGTTCTGCAGCCCGCCCGATCCGGAGACCTTCCAGTTCGCCGTGCGTCCGGTGCCCACCTATCAGTACGCGGTGTTCATGAGCGAGGTGGAGGTCGACACGACCACCGGCAAGACGACAGTGCTCAAGCTGATCATCAACGCCGACGTCGGCGTCATCGCCAGCAGGCAGGCGGTCGACGGCCAGATGTACGGCGGGATGGTCCAAGGGATCGGCCTGGCGCTGTCCGAGGACTTCGAGGACATCAAGAAGCACACGAACATGATCGCCTGCGGCATGCCCTACATCAAAGACGTCCCGGACGCACTTGTCGCCAACTTCCCGAGACTCCGCGGGCGACCGGCCCGTTCGGCGCCGTGCGGCTGCGGCGAGATCCCGCTGACTTCGCCCCACGCCTCGATCATCAACGCCATCTACCACGCCTGCGGCGCGCGGATCACCCACCTGCCGGCCCGGCCCGAGAAGGTGCTGGCGGCGCTGAAGAAATAGACATCCTTGGGGGACATCCGAGGGATCTGCGACCCCGTTCCGGCCCTCCCCCCTTCGCGGGCGGGGGGAGGGCGGTGATGCACCAGTCGGCGGGCGAGAGCGTCGGAAAGGATGGATGGAGATGGCACAGCTCTTCTGGTTGAACATCAACGGACATACAAAGAAGCGTCTTGGCGGATCCGCAGGAGAGCCTGGCCAGGGTACTCCGGGAGCAGTTGGGGCTGACCGGGACCAAGATCGGTTGCGGCGGCGGTCAGTGCGGCTCCTGCTCGGTGCTGCTCGACGGCAAGGTCGTGCGCTCCTGCGTCACCAAGATGTCCCGGGTACCTGAGAACGCCAGGATCGTCACCATCGAGGGGCATCGGCACGCCCGGCGACCTCCATCCTCTCCAGGTGGCCTGGATCAATCACGGCGGAGTGCAGTGCGGCTTCTGTTCCCCGGGGTTCATCGTGTCCGCCAAGGGCCTGCTCGATCAGAACCCGAAGCCGACCCGCGAGCAGGTGCGCGACTGGTTCCAGAAGCATCGCAACGCCTGCCGCTGCACGGGCTACAAGCCGCTGGTCGACTCGCGTGATGGAGGCCGCGAAGGTCCTGCGCGGCGAAGCCACCATCGAGGACATCAGTGCCAACTCCCAGGCGGATGGGGACGGAAGGATCTGGAACACCCACTATCCCCGTCCGTCGGCCGTCGGCAAGGTCACCGGCACGTGCCACTACGGCGCCGACCTCGGCATCCAGATGCCCAAGGACACCCTCCACATCGCTCTGGTCCAGCCCAAGGTCTCGCACGCCAACATCCTCTCCATCGACACCGGCGCGGCGGAGAAGATGCCCGGCGTCAAGAAGGTCATCACTCACAAGGACGTCACGGGCAGCAACCGGATCTTCGGCACCATCACCTACCCCTGGAACAAGGGCGACGGCTACGACCGGCCCATCCTCTGCGACACGAAGATATTCCAGTACGGTGACGTCGTAGCCATGGTGTTGGCCGACACCAAGACGGCAGGCCGAAGCGGCCGCCAAGAAGGTCAAGGTCGAGCTCGAGAAGCTGCCGGCCTACATGAACTGCCTGGACGCGGCCGAGGACGGTGCCATCGAGATCCATCCCGGCACGCCCAACGTGTTCTTCGAGGTCGATCTCAAGAAGGGCGCCCACGAGAAGGTCGACGAGCTCATCGAGAAGCGCTCCGTACGTGGTCGAGAGGCACCTTCTACACTCAGCGGCAGCCCCACATGACCATCGAGCCGGACGTCGGCTTCGCCTACATCGACCCGGACGGGGTGGTCACCGTCCATTCCAAGAGCATCGCCCTCTACCTGGCCCACTTCATGATCTGCGAAGGCCTGGGACTGGCGCCCGAGAAGCTGAGGCTCATCCAGAACCCGCAGGGCGGCAACTTCGGCTACAAGATCGGCCCCACGCTGGAAGCGCTGTGCGCCGTCGCCACGATGGCCACCGGCCGCCCCTGCTACCTCGAATACAACTACCATCAGCACATGATCTACACGGGCAAGCGCGCCCCATGCTACTCGAACATGAAAGTCGCCGCCGACAAGGACGGCAAGCTGGTGGCGATGGACTTCGACCTCATCATGGACCACGGCGCGTACTCGGAGTTCGGCGACGAGCTCCTCGGCAAGGCCTGCCGCTACAGCGGCGGCGGCTTCTTCATCCCCGCGCTTCGCGGCCACGGTCGCACGACGTTCACCAACCACACCTGGGTCTCCGCCTTCCGGGCCTATGGGGGACCTCAAGGCGCGTTCTCGACGAACCTGATGATGGACGAGCTTGCAGAGAAATGCGGTCTCGACACCTGGGAGTTCATGAACCGGAACGTCCTGCGTGAGGGCGACACTTTGGGCACCGGCGAGATCCAGGACGTCTATCCGCTGCCCCAGCTCATGGAGATGATAAAGCCCGACTACGACGAAGCGGTCGAGCGCTGCGAGAAGCTCTCCACGCCCGAGAAGAAACGCGGAGTCGGTCTTGCGGTCGGCATCTACAACGTGGGCAACGACACCGCCGACCTGGCCGATTCCGACATCGAGCTCAACCCCGACGGGTCGGTGACCATCTACAACACCTGGGAAGATCCGGGACAGGGCGCCGACATCGGCACTCTGGCCACCGCGCACGAGGCGCTCAGGCCGCTGGGACTGGCGCCGGAGCAGATACATCTCTACATGAACGACACCATGCGCTGCCCGGACAGCGGCGCCGGCGGCCGGCAGCCGCTCCCAGTACATGGTCGGCAACGCCATCGTCGATTCGTGCAACCAGCTCATCAAGGCCATGACCAAAGCCGGACGGTACCTACCGGACCTACGACGAGATGGTCGAGGAAGGCATCGAGACCAGGTACCGACGGGCATTTCTCCGCCGCTCACCTGTGCGGCAGCCCGGACGAGGCGACCTTCCAGTTCAGTCCGCATCGGCCCCGTGCCCACGATGCAGTACGGGGTGTTCATGGCCGAGGTGGAGGTCGATATCGCGACCGGCAAGACGACGGTCCTCAAGATGACCCTCGACGCCGACATCGGCGTCATCGCCAACAGGCAGGCGGTCGAAGGCCAGATGTACGGCGGACTGGTCCAGGGGATCGGTCTCGCGCTGTCGGAGGACTTCGACGACCTCGAGAAGCACACCAACCTGGTCGCGGCCGGCATCCCGTACATCAAGGACGCCCCGGACGCCCTCGTCCTCAACTTCCTCGAGACGCCCGAGAGCTACTGGTCCCTTCGGTGCCGGCGGGTGCGGGGAGCTCCCGCTGTACGCGCCGCACGCCGCTATCATCAACGCCATCTATCACGCCTGCGGCGTGAGGATCACCCATCTGCCGGCGCGTCCGGAGAAGGTGCTCGCCGCTCTTGCAGCCAAGTAGTGCTCATTGGACCCGGTGGGGCCGGACGCCGTAAGTCGTGAGCCGATGGACCCGAGAGAGATCCAGCGCTGGAAGAGCTGTGCATCCAGGACGACGCTCCCTGGTGCCAGGCCGCCTGCCCGCTCCACGTCGACGTCAGGAGCATGCTCGAGGCGGTCGCTCGGGGCGACTTCCAGGCGGCCGCCGAGGTCTACAGCAAGAGGGTGCCGTTTCCCGGCATACTCAGCCGGATGCTGCGACCAGCCCTGCCGCGCGGTCTGCAAACGGCGAGAGGCGGGCGACGCCATCAACATCGGGCTCCTGGAGAGGAGCTGCGCCGACTACGCCGGTTTCGCCCCAGATCCCCTGAAGATCGGCTTCCCGAGGTCAGGCCGTGTCGCCGTCGTCGGCGGCGGGCTGAGCGGACTGAGCGCCGCGCTCGAACTGGTCGAAGAAGCGCTACGACGTGAGCCTCCTCGAGGCAATCCGGCCGTCTGGGCGGTACGCTCCGGCTCCTTCCGGCCGACGTGCTTCCTCCGGAGATCATCGATGACGAGATCGGCCGGTTGGGCCGCGGCACCGTTGACCTCTTTCACGGCATACATCTCGGGCTCGACGTCACTCTGGCGGACTTAATCGGGCAGTACGACGCCGTCTATCTGGGCATCGGCGGCTCGGAGCTAGAACTTGGCGCCACGGGCGTCGACTCCGCCGCGTGCAGGCGATAGCCGCCGGTATCGACCCGGTGACACTGGCCACCTCCCAACCGGGGGTGTTCGCCGGCGGCAGCCTGCGTCGGGCGTTGGAAGGCGGGCGACGGCGCCCCAGACTATTCGCCCGTCTCGTCCATGTCCGACGGTCGCCGGGCGGCTGTCTCCATCGACCGCTTCCTGAAAGAGGAGTCGCTCACCTCGCAGTCGCGAGAACGAAGGGACCGTACCTGTCCCGTCTCTTCACCAGCCTCAAAGGCGTCGAGCCGGCCGGCGCGGTCTCCCCGCCGGCCCGGGCATCGGTTACAGCAGGAACGAAGCGATCGCCGAGGCGGCTCGCTGCCTGCAGTGCGAGTGCCTTGAATGCGTGAAGGCCTGTACCTACCTGGACCACTTCAACGAGTACCCGGGCAAGTGCATCCGCAAGGTGACCAAGAACATCACCAGCCTCCCCGGCAAGAGCTATCGCACCCACACCAAGTTCATCAACGCCTGCAGCCTGTGCGGACTCTGCGGCGTGGTCTGCCCCACAGATCTAGACATGGCCGTGGTCAACAGTCAGGCGCGCCGGATCATGTGCGACAAGGGCTATCATGCCGCCCGCGATCCACGACTTCGCGGTCGCGCGACATGGAGTCGAGCAACGCCGACTCAACCGCGATAGCGCGCAACCAGCCGGGATACGACTCGAGCTCCTATCTCTTCTTCCCCGGCTGCCAGCTCGCGGCCTCGGCGCCGGACAACGTGGAGCGGGCCTACCGCTACCTCGCGGAGCGGCTGAGCGGCGGGGTCGGGCTGATGCTCGGCTGCTGCGGCGCGCCGGCCGCGTGGGCGGGAAGGCAGGAGCTTTTCGAGGCACGTGCTGGACGCGTTCACTCGGGCAGTGGATCGAGATGGAACGGCCCCAGGTGATCCTTGCCTGTCCCACCTGCTCTCTGATGTTCAAAGAAGGCCTGCCCCAAGTCCCCGCGATCTCGCTCTGGGAGATCCTCGACAAGGAGGGTCTGCCGCACGAGGCCCCACGCGGCCACGGCGAGGTGCTGGCGCTGCACGACTCCTGCACCGCTAGGTCGGCCCGGGAGATCCAGGACAGCGTGCGAAGCATCATCCAAAAGCTCGGCTATCGGATAGAAGAACTCCCGTACAGCCGGGAGATGACCAAGTGCTGCGGCTACGGAGGTCTGATGTACCTGGTCGACCGGGGGCTGACCGAGAAAGTCATCAGGTCACGCGTCGAGGAAAGCCCGATGCGACTACCTCACCTACTGCACGAACTGCCGCGATTTCTTCGCGAGTCAGGGCAAGGCCGTCGTACCACGTTCTGGATCATTGCTCTTCGACGGCTATCCAGGCGGCGATGCGAGACCCGGGCCGACGCTGTCGGAGCGCAGAGAAAACCGGCGTCGTCTGGCCGATAAGATGCTCAGCAGAACTATGGGGGGAGACCATGCCCGAACAGCAGGAATATCCGAAGCTCGAAACTCCGCATCTCCGTGGATGTGGCGGCCAAGATGGAGCGGGACTTCATCCTCGTCGACGATGTGCGGCAGGTCATCTATCACGCCGAGCAGACCGGGAAGCAAGCTGCACCTGCCTGGATCGGGCCGGTTCGTCGCGCACTACCGGCCATCCATTGTCACGTACTGGGTCGAGTATGCTGTGGAAGGTGACGAGTACGAGGTGTTCAACGCCTACTCCCATCGCATGCGGATCGTCAAGGATGCGTGATTCGATGAGTGCCGACGAATCACGCCCACAGGCCGGAGCTTCGGTCTACTGCGCCGCGCATCAGGTCCCTCTGGAGCCCTGCAAGGTCGACCTGACCTACCAGGGGCACACCTTTCCGGTCGACATGCTGTGCTGCCCCGTATGCGGACTGGCTCTTCATCCCCGAGGAGATGGCCAAAGGACGAATGCTGGAAGTCGAGCAGACCCTCGAGGAGAAGTGATGACTCGAAAGGACTCCCAAGATGGCCCAGAGCCTGCAGGCGGGGAGGGCAAGCCTGTTGGGCCGGTGAGGACGACGCCGCTTCAAGAGTGGATCGCCGCCAAGACCGGCAGCGGGGATCGGCCGCTCAGCCTCGACGCACTCCGTTCCTACCAGCTCACGAAGCTGAACGAGACCCTTTCCCTGGTTCAGAAAAGGAGCGCCTTCTACCGCAGGTCACTGGGTACCGAGAAGGTCGCGCTGTCCTCTCTGGACCGGCTGGCCGACCTGCCTCTCTCGACTCCCGAAGAACTACGGGCTGCACCCTTCGACTTCCTTTGCGTACGGCCGGATGAAGTAGACCGGATAGTTACGTTGCCCACCTCGGGGACGACGGGCGCGCCGAAAAGGATCTTCTTCACCGCCGACGACCAAGAGCTGACCCGTGATTTCTTCCACTGGGGGATGTCGACTTTGGTGCAGGCCGGCGACCGGGTTCTCATCCTGCTTCCTGGCAGTCGCGCGGGCAGTGTCGGAGATCTCCTGAAGGAGGGCCTGGCGCGCATGGACGTGCGAGGCATCCCCCACGGGCCGGTGGCCGACCCGCGGTGCACGCTGAGAGTGATCGAGGAAGAGGATGTCACGGCACTGGTGGGCATCCCCGTACAGGTTCTATGGCTCGCCAGAACGGCGTCAGCTGACGAAAGCCGGCGCCCGAGCAGTCTGAGGAGCGTGTTGCTCAGCACCGACCGGGTGCCGCATGCCGTGGCAGCCGCCATCGAAGAGGTCTGGGGCTGCGCTGTCTACAATCATTACGGGACGACCGAGATGGGACTGGGCGGGGGTGTGGACTGCCAGGCAAGGGTCGGATATCACTTGAGGGAGGCGGACCTGCTCTTCGAGATCGTCGACCCGACCACCGGGCGCCCTGTGCCGGAAGGAGAAAGCGGAGAGGTCGTCTTCACCACTCTCACCCGACACGCCATGCCCCTGATCCGATACCGCACGGGTGACCTGAGCCGGTTCGAAATGGAACCGTGCCCGTGCGGCACGGTGCTCAAGCGGCTGGCGCACGTCGAGGAGAGGGTGGCTGGCACCGTCACACTGTCTGGGGGAGCCATCCTCAAGCAAAGGGACTTTGACGAAGCGCTGTTCCCACTTAGGGCACTCGCCGATTTCCGGGTGCTGTTTGGCCGGGGGCCTGGCAAAGACAACCTGGTGATCGAGGCCAGGTATTGCAGTGGTGCCGGCACGCCGAACGAGGATGAGCTCGTGCAGGCGCTGCTCGCCATTCCGTCTCTCTCGGGCGAAGTGGCGCGCGGGAGGATGTCTTTGGAGGTGCGGGCTTGGGATGTCGGCACGGGAGACAACACCGGTGTGGGAAAGCGGAAGATCATACATCTTTGAGGAGCGACCTGATGAACCTAGAAACGACGAAAGCGGCTCTCACCTTCCTGGATCAGGGGGAGGCTTTTGCCTGGGTCACTGTCCTTCAGACGCAAGGATCTGCGCCTCGGCATGCGGGGGCTGCCATGCTGGTGAGAGCCGGCGGCTCAATAACCGGCACCATCGGTGGAGGCCCTCTAGAAGCGGCTGCCATCAACCGGGCCTTGGAGGTGATCGAGACGGGGCAGTCCGTGCTGATGGAGTTCGACTCGGCGGAGCTCGGTATGGCCTGCGGTGGCGGTGGACTCGTCTTCATCGATTACGTCGACTCCGCTCGGTCGGCCATACGGGAAGTTCTCGGCGGTCTGCTCGGGCTTCTGAGCGATGGTCGCAGGGGGTGGTTGGTCACTCTCCTTCCGGAGGGTGATGACGAGAGTGCACCAGTCCGAAGGTGTCTCATAGACTCCGATGGCTCTATCATCGGCGATCCGGTCTGCGCTCCGGCCAACCTTCGAAGACCTGTCGAGAGCGGAGGCACGTACGACCGGATCGTCGCGGGGGTCCCGGGAAAGACACACGTCCAGCCGGTCGGCACTCGGGGAACGGCGTATGTCTTCGGAGCAGGGCACTGCGGTCAGAAGCTGGTGCCCGTTTTGGGTACGGTCGGGTTCTTCACGGTGGTCGTGGATGACAGAGGCGATTTCGCTGACCGAGCTCGTTTTCCCACGGCGGATCGCATTGTGGTCCCGGAGTCGTTCGACGGCGCCGTCGAAGCCCTCCCTATCGATGAGGACAGCTACGTCGTCATACTGACCAGGGGACACCTCTACGACAAGATCGTGCTGGAGCAGGCTCTAAGGACACGAGCGGGCTACGTGGGCATGATCGGCAGCAAGAAGAAGATCGCGGGGATCTTACAGGCTCTGCGGGAGGAAGGGTTCTCTCCCGATGATATCGACCGGATGTACGCCCCGATCGGTCTTCCCATAGGTGCCGAAACGCCCGAAGAGATCGCCCTCAGCATCGCCGCGGAACTGGTCCAGGTGCGTGCGCGCAAGAGCACATAGCTCCGCGTCAAGGGCCGCGTCATTCGACCCGGCTGACCGCCTCCAGCACCACGAGTGGATCGACGTGAGCCCATACCTGGACGTCGATCATCGCGTCGGGTAAGAAGAGGTAGGTCGTCCTTCATCGTGTTCTTGTCGTCACTATCTTCAAGCCTCAGACAAGGTAAGTCTATTCCCGTTGCCGACCGTCCGGCCCACACCTAGCCGGTGCCGGGGTGGACTCCGGTGGCCTCTCGGGCGCGAATCAGGCATAATCTGACGGACGACCCGCTGGACGAGATGCCGACTGTTGCTAGGAGACTGACTTGCTGCTCGATCGAAAACGGATCAAAAAGTGGACCAAGTGGATCGCCCTCTTCTTGGCCGTAGTGTTCGCGGCGGGTTTTCTGTTCCTCGGCGTCGGCTACGGGGGCGCAGGTTTCAACGTCTCCGATGCCTTCTCGTGCGCCGGTCAACAAAGCACCGACACTTCCCTGTCGGTCGACGACAGGATCGCCGCCTTCGAACAGAGGTTGCAGCAGAATCCCAACGACGTCGAGGCTCTCCTCGGCCTGGCCACCATCTATCAAGAGAACGATCAGCTCACGCTTGCTATCCCCTACCTGGAGCAGGTCATCGTCGTCGATCCGGCCCAGAAGGACGTCTACTGGCGCTTGGCCAACCTCTACATGAACGACACGGTCCTGGACTATAACGGCGCGAAGACCGTACTCATCAAGCTCACCTCTTTGGATCCCGAGAACCCGGACGTGTATCTCAAATTGGGGATCGCCCAGAGGGAGCTCGGCGAGACAGAGGCGGCCATCCTGGCGTGGCAGAAGTACCTCCAGTTGGATCCCAACGGCGATATGGCCGACGTGATCAAGGAGCAGATCGCGACCCTCAGCAAGAAGCCCACCACTACCACCACTGCTGGGACCAGCACCACAGGGACTACCAATGGTGCTTCGACCACCTCGACCTCCAGCACCACCTCGACTTCCGCGCCCACCACTACGTCCACGAGTCGATAATCATCGCGCCCTGAACGGCTTCCTGATCCGCCGGCCCGGAGGCGTATATACTGGAAGAGTAACGCTCCGTGATCGCACGGGTTGCTCGAGCCCCATCCGGGAGTCTGAGAGAAGGGCGTGAACCTGTCCATTAGCACCGAGACCAACGAAGAGGCTGTTGTCGTCCACGTGGGCGGCGACCTCGACGTGTACACCGCCCCCCGGCTTAGAGACACCCTCGCCAAAGCGATGGTCGATGGCAGGCGATTGGTCTTGGACCTCTCTCAGGTCCACTTCATCGACTCCACCGCTCTGGGAGTGCTGGTCTCAGTCCTGGAGCAGAGCCAGGCGGCTGCCGGAGACTTGCGGTTGGTCATGGACGATCCCTATCTACTCAAGATCTTCCACATAACTGGGTTCGACGGCATGTTCTCGATCTACCCCGAAGTGGCGGAGGCGGTCTCCGGGGACTGACGCCGGGGCCGCGGGCCCTGCGCTACCCGTATTCACTCTGCCCGATCGGGACCGTTCGTATCGGCACCCTGCTCCGCCGTGGGCGTGCTATCTTTCGCCTCTGACAAGCCAGCCGACGAGGAGTCTGGACTTTGCGACTCATAATCACCGAGAAGAACGACGCCGCGAAAAAGATCGCCGGGATTCTGGCCAGCAACGGGATAGAAGAGGAGTCCTACCTTCGGGTCCCCTACTACCTGTTCACCGACTCCGACGGTCAGCCGGTCGCCAGCGTGGGACTCAAGGGCCACGTGCTCCAGGTGGACTTCCCTCCGGAGTACTCGGAATGGCGCAAGGTCGAGCCAAAAGCACTCATCGATGCTCCGCTCATCAAGACCGAGACTGCCAAGTCGGTGGTACGGACGGTCAAGAAACTGGCCGCCGACGCGACCACGCTCATCATCGCCACCGACTTCGACCGCGAGGGGGAGCTGATCGGGCTCGAGGCCCTCAACCTGGCCTTGGAGGAGAACGCGAAGCTCGTCCGCACGGTTAGGCGGGCGCGCTTCTCGGCCCTCACGCCTGGAGAGATCACCCGCGCCTTCGCGCACCTCGACCACCTATCGGAGCCGCTGGCCTGGGCGGGCGAGGCCCGGCAGGACATCGACCTGATCTGGGGGGCGACGCTCACCCGGTTCGTCTCTTTGGCCACCTCTCGTCTGGGGAGCCAGTTCCTGAGCGTGGGGCGGGTCCAGACCCCCACGCTCGTGCTCGTGGTGGAGCGGGAGAAAGAACGGCGGGCCTTCGTATCCGAGCCGTACTGGGTGGTCAAGGTGGAGTTGGATGCCGAAGGGCAGCGTTTCAGCGCCGTCCACAAGGAGGAGCGCTTCACCGACGAGGCCCGGGCTACCGCTGTCTTCGAGAAGCTCAGCGGCCCCGGCCTGGTGACCGGCGTCAAGCAGACCAGCCGCAAGGTCCCGCGGCCGGCGCCTTTCAACACCACCAGCTTCACGAGCGCCGCCACCTCCCTGGGCTACACGGCGGCGACGGCGATGCGCGTCGCCGAAGACCTCTACATGGCCGGTCACATCAGCTATCCGCGCACCGACAACACCGTCTATCCGTCGTCGCTCGACCTGCGCGGAGCCCTTGCTATCCTGGCTAAAGGCGAGTTCCGGGTGGAGGCTGGGGAGCTGCTGGCCCGGTCCGCTTTGCACCCGAGCCGGGGCGACAAGCGCACCACCGACCACCCGCCCATCTACCCCACCGGAGCACCTCGTCGCGGAGAGCTGGGCGATCGGGAGTGGCGGCTCTACGAGCTGGTGGCCAGGCGTTTCATGGCTACCCTGGCCGACGAAGCGGTGATGGAGTCCAACCGCATCGACGTCGATCTCAACCGTGAGCCGTTCTTCGCCCGGGGGAACCGGGTGGTGACGGCTGGATGGCTGGAGTACTACCCCTACAGCCGCCAGAAAGACCTGGAGCTGCCGTTGCTGGTCAAGGGCGATCAGGTGGAACTCGTGAACAAGGAGCTCGAAGCCAAGGAGACCCAGCCCCCGTCGCGATACGGACAGGGGACGCTCATCGAGCTCATGGAGAAGCACAACCTGGGCACCAAGGCCACCCGGCATTCCATCATCCAGAACCTCTACGACCGCGGTTACGTGCACGGCAATCCGGTGGAGCCCACCGAGATGGGCATCAAGATGGCCGAGGCTCTACAGGAGTTCGCGCCCCGCATCGCCTCTCCAGAGATGACCGCCGAGCTCGAGAAGGACATGGACCTTATCTCGGTCCGGGATCTCACCAAGGAGCAGGTGGTGACCATTTCCCGGGACCTGCTGCGCCAGGCCTACGGCTCTCTGGAGCAGAACAAAGCGCAGATGGCAGCCAAGATATTCGAGGGGATCACCGACGATCGCATCCTGGGCGACTGCCCCAAATGCGGTAAGAGCAAGATCCGGGTCATTCGCTCCAAGACCACCAAGAAGCGCTTCGTGGGCTGCGAAGGTTACCCCGATTGCGATCAGACCTATCCCCTGCCCCAGCGGGGCGACATCATCGGCACCGGGGAGATCTGTCCCCACTGCGGCAGCCCCAAGGTGAAGGTGCTGGGCGGCCGGCGACCGTGGATCCTCTGTCTCGATCCTCACTGCCCCACCAAGGCCGAATACCGGGAGAAACGGGCGGCGAGGGCGGCCAGTGCCGGGGCGGCCCGTACCAAGACGGGCAAGCGAACAACGGCCAAGTCGAGCGCGGCCAAGAGCGGGGCGGAGGCTGCGGCGTCCGGGGTGACGTCTGGGGCCGTCTCCAAGACCAGTGCCGGCGCCACGAAGGCGGACGCTAAGTCGACCGGTGCCCGCAAGACCACCGCCAAGCGCGCCACCGGCACGGCGGCTGCCCGGAGCGGCGCCCGTAAGACCGCGACCAAGACCGGCGCCACGCGCGGCGGGACGAAGGCTGAGGCGACCGGCTCAACCGAGAGCGCCGCATCTGAGACCGCCGCGGCATCTGCCGCCGCCGCACCCGAGACCGTCGCGACGCGGTCCGCGACGGGGGCGTCCGAGAGCCAGGACTAGGCCGTGCCGCCGGAGGATGCCGGACTGGACGACGCGGGACCGCAGGACGCGCGCCTGCAGGACGTGGACCCGGACGACATGCCTCCTCGCGGCGCCGCGCTGGCTGACGCCGCCCTGGATGACGCCGCACAAGACGCCGACGCCTTGAACGGCGCCGCGTTGGATGACGCCGCCCTGGCAGAAATGGGAAGCGACCTGCGTGGTCTCTTCATCACGTTCGAAGGGCTTGATGGGTGCGGCAAATCGACCCAGATGGAACTGCTGGCCGAAGGGCTGCGCGAGCGGGGGTTCGTGGTCCTGCTCACCCGGGAGCCCGGTGGGACGCCTCTGGGCGAGGCGATCCGGGACCTTCTGCTCGACCCCGAGCATCACGGGATGTCGGCGCGGGCCGAGGCCCTGCTGTATGCGGCTGCCCGCGCCCATCTGGTGGAGCAGGTCATCCGGCCGGCTCTCGAGGACGGTCAGGTGGTGCTGTGCGATCGCTACATCGATTCCTCCCTCGCGTATCAGGGCTACGGTCGAGGCCTGGGCACCGACGACATCGTCACGTTGAACGTCTGGGCCACCGACTGTCTCTTCCCCGATCTGACGCTGCTGCTGGATCTGGATGACTCCCTTCGGTCGACCCGCTTGGCGACGGTGCCCGATCGCCTGGAGGCCGAGGACGACGAGTTTCACCGGCGCGTGGCCGAGGGGTACCGGATGCTGCCGCACCTTCACCCCCATCGCATCCGAAGAGTGGATGCCGGCGGTAGCGAGGCGGAGGTGCAGGCTCGGGTGCGGGCCGTTATCGAAGAGGAATTGGAGCTGTTCAGCCACTAGGCGGGGCGAGACGCGGCGGGGCGCGGCGGGCCGCCGCGCCCCGCGCGACAAGCGGCTAGCCGGCGCCCGGCGCCCACCCGCCGGAGGGCGCCCGGGATCGATAGGCCGTCACGCGGGAGGTGCCGTGAGGAGTCTGTTCGCGGATATCGTCGGGCAGGAGATGGCCGTCTCCATCCTCACCCGCTCGCTCGAGCAGGGAGCTACACACGCCTACCTGTTCGCCGGCCCCCCGGGGGTGGGCAAGAGCGAGGCTGCCCTGGCGTTCGCCGCGGGACTGGCCTGTGCCGACGGTGGCTGCGGCGCCTGCAGCACCTGCCGCCGGGTGCAGAAAGGTTTGCACCCCGACGTGGAGATCGTGGCCGCCGAGGGCAACTTCATCCTCGTCGACCAGATCAGAGACATCACCTACCATTCGGCCTACCGCCCATACGAAGCTCGCGCCAAGGTGTACGTCTTCCTCGAGGCGGAGAAGTTCAACGCGGAGGCCGCCAACGCCTTTCTCAAGACGCTGGAAGAACCGCCGGCCCACGTCCATTTCGTACTGGTCAGCGATCATCCCGAAAAGCTTATCGCCACCATCGCCTCGCGCTGCCAGCTGGTGACCTTCTCGCCCGTGCCCGTCCCGGCCCTGGCCGGCGATCTGGTGCAGAGGTTCGGGTTATCCCACAGGGAAGCAGATCTGATCGCCCGGGTGGCCGGTGGCAATCTCAGCCAGGCTCGGGAGCTGGCCACGTCGGAGAGCGCGCGAAGGCAGCGGGACCAATTGCTCGACTTTGCCCGGGATCTTCCGACCGCCGGTCTCATGGAGACCCAGGTGGCGCTCGATGAGGTGATGAACACGATAGAGAAGCGCGCCCAGGAGAGGGTGGCGGAGTCGGCCGGTGAGCTGCAGCAGGCTCTGGAGTGGGCTGGTGATGCTCGGACCCGAAAGTGGCTCGAGAAGCGCCACGAAGAGAAGGTCAAGCGGCAGCAACGCCGGCTGACCACCCAGGGACTCCAGACCGTCACCCGCGTGTTCGCCGGCTGGTATCGGGACCTGGCTCTGGTCTCCACCGGCGCCGAAGAAGCCGCGCTGAATCAGGATCGTCTTGACGAGCTACGAGCTGCCGCCTTGCCCGGAGGCCTGCTTTCCTACACGCGGGCGGTCATGGCTATCCGTCAGACGCAAGACCGGCTCCGCTATAATGTCGATGCCCGATGCGCTATCGGGGACATGTTCTATTCCATCAAGGAGGCCCTGGCTCAGTGGCCGATATTGTAGGGGTCGTTTTCCACAGCGGGGTCAAGGTCTACTACTTCGATCCTGCAGGACTCGAGCTTTCCCGGGGAGATCGCGTAGTCGTCCAGACTACTAAAGGCACGGAGATCGGCCAGGTGGTCGAGCCGCCGCATGCTGCGGACGACTCGGAGATCAAGGCTCAGCTCAAGAAGGTCACCCGCATAGCGACCGGTAAAGATCTGCAGGCTCAGGTCGCCGACGAGCAGATGCGCAAGGAGGCCATGGCCACCTGCCGCGAGCTGATCGCCGCCCACGGCCTGGATATGAAGCTGGTCGGGGCCGACATCGGGTTCGGCGGCGAGAAGATCACCATAAGCTTCTATTCCGACGAGCGCGTGGATTTCCGTGCCCTTGTGGCAGACCTGGCCAAGACCCTCAAGATGCGCGTCGAGCTTCGCCAGGTCGGGGCGCGCGAAGAAGCGCGCATGGTAGGCGGCTTGGGTCCGTGCGGCCGCGACCTGTGCTGCACCATGTTCCCCGGTGACGACGAGCCCGTGTCGATCCGCATGGCCAAAGAACAGAACCTTCCCCTGAACCCCATGAAGATCTCCGGCATGTGCGGCCGGCTCATGTGCTGTCTCAAGTACGAGCAGGAGCAGTACGTGCGCTTCCGCAAAGAGGCGCCGGCAAAGGGCACTCCCGTGTCCACCCCGATTGGGGAAGGGGTCATCGTCGGCTACAACGTGCCCAAGGATGCGATCACCGTGAGGTTCGAGGACGGCTCGTATACCGACATCCGCCTGAGTGGCTGTCAATGCCAGGAGGGCGGAGGCCTGATGGTGGTCTCTCAGGAGGAAGAACCTCCGTTCGTCCCTGTGGCGGAGGATGTCTCCGGACTGGAAGCTCTGGCGGAGGCCGAATGCGTTCCGGACGCGCTGGCCGTGGTGGAGGCCGAGATCATCACCGGCGAGGACGGAGAGCCTGTGCAGGTCATCGTGGCGGAGAGTTCCCGACGGTCACGCGGCCGGCGGGGCCGGGGCCGGCGCGGAGGCAGGCGCCGTACGCAAGCCCAGGCCGGGGTGGAAGGGGCCGATCTGACCTCCAGTGAGGGAGCTGACGCTGAGGAGACCGGCGGGAGCGGCGGCAGCCGTCCGCGGCGACGGCGGAGGCGGCGCCCGTCTGGTGGCAGCGGTATCGGTACCGGGGGCGGCGGCAGTGGCGCGACCGGGGGCGGCGGAACCGGGGCGGCTGGGGGGAGCGCCGGAGACTAGGCCCTAGGCGGTAGGCGTGTCCGAGGCGAGAGGCGCCCGGGGCCGGATGGTCCATTCGGGCTGAGGAGTGGCCCCACGCTTGTCAGCTTCCACGTCAGCTTCTAAACTTAGGCGCCCGCGGCGCCGTATTACGGCGCCACAGGTCACAGGCCGACGTAGCTCAGATGGCAGAGCGGCTCACTCGTAATGAGCAGGTCCGGGGTTCGATTCCCCGCGTCGGCTTACTTCCCTCCAGGCAGGATGTGCGCTTCAGAGGCTGGCACATGACTTTCGCCGGCGAGCGCGAGGTGACAATTGCCTTGCGTAAGATCTCCTGTTCAAGTATCGACTGCATCAGGACCAGCAGCTGTTTGATCGGGCGTACCGATACAGACGGATGTACTACTGACAGAGGTGAGGAGGGACTCCGGATGACATGGCCGCCGCGGAGAGGCCCTACCATTCGTAAGCGTTTTGCGCCATGATGGTGCCAGCGTAAGCGTTCTGAGCGTTTCGTAAGCGTTCTATCCCTGGAGTGCCTAGAATGAGACCCGTCGGCTACATCGAGCTGATCGAGCGGTTCGGCCTCGAGACTCTAGCTCCCGAGTCGCGTTCGTATGTGCTTGAGCGAGGCCATCGACGGTCTGTGATCCGGGACGGCCGCCGGGAGGAGTACTATCCCGCGCAGACATACCCGGGCGCCTCCTGGACCGACCACTTGGCCTTTGCGCTCAAGCGGGAAAGCCTCAACCTCGAAGTCCTGGCGGCTCTCTTTGCCGTCCTGCCCACCGACGAACTCACCGACTTCGTCCGGCGTTCTCCCAACGGCCGATACGCCCGTCTGGCTTGGTTCCTCTTCGAATGGCTTACCGGGACCACCCTACCCGTGCCCGATCTGACTCAGGGCAACTACTTCCCGGTGCTCGATCCGGACGACTATCTATCGGTGGGCCCGACGGAGGTAGCCGCGCGGGTGCGCCGTCAGCGGGTGCTGAACAACCTCCCCGGGACCCCGGCCTATTGCCCTCTGGTCCGGAGGACGGCGGTCCTTGACGGCTTCATCGGGGAGCGGCTGGAAGAGCGGGTCCGCCGGGTGCTCGACCGCTATCCGACCGAGCTGGTCATTCGGGCGGCCCAGTACCTCTTCGTCAAGGAGACCAGGTCGTCGTACCAGATCGAGGGGCTGCAGCCCGATCAGCGCCGCACAGCCCGTTTCGTCGAGCTGCTGCGACGGGCGGGGAGCGTGGAGTGCGCCACCGAGGAGGAACTCACCGCCCTGCAACGGCTCATCGTCGATCAGCGTTACGCGGCCGAGGGCTTCAGGCAATCGCAGAACTACGTTGGGCAAAGCCTGGGACCGGGGCGAGAGCTGATCCACTACGTGCCGCCCAAGGCGGAAGACGTGCGCGGGCTCATGAACGGCTGGGAAGAATGCGGTCGCCGTCTCGCCGCGGCGGGTGTGCACCCGGTGGTTACCGCCGCCCTCTTGGGATTCGGCTTTGTCTTCATCCATCCCTTCGAGGATGGGAACGGACGTCTGCACCGCTTTCTCATCCACCGCGCGTTGGCCGTGGGTCGTTTCACCCCAGAGGGCGTGATATTCCCGGTGTCCGCGGTCATGCTGCGGGAAAGGGCCCGCTACGACGCCGCGCTGGAATCGTACTCCCGCGAGGTCATGCCGCTCGTGGAGTACGAACTGGACGAAGCCGGGGTACTCACCGTGCTGAACGAGACGGCGCTGCACTATCGCTATCCCGATCTCACCCTGGTCACAGAGGAGCTCTTCGTCTTCATCCGGGATACCATCGAACGCGAATTCACCGCCGAGATCGAGTATCTGGCGGTCTTCGACGCGGCTCGACGCGAGCTGGCCGAGATCGTGGATATGCCGGATTCTCGACTCGATTTGTTCATCCGCCTCTGTCTGCAGGGACGGGGGAGGCTGTCTCGGAACAAGCGGGCGCGTTTCGACGAGCTGACCGACGACGAATTGGAGCGCATGGAAGCGGTGGTGCGGGGCGCGCTCGAGAGGCTCACCAATGGGGGCTTCGAGAAGGAGTAGGCGGCGAGCCCAGAACAGGGCAGCGGCTGCCCGACATAGGTGCCTGCTGTCGTCCTTTGAGGCGGCCTGACCGGTCTCCGAGAACTGCTCACAGAAGCCCCGAAAAGGCGCCGATTTCCGGCCGAACTGTGACACCTACGTGACACGGTAGAAACGGGCCCGTCACTATCGGCCCTTTATGGCCAAGAAAGCCGGTTGCCCTCTCACTATAGTGAGCAGGTCCGGGGTTCGATTCCCCGCGTCGGCTTTCTGGTTTCGCCTGGAAATCAGCTGGTTAAGAGAACCGCGTGTCCCAACTTGGGCTAGGAATCGGCCTTTTGAAGGCAAGACTGACAGCAGCTTGACGCACCGAGATGCGAGCCGTCACCGCGAATCCCTCTGAGAAAAGAACGGAGTTCCCTCACGCTCCACACCCGGAGCTCTCGGCTGTTCCCGTTGTTGACCTTGGGAGGGTCGGAGGCGTCGGCCGGGTGAGTTGACGCTGAGTTATTAGCACTTAGCGCGATATGTGATAATAAGCTCCAGCGTTATTAGCGCTTGTGAGAAGAGGGATGCTCTGGTGCAACGGGGGATGACAGGGCGATTCGAGGTAACCGCGGTCGGCGGCGAACGCGTGCAGGCCTTCGTACCTGCACCACTGCCCCCGGAGCCCGCGGTTGAGATGAGTTCCGAGCGCCAGCGACTGCTGGAGGTCGCCCTGCTTGCGTGCGGCCGGCTGGATGCCGTCACGGCATTGCTGCCCGAACCCGACCTTTTCCTCTACTCCTATGTGCGCCGTGAGGCCGTGCTCTCGAGCCAGATCGAAGGCACGCAGTCGTCGCTATCCGATCTCCTGCTCTTCGAACTCGACGAGGCGCCCGGGGTGCCATTCGAGGATGTGGTCGAAGTCTCCACCTACGTCACCGCTCTGGAGCACGGACTCGCACGTCTGGCGGAGGGCTTTCCGCTCTCCAATAGGCTCCTGCGCGAGATCCACGGGGTTCTTCTCTCGCGAGGTCGCGGCGCCAGCAAGCAGCCCGGCGAGTTCCGCACCAGCCAGAACTGGATCGGAGGGACCCGTCCGGGCAATGCCCGCTTCGTGCCTCCCCCGCCCCAGCAAGTGGAGCCCTGCATGGCCGCGCTCGAACGATTCTTGCACGATCCTGCCGCGCCGGGAGCGCTGGTCAAAGCGGCGCTTGCCCACGTGCAGTTCGAGACCATCCATCCTTTCCTGGACGGCAATGGGCGAGCCGGGCGCCTTCTCATCTCTCTCCTTTTGCACCATGATGGCGTCCTACGGCAGCCTCTCCTCTATCTCAGCCTCTACTTCAAGCAGCACCGCGCTGAGTACTATCGCCAACTCGATGCCGTTCGCACCACCGGCGACTGGGAAGCTTGGCTTGACTTCTTCCTCGAAGGCGTCTCTGAAACCGCCAGCGACGCTGTAGATACAGCCCATCGGCTGCTCTCCATGTTCCAGAGCGACGTCGTGCGCATCGAGGGACTGGGCCGGTTGTCGGGGAATGCCCAGCGAGTGTTCGACGCTCTGCGCCGCCGCCCGGTGGCCGACATCGATCATCTGGCTCGGGAGACCGGCATCGCCTACTCGACCGCTGCGCGGGCAGTAGAGGCTCTCGTCGGGCTGGACGTGCTCCGCGAGCTGACCGGCCGTCAGCGCGGGCGGGTGTTCGCCTATGGCCGGTATATGGAGATCTTGAGCGAGGAGGCGCAGCCGCTGTGAGAGGGCGACGACGGTGCGGAGGGGGCACCGGCGGGTACACCGACCCGGAGTGAGCGTGAGCGTGGGCAGAGAGAGCCGTAAGAAGAAGGAGCTTGGCGGCGGACAAGGGACTGGGCCGAGCGAGGGCGCATCAGGCGGCGCACAGAGCGGCGCCCCTGGCGAGTTCCCGCCTGTGGTGGATCGACGGGCGCTGGAGAAGACCATGATAGATGTCTACCGCCTGCTTGCCGAACAGGACATTAAGGACATTGATGAGGCCAACCGGTTCCTCGCCGATCTGATGGCCAAAGGCGGCGGCGTGCCCGCGGGACAGGCCACCACTCCTCTTGAGGAAGCCCAGGACCTCATGTACGAGGCCTGGGACGCCACGGGCGCCCGCCGAGCGCAGCTCGCCCGCAAAGCTCTGGAGATCTCACCCGATTGCGCGGACGCGTATGTTCTCTTGGCCGAGGAAAAGGCCCGGACTGTGGAAAAAGCCCGGGACTTCTTCGTGCAGGGTGTGGCCGCCGGAGAACGCGCTCTGGGCACCGAGATGTTCGAGGAAGAGGCCGGGCATTTCTGGGGCATCCTCGAGACCCGTCCCTACATGCGCGCCCGGGAAGGTCTGGCCCGATGCCTCTGGGAACTGGGCGAGCGGAGGGCCGCGGTAGGGCACTACAAGGAGATGCTGCGGCTCAATCCCCACGACAACCAGGGAGTGCGCTACGTGCTTCTCGACTGTCTGCTGGCGATGGGCCGCGACGAGGAAGCCGGCGCCGTACTGGCGGAATACGAGGACGACGGTACTGCCGCCTGGCTCTATGACTACGCGCTGTGGGCCTTCCGGCGGGAAGGCGACATCGCGGAATCCCGCCGCCGTCTAGAGGATGCGCTGAAGCAGAACCGGCACGTGCCGGCCTACCTCCTTGGCCGCAAGCGTCTGCCGTCCCGCCTGCCGGACTACATGAGCTTCGGCGGCGAGGACGAGGCCGTCTCTTACGTCGCCGACGCCCTAAGCCACTGGCAGGCCACCGACGGAGCCCTGAGTTGGCTGGCGGAGGCGAAGTAGCCCGATGCGACGGGAACACAAGAACCGGTCTCGCATGGACGCAGCGGGGTCACGACCTGCCCAGAAGGAGAAGAAGGCTGGGCCATGTGCCGATTCTTGGCTCGTTTGGGATAGCGGGTTGGCACGACGAGGCCAAGGCTCCCGGGCCGGGCGTCACAGTTGGGCGGAGCGCAGCCTCATTTGGTGTGGTTAGCTACATCCCTGAGGACTACTGGCCTCTGAACACTGCACTGTACGTGACCGACTTCCATGGAAGGCACCCTGGACGACAAGATCGAGCTGAACCGCCGCATGAACGAGACGCTGGAAGCCATGGCCCAGACGCTCTTGGAGTCGTGGTTCGTGGACTTCGACCCGGTGCTGGCAAAGGCTGAGGGTCGTGACCGGGGCTGCCCGAGCATATTGCGGACCTCTTCCCTGGCCGCCTGGCGGACTCGGAACTGGGGGAGATTCCGGAAGGGTGGGAGGTACGGAGCCTTGATCAGATCGCCAACTTCCTGAATGGGTTGGCGCTGCAGAAGTACCCGCCTTCGGAGGAGCGATGGCTACCGGTCATCAAGATTGTCCAACTTCGAGCCGGCAACACCGTCGAGGCCGATCATACGAGCGCTGACTTCGATCCCAACTGTGTCATCCAGGATGGGGACATACTGTTCTCTTGGTCCGGTTCGCTGGGATGTGTGCTCTGGGCCGGCGAGAGCGGCGCGCTGAACCAGCACCTGTTCAAAGTTACCTCGGACAAATACCCACGATGGCTCTGCTACCTGGGTGTTCATCATCATCTTGAGTGCTGAGCGGGGCTTGCTGCGGAGGCCGGCGCATGAGCGACAAGCGAGGGCGGGCGACACTCTGACTCGACGCGTTCACTCGGGTGCGTTCCTCTAATCCCAATTAGCCGGTCATCAAACTCCCAATCAGCCGGAGTATGAATTCGCAATCAGCGGAGGCGTAGACTCGCAATCAGCGGAGGTGTAGACTCGCAATCAGCGGGACAGCGGGACAGCGGGAGTAGGAGAGCAGCCCTTGCCCAAGCCATTCGAGCCCATACCGCGCTTGCTTGCGTCGCGTGTTCGCATTGCGCTGGAGGACACGCCGGTCGTTCTCATCCACGGCCCCCGCCGGAGCGGCAAGACGACGCTGGCGCGCATGGTCGGTGAGCCGCGCGGCTTCAGCTACCTGTCGTTCGATGACGTCGCGACGTTGGACCTGGCGCAGGAGGACCCGGTCGGATTCGTGGCCGGGCTCCCGGAACGGGTGATTCTGGATGAGGTGCAGCGGGTCCCGACGTTGTTCATGTCGCTGAAGGCGTCCGTAGATCGAAATCGGGTGCCTGGGCGCTTCATCTTGACGGGGTCGGCGAACGTGCTCATGGTTCCCAAGCTTTCGGACTCGCTCGCCGGTCGCATCGGCATCCTTCGGCTGCATCCTTTCGCGCAATGCGAACTGACAGGTCAGGCACCTGGATTCCTGGACGCGCTGTTCGCCGGGCGTTTCCGCTCCCAACTCGTCGAGCGCCTGGGACCGGAGCTGGCGGAACGTATCGTCGCCGGCGGCTATCCGGCTGCGCTCGCACGGCGAGAGCCCGACCGCCGCACTACTTGGTACCGTGACTATATCAACAGCGAAATCCAGCGGGACGTGCTCGATCTGTCCCGCATTCGCTCGCTCGACTCACTGCCGCGCCTGCTTGCCGTCGCCGCGAGTCACACTGCTCGGCTGCTGAACGTCTCGGAGTTGGCCGGCCCGTTCCAGCTCGACAGGCAGACCATCCACAACCACACGGCATTGCTCGAGAACGTCTTTCTGCTACAGCGGCTCCAGCCCTGGTTCACCAACCGACTCTCTCGTCTCGTGAAAACGCCCAAGCTGCACATGGCAGACACGGGTGTCGCCTGCGCACTCCTGGGCGTGGGGGCGGATGACATACAGCGCGATCGCAGCATGTATGGTTCCTTGCTGGAGACGTTTGTGCTGCAGGAACTCCAGCGCCAGGCGAGTGCGCGAGAAGACCCATTGGCGTTCTACCACTTCCGCGACCGGGAGGGCTACGAGGTCGATATCGTGATCGAACGCGGCATCCGGGCGGTGGCCGGAGTCGAAGTGAAGGCGGCGGCCAGTGTGATCGACCGCGACTTCCGCGGATTACGGAAGCTTCGGGAGGCCGCCGGAGACCGTTTTGTCCACGGAGTCGTTCTCTACGACGGGACGGCGACGATCCCGTTCGGTGACCAGTTCCACGCTGTGCCCATCCGTCTTCTGTGGGAGACTTCATGACCGCCCTCTTCACCGAAACGATAGTCGAGGAAGCCGCCTTGGCCTGGCTGGAGGATGCCGGGCGGTCTGTCCTCTAGGGGGCCGCCATGGTCCCGCTTTCTCATCCCCCACGCCCTTGCCGTGGGTCGGTTCACCCCGGAGGGCGTGATCTTTCCGGTATCCGCGGTCATGCTGCGGGAAGGGGCCCGCCACGATGCCGCGCTGGAATCGTACTCCCGAGAGGTCATGCCGCACGTGGAGTGCGAACTGGATGAGGCGGGGGTGCTCACTGTGCTGGGCGAGACGGCGCTGCACTATCGCTATCCCGATCTCCGGCTCTGTCTGCAGGGACAGGGGAGGCCGTCTCAAAACAGGCGGGCGCTCTTCAAAGATGGCACGGTGTGTGCTTGGAGGCCGGACTCTGTACGCAAGCTGGCAACCGCGAGACCAGTCGGCCGCCTATCCGACAAGACAGACCCCGACCAAGGAGGCGGTCTAGCGTGCCCGACGGAATGTGGACCGTCACAACCCTTCTGGAGGTATTCGTATGCACAAGAGACTCATCCGCGACAACGTCTACTGGATGGGAGCGATAGATTGGGAGAGGCGCCTCTTCGACTCCCTCATCCCACTGCCCGATGGCACCTCATACAACGCCTATCTCGTAGAGGGCACGGAGAAAGTCGCCCTCCTTGACACCGTCGACCCGGCCATGGCCGACACCCTGATCGCCCAATTGGCAGGTGTGCCGAAGATCGACTACATCGTGTCTCAACATGCCGAGCAGGACCATTCCGGCTGCATCGGCCTGGTGCTCGAGCGGTTCCCGGACGCCAAAGTGGTGGTCGCTCCCCGGGCCAAGGACATGCTCATTGACCTGCTCCGCATCCCCGAAGATGCGTTTCTAACGGTAGCCGACGGGGAGCGATTGTCACTTGGGTCCAAGACGCTGAAGTTCGTTTACACGCCCTGGGTCCACTGGCCCGAGACAATGGTCACGTATCTGGAAGAAGACGCCATCCTGTTCAGTTGCGACTTCTTCGGCTCTCACATCGCCACCTCCGATCTGTACGTGACCGACGAGTGCCGGGTCCGCGAGACCGCCAAGCGCTACTTCGCCGAGATCATGACGCCGTTCCGGACGGTCATCGAGAAGAACCTCGAGAAGCTCAAGGACTACGACATCCAGATGATCGCACCCAGCCACGGGCAGATCTACGATCGGCCGGCGTTCATCATCGATTCCTATAAGGAATGGGTCTCCGGCGCACCCAAGAATCTGGTGGTCATGCCCTACGTCTCCATGCACGGCAGCACCGAGAAGATGGTGAAGCACCTGGCGGCGGCTCTGGTCGATAACGGGGTACGCGTCGAACTGTTCGATCTGGCCGTCACCGACATCGGTAAGCTGGCCATGGTGTTGCTCGACGCGGGTACCGTGGTCGTGGGTACGTGCACCGTTCTCGCCGGTCCGCACCCGCTGGCCGCGTACGCGACCATGCTGGCGAACGCCCTCAAACCGAAGGCTCAGTTCCTCTCGATCGTCGGCTCGTATGGATGGGGGGGCAAAGCCGTGGAGACACTCGCCGGGCTGATCCCCAATCTCAAGGTAGAGGTTCTCGACCCGGTCATCTGCAAAGGCCTCCCGAAAGAATCCGACCTCAAGGCGTTGGACGAGCTTGCGGCGACCATCGCCAGAAAGCACAGGGAGCGCCAGTTGGCCTGATGCGCCGGCGAAAGCAGGTGGAGAACTGCGCCGACGAGACTGCAACTGAGACCGAGAAGGCCGAGCAGGGCTGATATGCATGGACCCTGCGTCCTGTGCCAGGAGGTCGCCGACGACGTCCGTGAGGAGTTTCGAAGAGACGGCCTTAGGGAACGACCACCTGGCAACCATTGCCGAACGGGTCAGCTATGCCGCTGCTAGAAGGAGGGCTTCTCCATGCCGGACCAGTTAAGCCACGACGCCAAGACGGCCATAATGAAGGACATCATCCTGAAGCTGCATCAAGGCCTATCAGTTGACGAGGCCAAAGAGCGCTTTGAACGAGAGATCGGCGATATCAGCTCCACCGAGATCGCCCAACTCGAGCAAAGCTTGATCGAGGATGGCCTGTCGGTAGACGAGATCAAGCAGTTCTGCAACGTTCACGCCCTGCTTTTCCAGTCTGCCCTTGAAAAGGTTGCGCTTGAGGAGACCTCCCCCTCTCACCCGGTGTACCTCTTCAAACAGGAAAACGCCGAGGTAGCCAAACTCACGGCCGCCATAAAGGACACGGTCGCCAACAAGGACCACCACCCATTCAGCTCGTTCAGCGACGAACTGAGAGCCCATTTGCTCCGGTTGAGAGGCGTCGAAACACATTACGAGAGGAAAGAGCAGATCCTCTTTCCGTACTTGGAGAAACAGGGCTTCATGGGGCCTTCCAAGGTGATGTGGGGCAAGGATAACGAGATCAGGGCCCTGCTCAAAACCGCCTTGGCCGAGTTGGACGGACTCAGCGGACCGGAAGCAGTGGATGCCTATGCCACCGCGACGTTGTTCCCGCTCATTGAGGAAGTCGACGGCATGATCTTCAAGGAGGAGAACATCCTCTTCCCCACCTCGCTGGAGAAACTGCAACCGAGCGATTGGGTAAGCATACTGAGGCAAAGTGACGAGATCGGCTACGTCTTCATCCAGAAGCCGGAGGAGACGGAAGATCTGATCCGACACCTGCAGTCTGAGCTGCAGGAGGAGGCGGTCTTCGAAGATGGCACGGTCTGCCTGCCTTCGGGAATCCTCGGTCTCAACGAACTTATGTGCCTGCTCAACACCTTGCCCCTGGACTTGACCTTTGTCGACGCGGAGGACACCGTCAAGTACTTCTCCGAGGGCACGGAGCGCACTTTCCATAGGCCGCGGTCGATTATCGGCAGGAAGGTACAGAATTGTCACCCACCGCAGAGTCTGGAGGTCGTGGAAGGGATCTTGGCTTCGTTCAAGGAAGGCAGCAAGGACTTCTACGAGTTCTGGATCAATTATCAAGCCAAGCTAGTGCACATCCGGTATTTCGCGGTGCGCGACAAGAGGAAACAGTATCTGGGTACTCTAGAGGTCACCCAGGACGTCACTGATATCAAGAAGCTTGAGGGAGAGAAGAGGCTTATCGGCGAGAGAGATTGATTTGAGCTTGTGCCTTTATGATCTAGTGTCATCGACTGACAGCGCGAATTAGAGTAGATCTACCCCCCGGCTTTCCTGACGCTCATGGGCTGCACTTCCCCCCACTGTGGCTTCGGGACGCCGCGATATGCCTGACCTGAGCGGTCAGGTTTGTCATATAGGCGGCGGATGGTGGAAGTATGCTGCTGTTGGCGTCGTACTCAGCGCGCGCCATATCTCGGATCGCTCGTTCGACGTCGCCGTTCGCGGCGTCCAGGTAGCTTTCTATCAGCTCCCGGTAGAGGAATGTCTCGGCGAGAGACCGTTCCAGGAACGCCGCCGCTTCCTCATGGGTCAGCACCCAGTTGTGCGCCAGGCAGATGATCTCCGGCTCGAGGGCGATCATGAGCCTCAGGGAGCGGACGTAGTCCCGGTAGGACGCCACAAACTCGACCTGCAAGGGGCCGTCAGCCCCAGTCCGCAGAACACCGCACGCGTCGCCGGGAAACAAGGCTCTTATCTCCGGGAAGTAATAGGCCAGCGAGTCTCTGGTATGGCCTGGTGTCTCGTACACGCGGCAGGTAAGCTCGCCCAGGTCGAACTCGTCGCCTTGTTTCAGGAGGACATCGATCGCGAACGGATGCAGCGTCAGATCTTCGCCGGCGCGATCGTACTGGGGGAGCTCAACATGGCTCATGCTGAGACGGTTCATCCTTTCCAGCACCGACGGCTTCCCCAGCAAGCCGGCGACTCGCTCATGAGCGCCGATCTTCAAACCAGGAATGTGCCGCTTCAAGTAGTCCGCGGACCCAACGTGATCGTAGTGCGAATGGCTCAGGAAGAGATAGTCGAGTCGTCCGGTCTCCCCGAACATGTCTTTGATCGCAGCGAGGTAGCGCGGTCCCAGGAGATTCACTCCTGCCTCGATCATCAGACTCTTCTGTCCTCCCCGAACGATGTATGCCGGATACACGACATCGGCGATCGCGGTGATCCGCTCGTGTACGCGCCCTTCAGCCGGTTGTTTCATGCAACACCCTGTGCGCCTAGCCTCTAGAATCACCGAGTATTGTAGTGGTCGACCATGGCTCAGCAAAGGACGAACGAGGTACCGCTGTGGCTGGCGGTGCTCCGAATACCCAATGGGTCCGGGCGCCCGATGGGTCGCATGGTGAGCCGCAGTTTGAAGGTGCCCTCGTTCACGTATCGGGGGCCGTGGGTCGGCCCACCGTGTTTCTCCCACTGCAAGCAGGGGAAAAACGGGAGAGGCATGAACCGCTCCTCCGGGAAGGAAGTAGCAATGGCAGGGAACGCGGAACTAGAAACACAGTGGACCGGTCACGATCTCTACGACGTGGAGGGCGAGAAGATCGGCACGATCGAGGATGTACGCTTTGGCGAAGTCGTGGGCAATCTCAAGTGGCTGGTGGTGAAGACCGGGTTGCTCGGCACCAAAAAGGTCTTTGTGCCTGCCGGGGAGGTTAGTTCGTCGGCCGGTAGGCTCGTTGTCTCCTATAGCAAAGACCGGGTGACGGATGCGCCACACGTCAAGGACGAGCTGGCCTCGCTCCCGTCCGTCGAGGAGAACCTGTGCAAGTACTACGGCCTCGACTACGTGCGGTCGACGACCGAACCGGCCGAGGGCTGCGTGGAGCCGCAAGAAGAGGGTCAGACGAACTAGCGGCATCAGATGCGGCGGCGGTCCTGCGGCGGCCGCCCGTGAGGGTAGCCGAGGGTAGCCGAGGGTAGCCGCGCCGGGCCTTCAGCCCGCCAAGCAACTCCGGGAGCCGGGTGGGTGGCCTACGCGCCGATACAGTTGCCACGGGGGCGCCCGCTCGAATTGTGTCATAATTGAACAAAGTATGACACAGCGGTACATGTCGACGGGAGCGTCCACATGCGGGAGATGTCGGTCAGAGAGCTTCGCGACTCCCTCTCTTCCATCGGCGAGATCGTGGAGCGCGAGGGGGAGGTGCTGTTGACTCGGCACGGTCGGCCGCTGGTCAGACTGGTGGCGCTGAACCCCTCCCGGAGCGCGCCGAGTCATGCGAATCTGCGCGCCGGCATGCCGTACATGACCGCTCCTAGCGAGGACCTCGTCCGGGTCGACCGAGAGCGCGCGGGGGAACGGCCGCCAGGACCGCCGGGACCCAGGCCATGAGCGTCTACTTCGACACGAGCGCGCTTGCCAAGTGGTACCTGAACGAGGCGAAGTCGGAAGAGGTCGAGGAGTACATCCAGCAGGCGTGTCCCGTATCCATCAGCCTGCTCACCAAGGTGGAGATGCGTTCTCTCGTGGCCAGACGCAGGCGAGAGGATCACTTCGACGTCGAGACCCAGGGTCGGATCCTTGCCACCTTCGAGGGAGACATCGCGGCCGGTCATCTGATTCTGCTGCCCCACACTGTGGAGTCGTTCCTCCTCGCGGAATCGCTGCTGGGAGCCCATCCAGACGTTCCGCTCACCTCTCTGGATGCCTTGCACCTCGGCGTGATGCGCTCGGCCGGCGCCACGGTCCTTGCCACAGCCGATCGGGTGATGGCCCGAGCCGCCGCGGCCCTGGGGATGGAGTGCCGGGTGTTCTTCTAGAAGCGCCGAGGTCAGTCTTCGATCGCGGGCGGGGTCTCGGGACGACGGACGGCCGTCTCCTTGATGAGATCTTCGTACCGCGCGATACGCGAATCGATGTCGACCTCTCCGCTCAGTGCTGCGATGACCGCCAGCCAGATCCATAGATGGGTCCTCAGGAGGTCCGCGCGACTGTACTGTTCGTCCCATGAAGCTCTGGCGCTCGCGTTGTGGTGGGCGCCGAGCATACTGTAGGCGAGCAACTCGAGAGGTATGGGTGGTGGGGGAGAATCAGGCGCCCTGGCGCTCTCGAAGTCCCTTACGATCCGGCCGACCACGCCTGCCCAGGCCTGCTCGGCCAGCCTGAGTTTGTCGCCCTTCTTGCGACCTCCCTCCATGCGGATGTGGGCAAACACGTCTGAACCGAACTCAGTCGCTCGATGGTCTGCTACCAGGCGCCCCAGGAGCCGCTCGCCCTGGTCGGTCGATTCCATCAGTCTGAGCTCGACGAAGTCGAGGTTCCAGCTCAGGAAGGTCTGGAAGGACTCCACCAGCAACTGGAGCTTGCTGGGGAAGTGGCTGTAAAAGATCTGGGGAGTGATCCCCACTTTCCGGATGATGGCGGCGACATGAGTCCGCTCATATCCTTTGGTGGCGAACTCCTCGGTAGCGACGCGGAGGATGGCGCGACGGACCCGCTCGCTTTCCTGCCCTGCCAGATCGACGCTGTTCTCCCGCGCTCGGGCCAGGTATTCGTCCAGTTCGATCTTGATCTCGGCGAGCGAGCGGCCTGCGCTCTTGAGTTCTACTATCTTGCGAAGCAGCGCGACGTGGTCCGTGCCGTAGAGGGCTCGGCTTGTCGCCGTCTTCTGAGGTTCCGGCAGAAGTCCTTCCCGTACGTAGAAGTGGATGGTGCTTCGGGAGACTCCCGTCTCGCGCTCAAGAGCAGATATGGTCAGAGCCTCAGCTATGCTCAATCTCTCCTGACAAACGTCGACTCCGTGCCTCGTCTGACTTACCGATCGTGGTCAAGGATTCAGACGATCGACCGGCGCGCATTCGTGGTCCATCGGTTGGCCAGACCATATTAGACTAGCTGACCTATCCAGTAAAGAGTTAACGACTGCACATAGCATTAAATATCATTGACAAAGAAGACCTCATGCCCTAGCATGACGCTCACGGTTGGGGTGGTTAGAGCGCAGTTCCTTTGAGGTCGCGAGGGGGTTTGTGTGGTCAAGTGGATCCAGCTATTGGTGACCGGGGTCACGGTGGGGAGCATCTACTCTCTGATCGCACTTGGCTACGTGACCATCTACCGCACGTCGCGCATCGTCAACATGGCGCAGGGCGCCTTCGTCATGTTCGGGGCCTTCTTCACCTACTCGTTCCTCGCTGAGCTGGGCCTCCCCTACTGGCTCTCCGCCATCCTCGGCATCCTCGGCGTGTCGCTGTAGTCGCATCGTGATGTACCTCCTGGTGCTCAGGCCTCTCGTCAAGGTCTCGCTGGTCTCGATCATCCTGGCCACCATTGCGCTCAGCATCCTGTTCGAGAACTTCGCGCTGCTTACGCTGGGGGGGCTACGGCAAGAGCCTGCCGGCCTTCACGGGTGACCAGGCGATCTTCATCGGCGAAGTGGCCGTCTTCCGGCAGAGCCTGTGGGTGATCGGCCTGATGATCGTGGTGCTCGTCGCGCTCTGTACCTCTTGACCAACTTCACACGGATCGGCAAGCAGATGACGGCCACGGCCAACGATCCGGGTGCGGCCAGCCTGTCGGGCGTCCACACCGGCCGGATGATCATTCTGGCCTTCGCGATCTCGGCGGCCATCGGGGCCCTCGGCGGCATCGCCATCACCCCCATCAACGTCGACCTCGTATCTCTCGGGCGGCATCTACGCGCTCAGCGGTTTCGTCGCCGCCGTCTTGGGTGGCTGGGGGTCGAGCAGCGGAGCGGTGGTGGGCGGTCTCGCTCTCGGGCATCATCCAGTCGGTCGCCACCGGTTTCGTGCCCGGCCGGCTACCAGGACGCCATCGCCTACGCGATCCTCATCCTGGTCCTGTACTTCCGGCCGAGCGGTCTGCTCGGTCTTCGCTCCAGCGAGGGTGAGGCCTGATGGAACGTCGCGTCACCGTCTGCGGGCCCGCCGCTTCGCTCCTACCGAAGGCCCTTCGTCTCCAGGACATTGCTCTCGTAGCCCTGATCGTCTGGCCGCTCGTCTACCCCAGCGCGTACGCGATGAGGATCATGACCACCGCCGGTCTGTTCGCCATCATCACCATCGGCGTCGTCATCATCCTGGGCCAGGCCGGCCAGCTTTCCTTCGGACACTCGGCCTTCTACGGCATCGGAGCCTATACCGCGGCCATCCTGACTGTGAAGGCCGTCAGTTCCCACCCTTGCCGCGCTTGTTATCGGGCCGCTGGTCGCCGGGGTGGTCGCGGTCATCATCGGCCGTCCCGTGCTCAAGCTGCGCTACTTCTACCTGGCCCTGGCGACCATCGGGCTGGGTCAGATCTTCCTGGTCCTCGTGATCCAATTGCGCAAGGTCACCGGGGGGACTCTCGGGCTGTCACCGTTGCCCAGGCTCAACGTGTTCGGGTTCGAATTCAACAGCAATCTTCGTCAGTACTACCTGGTCTGGATCATTGCGATCGTCATCCTTCTGTTTATGAGCCGCGCCCTCAAGTACCGCGTGGGCCGGGCGCTCCGGGCGCTCGCGACCAGCGAGATCGCCTCGTCGACTCTCGGGATGCGGACGGCCAACTGGAAGCTGCTGGCCTTCGTCAGCAGCGCCGTCATCTGCGGGCTGGCGGGAGGTCTCTACGCCTTCGTCACCATGGCAGTCACCCCGGGCAGCTTCACCTTCACCGCCGCCATCATCCCCATCGTCATGATGCTCATCGGCGGCGGGTCGGTGTGGGGCGCCATCGTCGGAGCCATCCTCATGACCTGGGTGATCAACGGCTTCACCGGCATCCAGCAGTACAGCGGGGTGGCCTACTCCGTCGTCATGATCCTGCTGCTTATGTTCCTGCCCGCCGGGCTTGCGCTGACGCCCGGACCAGAGGGCGCGCCTGCGGAGCCTTTGGCGAAGGGAGAAGCTGCAGGAGCCGGCCCAGTGCCTGGTCGCCGCTGAGGCGGACGCGGTCAGAGGGCGCCGGTCTCTTCGCCGACTCTCGGGCCGGCGATCGCCGCGCCTAGCGGCCGACCGGCCGCTTCGCGCCGGCGACGCCTCTGGCGAACCGATCCTCGAAATCGAGGGTCTCTCCGTGCACTTCGGCGGCCTGAAGGCGGTCGACGAGGTTTCTCTCGAGGTTCGCGAGGGCCAGATCGTCGCCCTCATCGGACCCAATGGGGCGGGCAAGACCACGCTCTTCAACGCGGTAAGCCGGCTGCAGAAGCTGACCGCGGGCACGCATACGATTTCGCGGGCCAGGACGTTACCAAGCTTGTCGACCGCCAATACGGCTCGTCTGGGGATGGCTCGCACCTTCCAGAATCTTCGTATCTACGCCAACATGACCGTGCTCGAGAACGTGCTGGTAGGGTGCCATCGGCATGAGAGGTCGGGACTCTGGGCCGGGGGCGCTGGGGCTGCCGCATCAGCGCCGCGAAGAGCGCGCCTCTCGAGAGCGGGCCATGTGTGCTCTGGCCACGGTGGGACTGGAAGAGTCGCGCGCTATCTGCCTGCCGCCAGCCTTCCCTACGGTTCGCAGCGTCTGGTCGAGATAGCCCGAGCTCTGGCCTCCGAGCCCCGTCTCCTGCTCCTGGACGAACCGGCGGCCGGAATGAACGCTTCGGAGCGGGCCCACCTGGTCGAGCAGATCGGTCGCATCCGTGACTCGGGTATCACCGTGCTCCTCGTCGAGCACGACATCGAACTGGTCATGGGCATCTCCGAGCAGGTGTACGTGCTCGACTACGGCCGCTGATCAGCCAGGGCCGACCGGAGGTGGTGCAGAAGGATCCGGCGGTCATCGAGGCGTACCTGGGAGTCAAGGCTGGAGCACCGCGCAGATCTATGCCAGACCCGGGACTCTCGCCGACGGACAGTTGCCCCGAGCCTGAGGACCTCCTCGTGGTCGAGGACCTCGCTACCTCCTACGGCTCGATCGAGGCTCTGCACGGGGTGTCTCTCTTGCGGTGCCCCAAGGGCGAGGTCGTCGCCATCCTCGGCGCCAACGGGGCGGGCAAGAGCACGCTTGCTTCACACCATCTCCGGCCTGCTTCGACCCAAGGCCGGCTCGGTCACCTATCAGGGTGTCGATATCACCCGCCTTGCCCCGGAGAAGATCGCCGCTCGAGGTCTCTGCCAGGTCCCCGAAGGCCGCCGGCTGTTCCGCGACCTTTCGGTGCACGACAACCTGGTGGTGGGAAGCTCCGGGCGACGCGACTGGCGGGCGACCTGGCCGACGACATCGCGTACGTGTACGAGCTCTTCCCCATCCTGGGCGAGCGGCGCAAGCAGCCGGCCGGCACGCTGTCCGGCGGGGAGCAGCAGATGCTCGCCATCGGCCGGGCTCTCATCGGCCGGCCCAACCTGCTGCTCTTGGACGAGCCGTCCATGGGTCTTGCCCCACTGGTGGTGGAGCGGATATTCGAGGCGCTCGCCAAGCTCAACAAAGAGGGTCTGACCATGCTTGATGGTCGAGCAGAGCGCGGAGATGGCGCTCTCGCTCGCTCACCGGGCGATCGTTCTCCAGACCGGCTCCGTCGTCGGTTTCCGGGCCGGCGGACGCCCTCAGAATCGGATGATCGCGTGCAGGCCAGCTATCTGGGCGCAAGCCGGGGCTGACGCACGCTTTCAGATAGCGGGAGGCAGGAGCAAACGGTTCGGGTTCGAGCAATGAAAGGAGGAACGGAATGAAGAAACGGTATCGTGTTGATAGGTCTCCTTGTCCTGCTGCTGGTCGTCGCCATGACGGCGGTCGCCTGCGGCGGGAGAAGAGACCACCACGACGGCAGCGCCGACGGAGACGACGGCTGCACCGAGCACGAGACGACGGCGGCCCGAGCACCGACACGGCTGCCCCGAGCACCGACACTACGGCGGCGACGGGCCGGCCACCGGAGAGCCGATCAAGGTCGGCTTCTCCAACAGCCTCACAGGGCCGAGCGCGGCTCCCGGCGTGTCGGTCAGCAAGGGTGCCAATCTGCAGGTGGAGTACATCAACGCCAATGGCGGGATCAACGGCCGCCCGATCGAACTGATCGAGGTCGACGACAAGTCCGACGTGGCCCAAGCGCAGGCGAACGTGACCAAGATGATAGAGCAGGACAAGGTGCGCGCGACCATCGGGCCGTTCGCACAGTTCGCGCAGGCCCGGACGCTTGCCGAGGAGACGCAGATACCGACCGTGTTCCCCGGGCCCGGCGACCATGGCCGACATCAGCGGCCCACAGTACAAGTGGAGCGTAATGGTGTCGGCCGCCCCGCCGACCCACGCCGATGCTGTGACCAAGGTCATCAAAGCCAACGGCTGGAAGAACATCCTGGCGATCGCCGACGTTCTCGAGATCCATCAGGAGACGCTCGATCTGCTCGTCGAGAGCGGCTCCAGCCGAGGGCTTCACCTTCACCAAGATGCCGGACACGTTCGGGTTCGATGTCACCGACTTCCAGCCGATCTTGAACAGGATCATGGAGGAGTACAACAAACTCAAGCCGGATGCGGTCGCTCCTCTTCGTCAACCCCATCGCTGCGCCGCCCTCTACAAGGGCCTGAGGACTCTGGGCGTGACGTGCCCATCCAGGGCAGCCCCGCCGCAGCTCACCCGGCGATCTTCTGCCATGGGCCCGGATGCCGTCGAAGGCTTCCTCGTCCTCGACTCCGGAGGGATCGTGAACCCGGCTGCGCTGCCCGATACTGGCCGCTCAAGGCCCTGCAGGTGGACTTCTGTGCAGCGGTATCAGGCGAAATACAACGAAGCGCCGGACTTCTTCTCGGCTGTCGGAGCGGACATGGTCGCGATCTTGGCCGAGGCCATGAAGCAGGCCGGCGGCGCCGACGACAAGCAGAAGGTCGCGGACGCGCTCATCAACCTCAAGGATTTCACTCACTTGAAGGCATCGTCAACTTCACACCTGACGACACGACGCAGGGCGTCAAAGGCAACATGGTGGAGTTCGAGGTGAAGGGCGCCCAGTTCCAGTTGATCAACACCGTCAACTAGGCGGGTTCTTCGGGATCGTCCCGCCCCCTGGGGTCGGTCCCGACGGACTGACGCCGGGGCCGGCGGCGACGCCGCCGGCCCCGGCGCTCGAGCTCCGTGGCGAGCACGTAGGGCCGGGTACTCGAATTGCAGGACGCGCACGAAGGAGAAAACATGGATACCGAGCGCTCGTGGGCCGATCTGCCCGCCGAGGCGAAGCGACAGCAGCGCTTTCAGATCTTCACAAGCCCGCGGCTGCCTTTCGTCAGTCCTGAGGCCGAGGCCGCCTACAAGGCCCGCGCGGCCAGACTGAGGGACGCCATCTTCCTCGAGAAGGCGCCCGATCGCGTACCGGTGACCACCCTCAACCAGTTCTACCCGGCCCACCGGGCAGGATTCAGCCCTTACGACGTGATGTACGATCAGGAGAAAGCCGCTCAGGCCTGGGTGGGATACGCCCACAGTCTCGAACCGGATGCCATGGTGGGCTCGGCTGTCGCCGCGGGCGGTGCCGGGCCGATCTTCGACGCGCTCGACTACAAGCTCTTCAGTTGGCCCGGTCACGGGGTTCCGGAGACGGCCAGCTTCCAGTACGTGGAAAAGGAGTGGATGCGTCCGGAAGAATACGACGATCTCATCGACGATCCCACCGACTATCTTCTGCGCACCTACATACCCCGGACCAACGGCGCGCTGAGCGGCCTGGCCAGGCTGGACGCTCCTTTCGGGATGGTCCAACTCTGCGGCGCGGACTTCTGGGTCGCGGGTTGGGGCGACCCCGAGGTGCAGGAGGCCGTCTCGAAGCTCATGGAGGCGGGAAAACGAGCCGCCGCCTGGGCAGGAGCTCACCATCGGCCTGGATATGCGGCTGATGTCGGAAGGGTTTCCGTCGCATCCCGGCCTCGTCACCTGGGCGCCGTTCGACTTCTTGGGCGATACCCTGCGGGGCACCCGGGGCATCGTCACCGATCTCTACCGCTACCCCGAGAAGGTGCTCGAGGCCTGCGACCGTCTGCTGCCGGTGCTGCTGAAGCACCTCACCCGGAAGGCGGCCCCCTTCGTGCCGCCCACCGTCTTCATCCCCCTGCACAAGGGGGCGGACGGCTTCATGAACGACGAGCAGTTCCGCACTTTCTACTGGCCCACGCTGCGTAAGATGTGCCTGGGCCTGATCGAGCAAGGTCTGGTGCCCTACATCTTCGCCGAGGGCTCCTACAACTCCCGTCTGGAGATCATCCGCGACCTGCCGCCGGGACGCACCGTCTGGCACTTCGACCAGACCGACATGGTGAAGGCCAAGGAGGCACTCGACGGCGTCGCCTGCATCGCCGGGAACGTGCCACTGTCTCTGCTGCAACTCGGCACGGCCGACCAGGTGACGGACTACTGCCGCACGCTTATCGAGCAGGTGAAGGGCCGGGGTGGCTTCATCCTAGACGTGGGCGCGGGAGCGGACCAGGCCAAGGAGGAGAACTTCAGGGCCATGATCCAGGCGGCGAAGCAGTACGGGGCATACTGAACGGGCGAATTTTCGCCCGCTGGGGCTCACGACCGGCGGGGCGCAAAGGATACAGGAGTTCATATGACCAAGAAGATCATCGGCCTCTCCTGCGGCAGGAAGAACGGCAACAGCGAGCACTTCCTCAAGGCGGCCCTCATGGCGGCTGAGGAGGAAGGCGTGGAGTCGGAGATCATCAGGGCGCACGATCTCAAGGTGCTGCCCTGCAACTCCTGCTGGGCCTGCCTGAAGACGGGCCGCTGCGCCAAGGACGACGTCGACTGGATCCTCGAGCAGACGCTGTTGGGCGACACGGCCGTCATCGTCTCGGCCCCCGTCTATCACCTGCGGTCCAGCAGTAACCTCATGATCATCGCCGAGAAGACGAACCACCTCTTCTCGCGCAAGCCGGACATCTTCGAGCGGCGGCGGATAGGGGCGGCCATCTCGGTGGGAGGGTCCGGCTACGACGGCTGGACCAGCCTCGGGCTCCTATCGATCAATCTGTTCCTTCAGCATTTCACCACTCTGGTGGACCAGGTGCAGATCGACCACTGCGCGGCGCTGGGGGCGGCTCTCACTCCGGACAACGCGGGGGCCGTCGAGCGCTCGCGCACGTTGGGCAAGAATGTCGCCAGAGCCCTCGACCTTCCCTTCGAAGAGTGGGAATACATGGGCGAGGAAGCCGGCGTCTCCTGTCCGGTATGTCACTGCAACGTGATCTACATCGAGAAGGACTTACCCGAGATCATGTGCCCCACCTGCGAGGTACACGGCACGGTCGCGTTCAGCGGCGGGAAGTTTTCAGTAGCCTGGAACCCCGACGACGTGCGCGAACCGCGTTTCTCCACACCCAAGGAGATGCACCATCTGGAGTGGATAATGCGGCACGAGCACCAGGAAGAGCCGGCGCAGATCGCTCTGCCGGAAGTGCAGGAGAGAATCGGGGCGTACAACGCTTACGGGAAGGTGATCGCGCCGGAGAAGGCGCCGAGAAGGGGTCAGCAGTCATGACCGTCTCACCACTCGCCCAGGCATGGGCGACCAGATGAAGCGACGGCCATCCCTGGTAGAGGAGAAACTGGCCGCCGGCGAACCGCTCTCTCCATCCTGGAAGAACTCCAGGCCGGCATGAACGTAGTGGGCAGCGCTTCGAGAGCGGGGAGTACTTCCTCTCCGAGCTCATCTACGCCGCCGACATCTTCAAGAAGGCCGGCGCTCCTCTGCAGGAAGAACTGAAGGCCTCGGCCAGAAGAAGCTGGGCACCCTGGTCCTGGGCACGGTCAAGAACGACATCCACGACTTCGGCAAAGACATCGTGGCCACCGTCATGAGCTCCAACGGCCTCGAAGTGATCGACCTGGGCGTGAACGTGGAGCACCAGGCCTTCGTCGATGCCGTCAAAGAGCATAAGCCCCAACTCGTCGGCATGAGCTGTCTTCTCACCACCGTCTTTGACGACATGCGCGATGCCATCGCCGCCATCAAGGCAGCCGGCCTCCGCGACCAGGTCACCGTCCTCATAGGCGGCGGCCCCGTGGATCAAGCCACCGCCGACTACGTAGGCGCCGACTACTACTGCAAGACGGCCCAAGACGGCGTGATAGCCGCTAAGAGAGTACTGGGGGTGGAATGATGACTGAGACGACTGGTTTCGCCCCGCACCCGCTCTTCTTCGAGCGCATGCAGCGCCTGCAGACGGCCATGGCCTGCGGCACGCCCGACCGGGTGCCCATCTCCCTGGTCATGGACCTCTTCGCGGCCAACACCATGGGTGTCAGCTACACCGACTATCGTCTCCAGCGTGGATGTGGCCGCCGAGACCATGCTGGGCGCCCTCGAGAAGCTGGGCGACGTGGACTCCCTGCAGTTCCCCACCTATGCCCCGGACGTGCTGGGCATGCTCTGGCTGGCACCCATGAAGCTACCCGGCCGCGACCTGCCCGAGCACAGTCAGTGGCAGATGGACGAGCAGGTGCGCATCCAGCCGGAGGACTACGACAAGATCCTCGAGATAGGCTGGAGTCCCTGGTTCGGCCAGTACATCGGGAAGTATCTCGGGGCGGCCGTCGCGGCCGGCACAGGCGCTGCAGGAGGCCGGTCCGCGCTGGACCATGGAGTACATGAAGCGCGGCTACGTCATCCTGTCGCCCCTCACCGTCGACCATCCCTTCGAACACCTGGCCGGCGGCCGGACGGTCAAGGAGTTCACCCTCGACCTCTATCGCATGCCGGACAAGATCCAGGCGGTGCTGGATGTCATCATGGCCGAGAAGCGGGAGCAGACGCGCCAACTGATACGCGCGGTCGGCCAGCCCACCGGCTACTGGGTGGGGAGCTGGCGCACGGCGCCGGAGTTCCTGTCGCCCAAGCTGTGGGACCGCTTCGTGTGGCCCTACATGAAGGAACTCGTGGAGATCGTGGCCGAAGAAGGCGGCACCCCCGTGCTCCACTACGACGCCAACTGGGACCGCGAGATCGAGCGCCTCAAAGACCTGCCCGCGCGCCGGTGCATCCTCGAGCTCGACGGCAAGACCGACATCTTCCGGGCCAAGAAGATCCTGGCCGGGCACATGTGCATCCTGGGTGACGTACACCCGGCCATGCTGAGCTTGGGGACTGTGGACGACGTCAAAGCCTACTGCAAGCGCCTGCTCACCGAGGTCGGCCCCGATGGCTACATCATGGCCATGGGCTGCGCCCTCCCGCCGGACGCCAAGTTCGAGAACGTCAAGGCCATGGTCGACTCGGTGCAGTGGTGACCGACCAAGAGTGGATCACTGATGACTGAGGGAACCCCGAGCACCGAGGGGGCGCCGGCCACCGAAACTGCGAAGCTCTACGCGGAGCGGGAGAAGCGCTTCAACGACATCGTCGCGCTCAAGAAGCCTGACCGCGTGCCCGTCGTCCCGCTGGTCACGCACTACTTCCCCACGAGGGTCAAGGGGATATCGAACCGCGACGCCGGCTACAGGCCTGACCTGCGCTACCAGTGCATGAAGGAGGCCGATCTGGAGTTCGGCTGGGACTTCGCGGCTCCCAATGGCCTGTTCCCCTCCAAAGGTTTTGATGCTCTAGGCATTCGGCAGCTCCGTTGGCCCGGGGGTGATCTGCCCGACGACGCGGCTTTTCAGTACGTGGAGAGGGAGTGGCTGCCCGAGGACGAGTACGACGAGTTCCTGGCCGACCCAGACGGATATACGCTTGGGAAGATGCTTCCCCGCATCGCGGATAATCTGGCCGGACTCGGACAGATGCCGCTGCCGCGGCCCTTCTGGTTCTCCAACTCGTACAACCTGATGGGAGTGGCCGCGGGCATCGTCTCCTCGCCCCCCATGCGGAAAGCGCTCGAGGCTCTGCTGCGTCTGGCGGCCGCGGCCGAGGAAGATAATGTGGCTCTGGTAGCGCACGTGGCGGAGATGGCCGGGCTTGGATATCCGTACGGCTGGGCGTCTATCACCGCGCCCGCGTTCGACGTAGTCTCCGACCACTTCCGGGGTCTGAAAGGTGGCAGCCTCGACATCTACCGCAATCCCGACAAGCTGCTGGCCACGGTCGAGTTGATGCAACCTTCGTGTGTCGCCCTCTCGGTGGGCGCGGCACAGATGGCCGGCAACCCCCGGGTCTTCATCCCCATGCACCGTGGGGCGGACAACTTCATGAGCGAAGAAGCCTTTGAGAAGTTCTACTGGCCGACGTTCAGGGAGCTGATCGAAGCGCTTATCGCGGCCGGGCTCACCCCGGTGCCTCTGTTCGAAGGCGGCTACACGTCGAGGCTCAAATACCTTGCCGAGCTTCCCCCCGGCAAGATAGCCGCGCACTTCGACCGCATCGACCGCAAGAAGTTCAAGGAGATATGCGGAGACGTGATGTGCTTCTGGGGCAACGTCCCGGCCTCGCTTCTCTGCACCGGCACATCGCAACAGGTCAAAGATGATGTTAAGGAACTCATGGACCTGTTCGGCGATACCGGGACCCTCATGATCGACGGCAATCTCGGCATACCGGACGAAGCCAGGCCTGAGAACGTGTTGGCGCTCCGGGAAGCTGTGGACGAATATGGCGTGTTCTAAGGGGTAGCGGCAGCGAATAACTCTGGCCGCCGGTAGGGCGCAGCGCCGCAAGAGGCGCCAGTATCGACAACCCCAGACAAACAAAGGAGACGTGCATCGATGGAAGTACTGGGCATCTCGTGCGGACGGCGCATGAGCAACACCGAGATCATGGTCAAAGAAGCCCTCATGGGGGCCGAGGAAGCGGGGGCCGAGGTCGAGTTCATCCGCCTGCACGACCTCTACATCAAGCCCTGCACGGGGTGCAACTCGTGCGTGGTCGATCTCATGGAGAAGGGTGGCGGGGGCAAGTGCGTCCTCAAGAACGACGACTTTCCCTTCATCGACGACAAGGTCATGGACTGCGACGGGCTCATCCTCGGGTCCCCGATCTACGAGAAATCGCCGACCGGGCAGCTGAAGACCCTGGAGGACCGGATGGGTCCCTCCCATGACCAGGGCTTCCGCATCATCGCCCAGAAGATCCGCGAAGAGAAGGGCATTACCGAGGGTACTGGGCCGGACCCGCGGGCCTTCAAGCCCCGGGCCGCGTCGCTCATCGCCGTAGGCGGCAGCGAGTGGGACACGCTCGCGCTTCCCGTGATGAGTCTCTTCGCCCTCACCATGCAGATCGAGGTGGTGGACAAGATCCTCGTCAACTGGATCGGTCTTCCGAGAGTGATCGCTCTTCGTGACGACCTTCTGGAGCGCGCTCGCCGATCCGGCAGGCACGTGGCTGAGACCTTGAAGAAACCCCTCGAGGAAGCCGAGTACATCGGAGAGCCCGGGCTCTGCCCGCTCTGCCATTCGAAACTCATCGAGGTGCGGCACGACAGCGACGTCTACCCCTGCATTTGCGGCATCTGCGGGGTGCGCGGCACGCTGAGCGTCGCCGACGGCAAAGCCTCCTTCACGGTCAGCGATGAAGACCGGCCTCACTCCCACCTGCTGCTCTCGGGCAAGTTCGAGCATCTCCAGGAACTGGCCGACGTCTCTCTCAAGCCCCCCGCCAACATGGACCAGGTGGGGGCGAAGACCGTCAAGTACAAGAACTACCTGACGCCCTTGAAGCCCCCAGCTCGGGTGGCCGGTCCGGCCGCCGAGTGCGCGGACGACGAGAGCGAGGACTGAAAGGGGTCCCGTCATGGCTTACTTCCCTGAGTCCAAGCCCATGCGGAGCTTCATCCTCGACCGGCCGGACTCCGACCACCTGCAGCAGTGGCGGGGATACATCACAACGAGATGAGAGGCGACATGCAGACCTTCACGCCGCGCACGCAAGCGCTGGCCAAGAACATCGAGCAGATCGGCTACAACGACCTCCAGGGCAAACCTTGGTTCCAGATGGCTATGCAGGAGGTGGAGGGCCGCTACTATCTCTATGGCGCGCATTTCAAGCACCCCGGCTGGGCCATCATCGACGTGACCGACCCGACAAAGCCGGAATACCTCAAGTTCATCCCCGGGCCCGATCTACCCGGTCAGGGCACGCCCAAGATCCAGGTGGCCGACGGGATCATGGTGACAGCCTTGGGCGGGACGTTGCCGCGGCTGCACGGCAGCGAGTGGGGGGATCCCTTCGAGCAGGGGGTCATCATCTGGGACGTGAAAGACCCGGTCAACCCCAAGAAGCTCTCCCAGTGGGACTGCGGGGGCATGGGCGGCGTGCACCGCTTCTTCTACAGCGGCGGGCGCTACGTCCATCTCTCCGCCACCTGCAAGGGCTTCCGCAACTTCATCTATCGCATCCTCGACATCGCCGACCCTGCGAACCCGGTGGAGGTGGGGCGCTGGTGGATGCCCGACCAGTGGCTGGCGGGTCAGATCGAAGTCAAGCCCGGCCCTGATTTCGACCCCGAGATGGCCATGCTCGACAGCGCGGTCATGCATGGCCCGGCCTACCCCAAGGGCGACCTGGCCTACGTGAGTTGGGGCGGCGCCGGCATGGTCGTCCTCGATATCTCCGACATCACCCTGCCCCAACTGGTGGGGCAACTGGAGCACCATCCGCCTCTCGCCGGCAAACTCGCCGGGGCCCGTTGCCACACCGTGCTCCCGCTGTCACAGCGCGATTATGCCGTGATGACGAGCGAAGGTGAGCGCTACCCGGTCTTCAACGAGCAGATCACCGCCGCTTCGGGGGCGCAGCCTCTGAACTTCATCGGTATGGTGGACATCTCCGACCCCACCGATCCCACCCTGGTCTCGATCTTCCCTTATCCGGAGATCCCCGAAAGCTGGCCGTACAAGAACTTCAACGAGATCCCCGGGGTAGGCGTGGGTCCCTTCGGACCACACAACATCCACGAGCCCCACTACCACCCGGCTCTGGAAGACCGCAACGACCGCGTCTACTGTTGTTACTTCCATGCCGGACTCAGGGTCTACGACATCAGCGACCCGTTCGTGCCTCGGGAGATCGCTTACTTCATCCCGCCGGACCCGCCGAAGTGGTTGTTCACCGACAAGGCCGGCCGCGATTTCTTCCCCGGACCGCGGATCGGCACTGCCGAAGACGTCGTCGTGGACAACCGGGGCAATATCTTCATCGACACCTTCCACGACGGGTTGTACGTGCTGCGCTGCACTGTATAGCGGACATGAAGGTGTAGCTGCCTCAGTACGTGGCCTTCACCGCCAGAACGGGGCATTTGGCCCGGAGTAGGATGTCTTGGGCGTCGCTGCCCACGAGCAGCTTGCCCGTACGCGACCTGCGCCGGATCCCAATGACGATCATGTCCGCTCCCTCCTCGTCCACGACCTTGATGAGGTCCTCGACGGGAGTCAGCCCGCGGATGAGGCGGCGGATCGTGTGGGGGATGCCGGCATCGGTGAGCCGCTGCTCGATCGCGTCCAGCTCCTTGCGGTAGGTCAGGATCTCTTCCTCCTCGGCCTCCATGCTGCGCCCACCCTTGATCGAGTGGACCACGATGATCTCGGTCGCGTCCTGCCGGCCGGCTTCCTCGATGGCCCACTCGAGCGCCGCCCTGCCCTCGTCCGTCATGACATAACCGACGACGATCTTCATCGCTGCACCTCGCTCTCTGAGTGGTGGGCTCGACGCTAGCATTTCGTGACGGGTGGGGCAATAGCCGTTGTCAGTGCGCACTAGAATAGTGTACACTGAAAGCGGCTCCTGGAATGGACCTCCCGTTGAAGGCAGGTGAGAGCCCGTGCTCAAGAACATCACCCTCAGTGCCGACGATCGACTCATCGCTCGGGCCCGGGAGGAAGCCGAAAGGCGGGGCACCACCCTCAATGCCGAGTTTCGTCTCTGGTTGGCGGCTTTTGTGGAGCAAGAGCGGACCGCTCGCGGCTATCAGGAGCTCATGGCTCGTCTCGGGTATGCGCGACCCGGGCGATCGCTTCACCCGGGAGGAACTCAATGAGCGGTAGTCCCGCCCGGTTCTTCCTCGACACCAACATCTTCGTCTACACGTTCGACGCGACCTCGAGATCCAGAACGCGAAGGCCCGCGAATTGGTCGAGATGGCTCTGACCACCGGCCTCGGCGTGGTGAGCCACCAGGTAGTACAGGAGTTCCTCAACGTCGCCACCAGCACGTTCGCCGTGCCTCTGAGCCCCGGCGACTGCCGCTCCTACCTGGAGCATGTCCTCGTCCCGTTGTGGCGAGTCTGGCCCAACCCGGCCCTCTATCTTCGTGCACTGGAGGTTCGGGAGCAGTCGGGATACGGCTTCTATGACAGTCTTATCGTGGCCGCCGCGCTTGTTGCCGGCTGCCGCATCCTCTATACGCAGGATCTGCAGCACGGGAGGCGGTTCGACTCGCTGACCCTGGTTGATCCGTTCCTCGGCTAGGCCACGAAGACGCGCTTGCTATCGCGCCGGGCGACCGTTATACTTCGCGCAATATAACCCCTCGCGCGGCAAGGAGTCGTCCATGCGTCACAGGTTCTTGAGAAGCCCCATCGTAGTGATCGTGCTCGTGGTCCTATTCGTCCTCCTGGTCACGGGCATCGCCGCCTGCGGCTCGGATTCGACCGAGACGACAGCGGCCGCTTCCAGCACGACGGTCGCTTCAACCGAGACTACTGCGCCTCCGTCTACCGAGGCCAGCAACACGACTTCCACGGCCGGAGAAGTGCAGGAGTTGACGGCGTCCGCGGCCTCGAGCCTCAAGGGCGCCTTCACCGAGATAGGGGCGGCGTTCGACCAGGCGAACAACGCGAAGACCACCTTCAACTTCGATGCTTCCGGCACGCTGCAGAAGCAGATAGAAGGAGGCGCGCCGGTAGACGTCTTCGCCTCGGCCGCGCCCAAGCAGATCAACAATCTGCTGGAGAAGAGCCTTGTCGATGAGGCATCGATCAAGAACTTCGCGAGCAACGAGATAGTCCTGGTGGTGCCGGCCGATTCGACGCTGGGGATCACGAGCTTCGAAGACCTGACCAAAGCTGAAGTGGAGAAGGTGACCTACGGCGATCCGGCCGCGGCGCCCCACGGAGTGGCTGCCGAAGAGATCCTGAACAAGCTTGGGTTATTCGATCAAGTGAAGCCCAAGGTCATCTACGCCGCCAACGTGTCGCAGGCTCTGGAATACGTGGCTAGGGGGGAAGTCGACGCGGGCATCATCTTCGCCACCGAGGCCAAGGCTGGGGGAGACAAGGTCAAGATCGTCGCCACCTCCGACCCGATCTGGCACAGCCAGATCGTCTACCCGATCGCGATCGTCAGCGCCAGCAAGGCCAAGAGTGTGGGCCAAGCATTCATCGACTTCGTCATGTCCGAAAGCGGCCAGTCGATCCTGCAGAAATTCGGATTCCTGCCCGCTCCAGCCCAGTAAGGGACCTCGTACCTGTGCTTTCCGACCTGTTTGAGAAGCCGGGAGAGGGCACCGCCATGACGGGCCGCCCTCTCCCCGCTTGACGCGCCCACTCCAGACCGGAGGTCCGGCGGGCGACCCGGCGCTCACTTGCCGGCGCCGGCACATGAGCATTATACTGCTGGCAATATAACGCCGAGCGCGACTGGTGGGTCTCTGAACATGAATGTTCTCTTTCCTCTACGTCTGTCGCTGCAGGTCGCGGCCTGCGCCACCGTGGCCACCTTGATCGTGGGCATCCCCCTTTCCTACGTGCTGGCTCGAAAACGCTTCTGGGGAAAAGAGATACTCGATCTGTTCCTGACCTTACCCATGGTCCTTCCGCCGGTGGTGACGGGCTACATCCTCCTGCTCTTGATCGGCAACAACGGTGTTCTCGGCAGGGCCTTCAATTTCGCTACCGGTGGCGAACTCGACATTCTCTTCACCTGGTATGCGGCGGCCCTGGCGTCGTTCGTCGTGTCTTTCCCCTTCATGATCAAAACCGCCCGCGCTTCGATGGAAGGGGTGGATCAGGATCTCCTCAACGCCTCGTTCACACTTGGCCGCTCGGAGCTGTACACGGCTGCCCGTGTCGTGATCCCGCTGTCCATGAGGGGGATCATCGCCGGAGCGACTCTGGCTTTTGCCAGGGCCATGGGCGAGTTCGGGGCCACGATCATGGTGGCGGGGAATATGCCCGGAAAGACCAATACAATGCCATTGACCATCTACACGGAGACGATCTACGGAGAATGGAGCACGGCCTCGTGGATGGTCTTGTTGTTCGTCTTGGTCGCGGGAGTCGTGATCTACATCTCCAACCGCATGGGGCGAAAAGCAGTGAAGGCATGAGCGGCGAGGGGCGGACGCTTCAGGGCGGACCGCCGCGGCCGATCACATACCGGCTTGCGGATGAAGAGATCGACCGTTTTCTGAAGGAGGACTGTCCATACGGTGACCTGACCACGATCCTCCTGCAGATCGGGATGCGGCCGGGCCGCATCTTCTTCAAGACTCGTCATGAGACCGTGCTGTGCTGCACCGAAGAGGCCGCGCGGCTGCTCGAACGGCAGGGATGCGCGGTGACCGTCGCAGAGCCCAGCGGGACCCTGCTGCCGCAAGGAAAGACGTTTCTGGAGGCGACCGGGCCGGCTGAGTCTCTTCACACGGCGTGGAAGTCCGCAGTGAACCTGCTCGAGGCCGCGTCCGGGATCGCCACGCGCACCCACCTGCTTGTCCAGTCTGCTCAGAGCGTCAACCCCGCGGCGGAGGTCGTTGCTACTCGGAAGATCTTTCCCGGCACTAAGGCCGTCGCGACCAAGGCGGTCTATGCCGGGGGCGCGCTGCCGCATCGTCTGGGTCTCTCCGAGAGCGTGCTTGTCTTCCAGCAACACGTGGTCTTCCTTGGAGGCACTCAAGAGCTGTGGGCGCGGCTTCCAGAGCTCAAGAGCCGGGCGAGAGAGAAGAAGATCGCGATAGAGGTCTTCGATGAGAGCGCTGCGCTCGCCGCGGCGCTCGCTGGAGCCGACGTCGTCCAGGTGGACAAGCTGGGTGCGGAGGAACTGCATCGGCTCGTCCAGACGCTCAGAGCCGCAGCTCCCAACACCACGATCGCCGCGGCTGGCGGCATTACTCAAGAGAACGTCGAGGCATACGCGGCGACCGGGGTCGATCTCCTGGTGACTTCCTCGATGTACTGGGGGAAGCCCGCGGATATCGCCGTGAGCATGGAGGCGCTGGACTGACCATCGGGGCGCCGCCCTTGGGCGGCGCCGGCCGGTTCTCCCGGTGCTCTACCAGCGCCAGTCGGTCCTCAATCGTTGGCCAGCAGGTGCATCAGCGAAGAAGTGTCCCAGCGATTGCCGCCGCGCGCCTGCACCTGGGCGTAGAACTGGTCGATGAGCGCAGTGGCCGGCAGGCGGGCGCCGTTCCTGCTCGCCTCCTCGAGGCAGATGGCGAGGTCCTTGCGCATCCAGTCGACCGCGAAGCCGAAGCCCTCGAACTTGACCTCGTCCATCGCCTTCCAGCGGTTCTCAAGCGGCCAGGACTGAGCCACGCCCTTGGAGATCACGCCGACCACCTTCTCGATGTCCAGTCCTGCCCGCTTGCCGAAGTTGATCGCCTCCGCCAAGCCCTGCAGCAGGCCGACGAGAGCGATCTGGTTGACCATCTTGGTGAGCTGCCCGCTGCCTGCGGAGCCGATCAGCGTGCACTCCCTGGCGTAGAGGTCGAGCACCGGCTTGGCCTGGGCGAAGGTGGCTTCGTCTCCGCCGCACATGATCCCGAGCCGGCCGTTGATCGCACCTTCCTGCCCGCCCGAGACCGGCGCGTCGAGGAAACCCAGGCCCCTCTCTTTGCAGGCCGCGTCAAGCTCGCGGGCGATGACAGCCGACGCCGTTGTGTGGTCCACCAGGATCGCGCTCTCGTTCATGCCCGCCAGGGCGCCGTCGGCCCCATAAACCACCGAGCGTATGTCGTCGTCGTTGCCGACGCACATGAGCACCAGATCGCAATCAATGGCCGCTTCGCGCGGAGTCGGGGCGCTCATGCCACCGTATTCCTCGACCCACTGCGCCGCCTTGGCGGCCGTGCGGTTGTAGACCGCCACCTCATGGCCCCCTTTGCACAGGTGTCCGGCCATCGGGAAGCCCATCACTCCCAGACCAAGGAAGGCCACTCTTGTCATCGTCAGTCTCCTGGTTCCTAGTAGGTCATCCGATACGAATGGTACAACTCCGCCGCCAAGAGTGATCCGGCCTCTCACTACGGTGGGGGAGGTTTCACTAGACCCGGTCGCTGGGCTCCTGCGTGGTGCGCTCCTGGGCGGCGTGCGGCTTGGCCGCCCGCTCCGCGGCCTCGCGCTCCTCAGCCTCGCGCCGCTTCTTGCGTCGACGGCGCCACATCCGCCACAGGACGTAGAGGAGTCCGGCTATTACGAAGATCACAAGGATCGGCAAGGCGATGGCTATCGCCGACATGGCGACGGCCCCCGCATCCTCCGCCGTGCTCACCATTGCCGCGCCCACTCCGGCCGTGCTGGCGTTGATCACCGGACGGGCCGTGGCTTTGGCGGCGTGCATCCCGCTGGCGAGAAGCACTCCCATGAGCACCAGGATCCACGGGCTCACCGAGGAGGCGCTGCCCGAACCCGCCACCGCCACGATGGCGCCCGCGGCCGGACGTATGACGGACTGGACCATGTCGTTCGCGTGATCGACCGCCGGGATCTTGTCCGCCACCATCTCGATCACCAGAAGCACGGCGATGATGGCGATCATCCACCACGAGCCGAGGACATCGAACGGCTCCCGCAGGCTGAGCCACCCGAAGCGCTCGGCAAGCGCAACTGCGAGGAGCGGGATGTACGCGTTGAGACCGGCCGGGATCGACAGGCCGAGTCCGGTCAGGATGTCCACGGACTACTCCTCCCGCATTGTCTCAGTCATTGTCTCAGGGAATGCGGCCCAAAGTTCCCTCGTCGCACCCGGGAAACGCACCGACGGGGGCGACTCTTGTCGTACATGATAAAATGACTACCCAGAAGGTGTGCCATCCCTGCCTCCCCGAGCCAGCCGTCCTCTGCCGCTTCCGAACCCGGATCGCCTCGGCTCCAGAAGCATCACATCACCTCCATGATCGAATGCCCCGTCAACTTGAATGAGAGAAGAGGGAGCCCAGAAGTGAGGAGCAAGAAGGAGGTGCGCTACGTCGTCTCCCGTCTCAAGGATCCAGACGATCTCGAGAGCGAGCGCGAGGCGATCGGCTGCCACCCGTTCCTAGATCTTGCTAAGAAACACGCCGACCGCCTCGGCGCCGGCACCTGTGTCGATGCGGAAGGAGGGACCTACTACAGCGACGGCCCGAGCAGACGGCGCGAGCAATGGCAAGTGGAGTGGACCAATCGCAACCTTTATCAGGGCGGCAAGAAGCGAAGCCGAACACCGGAAGTCTACGACTGACGGAAGAGCCAGGCCGCCGGCCACTTGAGAGCTGCGACCAGCTGACTCAGCCGCCGTGAAGCGGCGTCCCACGTGTCGACCAGATTCCCGTGAGATCCGATCGAGGGATCGAACTCGTCTGTGGGCGCTCCTGTCCGCCATGAGGTCTCGTAGATCTGCGTATACAGCATCGAGTTCCTGCGCGACGTGAGGTTGCTGAGCAGGGCGAATAGGGGATTGCGCCTGGCCAGCAGATTCTGGCCCAACCGAGCGAGGATATTCGGGACGGAGTAGAAGGTGCTGTTGCACTCCGTCATCTCCTGGATGATCCGGTCCACGCTGAGGTACTTGTAGCGGGCGACCGGGTAGTTGAGGGTGTAGTACTTCCAGTCCTCGGGAAAGGCGTTCATGGTGATCCTTCCCTCCGCCTCCAGTTGACTCCAAAGGCGGGTTCCGGGTAGGGGGGTAAGGAACAACACGTTGATGTTATCCACCCCATACCTGCCGGCCGCGTCCGCGATCAACCTGCCCACCCCGGGGCGATCGGAGTCCAGTCCCATGATGAACGAGCCGACCACCAGTATGTCGTGGCGATGGATCCGCTTCACCGAAGCGGGGACGTCTCGCCCCGACAACATGGCCGATTTCTTGCCCAATTCGGGAAGGCCCTCAGGCGTCACGGATTCAAATCCTATGAACAGGCCCGCGCAACCGGCCTTCTTGGCCAACTGCAATAGCTCTTCGTCATCGGCGATGTTGACGGTGGTCTGGCCGATCCAGTGCTTGCCGGTGTCGGCCTCGGCTAGTGCCCGGAAGAGTTCCTTTGCCCGTTCGATATGCTGCGGCTTGCGACCGATGAGATTGTCGTCGACGATGAGCACCCGGTCCTCGGGGATAGACTTGAACTCCTCCACCACCTCGGGGATCGGCCGTTGGCGATAGCGTGCCCCGTTGAACTCGGTCACGCTGCAGAAGGCACAGTTGAGCGAGCAGCCGCGGGTGGTCTGGATGGAGCCGAACGCATATCCGTCGGGGAGGAGGTCGTGACGGGCGGGGACGATCTGGTCCATGGCCGCCCGGCCGCCGTCATAGCGGGCTTTCACACTGCCGGTCCGCACGTCTTCGAGCACATCCGCCCATACCGGTTCCGCCTCGCCGGTCACCACCGAGTCCACATGTCGACCCGCCTCCGCCTGGCACATCGTGGCGTGAATGCCGCCCATGACCGTAGGAACGCCCCGGGTTCCGAAACCATCCGGCTATTTCATAGGCCCTGGGCGCTTGAGAGGTGAAGGCGGTTATGCCGACAACGTCCGGCAGCGGTAGGGCGTCGTAGTCGACCGGACCGAGGTTCTCGTCGAGGATGGATATCTCCCACTCGCTCGGGGTAAGACCGGCGAGCACCTGAAGGCCCAGCGGCTTCCACAGACGGAAGCGGTTCCAGTACTTGCCTCGGTTGAAGGACATGCTGACCAGCGGGTTCGACGGGTTGATCAGGTACAGAAGCATAGCGGCTCCAGAACGAAGATGATGGGCTGGCATCAACTTGGCGGCTCGTTTGCGTTGCGGCGATCGTCCGGCTGCAGGTGGTGGGTAAGCGGGCCTGAAAAATCCTATCCCCGAGCGCGCCAAGTCCTAAACTGACCGAAGACGCAGAAGCGCCGGCCCGAAGGCCGGCGCTTCATCAGTGCGCTTGTGGGCGACTCCTACCAGCGGTTGCCGCTGCTGTAGCCGCTGCCACCACCGCCGTAGCCGCTGTTCGAACGAGGAGCGCGGGGCACCTGTTCCTTGGCCACGTCGACCTTGAGGGCGCGACCGTCGAGTTGGGTACCGTCGAGCGCGCTCTTGGCCTTCTGAGCTTCATCGGCCGATCCCATCTCCACAAAGCCGAAGCCCTTGGGGCGTCCGGAATCGCGGTCGGTGATGAGGTTGACCGAGGCCACCTCGCCGTGGGGCTCGAAGAGCGTCCTGATGCTCGCCTCGGACGTCTCATAGCTGAGATTGCCCACGTACAGTTTTGCTGAATTCACTACAGCCTCCATGAACGGAGTTACATTGCGACAAACGAGAGGGAAAGACTGGAGACTGGGCGAGGAGGTTGAGAAGCTCGGCGCTGCGCCTTGAGAAGATTCCTATCGAATGCTTACGGGTAGGATAGCACATCACGGCCGATGTCAAGATGACTCTTCGCTGCCGGAGCTCCCCAGGTAGTCGTTGCGGACGTCTTGGGACACGAGCCCATCGCTGACCTCGATGATGCGGTCCGTCTGCTGGGCGATCGCCCGGTCGTGAGTGACGATGACGAAGGTCGTGCCCATCTCGTTGCGTATGCGGCGGAAGAGGTCGTAGACCATCGCCGAGTTCTGCGTGTCGAGGTTGCCCGTGGGCTCGTCGGCCAGCAGGATGTCGGGAGAGTTCATCAGCGCCCGCCCTACGGCCACCCGCTGCTTCTGCCCCCCGGAGAGCTGATCGGCACTCTTGTCGGCCAGACCACCCAGTCCCAGGAAGGAGAGGATCTCCTCAGCACGCTTGTGCGCGGTGCCCGCGCCCTTGATCGTCCTGGCGGGCGCCCCGATCCAGGTGGGGAGGAGCAGATTCTCCCTCACCGTGAACTCGGGTAAGAGATGATGGAACTGGAAGACGAAGCCCAGATGCTCGTTACGGAACGCGGCTCGGTCCTTCTTCCCCAGTTTGCCGACATCGATACCGAGCAGGCTTACCGTCCCCTCTGTCGGCCGGTCGAGCAGGCCGAGCAGATTGAGTAAGGTGGATTTCCCGCTGCCCGACTGCCCGATGATGGAAAGGAACTCCTTCTCCGTCACCCGGAACGAGACTCCCCGCAAAGCCAGGGTCTTGACCGCGGTGCCGTACTCCTTGGTCACGTTGTCGATGCTGATGATCTCAGGCACTCTGGATCACCTCTATCGGGTCGAGGCGCGCGGTCCTGCGGTAGGGGATGATGGCCGAGATGAGGGAGACAGCGATCCCGATGGCTGCGGAGAAAAGGATGAAGCTCAGCTGAGGTTCTATGGGGAAGAGCCCCGAGTCTCGGCTGCTGGCGATGAGGCTGAAAGCTCCGATCAGCACGAGGCTGATCCCGATCCCGAGCGCGGTCCCGATCACCCCGAGGACGCCTGCCTGCCAGAGGAAGACCAGGCCGGTGCGACCATCCGCCATGCCCAGAGCCTTGAGGATGCCGATCTGCCGGGTCTTCTGAACCGCCGAAATGGCCAGAGTGGAGGCGATCCCCAACATGACTGCGATGATCACGAAGACCTGGATCATGTATGACGATGTGCTCTGGCTCTGCAGGGCCGTGAGGAGCTCGCTGTTCTTCTCCTGCCATTCGGTCACCTGGAGCTGCGGATACTCGGCCGCCACATCGGCGGCCACTTCGGGAGATGTGAAGACGTCGGCGATCTGCATCTCCACGGCGCTGACCTCGTCCGTAGAGCGGCCGACGGCCGAGCTGGCCGCCTCCAGGCCGGCGAACACCGATTGCTGGTTGGCCGCCTGGGACCCCAGGTCGAAGACACCCTCCAGCATCGCGTCGACGGTGGATCCGTCGGCCAGCACCAGCTCCACCGCGTCGCCCGGCGCGAGGCCGTACTGCTCGGCGAACTCTTTGCCCACCACTATGCGGTCGTCCTGGAGGGTGACCTCGCCAGTCACGATCTTCTCGGAGAGCTTGTAGATGGAGTCGATGTCCTCGTAGGTCCCGCCTTTGACCACCACCGGCGCGCTCGCCCCTCCCACAGGGACGAGGGCGGAGACGATCTGCACCGGAGCGACCGCTGTTATCCGGGAGTCCGCCTGCAAGTTCTCCCTGTCCTCAGGGGTGAACGTGAAGCCCGCTTCACCGGCCGCCGGTTCGATAGTGACGTGTGAACCCGACCCCACGGTACTGTCCAGGAGGGACTGCTGAAGGCTGGTGATCAGCGACCCCACGAATACCTGGACCGCTATGCCTATGGCGATGCCGAAGATGATGAGGATCGATTGCGCCTTACTGCGCCAAAGGAAACGCCAGGCGATCTTGAGCTCAAGCATCGGCTGGCCCCTCGTTGCCGCCCGGCCCCGGTCTATCCGGCGTCTCGGCTCGAGCCTGGCTCGCCTGACTCGCGGCCATCCGAGCTTGAGTGGCTCTGGCCTGGGCAGCTAGCTCGTCAAGTAACCCGTCGACGGAATCGACCGTGTACTCCTCCCAACCGGCGGCAGAATGGGCGAAGGCCGGTCCTCCGGCGACAAGTCTCACGCCGGGGAGCGACTCGCGCAGTCTCTCGGTCACCTGACGAAGGGCGCTCCGTTGGAAATGGGTGGAGGCGGACAGACAGACCACGCTCGCCCCCGTGGAGCGCACACACCTCACCATCTCGTCAACCGGAGTCGCGGCGCCCACGTAGACGGTCCGGAAACCTCGCAGGTCGAACCGGTCCACCAGCATGCGAAGGCCCACGTCGTGTGTTTCGTCCGGCGGGCAGAAGAAGGCGACCGTGACCGGGATGGCGTCGACCTGTGCCTTTCGCTCGAGCACCTTGGGGTAGAGCGCCTCGATGGCGGTACGCAACGCTCCGACGATGAGGTGCTCCTCCCAGACGGCCGTCCGGCCTTCCTGCCAACCGCGTCCTATCGACGCCAGAAAGGGCTCGAGCACGTGCGTGTGAAGATCCTCAATAGCCAAGCCGCTCTCGACGGCGGCCAGAACGGCGCGTACGACACCCTCCCGATCGTGCGCCCGCAGGCACCTCTCGAGGTGTTCCATGGTCTCGATCGCACTCTGTCGATCGGTCACGAGCCGCCGACCTCCTCCGTCTGATCCAAACAGACCAAGATAGCTTTACGGGCCGGAGGACACCCCAAACCCCGCGGAGAGATACCCGAGTTGTGGGACGATGCAAACACGAAGGGAGCGTGCGCTCGGGCTTGTCGCTGTTGACATGCTCAGGGCTCTGAGTAAAACTACTCAGTGTTATGAGTGAATCGCGAGACCCGACGACTGCGCCTGGTATGATGCCGCCTTTCGCTCGCCCCCAGGTCGGATTGTTGCGCGAGAGGCTGGCGGAGCCGCGCAGGTATCTGCAGGTGGTCACCGGACCGCGACAGTCGGGCAAGACCACCCTGGTGCTGCAGGCCTTGGTCCCCTGGGGGGATCGTGCCCAGTACGCGTCGGCCGATGAGCCGACGGTGCATGACCGCGCCTGGCTCTCAGCACAATGGGAGGCCTCCAGGCTCCTAGCCCGCGAGACCGGCGCATCCGGTGCGGTGTTGGCCCTTGACGAGATTCAAAAGATCCCCGGCTGGTCGGAGACCGTAAAGAGCCTCTGGGACGAGGACACCCGCCACAACCTCCCCTTACGTGTTGTCGTTCTCGGCTCCGCGCCGCTCCTCGTGCAGCGCGGATTGTCGGACAGTCTGACCGGCCGCTTTGAGGTCATCCCGGTGGGCCACTGGTCGTTCTCGGAGATGCGGGAAGCTTTTGGCCTTACGCTCGAGCAATACGTGTTCTTCGGCGGCTACCCGGGGGCGGTGTCTCTGGTCGATGACCCTTCCCGTTGGACTCGCTACATACGCGATTCCATAATCGAGACGACACTATCGAGAGATGTGCTCCTTCTGACGCGAGTGGACAAACCTGCGCTCCTTCGACAGTTGTTCGAACTGGGATGCCGCTACTCCGGGCAGGTACTCTCCTATACCAAGATGCTGGGTCAGTTACAGGACGCAGGTAACACGATCACTCTGGCCCACTATCTCGAGCTGCTGGCGCGGGCTGGGATGCTGACAGGTCTACAGAAATACACTGGCTCTATTGTCCGCAGCCGGGGCTCGAGCCCGAAACTGCAGGTATTGAACGCTGCTCTGATGACGGCCACTCTCGGGCTGGATCCGGCAGGCGTTCGCACGCAACCGGAGCTCTGGGGTCGCATGGTCGAGTCTGCCGTCGGTGCACATCTGGCAGATGCAGCGGCTAAGGGACAGTCAGCGCTTCACTATTGGCGCGAAGGCAATCGTGAAGTGGATTTCGTCGTCACCGACCGCGGTCAGACTGTGGCTATCGAGGTCAAGTCGGGTCGCCGGCGCGAGAGGCTTTCAGGGTTGGGAGCCTTTACCGCGGCCTTCCCCTCCAGCCGTACGCTGCTGGTTGGAGCCGACGGGATCCCTTTGGACGAGTTTCTCGGGATGCCGGTGGTCCGATGGCTACGCTCATGAGAGAGATCGTGGTCAACGACAAGATGCAGCAGGGCTACCGCTACCTGCTTGCGGCGCCCGAAGGCCGCGACTTCGCAGAGGAGTTCAAGCCCGAGCTGACGCCCAAGGAGATGCTCGAGTTGGGCGTGTTCGGCGGCAAGTACATGACCGACTGTCGGGACGAGTTCCCAGCTTCGTGGTTCGCCAACGCCAAGCTCTCGCCCGAGAGGAACGATCCCTCCCTCAATTACTTTGGAGTGAACGCCTCGCTGCCGCTGGCGGAGTGGCGGAAACGTGGCTGGATCTACGAGGAAGACCCGCGGGGGTGGTTCCAGTGGTACTGCCGCTACTACCTGGGCCGGAGGATCCCTGGCGAGGACGCGCGACAGATCGGGCGATGGAAGGCGATGAAGAGACACGTGGCTCAGATCAGGAAGAACTGCTACGCCGGCAATCTGCACTGCCGGCAGCGGCAACGCCAGGCGCTCCTTCATTGGGCCTACGACTCCCGGAAGATCTAGCCGATGCGCCTGCTCCTTTTCGCCGGTTTCTTGGGCTCGGGCAAGACCACGCTCATTATTTCGGTCGCTAGGCGGGCGGCGGAGGCCGGCCGGCGGCTCTGCGTGATCGTGAACGAGATGTGGAGGGCTTCTACGAGGTGGGGGAGACCTTTCGGGGCAAGCGCACCATCGTACGCGTCAAGGGGGGATGGTTCGAGGGCCCCAAGGTCAAAGGCGACATCCTTCCCGGGACGGGCGACTGGTTCATCATGCGCCCGGGCGGCGTCGCTGAGGGCGACGTGCGCGACACCTACCGCACGCACGACGGCCACATCATCTTCGTCAGCTACCGGGGCATCCTCGACATCCCGCCAGAGATATGGGATCGCCTCGGAGGAGGTGAGGACGTCCCGTATTCCGAGTACTACCTTCGCGGACAGCCCATGTTCGAGACAGCCGTCAACACTCCCTACAGCTGGCTCAACAACATCGTGTCGGTGAGCGTGGGCAAGCAGGAGGCCATGGGCGTCACCTACGACGTCTACCAGATCGTGTAGCAGGGGGCTCAGCGCAGGCGGAGCGAACCTCGCTTTGATCAGCAGCCGGACAAAGCCAGACAAGGAGATGCCATGCTCAAGTTCATGCTCGCCGCGAGGCGCAAGAGGGAGGACACGCAGAAACGCTATTTCTTCGAATGGGGCATCATCCATGTCTCGCTGATGCTCCAGACTCCCTCGGTGATGGACAGCTTCCGCCGCTACGTCCAGCACTACTCCATCAGCGGGATCGACGACGACATGCTCATCTATCCGCTGTCGCCGATGGAGTGGGACAACATGGCCGACCATGTGGTGGACGACTATGAGGCCATCGGCCTCCCCTTCAAGGATCAGGACTATCCGAACCGTATGCAGCCACATAAATTCGGGGGCGACGAGTTCGCGGTCGAACTACTCGATTGGGAGACGCTCTACGAGGAACCGGGCTTCTACGCCGGCGGGGTCAAGCTGATCCACTGGCTGCGTAAGCGGCCGGACCTGTCGTATGAGGACTTCAACGCCCGGTGGCGCGAGCACGGAACGAAGATGATGGGACTCGTCCCGCCGGGGCTCATCCGCAAGCTGGTGATCGACAAGCACGTGCCCATGGACCCCGCGGTCTTCAAGGGCACGCTGTTCGAGTTCGGCAACGTGGGGCATTACGCCGGGGTGGAGGAGATCTGGTTCCGGAGCGTTGAAGACCTTGCCAAGCTCCGTCACGATCCGGCGCTGTACGATGCGCTTCGCGCGAGCTACGAGACGTTCGTCGACGCGGACGACACATTCTCGATGGTCACGACCGAGCGGGTCATCTACGACTACATAACCCCCGGTCATATCTCGCCGAAGGCGTCCATCTTGATCCCGGGCACTCTCGAGTACGCCGTTGACAAGCAGGGCTACTTCGGGTGGAACGTCCCCGGATGGGACAAGGGCCTATACGGCTAAGAGCGGGGGTGTGCGGCGGCCGCTCGCTCTCGATCAGGGCGCCGAAGGGCTGATACCCGCGGCGTCGAGCGCCTTGTCGATCAGCCTCCGCACAAGCTCGATGTGCTTCCGCATCTCCTCGGTAGCTCTCCCTGGGTCGCGGTCGCGGATGGCATCCAAGATGGCGCCATGGCTGCCGTGGACCTGATGCGGCCGGTCTTCCAGGCGCGCCAGATCGACGGGTATGAACAGCTCGCCCCGGGCGTCCATCATCGCCTGTTCCAGCCGGGGGCTGCGAGCCGCTCGGGCTACGGCTCTGTGGATGTCCATGTCGGCGCGGAAGAGTGACGACCAATCCTTCGGACCGAGTTCCTCGGCGGCGGCCCGGCCGATCATCTCCAGGTCGTCTTCGGTGCGTCTCTCGGCAGCCAGGAAGGCCAACCGGGTCTCGACGGTGATGCGGAATTCGAAGACATCGTCAAGTTCTCCGGAGTGCTGTCGCATCCACTGCTTCCAGCAGTCGAGCAGGGACGCGGCGTCGGTGACCCGCGACCCGCCGTGCGATCCCCTCGTGGTGACGATGTATCCCGTGCTTTCTAGAGCTTTGAGGGCGAGGCGTAGAGTCATGCGGGAGATCCCCAGACGGGCGCCCAGGTCTCTCTCTGGAGGCAGCTTGTCTCCGGGTCCCAATTCGCCCGAGAAGATCATCGCCCGGAGGAAGTGGACCGCGCCGTCGCTGGCCGTCTCTGGGGCGAGGGATACCGCGTGGCCCATCTGGGCGCTCGGAAGGTCTGCGTACATCGCGACTCCGTGTTGGGGATGGCGGCTCAATACCTCGGCAACAAGGTATAAACACCTACTGTATAGACCAAATCTCGACAGGATGCAAGCCCGTGTCTCAACATCAGGTCGTACAAAGAACAAAGGCGGCGCCCGGTCAGTGACCGATAGCCGTCGTCAGCCCCTGGGATTGAGCCCGAGCTCCTCGGCGCGTCGGAAGAACAACCGCTCCGTGAACTCGAGGTGCGTCTCCATCGCCTCGGAGGCGCGAGGTGGATCTTGGTCCGCTACGGCGGAGAGTATGTCCTCGTGGAGGTCCCGGAGCGTCTGGACCTCGATCTCGATGCCGTAGTCCTGCACCGGTGCGAACAGCTCGGCGCGCAGCGCCACGGCGGCTCGTTCGAAGTACTCGTTGTGCGCGGCTGCTATGAGAGCGTTGTGGAAATGGGTGTGCCCCAAGTTGGCCCAGGTCGGGCTTTGGTCTATCGAGTCGGCTATCGCCTCCAGAGACTGAAGGTCCTCGATCGTGCGCCGTTCCGCCGCCAGCCAGGCTATCTTCATCTCCACCGTCCTGCGGAACTCGCAGGCGGCCTGAAGCCTGGGGGCGTAGTGGCGGAGCCATTCTTCCCAGCAGCGGGCGAGAGTGGAGGCGTCGCTGACCCGAGAACCCCCCTTGGCCCCCACCGTGGTCCTGATAAAGCCGGCGCTCTCAAGGGACTTGAGTGCCTCCCTCAGAGGAACCCGGGATACGCCGAGGTGCTCGGACAAGAGGCGTTCGGGTGGGAGTCTCTCCCCTGGGCCCAATTCTCCTGAGAAGATGATGGACTTGATGGAGATTTCGGCGCACTCGCGGGCTGTCACCGGCCCGATCTCGAGCCAATCGTATGTACGCGTGGGGCCTCACCTTCAGCGAAATGAAACAGGGTTCGTGGGGAGTGTAGCACGGAGGAATAAGGGCGACCGACTCGCGACTTGCCTAAAAAGGTATAAACAGTTACCATATAGACCGCTGGCACTCGACCGACGCGGTATCTCGTGCCTGACGGCCCTAGCGGCAACTCTTTCGCCTTGGAGGGGGACTGACACGACTATGAACCGGCCATCACACGCCATGGATCTGGACGGCGCCGCACGGCTCATCGCGGACGCCGTGGCGGCCGGAAGGCCGGCCCTCGATGAATATGAGTCGAAAGCTCTGTTCGCGGCCTACGGCATCCCGGTCCCCGAGGGCGCTTTGGTGAGGAGTGAGGCCGAGGCTGTCGAGACTGCCGCCCGGGTCGGCGGCAAGATGGCCATGAAAGCCGTAGGCGGCGAGATCCATCACAAGACCGAGCTCGGTCTTGTCCTCCTGGGCGTCGAGGGCTCGGAAGCCGCCGCCGCCTATCGCCTGCTCGAGAAGCGGGCCGGAACCGCGCTCGAGGGCGTGCTCGTCGAGCGAATGGTGTCGAGCAATCGCGAGCTGATGGTGGGCATGAAGCGCGATCCCCTGTTCGGCCCGGTGGTGGCCTTCGGTCTGGGCGGGGTGCTGACCGAGGCCCTGGGCGACGTGGTTCTGGCCTTGGCCCCCGTAGACGACGAAGACGCGACCGAGCTGCCCGGCCTGATACGGGCCAAAAGGCTATTGGGCACTTTCCGTGGATACCCGCCGGTGGACCAGGCGGCCTTGGCGAGGATCATCCAGGCGATAGGAAAGATCGCGCTCGACCATCCGCAGATCTCCGAGATAGACGCGAACCCGTTGCTGATCGAGGGCGACCGGCCCGTGGCGGCGGACGCTCTGGTGATTCTGTCGGCGGAAGCAGCGGCCGGGGATGTGGCCGGAGCGTCCGCCGACGTGCAGGAGGGGCGCACTACCTTCATGCCCAATCTGAAAGCCCTGCTGGCTCCCCGGTCGATGGCGATCGTGGGTGCGTCCGGCGACATCACCAAGTGGGGCGGTTCCGCCCTGCGCACGATCCTTGACGGCGGCTACACGGGCAAGGTGTATCCGGTCAATCCCAAGGGTGGTGAGTTCTTCGGGCTGCAGGCCTACACGAGCCTGGAGGACCTGCCCGAGGCGCCGGACCTCGCCCTGCTGGCCGTGGGTGGCCACCAAGTGGCGCCCATTCTGGAGCAATGCGGCCGCAAGGGTATCCCGGCGGCGATCGCGATCGCCGCGGGTTTCTCCGAGACCGGGCCTCTGGGCGCCGAAGCAGAGCGGGAGATCGCCCGCATCGCCACCGAGGGCGGGGTCACCCTCATGGGGCCGAACTGCATGGGGATGGTCTCCAACGAGGTCCAACTTCATGCCATCGGCTTCGTGGTGCTGCACCCACCCAAGGGCACTCTCAGTTTCGTCTCCCAGTCGGGCAACATCGGTGTCCAGACCACCAACAGCTGCCAGCTCCGCGGCATCGGCATCGACAAGTTCGCCAGCGTGGGGAACGAGGCTCAGATAGGGGCGGTGGACGTGCTGGACTATCTCCGGGACGACCCGAACACCACGGGCATCATGATGTACATCGAGGGCCTCGACGATGGTCGGCGCTTCTTCGAAGTGGCCCGACGCACCGCGGCTGTCAAGCCGGTGGTGGTCGTCCGAGCCGGGCTGACCGAGTATGGAAGCAGAGCCGCGGCGTCTCATACCGGCGCCATGGCCGGGTCGGCGGCTGTCTGGGAGGCGGCGGCCCGGCAGGCGGGAGTCGTCACCTGCACCACTACCCAGGAAGTGGTCGATCTGGGGACCAGCCTCGCCTACAATCCGCTACCCAAGGGGCGGCGGGTAGCGGTGGTGACGAACGGCGGTGGAGCCGGTGTGCTCGCAGCGGATGAGGTAGCCCGCCACGGCCTGACCTTGGCCGAGTTCCCGGCCGAGCTCTATGCTGCTCTCGACGAGATCCTTCCCCCGTTCTGGAGCAAGCACAACCCGCTGGATATGGTGGCTTCCGCCGGCGGAGACGTGGGACCCCGAGTGCTCCGGCTGGTGGCCGAGTGTGATGCCGTCGACGCGATCATCGTGCTCTCGGTGCTGGGGGTGCCCAGCAGTGGCAGCGAGGTACGGGCCAGAGCGGACGACGGTCAGTATGCCGGACTCAGTCCCTGGGAGACCGCCTTTGTCGATCTGGCAGCTGAGCTCATGGAATCGACGGGCAAGCCCATCATCAACGTGCCCGATACGCCCATCCGCGGATCGCTGTTCGATCGTGGGAAACGATACCCGGCGATAGTCCTTCCGTCGCCGCAGGCGGCGGCCGGTGCTCTGGATAGGATGGAATGGTATGGTGCCTTTCGGCGCAAATCTGGAGAAGAAAGAAGGCAAACCCTTTGACCGGGTGGAGGGGACATGACACCTGTAGCTGAGACCGTGGAAGCAGTCGAAGTGGAGAAGAAGGAGATGCTCTCCGGGAACGAGGCCATCGCCCGCGGGGCCTGGGAGGCCGGGGTCAGGCTGGCCGCCGCCTATCCGGGTACGCCGAGCACGGAGATCCTCGAAGCGCTCGCAAAGTATGAAGACGTCTACTGCGAGTGGTCTCCCAACGAGAAGGTGGCCATGGAGGTGGGCATAGGCGCGTCGATGGCCGGCGCCCGGGCCATGGTGTGCATGAAGCACGTAGGCCTGAACGTGGCCGCCGACCCGTTCTTCTCTGCCGCCTACGTGGGAGTGGAGGGCGGCCTGGTGGTGGTCTCCGCAGACGACCCGGGCATGCACAGCTCGCAGGACGAGCAGGACAACCGTAACTTCGCCAAGTTCACCCGCACCCCGCTCCTGGAGCCCGCCGACAGCGGGGAAGCGAGGGAGTTCCTCATCGCCGCCTTCGAGCTCTCCGAGCGCTTCGACACTCCGGTGCTGTTCCGCACCACCACGCGGACGTCTCACTCCAAGAGCACCGTCACGTTGGGGGAGCGGGCGGCGACCGAGCCCATCGTCAAGCTGAAGCGTAACTACTCCAAGTACACCATGATGCCGGCCAACGCGATGGTCCGGCACCCGATCATCGAGCAGAGAGTCCGCGACCTGGCCGAATACGCCGAGACCTGCCCGTTCAACCGCATGGAGATGGGCGACCCGCGCGTGGGCATCATCACCTCGGGCTCCGCTTATGGCTACTCCCGCGAGGCCTTCCCGGGGGCCAGCTATCTCAAGCTCGGTCTCACCTTTCCACTCCCGGCCAAGCTCATCGCCGAATTCCGGGCGAAGGTCGAGACGCTCTACGTGGTGGAGGAGCTCGACCCCTTCCTCGAAGAGAACATCAAGCTCATGGGGATCAAGATCGACGGGGGCAAGGAGCTGAACACGCTCCTGGGCGAGATCGGCCCCGCCATGATCGCCCGGAATCTCTCTGCCGCGGGTGTCCCGGGGGTCAATGAAGACCTGCTGGAAGCTCTCCGGCCGGGAGTGGCCGGCCTACCCGCCCGCCCGCCCACGTTCTGCCCCGGCTGCTCTCATCGCGGTATTTTCACGGTTCTCAAGAAGCTGCGGGTCTTCGTGAGCGGCGACATCGGCTGCTACACGATGGGAGCTCTCGAGCCGTTCAACGCTGTGCACTGCAGCACTTGCATGGGCGCCAGCATCAGCATGGCCCACGGCATGAGCAAGGTCTTGGAACCGCCGGTGGAGGGGGCCAAGCCCGATCTGCGTAACAAGCCCGTCGGCATCATCGGCGATAGCACCTTCTTCCACTCCGGGGTCACCTCCCTCATGGACGTGGCCTATAACCGGGGCAACACTCTAAGCATCATCGTCGACAACTCGACCACGGCTATGACCGGCGGCCAGCAGAACCCGGGTACCGGCAAGACCTTGCTGGGCGACCCCTCGGCCACCGTGGATATCCCCGCCTTGTGCAAAGCTCTGGGAATCAACCGGGTGACCACAATAGACCCCTACGATCTAGCAGAGGTCGAGCGGGTACTTCGGGAAGAACTGGGGGCGGATGAGCCCTCGGTGGTGATCGCCAAGGCACCCTGCATCCTCGAGTACAAGATCAAGTGGCCCATCTACCGGGTCGACGCCGAGCTCTGCATCGGCTGCAAGCGTTGCCTGCAGGCCGGCTGTATGGCTCTCAACCTGCTCGTCGATTCCGAGGGGGAGCGCAAGGTGGAGATCAACCCCGAGCAGTGCGATGGCTGCGGGGTCTGCTCTCAGCTGTGCAAAGAGAACGCTATCGTCCGGCCGGAGCCCGCCTCTGGCGGCGCCGCCGGAGGGGACACGTCGGCCAAAGGGAAGGGGGCCTGATGACCGCCCGTCCCACTGTCAACGTCCTGCTTTCCGGCGTGGGGGGCCAGGGAGTGGTCTTGGCCAGCTTCGTCCTCAGCCAGGCAGCCCTCGCCGAAGGGTACGACGTCAAGCAGAGCGAGGTCCACGGCATGAGCCAGCGGGGCGGCAGCGTGACCAGCCACTTCCGCTTCGGCGACAAGGTGTGGGAGCCGCTGGTGGTAGAGGGCTCCGCCGATATCCTGCTGGCTTTCGAAGCGCTCGAGGCTCTGCGGTACGTCAACTGGCTCAAACCCGAAGGCCTGCTCATCTACAACAGCCTGCGCATCAACCCCAGCCCCGTATCTGCCGGCCTGGCCACCTATCCCGAGGATATCGACGCGCTCATCGCCGAGGCCCATCCGAACGTGCGCCGCGTGAACGCGAACGAGATCGCCCAGGAGGCCGGGACGGTCAAGGCCGCCAATGTGGTGATGCTGGGAGCGGTCTCGCCCGCTCTTCCCTTCGCCGTCGAGACCTGGGAGGCGGTGATCCGCGGAGCGGTGCCTCCCAAGACCGTGGATTTGAACCTGAAGGCTTTCCGTCTCGGCATGGTGGCGGGAGGCGCCTAGACCTAGGCTTCGCGCAAGACCGGGTGCGTGAGTCCGGCCGGTGGGCCCGGCAGCGGGCGAACGCGGCAGAGCGGCGGGCGAACGCGGCCGGAGATCTCGAGCAGAAGGGTGGTCCCAGACCGACGTGACGAGCGATCCACTGACAGGGCTCAGGCCCGACCACGCCGGTATCAGCGTGGGCGATCTGGAGGCATCGATAGCCTGGTATCGGGACATGCTCGGGTTCGAAGTCGTCCGAGTGGTGGATGTGCCCGAAGACACGGGCAAGGTGGCTCTCATCCGCCGGGACGAGTTCACACTAGAGCTTTTCTGTATCCCCGGGGCGGCGCCTCTGCCCGAAGAGCGCCGCTACCCGTGGAGCGACATCCGCACGCATGGCGTCAAACACGTAGCGTACGCCGTGCCGGATATCGTGGCTCTTATGGACGACCTCAAGGCTAGAGGCGTGGATATCGTGTGGGACACACGGGTGCACGACGGTGACAGATGTGCTTTTGTCCGCGACAACACCGGCAATCTGGTGGAGTTCGTGGAACGTCGAACGTTCGACGGAGGTGGCCCTAGTTGCCTCACGTAAGAATGTACTTTAACTCAGGTATCGTTGCCTCAGTCAGAATGTACTCCAGGTCTTCGGTGGCGATCACCTCCTTTCTCATGGTGTCGAGCTTGGCTACGGCGAGAGTACGCAGTCGCTGCTGGATGCGGCCGATCTTCCGTTGGATCTCGACCGGGTTCAAAGAGAGGTAGAGGGCGTCCAGACGTTCTTCAGCCTTCTCTGTGAGCGCCGCGGCTTCGAGGAGGCGCTGGTAGGGGGTCTTTGCCTGGTCGTAGCGCTTCGTCACCCGAGCGCCGTCCCGGGTCTTCTCCCGGAGCTTCATCTGCGGGGAGAAGAAGTTGGTCATGAGGCGCAAGAGAGAGTAGAGCTCATTAAGGAGGGCGAGTTCCTCTTCTGTGTCGTAGCGCACGTAGCCCACGGTCCGCCTGACCACGTGCCAGTTCTTCTGCTCCACAAAGCAGGCGTCGTTCTTCCGGTAGGGCCGGGAGCGGGTGAAGGTGATCTCCTCCTGTTCGCAGTAGCGCAGGAGCTGGTTGTTTATGAACTCACTGCCGTTGTCGGAATCCAGACCAAGAAGGGGGAAGGGGAGGGCCCTGCGGATCTGAATAAGCGCGGCAAAGACGTGGACCTGGGCCTTGTTCTTGCAGGCCCGGGTCTCCGTCCAACCGCTGGCCACATCGGTGGCCGAGAGGGTATGGATCCAGTCGCCCCACCGGGTGGCCGCCATCATGGGAGACGAGATCAACCTCCAGAAAGCCCGGGCGGCCCTCATCCCAGGAGGCAAAGGTGCGGATGGGGATCTGGTGTTTTAAAAGGGTGCCCGGCTTGGTGCGCGAGCGGCCGCGGATCATAAGGCGCCTGCGATCCGGACCCAGCAGACGGTCGATGGTGGCCGCTCCAGATCTTAAGCAGCTTCTCCCTGACCCTGGGAGAGAGATGCAGTTCGCCTTCCCGCTCCATGACGGCCACCATCTCCGGTAGGAAGGGGGCCAGCCTCTTGCCGGCGATGCCGTCCATGGTGGCCCAGATCTTGCGCAGGGGCACCAAGACCTCGGGGCCGTAGGTCTTCCGGCGGGAGCGCCTGCGTGGCTCCCGTCGGCCGGTACGCCCAGCCTCGCGCAGCGCCCGGCAGGCATAGGTACGGTTATAGCCGGTGAGGCGAACGAGCTCATCGACGATCAGACCCCGCTCCTTCTTGGTCTTCTGCCGATATCCCTTCCCCAGTTCTCTTGCGACTGCCTGTCTCTCCTTCATGGTAAGTGCCACCGCTTCCCACCCGTCTCATTGCCGTCCGGTTCTCAGGCGGGGTGATTCTCGGGCAAGCTCTCGAGTACCTTCTTACTTGAGGCAACGATTGCGGTTCGTGTACATTCTTGGTGAGGCAATTCGCATGCCGCCACGCACGCGTGGCATCTCGTGCACTTCGCGAGGTTGATAACCATTCCCCATCTCGCCATCGGCCCCTCCTATTCCCGTGGTGGGCTGTCGTCTGCGGCTCCGCACCCCGTTAGTGTCCACAGGAGTGGTGGACGAGATTTGAACCACAGAGGTCTTGAAATGAGGTGACCAATGCTCCATCCTCGAGGATGGCCTAGATCCCGTAGCCGAGGAGAAGACAGTGGTCGAACTAAGGATGGACCCCCTGACTTGGCTGCGCAAGCAACTGGAGGAAGCAGACGTCGATCTTCTGCGCGAGATGGTGCGCAGCTTTGCCGAGAACCTTATGTCCGCGGAGGCCGATGCTCTGTGCGGCGCTTCCCATGGGGAGCGAAGCGAGGACCGGTGTGCCCGAAGGACTACAGGTGCACGTGGTGATCGACAACTCCTGCACCCACAAGACGCCGGCCGTCAAGCGTTGGCTCCTCGGTCACCCGCGCTTCGTCCTGCACTTCACGCCGACCTACAGTTCCTGGCTCAACCTGGTGGAACGGTGGTTCGGCGAACTCAGGAGTAAATGGATCAGACGCGGCACCCACCGTTCGGTCAAGAAACTCGTGGCCTCCATCCGTACCTGGATCGCCACCTGGAACGACGACCCCCGGCCCTATGTCTGGCACAAGACCGCGGATGAGATCCTGGAGAGTCTCGCGGCCTATTATTGGCGGATTAATGACTCGGGACACTCGTTGAGAGGGAGGTTTGCGCGGCAACATGAGAACAGACGATCCTGCCACTGTCGACGTATTTCAGGCGCCCGAGCTTCAGGAGGGTTACCTCGCAAAGCTGCTAGGCTGGCTGGTGGCAGTTGACAGCACCAACCCGGGCACATCTGAGAAGGAAGCGGCCGAGCTGGTGGCTGACCTGCTGAGAGACGTTTGCCAGGTGACCTTCGTGGAGTCCATGCCTGGACGCCCCTCGGTGGCGGCAGTCCTCCGGGGAATCCACGACGGTCCGCGGCTTGTGCTCAACGGGCACCTGGACACGGTGCCGGTCGACGACATTACGCTGTGGTCGAGCGACCCGTTTACGCCTGAGTTGCGCGATGGCTTCGTCTACGGGCGCGGCGCATGCGACATGAAGTCGGGCCTCGCGGCCCAGGTCGCGGTGGCACGTTTCCTCGCGCAAAGGCGCGATCGCCTGCACGGCGCGCTCGTGCTGCACTTTGCGGCGGGTGAGGAGTGTGCCGAACCGGGCACCCTGTCCCTCCTACGAGCCGGCTTCACCGGTGACCTGGGTATCGTCACCGAGCCCACGGACCTCAAGGTGGCCACCGCGGAGCGTGGCCTGGCCTTCTACCGCATCCGCATCAAGGGGAGATCGATACATGCGAGCCAGGTGCATCTCGGGGTGAACCCCATCCCGCGCCTGCGCGCCGTGCTCGACGTCTTGCAGGCGTATGAAGACGACATCCGGCTGCGAAAGCATGCGCTCCTACCCAGCGGTTCGTGCACGCCGACCATCGTACGGGCCGGTGTGAAAGAGAACGCCGTGCCCGACTACTGCGATATTGTCGTCGACCGACGGCTACTACCTGGCGAGACTGTGGACGGCGAGATGGAAGCGTTACGGCTGCGTCTGTCCGCCATAAAGGCGACCGACGCCGACTTCGACTTTGGGATCTCGGCGCTCCCCAGCTACTTTGCGGCCGCCGAGATCGACAGCTCGTCGGCGTTCGCGGCGAGAGTGGCGAATGCGGTCGAAAAGGTCACAGGTGCACCGTGCGAGATCTTCGGCACGCCGTATTCGAGCGACGTTCGCAACCTCATAAACGATGCAGGCATGGAGGCCATCACCTTCGGGCCGGGGAAAGCCACGGAGTGCCACTGCGCCAACGAGCGCGTGTCGGTGGCGCAGCTCAGGGACGCAGCCCGGGTTCTTGCCACGGTCGCTGGCGACCTGCTGCTCGCTCCCTCGAGTTCCGCTTAGGGAACGACCGACTCGCTGAGGGTGGTCTTCCTCGCGGCCCGAGACCAGGAGTTGACCAGGGACTTCTTCCACCAAGGGGTGTCGACCATGGTTGGGGCGGGGGACCGAGTCCTCACACTGCTTCCGAGCGACCTTCCCGGCAGCGTGGGTGATCTCTTGAGAAACGGCCGCGCACGCCTTGGAGGTAGAAGGCATCCCTCATGGCCGGTGACAAGTCCGCGGCACAGCCTGGATGTGATTGGGTGTACGGGCCAGTCTCTTGGTGTCTATGTGCAGAAGCTCACTCGGCCGTTTGTTCCAGTAGCGGATGACCTTGCGGGTGGTACGGTCCAGATCAGAAAGACGGGAGAGTCCGTGGCGCCGAAGCACCCGGTAGGCGGTGAAACGGATGCGGCCCAGACGGGACCCGCGCTGATGCGGGCCCAGACGACGCTGGCGGCGCTCCGAGAGGATCGTCTCCACCGCGCACGCATCGAGCGCCTGTGGACAGCGGCTCGGGCGCCAGGAACGGTCGCAAAGACCTGCCCCGCCCTCGTTCTGGAAGCGGCCGGACTGGCTGTAGACCTTGGCCCAGGACACTCCTAGGGCTTCGGCCGCCCGGGGAGGTCGCCGACCAACCGTGCTCGCGCACACGCTCGACGATACGAAGTCTTCCCGCCGGGGTCAGTTTGGCCTTAGGATGGGACATGGGAGCCTCCTTCCTTCGGGTTCAGGATCCGTGCAATCCCAAACCGAACAGAGAGGCTCCCCGTTTGTCAGCGATGTCAGTGGGCATTACAGCTAGTCCGGCACTCGGACGACATCGAGCAGGGTATCGAGCATCCAGGTCGCCCGCGTGGAATTGAAGTGATCCGCGATGCCCATCATGTGAGCGATGTGCACCGCCCATGCGCGCCCGATGAACGCCCAGGCGACCTGATAGGGATCTAATTCCTTGCGGATGGTGCCTTGCTCCTGTCCCTGTTTGACGATCTCGGCTAGTTCATCGGCAAGCATCAACTGCCTGGCACCCAGCGCCTCCCGGAGATTCTCCTCGGGTGGGGCACAGATGAATTCCAGGAAGGCGGCGGCAACTTCCTCTTGGGCCAAGACGAGATTCATGTGGTTGATGCCAATCTGTCGCAATCGCTCCACCACGTTTGCATGAACAGCGTTGCGACGGGTCTCTCGGATCTTGTCTATCACCTCGTCCATTGCCGCCAGGAGCAGCTCTCTCCGGCCGGAGAAGTAGAAATACAGCGCAGCAGGCGTCACGCCCACTTGGGTCGCGACGCGGTTGATGGTCGCCCCTCGCACCCCATGTTTGGCTATCGCATCAACAGTAGCGTCAATGATTTCCTTCTTCCTCAGGTCTCCCCGCATGCCAGTTTGAACCATCGGTGTTCCTTGCCTTTCTATCTTCCGCGGAATGTCGCCCTAGTCAGTCGCAAATAAGCACTGACTCCGCCGACTCCAATCCTCTTGACATTCTACTGAACGATTATTAAGGTGGCAATATTCGTTGCAGCGAAGGAGCAATCAACGAAACCAGCTGGCCAACCTTCCAGACCGAACGACTGAGGCAACGAGGCGAAACCTATCGCAAAGGGGATGGGCCATGGTGACCACGGACGAGAGAGAGCAGATCTATCGAATGGGCGGTTGGTCGCCAGGCTGTGGGTGTCATGGAGGCTGCGGTCTGGAGGTTCACGTCAAGGATGGCAAGGTCGTCAAAGTGGAGGGCGACCCCGAGCACCCGTGGTATCACGGCCGGGTCTGCCCACGGGCCCTGGCCCTCACCCAGTACATTTACCACCCCGACCGCTTGAGGCACCCGCTGAAGCGAGTGGGAGAACGAGGAGAAGGCAAGTGGCAGGAGATCTCCTGGGACGAAGCCTTCGACATCTGCGAGACCCGGATGAGGGAGATCGCCGACAAGTGGGGTCCCGAGTCGGTGGTCTTCTCCCAGGGCACCGGCCGGGATGTGGGCGGTCCCATGACCCTGCTGGCCTATTCGTACGGCAGCCCCAACTGGTGCATGTGGGGTTTGTCGGGACACGCCTGCTTCACTCCTCAGTTGGCGGCCGGATACGTGATGCAGGGAGATTTCACCTTCCCCGACGCCGCCCAGTTCTTCCCGGAACGATTCGACAATCCCGAGTATGTCTCCACCAAGTGCGCGGTCGTCTGGGGCTCTTCCGTTAGTCGCGCCTGCGTGGATCACTACTGGGCCGACCACTGGTTCATCGATCTGATGCGCCGGGGGGCCAAGGTCATCGTCATCGATCCCCGGGAGACCTGGATAGCCACCCGCGCCGACCTCTTCTTGCAGATACGGCCGGGGACGGACAACGCTCTGGCACTGGCCATGATGAATGTTGTGGTGGGCGAAGACCTGGTGGATCACGCCTTCATCGATAAATGGTGCCATGGATACGATCAGCTGGCCGAAAGGGTGAAGCAGTTCACGCCGGAGTGGGCAGAACCCATCACCTGGGTACCGGCAGAGAAGATCCGCCAGGCCGCCCAGATGTACGCCACCAATAGCCCCGCCGGCATCGAGATCGGACGCCCGGTAGAGGGGGTGCCGGAAGGCAACCAGGCCATCATGAACATCCACCGTCTCGTAGCCATCACGGGAAACCTTGACGTGCCCGGGGGCAGCGTCATCTGCCGGCCTGCCTACGGTGTGACCACCTACCCGTATTCGACCGAGGAAGTCATCCAGCTCTATGGTGAGGAGCTTCACTGGAACCTGAGCGAGAAGCGGATCGGCGCGGATAAGTACCCCCTGGTCAAGAACTTCCGGGCCTGGGCCCAGGAGGACTGCGTCATCGAGCAGATGGAGACCGGCGACCCCTACGAGATCCACGGTCTCTGGATCCAGGCCAACAATCCCCTGGCCAACCAGGCCCAAGACGTGAGGCGCCACTACGAGGCAGCCCTCAAGCTCGATTTCAACGTTGTGGTCGACCTATTCATGACGCCTACGGCGCACCTGATCGCCGATGTCGTCCTTCCTGCCGCCAGCCTGCCCGAGAAGGACTCCATCTACTGCATCGGGGGCCCGCTCAATATCATCCACAAGGTCATTGACGTCCCGGAGTGCAAGTCGGACTGGGAGATCAACTTCACCCTGGCCAAACGCTTCAATCCCCAAGCGGTCCCCTGGGGGAGCGTGCGGGAGATGCTCTCCGACAGGATGAGACCCTCCGGCTACACCTTCGAAGAGATGATCGACAAGGTCTGGGATCTCGCCCCTGAGGGTCATCCCTGCGGGAGCCGTCCCTATCGCCGATACGAAAAGGGGACGCTGCGCCAGGACAAGAAGCCCGGATTTCGCACCTCCAGCGGCAAGGTGGAGCTCTATTGCACCAAATACGAAGAGTGGGGCCTCGACCCATTGCCCTACTACAGGGAGCTGGAGCCGGAGAGCGAGGAGAAGACGCCCGAGGTCTTCCGGGACTACCCGCTCATGATGATGACCGGCCGGCGTTCCCCCGTGCTCTTCCATAGCGAGCACCGGCAGATCCCCTGGCTACGGGAATGCGATCCCGATCCTCTGGTGGAGATCAGTCCCCAGACCGCCGAGGAGAAGGGCATCAAGGACGGCGACTGGGTGCTCATCGAAGGGACCATGGGAAGCTTCAAGCGGATAGCCAAAGTCACCCCCATGATCCATCCCAAGACCATCATGGTCCCTCATGCTTGGTGGCTGCCGGAAGAAAAGGGCGATAACGACAACCCGTATAGAGTCTGGGATCTGAACTGCAATCAGCTGATACCCATGGGATACAACGATTCCTCGGGCTTCGGCGGCGGACCCCTGTCGTACATGTTGGTCCGGGTCTCGAAGTCTCCTGATTGACGCAGTGAGGTGAAGTCCTGGCCGGACAAGAACCGAGAGAAGGAAGAATAGAGATGCCACGTAACGGACTGCTTATAGAGTACGAGTACTGCACTGGCTGCCAGTCTTGTGTGCTGGCCTGCAAGCAGGAGCACGACTACCCCGTGGGAACCTGCGGGATCAAGCTGAATGAGATATACACCGAGGGGGAGAGACTGCGCATAGACTTCCTGCCTTTTCCCACCAAGTATTGCGACCTATGCGCGAAGAGGGTCAGGGAAGGAGACAAGCCTGCTTGCGTCAAAGCCTGTCAGGCCAGCACCATGTGGTACGGGGATCTGGCATCGCTTGCCGCGACGATGGAAGAGAAGCCCCATTCGGCATTATTCACCCCCAGATAAAGATGCCGACTCACTGGAAGAGCGAGAGTAACTCAGCGATTTGCCATTCTGGACTGGTGCTTTCTCGAAGGGCCGATAGCTTACCGGCCGCTACTGGTCTTTTCTCTTGGAAGCAAAGGGCAAATCTTGACGGTAGTGAAGACCAGTTCTCGCGTATCGGCGTGCGGAGAGAGCTTATCCACGGTGATCTACGAGATTTTGCGAAGGGGTGACCTATCATGGCCTACGGTTATTCTGGAAAGCTTCTATTTGTCGACCTGACCACGAGCGCGATCGTTGAGGAAACCCCTGACGAGGGGTTCTATCGGAGTTGCATCGGGGGAACAGGGATCGGTGCGAAGGTCCTCATGGAACGGATGAAGCCCGGGGTCGATCCGCTCGGGCCCGAGAACATGCTGGCTTTCGCGACGGGGCCCCTCACCGCCACCGGGGTGTACGGCGGGGGCCGGTTCATGGTGACGACCAAGTCGCCTTTGACCAACGGATGGGCCGACTCAAATGCCGGTGGCACCTGGGGACCGGAGCTGAAGAGGGCCGGCTACGACGCGGTGTTCTTCACGGGCGCGGCGGAGCGTCCCGTCTGCCTGGTCATCGACAAGGGTCGGGCGCGACTCATCGCCGCCGACCAGCTCTGGGGTAAAGACACCTACGAGACCGACGACCTGCTGCAGGCGGAGCTGGGGGAGCCAGGCAGTTGGACCGTATCGTGCATAGGGCCCGCCGGCGAGGAGTGCTCGCGGCTGGCCGGCATCGTCAACGAGAAGGGAAGGATCGCGGCTCGCTCCGGGGTGGGGGCGGTCATGGGCTCGAAGAAGCTCAAGGCCATAGCTGTGCGGGCCGCGAAGAGCGCCCGCATCGAGGTGGCCGACAAGGAGGGGCTCAAAGCCGTGCAGAAGGGATACGGCGAGACCATAAAGAACAGTGGGTTCCTGAAGGGGATTTCGGCCGCCGGCACCGGGGCATTTACGAGCTTCCTTCTCTCCGTCGGCGACTGCCCGACCAGCAACTGGACTACCACGGGTAGCGATGCTCTCCCCACGTGCGGCAACCTGGACGGACCCAAGATGGACGTCTACAAGCTCAGAAGCTACGGCTGCAACAGCTGTCCTGTGCGCTGCGGGGCGCTCCTGCGGATCCCCGAGGGTCCATACGCGAGCCAGGACGAGACCCACCGGCCCGAGTACGAAACCCTGGGTGCGCTGGGCGTCAACTGTCGCAACGACAGCGTCGAATCTGTCATCCGGGCGAATGAGATCTGCAACCGCTATGGCATCGACACCATGGGGGTCGGGGGTGCCATCGCCTTCGCCATGGAATGCTACGAGAACGGAGTGATCGATTCCAGCGACACCGGCGGGCTGGAACTGACCTTCGGAAACTCGGCCGCTGTCGTGGCCCTGGTCGAACAGATGGCAAGACGAGAAGGGTTCGGCGCGATCCTCGCCGACGGCAGTAAACGGGCGGCCGAGCGCATCGGCAAAGGCAGCGAGCAGTACGCCATGCACGTGGGCGGCCGGGAGGTGCCGTTGCACGATCCGCGCTTTGCCCCGGGCCAGGGCACCTTCTACATCTCCGACGCTACGCCCGCCCAGCACTGTGGACCCCAGGCGATTTCCCTGCTCGACCAGGGTGTGTCCCTGGGTCCCGACCCGTTGCTCCAATCAGACACCAAGGGGCCATTCGGGGAATACGACAAGAAGGGTGAGATCTACGCGCTCGGCGCGGCCTACTGGCAGCTCTTGAGTTCGGCAGGGCTTTGTTCCCTGTATTCGACCTTCGATCCCCTCCCGGTGGTGGAGCTGCTCCGCCCGGTCACCGGCTGGGACATGGATTGGCAGGAAGGGCTGAAGGCGGGCAGGAGGATCCTTACTCTGCGTCAGGCCTTCAACATCAGGGAAGGACTGGGGCCGAACGATTTCAAGTTGCCCAAGAGACTCGAGGAGCCTCTCGGCGCCGGTCCGGCCGCAGGACACGACGTTCCCTTCGGTGTGATGCGCAAGAGCTACTTCCAGGCGATGGGCTGGGATCCGCGAACGGGCAGGCCCACGCTCCGGACGCTCGCGGATCTTGGAATCGACCAGGGGCTGTGGCCATCCTGACGAGGTCGTTCTGGGGCTCGCTCTGTCTACTGTCTACATACCACATGAAACCTTGCTCACGCCCAGCGATGAAAGCATCACAATGATGGTTGTCAAGGAGAACGTGGAGCAGGGACTAGCTCTGGCAGACTGCTGACCTTCGGCAATAGCTGATATCCGAACATAGTGGGTACCGTAAGGAGATAGTTCGATGGCAGACTGTAAGATAGTCCGATCTACCGCCTGGTCGCCCGGCCCCGGCTGTCACGGGGGCTGCGGCGTCAAGTTCTTCGTCGAGGACGGCCGGGTGGTCAAGGTGGAGGGGGACGAAGACCACCCCTACAGCCAGGGCCGGGTGTGCCCCCGCATGCTGGCGCTGACCCAGTTCGTCTATCACCCCGAGCGTTTCACCCATCCTTTGAAGAGAGTGGGGGAGCGCGGTGAAGGGAAGTTCGAGCGCATCACCTGGGACGAAGCGCTGGATACGGTGGAAGCGCGCTTCAATGAGATCAAGGAGAAATACGGGGCGGAAGCGATCATTTTCGCCCAAGGCACCGGCCGCGATGTCGGCGGCCCCATCTCCTTCCTCTGCTACTCGTTCGGCAGCCCCAACTGGGTGCAGTTAGGGCTGGGCGGTCACTCCTGCTACACCCCCCGCCTGGCCGCCATGATGTTCACCCACGGCGACTACGCCGTCTTGGACGCCGGCCAGTTCCTGCCCGAGGGCATGGCCGATCCGGAGTACCGCCCCCCCGAAGTGATCGTGGTCTGGGCCCAGAACCCGGCCGCCGGCTGCCAGGACGGTTTCTACGGCCACTGGGTCACCGACTGCATGAAGCGGGGCTCGAGGCTCATCGTCATCGATCCCCGCTGGACCTGGTTTTCGTCCCGGGCGGAGAAGTTCCTGCAGCTCCGGCCGGGCACCGATGCCGCTCTGGCTTTGGGCATGCTGAACGTCATCATCTCCGAAGGCCTCTACGACCACGAGTTCGTGGAGACGTGGTGTAGCGGCTTCGAGGAGCTGCGGGCCCGGGCGGCCGAGTATCCGCTGGACCGGGTCTCTAAGATCACCTGGGTGCCGGCCGAGGACATCGCGGAGGCCGCCCGCACGTATGCGCGCGCCAAGCCGGCCGCCATCCAGTGGGGGGTGCCCGTCGACATGGGTCCCTCCGGCACCACCATCGCCCAGTCGATCGCCCACCTGTGGTCGATCACGGGCAACCTAGACGTGCCCGGCGGTAACGTCATCGCCAAACCGGCCTTCGACGTGACCACCTATCCCTTCTCCACCCAAGAGCTGTTCTCGCTCTATGGCGAGGACTTCGTCCACCGTATGAACGAGAAACGGATCGGGGCCCAGGAGTTCGCCCTGCTTAAGAACTTCCGGGGCTGGGGTCAGCCGGACCGGGCGGTCGAGCAGATGCTCTCCGGGGATCCCTATCCCATCAAGGCCTGCTGGATCCAGACCACCAACATGCTGGGGGGCCAGGCGGCCGACACCAGGCTGCACTACCAGGCTCTCAAGGCCATGGAGTTCAACGTGGTCGTCGACCTGTTCCCTAACCCCACCACCATGGCGGTGGCCGACCTTATCCTCCCCGCCGCCTCCATCGCCGAGAAAGAGAGCCTCCGCTCCTGGTGGAGTCCCCTGCAGGTGATGATGCCCGCCGTTTCGGTGGAGGAGTGCCGCTCGGACTGGGAGATCAACCTGGAGCTGGCCAAACGCTTCAATCCCGAACTGCGCAAACGCTACGACACCGTGAAAGACCTCATAAACGACCGCCTGGGGCCGTCGGGGTTCACCTTCGACGAACTGAAAGACGGTCACTGGAAGTTCCCCGACAAGGACACTCCTACCCGGCCCTACCGTCGCTACGAAAAAGGGCTGCTGCGCGCCGATAGGCAACCGGGCTTCCGCACCCCCACGGGCAAGCTGGAGCTCTACTCGACCAGCTTCAAAGAGTGGAACATGGACCCGCTGCCCTTCTTCACCGAGGCTCCGGAGAGCGAGGTCCGCACTCCCGAGCTTGCCCAGAAATACCCCCTGGTCATGGTCACCGGCCGGCGCTCCCCGGTCTTCTTCCACTCTGAGCACCGCAACATCCCCTGGCTGAGAGAATGCGACCCCGATCCCATCGTGGAGATCCACCCGAAGACCGCGGCCGAACTGGGCATCTCAGACGGCGAGTGGGTGAGGATCCTAAACGACCGGGGCCGGATCAAGCGCAAAGCCAAGGTCACCCCCATCGTCCATCCCAAAGTGGTGAGCGTACCCCACGGCTGGTGGCTACCGGAGACCGAGGGGAAGGAGCCCAACCTCTACGGTATCTGGGACATCAACTGCAACCTCCTGGTGAACATCGGCCCGGGCGATGCCTCGGGCTACGGGGGCGGCCCTTATAAGACCCCGCTCGTGGCCGTGAGGAAGATCAAGGAAGGAGAGGAGTGACCATGGCTAAGAAGGGGCTCCTCATCAACTACGACTACTGCACCGGCTGCCACACCTGTGAGGTGGCCTGCAAACAGGAACACGGCTATCCCGCCGGCCGTTGGGGCATCATGGTGAAAGACTTGACCCGGGAGACGGTGGACAAGGTGCAGGTGGACTTCCTACCCTTCCCCACCGACCTGTGCGATCTTTGCGCCCGGCGTACCGCAGGCGGGGAGAAACCGGCCTGTGTCAAGCACTGCATGTCGGCCTGCATGAGCTACGGCGAAGTGAGCGACCTCGCTCGACTCATGGAGACGATGCCGAAGAGCGTTCTGTACGTGCCTCGATAGAGCGGGACCCCAAAACCAGGAGGTGCGCCCGGGACAACTTGCGCTGCTTAGCTACCTGTACTACTGTCAGCAGGTCTGTTCAAACGGTTCAGGAACGTTAGGGGGAAGCCATGTTCAAAAAGATACTACTTGTCACGGTCGTAGCGCTTGTTCTAGCAGCCACCGGATTAGTCTCCGTGAGCTGCGGGTCGGACGAAGCGACGACGGCCACGGGGGAGCCGTTCAAGATCGCGTTAAACGATGCTTTCACGGGCCCCTTGTCGGTAGATGTGGCGCTCGTGGATCACGGCATCCAGACCGCTCTCAAACAGCTGAATTCCGAGGTGCTGGGGCGGCCGATCGAGTACCTGAAGGCAGAGAACAATCTGGATCCGGTCCAGGCCGTCGACAAAGCCCGGCAGCTCGTGGAGAGTAACGGGATCAACTATCACATTGGCCCCATGGACCCGACGAGTGTCGCCGCGGTCACCAACTACCTCGCCACTGCTGGCGGAATACCCTTGATGGGGAACCTGGGCTGGGCGACTGAGGTCCTGAAGACGGGCAACAAGCTTGGCTTCGTTCCCCAGGGGTTTCTGAGTTGCGGGGGATACTATTTCGGCAAGTTTGTGTACGAGGAGCTTGGCTACAAGACGGTGACCGCGATCTACGCCGAGCTCACGGCCGGTCGCGAGATACAGGCGGGCTTCCAGAAGGGTTTCGAAGAGGCCGGCGGGAAGATGCTAGACGTCGTATGGGTCCCCATCGAAACGATGGATTTCAGTGCTTACCTCACCACCCTGCCCAAGGCGGACGCGGTTCTCTATTGGGTCTTTGGGCCCGCCGCGGTTCCGTTCCTCCAGCAGTACAACGACTACGGCATCGATGCTCCGTTGATTACCCCGACGCCTTGTAACCTCACCGAGGCTCAGATGGCCCAACTCGGCGACATCGCGCTCGACATCTACGGGATCGAGTACTACACGCCGGAGCTTGACAACCCGACAAACAAGAAGTTCGTCGAGGACTACCTCGCCCAGTGGGACGGTGAATATCCCCAAACCCAGAGCTCAGCTGGATGGATCGCCGTCAACCTATTCGCAGAAGCGGTCAAGAAGACCGACGGCGATACCTCGCCTGAAGCGCTTAAGAAGGCCCTGGCCTCGATCTCTCTTGACACGCCGGCCGGTCCGTACAGCTTCGTTGAATACGAGTCTGTCTGGGTCGGGAAGGGCAACCTGTATCTGATGAAGACCGCGATGGTCGGAGACAGAATGACCTGGGTGCCCTTCAAAACCTTTGAGGGCATAGTCTTCAAAGATATGCGTTGATGTATTCAGAGCCTAGTGTACTGCGTCTGAAGTCCTCTCATGCGGACGCGCGCGGCTGAGGATCTCGTCTGGTTCCTTGCTCCACGTTAATGGGTGGCAGCGCTCGTGCTAGGCGTCGATGAAGCGGCGGATGGCGGCTACCAGGTCTTTCACGCTTGCGAAGGTGCCGCAGCGGATGGCCTGGCGGGTGATGCGAGCTGCGGATCGATCCGGCGCTGGTCGCGTAGGGTAGTCAGAAAGGAAACAGCATGATCGTCGGTGTGCCCAAGGAGGTAAAGAACCATGAGTACCGGGTGGCCATGGTGCCCGCAGGCGTACATAGCCTGGTCGATGACGGCCACACCGTTCTCGTCGAGGCCTCCGCAGGGGAAGGCTCGGGCATCTCCGGCACCGAGTACGTCGAGGCCGGGGCCGAGATCCGCCCCGCAGCCGAAGAGATCTTCGCCCAAGCGGACATGATCGTCAAGGTAAAGGAGCCCCTTCCTGAGGGGTATCCGCTCCTGCGCGCGGGCCAGGTGCTCTTCACCTATCTACACCTGGCTCCGGCTCCGGAGCTCACCAAGGCTCTCCTTGAGCGGGAGATCGTCGGCATCGCCTACGAGACCGTGCAGCTTGACGACGGCCTTCTGCCCCTGCTCACGCCCATGAGCGAAGTGGCCGGCAAACTTTCTATCCAGGTGGGCGCTCACTGGTTGGAGAAGGAGAACGGCGGCAGCGGCGTGCTACTCGCGGGAGTACCCGGCACGTCCCCCGGCAACGTGGCCATCATCGGAGGCGGGGTGGTAGGCACCAACGCGGCCAAGGTGGCTCTGGGCATGGGGGCCAACGTGACCGTCCTCGACATCAACCTGGACCGGCTGCGCTATCTAGCCGACGTGCTCGCGGGGCGTCTCAGTGTGTTGGCCTCCAACGTCTACAACATCGAGGAGGCGGTGGCGGCGGCCGATCTCGTGATCGGCGGGCTGCTGATCCCCGGAGCCAAAGCCAAGAAGGTGGTCACCAGGGACATGATCGCCAAAATGAGGAAGGGCTCGGTCATCGTGGACGTGGCCATCGACCAGGGCGGCTGCGTGGAAGGGGCGGTGCCCACCACCCACGAGGACCCGGTCTTCACGGTCGATGGAGTGACCATGTACTGCGTGGCCAACCTGCCGGGCGCGTCTCTCGGACTTCCACCTTCGCCCTTACCAACGCCACCTTCCCCTACGTGTCCAAGCTGGCCAACCTGGGATACCGGGCGGCCCTTACGGCCGACCCCGCTCTCTTCAAGGGTCTGAACGTCCTTCGGGGCCATCTGGTCTGCCAGGCTGTGGCCGAAGGGGTGGGCATGGATTATGACGCCTGCACCCTGGCCGATCTTTAATCTCCCAAACGGAAAGGATAAGAAGCCATGATCTCCGAATCCGAACTGATGGGACTCTGTCACCCCGACGCCCCCCAGATCGTGACCGAGGTGCCCGGCCCGAAGGTCCGGGCCCTTCTCGAGGAGTCGGCCAAGTACGAGGCCCTCACCCGGGGCGGGGCCAACTTCCCCATTGTCCTCGAGCAGGGCAAAGGAGCGACGGCCAAGGACCCCGACGGCAACCTATTCATCGACATGGCCGCGGGCGTGGCCGTGAACGCGGTGGGGCGGGGACACCCCCGGGTACTCGATGCCATCAGGCGTGAGTGCGAGAACATCATGCACACCATCGACATCACCAACCCCAAGCGCATCGCTCTCGCCAAGAGGGTCTCGGAGGTCATGCCCGAGGGGCTGCGCGGCAACTGCCACACCAGCTTCTTTCAGGCGGGCTCCGACGCCGTCGAGACCGCCATTAAGTTCGCCCGCGCTTACACGGGCAGAAGTCAGATCATCGCCTTTCAAGGCGCCTATCACGGGGTCTGGTGCGGCACCGCGGCTCTCACCACCGGGTACAACTACCGTCACGGCTTTGGGCCTCTGATCCCCGGGGTCCAGCACCTCCCCTACGCGTACTGCTACCGCTGCCCCTTCAACATGACCTACCCGGCCTGCGATGTGCAGTGTGCCAAGTACGTGGACTACGTGCTCAATACCCCCTACACAGCCGCGGATGACGTCGCGGCCGTCATCGTGGAAGCCGAGCAGGGTGAGGGAGGCTACGTGGCCCCGCCGCCGGAGTTCTTCCAGATCATCAAAGCGGCCTGCGAGAAATACGGCTGCCTGTATGTGGCCGACGAGGTGCAGGCCGGGGCCGGGCGTACGGGCAAGATGTGGGCCATCGAATACGCAGGTGTGGTCCCCGACATGCTCACCTGGGGTAAGGGCATGGGCGGGGACCTCCCCATGGCCGGTCTCACATACCGGGCCGATATCGAGGAGAAGCTCCGTCTCGGATCGCAACCCTCGACCTTTGCCGGTAATTCCTTGAGCGCCGAGGTCTGCATGACCAACATCGATATCATCACCGACCCAGAGATGGATCTTATGGGGCGGGCGCAGACGTTGGGGGAGGAGATCAAAGAGCGCATGCGCTCGGCCATGGACGAGGTCAGCTGTATCGGCGAGGTGCGGGGCCGGGGGCTCATGATCGGGCTCGAGTTGGTGGAAGACCGGGAGACGAAAGAGCCGCTGGCGCCCGAGAAGGTGGTGGAGATGGCCATGAAGCTCCTCAACCGGGGCATCCTCATACTCCCCTGCGGCCGCAACTTCAACGTGTTCCGCTTCATGCCGCCGCTTACCATCCCCAGAGAATATGCCCTTAAGGCCACCGACATCATGATCGACGTGCTCAGGGAGTCTTAGGACCGTAGAAGGAGCCGGGGGGCGGCGACCTACGGCCGCCGCCCCCTCGTACACGACCTCCCGCCCGGCCCTGCCTCCTGAGCCTAGTCATCATGAAATGGCCGGTCTCGAGGTATTCTTCTTGTGATGAAAAGGGCCTTATGCGGTGGTGCGCTGATTACCCGGTTCGCTGGTAGTGCCGTCAGGATGGGCCGGAGCCGACCTCCCCTTGTGCAGGTCGATGTTCTATACTAGAATCGCAGGCGGTTGTGAAATCGCATGCCTGCTTTGTGATACAGCGTTATCATGTTTGGCGTTCGCTGCTGAAGTAGGAGGGTCGCTTCGCACGTCGCAAGGGGGAGGGTGATCCGATCGACCTGCGTCGCGATCGCAAGTGGGGCTCACGCAGGCGGACGGGGACCGGTCTGCAGGGGCAGGGCCTAAGACCGCCAAGTCGTCGCAAGGCATCGCGCGAGGGGGGGTGAATGGACCAAGCGCTGGTCACGGGACTGAATGGGCTTTCATATGCCTTCATCCTGTTCATGTTGGCAGCGGGGTTTTCTCTTACCTTCGGTGTCATGGGGGTGCTCAACCTCAGCCACGGCGCTCTCTACATGTTCGGCGCCTATGTGGGGCTTCAGATCATCGATTCTCTTGGCTCGTTCTGGCTGGCCGTGGTCGTCGCCGCCATCTGCCTGGCCGTAATCGGTTACGGCCTGTATTCCTTTTTCCTCAAGCGTCTCTACAACAAGATCCCCGAGCAGGCGGTCCTTACCATCGGCCTCTCCTACATGGTGGCGAATGTCGTCCTTTGGATCTGGGGCCCGAGAGCCCAGATCGCGAAGACACCGGAGTGGCTTCAGGGGACCATCTCCATCGGGGAGTTGAGCTTTCCTGTCTATCGCCTATTCATCTGTGGGGTCGGTGCGGTGATCCTTGGCCTCCTCTGGTGGATGCAGGACCGGACCCGCGCGGGGGCGATCATCCGAGCCGGCATGGACAACAAGGAGATGACCGTCAGCCTAGGTGTCAACTACGGCTTGGTCAGCACTCTGGTGTTCCTGCTGGGGATGGCGCTCGCCGGTCTGGCCGGTGTTATCGGGACTCCGGTCATCGGCGCCTACCCCACGATGGGCGACAATCTGCTGCTCTTGACCCTCATCGTCGTGGTAGTGGGGGGCACTGGATACATCCAGGGCACCATGCTGGGGGCGCTCGTCATCGGCCTATTGGACACAGTCGGCAAAGCTTACTTCCCTAATGGCGGCTTTGTTCTTCTCCTATATCGTGTTTCTCGTCGTTCTGCTCGTGAGGCCCAGCGGACTCATTGGCAGGAGGGTGTTTTGATGGTCGAGCGCACCGATGAGCTCCCTCGGGCGGCAAGTCGGAGTCCAGAAGATGTCAGGGGCGCTGCTGCCGGGAGACCTCCAAGATCGTTTGTCACGCTGGCGCTGCCGATTCTCGTGATCGGCGTCATTGTCCTTGTGCTGCCGTTGTTCCTCCCATCGTTTGTCTCCAGCCTAGTCACGAAGATGATGATCTACGCCCTCTTCGGTCTGTCGCCTGAACATAATCTGGGGCTACGCTGGCATCCCCAGTTTCGGGCACGCCGCGTTCTTCGGGGCCGGCGGCTACGCCACCGCCATCCTTGTCCTCAAAGTCGGTATCGACAACTTCTGGCTCAACCTGCTTCTGGCTCTGATCGCGACGGCGGTCATCGCCGCCATTCTCGGCGTTCCCGCGTTCCGGGTGTTCGGGGTGGGGGCGGGCGCGTCCAACCCCATCTACTTCCTGCTGGCCACGATCGCTTTCGGAGAGCTACTCTCCCGGGTGGCCATCGCCCTGCGGCCCGTGACAGGGGGGTCCACCGGCCTGGCGGGCATCCCGCGACCCGACCTGGGCTTCGGCATCCGAGTGGATTCCGGCAGCTACTACTATCTTGTCTTCGTCTTCTTGGTCGTGTGCGCCTACATCATGTATCGGATAGTGAACTCCCACTACGGCTACGCCCTGCGCGGTATACACGACAACGAGCGCCGCATGCAGGCCCTGGGCTATAACACTTGGCTCTACAAGTACACGTCCTGGATCATCGCCGCCGTGTTCGGCGGCGTGGCCGGGGTCCTGTTCGCCTATTTCGGTTCCACCATGGTCCCGAATACTATGGCGATGATAACGAGCGATATAGCCTTCCTGCTCGTTATCATGGGCAGCGCGACCGTCTTTTTCGGCCCGATCGTGGCCAGCGTCGTCTATGTGGGCGTTGAGTACATCGCCAGCTTGTACTTGCCCGACCGTTGGCCCCTGATCTTTGGAGCTATGTTCGTGGTGACGATCATGGTCATCCCGGAAGGACTCGGGCGTGTGGATCCTCAAGGGTTGGAAGAAGGTGCTACCGTGGCGCTCTCTTGAGACCAAAGACCTGTCGGTGCATTTCGGGGGTCTTGCCGCAGTCAAGGATGTGACGTTCGGCATCGAGCCGGGTGAGCGGTTGGCGCATAATCGGTCCCAACGGGGCCGGCAAGACGACGCTGTTCAACGTTCTCACGGGCCAATTGAAACCCTCGGCCGGTAAGGTGTACTTCAAGGGAGAGGACATCACCAATGCCTCGGTGTTCTCCCGCACTCACATGGGCATGGCCCGCTCGTTCCAGATCACCAGCCTCTTCCCCTACCAGACCGGTGCGAGGTCAACGCGCTGATCGCCCTCCAGGGCAGTCAAGAAGAGCCGGTACGGGATCTTCCGGGATTTTCATCAAGGACAAGGCACTGCGGGCCGCGGCGCAGGCGCTGCTCGAGTCCGTGGAGTTGTGGGAGCTGAGGGACGAGGTGGTCAGCTCGCTTGGCATACGGTCAGCAGCGGAAGCTGGAGATCGCCCTCAGCCTGGCCAGTCGACCCGGAGCTGCTGTTGCTGGACGAACCGAGTTGCGGACTCACCACCATCGAGAGCGCGGACATCACCTCGCGCATCCGCGATCTGGGCTCCAAGATCACCGTGCTCATGATCGCTCACGACATGGACCTGGTCTTCGGCGTGGCCGAGCGGGTGATGCTGCTGCACTACGGGGAGATCGCCTGCGAGGGTACGTGCGACGAGATTCGCTCGAACCAGATGGTGAGAGATATCTACATGGGCTCCCGCAAGTCCCTGACACTCGGCGGGTAGGCGACCGATGATCGAACTTCAACGACATCCACACTTGGTACGGGGACTCGTACATCCTCCAAGGGGTGTCGCTCGCGGTCAAGGACGCCACCATCGTCGCTCTTCTCGGCCGCAACGGCATGGGCAAGACCACCACCATCCGCTCGATCATGGGGCTGACGCCGCCCCGCAAGGGCAGCATCCTCTTCAACGGCCAGGACGATCGTCGGGCCTCCGCCCGCACAAGATCGCTCGGTTGGGGATCGGGCTCATCCCGCAGGGAAGGATGATCTTCTCGTCGCTCTCGGTGACCGAGAACCTGAAGATGGCGGCCCGCACAGGCGGCAAGAAGGACCCCTGGACCCTGGAGAAGGTGTTCACCGTCTTCCCCAAGCTGGAAGAGAGGCGCAAGAACAAGGGCAATCTGCTCTGCGGGGGCGAGCAGCAGATGCTCACGATCGCCCGCGCACTTATGACCAATCCCGACCTCCTCCTGTTCGACGAGCCGTCGGAAGGGCTGGCCCCCGTGGTGGTCGACGAGGTGTTCAGGGTGATCGAGGAGCTGAAGGCGGCCGGACAGTCCATCCTCCTGGTGGAGCAGGACTTCGGCATGGCCATGAGCGTGGCCGACTACGCCTACATCATGAGCAAGGGCACGATCGTCTACGAATCCACGCCGGACGAGTTGATCGACAACGAGAGCGTCAAGAGCATGTATCTGGGCGTCGGCGAGTGAGGTGTGGATGGGGTCCAAGCAGGGGTAAGGGAAACTAGAGGGAAAGGCAGAAAGGAGGGGTGAGGAAGTGAACAAGACGACTATTGGTCCTGATGCTGGTGGTTCTCGTGGGTCTGAGCCTGTTCGCCGTCGCCTGCGGCGAGGAGGAAGAGACCACGACCACGGCGCCGCCTGCCAGCGAGACCACGGCTCCGGCAAGCACTGAGACCACGGCTCCGGCAGCGGAGAGCCGATCAAGATCGGATTCGACGAAGGTTTCACCGGCTTCATGGCCTACGACTGCGAGCTGGCCGAGCAGGGGCATACAAGACGGCCTTCGCCATGCTCGACAACCAGTTCGTGGGCCGGCCGATCGAGTACTTCCCTGAGGACAACGCCTCCGACCCGGTCGTCGCGGTCGACAAGGCCCGGCAAACTGGTGGAGAGCGACGGGATCAACGTCATGATCGGCCCGATCTTCTCGCCGTCCGCCAAGGCGGTGGCCGACTACCTGGGCAAGTCGTCAGCGGCATACCGCAGATGTCTATCGTGGGGCAGCCGACGGAGAACCTGGAGACGGCCAACGGCCTGGCCTTCATCCACACCGGCTTCTTCGACTCCCATGGGTACTACTTCGGCAAGTTCCTGGCGGAGCAGGGCTACAAGACGGCCAACGTCATCAACTACGACGACACGCCCGCCTACGCGCTGCACGGCCGGCTTCAAGAAGGCATTCGTCGACGAGGGCGGCGGAGAGGTGCTGAGCGAGAACTACGTGCCCCTGGACACGGTCGATTTCAGCGCCTATCTGACGACGATGAAGCCCGCCGACGTCACCCTGTTCTGGATCTTCGGCAACGGGGCCGTCCCCTTCGTCCAGCAGTACAACGACTACGGCCTGACCGCTCCGCTTGGCCGCGCCGATGTCCAACAACTTCAGCGACGCCCAGTTGGCGGATTTGGGCGACCTCGCGTCTGGGCATGCTGGCCTGCGACTACTACGCCTACACCATCGATAACCCCCTGAACAAGGACTTCATCGCGGCGCTACAGGAAGCTCTATCCCGGGGAGTCGCCGACTCCGCAGGGCTACGGCGCCTGGCAGGGCGTCATGCTGTACGTCGAGGCATTGAAGGCGACGAACGGCGACACCACACCTGCCACGGTCATCGAAGCCATGTCGAATATGAGCCTGGACACGCCGACCGGCAAGGTGACCATCGTGCCCTATCAGACCGTGTTTCATCGCGCAAGCGCGACTTCTATCATGCTGGAGGTCCAGAAGGTGGGCGACGTGCTCACCTGGGTGCCGGTGCAGACCTACCCGAACGTGCTGCTGGGCACGCTCGACCAGGTGAAATAGTGTTCGCGCCGTCCTGTTAGTACGGAGGGATTCGTGGGACCAACGACCTTCCGTATCGAGGGTAACCTACCGGGGGCTTCACGCAGAGCGTGAAGCCCCCGGTTCTTCCTGACAAACGCTCGTCGATGCGGGGTGTCTCGGCCCGCGGCGATCGGTGGAAACGCGGCGAGCGAGCGAAATGGCGCATATACATCGTGGTATAGTGATACCAGCGTGACGACATCTGTCTCCCAGTAGAACGAACGACACAAGGGGCATCACGTGAAAGATCGAAGACGTCAAGAAGGTCGCGATCTTTGGGGCCGGCACCATGGGGCCCGGGCCTGGCGCAGGTGTTCGCTACCGCCGGGTACGACGTGACGATGTACTCGCGCAAGGCCGAGACTCTCGAAAAGGCGATGTCGGTGGCCAAGGCGAACCTCGCCACCTTCGTCGAGAGCGGGCTGCTCACCGAAGACGCGGTCCCGGGCGTGCTCGCCCGGATCAAGACCACCCAGTCGGTGGAGGAAGCGGGCAGGGACGCCGATTTCGTCATCGAGAGCATCGCCGAGAAGATGGACGCCAAGAAGGCGCTCTACGAGGAGTCTGGACGCCGTCTGCCCTCGACGGACCATCTTCACCAGCAACACCTCGTACCTCAACATCTACGAGGTCATGCCGGCGCGCGCGGCTGCCGCAGACCGTCATCGCCCACTGGTTCGCACCCCCGCACATCGTCCCTCTGGTCGAGGTCGTCAAAGGGCCCGAGACGAGCCAGGCGACGGTGGACTTCGTGGTCGAGCTGCTCAAGAAGGTCGACCGGGTCCCCACCGTGCTGGAGAAGTTCGTCCCCGGGTTCTGCATCAACCGCTTCCTGCGGATCATCGGCCGCGAGATCTTCTTCCTGCTCGACAACGGCTACATGACCGCCGACCAGCTCGACCTGGCCGTCAAGGCCAGCATCATCCCCCGGGCGATGGTGCTGGGCTTCGTCCAGCGCTACGACTTCACCGGCATCGACCTCAGCTACGGCAACCTGCAGAACAAGGACTTCATCGAGGCCTCCGATCGACAACAACCCGCGCAGCCTGGTGGAGCTCATGGAGCGGGGCGAACTGGGAGTCAAGACCGGCAAAGGCTTCTTCGACTACAGCGACCGTCCTCTCGAGCAGGTCCTCAAAGAGCGCGACGCGGCGCTGATCAAGGTGTTCGAGGACGTCAAAGACCTTATCTACAAACGGATATAACGGACAGAGGAGCCATAGGAGCCACCATGAAACTGCCTGCAGGCAAAGTCATCATCACCGCGTCTCTCAACGGCGCGTTTGTCACCAAGGAGATGAACCCCAACACGCCCGAGCAGCCGGACGAGATCGCCCAGGCCGCGCTGGAGTGCTACAACGCCGGGGCCGCCATCGTGCACATCCACGCCCGCGATGAACAGGGCCAACCCACCGGCACCAAGGAGAAGTTCGAAGAGATCATGGCCGCCGTCCGCGGGTAAGTGCAGCGAGATCATCGTGCAGTTCTCCACCGGCGGCGGCGCCAACCTCACCATCGAGGAGCGCGTCCGCTGCCTCGACGCCAAACCGGAGTCGGCCTCGCTCAACATGGGCACCCTCATGCGTCAGACCGGGGCCTTCGCCGGCACCCCGTTCTCCAACATGACCAAGGACATCGAGGCCTGGGCGGCCAAGATGAAGGAGCTGGACATCAAGCCCGAGATGGAGTGCTACTCCCAGAGCATGTATCGGGACGTGAACAACCTGATCAAGAAAGAGCTGATCAAGCCTCCGTACTACGTGAACTTCGTGCTGGGGATGATGTACCAGGGCGCCATCGAGGCGACTCGCCGGAGACCCTGGTGTCCATGTACCAGTTCCTGCCGGAGAACTGCTACTTCAACTGCACCGCCACCTCGGCGGCCCAGCTCCCGGTCACCACCATGGCGATGATCATGGGCGGATGCCGTCCGGGTGGGGCTCGAGGACAACATCTACTACTCGAAGGGCGTGCTCGCCAAGAGCAACGCCCAACTGGTCGAGCGGTCGGCCCGGATCGCCCGCGAGCTGAACATCGAGCCGGCCACTCCCGACGAGGCCCGGCAGATCCTCGGCATCGTCAAGCGCTGACGGCCTGAGCTCGCGGGCAGAGCCGACAGGATACGCTGAAAGGAAAGGATGGCGTCTGGACATGGACGACCTGTTCTCCCTGAAGGGTAAGAACGTTGTAGTCGTAGGCGGCGCCGGCGGTATCGGCCGCGGACTGGCGCAGGGCTTCGTGCGCTACGGCGCCCAGGTGGCTATCGCCGACATCAACGTGGACCAGCCTGGAAAGCGCGGTCCAGAGATCGAAGCCGCTACCGGCCAGAATGTCAGGACCTATCCGGTCGACACCGGACCAGGAGAGCAACGTCCAGGAGCTGGTGGCGAAGACGGTGGCCGACATGGGGCGCGTCCACGTGCTCGTCAACGCCCAGGGCTTCAACGTCAAGGCCCCGGCCACCGAGTTCCCGGTGGACGACTGGGACAAGCTCTTCGCCGTGAACGTCCGCGGAGTGATGCTGTGCTGCAAGAACTTCGCCGCTCACATGGTCGAGCAGGGCGGGCGGCAAGATCATCAACCTTTCGTCCATCCGGGGGGCGCGGGCGGCTCTGGGCGGCAACCTCGCCTACTGCGCCAGCAAGGGCGCTGTGGACATGATCACCAAGCAGTTGGCCGTCGAGTTCGCGTCGAAGAAGGTGCTGGTCAACGCCATAGCTCCCATCATCACCATCACGCCTATGACCGAGGAGCGGGTCAAGCGGGAGGCGGACCGTTACGAGAAGATGCTGGTCAACATCCCGATGGACCGCATGGGCACCGTCGCCGATCTGGTCGGCCCGGCGGTCTTCCTGGCTTCGGCGGCGTCAGACTTCGTGACCGGGACGATCCTGTATCCGGACGGCGGGACGATGGCGTTTGTGTGATCTCGAGACTGTGGGGCTGTGCGCGCGGTTAACGAGGGCGCTTAGACCGCAGCGGGAAGGTACTATGCCAAGACCGCGAGTGAGTTCCGAGCTGCACGAGAAGCCGGCGACTGCCGGGGAGGGCGCCTTCGTGGTGCGGGCCCTATCCAAGGGACTCAGCGATGCTGGGGCTGTTCGACGCCGAGAACCGCGAGTGGACCCTGGACGAGATCGCGGAGCGGGCCGGTCTTCCCAGGATGACGGCCTACCGCATGATCCGGACCATGGAGTCGGCCAGGTACCTGGTACGCGACCCGGTGACCAACCGGTATCACCTGGGTCCGGCTCTTCTGGCGACCACCTACCTCTCCGGAGACGTACGCGGAGCTTGCGGCCATCGCGCGGCCGTACCTGCGCGAGCTGACCGCAGAAGACGGGCGAAGCGGCCACCCTGGCCATAGAGGTCGACGGCGTGGCCGTCAGCGTCGACATGGTGGACACCACCCGCCCCTCAGGAGAGAGGTGGCCCATAGGCCGGATCATCGGCGACACGGCCAGCGCGCAACGGCAAGGTCTTCGCGGCCTTCAAGACCGAAGCGGAGAGAGCGGAGATCCTCGCCCTGCCGCGCATCCGCAGACTGACTCCTCACACCATCACCGACCCGCACGGCCCTGGCCGCACGAGTTGGACCGGGTGGCCCGCGAAGGGAGTCGCCTTCGACCTCGAGGAACGCAACCTCGGCACCTGCGCCGTGGCTGCGCCTGTGCGTGATCAACTGGGCAAGGTGATCGCGTCCATATCGCTCATCGTCCCCACCGGGCGGTTCGGCGACGAGGAGAGACTGCGCTTCGTGGAGGCCACGAAGAACGCCGCCGCTTCCCTGTCTGCCTTCCTGGGCTATTCCAATCGGGAGTCATAGCCGAGCGGCCACAGCCGCGCGACGACCGAGTCGAGGTCGACGAGAAGACCCCCGGGGCCGGCTACTGCCGGCCCCGGGGGTTCGTGTCTTCCAGACCCGTGACCACGGCGGTCTGTCGCTCGGCCTCGGCTAGACGTCCTCCATCATGCTGGTGGGCACGAAGCCGTACTCCTCGTTGCGGAAGACCTCCTCCGTCAGCTCCTCATCCTTGGCCTTGTACACCTTGCAGATCAGGCAGGTCAAGTCGGGCGAGCCGTACATCGGATCGAGGTGGTCGTTGCTGGTGAGGATGTTGGGGTTAGAGATGAACACCCCATGGTAGCCCTCGGCGGGTTCCTCCGGATAGAAGCAGTTGGCGGTGGCCATCAAAACGCCCTTCTTGATGCCGGGGAACGTCCGCAGCTTCTGCCGTATTCTGCCTCTGGGCCCCTCGATCCAGATGATGTCGCCGTCCTCGACGCCGTAGAGCTTTGCCGTTTCCGGATGGAGCTGACAGGTAGGGAACTCCATGAAGCTACGCAGCCACGGGATGTTCCGGTACTGCCCGAGAAAATAGAAGGGCTGGCGGTAGCCGCTGCTCATCACGAGGGGGTATTCCTTGAACAGCTCGGGCGTCGAGACCGGGCTCTCGCCGGGTTCCCGGAAGACCGGCAGCCCGTCGTACCCAAGCGACTCCAGGTGCTGGGATCTGAACTCGAACTTGCCCGATGGAGTGGGGAAGCCGCCGCCCTCTCTCCAGTAGTCGGTCTTGTACTTGTAGTACACCTGATCGGGCCCCCAGCAGCCGCTGACGAGCTTGTCGCTGAAGTCCTTCCACTTCAGCGGGCCGCCGTCGGGGCCTTCGCCCCGTCTCAGTTCGTAGTCGAGCATATCCTCGACGGTCGGCCACCACTTGTCGGGAACGACCCGCCGGCCGACCTCGTTGAAGATCCAAGCGTCGGACTTGGCCTCCCCGGGCGGATCGACGACCTTGTTGTGAGCTTCGATCATGAAACGCGGGTGCATGTCGTAGACGTCGTCCAGCTCCAGCCAGTGGGCGGCCGGCAGCACGATGTCGGCCGCTTCGGCCATCGGGCCCATAAAGAGGTCGGTGTGGGACATGAACTCGACCTTCTCGATGGCCGCGACGACCTCTTTGGTGTTGGCCATATGGACGATCTGCTGTCCGCCCACGCTGAACCAGACCTTGATAGGCGCGTCCCCGGCAAGGAGCCTCTTGACCATCGTATCGGGGTTGCACGTGCGGGTGGCGCCCATCTTGAACCGGTCGCCCCCGATGATCTTAGCCTTCATTTCGTCGGTGATCGGAAGCTCCAGGTTGAAGTCCTCGATGAGGCCGGTGTCCGGTAGCACCCAGCTGACCATGCTGCCCGGGCGCTCGATGTTGCCGGCGAGACCCATCAGACAGGTGATGGCCCTGAGGGTGTGACCGCAGTTGGCCTGCCGCTCGAGAGAGCTACCTACCTGGATGCATCCCGGCGTGTCGATGGCCCACATCCGGGCCGCAGCGACGACCTGCTCCTTCGGGATCCAGCAGATGTCGGACACCTTCTCGGGCGTCCACTCCTTGACGCGCTCGCGCAACTCGTCGAAGCCGAAGGTCCAGTTGTCCACGAACTCCTTATCCCACAGCTCCTCTTCGATGATGACGTTCATCATGCCCAGCGCGAGGGCGCAGTCGGTGCCCGGCCGGGGCTGGATCCAGAGGGTGGCGCGGGTGGCGTAAGCGCTGGCTCGGGGGTCGATGATGATGAGGTTCTTGCAGTAGTCCACCGAGCGCATGAACCAGTAGGCCATCTCGGAGTCGGCGCTGGAGATCTCAAGCTGCTTGGCCCACATGATCTGGGTCTTCGGGAACTCACCGCCCCAGCCGTGATAGTCGCAGTAGAGTCGCCCATAGCCGGTCACGAGGGCGTATAGCCCCAGGCGGGGGCTGTGGCACACGTAGCCCGGCGTGATGGCGTTGCCGGTGCCGAGGGAACGCGCCAGCCGCATCGTATAGCGGTTGTAGCCGCGCCCCGTGCCCTGGGAGATGGCGATAGTGTGCGGCCCCGGGTCGGCGATCGCTGCCTTCATCTTGTCTGCGATCGTATCGAGGGCCTCGTCCCATGAGATCCTCTTCCACTTGCCCGTGCCCTTCTTCCCTACCTGCTTCATGGGATACTTGATGCGGTACGGGTTGTCGATGTGTTGGATGCTCGAGAGGCCCTTGGAGCACATCGTGCCCCCGGTAAGGGAGTCGGGGTTGCCCTCGATGTGGATGACGACCCCGTCTTCCTTCGTCACCTTGACGCCGCAGCCACCGTGGCAGCTCTTACATGTTGAATAAACGATTTCTCTCTTTCCCATCAATGTCTCCTCAACACCAAGCTGGTGATCTAGTAGGCGTGGGCTTTAGGAAGGAGCGGCCTGTAGATGCCGACCTTGAGAACACCATACTTGAGGGAGAACGCCCCGATCGTATGGCAGACGATCGCGAAGACGAGCAGTCCGACGGTCGCCTCCGAGCCGGAGAAGTAGCTGGCGATCGATATCGCGAACGGGATCACTATGCCCAGCGCGACGATCCCCAGCCAGAACACCCAGGCCAGTTTTCCCCGGATAAGCTCTTTCACCGACAACTCCGCCGTGGTCGACTGATAGTTCGCATTGACCAGATAGCTCAGGATGAGCAGGGAGTTGATGATCAGCATGATCCGAGTGGCCGACTCCGCCACCGGTATGACATCTTCGCCTGTGACCAGCCCCACTCCCATGATCAGCGCCAGGCCGTCGGCTATGCCCATGAGGAGGAACACGATAGGCAATAGACCCGTGTTCCAGAAGGGCACGCTCTTACAGTAGCTCATGGCGAAGCCGCAATAGACAGACGTCATGACGCAGAAGACTCCCGCCAGCACCATGAAGACGTAGTTGGCCGCCATGATGCCCGAGCCCGTGGTCACGTCATACGCTATCAGACCCTGCAGCACCAACTGGATGACGCCGAACACAAGGAAGATCATCGTGAACACGATGCCCCGGGCGAACCAGGAAGTCTTCCAAGCGTTGCTGAACGGAGGGAAGCTTCTCCAGAAGCGCAAGGGCTTCCCGAGGTAGGCCAGGTGCAGGGGCAGCTTGAAGATCGCGATCATGATCCAGCCGAAGATGCCGGCCCAGAAGGCGGTGACCGCGAAATCCTCCTGCAGGGCGAAGAAGAGCGACACGAGATAGAGACCGGTGCCGAGGGCCGAGAAGACCTCTGCCAGCCAGACGAGCAGACCCTTGCCCTCGATCCACTCGGTCTGAGCCATGGGCTTGATCATCCACTCATGGGTGACCATCCATTGGCGGGCTGTTCTTGCGTTCATGTGGCTTCCCCTCCTTCCTCTATTCGGCGTTCTTCTTGGCCAGTTTTGGCTTGGACTCAGAGTAAACGGTGCTCAGGTGCTGAATATGGCTGCCGGTCTGATCTTCGACGGGTGCCTTGTTCGAGGGAGCGCCGCCCAGCTTGTAGTCGATGTAATAGACGGATGGTTCGGTGCCGTACTCGGGGTGCAGCACGAAGCCGCTCTTCTCTTTGATCAGTTTGGCAACCTCGCTATTGGGATCTTCGAGGTCGCCGAAGGTCAGGGCTCCGGCCTGGCAGGTGTTGACGCACGCGGGTGTGGCCTCTCGGTCGATGCCCGGCGTCAAGCTCTTTTCGAGGCCGGCGTCGATCCGCTCCATACAGAAGTTGCACTTCTGTGTCGTCCCGACCTGGTGCGGATAGAGCTCTTTCCCCTTCTTTTCAAAGCCGGTCATAGCATGCTCGGGGAAGTAGTTCGGGTTCCTCTTTCGGGAGAGGTACGTGCGGTTCTGGTAGGGGCAGGCGATGACGCAGTACCGGCAACCGAAGCACTTGTCGGAATCGATGGCGACGATGCCATCCTCGCGCTTGTGGGACGCTTCGGTAGGGCAGACGTCGACGCACGGCGCCTCTTTGCACTGGTTACACCTGACCGGGTATGTGGTCACGTCGACGGTGATGCCGTCATCGATCTCAAGCGCGACGAGTCTTGGCCAGGTCACTCGAAGTGGTAGGAAGTGCTCGATCCTGCACGCCGCCACGCACGCGTGGCATCGGACGCACTTCGCGAGGTTGATAACCATTCCCCATCTCGCCATCGGCCCCTCCTATTCCCTGTGAGGCTGTCGTCTGTAGCCCCCGCCCCGAGACGCGCTCAAAGGGGGGGTCTCCCAATGCGCTTGCGGATCGAATCAAAGTGATTCTAGCATACAAGCACATTTAGTGATATCGACATAATGCACAACGTTAAATACAATACCGTTTGTGGGGGCATCATGCGTCGCTGTAATGGGCGCAGAAAGACCGCCAAGCCTGCTCAAGGTGTTTGCGCGGCGCTCGCGGAACAGCTAGCATGAGGGCGTATGACGGCTTCTTGGTGGAAAGCAGGCTCGATGTCTGAGATGGGAGGTGCTCTCCGATGGCACACGGTTACGCGGGAAAGCTACTGTTCGTCGACCTGACCTCCGGCACGCTGCGCGAAGAAACACCCGATGAGGGTTTCTATCGTGCCTGGATCGGCGGGACCGGCCTGGGCGTCAGGATAATCATGGAGCGCACCAAGGCGGGCATCGATCCTCTGGGGCCGGACAACATGCTGGCTTTCACCACCGGACCTCTCACCGCAACGGGCGTGTATGGCGGGGGCCGCTATACCGTGACCGCGAAGTCACCCCTGACGGGAGCCTGGGCCGACTCCAACTCTGGAGGTTTCTTCGGGCCGGAGCTCAAGGCCGCGGGTTACGACGGAGTGTTCTTCACGGGTGCGGCCGAGCGCCCGGTCTGTCTGGTCATCGACGCGGGGCAGGCGCGGCTCACGGACGCCCAGCAGCTTTGGGGGAAAGACACCTATGAGACCGACGATATGTTGCAGGCCGCGTTGGGAGATTCGGGCAGCTGGAAGATCTCCTGCATCGGCCCGTCGGGCGAGCAGCTTTCCCTTCTAGCCGGGATCGTCAACGAAAAGGGCCGGATCGCCGCCCGTTCCGGGGTGGGAGCGGTCATGGGCTCCAAGAAGCTCAAGGCCATCGCTGTCCGCGCCGGCAAGGGCGCCCGCATCGGCGTGGCCGACAAGGCTGGGCTGAAAGCGGTCCAGAAGGACTACAGCGCGGCTCTCAAGAACAGCCCCTTCCACCAGGGACTCACCGCGGCAGGTACGGGAGGGGCCACCAGCTTCCTCCTCTCCATCGGCGATTGCCCGGCGGACAACTGGGCCCGCACCGGCAGTGACGCCCTGCCCACGTGCAACAATCTCGACAGCGCCAACATGGACGTCTTCAAGCTGAGGGCCTACGGTTGCAGCACCTGCCCGGTGCGCTGCGGGGCGCTCATACAGATAAAAGAAGGCCCGTTCGCCAGCCAGGACGAGCTCCACCGGCCCGAATACGAGACCCTGGCCGCCCTCGGGGCCTGCTGCCGCAACGACAACCTGCAGGCGGTCATCCGGGCGAACGAGATCTGCAATCGCTATGGGCTCGACACCATGGGTGCGGGGAACAGCGTCTCCTTCGCGATGGAGTGCTACGAGGCCGGTCTCATCGACTCGAACGACACCGGAGGCCTGGACCTCACCTGGGGCAACGGGGAAGCCATGGTCGCCCTCATCGAGCGGATGGCGAGGCGGGAAGGCCTCGGAGCGGCGCTTGCCGACGGCTCCAAGACAGCGGCCGCGCAGATAGGCCGGGGCAGTGAGGAATACGCCATGACCGTGGCCGGCCGGGCCGTCCCGTACCACGACCCACGCCTGGCGCCCAGCAGCGGCACCTTCTACATCGGCGACGCCCAGCCGGCCCAGCACTTGGGACCCCAGGGCATGGCGGTGCTCGAGCAAGGAGCGTCACTGGGGTCCGACCCCCTGCTGCAGCCGGGTGATTCGGGCGCGCTCTACGGGGACTACGACAAGAAGGGCGATATCTACGCCCGCGGAGCCGCCTACATCCAGCTACTGAGTTCGGCCGGTCTCTGCGCCCTCTATGCCCAGTTCTATACTCCCGCTGTGGTGGAGCTCTTGCGTCCGGTCACCGGTTGGGACATGGACTGGAGCGAAGGACTCAAGGCGGGGAGGCGGATCCTCACTCTGCGGCAGGCCTTCAACCATCGCGAGGGCATCACCCCGGCCGAGTTCCGGCTACCGAGGAGACTCGAGCTGCCGCTTAGCGTCGGACCTGCCGCGGGACAAGAGATCCCGTTCGAGTTGCTGAGGGACGAGTACTTCGGGGCCATGGGTTGGGACTCGAAAACGGGACGTGCCCTGCCTGCGACGCTCGCCGGTCTGGAGATAGAGCCGTCACTGGTCGTCTGAGCCACCGGTAGTCCGAGGGCCGGCGGGTCGGTCCCGCGTCAGGGGGTAGTCCCGGGGACCGGGGATCGCACCCCTCGGGTTCGCCGTGAATCGAGTGCTAAGGAAGGAAGCAGCATGATCGTCGGAGTGCCTAAGGAAGTGAAGAACCACGAGTACCGGGTAGCGCTGGTGCCCGCGGGAGTGCGGAGCCTGGTAGAAGACAGCCACACCGTCATCATCCAGGCCTCAGCCGGGGAGGGGTCCGGTATCGTCGATGCCGATTACGTCGCTGCCGGGGCCGAGATCCGGCCCACGGCGGAGGCGGTCTTCGCCGAGGCGGAGATGGTGGTGAAGGTGAAGGAGCCCTTGCCCCAGGAGTATCCGCTCCTGCGCGCTGGCCAGGTGCTCTTCACCTATCTACACCTGGCTCCGGCTCCGGAGCTCACCAAGGCTCTCCTCGAGCGGGAGATCGTCGGCATCGCCTATGAGACGGTTCAGTTGGACAACGGCTCCCTGCCCCTGCTCACTCCCATGAGCGAGGTGGCCGGCAAGCTCTCGATCCAGGTGGGCGCCCACTGGCTGGAGAAGGAGAACGGGGGCAGCGGGGTGCTCCTGGCCGGCGTACCCGGCACCCCGCCTGCTCACGTGGCCATCATCGGAGGAGGAGTGGTCGGGATCAACGCGGCCAAGGTGGCTCTGGGCATGGGAGCCAACGTGACCATCCTCGATATCAACCTGGACCGGCTCCGCTATCTGGCCGACGTGCTCGAGGGGCGCCTCACAGTCCTTGCCTCCGACGCCTACACCGTCGAGAAGGCGGTAGTGGAGGCGGATCTGGTCATCGGCGGGCTGCTCATCCCCGGGGCCAAAGCCAAGAAGGTGGTCACTAGGGGTATGATCGCCCAGATGAGCAAAGGGTCGGTCATCGTGGACGTGGCCATCGACCAGGGCGGATGCGTTGAGGGGGCCTATCCCACCACCCACGAGGACCCGGTCTTCACCCAGGACAGTGTGACCATGTACTGCGTGGCCAACCTGCCGGGCTGCGTCTCTCGGACTTCCACCTTCGCCCTTACCAACGCCACCTTCCCCTACGTGTCCAAGCTGGCCAACCTGGGATACAAGGCGGCGCTACAGGCCGACGTGCCTCTGCGCAAGGGGCTCAATGTGCACAAGGGCAAACTGGTGAACCGATCGGTATCCGAGGGAGTGGGTATCGAGTGCACGCCTTACGAGGCATGAGCAGGCTGTTTTCTGGGTCTTGAGCGTCTGTGCGCTTACCGGAAAGGATACGAAGCCACGATCTCTGAAGCCGAACTGAAAGAACTCTCGTTCCTCGACGCTCCTCAGATGGTCTGCGAGGTCCCCGGACTCAAGGTGAAGGCTCTCATGGAGGAGTCGCACAAGTACGAAGCCTTCACTCGAGGGGGCGGTGGATTCCCGGTCATCCTGGAGCTTGGCAAGGGCGCCACGGTGAAGGATTCCGACGGCATCCTCTACATCGACATGGCCGCCGGGGTGGCCGTGAACGCGGTGGGGCGGGGCCATCCGAAGATCTTGGAAGCCATCCAGCGCCAGAGCGGCGTCATCATGCACACCACCGACATAACCAACCCCAAGAGGATCGAACTGGCCAAGAAGGTTTCGGGGGTCATGCCTGAAGGGCTACGGGGCAACTGCCACACGTCCTTCTTCCAGGCCGGCTCGGATGCGGTGGAGACGGCCATCAAGTTCTCCCGCCGGCATACCGGCAGGACACAGATCCTCGCCTTCCAGGGCGCCTACCACGGCGTGTGGTGCGGCACCACGGCTCTCACCACCGGGTACAACTACCGCCACGGTTGGGGCCCCCTGATCGCCGAGGTCCAGCACCTTCCATACGCCTATTGCTACCGCTGCCCGTTCAACATGACCTACCCGGCCTGCGACGTGCAGTGCGCCAAGTACGTGGACTACGTCCTTAACACCCCTTATACGGCCGCCGATGACGTGGCCGCGGTCATCATCGAATCCCAGCAGGGCGAAGGGGGTTACGTGGCCCCGCCGCCGGAGTTCTTCCAGATCATCAAGCAGGCCTGCGAGAAGTACGGCTGCCTGTACGTGGCCGACGAGGTGCAGTCCGGAGCCGGCAGGACGGGTAAGATGTGGGCCATCGAGCACGCGGGTGTGGCGCCCGACATGCTCACCTGGGGCAAGGGCATGGGTGGCGACCTGCCCATGGCCGGGATCACCTACCGGGCCGATTTTGAGAAGAGCCTCTCCGAAGGCTCCCAGCCCAGCACTTTTGCCGGCAACGCCCTCGGGTGCGAGGTCTGCATGACCAACATCGATCTCATCACCGACCCGGAGATGGATCTCATGGGCCGGGCGACCAAGCTCGGGGAAGAGATCAAGGGCGTCTTCATCGAGGCCATGAAGACGATCGAGACGATCGGCGACGTCCGCGGCCGGGGTCTCATGATCGGGATCGAGATAGTGGCCGACAAGAAGACCAAGGAACCGCCGACGCCCGCCCGGGTCGGCGAGATGGCGATGAAGCTCCTCAACCGCGGGATCCTGATCACTCCCTGTGGCCGCTACGGCAACGTGTTCCGCTTCATGCCTCCCCTGACCATTCCCAGAGACTACGCCCTCAAGGCCACCGATGTCATGATCGATGTCCTCAATGAGTACCGGTAGGCTGGACGGACTCCCCCCAGCTGCGCGTGAAAGCCTGCGCGACTCTTTCAGGGGATCCATTCGCCTCCCGCGCTGAGTCCGGGACAGGGTGATCCGGGCGACGCCGCGCTGATGCGCTGGAGTCTCGGCGCGGCGTCGCTCGCTAGGATCCGCCGACAAGAAGGGAGCGAGTGTGTCACTGAAGTACAAGGTGTTTCTCCACAGCTACCTGGGCTTCAACAGCAACTCCACGCTGTTCTACGGGGAGCGGGACGCGATCCTGATCGACGCCTCCCAGCTCCTGAGCGACACCCACAAGATGGTCGCCCAGATCATCCCCATGAGGAAGAACCTCACCCACATCTACGTCTCGCACTTCCACCCCGATCACCATTTCGGGCTGGGCGTGCTGCAGAACGCCTTCCCTCAGGCCAAGATCGTGGCCCTGCCCAGCGTGGTCAAGGACGTGGTCTTCACCTCCAGCGACAAGGTCGACATGTGGGCCATCGATCGTTTCGGTCCCGACATCCCCACCAAGACCACCATCCCCATGCCCATGCACGAGCCTCGGCTCGAGTTGGAAGGCGAAGAGTTGCTGTTCTCGGACGGCTGGGAGGGGGACAGCATCAACAACTCCGTGGTCTGGGTCCCGTCGATCGGAGTGGCCTGCGCGACGGACGTGGCTTTCCACGACTGCAACCTGTGGCCCATCGAGAGCAACGTCGAGCGGCGGGTGAAGTGGAGGGCCTCGATCAGCAAGCTGCTGGACTTCGACCCCCGCATCGTCATCCCCGGCCACCACGACGAGGCCAAGCTGCGGATCCTCGAGGAGGTCGCAGGACGACACGTCCCGCACCTACACCGACTGCGTCGATTGGTCGCTCCGGTACCTCGACGTGTACGACGAGGTCTACAGCACCGCCAAGAACGGCGCCGAGCTGGTCGAGGGCATGAACAAGCACTACGGCGACGTGAAGGCCGAGGACTTCGCCCTCCATTGGCAGGCAAGACTGCTGTTCCCGCGCAGCTGCCCCGACTGGTTCACGCCGCTGCCGGGTGAACCCGGCAAGATCTTCCTGAATCCCAGCGGCGGGTTCGACGGCGACCCGCCCAAGGAGTAGGCTGTACCTCACCGGCGGCGACATCGCACGAATCTCACAAGATGAGGGGAGCGGAGATGCAGTTGGAAGGCAAAGTCGCGCTCATCACCGGCGGCGGCACAGGCATCGGCGCGGGCGGTCGTCGAGCGCTTCGTGGCGGAGGGGGCCAAGGTGTCATCACCGGCCGGCGCCGGGAGATGCTGGAAGAGGTGGCGGACTCGCTGCCCGCCGGGCAGCGTCGACCGTCTTCTGTGGAGACGTCAGCGAAGAGGGGAACGCGCAGAAGATGGTCGAGGCCGCCCTCGGCTTCAACGGCCGGCTGGACATCCTGGTCAACAACGCGGCGATCGAGATGAACGCACAGGTCGTCGACATGGACCCGGCGGTCTGGCGGCAGATGCTCGAGATCAACCTCACCGGGCCGTTCCTCATGATGAAGGCGGCGCATCCCGAAGATGATCGAGGGGGGCGGAGGCTCGATCATCAACGTGTCCTCTGTGGCCGGAGTGGTGGCCGTGCCCGGCGCACCGGCCTACTGCGCCACCAAGGCCGGGATGATCCATCTCACCAAGCAGGTGGCGCTCGACTACGGCAAGCACAACGTGCGCTGCAACGTGGTCTGCCCGGGCCCCATACGCACGACCATGCTCGAGAGGAACTTCAAACCCTTGGCGGAGCTCCTCAATACCGACATGGACGGAGTCTTCGAAAAGGTGCGCGAAAACGTGCCCCTGCGCCGCATCGCCGACCCGGCCGACATCGCCGGCGTGTTCGTCTTCCTGGCGAGTGACGACTCGCGCTTCATGACCGGCTCGACGGTGCTTGTCGACGGCGGCGTCCATATCGTCGACGCGTTCGCCGCGGGGGTGGGTCACTTGGGGGCAGCCTGGGGGTAGAAGCTAGGGGGCAAACGGATCTCCCTCCAGCTGCGCGCAAAAGCCTGCGCGGCTCTTCCAGAGAACCCACATGCCCCACCGACCCAGGAGAGAATCGGGGCCCCGCCGCGAAAAGCGGCGGGGCCCCGGTGTCTTGGCAGTCCGTTGGGCTCAGGCGGCGCCGAAGCCCCGATCGGCGCCGCTACTTCGCCAGCGCTATGTCGCCCAGGTTGACGTCCTTCTCGGTGCTGATGGCATCGAAGGTCTTGTCGGCGAAGCCCTTGGCCGCGATGGTCAGCTTGTAGGTGCGCCGTCGGCCAGGCCCCTGAACCAGAAGTCGCCGAAGCCGTCGGTGGTGGCGGTCAGCGCCGCGCCCCGTCGCCGCGGTGAGCGTGCAGGTGGCGCCGACGACGACCTCCTTCGTCGACCGGGTCGTAGACGGTACCGCCGATGAACTTCTTGGGGATGTTGAGGTAGTAGACCCGGGGCTTGGCGCCGAGCTCGGGCTTCAGCACCTCGGCCTTGGCGATCTCGGCGGCGAACTCGCTCTCCTCGCCGAACTTGATGGCCTCGGTGGGGCAGGCGTCGGCGCACCTGGGGATCTTCCACTCGCCGCCGTCGAGCAGGTGGGCGCAGCCGGTGCACTTCTGCGCGAGGTTCAGATCGTCGTTGAAGTAGATGGCGTCGTAGGGGCAGGCATCGACGCACAGCCTGCAGCCGGTGCACTTCACCGAGTCGATGATGACCAGCCCGTCTTCCCGCTTGTAGATGGCGCCCTCGATGGGGCAGGGCGGGATGCACGGCGGTTCGTCGCAGTGCATGCAGGGGTTCGGCGACGTAGTGCATCTCGACCTTCGGCACGGTGCCGCGGATGTGCTCGTCCAGTCTCATCCAGAACTGGCCGGTGTCGGGCTGGGGCTTGGCGATCGGCGACCAGTCGTTGCCGACGTGCTCGTCTTTGCAGACGAACTGGCAGGCGTAGCAGCCTACGCAGAGGTCGACGTCAATGACGAATACCTTCATTTAGTCCGCCTCCCTCGATCCAGGCGTCGAAGCGCAGCCCGGCACCTTGGTCGTATACCCTGGCGAAGGCTTCGGGATGATCCCTGCGCCACTCTTCCCATTCCTCGTTCTTGACCTTCTGCACGTCGACCAGGTAGCCACTCGTGGCCTGGCCGCAGGCGTTCTTGGAGGTGAGCCCGTTCGGGGCGATGGTGTTGATGGCCCCACCGCGGTCCACCTTGCCGGGGACCAGCGGGTCGTGGCGAGCACCGTGGTCGACGTAGACGACACCGGGCCTGATCCTCTCCCAGACGCGCGCGCCGACGAGCACGATGCCGCGCTCGTTGAAGATCTTGACCACGTCGCCGTCCTTGATGCAGCGGGCCTCGGCGTCGGCCGGGTTGATCCAGATGGGCTCGTACCTGTAGCCGTCGAAGCCCAGCACCTTGCCGGTCGGGGTCTCGCGGGCCCAGCTGATGTCGTCGCCCTGGGCGTGCGTGCGCCAGCGCGGGTGGTTGGACATGAGGAGCAGCGGGAACATGTCGGCGCGCTCGCTCGAGAGATCCTCGTCGTGCGTGATGCCCTTCGGGACCCACTTCGGGAACGGCGGGCGCTCTTTGTCGTCGGGGAAGTGCGTGAGCCAGCCGCTCGGAGTAGAACTCGAGGAGGCCGCTGGGGGTCTTGAGGCGGGTTCTTCTTGGGATCTTCGTAGAACATGCGGAAGCCGGGCGGGTCTTGCTCCCAGTCATGAGCGGTCGCGTACACGTAGGTCTTCTTCTCGTAGAAGTCTTCCCACGTGGTGAGCTTGTCCATCTTCATGGCGTCGAAGACCAGCTTCTGCAGGTCCAGGGTGGTGAGACCGCCGGTGAACTCGTCGGCCATGCCCAGTTTCTCGGCGATCGCCAGCACGATCTCGTAGTCGCTCTTCGACTCGCCGATCGGGAGGATCGACTGCTCCTGGATGGAGACGCTCGCGAAGTGCGGGCCCTGCCGCGACGGTGGTGACGATGTCCTCGACCTCGAGGGTGGTGTTGGCCGGCAGGATGATGTCGGCGTAGAGGCAGTCGTTCTCGAGCCACGGGTGCTGAGCCACGACGCACTCGATGCTCTCGTCCTTCATGGCCTCGATGGTCCAGTTGCCGTGGTTCCAGCAGGTGATGCGGCACGGCGTGTCGGTCCAGATCATGTGGATGGGGACGCCGCCCTTTTCCTTCGCGATGGGATAGGTGTAGCGGTCGAACTGCTCCTCGGTCTGGCACTCCTGGCCGCCGCTGCCGTAGAAGACCAGCGGCGCCTTGAGGATGGCGTCCTGGATGAGGGTCTTGGGGATGAGCTGCGGGCCCCAGGCGTGGACCGTGGTCCAGCAGGGCTTGGTGAGGCGCTCGGGCAGCTCGGGGTTGAAGAAGCGGACGCTTCCCAGTCCTTCGGCCCTCGGCATGCCGAAGTAGGTCATCTGGCACTGGTGGACGCCCGGACCGCCGAGCCCCTGCATGCCCAGGAGGACGCATTCCAGCCGGCCCGGTTCGTGCGAGTACGGGCCCCGGAAGGCCGAGCCACCGAAGTAGTGGATGATCGAGGTGGTGTTCTTGGCGAACTGCCCGGGCCAGGGCCTTGATGGTCCACTCGGGCACGCCGCATCTCTTCGAAGCCCACTCGGGGGTCTTGGGAATGCCTTCCTCGTCCTCGCCCAGCACGTAGTCGGCGACCTTGTCCATGCCGACCGCGTGGGTCGCGACGTACTCCTTGTCCCAGGTGTCCTCGGTCAGCCACACATAGATGATGGCCAACTGGAGAGCCGCGTCGGTGTTGGGGAGCACCGGGATCCACTTGTCGCCGTGGACGGCGGCGGCGTAGTTGAGGTCGGGGCAGATGTAGACCTGCTTGATGCCGGCGCGGGTCCAGAACTGGGAGATGCGGCTGGCGTACTGCCCGGTGAAGCCCCAGGGGGTGGTCTCCTCGTCGCAGCCCCACTTGAGGACCATGTCGCAGTTCTCGGAGATGTCCTTGATGAGGTTGGCGGCCGGCGACATCATGCCCTGGAAGCCCTGGCCCCAGACGTGCTTGGCGCCCCAGTACCAGCCTTCCCAGCTATCCGGGTTGCGGACCTGCTGGGTGAAGCCGCCCATCATGTCGAGCAGGCGGGCCTGGTGGCCGTGGGGCGTGTGGATGGTCTTGTTCTCGCCGTGGCCGTCGCCCTGCGCCAGGATGGCGAGCGGGCCGTACTCCTTGTGGATGCGCCTGATCTCGGCGGCGATGATGTCGGTGGCTTCGTCCCAGGAGATCCTCTTGTACTTGCTCTTGCCGCGGTTCTGGGGGTTCCTCTCCCCGTTCGGGGTCCCAGTCGACCCGCTTCATGGGGAACTTGATGCGGTTCGGGGAGAACGTCCTCTTCTTGTAGGCGAGCGAGAAGGGCGCGGGCAGGGCCTTGGGCAGCGGCCCCAGGGTCTCGCCGTTCCGCTCGATCTTCCAGGGGTTCAGCTTGCTCGTAGTCGTACTTCCAGTCGTACTTGAACGGCCTGATCCGGACGGCCTTGCCGTCTTTGACGTCGACGAAGCACTCCCCGCCGCCCCCGAGCAGGCCGCCCATCGCCAGGTTCTTGATCGTCACCTTGTCGACGCTTACGTCGACCTTCTTGCGTTCCTCGTCTGCCATCGCAATCGTCGTCCTTTCGTTTGTCGAGGTAGACGTGCCCGGAGTCTTCCACTTGCGAGAATCGCCTATCCCTCTACTACCTCAGCGACCGGCAATAATCAAGGGGCCGGGCCTGCGCCAGGCGCGGAGACCGTTGGCCCGAACCGGCATCGGTACGACTATTTTGCTCATCTGCGCGGCGCGCTCGGAGTCCAGCCCAGGTAGGCCGAGAAAGAGGCTGCCGTGGCCTTGACCGCCTCGGTGCACAGCGCACTGTCGGCCGGGCCGAAGCGCCCCGACGGGACCACGACCGAGATAGTGGCTATCACTGCTCCCGAGTTGATCGCGCACCGGGGCGCCCACCGCGCAGATGCCGAGGTAGAGGCCCTCGAGGTCGAAAGCTACATTGTCCTTCGCGATCCGGTCCAGTTCTTCCGCCAGTGTCGACCGGATCGGTGACGGTGTTCGGGGTGCAACTGAGGATAGCTCCGTGTGAGGATGGCGCTCCGTTCTTCCGGGGACTTGAAGGCGGCGAAGATCTTGCCGTGGACCGTGGCGATGTCGCCGAGGATCCGTCCGGGGGCGGTCCTGTCGCCTGAACGGGCGCGTCGTGTTGATGATGTCGACACACACCGGGAACCCGTCGACCTCGACGGCCAGCGTGACCGACTCTCCGGTCTCCTCCACCAGCGACTCGAGGAACGGGCGGGCCGCCTCCACGAAATCCGATTGGTCGTCGGACACGTAGGTCATGGCCAGCGTCGCCGGGCCGAGGCGGTATCGATTGGTCGCCGTGTCGCGGACGAGGAAGGCCATGGATTCGAGCGTGCGCACCATGCGATAGACGGTCATACGCACGAGGCCCGTCTGCTCCGCCATCTCGTCGATGGTCCAATCACGATGGTCCACGTCGAAGAGGCAGAGGATGGAGAGTCCTCGGGTCAGTGCTCTGACCTGGAACGGGTCGGTTTCTCGCGATCCTGCGGTCGTGCCCATGTCTCCCCCGTCGATCGGAACCGACCTCCATAATGAGCGTGCGCCTTGCAAATCGACCGTGGCTATTCTACGATATTATCAGTATTGCTCAATAATATCGAGATATCGTTTTGTCCCTCGGACTGCCGACCATCTCTGATCTCAGGGGAGCTGATGATTGATGGCTGAAAAGGTTTTCGCGAGCTGCACCAACAGCGGGCCCGTCTCCGTCTACGTCAAGGACGGGAAGATCACACGGGTCCGTCCCTTGGTGGTGGACGAGAAGGACTATCAAGCCCTGGGTGATCGAGGCCGGGGGCAAGAAGTTACTCGCCTCCGAAGAAAGTCACCCTCTCACCCTACATCCACGCCGAGCGCCGCCGGATCTACTCCGACGAGCGCATCAAGTACCCCATGAAACGGGTCGACTTCGATCCGAACGGCGAGCGCAATCCTCAGAACCGCGGCAAGTCCCGCTACGAACGCATCTCCTGGGACGAGGCCGCCACCCTGGTGGCGAGCGAGCTCAAGCGGGTCAAGGATACTTACGGCGGCTCGGCCATCAGCGGCATGACCTCCTCGCACCACAACTGGGGCATCGTCGGCTACAAGATGGGACCCTTCGCCCGCTTCCTCAACATGATGGAAGGCACGCCGGTGCTGGACAACCCCGACAGCTGGGAGGGGTGGCACTGGGGAGCGACGCACAGCTACGGCTTCTTCATGGCGGCTGGGCATGCCCGAGCCCTACGACATGCTGGGCGACGCCCTCCAGAACGCGGAGATGATCGTCTACTGGTCGAACGACCCGGACAGCACCCGCGGCACGTATTCCGGCCAGGACTCCGCCCTCTGGCGCCAGTGGCTCAAGGAGAAGGGCGTCAAGATGGTCTTCATCGACCCCTTCTACAACTACACCAACGCCGTCATGGGCGGCAAGTGGATCACCCCGCGGACGGGCACCGACGCCGCCGTGGCCATGGCCATCGCCTTCGTCTGGATCACCGAGGACACCTATAACAAGGACTACGTCGCAGAACCGCACCATCGGCTTCGACGAGTTCAAGAAGTACGTCGCTGGGCGAGATCGACGGGCAGCCCAAGACCCCTGAGTGGGCGGCCGAGGAATCGGGCGTCGAGGCCCGTGTCATCCGCACTCTGGCCCGCGAATGGGCCGCCAAGCGCACGGTGCTCTCGGGTGGCTCGCGCGGTGGGGAAGGCGGCGCCTGCCGGGAGGCCTACGGCACCGAGTGGGCCCGCATGATGGTGCTGCTGCAGGCCATGCAGGGACTGGGCGCTCCGGGCCGCAGCATCTGGGGCACCACCATGGGGGCACCCATCCGACACCACCCGATGGGTCCCCAGCTACGGCGAGCCCGAAGGCCGGATCTCGATGTCCACCAAGGCGTGCAAGTACATCCCGGTCAACCCGACCAAGCAACGCTTGTGGCGGCTGACCGTGCCCGAGGCGATCCTGGACCCGCCGGTGGATTGGTACGGCGAAGGTTTCTGCGGCAAGAGCCTGGAGCAGCAGTTCATGCATTTCGACTACCCGATGGAGGGCTACTCCGAGATCAAGCTGTGGTACCGCTACGGCGGCTCCTTCATCGGCACCATGAGCGACACCACCAAGTGGGTGCGGATGTACCAGAGCCCCAAGCTGGAGTTCGTGGTCAACCAGGACATCTGGTACAACAGCGAGACCCGTATGGCCGACGTCATCCTGCCGGCCTGCACCAACTTCGAGCGCGACGATATGGGCGAGTGGGCAGCCGTCAACGGCTACACGGTGCACGCCAGCAGCGGCTGCAACTACCGGGTAGTGGTGCGCGAGCAGAAGTGCATCGAGCCTCTGTGGGAATCCAAGTCGGACTACGAGATCTTCGCGCTCATCTTCGAGAAGATGGGCCTGAGAGACGAGTACACCGACGGCGGCAAGACCGAGGTCGACTGGGTCAAAGCCTTCTTCGACATCTCCGACCTGCCCAAGGAGATCAGCTGGGAGGAGTTCAACCGCAAGGGCTATCACATCATCAACATCGACGACGACTACAAGCCGACGCCGGGCATGCGCTGGTTCTACGAAGGGCGTCCCTGCGACACTCCGGACCTGGGGAACCCCAAGCGCCTGACGGAGAAGAGCGGCGAGTTAGGCACTTTCAGCGGCAAGATCGAGTTCGAGTCGGTGAGTCTCAAGCAGTACTTCCCCGACGACGAGGAGCGACCGGTGGTGCCGCGCTACATCCCCAGCTGGGAGGGGCACCACACCACCGAGCTCTTCAAGAAGTATCCTCTGCAGCTCCTTTCGCCGCACCCGCGGTTCACGTTTCCACTGCCACTACGACAAGCACACCGACTGGCTGAACGACATCCCCGGCCACCGGATCAAGAAAGACGGCTACGCTTGGTGGCCGGCACGCCTCAATCCGGAGGACGCCGGCCAAGCGGGGCATCAACAATCACGACATCGTCCGCCTCTACAACGACCGCGGTTCCGTGCTCTGCATCGCGGTGGTCACCGGACGCGTCCGTCCCGGCATCGTCCACTCCTATGCCTCCTCGGCCCTGTACGATCCGCTGATCCCGGGCCAGGCGGACTCGGTGGACAAGGGCGGTTGCGTCAGCATCCTCACCCCCTCGCGCATGACGTCCAAGAACGCGCCGGGCATGACGCCGAATTCCTGCCTCATCGAGATCGAGAAATGGGAGGGCTGAGATCATGGCACGCCTGAGCCTGCTCATCGACGTGACCAAGTGCAGCGGCTGTCACAACTGCTTCCTGGCCTGCCGCGATGAATACTACGACAACGACTACAGCCCCTTACTCGGCTCCCCAGCCGCTCGACGGCCAGTTCTGGATGCAGGTCAAAGAGATCGAACGGGGCAGCTATCCCAAGCCCAAGCTCGACTACATCCCGCTTCCCTGCCTGCACTGCGAGACGGCGCCCTGCGTGGACGTGGCCGCCGATGAGGCGGTGTATCGTCGCGAGGACGGCATCGTGCTGATCGATCCGAAGAAGTCCAAGGGTCAGAAAGCCATCGTCGATTCATGTCCGTACAGGGTGGTCTTCTGGAACAAGGACCTGGAGATACCGCAGAAGTGCACTCTGTGCGCCCATCGACTCGATGAGGGCGCCAAGGAACCCCGCTGCGTGGAGGCCTGTCCCACGGGTGCCCTCGTGTTCGGCGACCTGGACGACCCCGCCAGCGAGATCGCCAAGCTGTCGGCCGCGCTGAAGGTCGAGGCCTACCATCCCGAGTACAATACGGCTCCATTGGTCAAGTACGTGGGCATCCCCAAGCGCTTCGTGGTGGGCGAAGTGGTCCGGCGGGACATTCCCGGCGACTGTGCCGAGGGAGTCTTGGTCGCGCTCCAAGGCGAAGGGATGAAGCTGGAGACGCGCTCCGACAGCTACGGCGACTTCGAGTTCGAAGGCCTGGAGAAGAACACAGCCTATCGACTGCGGGTCGAGTTGGACGGCTACGTACCACGGGAGTTCGACGTCGTCACGCAGAGGGATGTCGATCTGGGCGAGATCATCCTTGATCGGGTGAATGGATAGCAAACGACTTGGGAAAGGTCTCATGAACGAAGCAGTGATCGTAAGCGCCGTCAGAACGGCGGTGGGTAGGCTGGGCGGAGGGCTCAAGGACGTCGAGCCGGAGGATCTCGGAAGGCTGGTCATCGCGGAAGCCTTGGCGCGGGCGCAGGTGGAGCCGGAGGCGGTCGACGAGGTTATCATGGGGCAGACCAAGCAGAGCGCCGATGCCGCCAACCTCGCCCGTGTGGCCTCGCTGAAGGCGGGCGTGCCGGTGGAGGTGCCCGCCTACACGGTGATGCGGCAGTGCGGTTCCGGCCTGCAGGCCGTCCACAACGCGGCCGAGAGCATCATGATCGGCCAGGCCGACATCGTCGTGGCGGGCGGGGTCGAGAACATGAGCAAGGCCCCCTACTATTTGAGAGGCGCCCGGTACGGGTACGGGGCCGGCAATGCCGTGCTGGTGGACTCCAACACCGAGAGCCAGCCGCGCTCGCAGCCGTACGAGGTCTACGGCAACCTGACCATGGGCCTTACGGCCGAGAACCTGGCGGTCAAATACGGCATCAGCAGGGAGGAGCAGGACGCCTTTTCCCTCCAGAGCCAAGAGAGAGCTTTCGCGGCCATCGAATCGGGCCGGTTCAAAGACGAGATCGTGCCGGTGGAGATCCCGCAGCGCAGGGGCGCTCCGCGGGTGTTCGACACCGACGAGCACCCGCGCAAGAGCACCCTCGAAGGGCTGGCCGCGCTGCCGGCGGTGTTCAAAGAGGGCGGCACGGTCACCGCGGGGAACGCCTCGGGGCGCAACGACGGGGCGGCCTGCACCGTGGTCATGTCGGCCAAGGAGGCGGCCAGGCGGGGTCTCAAGCCGATGGTGACCATCAGGGGCATGGCGGTAGCTGGAGTGCCGCCGGAGATCATGGGCATCGGACCTGCTCCGGCCAGCCGCAAGGCTCTCAGCCGCGCGGATCTGACCTTCGACGATATGGGCTTGATCGAGCTCAACGAGGCCTTCGCCGCCCAGGCTTTGTCCGTTATCAAGGAGTTGGGCATCGGCGACCGCATGGGCGAGCTGAACGTGAACGGTGGGGCCATCGCTCTTGGTCATCCGCTTGGGTGCTCCGGGGCTCGGATACTCACCACTCTCCTTCACGAGATGAAGAAGCGGAGGACCCGCTACGGACTGGCCACACTGTGCATCGCCGGGGGCCAGGGGATAGCGACCGTCGTCGAAGCGGTGGAGTAGTAGACTCGGCCGGACACGGGGCCTCAGCGGCCTGTTGTGCCGCCTATGGCGCGAGAGAGATCCGGGGGTTGTCTACAGTAAGGTAGTCGATGCGACTGGTGCCCCCGCAGAAGCGCCGGATCAACTCGGCCACCTCGGCGCACGCCGCTTCGATCTCGGCCCGGCTGACTGGGGGCAATCCGTCCACGTTGAACTCGATGGCCCGGGTCTCCGGCAGGGTCAGGGTGTGATTGCCCTGCCGCCAGGTCCAGCGGCGGGTGAGGACGGTGTTACCTTCGACAAAGACCACTTCCCCCGGGACCGGATGTTCCATCTCCTCCGACCCAAAGGGCACGAACTCCTCATCGCCCGTGGCGAAACGCAACTCGATGTCGCCGTTCAGCAGGTCGATGGCATGGCCGCCGGCCGGGATCAAGTGGCGCAGGGACACGACGTTGCCGATATCCACCAAGGCGTTGATCGCGGGAAGCTCGTCCCCTCGGAGCGCCCGCCGGGCCATGGCCTCGACGGACGAGCGGAACTCGGCGGGCTTCGCGCCGAAGGCCCGGTACGCGTCGCGCCAGCACTTGATGCGCGGCTCCTCGGCTATCTGTTCGAGGCTCAGGCGGGCTCGCACCGACTCCTCGGCCTCGCGCAGCATCTGCACCAAATCCGTCGGCGAGGGGCCGTTGTCCACCTCGTGGGCGACCACCACCCCCCTGACGTATCCGGGAAAACGCACGAATATCTCGGGCGAGATGCTATAGCTGTAGTGTTCCATGGTGGCGACCGTCCCTCCGATCGAAGTGTCCGTGGCGGGATTCTACCCGAAAACCATCTGAACCCGCCCGTCACGCGCGTCGCGCCGCCGCGCTCGGCGCCCGAGTCCAGCCGTGCGCGCCCACCGTCCGTGGCGCCCGGCCTGCCGGTGGCGCCGCCCTTATCGCCCGTCCGCTTGTCCCCGGGGAGACGTCTGCGCTAGGCTGTGACTCTGGTCGAGGCGCGAGCCGAAGAGGAGGATGACGACCATGCGGATCGATGTACCCTGGGGCACCGGGACGGTCCCAGTGGAGGTGGACCCCCGCCGAGTGGCCGGCGTGCTGGGCGCCGATGTGGAGAGGGCCGAGGATCCCGAAGCGATACTACGGGCGGCGATCGAGTTGCCAGGGGGGGACCTGAGGGAGTTCTTGGCCGGCGCGCCGTCGCCGCTTCTGGTGGTGGTGAACGATGCGACCCGGCCCACGCCATCGGCCGACGTCCTGCGCGTGCTGCAAGCCGATCTCCAGGTGTGGCTGGAAGCTCCGGACCACCAACTGGCGTTCGTCATCGCTACCGGCACGCACAGAGTGGCGCTCCCCGAGGAGATCGACCATATTTTCGGCCCCGAATTCGCTCGAGCCCATTCAAACCGCGTCTTCTGCCACGACGCCAGGGACACCGACCAGCTCGTGCACCTCGCCCGGACCGCGCGTGGCACCGAGATCTGGGTCAACCGACTCCTGGCAGAGGCCCGGAGCGTGCTCGTTATCAACTCGGTGGAGCCGCACTACTTCGCCGGCTATACGGGCGGACGCAAGTCGCTGTTCCCCGGACTGGCCGGGTATGAGACCGTCTGGGCCAACCACAAGCTATCGATGGAGGCCGGCTCTGAGACTCTCGTCTTGGCGGGCAACCCAGTTCACGAAGACCTTGAAGACGCGATGGCCGTCGGCACAGCGGGCAAACGGGTCTTTTCCATCCAAGTGGTGCTCGACAAGGATCATCGCATCGGCTTCGCGGCCGCCGGCTCCCTGGAGGACACCTTCCGGCAGGCCATCGCGGTGGCCGACCGACAGTTCGTGCTCGACATCGAGCGGCCCTACGAGGTCGTGGTCGCGGTCGCGCCCCATCCCATGGACTGTAACTTCTATCAGACCAACAAGGCCATCCAGAGCGGGGCGCTGGCCGTTAAGGAGGGGGGCATCCTGATCGTCGTGTCGGAGTGTCCGTTCGGGTTGGGAGAGAACCAGACCCTCTTCGACATGCTGGCGGCTGCCGTTTCGCCCGCCGAGGCACTCGCGCAGGCCGACCAGGAGGAGTACCGGCTGGGGGTGCAGCAGGCCACGCGGGTCGCGGCGATCCTAGACCGGGCCGAGATCTGGGCAGTCACCTCACTGAGAGACGAGGACGTGCGGGCCATGTTCATGACGCCGTTCGCAGACGTGCAGACGGCCGTGGACGCCGCTCTGGCCGAGCTGGGCGATGACGCTCAGGTCCTATTCCTGAAGGAGGCCAGCATCACCGTGCCCCGCGTGGGACGTTAGTCTTCCTCTATCCGGAACGACGACCTGATGGTCGTCCCCGGCTTCAGCATCGCCCAGACCGGGCAGAGCTGTTCCTCTGCCACGCGCAGGCTCCGCGCGACCACTTCCGGGTCCTGGCCGGAGCCGCGGACCACGAACTCGAGATCGATGTCGGTGAGAACGGTGGGGTGTTCGTCTTTGCGTATCCCCCGGGCTTCGACCTCGAGACCGGTGGGGGCCGGGTCCGCTCTGCGAAGCAGCGTGGCCAGGGTCCCGCCTGCGCACGCGGCCAGGCTGGCGAGGAGCATCTCCAGCGGGGTGGGGCCGGCGGTCGCGCCTGGTTGCAGGGGGTAATCGAGGTGCACCGAGTGCTCGCCGGTATCGGCGAGGAAGTGCATGCCACCCTGGTGGACGGCGCGCACGCGAAGTTCTCTGGGCATGGGGATCTCCCGGCCTTTGCTCTCTTTGCGATTCCTATCCGCGTTTCCGACGCAGGCGTCCGATCCGCACCATCATAGACACGCTCACGCCCGCCGTCGACCCGGTCCGGGCGGCGATCACAGAGGATTCCGGCAGGTCTACGCGCATCTAGTACGTTGTGGCCGCCCGGGGTCGCGCATTGTCAGCCTTCGGCGGGGCGCCGCGGGTTCCAGAGCGACCGGCGGCGGGAAACTCGGGAGCGGGAGGTGCGCATGGCAAGACGCTTGATAGCCGAGTTCTTCGGCACGTTCTGGATCGTACTGGGCGGTTGCGGGAGCGCCGTCCTGGCGCTGAACTTCCCCGATAGGGGTATCGGCTTCCTGGGGGTTTCTCTGGCGTTCGGTCTCTCGGTGGTCACTATGGCTTACGCCGTGGGCCACGTGTCCGGGGGTCATTTCAACCCGGCGGTGACTTTTGGGTTGTGGCTGGGAAGGCGTTTTCCCGGCAAGGACATCGGTCCGTACATGGTGGCTCAGGTGGTCGGGGCGATCGTGGCCGCTGCGGTGCTATTTGTCATCGCCAGCGGAGTGGACGGCTTCTCAGCTGCCGAAAGCGGTTTCGCCTCCAACGGCTACGGGGATCACTCTCCGGGAGGCTACAGTCTGGCGGCGGGCTTCGTGGCAGAGTTCGTGCTAACTCTGATCTTCATCTTCGTCATCATGGGAGCCACCGACGCGCGGGCTCCCAAGGGTTTCGCCCCGCTCGCCATAGGTCTCACCCTCACTCTGATCCACTTGATCTGCATTCCCGTGACAGCTACCTCGGTGAACCCGGCCAGGAGCATCGGACCGGCGATCTTCCAGGGTGGCTGGGCTCTTTCCCAACTCTGGCTGTTCATCGTGGCCCCCCTTATCGGTGGTGCCATCGGGGGACTGCTCTATCGCTCTCTGATCGGAAGACCGGAGGCCAAACCCGCGACCGCCTGACCCCGAAGAGGCTCATGGAGGATGTGGGGCTCCCGGCGTCGCGGGGACCCCGCCCTTTCTTGAAATGACCCTATCGTTTGGGTATCATGCCAGTTCGCCTCCGCGTGGGGTCTCACGTGTGGGGGGGTGCCCGAGTGGCCAAAGGGAGCAGACTGTAAATCTGTCGGCGCAGCCTACGGAGGTTCAAATCCTCCCCCCCCACCATCACGATCCGCCGGCGGCAGGTAGCCGGAGCGGCGGCCGGCGAGGAGCCGGCGCGACGGGCCTCCATAGCTCAGTTGGCAGAGCACTTCCATGGTAAGGAAGGGGTCCTCGGTTCAAATCCGAGTGGGGGCTCCATGACGGGGCGGCGTAGCTCAGTCGGTCAGAGCAGCGGAATCATAATCCGCGTGTCAGAGGTTCGAGTCCTCTCGCCGCTATCTGTGTTTGTGGTAGCATGCACGGGCGTTTAATGACTAGGAAGTGGTGAAGTAATGCGGGTACGGGTAACGATGGCCTGCCAAGAATGCAAGCGTCGTAACTACACCACCATGAAGAACAAGCGCAACGACCCCGAACGGATCGAACTGCGCAAATACTGCAAGTGGTGCGATACGGTCACGGTCCACAAGGAGACCAAATAGTCCAGCATCGGGACAAGGCTAGGCGTAGGGCAGTAGCTCCAACGGTAGAGCGCCGGTCTCCAAAACCGGATGTTGGGGGTTCGAATCCCTCCTGCCCTGCCACTCCTCCCCCGAAGTAAGAGCAGAGACGATGGCAAAGATAGTGAGTGACAAATCAACGAGCGAGGCTCCGTCCAAACAGGCCGGCGCCAAGAAGAGCGCGTCTTCGCGCATCGCCGCTGTGCGTCCGTCGTCGGCTCCGCGGGGGACGGTGAGCACCAAGCCGCACGGCCGCATTCGCACGTTCCTCCGCGAAGTCAAGATCGAGATGAGCAAGGTCACCTGGCCGCCGCGCAGGGAACTGCTGCAGTCCACCGGGGTGGTCATCATCGCGGTCGTCATCGCCGCTGCGTACATCGGGGTGTTCGACTTCATCTGGAATGTGATCATCAAAGCCGTCGGGCTGGGCTGATCCACGGACTCCAGTCCTACACCGCCGGGAGCCATCACAGCCATGGATGCAAAGTGGTACGTCATCAACACGTATTCGGGCCACGAGAACAAGGCCCGGGCGAACTTGGAGCACCGCATTCAGTCGATGAACCAGGCGCAGTATTTCGAAGAGATCGTCGTGCCGACGGAACAGGTGGTGGAGACGAAGGGCGGCGAGAAGGTGCAGGTGGAGAAGCGCATCTTCCCCGGCTACCTGCTGGTCAAGATGATCATCACCGACGACTCCTGGTCGCTTGTGAAGAACACCCCCGGGGTCACCGGGTTCGTGGGATCGGAGAACAAGCCGACCCCGCTCATGCCGTCGGAGGTCGATCGCATCCTGCACACTTCCACGGTGGAGAAGCCCAAGGCCAAGGCGGAGTTCGTGGTAGGCGACCAGGTGAGGGTGGTCAGCGGGCCCCTCACCGATTTCACCGGCGAAGTGTCCGAGGTCAATATCGAACAGAGCAAGTTGAAGGTCATGGTGTCCATCTTCGGGCGGGACACACCGACCGAGCTTGGTTTCGAGCAGGTCAAGAAGATCTAGGTCGGTCGGACCGCGGATCCTGAGATAGAGACGGAGATTCAACGTGGCCAAGAAGGTACGGGCGATAGTCAAGTTGCAGATAGTGGGAGGCAAGGCCAGCCCGGCGCCCCCGGTCGGCCCCGCGTTGGGCCAGCACGGCGTCAACATCATGGAATTCTGCAAGGCCTACAACGCGGCCACGCAGGACCGTATCGACCAGGTGGTCCCCGTCGAGCTGACGGTCTATGAAGACCGTTCCTTCACCTTCGTCCTCAAGACGGCTCCGGCCGCGGTCCTCATCCGCCAGGCCGCCGGCATCGCCAAAGGGGCCGGCAATCCCCGTAAGGAGAAGGTGGGCAAGATCACCCAGGACCAACTGAGGCAGATCGCCGAGGTGAAGATGCCCGACCTGAACGCGCACGACATCGAGGCCGCCATGAATATCCTGGCCGGCACGGCGCGTAGCATGGGCGTTACCGTAGTCGACTAGAGTGAGCAAGAGCCCGCCGCCGGTGGGCCTGAGGGTGGGAGGGCTTCGTCGCCCGTCTGACCACCAGGAGGTAGTACGTTGAGCAAGGATTCCAAGCGCTTCCAGGAAGCCAAGAAAGCGATCGAACCGGGTCGCTTCTATACGCCGTTGGAGGCAGCCAAGTTGCTGAAGGGCATGACTACGGCCAACTTCGACGAGACCGTTGAAGCCCACATCAAGCTCGGAGTCAATCCTCGTCACGCCGACCAGCAGGTGCGGGGCACGGTCATGCTGCCTCACGGCACCGGCAAGACCGTGCGAGTGGCCGTCTTCGCCAAGGGGGAGAAGGCCACCGAGGCCGAGGCCGCCGGCGCTGATCTGGTGGGCGCCGAAGACCTGGCCGCCCAGGTGGAGGGTGGCATGCTCGATTTCGACGCGGCCATCGCCACCCCGGACATGATGGGAGTGGTGGGCAAGCTGGGCCGGGTGCTCGGTCCCCGTGGTCTCATGCCCAACCCCAAGGCGGGCACTGTGACTTTCGAGGTGGGTAAGGCCGTGCAGGACATGAAGGCCGGCAAGGTGGAGTATCGCACCGACAAGTTCGGGGTCGTGCACTTGATCGTGGGCAAGAAATCCTTCGAGGCTGAGGAACTGGTTGCCAACTACAGCGAGGTGCTGGGAGAGATCGTCCGGGCCAAGCCCGCCGCCGCCAAAGGCAAGTACCTGCGCAGTATCACCATGACCACGACCATGGGCCCCGGCGTCCCCCTCGATACGTCGAAGACCCGGGCCCTGTTGGAGGAAGAAGCCTAGCGGGCTGGGCGGCCCGCCGCGGGTGTCTTCTCCAGCTGCGTGTCCACGATCCTTCCGAAGACACCCGCCGTGTAATGTTCGCCTGAGTGTTCATTCTGACCGGTGGTATAATGCCCGGCGTTATCCGCCAGAGACAGCTGGTGCCGCCACGGCGGCAGAAGCGGTGAGGTCTTTGGGCCGACCCGCCAGCCGAGGCAGAGTGAGACCGACATAACGGCTTATTGGAGCCTGTTCAAGTCATCGTCCGCCTCTGCTATCGGAGGTGGACGATTTGTTTGAAGGAGGTGAAACAGTATGCCGAGACCGGACAAGGTCGAAGCGGTCAAGGAGATAGCGGCCGACCTTCGGGCCACCGATGTCTACTACTTCGTGGACTACCGAGGATTGACATTCTCGGAGGCCACCGAGTTACGGGCCCGCCTGGCGAAGGTCGATGCCAGTCTCAAGGTGGTCAAGAACACCCTAGCCAAGATCGCCGCGGCCGACGCGGGAGTGGAGGGTCTGGACGAGCTTCTGCAGGGACCGACGGCTATCGCCTATTGCCATGGCGATCCCGTGCGGGTGGCCAAGACCATCCAGGACTTCATCAAGGAGAAGAAGAAAGCCACCATCCGCGGGGGCAAGCTGCAGCGTTCCATGCTGACGGCGCCGGAGGTGGAGAGGCTGGCCGCCCTACCGAGCCGTGAGCAGCTGATCGCTCAGTTGGTCGGCACGATGGCCGCTCCGCTGATGGGCCTCGTGGGTGTCCTGGACGGTCCCATTCGAGGGCTGGTGATGGTGCTTGGTCAGGTGCAGGAACAGAAAGCGAACGCCGCCTGAGGTGCACGCTTAGGCGCGCCTTGTGGCTTAGTGAACGTATCTAAGGTCTATGTGGCCGAGATAGGAAGGAGTTGAGCTAAGGTGACCCCTCAAGAGCTCATCGAGGAGATCAAGAAGATGTCGGTGTTGGAGCTTTCGACGCTGGTCAAAGCTCTGGAAGAAGAATTCGGCGTGAGCGCCGCCATGCCTATGGCTATGGCCGCGGCTCCGGCCGGCGCGGCTGCCGCCGCGGTCGAGGAAGAAGAGAAGACTGAGTTCGACGTCATCCTCAAGGCCGTAGGCGAGAAGAAGATCCAGGTGATCAAGGTCGTGCGGGCTCTCACCGGTCTGGGCCTAAAAGAAGCGAAGGACCTGGTCGACGGCGCCCCCAATCCGGTCAAACAGGGCGTGAACAAGGACGAGGCCGAAGACGTCAAGAAGCAACTGGAAGAAGTCGGCGCGGAGGTCGAGGTCAAGTAGGTCAGAATGTGGGACGGGGCGCCGACTGCGTCGGCGCCCCGTCCCGCCGTTCCAGCTGGAGCGGGCCGTAGGGTCGGGATGGTTGCCCAGCTATGGCCGCGCTTGTTGGGCGCACAAGGGCGTGGTAGTATACCCGGTTGCGCGTTGAACCCTGTGCAAAACCCCTGGCATGCGAGGAGTGATCCCCTTTGGGCGAAAGGAAGACTCCCAGACCGCGTAAATCCTTCTCCAGATTACCCCACATTCTTGACGTTCCCAACCTGATCGCTGTCCAGACCGAGTCGTTCGAATGGTTCAGAACCAAGGGACTCAAAGAGACGATCGAAGACATCAATCCTATCGAGGACTACACGGGCAACTACGCCGTGGAGTTCGGAGAATACGACTTCCACGAGCCGTCGGTCTCTCTGAAGGAATGCCGGGATAAAGACCAGACCTATGCAGCACCTCTGTTCATAACGGTAAGGTTCGTCAACCGGGAATCGGGAGAGATACGGGAACAGAGCGTCTTCATGGGCGATTTCCCCATGATGACCGACCAGGGCACATTCATCATCAACGGTACCGAGCGCGTGATCGTCACTCAGTTGGTGCGGTCGCCCGGCGCCTACGTGATGGCCGCCAAGGACCCCACCAAGCAGGTCCTGATCGCCAACCTCATGCCGGCCCGCGGTTCCTGGCTCGAGTTCGAGATCGACAAGCGGGGCGCCGTCTCGGTGCGCATCGACCGCAAGCGCAAGCTTCCGGCGACGGTCTTTCTCCGCGCCCTTGCCGGCATCGATTCTGGGAAGACCAAAGACGACCCCGACCTGCTGTCCAAAGGTACCGACGAGGAGATCCTCGACCTATTCGACGGCAACCCCTTCATCAAGTCGACCCTGGAAAAAGACTCGGTGCGTTCGGTGGAAGAGGCTCTGGTCGAGCTGTTCAAGAAGCAGCGTCCGGGCGAGCCGCCCACCTTGGAAGCCAGTCGCAACCTGCTCTGGAACATTTGCTTCGATCCCAAGCGTTACGACCTCACCCGAGTGGGTCGGCACAAGCTGAACGCCCGTCTCGGTTTGAATACCGATCTGGATGTGCGCACCCTCACCAAGGCAGACATCATCGCCTTGGTGCGGGAACTGGTGGCGGTACCGCTGGCGATCGACCACGAGCACCTTCTGGAGGAAGCGCGCGACCTGGCCGATGTGGCCTCCAGCCTGCCTTGGGACGAAGTGGCCGGCCGCCTGGACGAGTACGAGCACTTCGGCAACCGCCGCCTGCGCATGGTGGGCGAGCTGGTGCAGGAAGCCTTCCGGGTCGGTCTCTACCGGATGGAGCGCGTTGTCCGGGAGCGTATGACCACCGAAGACGTCGACACCATCACCCCGCAGTCCATCATCAACATCCGGCCGGTGGTGGCCGCTCTCAAGGAGTTCTTCGGCAGCTCCCAGCTCTCGCAGTTCATGGACCAGACCAACTCTCTGGCCGGGCTTACCCACCGGCGGCGTCTCTCGGCCCTGGGAGCCGGCGGGCTCACCCGCGAGCGGGCCCCGATCGAGGTGCGCGACGTGCACCCCACCCACTACGGCCGCATGTGCCCCATCGAGACCCCTGAGGGCCCCAACATCGGTCTCATCGGATCGCTCTCAAGCTACGCCACGGTCAACGAGTTCGGCTTCATCCAGACTCCCTATCGCAAGGTCGCCAAGGGCAAGGTGACCGACAAGATCCACTGGTTGACGGCCTACGAGGAAGAGAAGTACACGATCGCTCAGGCCAACGCTCCCGTCGATCCCAAGACCAAGTCCTTCAGCGAGGACACCGTCCTCGCCCGCGCTCCCGGGGGCGAGTACGTGAGCGTCCGGCGCGAAGACGTCGACTACATGGACGTCTCGCCCCAGCAGATCGTCTCCGTGGCGACGGCTCTCATACCCTTCCTGGAGCACAACGACGCCAACCGGGCTCTGATGGGCTCCAACATGCAGCGGCAGGCGGTGCCGCTCCTGCAGGCCGAGGCGCCGCTCATCGGCACCGGCATGGAATACCGCGCTGCGGTTGACACCGGCGACGTTCTGCTGGCCAAGCAGGCAGGCAAAGTGCGGGGCGTGTCCGCCGACCGCATCCTCATCGAGACCGACGACGGCGAGGTGGAGTCCTACGAGCTGCTCAAGTTCGAACGCTCGAACCAGGGCACGTTCATCCACCAGAAGCCGTTGGTAGACGTAGGGGACGAGGTGGCCGGCGGTGAGGTCCTGGCCGACGGCGCTTCTACCAAGGACGGGGAGCTGGCCCTGGGCCGCAACCTGCTGGTGGCCTTCATGAGCTGGGAGGGTTACAACTTCGAAGACTCCATCGTCATCAGCGAGCGGCTGGTCAAGGACGACGTCCTCACCTCCGTCCACATCGAGGAGTACGAGGTCGAAGCCCGCTCTACCAAGCTGGGCGACGAGGAGATCACCCGGGACATCCCCAACCGGTCCGAGGAGTCGCTGGCCGACCTGGACGAGTACGGCGTCGTCCGCATCGGGGCCGAGGTGGCCTCCGGCGATCTCTTGGTGGGCAAGATCACCCCCAAAGGGGAGACCGAACTGACGGCGGAAGAGAAGCTCATCCGCGCCATCTTCAAGGAGAAGGCCCGGGAGGTGAGGGACACCTCCCTCAAAGTGCCGCACGGCGAGAAGGGCGTCGTGATAGACGTCAAGGAGTTCTCCCGCGAGGCCGGCGACGACCTCTCTCCCGGCGTCAATCGCTTGGTGCGGGTCTACGTGGCCAAGAAGCGAAAGATCGCTGAGGGCGACAAGCTGGCCGGACGCCACGGGAACAAGGGGGTCATCTCCAAGATCGTCCCCGAGGAGGACATGCCCTTCCTGGAGGACGGCACTCCGGTGGACATCATCCTCAACCCGTTAGGAGTTCCTTCGCGCATGAACATCGGCCAGGTCATGGAGACTCACCTGGGCTGGGCCGCGCACCACGGTTTCTATCAGCTGAAGCGCAACAAGAAGAGCATGCAGGACGAGCCGCTGCTGCAAGGCGGCGGCCCCTCTCCCGAGGAGCAGCTCAAGCTGGTCCGTAAGTACTACGAGATCGCCGACGAGTCGGCTGCTCACGGCCCGATGCCCATCGCCACTCCGGTGTTCGACGGTGCCACCCAGGTGGAGGTCGACGAGGCCCTCATGGGCTGGATGACGGCTCATCCCGAGCAGGCCTCGGATCCGTTGCGGGTCAAGATGCCCCTGAGCTTGGACAACAACCCCGGTACCAGGGTGGCCGGCAAGGTGAAGCTCTACAACGGTCGCACGGGCGAGCCCTACGATCAAAGCATCACGGTGGGGTACATGTACATGCTGAAGCTCCACCACTTGGTGGACGACAAGATCCACGCCCGTTCCACCGGCCCCTACTCCCTCGTGACCCAGCAGCCGCTGGGGGGGAAGGCGCAGTTCGGGGGCCAGCGCTTCGGCGAGATGGAAGTGTGGGCGCTCGAAGCCCACGGCGCGGCCTACACGCTGCAGGAGATGCTCACCATCAAGTCCGACGACACCCAGGGGCGGGTCAAAGCCTACGAAGCCATCGTCAAGGGCGAGAACATCGCTCGTCCAGGCGTGCCCGAATCATTCAAGGTCTTGCTCAAAGAGATGCAGTCCCTCGCCCTCGACATCCAAGTGATGAGCGAAGAAGGCGGAGCGCTCGAAGTGGCCGAGGAGGAGGACGACCTGCTCCGGGCCGCCGAAGAGCTGGGCATCGACCTGACCGCCCGCTATCGGGCGGAGGAGCGGGCCGCTGAGGCCCAGGCCGCCCTGGTCAGTACTCACCTCGGATCGGAGCTCGACGAGCAGCCCGACGACGAAGAGAACGCGGACGAGTTCGAGGGAGCTCCCGAGCTGGAGACCCATGAGATCGACGTGGGCCTCGATGGGAGCGACATCCAACTGTCTCACTTCGCCGACGAAGCGGAATAGGAGTCATCGGTGATAGACATAAACGAATTCGACGCCATCAGGATAGGCCTCGCCTCGCCGGAGCAGATCCGGGCTTGGTCTTCGGGCGAGGTCACCAAACCCGAGACCATCAACTACCGCACGCTCAAACCGGAGAAGGACGGCCTGTTCTGCGAGCGCATCTTCGGTCCCACCAAGGACTGGGAGTGCTACTGCGGCAAGTACAAGCGAGTCCGCTACAAGGGCATCATCTGCGAGCGCTGCGGGGTGGAAGTCACCCGGGCCAAGGTGCGCCGGGAACGGATGGGCCACATCGACCTGGCCGCTCCGGTCAGCCATATCTGGTATTTCAAAGGTGTGCCCAGCCGCATGGGCTATCTTCTCGATATCTCACCCAAGCAACTGGAGAGAGTCCTCTACTTCTCGGCCTCCATCGTCACCTTAGTGGACGACGACAAGCGCCAGCGCGACGCGGGCAAGTTGGAAGATCTGGTGCAGGCCGACATCGACAACACCTTTGCCTCCCGCGACGAGCAGAAAGTCAAGATCATGGCCGAACGCGACAAGCGGGTGGCCGTGCTTCTGGGCAACTCCACGCCCGACGAGGACGACGAGATCGCTCTGGGCTTCGATCAGACACCCCTCTCCGAGTGGACCCAAGAAGAGACCGAGAAGCGGGCGAGCGAGCTGCGCATCGACGCCGACACCCGCCTCCGCGACCTGGAGCGCTACGCGGATGCTCAGGCCGCCCGCCTGCGGGAGCTGTGGGCCCAGTTCAAGAGCATCAAGAAGGGCGACATCATCACCGACGAGACCTTGTTCCGGGAGATGAAAGAGAAGTACGGTAGCCCCTTCGGCTACGGCGTGTACTTCCGGGGCGGGATGGGAGCAGAGGCCATCCGTGAGCTCTTAGCCGCCGTCGACCTCGAGGGCGAAGCCAAGTTCCTGCGCGAGACCATCAAGACCTCTAAAGGCCAGAAGTTGTCCCGGGCGGTCAAGCGCCTGAAAGTGGTGGAGGGCTTCCTGCGCTCGGACAACCGGCCGGAGTGGATGATCTTGCAGTCGATCCCGGTCATCCCACCAGAGCTCAGGCCCATGGTGCAACTGGACGGGGGTCGTTTCGCGACGAGCGACCTGAACGACCTCTATCGCCGGGTCATCAACCGCAACAACCGCCTCAAGCGGCTGCTCGATCTGGGCGCCCCGGAGATCATCGTCAACAACGAGAAGCGCATGCTGCAGGAAGCTGTGGACGCCCTCTTCGACAACGGCCGCCGGGGCCGCGCGGTGACCGGCCCGGGCAACCGCCCCCTGAAGTCGCTCTCCGACATGCTCAAGGGCAAGCAGGGCCGCTTCCGCCAGAACCTGCTCGGTAAGCGGGTCGATTACTCGGGGCGTTCGGTCATCGTGGCGGGCCCCGAGCTCAAGCTGCACCAGTGCGGCATCCCCAAGACCATGGCTCTCGAGCTCTTCAAGCCCTTCGTCATGAGCCGCTTGGTGGAGCGCAAGCAGGTGCAGAACATAAAGGCGGCCAAGAAGCTGGTGGAGAGCGAGTTCCCCGAGGTCTGGGACATCCTGGAAGAGGTGATCTCCGAGCATCCGGTCATGCTGAACCGCGCCCCGACGCTGCACCGGCTGGGCATCCAGGCCTTCGAGCCGGTGCTCATCGAGGGCAAGGCCATCCAGCTCCATCCCCTGGTCTGCACCGCCTTCAACGCCGATTTCGACGGCGACCAGATGGCCGTGCACCTGCCCCTGTCGGTGGAGGCGCAGGCCGAGGCCCGCATCCTCATGCTCTCCTCCAACAACATCCTCTCTCCGGCCCACGGCCGTCCCATCGCCGTGCCTACTCAGGACATGATCCTGGGGTGCTACTACCTCACGTACTTCGAGGGTCCCGATCTCTCCAAGATCGACCCCTACGACAACAAGGCTCTCGAGGCTCTGGAACCCAAGCCCCGGCCCTTCGGCGACGTCGCCGAAGTGGAGCACGCCTACGCCGAGAAGCGGATCGAGATCCAAGACCCCATCCTCTTCCGCTGGGAGGCAGGACGCCTGCTCACCACCGTGGGCCGGGCCTTGTTCAACTCGGCCGTGGCGGCCGCGCTCGAGGAGTACTTCGGCGAGGACTGGGACAAAGAGGGGCCGGAAGGCACCATCCGCCGGCACGATTACGAGTTCCAAAACCGGGTGTTCACGAAGAACGAGATGTCCACCTTCGTGAGCGACCTGGTGGAATACTACGGCGCCATCGCTGTCGCCCATCTGCTCGACGTCCTAAAAGACCTGGGCTTCAAGTACGCGAGCGTGGCCGGGGTCACCATCTCCAAGAACGACATCGTGGTGCCGCCGGACAAGGACGAGATCCTGCAGGGCTACGAGGAGAAGGTCCGCCACATCCAGGACGAGTACCTGCGCGGCAACCTCACCGATTCCGAGCGCCGCGAGCGCGTGACCGACCTCTGGACCGACGCCACCGAGAAGGTGGCCGAGGCCATGGAGAAGAACTTCCGCCGACTCAACCCGGTCTACATGATGGCCAACTCCGGCGCCCGCGGCTCCTTCAAGCAGATCCGCCAACTGGCCGGTATGCGTGGTCTCATGGCCTCTCCGAAAGGCGAGATCATCGAGCGGCCCATCAAGGCGAACTTCATGGAAGGGCTGGGTGTGCTCGAGTACTTCATCTCCACCCACGGAGCCCGCAAGGGCTTGGCCGATACCGCTCTCAGGACGGCCGATTCCGGCTACCTCACCCGCCGTCTGGTGGACGTCGCTCAGGAGGTGGTCATCCGCGAGCACGACTGCGGTACCACCAACTACATCGATATGGCCCTTCGCAAGAACGATCGCCTGAACGAGCTCCTGCTCGGCCGGGTGCTGGCCACCGACGTGGCCGACCCGGGGACCGGAGAGGTGGTCTACGAGCGCAACGAGGTGCTCAACAAGCGCATGCTGCAACGGTTGCTCTCGCTCTACGCGACGGCCGACCATCCCGATCTCAGGTTCAAGGTACGCTCTGTGCTCGGCTGCCAGAGCGAGATCGGTGTATGCCAGCTGTGCTACGGGCGTTCATTGGCGGTCAACGACCTGGTGGCGATCGGCGAGGCGGTGGGGCACATCGCCGCACAGTCCATCGGCGAACCGGGGACGCAGCTCACCATGCGCACCTTCCACACCGGCGGCGTGGCCGGCGCCGACATCACCCACGGTCTTCCCCGGGTGGTCGAGCTCTTTGAAGCCCGCAGGCCCAAGGGCATAGCCAAGATCACACAGTTCGCCGGTACCGTGCAGATCGAGGAATCGGACAAGGTGAAGAAGATCAACATCCTTGACGATACCGGCGCGGAAGTCCACAGCTACGCCATCAGCCGCCGGGCCGACCTCATGGTGACGGACGGCCAGCAGGTGGAAGCTGGCGACCAGCTCCACAAGGGCTCGCTCAACCCCCACGAACTGCTCCAGTACCGGGGCGCTCTTGAGACCGCCCGCTACATCGTGAGCGAAGTGCAGGAGGTCTATCACAAGCAGGGCGTGCAGATCGACGACAAGCACGTGGAGCTCATCGTCCGGCAGATGACCAAGAAAGTCTTGGTGGAGGCCTCGGGCGACACCAGCTTCCTTCCGGGACGCATGGTCGATCGTCTCATCTTCGACCAGGAGAACGAGCGGGTTGTCGAGGCCGGCGGAGAACCGGCCACCTGTGAGGAGATCATCCTCGGCATCACCAAGGCCTCATTGGCCACGGAGAGCTTCTTGTCAGCCGCCTCGTTCCAGGAGACCACCAAAGTGCTCACCGACGCCGCCCTGGAAGGCAAGGTCGACGAACTGCGCGGGCTCAAAGAGAACGTCATCATCGGCAAGCTCATCCCCGCGGCCACCGGTCTGCGGTCGTATCGCAACATCGAACTGACGACGGCCGGCATGCCCGCTGAGATGGACTTCTTCGGTGACGTGATCGGGACGCGGGCGGACGGCGGACTAGGGCTCACGCCCGAGCAGCAATGGGCGCAACTGACCGGTTCCTCCGCCGACACGGAGGCCTACAACACGCTGGTGGACGATCTCGATCTGCCCACCTACGTGCACTCGGTGCTGAGCAGGGCCGGTATCGAGCGGGTGAGCGAGTTGCTCGCTCACACCACCAAGGAGCTCCTTGCCATCCCGGGTCTGGGTCAGAAGAGCCTGGAAGAAGTGCGGTCCCGGCTGTTCGACAGGGGCTGGACCTTGAGCGGAGATGAGGAGGAGCAGTCGGACGAAGTCCTGCTCGGAGACGGCACCGGCGATCTGGGTGAGCCGGAGACGGCCCTGCTTGGCGCCGAGTACTTGGAGGGGTCTAGTCCGGTTGGAGAGGAATAGCGCCTAAGTAGGGCTTGTTGCAGGCCTTGGGAGGCTTTGCTATACTTCGCGGCCGCTGCGTGGCCAGACGCGTCATAGTCGTGTGCCTGCGCAGCGGCCGGCGAATATCACAGTGAGAAGATGACGAGGAGTACTTGTGCCGACGATCAACCAGTTGATCCGCAAGGGCCGGGAGGAACAGTCCAAGAGGACCAAGACCCCCGCCCTCAAAGGCGCACCGCAGAAGCGGGGCGTATGCACTCGTGTCTACACCACGACCCCCAAGAAGCCCAACTCGGCCCTGAGGAAGGTGGCGCGTGTGCGGCTGGTCAACGGGATGGAGGTCACCGCCTACATCCCGGGCATCGGGCATAACCTGCAGGAGCACTCCGTGGTACTCATTCGGGGCGGCAGGGTGAAGGATCTCCCCGGTGTCCGCTACAAGATCATCCGCGCGGCACTGGACGCCGCCGGGGTGGCCAATCGCAAGCAAGGCCGCTCGAAGTACGGCGTCAAGATGAGCAGCTAGGTACAGGAAGGCACACGCAGACATGGCAAGAAGAGCGAGAGCGGCCAAGCGGGACATCCAGCCCGATCCGGTTTACAGAAGCCGTCTGGTCACCCAGATGGTCAACCGCATGATGCTCGGCGGCAAGAAGTCGGTGGCCGAGCACATCATGTACGACGCGATGAACATCTTGCGCGAACGCACCGGCAACGATCCGGCGGGCATCCTCAAGGAAGCGGTGGAGAACGTGCGGCCGGCGCTCGAAGTGCGCTCCCGGCGTGTCGGCGGCGCCAACTACCAGGTGCCGGTGGAAGTCCCCACTCGGCGCTCTTACACGCTCGCGGTCCGCTGGCTTATCACCCATAGCCGGGCCCGACGCGAGCACAGCATGGCCGAGCGTCTGGCCGGCGAGCTGCTCGACGGCTACAACCGCACCGGCGTGACCATCAAGAAGAAGGAAGACCTGCTGCGGATGGCCGAAGCCAACAAGGCTTTTGCCCACTACCGCTGGTGATCTGAGCAGGACTGGATCGGCACCCGAGGGATACATTGGCACAGGCGACTGCACATAGACCCGACACCACGGCGGCCCAGCGGCATCCGCTGGCGATGGTCCGCAACATCGGCATCATGGCTCACATCGATGCCGGCAAGACCACGACCACGGAACGGATGCTGTACTACACGGGCCGTACTTACAAGATCGGCGAGGTGCACGACGGCGCCGCGGTCATGGACTGGATGGCCCAGGAGCAGGAGCGGGGCATCACCATCACCTCGGCGGCTACAACCTGCGACTGGCGCGATCATCGCATCAACATCATAGACACGCCCGGGCACGTGGACTTTACTATGGAAGTGGAGCGCTCGCTGCGGGTACTGGATGGAGCCATCGCTCTGTTCTGCTCGGTGGCGGGGGTGGAGCCTCAGTCCGAGACGGTGTGGCGACAGGCGGACAAGTACCGGGTGCCCCGGATCGCTTTCGTCAACAAGATGGACCGGGTGGGGGCCGACTTCGCCCAAGGCGTGCAGATGATGGTAGACCGGCTTCACGCCCATCCGCTCGTCATCCAACTGCCTCTGGGCCGGGAAGACACGTTCCGCGGTGTCATCGACCTGGTGCGCATGGTCGCCTACGTCTACGAGGACGAGATGGGGGTGGAGTGGGACGAGATCCCCGTCCCCGAGGATATGCTGGACCGCGCCCGAGCCGAACGGGCCCACATGATCGAGACGCTGGCCGAGGACGACGATCGTCTGATGATGGACTATCTGGAGGGCGAGGAGATCGCCGAGGAGCGGCTCAAGGCCGCCATCCGGCAAGCCACCCTCGATATTGCGCTCACCCCGGTGCTGTGCGGGTCGTCCTTCAAGAACAAAGGCGTGCAGATGCTGCTGGACGCCGTGGTCGACTATCTCCCCTCGCCGCTGGACATTCCCCCAGTGGAGGGGATCAATCCGCACAATGGCAAGGTGATCATCCGGCATGCCGACGACGATGAGCCCTTCTCGGCCATCGCCTTCAAGATAATGTCCGATCCGTTCGTGGGGAAGCTCACCTACTTCCGGGTCTATTCCGGCAGCCTCAAAGCAGGGTCTTATGTCTACAACTCCAGCAAAGATAAGAAGGAGCGGGTGGGGCGGATCCTGCAGATGCACGCGAACCACCGCGAGGACATCACCCTGGTGTTCGCCGGTGACATCGCCGCCGCGGTCGGCCTGAAGGGTACGACCACCGGCGATACGCTGTGCGACGCGAGCGGGGCTGTCATCCTTGAATCCATCGAGTTCCCCGACCCTGTCATCTTCGTGGCCATCGAGCCGAAGACCAAGGCCGACCAGGACCGGCTCTCCGACAGCCTCATGAGGCTGGCCGACGAGGACCCCACGTTCCGGGTGCGCACCGACGAGGACACGGGCCAGACCATCATCGCCGGCATGGGCGAGTTGCACCTGGAGATCATCGTCGACCGGCTGCTCCGCGAGTTCAAGGTCGACGCGAACGTGGGCCGGCCGCAGGTGGCCTACCGGGAGGGCATCACCAAAGCGGTGCCCAAGATCGAGGGACGGTTCGTGCGCCAGACCGGCGGACGGGGCCAGTACGGCCACGTGGTCATCAAGATGCAGCCCAACGAGTACGGCGCGGGATTCGCGTTCGAGAACAAGATCGTCGGGGGCGCCGTCCCCAAGGAATACATACCTGCCGTCCAGGCGGGCATGGTCGAGGCCATGGAGACCGGCGTACTGGCCGGTTTCCCGATAGAGGATGTGAAGGTCGAGTTGATCGACGGCTCCTATCACGAGGTCGACTCCTCGGAGATGGCTTTCAAGATCGCGGGCTCGATGGCCTTCCGGGACGCGGCCAAGAAGGCGCACCCGGTGCTGCTGGAACCCGTCGAGGATGTGGAAGTGGTCGTGCCCGAGGAATACATGGGCGACGTCATGGGTGACCTTAACAGTCGCCGCGGCCACATCGCAGGTATGGAGCCGAGGTCGGGCGCGCAGGTCATCCGGGCGAACGTGCCTTTGGCTCAGATGTTCGGGTATGCTACCGACCTCCGCTCGATGACGCAGGGGCGGGCGACGTACACCATGCAGTTCAGCCACTACTCCGAAGTGCCTAGTGCCATCGCACAGGAGATCATCGCCCAGCAGGGCGGCAGAAACGCAAACGACTGACAAAGAAGACGACGAACCAAGGGAAACCGGCCGCCTGGCTGCGGCGGCCGCCTGAGTGATTCAGGTAGAAAGGGAGGAATCAATGGCGAAGCAGAAGTTTGCACGGACCAAGCCTCACGTCAACGTAGGCACGATCGGTCATATCGACCACGGCAAGACCACTTTGACCGCGGCCATCACCAAGTGCCTTTCAAACTTGAACCCCGATATCGAGTTCCGTAGCTTCGACTCCATCGACAACGCTCCGGAAGAGCGCGAGCGCGGTATCACCATCGCGACGGCCCACGTGGAATACGAGACCGACAAGCGGCACTACGCCCACGTCGACTGCCCGGGGCACGCCGACTACATCAAGAACATGATCACCGGCGCAGCCCAGATGGACGGGGCCATCCTGGTCGTGTCCGCGGCCGACGGCCCCATGCCCCAGACCCGTGAGCACATCCTGCTCGCCCGCCAGGTGGGCGTGCCCTATATCGTCGTCTACCTCAACAAGGCCGACATGGTGGACGACCCCGAGCTGCTCGAGTTGGTCGAGATGGAAGTGCGCGAGCTGCTCACTGAGTACGAATTCCCCGGCGACGACATCCCGGTCATAACGGGTTCGGCCCTGCAGGCGCTCGAGCACGGCTGCGGCGATCGTGAATGCTCGTCCTGCAAGTCGATCTTCGAGCTCACCGACGCTATTGACAACTACATCCCGGAGCCCATACGGGCCATCGACAAGCCCTTCCTGATGCCAATCGAAGACGTGTTCAGCATCCAGGGCCGCGGCACCGTGGTCACCGGCCGGGTAGAGCGCGGTATCGTCAAAGTCGGCGACAACGTCGAGATGGTGGGCCTCCATCCGGAGAGCACCAAGACCGTCGCCACCGGTGTGGAGATGTTCCGCAAGCTGCTTGACGAAGGGCGCGCGGGCGACAACATCGGCGTGCTCCTGCGCGGCATCAAGCGCGAGGAAGTGGAGCGCGGCATGGTCCTCGCTCAGCCGGGCAGCATCACCCCGCACACCGAGTTCGAAGCCCAGGTCTACGTCCTGTCCCGGGAAGAGGGCGGTCGTCACACCCCGTTCTTCAACGGCTATCGCCCGCAGTTCTACTTCCGGACCACCGACGTGACCGGCGACGTGACCTTGGATGAGGGCGTGGAGATGGTCATGCCGGGCGATCACACCACCATCCACGCCAAGCTGATCACTCCCATCGCCATGGACGAAGGCCTCCGTTTCGCCATCCGTGAAGGTGGCCGCACTGTAGGCTCCGGCGCCGTTACCAAGATCATCAAGTAGGAGTTGCCAGGTGGCGCAACAGAAGATACGCATAAGGCTCAAGGCCTACGACCACGAGTTGGTCGATAGGAGCGCGCGGAGCATCGTCGAGACGGCGGAGCGCACCGGCGCCACCATTTCCGGCCCCGTGCCGTTGCCGACCGAAAAGAACGTCTACTGCGTGATCAGGAGCCCGTTCAAGGACAAGGACTCGCGGGAGCATTTCGAGATCAGGACGCACAAGCGCCTGATCGACATCCACCAGCCCACCCCCAAGACGGTGGACTCTCTGATGCGAATGGATCTGCCCGCGGGTGTGGACATAGAGATCAAACTGTGATGAAGACGCTGTTAGGCACAAAGCTGGGCATGACCCAGTTCTTCAACGAGGACGGCACGATCGTCCGCTGCACGGTGATCGAGGCCGGACCGTGTCTGGTCACCCAGAAGAAGACGATGGAAAAAGACGGCTATGCCGCGACGCAGATCGCTTTCGGCGACGTCAAGGCCAAGAGGCTGAACAAGCCCCTGCTCGGACATCTCAAGAAGGCCGGCGTGACCACACCCAAACGCCACCTCGTCGAGGTGCGGGGCGAGGAAGACCTGGCTGTCGGCGACACCGTCACGGTGGAGGTATTCTCCCCCGGCGATCGGGTCAAGGTCACCGGCGTGAGTAAGGGCAAAGGCTTCCAGGGTGTCATGAAACGGCACGGTTTTGCCGGAGGGCCCGGCTACCACGGCGCTCACTTCCATCGCGCCCCCGGATCCATCGGGGCTTCGGCCGACCCGGCCCGGGTGTTCCCGGGCACCCGGCTTCCTGGGCACATGGGCAGTGCACGTGTCACACAGACGGGTCTGACCGTGGTCGGGACCGACCCGGACAAGAATCTGGTTCTGGTCAAAGGCGCGATCCCGGGGAGCAGAGGCTCCTTGGTCGTGATCAGAGGTTAGTTCTATGCCATCCATCGACAGAATCGACGAGAACGGCGCGGTGGTCGGCCAGCACGAACTGGCGAGCGCGTTGGTGCAGGACGAGATCAAGGTCGGACTCCTCCACCAGGTGGTGACCGCCGAGCTGGCCGGACACCGGCAGGGCACCGCGGCCGCCAAGAGTCGGAGCGAGGTCGCCGGCACAGGCGCCAAGCAGTGGCGGCAGAAGGGCACCGGCCGGGCTCGCGTGGGCTCCGGCAAGGTGTCGCAGTTCAGCGGCGGGGGCGTCGCCTTCCCGCCTATCCCGCGCAGCTATGCGTTGAAGGTGAACAAGAAAGTCAGAGTGCAGGCCTTCCGCATGGCTCTCGGTGACCTGGTGGCCGGCGGGACGGTCCGAGTACTGTCCGGCACTGCTTTCGATGAGCCATCGGCGAAACGGGCGGCCTCCATTCTCGGCAACGTCGAGTTGGACAGGCCGCTGCTGGTCCTGGTCGGCGCTGAAGAGATGGCCGCTCTCAAGAGTTTCCGCAATCTGGCCGGTACCCGAGCCCTTTACGTCGGCGAAGCCGAGGTGCAGGACTACGTGTGGGCCAAGAGCTTGTTGTTCACGGAAAGCGCCGTCTCCTTCCTGGAAGGTGGCCTGAGTGAAGGCGGTGAGTCCTAGTGGACGCGCGGCAGATCATCGTCCGTCCCATCATCTCCGAGAAGAGCTACCGGGCTGTCGACAGCAACCGGTACTCGTTCGAAGTGAACTACCGGGCCACCAAACCCCACATCCGCGCCGCCGTGGAGGAGATCTTCAACGTCAAGGTCATCGGCGTGCAGACCATCAACATGAAGCCGAAACCCAAGCGCCGGGGCGCCCACGTAGGGGTGACCAAGCGCTGGAAGAAGGCAGTGGTCGAACTTGCTCCGGGCAACCGGATCGAGTTCTTCGGTGCGACGTAGAGGTCGGTGAAGAATGACGATTTGCCGTCAGGATGCAGTCGGCGCGAGTGACGCAAGGACTAGAGGGAGCGCTCGTAGCAGCGCTACGGGCGCGACTGATGACGAAGCGTCACTCCGCGCCCAGTGCGGACTCGGCGGCCGATTCTTCATTCTGAACCGACCAGAAAGTAGAAGGGAAGCGGTAAGAGACAGATGGCGATAAAGAGCTACAAGCCCACATCTCCCGGACGCAGGTTCGCGACTACGCCTGCCTTCGACGAGATCACGAAATCCGAGCCGGAGAAGGCGCTTACCCGTCCGGTGAAGCGCAATGGCGGCCGCAACAACAACGGTCGTATCACCACTCGGCATCAAGGCGGCGGGCACAAGCGCCTATACAGGGTCATCGACTTCAAGCGCGACAAGGACGGCGTCCCCGGCCGAGTCGCCGCGATCGAGTACGACCCCAATCGTAACTGCCGCATCGCGCTGATCGTCTATGCCGACGGCGACAAACGTTACATCCTGGCGCCGAACAAGCTTGGTGTGGGCGCCATGGTGGAAGCGGGTCCCGAGGCCGACATCCGCCTGGGCTGCGCTCTCCCGTTGCGGAACATCCCGGTCGGCACTGTGGTGCACAACATCGAGCTGTACAAAGGTCGGGGTGGGCAGATAGCCCGATCGGCCGGTACGTCGGCCCAGGTGATGGCCAAGGAAGGCGACTATGCCATCCTCCGTCTGCCCTCGGGCGAGATGCGCATGCTGCGTATGGAGTGTCGGGCCACGGTGGGCGAGATCGGCAACGCCGAGCACGAGAACCTCACCACCGGAAAGGCCGGCCGCAAGCGCTGGATGGGGGTCAGGCCCGGGGTTCGCGGCACGACCATGAACCCGGTCGACCATCCCCACGGCGGCGGCGAAGGCTCGACGGCTCCCGGCCGTAATCCGGTGACGCCCTGGGGCGTTCCCACATTGGGTCACAAGACCCGCAAAGCCAACAAGCCCTCGACCAAATACATCGTCAGGCGACGGGGGAAAGGGAGGTAGAAGAACATCGTGGCGCGTTCAAGCAAGAAAGCTCCCTTCGTCGAAGAGCGGCTGATGAAGCGGGTCGAGACCATGAACCAGACCGGCGAGAAGCGGATGCTCAAGACCTGGTCCCGGGCGTCCACCATCTATCCGGAGATGATCGGGCATACGATCGCCGTCCATGACGGACGCAAGCACGTTCCCATCTACATCACCGAGAGCATGGTGGGCCACCGATTGGGAGAGTTCGCGTTGACCCGCACCTTCCGGGGACACGGCGGCAACAAAGAGCGCCGTATGAGGAGGAAGTAGGGCATGGTCAACGCTACTGCCAAGTATGTGAGGGTCTCGCCGCGCAAGGCCGGCGATGTGGCCCGGCTCATCCGGGGCAAGCCGGTGGCCGAAGCCAAGGCCATTCTGGCATTGACCCCTCGGGCCGCAGCCAAGCTGGTAGGCAAGGTGCTCGACTCCGCCGTGGCCAACGCCGAGAACAATCACGATCTCGATGCCGACGACCTCTACGTGGTCCAGGCGTACGTGAATGGCGGTCCGACCATCAAGCGGTTCCGGCCGCGGGCCATGGGACGGGCCAGCCGCATACGTAAGAGGACCAGTCACATCACCGTGTGTGTCGACGAGAAAAAGGAGTCGTAGCAGGTGGGTCAGAAAGTTCATCCCGGAGGCATGCGGCTCGGCATCATCCATGACTGGAAGGCTCACTGGTACACCGAGAAGCAGTTCGCCGGTTTCCTTCATGAGGATCTGGCGATCCGCAAGCATATCCAGAAGAAGATGGGGCATGCCGGCCTGTCCACCATCGTCATCCGCAAGGATACCAACAAGGTGGTGGTGGACATCCACACTGCCCGGCCGGGCATCGTCATCGGCAAGTCGGGCTCTGAGGTGGACGCGCTACGGCGCGATCTGCATGAGATGACGGGCAAGGCCGTGCATGTGAACATCGTCGAGATCAAACGGCCGGAGCTTGACGCCGATCTTGTCGCGCAGTCCATCGCCGAGCAGCTCGCCAACCGGGTGAGCTTCCGGCGGGCTATGAAGAGGGCCATCACCTCGGCTATGCGCTCGGGCGCGGTGGGCATCAAGGTGAGGTCAGGAGGGCGTCTCGGTGGCGCGGAGATGGCCCGTATCGAGGGCTACAGCGAGGGGCGGGTGCCGCTTCACACACTTCGTGCCGACATCGACTACGGCTTCTGCGAGGCTGATACGACCTTCGGCAAGATCGGCGTGAAGGTGTGGATAAACAAGGGCGAGATCATGCCCGAGGGGTTCGATCAGAGTTCCCGCGGACAGGCGGAAGCCCGTATAGGGTGATCGTGTCCGGTCCTCAGGCGTCTGGCCCAGGCAGGGAACGCCTGGACCTGTGGATGTGAGGCGAAGGACCGGGAGGAAAAAGGATAAGAGATGCTACTACCAAAACGGGTCAAGCACCGCAAACAGCATCGAGGCCGCATGGCCGGCAAGTCGAAGGGCCTGATCACGGTCCAGTTCGGCGAATACGGCCTGCAGGCTTTGGAACCGGGCTGGATCACCGGCCGGCAGATCGAGGCTGCGCGTATCGCCATGACCCGCAAGATCAAGCGGGGTGGGAAGGTGTGGATCAACATCTTTCCCCAAAAACCTATCACCAAGAAGCCGGCCGAGACCCGTATGGGCTCGGGCAAGGGCTCGCCCGATCAATGGGTGGCTGTGGTCAAGCCGGGCTGCGTGATGTTCGAGTTGGCGGGTGTCTCCGAGGAGCTTGCCAAAGAGGCCATCCGGTTGGCGGCGCACAAACTTCCTGTTAAATGCAGGTTCGCGACCAGGGAGGATGGAGGCATTGAAGTCTAAAGACTTGGTCGAGCTCGCTGACGAAGAATTGGCCCAGCGTCTCAAGCAGTCGCGCGAGGAGCTGTTCAACCTGCGATTCCAGCATGCGGCGGGTCAGCTGGAGAACACCAGCCGTCTGCGCCAGGTACGCCAGGACATCGCCAGGATCATGACGGTGCAATCCGTGAGAGAACGGGCGAGGGAGTTCTGATGGCCGAGCAGCGAGCTACAAGGCAGCGGGAGCGGCAGGGCGTGGTCGTCTCCGACAAGATGGACAAGACCATAGTCGTTCAGGTGAGCGCGGTGCGGCCCCACGCCCAGTACAAGAAGGTGGTACGGACCACCAGCCGCCTGAAAGCTCACGACGAGCAGAACGAGGCTCGGGTCGGGGACACCGTCCTGGTGCGCGAATGCCGGCCGCTCTCCCGTGACAAGACGTGGCGCCTGATCAGGGTGCTCGAGCGGGCCGAATAGCCCCGCCGGTAGGAGATGGGTGAAACACGATGATACAGGTGGAGACAAGACTCAAAGTGGCCGACAACACCGGTGCACGCGAGCTGCTCTGCATCCGCATCAAGGGCGGGTCGCAGAGACGCTACGCGGGAGTGGGCGACATCATCGTCGGGGCGGTCAAGGAGGCCATCCCGGGCGGTTCGGTCAAGAAGGGTGATGTGGTGCAGGCGGTAGTCGTACGCGTAAAGAAGGAATACGGTCGTCGGGACGGCACTTACATCGGCTTCGACGAGAACGCGGCGGTGCTGATCGACCGGCAGATGAATCCCCGGGGTACCCGCATCTTTGGACCCGTCGGCCGGGAACTGCGCGAGAAGAACTTCGCGAAGATCGTCTCGCTGGCGCCGGAGGTGCTGTGATGAGCAAGAAGACGGCGCACAAAAAGAAGCTGCGGATCAAGAAGGGCGACACCGTCCAGGTGATGCAGGGCAAAGAAGCCGGCAAGCGGGGCAAGGTCATGCGCGTGCTGGCGAACGAAGATCGCGTTGTCGTGGAGAGGGTCAACTTCATCAAGCGGCACGTTCGCCCTTCGCAGAAGACGCCGCAAGGCGGGGTCATCGAGCGGGAAGCCAGCATGCACATCAGCAGCGTCCAGCTGGTTTGCCCCGGGTGCGGCCAGCCCGCCCGGGTGGGCGTCCGTATGGAGGGCGAAGACAAGGTGCGCTACTGCAAGAAATGCAACGTCCAGGTGGATAAGGGTTAGCGATGGCAGTTCCCAGGCTTAAAGAGAGATACCGCGCCGAGATCGTGCCCGCGATGCGCGAGCAGTTCGGCTACAGGAATGTCATGCAGGTACCAAGAGTCACCAAGGTCACCTTGAACATGGGGGTGGGTGAGGGCACGCACGACGCCAAGGCGATGGAAGAGGCGTCGCTCCAGCTCGGACAGATCACCGGGCAGAAGCCGCAGGTGCGGCGCGCGCGCAAGTCGGTGGCCAACTTCAAGTTGCGGACCGGCATGCCGGTAGGGCTGCGGGTCACCGTGCGCGGTGACCGCATGTACGAGATGCTCGATCGACTCGTTAGCGTGGCCCTGCCCCGCATCCGTGACTTCCGGGGGATCGGACCCCAGAGCTTCGATGGTCACGGCAACTACAACCTGGGCGTGAAAGAGCAGATCATCTTCCCTGAGATCGATTACGACAAGATCGATCGCCTGCGGGGGCTCGACATCGCCATCACCACCACAGCCAAGACCGACGACGAGGGACGGGCGCTCCTCAAACTGATGGGCATGCCCTTCCGCGAGAGCTGAAGGATAGGAGCAACAGCGCATGGCAAAGAAGTCGATGATCGCGAAGGCGCGACGCCCGCAGAAATACGCCGTCCGGGCGCACAGCCGCTGTCTCCGTTGCGGCCGGCCGCGCGGCTACTTGCGCCGCTTCGGCCTGTGTCGCATCTGTTTGCGTGAACTGGCCCACCAGGGATTGATCCCTGGGGTCACCAAGTCGAGCTGGTAGGAGGGGTCATGTCACACACAGATCCCATCGCCGATATGCTGACCCGCATCCGGAACGCCAATAAGGCGCTCCACGCGCAGGTCGAGATGCCTTCCTCGAGTCAGAAGGTGGACTTGGCTCGCGTTCTGAAGGAAGAGGGCTACATCACTGGTTACTCGGTGGTCAAGGAGGGCAGCTTCGCCAAACTGGTGATCGAGCTGAAGTACACTGACGGCCGTCGCCGCGTCATCTCGCAGGTGAAGAGGGTCAGCAAGCCGGGCCGCCGCATCTATGCCAAGAAAGACAACCTCCCCAAGGTCCTCGGAGGCCTGGGTACGGCCGTCATCTCCACCTCGCGTGGGCTGATGACCGCGCGGGAGGCTCAGCGGCAGGGTGTGGGCGGCGAAGTCATCTGCTTCGTCTGGTAGTGATATGTCTAGGATAGGAAGAGCACCAATAATCGTGCCCGGCGGCGTGGAAGTCACGATCACCGGCAACAACGTCGCCGTCAAAGGCCCCAAAGGGGAACTTGCCCGCGACGTTCACCCCAACATGCAGGTGACCTTGGCCGACGGCATCATGACCGTCGCCCGACCCGACGACACGGCGCCGAACCGCTCCTTGCACGGTCTCACCCGCACGCTCCTCTCCAATATGGTCACCGGCGTGACCGCGGGCTTCGAGAAGAAGCTGGAGATCGTGGGCGTCGGATACAGGGCCTCCAAGAAAGGCTCGGACCTAGAGATCCTCGTCGGCTATTCCCATCCGGTGGTCGTGCCACCGCCGGAGAACATAGAGTTCGAAGTGCCGGCCCCGACGCAGATCGTGGTCAGGGGCATGGACAAGCAGCGCGTCGGCCAGGTAGCCGCCGAGATCCGCGCCCTTCGCAAGCCGGAGCCCTACAAGGGCAAGGGCATCCGCTACGAAGGCGAAGTTGTGCGGCGCAAAGTGGGCAAGCGGGCCTAGGCAGGAAGAGGATCAAATGAGTTACCAAGATGACAAGAACCGGTCCCGCCAGAGGCGTGCGACCCGGGTGAGGAGCAAGGTGCGCGGCACCGCCGAGCGTCCGCGCCTGTCCGTGTTCCGATCCAACCGGGCCATCTGGGCTCAGGTCATCGACGACGGGACCGGACGGACGCTGGCCAGCGCCGGCAGCATCCACGTCACCGACAAGGGCCTGTCGAAGAAGGACCAGGCGGCAAAGGTCGGGGCGATGCTGGCGGAGCGGGCCAAGGCCGCCGGGGTCGAGCGCGTTGTGTTCGATAGGGGACCTTATCTGTATCACGGTCGAGTAAGAGCTCTGGCGGACGGTGCCCGCGAGGGCGGCCTGGACTTCTGAGGGAGAGAGAGGTAGCACTTTGGCGCAGATCAAGGCAGATTCGCTTAACCTTCAGGAGAGCGTGATCCACATCAACCGCGTGGCCAAGGTCGTCAAGGGCGGCCGGCGTTTCTCGTTCACCGCTCTCGTCGCGGTCGGCGATGGGGAGAGCACGGTGGGCATCGGGTACGGCAAGGCCAAAGAGGTGCCCCTGGCGATCCAAAAGGCCATAGAGGACGCTCGCAAGAACCTGTTCGTCGTGCCCAAGCACGGCACCACCATCACCCACGAGATCGTCGGTCATCACGGCGCCGGCCGGGTGCTGCTGCGGCCGGCCTCCGCCGGGACGGGAGTCATCGCCGGCGGCGGTGTGCGGGCCCTCTTGGAACTAGGGGGGGTCCACGACGTCCTCACCAAGTGCCTGGGCACCACGAACCCCATCAACATGGTGCGGGCAGCCGAGCAGGGGCTTCGCGCCCTGCGCCGGCCCGAAGACATCGCCTTGCAGCGCGGCAAGACCGTGCGGGAGATCCTGGGCATCGGCCCCGCCGAGGAACCGGTGGCGGCGGCAGCGGTCGAGACCGGAGAGTGACGCCATGTTGAAGATCACCCAGGTCAAGAGCCGTATCAACCGCAAGAAGGATCACAAGGCCACGCTGGATGCTCTCGGCATCAGCCGCATGCACCAGACGGTCTATCACGAAGACACGCCGGCCATCCGGGGCATGGTGCACAAGATCTCTTACATGCTCCAGGTGGACGTGGTCGACATCAAGGACAAAGGATAGAGATGGGAGACATCTTCCTGCACAATCTGAGGCCCGACCCCGGGGCCCGGCGTGACAAGAAGCGCGTGGGCCGGGGCGAGGGCTCGGGCCTGGGGAAGACCTCGGGCCGGGGCCACAAGGGTTCGAAGCAGCGTTCCGGCGGACGGATATCGCCCCGGTACGAAGGCGGCCAGATGCCTCTGCACATGAGGTTGCCCAAACTGCGGGGCCCGCTGGCGAAGACCGCTATGCCCATCGGGCCGTTCCGCACGTACATGACGCCCGTCAACCTGTCGCGGCTCGCCGTGTTCACCGAGGGCGAAGTGGTGTCGCCGGAGGCGTTGCTGGAGCGGGGCATCATCAAGAAGGCCGACGCGAGGGTCAAGATCCTGGCTATGGGTGAACTGGCCCAACCTCTCACGATCAAGGCTCACGGTTTCAGCGCGGCGGCGCTGGCTAAGATCGAGGCCGCCGGCGGGACGGCGGAAATCATCTGATGCTGCAGTCCCTGCTCAACGCCTGGAGGCTTCCGGATCTCCGGAAGAAGCTGCTCTTCACGGCGATGATCATCGCGATCTACCGGCTGGGCTGCTATATCCCGGTGCCGGGCGTCAGCGTGGACGCCATCCAGGAGATGTTCAACACCGGGGGCGTGTTCGACTTCTACAATCTCTTTGCCGGTGGCGGCTTGGAGCGGGTAGCCGTCTTCGCCATGGGCATCATGCCCTATATCACGGCGTCGATCATCATGCAGTTGCTCACCATGGTCATCCCCCGCCTGGAAGCCCTCATGAAGGAGGGTGAAGCGGGGCAGAAGAAGGTCAACCAGTACACCCGGTACTTCACCGTGATCCTCGCCCTCGTCCAGGCGATAGGCTTCGTCTTTCTCTTCCGCAGCTATGGCGCTTTCCCCCCGGATGCGCCCCTCACGCCGATGCGTTTCTACCTGATCGTGCTCACCCTGACGGTCGGCACGGCGCTGGTCATGTGGATGGGAGAGCTTATCACCCAGCGGGGCATCGGGAACGGCATCTCGCTCATGATCTTCGCGAGCATCGTGTCCAGACTTCCGAGCGGGATCCAGAAGCTTTTCACCCTTAACCCCGCCTACTGGGTGCTCATGGGGGTCATCTCCGTGCTCGTCGTGGCGGCGGTCATCTACGTGACGGAGGGCCAGCGGCGCATCCCTGTGCAATACGCGAAACGGGTGGTGGGGCGCAAGGTCTATGGTGGGCAGAGCACTTATCTCCCGCTGCGTATCAACATGGCCGGGGTCATCCCGGTGATCTTCGCATCTTCGGTACTCCTGTTCCCCGTCACCTTGGCTCAGATGACCCCCTGGGAATGGTCCAAGAAGTTGGCCGAGATCTTCGGCCCGGGGTCCTGGTGGTATCTGGTGGCCGAGATCGTGCTGATCATCCTCTTCACCTATTTCTATACGGCGGTACAGTTCAACCCCATCGATCAGGCCGACAATCTCAAGAAATACGGGGGATTCATCCCCGGCATCCGCCCTGGGCGTCCCACTGCCGTCTATCTCGATCGGGTGCTGACGCGCATCACGTTCCCGGGCGCCCTGTTCCTGGCGGCCATCGTGCTGCTGCCCACCTTGCTGATCCGGCTCCTGAACGTGCCCTTTTACTTCGGCGGGACCTCGCTCCTGATCGTCGTGGGGGTGGCGCTGGACACGATGAAACAGATGGAATCGCAGCTTTTGATGCGGCACTACGAAGGTTTCCTCAAGTAGCGCTGTGATAGGCGACGAAGAAGGGACAAGAGCGTGAGCCAGTTCAATCTCATTCTGCTCGGACCGCCCGGAGCGGGCAAAGGTACCCAGGCCGGCCGCATCGTGGCCGACTACGGCATCCCTCATATCTCCACCGGCGACATCCTGCGCGCAGCCGTAAAGAACCAGACGCAGATGGGCCTGGAGGCCAAGAAGTACATGGATGCCGGCGAGTTGGTGCCCGACAGCGTGGTGATCGGCATAGTCAGGGACCGCCTGCAGGAGCCGGACACCGCCAAGGGCTTCTTGATGGACGGCTTCCCGCGCACGATCCCCCAGGCTGAGGCGCTGGACGCCGCCCTGGAGGGCCTGGACCGGGCAGTGACAAAGACCCTCGTGATCCTGGTGGATGAAGAGGATCTGGTGCGTCGTCTGAGCGGGCGCCGCATCTGCCGGGTCTGCCAGACTCCCTTCCACGTGGTGTTCAACCCGCCTAAGGGTGAGGGCGTGTGCGACAAGTGCGGCGGGGAGCTCTATCAGCGCGACGATGACTCCGAGGCCACCGTACGCAACCGGCTCGAGGTCTACCGCAGCCAGACCGAGCCCCTTATCGGCTACTACGACCAGGCCGGGGTGGTCGCCCGCATCGACGGCGCCCAGTCTCCCGACGAGGTCTACGAGGACATACGTGTGGCTCTTGGTCCGGCCGAGGGATGAGCCGGACGGGCGTGGAAGGCTGGAGAGCGGCGACGGCTACGACACAGTGATCATACGGAAGTCACAGGCGGAGTTGGAGAAGATGGCCCGGGCGGGCAAGGTGGTCCACGGATGTTTGGACCTCCTGGCTCAGGAGATCAGGCCGGGTGTGACGACGAAGGAGTTGGATCGTTTGGCTGAGAGGTTCATACGGGCGAAGGGCGGTTTCCCCACCTTCAAAGGCTACCGGGGTTTCCCGGGGTCCATCTGCGCATCGCCCAACGACATGGTGGTCCACGGCATCCCCGACGGCACCAGGCTGCGGGAGGGTGACATCCTGGGCGTGGACGTGGGCGTGACCATGGACGGCTACATTGCCGACGCCGCGCGGACCTTCCCGGTGGGCGAGATCTCAGAGATCGCCCGCGAGTTGCTGCAGGTCACTGAGGAATCGCTGTTCGAAGGGATCGCCCAGTGCCAGGTCGGGAACCGGGTCGGGGATATCTCTCATGCCGTGCAGAAACGCGCCGAATCCCATGGCTTCTCGGTGGTGCGGAGCATGGTGGGCCACGGCGTAGGACGCGACATGCATGAGGATCCTCAGGTGCCCAATTTCGGTCCCCCAGAGCAGGGTCCCGAATTGCGGGACGGCATGGTCCTGGCTATCGAGCCCATGGTGAACGTGGGTGGGTTCGAGGTGGAGATGGGTGATGACAACTGGGCCATCTATGCGAAGGACGGCAGTCTCTCCGCCCATTTCGAGCATACGGTGGCCGTCACGCGGACCGGGCCTCGTATCCTTACCACGGCTGAAGTAGTAGGAGCTTAGCCTGATGGGCCCTTGTGCTAAGATAAGCGGCCGACTTTCAGGTGGGGGTATCCAGGTGGCGGACTGTGTCTCCTAAAGAGGAAGCCATAGAGCTCGAGGGCGAGGTGATCGAAGCCCTGCCCAATACCATGTTCAGGGTCAGGCTGGACAACGAGTTGGAGATCCTGGCGCACATATCCGGCAAGATGCGTATGAACTATATCCGGATCCTGCCCGGCGATAGAGTCAAGGTCGAGTTGTCGCCATACGATCTGACCCGTGGTCGGATCACGTATCGCTTCAAGTAGAGGAAGGCGTCAGATGAAAGTCAGAGCGTCGGTCAAACCGATGTGCGAGAAGTGCAAGATAGTGCGGCGGCGGGGCGTGGTGCTGGTGATCTGCCAGAACCCGCGCCACAAGCAGCGGCAAGGTTAGGAGGCTGCCGAACAATGAAGTCACGGCCATCAGTACGCGCTGGGCGGCGCGATAGTTCGTCCTCGGTCACGCTCGTAGCGCTGCTACGGACGCTCCCTGCGTCCTGCTCTCGCGCTCGCCGATCGCGCCCTGACGGCGAAACTTCATCATTCGGCAGCCTCATGAGGCAGGAGTAGCGTATGGCTCGTATAGCTGGTGTCACTCTCCCCCGGGAGAAACGTATCGAGATCGGTCTCACGTACGTGTACGGGATCGGCCGGTCTATGTCCAACAGGATCCTCTCCGCCGTGAACATCGATCCGGACACGCACGTCAAGGACCTCACCGAGGACGAAGAGATCCGTTTGCGTGGTTACATAGAGGATAACGTCCTGGTCGAGGGCGACCTGCGGCGTGAGCGCGGCCAGAACATCAAGCGATTGATGGAGATCGGCTGCTACCGGGGCATCAGACATCGGCGGGGCATGCCCGTCCGCGGCCAGCGCACCAAGACGAACGCCCGGGTGCGTAAAGGGCACAAGCCGACGGTGGGCGTCAAGAAGAAGGTGCGGGTCTAGCCGGCCAGGACGACCTCGCAGGGATATCTAGGGACGGAGCTAAGAAGACATGCCGAAACCCAAACGCACTACCGCAGGTACGCGGGGGCGGCGCCGCAAGGTGCGCAAGAGCATCGCGGTGGGCAACGCTTACATCAAGACGTCGTTCAATAACACCATGGTCACGCTCACCGATAAAGAAGGCAACGTGATCGCGTGGGCGAGCGCCGGTTCGGCCGGCTTCAAAGGCTCGCGTAAGTCCACTCCCTTCGCAGCGCAGGTGACGGCAGAGCGGGCGGCCCGGGCGGCGATGGAGCACGGCCTGCAGAAGGTGGACTGCTATGTGAAGGGACCGGGAAGCGGCCGTGAGACGGCCATCCGTTCCTTGCAGGCCACCGGGCTCGACGTGACGAGCGTCAAGGACGTCACTCCCATCCCCCACAATGGTTGCCGCCCTAAGAAGCGGCGTCGGGTCTAAGGCGGGGGCGGCGAGAATGGCGAGAGACAGGTCCCCACAGTGCAAGCAGTGCCGCCGAGAAGGCGAGAAGCTCTTCCTGAAAGGCGAGCGATGCCTTACCGACAAGTGCGGCGTCGACCGGCGGGCGTACCCTCCGGGCGAACACGGCCGAGGGCGTCGGCGCAAGCAATCCGAGTATCTCGCCCAGTTGCGCGAGAAACAGAAGGCGCGCCGTTACTACGGGGTCCTCGAAGGGCAGTTCCGCAGCTACTACAAGGTGGCCGCCCAGCAATCGGGCATCACCGGCGAGAACCTGCTGCGCCTCTTGGAGTTGCGCCTTGACAACGTGGTCTATCGCCTGGGCTTCGGTGCCTCCCGCCGGCAGGCCAGACAACTCATCCGGCACGGCCATTTCACGGTCAACGGACGGCGGGTCAACATCCCTTCGTACCGGGTCAAGACCGACGACGTGATAACGGCGGTGCTCGACAGCGAGGGCCTGAAGGCCGTCATTGAGGACGCCACCGATCTCACGGCCTCTGTGCCTGCTTGGCTGCAGGCCGACCACGACAACATGGTGGGCAAGGTCCTTCGTCAGCCTGATAGGGCGGATATCGACATCCCCATCCAGGAGTCGCTCATCGTCGAGTTGTACTCCAAGTAGACAGGAGGCCCGATTGTTAGATTTTGCTACCCCGCATAGCGCCTACGAACCGGTCGGTGATAATCAAGGCCGCTTCGTCGTGGAGCCGCTCGCCCGTGGTTTCGGGTATACCTTCGGCAACTCTCTCCGGCGGGTGTTGCTCTCTTCGCTGGAAGGCGCCGCCATCTCGGCTGTCAAGGTCACCGGGGTAGAGCATGAGTTCTCGACCATCCCTCACGTCAAAGAAGACGTGACCGATATCATCCTCAACCTCAAGAAGATAGTCTTCGTGCTTCATGGCGAGGACGACGAGCACGAGGTCGAATTGGTCAAGGACGGCCCGGGGATCATCACCGCGGGTGACATCCAGCTGCCAGCCACCGTCGAGGTCGTGGACCCGCTCGCTTACATCGGCACCCTGGAGGACGGGGGCCGGCTCGAGATGTTGCTGACGGTGCGCCGGGGCCGGGGATACGCGTCGGCCGACGACAACAAGCGGGCTGAGACCATTGTGGGAGTCATCCCCGTGGACTCGATCTTTTCCCCTGTCACCAAGGTGGCCTACAGCGTGGAGCCCGCGCGCGTGGGCCAGCGGACCGATTTCGACAAGCTGACGCTCGAGGTGCAGACCAACGGCGCCATCGAGCCGCGAGCTGCGCTGGCCAAGGCCGCGGCCCTGCTGCGCGACGACCTCTCTATCTTCATGGAGGACCGGAGCGAGGACGAAGACGAGTTTGCCTCCGAGTCCGGGGTCGGGCAGGCCGAAGTCTTCCTGGGCCGCCCGTCGGGAGCCGACGACACGCCTATCGAAGAGCTGGAGCTGGGAGTGCGCTCCTACAACTGCCTCAAGCGCGAGGGCATCGAGACGGTGGGTGATCTGATAGCCAAGTCTGAGCAGGAGCTCATGTGCATCCCCAATCTTGGCCGCAAGACCATAGAAGAGGTGCGCGAGCGCCTCGAGAAGAACAATCTGAAGCTCAAGGGAGAGTAGAGTGAGGCACCAGAGGAAAGGAAGGCGGTTCGGTATCCAGCCGAGCCATCGCCGGCAGATGCTGGCGAATCTTGCCTGCTCTGTGCTCGAGCATGGACGCATCAAGACAACGGAGGCGCGGGCCAAAGAGGTGAAGCCGATCGTGGAGAAGATGATCACCATGGGTAAGGCTGGTGATCTTAACTCTCGGCGTACGGCCATCAGTCAGTTGCGCAACAAGCAGATATCTTACAAGCTGTTCAACGAGATCGCACCCAAGTATGCAGACCGCCCGGGGGGTTATACCCGCATCATCCGCATCGGGCCCCGTCTGGGTGACGCAGCCGAGATGGTGTACCTGGAGCTGGTGTAGCGAGGATATCGCCGGAAGGCCGTGGAAACGGCGAGGCTAAAGCAGAGTGACGGCAGACTTGGATGCCGGGGCCCGATGGGCCCCGGCATCCGTCCTCTGGGAGTGAACGGGCGGCGTTCGCGGCGGATAGCGGCTGGGGCAGACGGAAATGCTTGGGCAGACGGGGGCTTGCGTGGAGCGCAACTACCGCATGGAGCTGCAGTACGACGGGGCCGGGCTGCACGGGTGGGCGCGGCAAGGTGGGCTGCCGACCGTGGAAGGATGTCTGGAGACCGCCCTCGCGACCGTTCTGGGTAGCGCCCCGGCCCTGCAAGTGGCCGGCCGGACCGACGCCGGTGTCCACGCCCGCCGGCAGGTGGTGAGCCTTCTGCTGCCGGCACGTGTCGACCAGGCGCGTTTGATCCGCTCCCTCAATGCGCTGACGCCGCCGGGTATCGCCGTCACTCGCATCGTGCGAGCGCCCGCGAGCTTCGGCGCTCGCAAAGACGCGGTAAGCAGGGCCTACAGGTACTTCCTGACGAACCAAGAGGGGGTGTCGCCGTTCTGGGCGCCGTACTGCTGGCGTGTGCATGGCGAGTTTGACCTGGGGGCCTTGCGGGCGGCCGCGGCGCTGGTGGCCGGCCGCCACGATTTCAGGGCCTTTACTCCCAGCGAGACAGAACATGTGTTCTTCAACAAGGAGGTGTTGCGCTGCGCCTGGAAGAAGATGCGCGGCGGACTGCCGGCCGGGCCGCGGTCCATCAGAGCTCGATCTCGCGAGGCTCCGGGCCCCCGGGCCCTGCCTACCGGTGTGGCACCGGGCAGCGGCGGTCGCCCGCGGGAAGCGGTGACGGGATTGGTCTATCTGGAGATCGAAGCCGAGGCTTTTCTGCGGCACATGGTCCGCACCCTGGTGGGGACCATGATAGAGGTGGCGCGAGGAGAGCGAACGCTCGAGGCTTTCGAGCGGTTGTTGCTGGGCGCCGCCCGAGAAGAAGCAGGGCCCACGGCGCCGGCCCAGGGATTGTTCCTGTGGGACGTCCGCTACGGCGCGGCGCGCAGCGGCTGAGTCCCCACCACAGCCGCGCCGGATCTCGCAGCCGCGCCGGATCGCCCGGCGGTCGTCGCCTGCAGCGCGCTACCCCGAACTGGAAGGGGGCGCCCTTTGGCGCCCCCAGGGTAGGCTAGCAGAAGGATCTCGCCCGCGGACCTGACCCGGGCCCTACGCGGTACCCTCCCACTTCTCCACCTCGACCAGGCAGGAGTTCGGCGCCTGGCCGGTGGAGCTTGGGGTGATGAAGCGCTTGGAGGTGAGCATGTTGACGCAGCCGCCCCTATCGGGCGACTCGCCCGGCGTGCCCAGGGGCACATAGTCGGCGCAGGACTCGAAGGAATGGACCGTGCCGGGAGGCACGCGCTCCGTCAGCCGCGCCGCCAAGATGACCGAAGCCCGGTCGTTGAAGGCTCGGATGAGGTCTCCGTCGGCGACGCCCCGGGCGGCCGCGTCTTTCGAGTTGAGGCGCATGATCCAGTAGTAGTGACCGTCTTCTTTGAGGACACGATGATCCTTGATGTCGTTGCTCCACGACCCCTTCGCGTCCCCCATGGTGTGGAAGCTGAAGCGGGGGTGCGGCGACACCATCTGCAAGGGATACTTCTCGTAGAGCTCGGTGGTGTGATGACCCTCCCAGCTTTCTATGTACTGCGGCCCCATGGCCGGACGTTCGGGGTCGATCGGGTCGGTCTGGTAGAACCGGGAAAGGCTGCTGGAGACGAACTCGATCTTGCCGGACTGGGTCTGCAGACCTTTCAGCTTCACCTGGTCCCAGACGGGCGGACCCCAGTCCGGGGTGTCCTTCTCCCGATCTTCGGCGAACCAGCGCAACGCCGGCGTAGGTTCGTGATCTTCCGGGACGGGCACCATGTAGTAGCCCTTCTTCTCGAAATCCTCCCAGGAGATCCGTTTGGGCAGGTCGCTGGCGTGGAACATCCGCTTGACCCAGTCGAGGTCCGTGTGACCGCCCTCCGTATAGATGTGGCCGATGCCCAGTCTGTCGGCAAGGAGGGAGAAGATCTCGTAGTCTGACTTGGATTCGCCGAGTGGCTCGATGCACTTCTTCTGCAGCACGACGAGGCGGTGGTTGACCTGGTCGAACTTGTGCGTCCCGTAGCCGGAGGCGTACGCCCAGTCGCTGATGTCCCAGCGCTCGAAGTTGGTGCAGGCCGGCAGGATGATGTCGGCGAACTTCGTCTCGCCCTCCAACCAGACCGCCTGGTTGACGACGAAGGGGACCTTTCCTTCTCTATATGCCGTCACGTAGCGGTTGGTCTCGGTCATGGTGCCGATGAAGGAGCCCCCGTAGCGGTAATACATACCCACGTGGGGGTACCCGCTGGCGGGGTAGTTGCGCTTGTGGAACTGCATCTCGATCGAGGCTCCGCAGAAGCCCCGGGCGTACCACTCCATGTTCTCGTGTCTCATGACCTCGGGGATCCTGAGCCGGGAGACCGTCTGGCCCTCTGCGGAGTGCTGGATATTGGAGAATGTGCCACCGTTGGGCCACATGCGGTGGGCGAGGCGGTAGCCGGAGGCCGTCCCGGCGATGTCGCCGGAGATCCCGCCTTCGGAGTAGCCCGGGAAGTAGAAGGACTTGTCGAACGGCACTCCGGAGGTGGTCGACCAGATGTTGCTGCCCGGCTTGCCCAGGCCCTGCATCGCTGCCAGGGCGATCATGGTGCGGGCCCACTCGTTGCCGGTGGCGGCGCGGCACGCGCCGCCCCATCCACCCATCGCTCCGGCTGAGAGCATGGTCTTCTTGGCCCCCCATTCCCGGGCCAAGGCTCTGATCTCCCTGGCGGGGACGCCGCTCTCGGTCTCGGCCCACTCGGGGGTCTTGGGCATGCCGTCGCTCTCGCCCAGGACATAGGCCTTCCACACGTCGAAGTCCTTGGTCCGGGAGGCGACGTATTCCTTGTCGTATGTACCTTCGGTGAGCCAGGTGAAGGCGATTGCCAGCCCCATAGCTACGTCGGTGCCCAGCCGCGGCGCGAACCACTTATCTGCGAAGATGCCGGCGGTGTGATTGTAGTAGGGGTCGATGAACACCATCTTGACCCCCAGCTCCTTGAGCCAGAAGCGGCGTGAAGTACTCTCGAACGATCCGTAGACCCCGCCCGTGGTCTCCGGGTCGGCCGACCAGAACACGATCATCTCCGTGTTTCTGAGGGCGTCCTCCAGGAGGTCGTACTGCTCGGGAATGCCGAGCCGATGGCTGAAGCCCCACATGTGCACGCCGCCCCAGTGCCAACCCTCCCAGCTGTCCGGGTTGTGCTCGGCATATGTGTGGCCCACCAGGTTGATGAAGCGGTTGTAGGCGCTGAAGCGGTAGCCGATGTTGCCCCAGAGGTGATGGGACCCCGCGGTGGTGAGCATTCCCGCCGGCCCAAGCTCTGTCTTGACCCGGAGGATCTCGCTCGAGACGGTGTCCAGGGCTTCATCCCAGCTTATGGGCTCGTAGCCGGACTCCCCCCGCTTGTGGATGTTGCGCTCGCCGTTTGGGTCGAAATCGACCCGCTTAAGCGGAGTGAGGATGCGTTTGGGGGAGTAGATGGTGGACTTGTGAGCCACCGTCCAGGGGGAGAGGGTGGTCTTGCGGGGTGGGGTGAACGCCCGGCCCCTGGCTTGTATGGTCCACGACGGCCCGTCGCTCTTGTCGAGCTCGAGAGGGAAGATGCGCAGGATCCTGTCATCTCGGACATCGACATGCACGGGTCCGCCGGTGGTGAGATTGGTGAGTCGACGAGTCTTCCCCATTTCTCCGTCCTTCGGTCCCTTCTGTCACACGTTCTCGCATGAGCTGCACGGATAGGCGCCATTCCCGCAGGCGCTCGCGTGTAAACTACCGTGCGACCGGTTGTTGCTTACGATAAACTACCTGTTGTACCCTAGGTTGTCAATCTGAGCAGGCCCGCGCGCGAGCCCGCACACGGGCCCGCGTGGAGGGACCTGGAAGGAAGCGAAGGATTGGCTATAGAGCGGCATCGAATGACGGCCGACGCAAGGAAGCGACAGATCATCGAGGTCACCCTCGATCTGATCGGCACGTACGGCCTGCGCGGAGCGACTATGTCGCGCATCGCTGAAGGCGCCGGGATCAGGCAGGCCTCTCTCTACACTCATTTCGAGAGCAGGAGGGCCATACTCTTGGCCGCCCTCGACGTGGTCTACGAAAAGATCTACGCCTCCCGCGAGACGCGCACCGATGAGAACTCGTTCGCGCGTCTCCGAGAGATGTGCGACCATCATCTGGAGCTCTGGGCGGCCCAGGGAGAGCGACACCACGCTCACCTTCTGCTGGAGTTCATCGCCGGAGCGCGGAGCGAAGGTCTCGGGGAGATACTAGCCCAGAAGCACCTGGCGTCTTTGGAGCAGTTCACCCGCGTTGTCGAAGAGGGTAAGAGAGAGGGAAAGATCCCCGGGTATGTGGACCCCGCACAGGTGTCCTGGCTGATCACCGGCTGGGCTTTCGCCGGGGACGTCGCCCACCAGATGGGTTTCGAGTCGTTCTTCGATCCGAGCGTCGTGGTGCACTGGTTGGATGTCATATTCGAGAGCTTCGCGGCCGAACCCACTCGCGAGTCGGTCGCTGGTGAGATTCCCGGCGTGGCGCGTGCTTGACACTACCTGCCTCCCTCCACTATTATCTGCGACCGCGTTCTAAGGAGGCAGTGTGAAGACCTATTCAGCGAAACCCGGCGAAGTCCCACGCAAATGGTGGGTGGTCGACGCCGAGGGCAAGAATCTCGGTAGACTGGCATCGGAGATCGCTGTTGTGCTACGGGGCAAGAATAAACCCCAGTACACCCCTCATGTCGACACCGGGGACTTTGTGGTCGTGGTCAACGCTCAGAAGATAGCAGTGACCGGCAACAAGCTCACTGGCAAAGTCTACTACCGGCACTCAGGATACCCTGGTGGCCTGAAGAGCCGCACTCTGGGCCAGATGCTCGAGCGCCGGCCGAATGAAGTCCTGCGGAAGGCGGTCAAGGGTATGCTGCCCAAGAACAGGCTGGCGGCCAAACAACTGGGAAAGCTCAAGATATACCCTGGGCCGAAACATCCACACGCGGCTCAGAAGCCGGAGGAGTTGCCATGGCAGCAGTAGTGTACTCGGCGACGGGCAAGAGGAAGACCTCGGTCGCTCGTGTGCGTCTCATGCCGGGCACGGGGAACATCACCGTCAACGGCCAAGATGTCAAAGACTATTTCAATCGCCAGACCCTGATGCTCATGGTGCGGTCGCCCCTTGTGGAGACCGGCACCGACTCCAGGTACGACGTCATCGCCCATATCCACGGCGGGGGAAAATCCGGCCAGGCGGGCGCTCTCAAGCACGGCGTCGCCCGCGCTTTGGTGGAAGCAGACCCCTCACTCAAGACCGATGTCAAGCGGGCGGGGCATCTTTCCCGCGATGCCCGGATGGTGGAGCGCAAGAAGGCCGGCCTGAAGAAGGCCCGCAAGCGCCCGCAGTTCTCCAAACGCTAGTCGTTTCGGCTTCCAGGGGAACGCGAGGCGAGGGAGAAATCTCCCTCGCCTCTTCATTTTCCGACCGAGCTTCCCCGCGGTCGCGGGGAGGGAGGTAAGCGGACCGCGGATGACCGAGCTACGCGTAGACACAGACGCTATCGGCAGAAACACCGAGGCTGTATCGACTCTCCTGCGACGACACGGTCTCGATCTGTTGGGTGTGACCAAAGGCTGCCTGGGCGAGCCCCGGGTGGCGAAGGCCATGCTGGAGGGGGGTGCCGCGGCTCTTGCCGACACGCGCGATCCGAACCTGCAGCGACTGCGGAGGGCTCTGCCCGGTGTCGAGTTACACCGCATCCATCTGCCTTCGCTGGCCGAACCTTTCGAGCCGGGTGACGTCACCTACGTGTCATCGTGGGCGGGGGCGGAGGCAGTGGCCGCTCTGGGCGGGTCGAAAGGGCCGCGCCGGGTGATGGTGCAGGTGGAGACGGGGGATGAGAGGGAAGGCGCCCCCCTGGAGTTGCTACCGGGATTGGCTGCCGCGATCGGCGCCGACCCGCGTCTCGATCTAGTGGGCATCTCCACCAACTACGCCTGCTTCCGCGGCGCCCCCTCTGGCATAAGGGGGTCGGTGGCCGCGATCGCCCGGGCGGCGGCCGCGCTGCGCGCCGCCGGCGTGGTCGCGCCCCGCGTGTCCGGAGGTAACTCCAGCGTGCTGTGGCTGCTCGCGCAGGGTGAGGCTCTGCCTCCGCAGGTGACGGAACTGCGGTGCGGGGAGGCCCTTCTCCTGGGCCAGGACGCCCTCTACTACCAGGCTCTTCCCGGCTGCCGGACCGACGCCTGTGTGCTGCGGGCCGAAGTGCTCGAGGAGTATACTAGGCCGGCTCCTGACGGCGGGGCACGACGGCTGCTGCTGGGCATCGGCAGGCAGGATCTGGCCTCGGGCAGGGTGAAGTTTCTCGAGGCAGGGTGTGGAGGAGATCGGGCGTTCCGCCGATTACTTAGTGGTGGAGGTCAGCGCCGATTTTGTAGGGGCCTCCGTGGGGGAGACCCTGGAAATGATCCCGGCCTACGAGGCTCTGGTGGCTGCCTGGACCTCTCCTTATGTTGAGCTCAGGCTCCTCTAGGAGAGCCGCGACAAGGAGGTTTCTTACTGATGTGTGGCATCGTCGGCTATGCGGGCGACAAGCCGTGTCGTGACATCCTTTTCCGGGGACTGCGAAAGCTCGAATACCGCGGCTACGATTCCGCCGGCATCTCCGTGATCAGCGATGACCGCTTCGAGATGCTGCATTCCGTGGGCAACCTGGACAACCTGGAAGCCATTCTCGACCAGATGGGTGAAGTCGGGACGCTCGGCGTGGCCCACACTCGCTGGGCGACCCACGGCCGACCCTCCACCGAGAATGCTCACCCGCACACCGATTGCACCGGGCGTTTTGCCATCGTGCTCAACGGTATCGTGGAGAACTACCTGGCCCTAAGGGCCGAGTTGAAGGCCGAGAGCCACGAGTTCACGTCCGATACCGACGCCGAGGTGGTGGCCCATCTCATAGAGCGGGCCTACCAGGGTTCGCTCCAGGAGGCGGTGGTGGAGGCCTATCGGCAGATGGAGGGTCATTTCACCTACTGCGCCATCGCTGCCGATGAGCCCGATGTGATCGTGGGCATCCGTAAGGAGACTCCGCTCGTGATCGGGCTGGGCCGGGGTGAGAACTACCTGGCCTCGGCAATACCGGCGTTCCTGGCGGAGACCCGGTCGGTGGTCTTTCCCGAGGATGGCGACGTGGTGGTCGTCAGGAGGGATTCCGTCCGGCTGTTCGATCTGGACGGCGTCCCGGTCGAGCGCGGGGTCCAGACGGTCGACTGGGACGAGGAAGCGGCGGAGAGGAGCGGCTACGAAACGTTCATGCTGAAAGAGATCCACGAACAGCCGACCGCGCTCGCGGATACCCTGGCCGAGCGCATTGGGCAGGACGGCGAAGTGGTCCTTGACGGCCTAGGTCTCACCCCCAAGTCGATCAAGGGGATCGGGCAGATAGTGATCGTAGCGTGCGGCACCTCCTACCACGCGGGCCTAGTCGGCAAGTATGCCCTGGAACGCTGGGCACGCGTGCCCGTGGAGGTGGAGGTGGCGTCCGAGTTCCGGTACCGGGATCCGGTCATCGGCCCCGATTGCCTGTGCATCGCCATCAGCCAGTCGGGGGAGACGGCCGACACCCTGGCGGCCATGCGCCTGGCCCGCAACGCTGGGGCGCAGGTGTTGGCAGTGACCAACATCGTCGGGTCTCAGGCCACCCGGGAAGCGGATGGGGTCTTGTTCACACGCGCGGGCCTGGAGATAGGAGTGGCCGCCACCAAGACGTTCTTGACGCAGGTCCTGGCGATGCTCCTCTTGGCCCTACATTTCGCCGAGAGCCGCGGTCACCTCACTGGTGAGCAGGTGCGTGCCTATACGGAGGAACTGCGTAACATCCCTCGCTTGCTTGGCGACTACCTGGCCGACGGCGCGGCCGAACGGGTGGACGAAGTTGCTCGTGACTATGCCTCGAGCCGCTTCTTCATGTGCCTGGGGAGGAACGTGGGCCTGCCCGTCGCCCTGGAGGGAGCGCTGAAGCTCAAGGAGATCTCGTACATCCCCACCGAAGCCTACGCGGCCGGAGAGATGAAGCACGGCCCTATCGCCCTTCTGGAGCACGGTTCGCCGGTCCTGGTGGTCGCCACCGACAGCTTCGTCTATGACAAGCTCATGTCCAACGTCCAGGAGGTGAAGGCCCGCGGCGCTCGGATCATCGCTGTGGCCTCCGAAGGGAACGAGACTCTGGACGAGATTGCCGACGAGATCCTCTACATCCCCCGCACCGATGAGATGCTCTCACCCCTTCTTGCCGTGGTCCCCCTGCAGCTTTTCGCCTACTACGTGGCCACGAGCAAGGGTGAGAAGGTCGATCAGCCGCGGAACCTCGCCAAGACCGTCACGGTGGAGTAGCGAGGGGCCGCGCTTGGACAGGCGCGGGCGGGCCCCAGCCGGCTCGAGCATGCGCGGGCGAGCGGGGGCAGGCGCATGGGGTCACGACGCGGCGAAGAGCCACTAGGGCGGAGGTGTGGTGGAGACCCGGGGCGGATGTGGTTTCGATCTGGTGGAGGTCCATCGTCTGGAGAGGGCGCTCAGTCGCCACCCAGGTCTTGAACGGCGTCTCTTCACCCCGGCGGAGATCGACTACTGCCGTAGCCGGGGGAGACCGGTACTGCACTTCGCCGGCCGTTTCGCAGCCAAGGAGGCGGTTGGTAAACTGCTGGGCAGCGGAGTGCTGTCCTGGCAGGAGATCGAGGTCAGTGGGAGCCCCCGGCCCGACGTGACCCTAAGCGGCCGTACGGCCGAACTCGCCAAGGCTCGAGGGATAGACGGCTTGCAGGTGTCGCTCTCGCACGTGGACTCGCTTGCGGGAGCCTGTGTCGTGATGGCCACCTGCTCTTCGGGAGGAGCGGACGTGGGATATCTGGACGACGATCTTTCAAGCGAGGATACAGGCAGGGGGCTCACCGTTCTTCACCCTCTGTCGGAGCGGCCGGCCGTGTTCACGCCGGCCCAGGTGCGGGAGTTGGACCGGGCGACCATCGAGGATATCGGGATCCCAGGTCCGGTGCTCATGGAGCGGGCCGCCCTGGGGGTGAGCGCCTTCATCCAGTCCCAGTACCCCGATCATCACGCCCTTATGGTCTGCGGGCCCGGCAATAACGGCGGTGACGGTCTGGCGGCCGCCCGGCAGTTGCACCTGGCCGGACATCCGGTCGCCTGTATCGTGGCCGCGAGCGCAGTCACCGAGCTCAGCCCGGACGCCGCCCTCAACTTCAAGGCGGCGGAAAAGGCCGGAGTCAATCTCCGGGTGGGCTCGGTGCCCGACTATCTCTGGGACGAGACCGACCTGGTGGTCGACTGTCTTCTGGGCACCGGGGCGAGAGGGGAGATCAGGGATCGGCCGGCCGAGTGGGCCCGCCACATCAACACCATGGGCGCGTGTGGCGTCCCAGTGCTGGCGGTGGACGTACCTTCGGGCGTGGATGCCACCACGGGTAGCGTGGCCGCCGGTGCTGTGGCGGCCGACGTCACCATCACCTTTCACGCGGCCAAGAGCGGCCTCGTGTGCCCGCCCGGTTCGGAGGCCGCTGGGGAGGTGCTGGTGTGGGACATCGGTCTTCCTGCCTTCCTCGAACCGGAGCCCGACCTGTGGGTGGTCACGGCCGGCGACGTCAACGTCCCGGGCCGCCGGGCCGACGATCACAAGTACCGCGCCGGCTTCGTGGCCGTACTGGCCGGTTCGACCGCCTACCCGGGCGCGGCCTGGCTGGCCGCGCAGGCCGCCTACCGGGCCGGAGCGGGCTACGTCCGTCTGCTGATGACCTCCGGCTCCGCGGAAGGAGTGCGGAGCCGTCTGGTCGAGACCGTGCTGCAGGAGATCGGGCCGGGCGACTGCCTGGTCGACGCAGGTCCGGTACTCGCCGCCCTCGCCGACGAGCGCCTAGGCGCTCTGGTGGCCGGCCCGGGAGTGGGCCGCGACCCTGCCACGCTCTTGGCGCTGAAGCGGGTGATACTCGAGAGTACTGTTCCCGCGGTCCTGGACGCGGACGGGCTCTTCGCGTTCGCGGGGACGGCTGCGACTCTCAGGGATCGCCCCGGACTGGTACTGACCCCACACATGGGCGAACTGGCCGCCTTGCTCGGCATCCCGGTCGCGGAGCTCTCCGGCTCGGCGCTGACGGCAGCCCGGCGCGCGGCTCAGGAGACCGGACAGGTTGTGCTCCTCAAGGGATCCTCGACGGTGATAGCCGCGCCGTCGGGACAGACTCGTGTGATCGTACAAGGACCTCCTCAGCTGGCCTCAGCGGGCACCGGCGACGTGCTCTCAGGCGTCGTCGGGGCGTTGTTGGCCAAAGGACTGGAGCCCTTGGAGGCTGCTTACGCAGGAGGGTGGATACACGCCGAAGCAGGTAGACTGGGGGCGGAGACCGATCCCCAGGGCGTCCTTGCCGGTGAGCTGGTGGAGTTGCTCCCTGAGGTCATCGCAGGCCGCATCTATGATAGGAGGCCCTCGTGGACGAACTGACAGTCGGCGAGATCATGCAGACCGAGGTGATCACGGTCGGACCGGACACCACGGTCCGGGAGCTTGCCAACATCCTCGCCGAGAAGAGGATCAGCGGTGTTCCGGTCGTCGACGACGAGTACCGGGTCGTGGGCATGGTGAGCGAGGCGGACATCATCGTCCAAGATGCCGAGCTTCATTTCCCCTACTACATCCAACTGCTCGACTCGGTGATATACCTGCAGAGCTTCAACAAGTTCGAGGATCGCGTCCGCAAGATGTTCGGCTCGAAGGTGAAGGAGATCATGAGCGCAGATGTGACGGCCATCGCGCCCGACGCGTCCGTGCGGGACGCGGCCACTCTCATGGCCGACCGCGAGATCAACCGGCTTCCGGTGCTGGCCGAGGGTAAGCTGGTGGGAATCGTCACCCGACACGACATCGTCCGGGCCATCGCCGACACGACCGCCTAGGCGTCGCCGCGGCCCGGCATCCAACGACGGAGGACCATGTCCAAGAAAGAGACACGCAGGGCGGCCCGCCAGGCCTTTCCCAAGGCTCCGACCCCCACGAAAAGCTCCAAGACGGTCTTGAGAGGCTCGGGCGCGACCCGGAGCACAAGCGGGGCGAAGGGTAAAGCCTCTGCTCAGCCTGCCCTAAGACCCCCCACGGTCAAGCGGGCGGCGATCCAGGGCGCCATCCTGGCCGTGCTCTACCTCATAGTGATCCGCTTCATCTGGCGAGAGCCGGGGACCAGTGCGATCTCCTACGTCATCTTCCCGTTGGCCGGCTTCTTCATCTACACGGGCATCGCGTACGCGATCGACCGTTGGACCTATCAGCGGCGCGTCCGAAAGCTGAAGGGCTCGTCGAAGTAACGCGTCTGAGGGGCGTCTCAAGGACGTCTGCAGGGCACTAGTCTGAGAGGCACGGGATGATGCTGGAGACAGTAGCCCACATCCTGCGACGGCGCCGGACCCAGGGTTGGCTCGTGGGCGGGACGGTGCGCGACCGGGAGTCGGGAGGCGGATCGCCCGACTTGGATGTGGTCGTCGCCGACGACCCGGCCGCGGTCGCACGGGAGATCGCCGGCCGGCTGGATTCCCCTTGGTTCGCGCTCTCCGCGCGCCACGGGGCGTATCGGGTGATTGGAACGGAAGGCCACGTGGACGTAGCGGGTATGCGTGGGAAAGGCATACTCGACGATCTGGCCCAGCGGGACTTTACCATCAACGCCATGGCCATCGCGGTTGACGCCTCCCGGGGCGCGGGCGACCGCATCGACCCGTTTGGGGGCTGGACGCATCTGCGCGAGAAGCGCCTGGTGGCGGTCTCAGACCGGGTATTCATCGATGACCCTTTGCGGCTCATGCGGGCCGCCCGTTTCTGTCACGTGCTCGGCCTACATCTCGACCCCTCACTGGAGGTTCTGCTGCGATCGCAGGCCGCGGTGCTCCTCCGGGCCGCACCCGAGCGGGTCGCTACCGAGATGGCCCTCACCTTGAGCGGGGGCTTCTCAGCGGGTGCGTTCCGGCTCTGGGCCGAGTTGGGCCTCTTGGAGCACATACTGCCTGAGGTGGTCTCGTCTTGGGCCGCGGGCGGGGCCGCGCGGCCACTTTCGGGCTCGACGGCGGCAAAGACGGTCTCAGTAGAGGTGACGCTTGCGAGGCTTGACCACTCCCTCGATCACCTATCCGCCTGGTTCCCTCAGTCCGCCTCCGTCCTATCGGAGCGTCTGGCCGCTCCCGTGGACGGGGCCTGGACGCGCCCGGTAGCGCTTCGCTTGGCGGCTATGACACATAGCCTCGCCCCCGAGGAGGCGGCGGCAGCCGCCCGCAGACTTCGATTGTCCGCGGACATGCTCTCCCTTCTTCGGAAGGTCAGTGCGTGTTTCCGCGGGGGGCGCTGCAGCGTGGAGGCGCTCCAGCGGGCGGTGCGTGGTGCCGCCCGCTCCCAGGTGCTGTTCCTGTGGGAGGCGGCTCCGTGGGAACCGGAGTCGATACTTCTCGCAGCCAGTGCCGGGAAGGCGCCTGAAGGCGCGACGAACGCTTCCGGTGTCGTCACACGGGGCGGTGCGCCGGTCACGACCGACGACATCGCTCAGACTGCGCTTGCCCCGGACCTCGCCGGTCGGCTGCCGGCTCCGGAAGTCTTGGAGCCGGCGCGGAGACTGATGGACCGGTGGGGCGACCGGTCGCTCCGGCCTCGCCCGGCCTTGCCGGTGGACGGGGAGATACTCATGCGCGAATTCGGTCTCGTGGCTGGCCCTCGCCTGGGCGAGATCCTGCGCGAGGTCAGATTGGCCTGGGAAGCAGGAGAGGCGACGACGGCGGGTGAGGCCATGAGGGTAGCGGAGGGGCTTCTCGAAAAGCCCTGAAGTCTGGCCTGCGGCACCGGGCTCACCCCGGTCGGACGCGGCGCCCGGTCCACCCGTGGTGCCCCGTGCTACAATACTGTGCCTTTTCGGGCTTAGTACCTTGCGGGACGTGTCATTGGAGGCACCTTGAAGGACGATATACACCCTGAGTATGTTGAGAGCAAGGTCACCTGCTCTTGCGGCGAGACTTTTCTCACCCGGTCGACCATTCCGGAGATAAAGATCGAGGTATGCTCGGCCTGTCATCCATTCTATACGGGCAAGCAGAAGTTGGTCGACACCGCCGGGCGAGTGGAGAGATTCAACAAGAAGTACCGCCGGTCTGAGAAGAAAGCATAGTCCCCTTCGGCCGTGCCCGCCAAGCTAAAGGTAACGCTCCTCCAGCACACTCCCTCCCCGGAGCGGGCGGTGGCCTCCGCCGGACGGCTCTGTTACGCGCCGGTCAGCGCTGCCGAGCTCAAGGCGGCTATGAGCGACGACGAGGTCCGACGCCTTGCGCGTGGACTGGTGCGATCCGGTCACCTGAGCGCTCTGGAACACGCCTCCTTCACCTTCGCGATCGACGGCATATCGAGGGCATGCACTCATCAACTCGTCCGGCATCGAGTCGCCTCCTACAGTCAGCAGTCGCAGCGATACGTGCGCTTCGATTCGTTGAACGATTTCGTCATTCCCCCGAGCATCGAGAGGTCACCCGAAGCCCGCGAGGTCTTCTTCGAGGCCATGGAGGACGCCAGGCGGTCGTACGAACGCTTGGTGGCCATCGGTCTGGCCGAGGGGCGGGGCAACGAGTCGGTGTTCGAGGATGCCCGCTTCGTGCTGCCCAACGCGGCCGAGACTAAGATCGTTGTGACCATGAATGCGCGTGAACTGAGGCACTTCTTCGCACTGCGCTGCTGCCGCCGGGCGCAGTGGGAGATAAACCGGCTGGCCTGGACCATGCGGCATCTGGTCTTGGCGGTTGCGCCCCTGCTCTTCGAAGACACGGGGCCGGGCTGTACGACCGGAGGCTGCCACGAAGGCAAGATGTCATGCGGCTCGCCCTATTCGGAGGAAGAGGTCCTGGCGATGGACCTCGTCGGGTCGACAGCAGACTAGGGTCAGGGGTGAAGATCGTCGAGTCGATCGGGTCCGAGCCCGGGGCCGAGCCTGGAGCGGAGGACCAAAGTCCGGCCACCTGCGCGCACGAGCACACCTTCGGAGGCCAGGCCGTCATCGAAGGGGTGATGATGCGCGGCCGGCACTCATGGGGAGTGGCCGTGCGCCGGCCTTCCGGGGGGATCGCCCGTGTCGGTTACCCCCTGGAGGCCCCGAGCAGCCGTCATCGCGTGCTCAAGTTGCCGATAGTGCGGGGAGTGGCGGCTCTCTGGGACTCGTTGAGCCTGGGCATCAAGGCCCTTGGGATCTCCGCCAACATCGGTCTGGAGGACCCGGCGGCGGAACCGGACGATCCCGCGCCCGCCGTCGCGCCTGAAGTCGCCGACGATGACGGGCTCGCCGCGGCCGCCGCCGAACCGGCGGGCCAATCGGCGATCAGCGCGGAGCCGGCCAAGCCACCGCTGTCCTTCGGCTGGAAGGAACTGGCCGTGACCGTGATCGTGGCCGTGGCTATGGCGGTGGCGTTCTTCATTGTGATACCGCTGGTCGTGGTGAAGCAGTTCGAGTCGACCTTCAGCAACGCCTTCGTCTTCAACCTGGTGGAAGGGCTCATCCGCATAGCCATCTTCATCCTCTACATCGTGGCTATCTCGCTCATCCCTGATCTCCGCAAGGTGTTCCAGTACCACGGAGCCGAGCATAAGATCATCCACTCCTACGAGTCGTGTGGCAGGCCGGACCCGGAGCACGCGGGCAGCTACTCCACCCTTCATCCTCGCTGCGGAACGGGGTTCCTGTTGCTGGTCATGGTCATCTCGGTGTTCTTCTTCGCGATCATCGGGAAGCCCTCACTGCCCTGGCTGGTGCTGTCGCGCCTCATCGGCATCCCTATCATCGTGGGCATCGCCTACGAGATAGGCATAAAATGGGCGGGTAAACATTCGAACGGCTTCTTTGCCCGGATCGTGCTCTGGCCCGGGATCCAGCTCCAGCGGCTGACCACCCGCGAACCGACGTATGACCAACTCGAGGTCGCAGCCGCCGCCCTGGACGAGGTCATGCGCCTGGATGCAGCGGGCCAAAGTGCTCTGGCCACGGGCGTCGCTCGGGCGTAGACGAGCGCAGACAGCCGTCTGGGAGAACAGCGATGTGACCGACCGCCTTGTGACAGAGATCGAAGAAAGATACGCCGCGCTCATGGAGGAGCTGGCCGACCCCGAGGTACTGAGGGATCAGTCTCGCTACGCCGAGATATCGAAGGCCCACTCCGATCTCGAGCCGGTGTACCGCTTGGCGGTGGCCTACCGGGAGGCTCGTACCTCTTTGGAGGAAGCGGAAGCCTTGCTGGAAGAGAGCGGTCTCGATCCCGAGATGAAGGAGTTTCTTGCGGAGGAGAGGGTGCGCGCGCGGGAAGATCTGGAGAGGTTTGAACAAAAGCTGCGCGTAGCGGTTCTGGAGAAAGACCCTCGCGACGACAAGAACGCCATCGTGGAGGTGCGCGCAGGCGCTGGTGGCGACGAGGCGGCGTTGTTCGCCGCCGAGGTCCAGCGCATGCTCATGCGCTACGCGGAGCGCATGCGCTTCAAGACCGAGGTCCTGTCTACCACTGACGCCACTCTGGGCGGTGTCAAAGAGATCATTCTTGAGGTAAAGGGGCGAGGAGCGTACGGCGCCCTCAAGTACGAGTCCGGCGTTCATCGGGTGCAGCGGGTGCCGGTGACCGAGTCCACCGGGCGCATACACACGTCAACGGCCACCGTGGCTGTGCTCCCTGAGGTGGAGGACGTCGAGATACACATCGACCCGAACGACGTGCGGGTGGACGTCTACAGGTCTACCGGTCCCGGGGGACAGTCGGTCAATACCACCGACTCGGCGGTGAGACTCACGCATATCCCCACTGGGCTCGTGGTCTCGTGCCAGGATGAGAAGTCCCAGCTCCAGAACAAGGAGCGGGCCTTCCGCATCTTGCGGGCTCGCCTCTACGACCTGGCCCAAGCCGAGCAGGACGCTAAACTGGCCGCGCAGCGGCGCAGCCAGGTGGGCACGGGCGACCGGGCGCAGAAGATCCGTACGTACAACTTCCCCCAGGGACGTGTCACCGACCACCGCGTCGGACTCACATCCCACCGCCTGGAAGCCATACTCCAGGGCGAGCTGGATGAATTCACCGAAGCCCTCCAGGCCAACGAGCGCGCCGAGCAGTTGGCCGCGGCCGCGTTCTGACCGCCGGCGTGGGGCGGGTCTCTTTGGAAAGCTGGACCATAGGGACACTGCTGGACACGGTCGCCGGCTATCTACGGGACAGAGGTTCCACGTCGCCGCGGCTTGACGCCGAGCTGCTCCTTGCGGAGACCCTGGGGACTGAGCGTATCCGTCTCTACATGGAGTACGATCGCCCCCTCACTTCTGCCGAGCTGGACCGCTACCGCGGTCTGGTAGGGCGCCGGGCCCGGCAAGAACCCATTGCATATATCCTCCGACGCGCCCACTTCCGCCGTCTATGTTTGGAGGTCGACCCGGCCGTGCTGATCCCCCGCCCTGAAACCGAAGAACTGGTGGACGCAGCCCTACGACTCCTACGCCTCAGACCGGCCTGGGAGGCTCTCGGGGACTCTCTGCCCGCCACCGGTTTGGCGCCGGGTGCGGCCTCGGATGTTCAGCCCGAGAGCGCGACGGCCGATATGACCGCAGCCGGTGTGGTGGCGAGCGGGGCTACGGCGACCAGAGCGGCCGTCGCAGACGGGACGGGCGAAGCACCTCGGCCCTTGATCGCGGACGTCGGGACCGGATCCGGGGCCATCGCTCTCAGCCTGGCCCAGGAGGCGGGACTTCGGGTGCTCGCCACCGATGCCAGTAAGGAGGCGTTGGCGGTGGCCGCTCGGAATCGTGCCGCGCTGGGGCTGGAGGCATTTGTCGAGCTCCGGCACGCCGACCTGCTCGACGGGACGCCCGACGACTGTCTGAGCCTGGTCGTCAGCAATCCGCCCTATGTGACGTCGGGGGATCTGGGCGAGCTCGCGCCGGACATCCGTCTGTACGAACCGGCTTTAGCGCTGGACGCCGGCGGAGACGGGCTGATGGTATTTCGCCGGCTCCTGCCGCAGGCGGCGCGGACTCTCAAGCCGGGTGGCAGCGTGCTTCTTGAAGTGGGCGATGGGCAGGCGCCGGTGGTCGCCGGCCTCGCGCGCGAGGCCGGCTTCTCTCTCGTCGCCGCGCACAGGGATCTGTCGGGCAAGGAGCGCATGGTGTCCGCGACCCTTCCCGGCGCCGCGATAATGCCGCTTGGGGGGTTGGACGGCCCGCAGTGGGCAGCGCTCGAGGCGGCGCTCGGCAGCGGCGCAGTGATCGGGATACCCACCGATACGGTATATGGCATCGCGACCCGCTGGGACTCGCGGTCGGGGGTGCAGCGGCTGTTCGCCGCCAAAGGTCGAGGCTCGAACCAACCGCTGGCGGTGATCTTCCCCTCGGTCGCCTCGGTGAGCGCGTCGCTGCCCGATCTCGGTGTTTCTTCGGCCCGGGTGTTGGACGTGCTCCTACCCGGTCCGTACACGTTCGTGGTGGCGACCTCCGTGCCTCGGCCGCCCCTTGTCGGTACCCCCGATTCGCTGGGAGTGCGCGTGCCGGATCATCCCGCCTTGCTCGAGTTCCTCACTTCCCTTGGGACCCCCCTAGCCGCGACGAGCGCCAACTTGAGCGGCCAAAAGGAAGCTCGTTCGGCTGCCGACGTCGAGCCGTTGGTGCTCGCCCACTGCTCTATCGCCTTGACGACCCCGGGGTCGGCTCCGAGCGCCGGTACGGCGGCCTCCTCCACCGTGGTGGACCTGCGTCCCCTCACCGGCGGCGATCCCCCGGCCATCCTCAGAGAAGGGGCAGCGGACGGGGCCGAGACATTGAGACGCATCAGCACCCTCTTTTGAATGCGGCGCCGGGGGCTGCGCCCCAGGCGGCCCGGCCTCCCGCCGCGCCCCAGGCGGCTCGGCCTCCCGCTGCGCCCCAGGCGGCCCGGCCTCCCGCTGCGCCCCAGCGCGCCGGCCGCGCCCCGGGCGGGCGGTGACCTGCATCTGGTATGCTTGGCCCGCAGGACTTGACCCTGCAGGACTTCACCCAGTAGGACCTAACCCAGTAGGAGACCGATTCGGACTGTGGACCCTCGTGCGGATAGTTATGCGGACCTCGCGCTCAGGGACGTCGACCCGGCACTCAGCGCGTTGATATCGCGAGAGCTGACCAGGCAGCAGCGCAACATCGAGTTGATCGCCTCCGAGAATTTCACCCCCCTGCCCGTGCTGCAGGCCACAGGCAGCGTCCTCACCAACAAGTACGCCGAGGGCTACCCCGGCAGGCGCTACTACGGGGGCTGTGAGTGCGTGGACGATATCGAGGCCTTGGCGATAGAGAGAGCGAAGGCGTTGTACGGGGCGGAGCACGCCAACGTCCAGCCCCACTCCGGTTCGACTGCGAACCAGGCCGTGTATTGGGCTGCCCTCGACTCGGGAGATCGGGTACTGGCCATGAGTCTGGCTCACGGCGGCCATCTGACCCACGGGCATCCGGTCAATTTCTCGGGCATGGGCTACACCTTCTTCCACTACGGGGTCGGCCGAGAGAGCGGGCGGATCGACATGGACGAGGTGCGCGCATACGCTCTGAAGCACAAGCCGAAGCTCATCCTGGCCGGAGCCACCGCCTACCCGCGGGCCCTCGATTTCGCCGCGTTCCGGGATATCGCCGACGAGGTCGGTGCCGAGCTGATGGTGGACATGGCGCACATCGCCGGGTTAGTCGCCGGCGGCGCGCATCAGTCGCCTTTCGCCTTCGCCCATTGGGTGACCACCACAACTCACAAGACGCTGGCCGGACCACGGGGCGGCGCCTGTTTCTGCCGGGCCGAGAACGCGGCCCGTCTCGATCACGCTATCTTCCCCGGCCTGCAGGGGGGACCCTTGGAGCATGTCATCGCCGGCAAGGCGGTGTGCTTCCTTCTGGCCATGACAGACGAGTTCAAGGCGAAGCAGCGGCGTACCGTGGAGAACGCCGCTGTGCTGGCCGAGGGCCTCCTGCGGGGCGGGCTGAAGCTCGTCTCGGGGGGCACCGACAACCACCTGATGCTGGTCGATTTCAGAGGGACCGAGATGACGGGCAAGCGGGCCCAAGAGCTTCTCGACCGGGTAGGGATCACGGCCAACAAGAACAGCGTCCCGTACGACGAGCGACCCCCCACCATCACGTCCGGAGTGCGGTTAGGCACGCCCGCGATGACCACGCGGGGCTTCGGTCCCGATGAGATGCGAGAGGTGGCCAGTATCATCGTGGGCACCCTGACGTCGGAGCCCACCGAGGCCGATCTCGACCGGCTGCTCGGCCGGAGCCGGGCTTTGACAGAGGCTTTCCCTCTCTATCACTGCCTGACCTTCTGATGCCTGGTCCGGGGGAGAGACCGGATCCGTCGGCTCGCCCGGATTGGGAGGACTACTTCATGGAGATCGCCCGGGTGGTTTCAACCCGGTCAAGTTGCCTGCGCCGGCAGGTCGGAGCTGTGCTGGTGAAGAACCGGCAGATCCTGGCCACCGGCTACAACGGGGTCCCCCGGGGTCTGCTCCACTGCAGCCAGCGCGGCTGTCTGCGCGACGCGCTTGGGATCCCCTCGGGAGAGCATCACGAGCTGTGCCGAGGCCTTCACGCCGAGCAGAATGCCATCATCCAGGCGGCATACCACGGAGTGGCCATCAACGGGGCCGAGATCTACTGCACTCATCAGCCATGTGTGTTGTGCGCCAAGATGTTGGTGAACGCCGAAGTGGTGGCGGTGTATTTCCGGGGAGCCTATCCGGACGCCCTGGCCGTGGAGGTGTTCGAGGAGGCGGGCACGCAGCTGGTGCACGTCAGATGAAAATGCTATATCGTTTCTTGACGTCGGGGGGGCTGTTGTATAATGCGACAGGCGCATCGAACAGCAAGCGTCCCCTTGCGACCGATTGAGGGCGGGCAGTCTTGCATTCGGATTCGTCGCCCTGGTCTTGGTGTTTACCGGTAATTGGTATCTGGCGATGGCTGCCTCCGTACCGGGCTGAACGAGGACGAAGGATCGGATGGGTATCCTTGATGGTGGGCAGATAGGTTGACCGGGAGGACGTTGTGGGACTGACGCTCATTTCCGTGGCAGTGGGTCTCGGCCTCGCCGTTGCCTATCACCTCCTGTTCATGCGGTTCCAGGTCTGGGTAGCTCGACGGAGTTCCGTCATGGCTCCGGCCGTCACGGTCCTAGGGTTTCTCGTGCGCCTCACGGCCGTGGCCGTGATCCTGGTGGCTCTGAGCCTCTGGACGTCACTGAACATGCTGGCGGTGAGTCTCAGCTTCGTCGTCTTGTTCACTCTACTTAACGGCTACTCGCTCTACAGCTTGATGAGTCAGCGCAAGAGCGCTCCACCTTCGACAGGCGCGACCGGCGCTCATCAGGAGTAGCGGATGGTAGCCGAGGCGGCCGAAAACAAGATCGTTGAGGCCCTGCACGAACTGAGCGTGCAAACGATCGTCCCTCTCCCCAAGATAGGTCCGCTCGATATGTCGATCACCAATGTTGTGGTCTACATGTGGGTGTCCGCGGTCGTCGTGTTCGCCTTCTTCTATATAGTGGCCAGGCGATGGAGGAAGGAACCGGACGGGTTGCAGATCGTAGCCGAGATCCTCCTCAATTTTGCCACCGGACACCTCACCGGGCAGATCACCGAAAAGGGCAAGAAGTATTACTACCTGATCCTCACGCTATTCAGCTTCATTCTGGTGACCAACCTGATCGGGCTCATCCCCAAACCGATCGCCCTCAAGCCCTATACCCCCACGACCAATATCAACGTGACCGCCGGTCTGGCCATCATCGTCTTCTGCATGGTGCAGTATCAGGGATTCCACCGTCACGGCGTCCGGGGGTACCTGCGGTCCTGGCTGACCCCTCCAGGGGTGCCGAAGGCGCTGGCGGCTCCTCTCAACGCCATCTTCTTCCTGGTGCATTTCATGGGTGAGTTCTTCAAGCCCCTGTCGCTCGCCGTCCGGCTCTTCGGCAACACCGTCGCCGGTCACCTGATCATCTTGGTGATGCTGGGGCTCCTGCTGCAATATGCCAGCGTAGTGGTCACCATCCCGGCCTTCCTCTTCGTGGTCATCATGACCGCTTTCGAGGTGTTCGTGGCCTTCATCCAGGCCTACATCTTCTCGCTTCTTTCCGTCGTCTACATCGAATCGGCCATAGAAGCCGGCCACTAGCGTCAACCCAGGAACAAGGAGGACAAGACAATGGACGCTGACACCGCCGCCAGACTCGCCGCAGGACTCGGTATGGGCCTGGCCACCTTGGGCCCGGGTATCGGCATCGGGTATCTCACCGGCCGGACCTCGGAGGCCATCGCGAGGCAGCCGGAGGCCTCCGGAGACATCCGCACGGCGTTCATCATCGGCATGGCCCTGACGGAGGCGCTGGCTCTGTACGCGTTCGTCATCGCCATTATCCTGCTGTTCGTCGTTTAAGGACGTGGGCCAGCACTCCGCCGGCCGCGTCACATTGTGACCAGGCGATCAATGGCATAGGTTCAGCATGCAAATATTCGAACTAAACCCCGGGCTCTTCTTGTGGTCGGTGATCACGTTCTTAGCGCTCGTCGGCCTGCTTTACAAGTTCGCGTTCAACCCTCTGATGCGGCTCCAGCAGGCGCGTCGAGCCGAGGTCAGTCAGGCCATCCATGAAGCGGAGAAGCTGCGCGACGAAGCTCAGGACTTGTTGGCGGACTACAAGCGTCAACTCGCGGCGGCCCGGCAGGAGGCCGACGCCATCGTCGATCGAGCTCGAAAAGCCGGTGAGGCCACCAAGGCGGAGGTGCTGGAAGAGGCACGGGTGCAGGCCGAGACCGCTCTAGCGAAAGCCCGGCAGCAGATCGAGCGCGATACGACCAAAGCCCTGCAGACGATCAGGGAGGAAGTGGCCGACCTGACCGTCGCCGCCACCGAGAAGGTGGCCCGCAGCAGCCTGTCGGGTGAGGACCAGCTCCGTCTGATCAAGGAAGCCATCAACGAGATCGATCTGAGCAAGATCAGCGAGAACTAGAAGGACGTCGTGAGCGAAGGCAAGATCGCACGAGTGTACGCGACCGCGCTCTACCAGGCAGCGGAGGACGAAGGGCGCATCGCTGAGGTGCGACGTGACCTAGGCGAGTTCGTCGCGGCCCTGGAGTCGTCCGACGAGTTGCGCCGGTTCCTCGGCGCGGAGGAGGTCTCCGACGCGCACAAGAAGGAGGTCTTGCTCGAGCTCACCGATGGCGGGGACGAGCTGCTGCGCAACTTCCTGCGCCTGATGGTGGACAAGAACAGGGAGTCCGAGCTGGAGGAGGCGTACCGGGTTTTCGTCCAGTTGGTGGAAGAGGCACAGGGTCTCGTCCACGTGGAGGTGGTGAGCGCCGTGCCCCTGACCGCCCCCCTGCAAGAGGCTCTCCGGGAGAAGATCGAGTCCTCACTCGACAGGACCGTGGAGCTCACTCTTACGGTGGACAAGGAGATACTGGGTGGGCTTCGACTGCGCATCGGCGACCGGGTCGCGGATGCCAGCGTGCGTCATCGGCTCGAGAGACTCCGTGAAGTGCTGACCAGCCCCATCGCTCATTTGGAGGATTCAGTTGAAGCTACGTCCTGAAGAGATAACCAGCGTCCTTAAATCGCGCATACAGCGTTATGAGGCGGGCGTGGAGGTCCAAGAGGTGGGCACCGTCGTGCAGGTGGGCGACGGGGTGGCGCGCATCCAGGGACTGGAGAACGCGGTGGCTTCGGAGATGCTTGAACTGCCTCACGACGTCATGGGATTGGTCCTCAACCTCGAAGAAGGCAGCATCGGCGCGGTGCTCATGGGCGAAGACACGCTCATCAAAGAGGGCGACCAGGCGAAGCGCACCGGCAAAGTCATCCAGGTGCCGGTGGGCGAGGCGCTGGTCGGGCGGGTGGTCAACCCGCTGGGGGTCCCGCTGGATGACAAGGGCCCTATCGAGACAACGGAGTTCCGGCCGGTAGAGTTCAAAGCCCCGGGTGTCATCCGCAGGCAACCGGTCAAAGAGCCTCTGCAGACCGGCATCAAAGCCATCGACTCCATGATCCCCATCGGCCGTGGGCAGCGCGAGCTGATCATCGGTGACCGCGGTACCGGCAAGACCGCCATCGCCGTCGACACCATCATCAACCAGAAGGGCCAAGACGTCATCTGCATCTACGTGGCCATCGGCCAGAAGGCCTCCACGGTCGCGGGTCTGGTGGCCCGGCTCGAAGAGCACGGGGCCATGGACTATACGATCGTCATCATGGCTCCCGCCTCGACCTCGGCGCCGATGCGCTACATCGCCCCCTATGCCGGTGCGGCCATGGGTGAGTACTTCACCTACTCGGGCCGGCACGCCCTGTGCATCTACGACGACCTCACCAAGCACGCCGACGCCTACCGGCAGATGTCGCTGCTGCTAAGACGCCCGCCGGGCCGGGAGGCCTTCCCGGGAGATATCTTCTACCTGCACAGCCGCCTGCTCGAGCGGGCCTGCAAGTTGAGCGACTCTGGGGGCGGGGGATCGCTCACGGCTCTGCCTGTGATCGAGACTCAGGCCGGGGACGTCTCCGCGTATATCCCGACGAACGTCATCTCCATCACCGACGGCCAGATATTCCTGGAGAGCGACCTCTTCTACTCCGGCATCCGCCCGGCCATCAACGTGGGGATCTCGGTGTCGCGGGTTGGCGGCAACGCTCAGATCAAGGCCATGAAGAAGGTCGCCGGCTCCCTGCGGCTCGATCTCTCCCAGTTCCGGGAATTGGAGGCCTTCGCCAAATTCGGGTCGGAACTCGACGCGGACACCCAGAAGAGCCTGGCCCGGGGAGAACGGCTGGTGGCATCGCTCAATCAGCCGCAGTTTGTTCCCTGGCCGGTAGAGGACCAGGTGATGATCATCTTCGCGGCCACCCAGGGATATGCCGACGACGTTCCGGTGGCCGACATCCCTCGTTTCAACGCTTCACTGCTCGATCACCTGAAGCGAGAGGCTCCCCAGGTCGGGGTCGAGATCGTGACCAGTAAGGATCTGAGCCCCGAGACCGAGGCGGTGCTGCGCGCGGCCATCAAGGATTTCAGGGCGTCTTGGTCGACGGACGCGGGACTAGCCTAGGCTCGTATGGCATCTCAGCGCGACATAAAGCGCCGGATCGGCTCCGTGCAGAACACCAGGAAGATCACCAAGGCCATGCAAATGGTGGCTGCGGCTCGTCTGCGCCGCGCCCAGCAGAGGATAGAGGCCACACGCCCGTACGCCCTCAACATGCTCGAGTTCATCGGCCAACTGGTTCGCTACCTCCAGGTGGACGTGACGGCCTATCCGTTGCTCAAGAAGCACGCCGAGATAAAGAAGGTCGCGGTCATCGCTCTTACCGCAGACCGGGGCATGTGCGGAGCCTTCAACTCCAACATCTTGCACCGAGCATTCGACCTGATCGACACGTACACCGCCCAAGGGGTGGACAGCGACCTGGTCGTCATGGGCCGGAAGGGAGTCGGCACGGCCCGCTTCCAGGGATATAGAGTAGACAAGGCCTACCTCGATGTGACGGAGCGCACCGCGTTTCTCGAGGCCCAGGCGATTACGAACGGAGTCATACGCAGGTACACCAGCGAGACCATCGACCGGGTACATGTGGTGTTCAATCGCTTCAAGAGCCCCATGGAGCAGTTCGTCACCGACCAGGTGATACTGCCCATCCAAGAAGAGCTCACCAGCCTCTACACTCCTCCTGATGCCACTGCGTATATGGACTTCTTGTTCGAGCCCTCGCCTGAGGTGATCCTTGCAGATCTTCTGCCATCCTACGTCGAGATAACCCTCTACCGGGCGATCCTGGAGAATATGGCGAGCGAGCACGGAGCGCGGATGACGGCGATGCGCAACGCCTCAGAGGCTGCGGAGGAGATGATCGACGATCTGACCCTAGCAATGAACCGGGCGCGGCAGTGGTCCATCACCCAGGAGATACTGGAAGTGGTGGCAGGGGCCGACGCCCTGTCCGGATAAAGGAGGACGACGAAGGCGATGAACAAAGGCAAGATCGTGGAGATCATCGGGCCGGTACTCGACGTCGAGTTCAGCGAAATGCTGCCGGCCATCTACAACGCGCTGGAGATCGATGTCGAAGGCGCGTCGGGTCGCATCCACCTCATCGCCGAAGTCCAGCAGCACCTGGGTGACAACAAAGTGCGGGCCGTGGCCATGGATTCCACGGACGGCCTGGCGCGCGGCATGGAAGTGATCGACACCGGCCAGTTCATCACCGTCCCGGTCGGGCAGGCCACTCTTGGGCGTTTGTTCAACCTCCTGGGCGACCCCATCGACGAAAAGGAGCCTGTTCCCGCCGAGACAGAACGGTGGCCCATCCATCGGCCGGCGCCGGACTTCGAGGATTTGGAGCCCACCACCGAGGTCCTTGAGACCGGCATCAAGGTCATCGACCTCCTGGCCCCCTATGTGAAAGGAGGCAAGGTCGGCCTGTTCGGCGGCGCCGGGGTAGGGAAGACCGTGGTCATCCTGGAACTCATCCACAGTATCGCGACCCACCACGGCGGCATCTCGGTGTTCGGCGGGGTGGGGGAGCGCACCCGGGAGGGCAACGATCTCTATCTGGAGATGAGCGAGTCCGGGGTCATCAACAAGACGGCAATGGTGTTCGGGCAGATGAACGAGCCGCCCGGCGCCCGGCTCCGAGTAGGATTGTCGGCTCTGACCATGGCGGAGTACTTCAGGGACGTCATGGGCCAGGATGTGCTTCTGTTCATCGACAACATCTTCCGTTTCGTACAGGCGGGGTCCGAGGTGTCGGCCCTGCTCGGTCGGATGCCCTCGGCCGTGGGCTATCAGCCGACCCTATCCTCAGAGATGGGTGAGTTGCAGGAGCGCATCACCTCCACGCGGCGCGGATCGGTGACCTCGGTCCAAGCCATCTACGTACCGGCCGATGACCTCACCGACCTGGCGCCGGCGGGCACCGAAGTGTCCGGCACAGGCTGCAGATCAAGCCAGTAAGAGGCACCTGCATAGGTCACAATCGGGTATGTGGATGGATGAGTCGGCAGCCAACGTGGCAGCGCACGCAGAAGCCCATGCGGAATCCGACTGAAGGATCGTCCCACTCCACCAACGACTATGAATGTGCCGTTGCCATAGCCCACTCCATAGAGCCCATAATTGGTGCCTGAAGTTCTTGAAGTCCAGGTTATGCCGTCAGACGATGTCAGAATTACTGGCTTGATGGGAGTCATAGCATTAAAGTTAAGCCACTAACAGCTACAAATGTGCCGTTGCCATAGGCCACTGCATAAAGCGGATACCTGTCAGTATCCGGAATTATAGTCCAGGTTATGCCGTCAACAGATGTCAGGATCGGTCGAAAACCCCAAACAGCCACAAATATGCCGTTGCCATAGGCCACACTTCTGACATCATAAGGTCCTGTTCTTCAAGTCCAGTGTCTACCGTCAGCGGATGTCAGGAGATCACCATTACCAACAGCCACAAATGTGCCGTTGCCATAGGTCACTCCGCTAAGGGCGGTCGAAGTCGCTGAAGAGCTAAATGTCGATGTCCATGTTATTCCGTCGGGTGAGCTGACAATTGTGCTATGACCATAAGGATTGATAGCTGATGGTTTAAGGCCGCCAACAGCTACGAATGTGCCGTTGCCATAGGTCACCCCATAGAAGGACTCTTCTTCAGTCCCTGAATCTCGTGGTGTCCACGTCACCCCGTCAGGTGAAGTGAGAATTGCCGGGGGGCCGCTAAAAGAGAAATTACCTACTGCTACAAATTTGCCGTTGCCATAGGTCACTGCATTTGCGGGCAAAGAAGTTCTTACAGTCCAGGTTATGCCGTCGGCAGACGTCAGAATCCCATCATCACCAACAGCCACGAATGTGCCGTTGCCATAGGCTACGCCAGTAAGAATGGCAGCGCCTGAAGTTCTTACAGTCCAGGTTATGCCGTCAGAGGATGTCAGGATCGATCCAAAATCACCAACAGCGACGAATATGCCGTTGCCATAGGTCACTCCAACAACATAATAGGTAGTGTCTGAAGTTCCTGGAGTCCAGATTCTGCCGTCAGGGGATGTCAAGATCACGGCACTATAATCAACGGAGTTAAAACCAACAGCTACAAATGTGCCGTTGCCATAGGTCACGCCAGTGAGATGCTCATGAGTGCCTGAAGTTCCCGGAATCCAGGTCCTGCCGTCAGCAGATGTCAGGATTAGCGCATTATCAGCAATCGTACCAACTGCCACAAAGGTGCCGTTGCCATAGGTCACTCCATCAAGAGATACATCAGTGCCCGACGGGACTGACGAAACTTTTGGAGTCCAGGTCATGCCGTCAGCGGATGTCAAAATTATTACCCTATAAAAACCAAGCGTACCAACAGCTACAAATTTGCCGTTGCCATAGGTCACGCCGGTGAGATAAGCAGCAGGACCCTGTGAGACTTTTACAGCCCAGGTTATGCCGTCAGGGGATGTCAGGATCACATCACCACCAACAGCCACGAATGTGCCGTTGGCATAGGTCACCGCCTTGAGAGTAAAAGAAGTGCCTGCATCTCTTGTAGTCCAGGTTATTCCATCAGCGGATGCCAGGATCCTTCCATCTCCAACAGCTACAAATGTGCCGTTGCCATAGGTTGCTCCATTGAGAGATCTCGTAGTGCCTGAATCTCTTGAAGTCCAGACTATGCCGTCAGAGGATGTCCTAATCGCTCCTCCAACACCAACGGCCACAAATGTGCCGTTGGCATAGGTCACTCCATTGAGAAAATTACCTTGGTACAGCGGGCTCCTCAAGTGCCAATTATCAAGATAATCAGCCCCTGAGATACCCGGTAAACCAAAAATAAAACAGAAACAGATAAGAATAAATAAAGCTGTCTTCCCCGTCCGCATAATCTTCCCTCCTGACCACCAAGATGTTTTAAAGACTATAATACTTCACCTCTATGTACAACTCCTTAATCTATGGCCTTAAGGATTCAGTACTGCATTTGTCAAAGTAAAAGCATCACCCGAGGAATACTTAAAATCCACTACATAAGAAACGTTTCCATACATGAGAGACGGAATATGGAGGAACTCGAAGTCACTGGAAAGCGATGATGGAGTACAGCCATTAAATACAGACGTATCTGTCACTATGTCTGCCCCGGCCATTGTCCAGTCCGAAGTGTCCGGCACAGGCTGCAGATCAAGCCAATAAGAGGCACCGGCATAGGTCACAATCGGGATGTGGATGGATGAGTCGGCAGCCAACGTGGCAGCGCACGCGGAAGCCCATACGGAATCCGACTGAAGGATCGTCCCATAACCACCAACGGCTATGAATGTGCCGTTGCCATAGGCTGCTCCAAAGAGCCCATTACTGGTGCCTGAAGTTCTTGAAGTCCAGGTTATGCCGTCAGCGGATGTCAGAATTAGCGCCGGGGTCGTCCCAATATAACTATTGGAGTCGTTACCAACAGCTACAAATGTGCCGTTGCCATAGGCTACCCCAGAGAGCCCATAACTACCAGTATCCGGAGTTATAGTCCAGGCTATGCCGTCAGACGGATGTCAGGATCGTCCCATCAGTACCAACGGCCACAAATGTGCCGTTGCCATAGGTCACACTACTGACAGCATAAGGTCCTGTTCTTGAAGTCCAGGTTATGCCGTCAGCGGATGTCAGGAGATCACCATTACCAACAGCCACAAATGTGCCGTTGCCATAGGTCACTCCATGAGAGCAGATGAAGTCCCTGAAGAGTTGAATGTCAATGTCCATGTTATTCCGTCAGGTGAGGTGACAATTGTGCTATGACCATAAGGATTTGAAACAGTGCATGTTCAACGTGGCCAGCCACCAACCGCTACGAATGCGCCGTTGCCATAGGTCACTCCATTAAGAGAAGCAGTAAGTGCCTGAAGTTCTTACAGTCCAGGTTATGCCGTCAGCGGATGTCAGGATCGTCCCATTATAACTAATACCAACAGAATTGAGCTCACTACCAACGGCTACAAATGTGCCGTTGCCATAGGTCACTCCATTGAGATCATAAGTAGTGCCTGAAGTTCTTTCAGTCCAGGTTGATGCCGTCAGCGGATGTCAGGATGGTCCCATTGTCACCAGTGGGTATTCTACTACCTACAGCCACGAATGTGCCGTTGCCATAGGTCACTCCAGTGAGGGAATAACTATGATCCGAAATTCTTACAGTCCAGGTTATGCCGTCAGCGGATGTCAGAATTACCCCATAACTACCAACGGCAACAAATGTGCCGTTGCCATAGGTCACGCCAGCGAGAGAAATGGTAGTCCCTGAAGTTTGTGCTGTCCAGGTCACCCCGTCAGGGGATGTCAAGATCAAGGTATCACCATCAACGGAGTTAAAACCAACGGCTACAAATGTGCCATTGCCATAAGTCACTCCATAGAGAGTATCATAAGTGCCTGAAGTTTTTGGGGTCCAGGTTATGCCGTCAGCGGATGTCAGAATTAGCGCATTATCAGCAACCCCACCAACTGCCACAAAGGTGCCGTTGCCATAGGTCACTCCGCCAAGAAATGCATAAGTGCCCGACGAGACTTTTGGAGTCCAGGTTTTGCCGTCAGCGGATGTCAGAATTAGCGCATTATTAGCAATCCCACCAACAGCTACAAATGTGCCGCTGCCAAAGGTCACTCCTGTGAGATTAGCCGTAGTGCTCGAAGAGACTTTTGAAGTCCAGGTGATGCCGTCAGCAGATGTCAGGACCACATTACTGCCAACGGCCACGAATGTGCCGTTGCCATAGGTCACCGCGTTGAGATTAAAAGTAGTGCCTGAAGTCCGTTCAGTCCAGGTTATTCCATCAGCGGATGTCAGGATCGTCCCATGATAACTACTATCAACAGCATTCAAATTACTACCAACGACCACAAATGTGCCGTTGCCATAGGTCGCTCCATTGAGATTATCATAAGTGCGTGAATCTCTTGAAGTCCAGGCTATGCCGTCAGAGGATGTCCGAATCGTCCCGTTGATACCAACTGCTACAAATATGCCGTTGCCATAGGTCACGCCAGAGAGAGAATTACCCTGGTACAGCGTGCTCCTCAAGTGCCAATGATCAAGATAATCAGCCCCTGAGACACCCGGTAATCCAAAAATAAAACAGAAAAAGATAAGAATGAATAAAGCTGTCTTCCTCGTCCGCATATTCGTCCCCCCTAACCAACAAGATGCTGTCAGGCTATCATATTTCATCCCAGTCGTCAATAATCTGCGTCAAGGGACACATCTCAACTACCGAGAGTTAATATTGCATATGTTGCTGTGATCAGGCTTTCTGCCAGGTTTAATAATCTGATTACACCCTAGTGGAGTTACTCTGACCACAGGTCCAAGATTTCTGTCATTCCGGCTTGTCCGGAATCTTTCCGAAAAGGATTCCCGACGCGCTTTACTTGCGGGAATGACAGCATAAAAACTTAAAGAGTTCAGGATAATGGACGCACTGCGGTCTCTGCTCGCAGGGTTCTTCATTATTTTTAGGGTGAATATCGCCCCTTGGGATAGCGGTCTTTCAACACATCGGGAAAGACAAACTTTACACTGTCCTCGACGTCGCCCTTCTTCACTGTTACCAAAAGTTCCCAGCGGCCATCTTTTTTCAGGTCAAGGCCCGAGATAATGTAAAGTCCATTTTGCTTGTCGGTTATGGTGAGCGGGCCCGGGCACGGGTTCACCGGTTACGAGGTTTTTTTGTACGATTGTTAGTTTCGCCCCTATCACATCAGAATCATTATCTCCGTGTACTACGATCCCGACAACACCTTTACCAATCTTATACTCGGCATCATCAAGGAGGACCTCTATGCTATATGCACCATGCTCAGTAATATCGAACAAGGTGTTTTGGAAGTGTTTGGTGAATAGTTTCTTTTTGCCAAGGTCATGACCTTCATGGGCATGTCCCGCGGTATGCAAAGCAAACACAAAGAGCAAACTAACAACTGCTGACATGAGTATTTTCATTTCTTTCCTCCTCAGGGGTTTACCCTAAATAAAGTACGTTTCCATTCCAGATCTCTGGTTTTCTTTTCCCTGCCCAACAGCAGGACTTTGCGCTATCAGTCTGCTGTTTTCAGGTTTATTCGATTCCGCATGCCCTTCCTCTTAAACTGAAGAAAAACCTGAGTGTTTTTTTTACCTTCTCTGAAAAGATCTTGCCTGAAAAATAATTGCCCACAACCCGCTTGTTTATCTCAGCAAGGGTGGGGTAGGGATGCACTGCTCCCGCGAGGGTAGAGAGCTTTACCTTGCCGTTAAGCGCCGCGACCCATTCGCTGATAAGTTCCCCTGCATGGAGTCCGAGTATCTGAACGCCGAGAGGTTTTTCTTTTTCATCGAGGACAAGCTTGATCCTGCCAAGTCCTTCTCCCTCGGTCAGGCCCCTGTCGTTCATCCTGAACTCCTCTGTCCAGACAGCGGCCTTCAATCCGGCCTCCCTGGCTGCGGTCTCGTTCATTCCTATATTTGCAAGTTCGGGATCAGTATAGGTGCACCAGGGGAAGAAAGTATAATCAGCCTTGCGGGGCAGATGCAGGATCGCATTCGTCAATACAATGCCTCCCTCATAGCCTGCCGCGTGTGTGAACTGATATGCCCCTGTAACATCCCCTGCTCCAAAGATATGTTTCTGCGTTGTTCTCAGGCCGGTATCAAGTTTGAGTCCCTTGCCGTTAAACTCAACTCCGGCATTTTCAAGTCCCAGTCCACTGAGATTCGGCTCCCTGCCCAGAGCAATAAGGATAGTCTCTGCCCTAAGGTGCGCGGTTTGTCCGTTTTTTAACTTCACCACAGCTTCCCGCTCTGCGCCAAGGTCTTTAACAGAGAGAACGGACGTATTGAGATAATACTTCACTCCTTCAGCAGCAAGGTTCTGCATAACGGCATCGGCCATGTCCCTGTCCTCTTTGCCGAGGATCCGGGCGCTCCGCTGAATGACCGTAACTTCAGTCCCCAGCCTGCAGAAGGCCTGCGCCATCTCGGTGGAGATGGGGCCCGCGCCAAACACAAGCATTGACTTTGGCAGATGCTCGAGATAAAAGATGTCCCTGTTAGTCATAAACGGTGTCTGGTCAAGACCTTCTATTTTCGGTACTGCAGGTGATGAACCAGTGGCAATGACCCAGTTCTTTGCTGAGACGTCCTTTCCATTCAGGCTTACCGTATGTTCGTTTGTGAACACGGCGTTGCCGAATTCGACTTTTGCACCGAGACCGCAGAACCTCTCAACAGAATCATGCGTCTCAATGGCCGCTATTACAGATTTTATGCGGTCAGAGACTTCCCTGAAATCCACAGGCCTGATCTCATGCCTGGGGAGACCGAATTGAGACGCATTTTTCATAAGATGATAAACATGGGCAGTTTTGATCAGTGTCTTGCTGGGAACACAACCGTAATGGAGGCAGTCGCCACCAAGTCTGCTTTCCTTGTCTATAAGAAGTGTCTTTGCGCCGAACCGGGCTGCGCCAGCTGCTATAGTAAGACCGGCTGACCCCCCGCCGAGGATTCCAATATCATAGTCATAGTTTGACATTAAACCTCCTTATACCGGTTTTTTTTCTTTATTGCTTTTGTAGATGGACAGCCCTTTCCTGACAATGAGAGGAAAGAGTCCCAGAAGCGCAAAAGAGATGATCAGTCCGGGAGAAAGGATCCCTGAGAGTGATTCGATTTTCCCCAGTTCCTTGCCGGCATTCACATATACAATTGTTCCCGGCAGCATCCCCACCTGTGAGACCCAGTAGAATCTGCGCAGAGGCATCTTCGTAAGCCCCATCACCAGATTGATCAGCCAGAAGGGGAATATGGGGACCAGCCTGAGGGTGAAAAGATAAAAAGCGCCCTCCTTTTCGATCCCCTCATTTACTGTCCTCAGCCTGTCGCCGAACTTTGCTCTGGACCCAGTCACTCAGAAGAAACCGGGAGACAGCGCAGGCAAGGGTAGCACCGATCGTACTTGCAAAAGAAACCGTGAGGATGCCGATCCAAAGACCAAAGAGAGCGCCTCCTGCAAGAGTCAGGACAGCCGCACCCGGCAGTGACAAAGAGGTCGCAAGCACATAGATCACCCCATATCCCAGGATTACCAGCAGCTGGTGTTCTGCGTAGATAAGCGAGAACCTTTCCTGCGATGCCTTGATGTACGAAAGAGTAAAATACTGTCCAAGGTCAAATACCTTGAAGGCAACGACCGCTGAAAGCAGGACAGTGGCTATTATGATCTTTTGCAAGAGTTTCTTTCGTTTATTATTGTCGTAATTCAAGCCGATACATCTCCCTTTCCCAACATATCGAAATGTTTTCACGACCAGTATATCACCTTAACAACTGCTTAGGAAGATGCCGCCAGGACTAAAGCTGCTGCTTTGGTAGATATCAATTGCTGACCGGGGGTAGCAATTGATATCATTTTCTTGGCAGGGGCTTTTTTTGCAATGGTTAAGTAGTGTCTGTGTATAAATTAAGAAGTTGTCATCCTCGGGCTTGACCCGGGGATCCAGAACATATTGAAAACAATGGATTCCCGATTAAGGACTTCGGGAATGACGAACAGGAAAAGCGAGTTTATACACAGACACTAAGTAGTCACGGCAAACCGTGAGATAACGAATAAATTTTGATTTTACTTAAATGGATGGCGAGCGATATTCCCCGTGGTCTGGCCTAAGGCCCCTACTGTTGGTGCCGGAGGGAGTCTTCAATCTTTGCGCACTTCCGTAAGAAAATGATAGCGGCGCAATACAGTCCGGCCTTATCCAGAGTTCACTTGCAAATTTGCGTACAGTCGCATCCCGGCGTCCTCAGCATTTTTTACTTCACGCTCTCCAGAAAGCTTTTCCCGTAGCGCATGGTTCTGATCCTCTCGTCGCAGATGACAACACGACCCGTATCGCTTTTCGATCTGATGAGTCTGCCGAACCCCTGCTTGAACTTAAGCACTGCCCGTGGTAATGAGTACTCGGTAAAGGGGTTCCCCCCTGCCTTTTTTATCTCCTCTGTCCGTGCGACGACCATTGGTTCTGTCGGTACTTCGAAGGGCAGTTTCGTGATGATAAGGCATTTCAGTGAGTCGCCTTTGACGTCAACGCCTTCCCAGAATGAGTCTAGCCCGAAGATGACACTGTTTTCGCTCTCCCTCATGATCTGGAGCATCTGCCTGTTTTGCTGCTCTCCCTGGAGCATGGGATTGAAACCGATATTTCTCAGCTCTCCGGAAGCGATGTTCCAGGTCCTTTTCATAACATCCCTGGAGGTGAAGAGCACGAGGACACCGCCTTCTGTCTTTGATGCCTCCTCAACAATCACCCCTGCAAGCAATTCATCGCTGCCTTCGTTTTTGAGGTTTATTCCCTGCTTTATCTCAACGGTTATCTGGTTTCTGATATCAAAGGGGGAGGGAACGGTCAAGGTATCGGATTCTTCAAGGCCCAGTACGCTGGTAGTCACATGAAAATTTCCGGAAACGGAGAGGGTCGCCGATGTGAGGATGATCGATTCGTACAATGGGAGGATGCTCTGCTGTACAAAAGCGCCGGGATTTATGGGCGCCATCCTCAGAGATATCCTTCGCTCTTCTATTTCGGGCCATCTTACGAATCCGTCCATGCCTTCAGGGAAGGTCTCCATGGCCTCCGCAGCCTTGCTCAGTTTTATGAGCGCTGCCTTAAGCTCTGTTTCATCATCCTCCTGGAACAGTCCTGTGGTTGATGTCCTGATGTTTTCGATGAGGGCCTTCATTGAATCAGCCAAACTCAGCATCATCTCGCTGATCCTGAACCTGCCTTGTATTATCTCCCTGCTTCTAAGTTCACTCCTGACCTTCACCCAAAAAAGACCTATCTCTGTCCTCAGTGCTTCGACCGGCTGAAAAAGCACAGGGGATTGAGAAAGCAGACCCTTGTATACCCCACGATGATCGATTCTAAGGAGCTTATTGAAAATATAATCGATCCCCCGTGCTGAGAGCGTCATGCCGATCTGGTCGCAAAGCACACCGTCCAGGCTATGGCCTTCATCGACAACGAGGATGTCTGCTTTTGGCAGTATCCTTGAATCATCAGCCATCATGGAGTTAAGGGTTGTAAGGGCATGGTTTGCGACTACTATCCTGGCCCTTTCCCATTTCTGTCGCGCGGTAAAATAATGACAATCCCTGTAATAGGAACATTTCTTGGCCTTGCAGGCATCCGCGTCAGAGGAAACGCTTTCCCATATTGAATTCATGTCAGGTCCGTATTCTTCCCTGTCGCCGCTGTCTGTTTCAGAGGCCCACCCGACTATTTTCCTGTACTCAGCCTGCTCTTCCCCGTCATCGGACCTGAAGGAGTTCAGGCGTCTCAGACACAGATAATTCCCCCTCCCTTTTGCTACTGCGTAATCAAATTCCTTCAAAGAGGCGAGGAAGCTGAGGTCCTTTGATGCCAACTGCTCCTGAAGGTTGATTGTCTTTGTCGCGATGATCGCCTTTTTGCCGGAAAGCATAATGGGTATCAGATAGGCGAAGGTCTTGCCGGTCCCTGTGCCTGCTTCTGCCAGGAGTGCCCCTCCGCCTTCTATGATTTTAGCGCAGGCACTCATCATCTCCATTTGGGGTGCCCTGAGTTCGTAATCCTCCATGGCCCCTTTTACAGCGGACTGAAGGAATTCCATTGACTTTGACTGCAGTTCCGAATCCATAATCCTCTTTCCGGTCTTTATTGTTTTGAAATAATGATAAATACTCAGGTGTTTAGGCTGAAGACTGAAGGCTGAAGAATATCAATCATCTGCCGCGCTGTCGTCAGCTATTTTAAATGCCCTAAGCCTTGTGACTCAAGTATATTGCCTAAAAACCTTCTACCTTCCGTCTATCCACCTAATCAGTTAAAAATAAATGTCAGTATATTGTAATAGATAAATGGGGTTTAATGCGCTGTTTACAGCAAAAATAAAAAGCAGGTTCCAATTGCACTATTTGGTCAACCCGGAAACTCCGGGCATCAAAGTTTATGAATAATCTGTCATAACTCTCACGCTATCTTTTGCTGAATTCCTCTTTTTCAATCTGCGCTAAAATTTCTTCAGCTGCCGACTCAATTTTCAGCATAAGATTATCCATTGCCTCGTCGTCAAATGATGAGTACTTGAGCTTGCAGCCGGCTGACAGAAGGTCCGCTTTCAGGTCATGGGCCTTCTTACTTACTTTCGGCCCATGGCGGTCTTCTTTCCAACGTATGAGGATTTCTTTTTCCCTCAGCCATTTCTTTATCGCAAAGAGGATGTATGACCAGTGGATACGATAGGAGAGTTTGAGCGTGAGGGCCTTGATCTTCTCATTATGGATATATGCCTGCATACCCTTTGCATTGGAGCACATGCGTTCTCTGAGCGCGTCAAGGACCTGTTCGTCGGAATGACCGTTGCTAAGGAGCTTGCGAAGATAGGTGATATCCCGTTTCGTGATAAACTCTTCGACGATCTTTTTTAACAGCCATTGGTCACTTTTCAATACAGCCAAATCTTAATGCCCACGGCTAAAAAAGTCAAGGATTAGCATTGCCGCATGGAAAATAAAGGCGTTATTGAAGGACTCCCTCCGGCACCAACAGTAGGGGCCTTAGGCCAGAACAAGGGGAATATCGCCCGCTATCCATTTAATCTTTGAAATGTATAAAATCTAAAACTTCGGCAGGCTTGCAAGGCCGCAGAAACCGCGTCTCTCTTCAGGCTTATCGGTTAATTCAGCTCCATCACTACCAACTTTCTCGTAAACGCGGGGAGTATACTCGGCCCATCTCCAGGCCATGCAGTCCGAGGCGAGACATTTTGCCTTGTTTGTTCCAAGGGTCATGTAGCAGCACTTTTCCCTTGCCTCATGTTCGTTGTGCAGCATATTGTGCCCCCACTGTAAGAGGTCTGGTAGTAATACCGGTTAAATTTTACATGTTTTTGACAGCCCCTGCAAGCGTAGTTGAAGACCACAATCCACCACCTAAAACCTTTAACCACAGAGTTCACAGAGGAATTCTCTGTGTTCTCAGGATGTTAGAACAGGAGGAGAGACAATAAATTTTCACCAAAAAGTGCACAGAGATAAAAAGCTGATGGGACCTTTTGTCTTTAAAAATTCATCAGTTACTCTGAGTTCTCTGTGGTTTGATGGTGAATTTGGGAAGATCATTTTTTAGTTATATTATAAAGTTGCCTCAAAGAGCTCTGAACAATTTTATTGAACACTTCCCTGTAATGGCGTAAAATAATTGAAATATAAAAATATTATCAGTTATGATAAGCCTTATTTTGTATTATTAAGATTCTTCCGGAGGTATTGAAATTAAGCTCATAACAGAAGATGGCAGTGAACTGGATGTCAGTGAAGTATCCGAATTAGAGAAACAGATCAAAAAGGCAAAAGCTATAGCAGTCAGGATAAACGGTCAGTCAGCAGCCCTCAATACGATTAGCACACTCAGGGATGATGATACTGTAGAAATCATAACCTGGGATTCAGATGCAGGGAAAGAAATATACAGGCACAGCACCTCCCATGTAATGGCCCACGCAGTGAGAAGGCTGTTCCCCGAGGTGAAGCTGGCCATAGGGCCTGCCATACAGGACGGCTATTACTATGACTTCGACCTTTCAAAGACCTTCACCCCCGAAGACCTGGCGTTAATCGAAAAAGAGATGGCAGCGATCATAAAAAAGGACTCGCCTTTTGTCAGAAAAGAGATGTCCAAAAAAGACGCGGTCAGACTGTTTGAAGAAACCGGGGAAAACTACAAGGTCGAACTCATTAATGACCTGACCGACGAAACAGTGACCTTATATGAGGAAGACGGGTTCGTTGATCTTTGCAGAGGTCCCCATCTTACTTCAACCGGGAAGATCACTGCATTTAAACTTTTGAGCGTTGCCGGCGCCTACTGGAGGGGCAACGAGAAAAACAAGATGCTCCAGAGGATCTACGGCACTGCGTTTAATAACAGCAAAGATTTAAGAAAATACCTCGATTTCCTCGAAGAGGTCAAGAAAAGAGACCATCGCCGCCTGGGCAAGGAACTGGACCTCTTCAGCATTAACGATGAAATCGGCTCCGGCCTTGTTCTCTGGCACCCCAATGGCGCGATCATCAGGAAGACGATCGAGGATTTCTGGAGAAACGAGCACCTGAAGGCTGACTATAAATTGCTGTACTCACCGCATATAGCCAAACTGGAACTCTGGAAGACGAGCGGCCATCTTGATTTTTACCGGGAGAATATGTATTCCCCCATGGAGATAGAAGGGGTGGATTATGAGTTGAAACCGATGAACTGCCCGTTTCATCTCAGCGTATACAGAAGCAGCCTCAGGAGTTATCGCAACCTGCCGATAAGGTATGCTGAACTGGGGACTGTCTACCGTTATGAACGCTCCGGGGTCCTCCATGGACTGCTTCGGGTCAGGGGCTTTACCCAGGATGACGCTCATATATTCTGCCGTGAGGACCAGATTGAAGAGGAGATACTGCGGGTACTTGATTTTACCCTATTTGTGCTGAAGACCTTTGGCTTTGACAGTTATGACATCTATCTTTCGACCCAACCTGAAAAATATGTCGGAAGCCAGGAGAACTGGGAAATATCCACCAATGCACTTAAAATGGCCCTTGAGGTAAAGGGCCTGAAATATATGGTCGATCCTGGCGAGGGCGTTTTCTACGGACCCAAGATCGACATCAAGGTCAAGGACTCTCTCGGCAGGTCCTGGCAATGCAGCACCATACAGGTGGATTTCAATAACCCCGAGAGATTCGATATAACCTACAGAGGTACGGACGGCAGGGAGCACAGGCCAATAATGATACATAGGGCCTTAATGGGTTCGCTGGAACGTTTCTTCGGTGTCCTGATCGAACATTACGCGGGGGCCTTTCCGCTCTGGCTCTCACCGGTCCAGGTATCGGTGCTCACAATAGCTGAGAGGCACGACGAGTATGCGGGAAAGATGGTTTCGGAGCTTTCCAGACAGGCCATCCGGGTTGAGCTGGATACTGACAGTGAAAAAATCGGCAACAAGATAAGGAAGAGCAGTGTCAGGAAAATTCCATATTCGGTTATAATAGGGGATAAGGAAGTTGAGGATAACAAGATAACAGTGAGAAGGCGTAATGGGGAGAATATAGGCCCATTTACATTCGATGAATTAACATCTTTTCTTTTAGAAGAGATAAACTCCAGGAGGTGAAAACATCAGCGGCAAAGACGTTAGCAAAGGGATAAGAATCAACGAAAATATCAGGGCAAGGGAGATAAGGGTTATTGATAGAGACGGCGAGCAACTCGGACTTATGTCTGTCAGGGACGCTCTTAAAGTTGCTGAAGAACGGGAACTGGACCTGGTAGAAGTTTCACCCACGGCTGTTCCTCCTGTATGCAAAATACTGGATTTCGGAAAGTACAAGTACCAACTCAACAAAAAACATACCCAGAAGAAGACGGTGGGCATTAAAGAGGTCAAGGTAAGGCCGCAGGTAGGCGAGCATGATCTTGGACTGAAGATACGGAATATCAACCGCTTTATAGAGGGTGGAGACAAGGCCAAGATCGTTATGTATTTCAGGGGCAGGGAAATCATAAGGCCTGAATTAGGAATGAAGGTTTTCGAAAAAATTTCTCAGCAGCTGACAGGCAAGTTCCAGGTAGAACAGCAGCCAAAGTTAGAGGGGAATCACATAACCATGGTTGTTGCTCCCAAATCTTAGTTCTTTAGCCGTGACAAATATATTTTTTTAGGTTATAATTATAACCTTATTTTTAATAAGAGAGATAAGAGATGAATTATGTTGTTCTGTTTCTTGTTTTCAGGAATTATGAATTTCAGGAGGAAAGATGCCGAAGATAAAGACCCACAGAGGGGCTGCCAAGAGATTAAAGATGACGGCTTCAGGAAAGATCAAGAGAAGTAAGGCCTTCAAGGGCCATCTTCTTGAGCACAAGTCAGCAAAGAGGACCAGAGCGTTGAGAACATCTACACTGGTCCATCCCACGGACCACAAAAATATGAGGACGCTTTTACCGTATTTATAGAAATTCCGTACAACATATAACTGAATCCGGGAAAGATAAAGATAATTTCCTGATTTTTATCATACCCTGTATTTTAGATTGAGGAGGAAGAAATGCCCAGGGCAAAAGGTGGTTTTAAGACAAGAAGAAGAAGAAAGAAGGTCCTTGAAAGGGCCAAGGGATATTACGGCGCTAAAAGCCGTCTTTTTAGAGTAGCTACGGAGACTGTAGACAAAGCCTTACAGTATGCATACCGCGACAGAAAGAATAAAAAACGTGAGTTCAGGGCGTTGTGGATTATCAGAATAAACGCAGCTGTACGCGCCATGGGTCTTAATTATAGTCAGTTCATGTCAGGCTTGAAGAAGGCAGATATTTCACTTGACAGGAAGGCGCTTGCTGACCTTGCGTATAATGATCCCAAGGCTTTTAGCCAGATAGCTGAGACTGTAAAAACACAATTAGCCGCATAAGAAAATTGTGGATGAACTGCATTCTTTAAGGAAAGCATTTCTGGATGAAACAGCAGCTATCACAGACCTCGCCGGACTTCAGCAGATAAAATCAAAATATACCGGTAAGAAAGGGCTTTTAACAGAAAAGTTAAAAGCCCTTTCTTCGATTTCCCCTGAGGAAAGGCGTGATTACGGCAGGCTGGTCAATGAGATCAAGGATTTTATTGAACTTACGGTAAAAGAAAAAGAACTTGCCTTCAGGACAATTGAAAAAGAAACACGCCTGCAAACTGAAAAGATAGATATAACGCTCCCCGGGAAACCGTTTCTATCTGGCAGAAGACATCCTATAAACCAGATCCTCTCTGAAATTAAGGACATCTTTGTTTCCATGGGCTTTGCCATAGAGGACGGCCCGGAGGTTGAACTAGATTATTACAATTTCGAGGCCTTGAATCTGCCCAAAGACCACCCTGCCAGAGACATGCAGGACACTTTTTATGTATCTGATGATGTTGTGCTCAGGACCCATACTTCTCCTGTGCAGGTAAGGGTGATGGAGAAGAAAAAACCGCCGTTGAAAATTATCGCCCCTGGAAAGGTATACCGGTGTGATTCCGACGTATCTCATACTGCTATGTTCCATCAGGTCGAGGGACTTATGGTAGATACAGGTATATCCTTCAGTGACCTCAAGGGTGTTCTGGAACTGTTTATCCACAGCTTCTTTGGCAAAGACACGCCGGTGAGGTTCAGACCGAGCTATTTCCCTTTTACAGAGCCCAGTGCTGAGGTAGATATAGGCTGCATCTTCTGCTCAGGCAAGGGTTGCAGGGTCTGCAAGACTACAGGATGGCTTGAGGTGCTGGGATGCGGTATGGTGAATCCCAGGGTATTTGAAATGTCCGGTTACCGGCCGGAGGAATATACCGGCTTTGCCTTTGGCATGGGTGTTGAAAGAATGACCATGCTGAAATATTCTATAGACGACATACGGCTTTTCTACGAAAATGATCTGAGGTTTCTGAAACAGTTTTAGGCATTTAGCAGTTGAGTAGTGCTATAGCGAACTTTTTTTAGTTTTTATGGATCTATTCCCCCTTAATAAAGGGGGACAAAGGGGGTTGTTGACTTTTCCAGGATTAATACAACCCCCGGCACCCCCTTTTCTAAGGGGGAATTTAATTCTGTCGCTATCATGGCGAGGCTTTTTTGAGAAACAGTTCGGTGTATAAAGCTTTAACAACGTGATGTCTTTATAATACGGGAGCGATATGAGAGTCTCATTAGAATGGATAAAGGATTTTGTTGATATAACGGCCCCTGCCCAGGAGGTCGCTGACCGTCTTACGATGGTCGGCCTTGAGATCGAGGGCATGGAGACAGTCGATGGCGATATAGTGATGGAAGTCAATGTTACGCCAAACAGACCAGATTGTCTCAACATCCTCGGAATTGCCAGAGAAGTAGCTGCTAACTTCGGACTGCCCCTTAAAAAACCTCAGCACTGTATCGAAGGCCCTCTTAAGAAGGGAGATGTCCGGGTAGAGATAGACTCCCCTGAGCTTTGCGGTCGCTATACAGGCAGGCTTATAAAGGGTGTCACAGTCGGGGAGTCGCCTGACTGGATGAAGAAAAGGCTTGAGAAATGCGGCCTCAGGGCGATCAACAATGTCGTTGATATAACCAATTACATACTCTTTGAGCTTGGACATCCGCTACATGCCTTTGACGCTGACAGGCTTGCGGACAGGACAATCAGGGTCTCAAAAGCGGGCAAGGACAGGTCTATCAAAACGCTTGATGGTATCGAGAGAAAACTGGCCGAAGATACTCTTTTGATTTGGGATGGCAAAGAGCCTGTTGCTATAGCCGGTATTATGGGAGGTGAGGGGTCGTCTGTTGATTTTAGGGCCAGGAATATCTTTCTTGAGAGCGCCTATTTCGATCCCTCGTCCATCAGACGCTCATCCAGGATTCTGGGCCTAAAGAGCGAATCTTCATACCGATTTGAACGCGGGACCGACCGGGAATTTCTTGAAGCAGCCCTAAACAGGGCGGCCATCCTCATACAGGAGACAGCCGGTGGGGTGGTCCATGAAATTGTTGATGTCTACCCCGGAAAGTATGTACCTGTCGAGATTGAAGTGTCCTATCAGAAGGTGAATTCCATCCTCGGTACAGGCATTGAAAAAGAAGAGATACTCGGAATTCTGCAGATGATAGAGATTGCCGCACGGGACAAAGGGGACACCTTTATTGCTATGCCTCCTGCTTTCAGGGGAGACATAAAAGAGCCCGTTGATATCATTGAAGAAATAGCCAGGTGTTATGGTTATTCAAAGATTCCTGTCAGGATTCCGAAGACATCTCTGCCGGATGGCATTTTAAACAGGAAAGAGAGAAATCTTGACAGGATAAAGGAAACAATCAGAAAATCCGGATTTACCGAGGTGATAAATTACAGCTTCATGAATCCAGCTGACCTGGACCTTCTCTCTTTGCCTGAAGACGACAGAAGAAGGCGCTCTATCAGCCTTAAAAATCCCCTGAAACAGGAAGAGTCTCTTATGAGGACAACGCTGATTCCGTCTCTCATAAATAATTTTCTATATAACCTTGCGCGCGGGACAAGGGAAATATCTTTGTTTGAACTTTCACGGGTGTTTATTGATGAAGGTGACCGGCTTCCCAAGGAAGAGTTAAGACTGTCGGGGATATTTTTCCGGGAAAACTCACCTTCTGTGTGGCAGGAACAGATCCCGTCATTTTTTGTGGTAAAAGGAGCGCTCCATGCGCTTTTTTCGGAGATGAAGACCGGAGAATATTCCATGATCTCATCTGATGAGGCTTTTTTGCACAAGGGGAAATCAGCCGACATGATATGCAAAGGGCAGAAGCTGGGATTTATCGGCGAAATCAGCCCCAATATTATTGAACGATTAAACCTGAAGATAAAAAAGCCTGAGATCGTTGTTTTTGAACTTTCCCTTGATATTCTGCTCACTCTGGTGAAGGAAGTCCCTGTCTATGCGCAGCTTCCGAAATATCCATCGATAGAACGGGACATTGCACTGGTCGTTGATGAAGGCATGACCTCCGGCGGGATACTTGAACTTCTGAGAGCGTACCTATCTCCTGTGATCGAGAGCATTGAGCTCTTCGACTATTACAGGGGAAAGAACATGCCCCCCGCTAAAAAGAGCCTTGGCTTCAGGATTGTCTACAGGAGCAAAGACAGGACCCTGACTGATGATGAGGTTGAGGCTGTACATGGGGAACTTGTTAAATATATCCTCAACAAAACCGCAGGTGAATTGAGGGGATAAGCCGGATTAGGTGTATAGACTGAAGGTAGAAGGTTTAGGCAGATATTCTTCAGCCCTGGCTTCGGTCTTTAGCCTTCAACCTTCAGCCTTCAACCGAAACACCTGCTTTCTTATTTTATCTTATACCCTACTTTAGCTATTGCATTTTCAATATCTGCCTGCTGGATTTTGGCTTCATCGAATGTCACCGTAGCCTTTCCTACCTCAACAGAAAGGTCTGAAATACCCGCAAGCCCCTCAATAGCTTTTTTTACCCTTCCTACGCAGTGCTGGCAGGACATGCCGTCAATGTTTATCGTTATCTCTTTCATTGAAATCTCCTTAATTGAAGTATTAATTTAAATATACCATGGAAAGGCTCCGGCATAATAGGCGGAAGCTATTCTCTAGGTGTTAGAGACATGGAAATTCGTAGGGGCGAATCTTGTATTCGCCACGTCCGAAAAGACCCGGGAACAGAACCAGGGCGATCACAAGGATGCGCCCCTATAGTCAAAAAAGGCATAACAATAATTTTCTATATCCCTAAATACTGACAGTCAGTATCTTCTGAACTATATCAGGATAGGTTGCGATAAAGCGCAGTTCATCGTCTGTCAATGGTTTCTGGGTGTGCAGGTTTGCGTACTGGGCGAGCTCCAGTATCTTTCTTGCCTCGTTGTCGTCTTTGAAATGTATACCCAGATTGTCATAGACATGTCTGAACCCTTTGATGCCGCCGTATTCACCGGTAGTGATGATACGCCCTGTTTGCAGGAGCTCCGGCTCGCCTCTTCCGACATCTTCAGGATCGTACAGTTCATAGTTTCTTCTGTCTTTGAGCGCTCCGTCAGCATGGATACCGGATTCATGGGCAAAGGCATTTGATCCTACACCAGGCTGGTTTATCGGTATCGGCAGCCCGAAGGCATATGAGGCGTACTTTGCTATTTTCCAGGATTTCTTCAGGTCAATAGATTCATCGAAATGTACCTTTCGGCTTAAGCCGTGCGAGAACCGAAGCGCAAGAATGGTTGAGACAAGATCACAGTTGCCGCAACGCTCGCCGTACCCGTTTAAAGTTGTATTTATGTAACAGTCAACTCCTGCTTCGATTGTTCCCTGTGCGCCTGCGACTGATACAGCCTCTGCCATACCCAGATCATTGTGACAGTGCATCTCAAGCGGGAACTTTGTTGCAAGGGCCAGGGCCTTGATCCTTTCGTAGATTGTTATGGGGTCATCAGCCCCGAGAGTATCGCAGTATCTGAACCTGTCAGCTCCAGCCTGTTTTCCTGCAACCACGAAATCTATCAGTCTTTCCAGTTCAGTCCTTGAGGCATCTTCAGCATTTATCCCGACAGTTTCGGCCCCGAGTTCTTTTGCGGTGATAACTGCCTCTGCCATTGATTTGACGATGTCTTTCCAGGTCTTTTTCCCCTGGAATTTGCCCTGTATCATGATTTCAGATGTTGACATGGAGATGTTGAGATGCTTTAGGTCAGGACAGTTCCTGAAAGCAAGTTCTACATCTTCTTTAACAGCCCTGCACCAGCCTTCTAGGTGAATTCTCTTAATACCGCCGATCTTTGCGAGTTCGAGGTTGGCGTTAATGTAGTTGACTTCGTGTTTAAGGGTAGGGAACCCTATTTCACTCTGGAATACTCCCATCTCGTCAAGGTAGATATTGAGCATTGTCTTGGAAAGTTTGGGAAGAAGGATGCGCGAGGTCTGCACGCCGTCCCTGTTTGTAACATCTATGAAATATACTTTACCTGCCATGCAAAAACCTCACTTTTTATATTTTTTTGTTGACTTATTTAATAACATAAATTTGATTAATAATTCAATATATAAAGGACTGGAAAAGATAGCAATACTCTGTTAAAATTAAGGCCGACCTTCAGGAGGATACAATGGATTTAAAAGATCAGATAGTTTTGGTAACAGGCGGAGCAAGGGGAATCGGTAAGGCCATTGCAGAGAATTTTGCAAAAGAGGGTGCACATCTGGTAATTGCCGACATATCCCTGAGCAGCGCTGAGGAGACGGCCAAAGAAATTGCGGCAACCAGCGGCGTCAGAACACTGGCCTTGGCTCTTGATGTTTCAAAATCAGGAGATGTGACTGCAGCATTCGAAAAGATCATCAAAGAATTCGGACGTATAGATGTAGTAATAAATAATGCAGGTATAACTAAAGACGGGCTTATTCTGCGGATGAAGGAGGAAGACTGGGACGCAGTTATAAATATCAACCTCAAAGGAGTATTTCTCTGTTCAAAAGAGGCTGTCAAATTAATGGTAAAGCAGCGCTACGGCAGGATTGTAAACATCGCCTCTGTCGTTGCTTTTATGGGAAACCCGGGACAGGCGAATTACAGCGCTTCAAAGGCCGGCATTGTCGGCCTCACCAAGACGATCGCAAAAGAGTATGCCAGCAGGGGGGTCACTGTCAATGCTGTTGCCCCTGGATTTATTGCGACCGCCATGACAGAAGCTCTGCCTGACAACATCAGACAAGAAATGTTAAAATCTATACCTGTCGGAACATTCGGCTCTGTTGATGATGTTGCAAACGCTGTTGCCTTTCTCGCCTCTCCTGATAATGGATATATAACCGGGCAGGTGATACATGTTAACGGCGGGATGTACATGTAAGGCAGTTTTGGGTTAAGAGGTTTGAGTTAAGCGCTGAGAATACCTAAGACCAGCAAATAACAAAAACTCACAGCAAGAAAGACTAAGAACTAAAAACTAATAAATGGAGGTAAGTAAATGATTGATGAAAAAGTGAAGGAGATCATAGCAAAGCAGTTGGGAGTGAATGCAGCCGAGGTGACGATGGAGGCCTCATTTGTAGAAGACCTTGGAGCTGACTCGCTCGATACAGTAGAGCTTGTTATGGCCTTTGAAGAGACTTTTAATGTGGAAATACCCGATGAAGACGCTGAAAAAATAACGAAGGTCAAAGACGCTATAGAATACATAAAAAACAAGCAGGCTTAATGGACAAGAGGAGAGTTGTTGTAACTGGTCTGGGGCTTATAACCCCTCTGGGCATTGGTGTCGAGAAAAGCTGGTCTGGTCTTGTCAATGGCAAGTCCGGTATCAGGAAAATAACCTATTTCGACACATCCGCTTTTCCTACGAAGGTGGCAGGAGAGGTGGATGGATTCAAGCCAGAAGACTATATCGAGCCAAAAGAGATCAAAAAGATGGACCGTTTCATCCAGTTCGGCGTTGCCGCTGCGACGATGGCAGTGGAGGACTCAGGTCTAAAGATTGACGCAAGCAATGCCGACAGGGTGGGTGTTATTGTCGGAGCTGGAATGGGGGGCTTGCCCGCCATTGAGCATTATCATGCGGTTTTGCTTGAAAAGGGACCGAGAAGAATCACGCCCTTCTTTATCCCCATGGTGATCATCAATCTGGCAGCCGGGCAGATCTCAATAAAACTCGGGGCAAAAGGTCCGAATTCTTCACCTGCAACAGCATGCGCGACCGGCAGCCATTCCATAGGAGATGCCTTTAAGATCATCCAGAGGGGTGATGCCGACGCGATGATAGCAGGGGGAACGGAATCAGTTATAACACCTATAGGAATAGGCGGTTTCAATGCGATGAAGGCCCTTTCAACACGGAATGATGAGCCTGAGAAGGCCAGCAGGCCGTTTGATAAAGACAGGGACGGATTTGTCATGGGAGAGGGTGCCGGCATCATGGTCCTTGAGGCACTGGATCAGGCTGTTAAGCGTAATGCCAGGATCTATGCTGAAATAGTCGGCTACGGCCTTACAGGGGACGCATATCACATCACTTCACCTGCTCCGGGAGGGGAAGGCGCTGTAAGATGCATGAATATGGCCCTGAAGGATGCGGGGGCAAGCCCTGCAGATGTTGATTATATCAATGCGCACGGTACATCGACCAAATATGGAGATGAGCTGGAGACCAGCGCCATCAAAACAGTATTTGGCGATCATGCATATAAGCTTGTGGTCAGCTCCACAAAATCGATGACAGGGCATCTTCTCGGAGCTGCCGGAGGGGTGGAAGCGGTTGTAAGCGTGTTGAGCATTGATAAAGGGGTAATTCCTCCGACCATTAATCTTGATACCCCTGATCCTGAATGTGATCTTGATTATGCCCCTCATAAGGCAAGAGAGCTTGATGTTAAAATGTCTTTATCCAACTCTTTCGGCTTTGGCGGGACAAACGCCTGTCTGCTTTTTAAAAAAATACAAAATTGACCGCATCAAACGGAACACTCGATAACTCCGGCATAACTGAAAACCTCGGTTATGCATTCAAAGAGAAGAGACTTCTTGAAGAGGCCCTGACCCATAAATCCTATTATCATGAAAACAGGGAGCTCGCGCCTTCCAATAATGAAAGACTTGAATTTCTCGGGGACGCGGTCATCGGACTTATCATCGTAGAGTATCTTTTTCTGCAGGAAAAACAGTATCCTGAATCAGTGCTGGCAAAGGTCAAATCATATCTTGTCAGTGAGATTGTTCTTGCTGATATTGCTGCTTCAATGTCCCTCGGAAAATTTTTATTGCTCGGCAAAGGTGAAGAATCAACAGGAGGAAGGGACAAAAAATCAATACTCGCCGACTCTCTGGAAGCGCTAATCGGGGCTGTGTATCTTGATTCTGATTACGAAATGACAAAAAGCATTGTCATGGGTTTTTTCAGGGAGAAAATCGACAGTGCGATTGAATCAGGAGAATTTTTTGATTATAAAACAGATCTCCAGGAAAAAACCCAGCTTCTCTATGGAGTGCTGCCGGAATATAAACTTATTCAGCAACAGGGAGAAGAGCACAAAAGGATATTTACCGTTTCTGTATATCTCAACGGCAAAAAACTGGGGACTGCTTCAGGACGCCGGAAAAAAGAGGCTGAGACACTTGCTGCCAAAGAGGCCCTGGCAAAGATCGGCTGATACAAATAAGCCTCTTTAAATGGATAGTGAGCGATATTCCCCGTGGTCTTGCCACGGGGTTAGCGAGCGAATATAATGAAAAAACATTCCTTGCATTGAGATTCCCTGCGGTCTTGCCGGAGGGAGTCTTCAATATTTTCAGTAGTCCTCGCCGCCGGCTTCAGGACGGCCTGGAAAGTATAGCTGGTAATACCGTAAAATCAATAATCCTTTTCTGCTTTCACTTTCTCACAGAAGTCTGCAGCGACCAGTGTTTTTTAATAGATGCGAAGAACCCTTTGTACTAAACCCAGTAATGACCAGGAGAGTTGCTGCAGTTTTTAACTGAAAATTGATAACAATTTAAATAAACTCGGGTTCTTCAAATTTGCCCTGTTAATTAAAACTTGATGTTGACATAGATGTCGTCATAGCAATAAAATTTAAGATAAAATATAAGCTACCGATAAAAGCAAACGTATCTGAGAGGATAGGGC
>CAWDXC010000018.1:0-177029 GCA_963806155.1 uncultured Actinomycetes bacterium
ATCTCCCTGGCCGCGGCTCTACCCAAGGCGAAAATGAATAGCCAACCGAGGATGAGGACAAGGAAGACGACGGCGAGAATAACAATGAGGGCTAGCATGCGATGCCACCGTCCCTCCACCCGTTTGCCAGCAACATTGACTATTTACTATCGGCAAGCGAGGCCTTCTCCGTTAGGATCCGAAGTCCTTCCCTGCCGACAAGATTCTGGTTGTATCTGGTGCGACCTCAACACCCCCCGCGAGGTCGCCTGATCTGGCTGATGTGTCTACCGTGGTTTGCCAGAACTGCGACGATGTTCCAGGGACCCTGTGACGGTATCCGGGGGCAAACGCCCTCGCAAACAACCCAAGGCGCCCGCCGGCGGCCGAGCTTGGCAGGCCATTCGACCCAGCACCAGCCCCCTAAGAAAAGGGGGAGCAAGAGCCGATACTAGGGGAGACCGTGCAAATCGTCAGAAGACGCAGCAGGGGCCTACATATGATGAGTTTGTACGAGTGGCGTGACAGGAAGCAGGAACGCTCGCGCAGGCGAATGGTCGAGCGTCTGAAGTCTCCAGAGCGTGACGAAAGGAAGGAAAAGCTTCTCCTCATCGAGACGCTCAGAGAGTGGGGCGTCATCGACGAGGACGAGTTTCAGAAACGGAGACGCGCCCTCGCGGACGTCGGAGCCCCCAGTGGCCGAGCTTGGGAGCTACGGGCAGAGGTTCGCGCTCACGATAGACGCAGCCGACGCCGGCGGCCATAGGGCTTTGGTTGCGCAGACACCCTATGCGGGCGCTGGACAGAAAAGACCCCAGCGTTTAACGCCAGGTCGCTCGGTCTAAGGATCGCGACCGCAATCGTGTCCTTGTGCACGTCCAGTCCAAGGTGGGTACTGTTGTCCATGGCCGGTTCCTCTCCGTGTGTGGCTCTCTCCGCGTGCTTCGCGGACAATCCACGATATACGCGGATGGACCGGCCATCTCATAATGACTACCGAAGGGGGCCTATGCCAGTCTTCTCCAGGTCCTCGGGGCTTGTCATTCGGCTGGCTCGGATTCTCCGAAGCCCTATTCAGACAAGAAGCTTGCAAGTATTGGGGAGAAAAGCCGATAGAAGAGATGGAGTGAGATGGACACCGCTTCACCCATCCACAGGGGCTGGCGAAGGCGAGGATGAGAGCTACCGGACAAGAGGGGGGTACCCTACCGACCGCCGCGCAGGGTGCGGCGCACCGCGGTCCCGCCACCCTGGTGCTCGCCGATGACCATCCCCTCTATCTCGAGGGGTTGTACCATCTCTTCTCGCAACCGGGACGACCTTTCGGTGGTGGCCCGCTGCTCGACCGGTCGGGAGGTCATTGCCGCCGTGCGGGACCTGCGCCCCGATGTCCTTGTTCTCGATCTCCACATGCCCGACCTGGATGGCATCGACGTGGTGCGAGAGTTGCGGGAGGAAGGTCTGGAGACGCGTGTCGTCGTCCTGACCGCGGGTCTGGACGAGGAGGAAGCGCTCGAATGCATGAGGCTCCGAGTGGCCGGGGTGGTCCTCAAGGAGATGGCCCCCGAATCGGTACTGCACTGCGTTCGCAAGGTGGCTGCCGGGGATGTGTGGATCGAGAAGCAATCCTTCAGCCGCGCGATCGAACTGCTGCTGACCCGTCAGGAGACGTTCCAAAGCCTGGGCTCGCGCCTTAGCGGGAGAGAGCTCGAGGTCATGACCCTGTGCGCTCAGGGACTCAGCAACGACGAGATCGCTCACCGGCTCTACCTGAGCGAGGGCACGGTGAAGACCCACCTGCACCACGTCTATCAGAAGCTGGGGTTCGCCGGGCGCGCCGAATTGGAGCGCTACGCCCGGGCAAGACACCTGATCTGACTCTTCAGCCTCGGCTGAATAAGTTACACCTTCCCAGTCGAGGTCTTTCTATCCTGCGGTGAATTGTCCGCGCCCGCTCGCCTCCATACGCTTGTCGTATGAAACCGACCAAAGCCAAGGAGCGACGCTCGGCCCGCCGATACATGGTTCGTCTCTGGGTTGAGACGGACAGGGGATTCGGCGTCACCCGGGATTTCTCGTTGGCCGGGCTCTATCTCAACAGCTATACGAAAGTCGCTGCTGGTGAGCATCTTCGGCTCCGAGTACTCATGTTCGACCCGCATGAGGCCGCTCTCTTTCGGCTGGCGTGTCGCGGGGAGGTGCTGCGGGTCGAGAACGGGGACGGAGCTGTGGGAGCAGGGATCAGGCTGGACCAAGACAGCTTCAGACCGTTGTTGGGACCGCTGTAGGCCTGCGGCTGAGTTCGCGGTAGCAAAGGGACGCGGCAAGAAGGAGCTTCCGACGATGACCCGACAGCAACGACAGCCCGTAGCCGCGGCGCTGCACGTGGAGAACGCGCATCGACACGACGGAGAGCCCACCTGGTTGGTCATGGAATGGCAACGGATCATCGCCGTCCGGCCCACCGAGGCCGCGGCCCAGGCCTACGTCCGCGCCATCGCCTACCCGCGCGAGGAGCGCGCCCTAGCATGAGACCGCCGGCCCTGTTCGCCCTGCCGCCAGCCGATGACCGGCCGGCCCTGGCTCGACTTGAGCGCGAGCGGCCTCCCTGGAATCTGAGGTGACTGTCATGAATACCAAGGTTGACGGCTGACCATCAATGCGAGCGACTACACCGTCGAACGCTCAGGTGTGAACTTGACGCTTGGGACAGACTGACAGGGGACTAGCAGGTTTGCCAATCGCTCCCGCCGCGCGAACTTGGCAGCTATCCAAGGGGGGTGGCGCTCCGCTCAGGGTAGCTGCGGCCGGCGCCTTCGCAATTTAGTCAGGTACTCCATGAACTCTTCTGCCGTCTTGCTCTGCTTACGACGGTTGCACCATTCGCAGGCCCAACAGAGATTCTCCGGCCGATCAGTCCCTCTTCGGCTCAGCGGGGTCTTGTGGTCAAGCTCGCATTCGCCGTTCAACTCTTTCCCACAGTAGAAGCAGCGGCCCCCCTGCTCCTCGTAAAGCCGCTTCACATCCTCCGTGGCGTGCGACCCCCCCGCTCCGTGTCTGGGATCGCGGCGTTTCCGCATCTGCGCTCCGAACCCGACGTACCCGGCCTCGGCCGGAGCCGCAGAGCGGCGGCGCATGCGCTCCAGTATCTTCTCCCGGTTCTCTCCGTAGTAGCGACGATGACCGCTCCGCCAGACATGGGGACTCGCACGCTGGTACGCGGCGATCTGGTCGAGGTCGGCCTGCGGAATCTGACACATCCGCTCCCACACGCATGCCGTGCACTCGTCGGAAGCGAGGCCAAGAGTCCCGGAAGAGAACTCTGCCGCGGGCACTACCCTGCCGCACTTGGGGCAGGTCTTCAGGTCGACTGGCGTATCCACAGGTCGAATCTATACGCCGCTCACGCGGACACCCCTCCGTCGCCTCGACGCCCCCGCGGCACCCAGTCTGCCTCCTTCGCGGTCAATGACGCAGAGAGCCCCCGTCGGCCGAGCTTGGCAGCTACCTGCGGGGGCCTGCGCTCATGGTACGCATCGACGCCGGGGTCTATGCAACCTTGGTTGCACTTCTCAGCATATGTGCCGATATACGATCTAGCATAGCATCCAGCACAACTGTGAAGGGGCTGCGATGGACACTTCCAAGAAGGTGCGCGAGAACAGAGTGCGACGTATGGCCGCTCGGCAGGGCCTCATCCTACGCAAGTCACGCCGACGTGATCCCCACGCCCTCGACTACGGGGGCTACTGGTTGATCGACGACGAGGCCAATACCCTGATCGTGGGGGAGCGCTGGGGTATGAGTCTGGATGACGTGGAAGCCTGGCTGAACCGCGATAGACAGCGGGTCATCACCGTCGACTTCGTGCCGTCCACACCAGACGGGCTGTAAGCCCCTAGGACGCGTTCCCAGCCCCAAGGAAGGGTCATAGCACCCCAAGTTTTCGGCGCCCTTCTTGGCCCGATGGACAAGAAGCCCCTCATCGATAACCGGTCCAGGTGAGCTATGCCTGTCCTGCCCCTGGGCGGACGGCGAGCGGTTGCCTGAGAGAGCGTTTCAGCTCGCTGAGCCGCTTGTACACGTCCTTGCGGTCGGCCATCTTCACCACCGCGCGTCTCCGACCCGTTGACTGCCTGTCAGCTGGTTTGGAAACCGCCTGAGATTCGACCGCTAGCCCCGAACCTAGTTATCAGAGTTCAGCGAGTACTGGCTGCAAACCGAAGCGTCCTACTGGGCGAGCAAGCGGGGGGTAAGCATCGTCACGGCAGTCAACCGTGGCGGCAGTTTCCGTGGCGGATCGCGTTTGGCGCGTTTGACTTGGGACAACGCGTGGGATAATTGTCTTGATCGATCATTCACGCATGTGCAGGCCCCGGTCGCATGCGTAGGCCCCCGTTGGAGGAGAGCCGCTCGTCTGGGGAAGGCCGAAGAAGATGAAAGCGCGCGCAAACTCATTTGTTTGCTCAGCCTGGCGGTCTCCGGGGCGGTTTGCCGCCCCCAGATTCGCTCTCTTTGCGATACTCGTCGCCGGCATTCTCGCCAGCCTGGCGACCACTGCTTACGCTCTCAGCTTCAGCGACGTCGCCGCCAACCACCCATATGTCGCGGCGATCTCCCACTTAGCTTCTCGCGGGGTGATACACGGCTTGCCCGATGGCACATTTCAGCCCGATAGACCGGTCACGCGACAGCAGTTCGCCAAAATGATCGTGAAGACCCTGGGTTTTCCCGTCTCGGCTGCGGACACCGATCCCTTCACCGACGTTGCCACTGACCTCGATGCCGCCGACCCCTTCTATCCGGACAAGTATGTGGCGGTCTGCTACGAGAGGGGCCTCACCGAGGCGAAGACCCCCACCACATTCGCGCCCTTCGACAATCTGTCACGGGCCCAACTCATTACCTTTGTGGCTCGGGCCGCCAACCTTCCCGATCCCCCCGCCGCATACAGCCCGCCGTTCGCCAACTTCTCACCCGATCATTACAGCTGGGCAAGAAAGGCGGCTTACGCCGGTCTCCTGGATGGTCTTCAGGAGATGGGGCCCAGCTTTGACTTCCTCCATAGCGCTTCCCGGGGGGAATGCGCGCAGCTGCTGGCCAACCTGCTGCTGGTGACGCAGCCGAACGCCGGAACCACTCTCGGTCCATCCGGGACGCTCCCTGCCGCCCCGGCAGATGCCGATAGCTGGGCCCACCCCAGTCCGGCCGGGCCCGCTCCTGACCTTCTCCACTACCAAACGTTCAGCGGGAGCCTTCCGGCAGGGGCGGCGGCCACGCAAGGGGACCTACTCGGAGCAGAGCGGATTCTCCGGAATCCCTATGTGCTCACCGTCATCTGTGTCGTCGTTCTCGCGGCTTTGGCCGCTGTATTTCTGGTCGTCCGCAGATCCACATCCGCGCAAGGGCAGAGTCCGCATCCGGCGAGACCTGCCAGTGAATCTGCCACTCAGGAGGATGCTTGGGCCCTCTTTGATACATGGGCGAAGGAAAAGGCCGTTCCCCACCTCCCGCGGGAGGTGGGGAATCGGACCATGAGCGCAGACGATGCCTCGCCCCTCGCATCGCCAGCTCCCCTACGCCTCGCCAAGAGCTCCGCGGATAACAGACTTTGGAATGAGTTGGTGGAGTCGGCACTAGACGCTCAAGCGGCCAGAGGTTTGTCCGCAGGCGCCAGGCTTGCTCCCGTCGGCTCCGAGGTTGGGCGCGCTAGAACCAAAGGAGCCTAGGCAAATCACGCTCGATGCTGACCTGAGCGCTACGAAGGATGCCTGATCGAGCCGTGCTGGGGTCGAGCGGATCCGAGTCGCTCAGACTCCATGTGTGGTGGGCTTCCTCGTGCCCATCGGCCGCATCCTTCGGGTGCGCGAACACCGTGCCATGAAGAACCAAGAACATTCCGGAACTGATAGACGGACATGATTGAAAGCTCTTTGGGCGCCGTCCAACTGCCCGGGGTCCGCGACCTTCACCATCCAGCTGGCCCACCCGAATCAACGTACCGCCCAGCACTGGGCGCAGTGAAACCGATTCTGACGACGAAACTGCCGGCCAGAATGGCACGGAATGGGAGGCTGCATGCCCAGAACCGGCCCAGGATGCAGACTCTCCCTTGACGGCGACCTACTGCACTATCTTCAGCGCCTCAGTCACCTGGCTGGCGAGCGGGTTCCGCTCCTTGGCGGCATCGAGGAACTCGATGGCCCGCTGGCGAAGCTTCTCCGGCGACAGGCCCCGGAAGTACTCGGCGACCTGTCGGGTGGTCGCGGTCTTGGCCAGCGATCCCGCGGCGGCCCCGGGCTCGGGCAGTAATCCTCCGGTCTCGGACAGCGCCGACCAATCCTCGAGGGCGGGAACCAACGGGGTGAGCGTTGCGTAGTCGAGGGCCGGGTCCTCGTGGGCCGCGTACTCGGATGCCAGGAGCAGGTTCAGCGTTGCCACGCCCGCCCGATACCGAAGCGTCCAGTCGGCCGGCTCGGCCGCGATGGCGTTCTCGTAGCTTCGGATGCTGAGAGCCAGATTGTCGAGGACGGCGCCCGCCCGATCAGAGGCACCGGACGCGGCGCCGGCCGAGGCAGCGCTCGAGTATATTCGGGCCTGCGTGACGAACGGGCCTGGATCTGCCGGCTGCAGCCACCGAGCGGCCTCCGCTCGGGATGCAGCCCGCACGCCGTCGGTCTTTGCTATCCCCAGGGCGGAGTTCTGGATCTGAAGCGAGAGATAGGGGAGACCCGTGCTCACGATGACGATAAGCGAGAGGGTCATCAGCAGGACTCGGAACATGGGTGAAAGGACCCCGGGAGGCTGGAGGCGTTGCGCGTTGCCGCGCTTTCGTGCCTGTTTGCGTCGGCGGCGACGCTGTTCGGAGAGATACTTCTCCGTTCTTCGGACCGGTAGAAACGCGCCTCCTTGCCCGTCCTCAGCGGTCTCCTCTTGGCCGGCGTCTTGCCGGTCGGCCTCTTCCTCCGCTGAGCTTGTCGCCTCGTGGACGAGGCCGCTCCCAACCGGGGCCACGTCTACCGCGCGCCCCCGTAACCTCAGCCAACGGTTCCAGCGGGGCCACATGACGTCGGCTCGGGCGTCCACACTGGCGACGCCCGCGGCGAGGAGGAGTAGCATGGGGATACTCACGCCCGCCATCTGCCACTGCCAGTCGACACTGGCGTGGACGAGCCAGTAGGCGATGCCGACAAGGATGGCCATCTCCCAGCCGTAGGCTGCCGAGTCGTTGCCCCACCGGGGGTTGCAGAAGCGCGGATTTGCCCCGGCCAGCGCCGGCGGCAGGCTCATCCAGCTGTGTCGTCGCAGCCACGTTTCCCGCGCTCGACGCCACCCTGCCGTGCAGCGCGGCCACAGGAGCCCTCCCAGAGCGAGCAGCATCCCGCCGAACGCGAAGACTCCGCCTACGACCCCGGTCTCGCCCAGCACCTGCAGCTCCAGGGAGTGTGCCTGTCTGCGATTTGAGGAGCTCGATAGTCTTCAAGCGGTCGTACTGGAACACGAAGTTGTCGGCTCCCACCCCCAGCACGGGGGACGATTCGAACTCCTGCCAGGCCACCTTCCAGATGCCGTACTCGTCCGCTGGAAGAGATGATGGCGAAGCGGGTGGCGCTCTCGGATTCCGACTGGCTCCCGCTCGTCTGCCCGGTGAACTGCCTCCAGGTCTGAGACACCCACGTGAACGGGCCGCCCACGTCGCTGGTGAGCGTTATCGACCCGTACGACGACTGCTGCCGACCACCCCCACGAGGACCACGGTACCGAAGATGGCCTTCATCCTCCTGCTGACCCTCACCCAGCGCTCGAGCAGGGCCACGATCATTCCGATGAAGGCGGCGGTGATCGACACGACCACCAGCGTACGCGCCCCGACCCCTCCGCCCACGGCGTCCGGCCCCTCCAACCAATAGCGGTTCAAGGTGGGGAACGCGTAGACCATCAGCAGAGCCGGGACTATGAGATAGAAGAGCGTTCGCAGCCGGGCCGGCGAGACGATGAAGGTGAGCACCAGAGTGATGGCCAGGCTCCACATGGCCCCGCGGGACTGCGTCATGATCGCCAGGCCGAGGAGGCCGGTGGCCAAGCCGAGGGCCATGCCGCGGACGGGTGCTCTCTCTTCCCGGACCGGCCGCCAGCCACATGAGCGGCCAGAAGGCGACGAGGAACAGAGTGGCCGCGTTGTTCGTGTAGCTCACCGGGTAGGAGAGGCGGTTCTCGACGAAGAGGCCGGCGATGCTGTCGGCCGACCACAGCCGCCAGACGCAGACCGCGAGCAGGACGAACGCGGCCGCGCCATCAGCGAGATAGCGGAATGCCTTCCTCGCCCTAGGCATCGGTGAGGTAGAGCGAGGGCGAGGGCGAAGACCAGCAGAAAGCCGAAGGTGCGCGCGGCTCTCCAGCCACACCCGGGTGGTGGAGTCGGCCCACAGGACCGAGAGACGCGACCCACAGGGCGTACAGGCCGAACAGGGTCAGGACTGCCAGAGAAAGCTGACGGGGGCGCCGGGGGTAGGCGATGAGGAGGGCTACCACCAGGCCGAACAAACCAAGGGCGAGGCTGACGGGGAGCCACTGCCGGGGAAGGTATCCGCCCGAAGAGAAGGCAAACCACAACCAGAGGCCGAACAGGACGACCAGGGGCGCAGCCCAGTAACTCGCTGTGCTTAGGCGGCTCCGGTCCTCAGGAACGGCGCTGCCCGTCGGACTCAAGCCGCATCACCGACCCGACGGCTGGAGGATCAGGATTTCTGAGGCCGCGAGAGACGCCGCAGGGCGATGCCGCCACCCACTAGGACCACCGCCACGATACCGGCGATCATGAGCTGAAACCCGGTGAATGGGAACTCTTCCCGGGCGAGCATGTCGGTCACCAAGTCATCCAAGGGTTCGGTGTAAATGGGGTTCCCGTACATGTGGATGGTGGCGTCGTTCAGGTAAGCTTGCAGCTCCTCATCGGTGTAGGGGGTCCCGGGCCCATCCAATACGTATTCTTCCCCAACAACGCCCGCGTAATCGTCGTAGATATCCTGTGGAGTGTGCCACGTGGCCGCATCGGCCAGGGCCACCGAGGTCATCATCAGCCCGATGACAAGCACGCCCAGAATCAGGAAAGAACACTCTCTTTCTTCACTGATACCTCCTCGCCCCTGAACGCTCTGCCCGTTCGCCTTAGCGTAAAAGAACCGTTACCGAATACACGTGAAGTCTAAACCAGCACCGCTGGTTTCTCAATAGTCTGTTGCCCGAGTGGCGTCTGTTTCTCGAGTGGTACATATTCCGGCACGCAGCCCATGAGGGCTTCGACGATGGCCTTGCCCTCTCCATGGTCGTGCGCGAGTCCGATGAGATCGTGCAGACCGTGCTCGAAGTGCTCGCCGTGTCCGTTCATCGAGAAGCCCTCTTGGCGCAGACCCGCTTGATCAGGGGGTGGCTGGTACTGACGGCTTCCTCGTAAGGATAGACCAGGCGTTCGTCCAACTTCTCGCCGGGCCGCAGGCCGGAGAACTCGACTCCGATGGACCGGGCCTGGTCCTTCCAGTAGAAGTCGATCATCCGCTGGGCCAGTTCAATGATCGGCACTGGGTTGCCCATCTCGAGGACGAAGGTGTTGAGACTGCGCTCTGGTTCGAACCCGTTCTCGTCGAGCATTGATGGCCGCCTGGAGCAGGAGCTGCACCGCCTCCTCGATGAGCATGAAGTAGCGGGTCATCTCCGGGTGGGTGATAACGAGCGGGCCGCCGTTCTCGATCTGGCTCTTGAAGATCGGGATCACGCTGCCCTGGCTGCCGAGCACGTTGCCGAAACGGACCGAAGCGAAGAGGGTGTCGGGATAGCGCTCGGAGAGCATGCGCACGATCAACTCGCCGGTCCTCTTGGTGGCCCCCATGACGTTGCACGGTTCTACGGCCTTGTCGGTGGAGATGTTGACGAATCTCTCCACTCCATAGTGGGCTGCCATCTCGGCGACCAGCAAGGTGCCCTGGACGTTGTTGAGCACGGCTTCGTCCGGGTTCAGCTCCATCAGGGGCACGTGCTTGTAGGCGGCAGCGTGGAAGACCAGACGGGGGCGATGCAGGGCGAAGAGCTTCTCCAGTTTGCGCCTTTGCAGGATGTTCGCGGGGCAGAGCGCGTAGCGCCTGAACCCCATGTTCTGCAGGCGTTCGTGGAGGTCGTAGAGCGACGACTCGTCGTGATCGACCAGTATGAGTCGCCCGGGATCGAAACGGGCGATCTGGCGGCAGAGCTCCGAGCCGATGGACCCGCCGGCGCCGGTCACCAGGACGGTGTTGCCCTGGATGTAATCGGATATGGCGCCCACGTCGGTCTGGATTTTCGGCCGGCCCAGCAGGTCCTGGATATCGAGATCGCGGGCGTCGCGGAGACTGACGGTGCCACAGACCAGATCCGCCAGGCTGGGTAGGATCTTGATGGGCACTCCGGCCGGCTTGCAGATCCGATAGATGCGGGCGATCTGTTCTGGAGAGGCGGAGGGGATGGCCACGATGATTTGCGTGACCTCGAGCCTCTGAGCCAACTCAGGGGCATTCGCGACGGAGCCCAGCACCGGGAAACCCTGGATGGTCATGTTCCGAAGCCGGGGATTATCGTCCACGAGGCCCACCACTTTGAGGTTAAGCGACGGAGTGCGCTGGATCTCGCGGATGAGCATGTCGGCGGCCTGCCCTGCTCCCACCAGCAGCACGTGCTCGGTCGCATGCCCATTACTGTGCCTGGTCTCGTAGAGCACGCGTCGACTGAAGCGGAGGCCGATCATGCAGATGATGGTCGCGAACCCTCCGCCTATGACCACAGAACGGGGGATCAGATATGCAGATTCGGCGCCGAAGAGGGGCCAGACCACGACCACCACGAACAGGACGGCCACGGAGAGGATCCCGGCCTGTCCGACCCGCACCGCTTGAGCCAGGCTCATGTAGCGGCTCATTATGGTGTAGACGCCGGTAAGCCAGTTGATGCGCCAGATGCACGACGACGGCGATCGCCGCGAAGATGGCGAAGTCCGCGGTCCACGCTTCCCAGTCGGTCATGGTCCCGGCGTAGCGGAAATTGAGCACCGCGTAGTACGCCACCAGGATCACAGCCGCATCTACTGCCATGGCCTGCAGGTGCCGCGCGCGTAGACGTGCGAATGGACTAGTCCCCATCAGTGATCCTCATAGCGGACAGACGACCTCCCGGAGCACGGGGCTAGTTCTGTGTGTCTGCGATGCTCCATTTCCTACCCAATATCGACCGGGACAAAACCCATTCGCCGACCCTTCTACGCCCATTCAAGCATGTTTGCCGCTACAGAGCAATACTGGCTCGCATTGTAGCCAACGTTTTGCCGGAGAGTCCAACATCCTGCCGATTTCAATTGCCTCGATCTTTCGTCTCATTTCTGCATACCACTTATCGGCAGCGTGCGCCAATTGCTGAACTCTGCGGCCGCTCGACTGGGCTCTGGTGGCCGTTGAAGGTTGAGTGCTTGACCACGTGACGACTGGGCCATGCAAGCCGTTTGACAGCGCGGTGACCTCCACGTACCTTGGAATGCGTAGGTGGCGGCAGTCCTTCTGGGGGGGCCGGTCGGTCCGATCGGACCCGAGGGACTGCGAAAGAGAACTACGGAGAGGAGGCGACGTGGCTGATGTCGGGAACACCTGCGCAAACTGCGGCCACACGCAGGCGACAGGCGACTTCTGCGAGGAGTGTGGTACACGGATGCCGATGGCGCCGGCAGGAGGGGTGGTGGCTCAGACCGTTGCGCCTGTGGCGGCTGGGGCTGGGACTGCCTCCGCGGCCGGTGCTGCCGCGCCTGTAGCGGCTGGGGCCGGGGCGGTCGCGGCCGGGGCTGCCGCCCAGACGGCCACCGTGACAGCGCCGCCCGTGGCTAGCCCGCCGCCCCCGCCCCCTCCACCGGCGTATGTGGCCCAGACCCACTACGGCACTCCCCCGCCCAGCGCTCGGGGGCGCAGCTTCTGGAACCGCCTATTCGACTTCTCTTTCGAGGAGTTCATCACACCCAGCATCATCAAAGCGCTCTTCATCATCGCCATGGTCGTGATCGGGTTGAGCGTCCTGGGGATGATCATCGCCGGGTTCACCGGCTACGGGGCCATGGGGATCTTCTGGCTGATCGGCGCGTTGATCTGGGGTTTCATCGCTCTGCTGTTCGCCCGGGTCGGACTGGAACTGATCATCATCTTCTTCCGGATCAAGGACGACACCGAGGATATGGCCAGCAAGAAGCGCTGATCCGGAGCGCCCGCCTACCTCAAGGCGGTTCTCGCGGCGACGCGCATGTGAAAGGCCGCCCTTCGGGGCGGCCTTTCGTGGCTAGGAACGGTTCACAGGCAGGCAAGAAGGCGCCATGGCCGGCAGGAGGCAGCTCGGGAGGGTAGGGGCGGCCTAAACGGAGACAGGCGGGGCGTGGACGAACGGGACTCGCGCGCCAGCTGTGCTTGCGTGGCGGGCACCTCCGGGCGAGGAAGAGCCTGCGTTCCCGGTCGCGGGCGCTTTCTTGCGTGTCCGGGCGCCACTATCCGAAACGGCGGGCTCAGTCTCGGGCCAGGAAGATCCCCTGCGTGCGCTGGATCACTTTGACGCCCTCGATACCCTCTGTCTCGAGCACCTTGCGCAGTCCCTGTACCAAAGTCACCGGTTTACGGTCGGTGCCGACGACAGCCACGCTTTTTTCACCGCTCTCCAAGAACTCGGTGATGATCTCCGCGTAGAAACCTGACCGCTGTCTGGTGGGTACGGGCTGGGGGATCAATTCATACCCCTTGCCTTTGGCCATGACCAAACTCTCTTTCGTGCGTATACAGACTGTGCATAAATCACAATACCACGTGAATATCGATTAAGAAACTGTCTCGCGGCCAAACGATGAAACTCGTTCGCAAGCAAAGGGTGGGTCACGCCATGGACTCAAGCCCTCGTTCAAGACATGAGCAAGACGATGGCCAGAAGACGAAGCTAGCCGCCCTTCTTTGGTGATGAATAGCGAGACCTGCAAGTACCGAGACTTACCGGCGAACGGGCGTCCGAGTTCCCACGCCCTCGTAGGTGAATCCCAGCGCTGTCAAGGCGGCGCCATCCAAAGCGTTGCGCCCGTCGATGACGATCGGCCGAGCCATGGTCTTCTTAGCCGCTGCCCAGTCGAGCCCGAGGAGCTCGTCCCACTCGGTGACCAGGACGCAGGCATCGGCGTTCTCCAGGGCGGCCATGGGCGATGCGGCATATTCCATGGTGGGGAGCATGGTGCGCATGTTCTCCGCGGCCACGGGGTCGTAGCCGACCACGCGGGCACCTTCGGCGAGGAGCCGTCCGGCCAAGACGATCGAGGAGGCTTGGCGGATGTCGTCGGTATTGGGCTTGAAGGCCAGGCCGAGCAAGGCGATGCGCTTCCCGCGCAGCTCGTCGCCCAGGTGGCGCTTGAGCTTGCCGATCACCCTGCGCTTCTGGAGTTCGTTGACCTCGATCACTGCGTTCAGCAACTGGAAGTGGTAGCCGGAGTTGCCCGCTATCTGCTTGAGGGCCGACACGTCCTTGGGGAAGCAGCTGCCTCCGTAGCCGATGCCTGCCTGCAGGAAGTGCGGCCCGATGCGACGGTCCATGCCCATGCCTCGGGCGACGACAGTAACATCGGCCCCGGTGGCTTCGCAGACGTTGGCGATCTCGTTGATGAAGCTGATCTTCGTGGCGAGGAAGGCGTTCGACGCGTACTTGATCATCTCGGCGGAGGCCACGTCGGTGGTGAGCACCGGACAGTCGATGCCCTGGTAGAGGTCCGCCACCCGCTCGGCGATCCTCGGGATCGTCAGCTCCCACGACCACCCGGTCGGCGTGCATGAAGTCCGCGATGGCCGTGCCCTCGCGGAGGAACTCCGGGTTGGAGGCGTAGCTGATGTGCCGGTAGCCGCGCTGAGCCAGTTCGGCTGTGACGAGCGCCCCGGTGCCAACGGGCACGGTCGACTTGGTGACGAGGATATGCTCGCCTTCATCGGGGGGGAGGTTATCGACGGCCTGCCAGATGCGGGATAGGTCGGCGTCGCCCGAGTAGGTGGGCGGGGTATCCACGCAGATGAATATGAACTCGCTCGCCGTGTACGCGTAGGCTGGATCGGCGGTGAACTCGATGCGCTCTCGGTTTGAGGCCATGAGTTCCGACAGACCCGGTTCGTAGATGGGGACCCCACCTGCCTCGAGCAGGCGGATCTTGTCGGTGTCGACGTCCATGGCGACCAGTTCGTGGCCCAACTCCGCCATGCAGGCGACTGTGACCAACCCCACGTATCCTGCTCCGACCACCGTCAACCTGCTCACGTAGGAGACCTCCTCGCTGTGTTGGACGCTGTCGCTACGAGTCCCGCGCGGCCGGAGGCCGCGTCGCCGGAGATCGCGCGGGCGCCTTTTGCACGGGCACCTGACGTGTTGCGTGGGTACCTGTTGTGTGGACGCTCATCACATACCGCGCCGGCTGAGCCACAGTCCAGCTCTTCGCCAAGCTAACTCACCCCCAGGTAACTCAGTATCGCCCGGGTGAGCGCTTTGACGATCTTGTCTCGATATGCGTCGGTGGCCAGCAGCCTGTCCTCGGCGGGATTGGTCATGAAGCCGATCTCGGGGAGGATCACCGGTACATCCGCCCAGTTGAAGCCGGTCATGTCGCTCCGGGCGTCGATGCCCCGGTCCTGGGCCCCGGTGGCGGCGATGAGCTCCTTCTGGGCCAGCTGGGCCGCCTTCTTGGACGTGGCGGCGATGTCGTCGGTCCAGCCCTCGATCGACGCAGGGTAGAGCACGTGGATGCCGTGGACGTCCGGGTTGTCGGAGCCATCGGCGTGCACGCGGACAAAGAGATCGGCCCCTGCCTCGTTGGCGATCTGGGCCCGCTCGATGTTGGAGACGCGAACATCCTGCTTGGTCCGGGTCATGACGACCCTGACGCCGGCGGCCTCGAGCTTATCTCGCAGCTTGAGTCCCACCGCCAGGACCAGCTCGCTCTCGGGGATGCCGGTCACCACCCCGGCCGTGCCGCTGCTGACCTTGGCTTTCTTCTCGCTCGAACCCGGGCCGACGGGCTCGAGGCTCGAGTCGCCTTTGGCCTGGTGACCCGGATCGATCACCACTACCTTCTTGCTGCTACCCGCCGCGGTCGGAGGCGGTGAGGTCGAGGTCGTGGTGGTGGCTTTCTTCGTTGTCGTCGTGCGGACCGTGGTGGTAGTGCGCGCCGTGCTGGTCGTGCGGGACGGAGGTGGTCGTGCGGGCCGAAGTGGTGGTCCCCCCGACGGTGGTGGTAGCGCCTGTGCTGCTGGGGCCCGTGGAACTGGGGCCGGTGGTGGAGGTGGCGCCCGGGCTTGAGGTGTCCACGACCCCGTTAGTCGAGGCCCCGGCGGTCGTCTCGGTGTCTCCGCCTGCAGCGGTCCCACCGCTACCGCCGGGGCCGTCGCTCGGGGAAGAACCGCCGGCGACGGTCGAATCGGCGCCGCCGCTCTGGGAGCCGTCGCCCTGCAGACTGCCGACAGCCCATACCACAGCTACGACGATCGCTATCACGAGCACGGCTCCACCAAGGCCGGCCAACACGAGGCGCCGCCTTCTGCGGCGCGCCCGCTCGGTCTGGAAGCGGTGGATGAGTTCCCGGGTCTCCTGGTCGCGGTCGGGCGGCCGGTTCATATGCCGGGCTCCCGGGCCTGCGATCGCCCTGGCGTCCGGGCCGCCGCCTCACCGGCCCGTGGCCGGGCCGGCGCCTCGCCCGTCTGCGGCGAGGCCAGCGTCTGATGCACCAGGGACACGGCCTCCTGGGCCGACGCGGCGTACCAGACCCCCTCGCCCCACTCGTCGTTCAGGAGCCGCCAGCCGCCGAGGATCACCACCGGCCGCCCGATCTTCGCGGCCAGTCCGATCTCGGACAGAGTCCCGTAGCCTCCCCCGATGGCGATCACGGCATCGCCGGAACTGACCACGGCCAGATTGCGCGCCTGTCCCATGCCGGTCGTGACCACGTGGTCGATGTAAGGATTGGCGAGCCCGCGCTCGTGCCCGGGAAGGATGCCGATCGTGGTGCCACCGGCCTCTCTCGCGCCTCGAGCCGCCGCCTCCATGATCCCGGCCAGCCCTCCGCACACCAGCGTGGCCCCCTCCCGGGCGACCAGCCGGCCTACCTCTTCAGCCAACGCATACTCTGCCGGTCCGCAGCGACCGCCGCCGACCACCGAGATGTACTTGGGCTTCATATGGCTAGGATAGCACCGCCTCACAACATAGCTTTCAGCAGCCGGAGCGCCAATTCCTTGTCCAAGGGCTCGTTCCAGTTGCCGCACTTGGGTGACTGTATACACGACGGGCACCCGCTCTCGCAGGGACAATCGCGTACCAGTTTCCAGGCATCCCGCACCCACTCCGGGAAGCGCTCGAAGCCCTGGCGGGAGATGCCCACCCCGCCCGCGTGGCCGTCATAGACGAATATGGTGGGCTGTTCGGTCTGGCTGTGCACCGGAGTGGAGAGCCCGCCGATGTCCCAGCGGTCGCACATGGCGAAGAGAGGCAGGAGGGCGATGAGGGCATGCTCTACGGCGTGGATGGCACCGGGCAGGCGCAGGAGATCGCCTTCCGAAGAAAGCAACTCGGCCGGGATGGTGAACCACATGGCCTCGGTGACGAACTCGCGAGAGGGAAGGTCGAGCTCTTCGGTGCCCAGGACCTCGTCGCTGCCCAGGCGCTTCTTCTGGAAGGCTATCACTTTGCTCGTCACCGTTATCTCTCCCAGATGCAGAGAGAGCGGGCCGTGCGTCACCTGTAGACTCTCGCTGAGGATGCGGGTATCGGTCTCTCTTCGGGGGAGGGTGTAATAGGTATCCCAGAAGGGACGGACTAGGGCCACGTGCTTGTCCACGTCGAGGCCGGTGACGAGATAGTTGTCGCCCATGTGTAGATACACAGCGCCGGGATGGAGGGCGGAGAAAGCCGTCTCCGCTCCCTCGGTGCCGACGATGTCGCCGGTATCTTCCTCCACTATGGTGAACTGCTCGCCAGTTGTGGACCGCAGGCCGATCTTAGCCGCCGGGAATCCCGAATCGCAGAAGAACCACGCCCCGTTTCTGTGCCGCAGCAGGCCTTCGGCCACCGCCCGGTCCATGCCCTCGGTGAGCCTCGGACCGAAGAACTGCTGATCGTCGGCCATCAGCGGGCCTTCGTAGGCCGCTGCGGCCAGATGACGGGTGTGGATGAAGGGGTTCGCGAAGTCGATGGTCGCCGCCTCGACCTCCCGACCCAGGAGCTCATCCGGGTGCTTGACGAAGAACTGCTCCAGAGCGTCGTTGCCGGCCACAAAGATCCCCAGGCTCTCGCCCTTTCCCCTGCCGGCCCGACCCCACTGCTGCCAGAGGCTGGCCATGGTACCGGGATAGCCCACGGTGATGGCGGCGTCGAGAGCGCCGATATCGATGCCCAACTCGAGCGCGCTGGTGCTGACCACGGCCAGAAGTCGGCCACCGAACAGCATGGTCTCGATGCTGCGCCGCTGCTCGGGCGTGTAGCCGGCGCGATAGGGCGAGAGGCAGTCGGCCAGGCTGGGGTCGGTCTCCTTGAGGCGGTCGACCGTCTGCTGATAGATGAGTTCGGCATTGCGTCGGGACTTCGTGAAGCAGATGGAGCGTACCCCGCTGCGGATAAGCTCGGTGAGGAGCTCGGCCGCTTCGGTGTTGGAGCTGCGCCGGAGATTGAGGTCTTCCTGCACCAGGGGCGGCTCCCAGAAGACGATCTTGCGGGGTCCAAGTGGTGCGCCATCCCCGCTGACGTGCGTCACCTCCAGGCCGGTGAGATGCTCGGCGTGCTCGCGGGCGTTTCGGATAGTGGCCGAGGCCAGGATGAACTGCGGTTCGGCTCCGTACAAGGACGCAACCCGTCTGAGGCGGCGGAGCACATTGGCCACGTTGCTGCCGAACACCCCCCGGTAGGTGTGGGCCTCGTCGATGACCACGTACTTGAGGTTGTACAGGAAGTCGTCCCAACGCTCGTGCCGGGGAAGCATGCTGAGGTGGACCATGTCCGGGTTGGTGAGGAGCGCCCGGGCCTTCTGCCGGGCTGCATACCGGGCGGCGGTGGGGGTATCGCCATCGTAGGTAGCGACCTCGACCTGCTTACCGGCCAGCAGCCGGATACGGCGTAGTTGGTCCTGGGCCAGGGCCTTTGTGGGGTAGAGATAGATCGCCCGGGCGTTCTGGGCCCGCAGCAGGCCGTCGAGCACGGGCAGGTTGAAGCACAGGCTCTTGCCCGAGGCGGTCCCGGTGGTGACCATGAAGTGCTGATCCTGCTGGGACACGTCCCAGCATTCGGCTTGGTGGGTCCAGAGCCGGGTGATCCCCTGGGCAGCGAGCGCATCGACCAGTTGGAGGTGGAGTCCGGCCGGCAGCGGGGCCGGCTTTCCTGGGCGCCCCGGTAGGACCGTCTGAGCTTCCACCTGGGGAAAGCGGTCGGGAGAGAGGAGATCGAACAACTCCGGTCTCATGCGAGCCTGTCTGGAGAAGATCCCGCCCAATCGCTCAGCCTGCCTTCGATCGTTCTTCTGCCGACAACAACCGCCCGGTCTATGCCGGGGGCCCCGAGACGTCCCACGCCTCGAGCCCCGAGCCGGCCCGGTTCTCCGGGGGCGCAGAGAGCGTAGCTGCGATCGGCCGTTTGGGCCATACAACTAAAGAAGGATCGTCCGCAACCGGGTCGTCGCCGGCCGGGTCGCCGCCGACCGGCTTCTCCGGGGTCGGCTGGCAGGTGCGCCGCTGGTCAGCGCTCGGCTACTCAGCGGACGATCCGCTTTCAAGGGTGATCTCCACTATCTGGGGTGGGGCGAAGAAGCGGATGGGCGGGAAGATGGTCCCTATCCCGTTCGACACGATCACGGTCGTGTTCTCGGTCTCCACCAGACCCGTGCGGTACTTCTGCCCGTAGTCGGAAGGCAGGTATGGGGCCCACAGCCCGAAGAAGGTGATCTGACCACCGTGAGTGTGCCCGGATAGTGTCAGGTCGACCACGCCGGGGGGCAATTCCTCCGCGTAGTCCGGATTGTGGGAGACCAGGATGACGAAGTCGTCTGCATTTGTCCCCTCGATGACGGGACCGAGCCTGGGACGCCCCATGCTGTAATCGCTCACTCCGCCCACCCGGATCCGTGCCCCCGCCTGCTCGATCCACACCGCCTGGTTATCGAGCAGCGTGATGTCGGCGTCGCGGATGGCCTCGATGACCGGGGTCGGATCTCTGCCATCGTCGTCGTACTCGCCGTAGTCGTGGTTGCCCAGCACGGCAAAGCAGCCCAGCGGCGCTTCCAAGAGGGCAAGCTCGGCGAAACACGAAGCCGCGTAGTCCGTTTCGGCAAAGACGTAGTCGCCTCCCAGCAAGACCAGATCGGGCTCGAGCGCGTTCACTCGCTCCACGAGCGAGCGCACTCGGTCTTGGGAAAAGAACCAGGTCCGGTGGATGTCGGTGAGCAGAACGATCCGAGTGCCGTCGAACTCGGCCGGGATCTCCAGGCTGGTGATCGTGTAAGGCTTGACCACCGTTCGGTGCGCCTCGAAGAAGCTGGATCCCAGCACCACGGCCGCCAGTACCAGGACGGCCAGCACCGGGACCCACCACCGGTCCCAGAGCCCTCTCTCCGCCCTGGCGGGCCTCGACGAATCGGTCGCCGGTGCGGGCGCGCCGGACACGGCAGCTCGAGCGGCTCCGCCGCGATCCTAGCGGGGCACGCGAACGAGGTCGCGCTCGACCAGCAGCTCCGCGATCTGTACCGCGTTCAGGGCCGCGCCCTTGCGCAGGTTGTCGGCCACCACCCACATGTTGAGGGCGTTCTCCACGGTGGGGTCGATGCGGATGCGGCCCACGTAGGTGTCGTCCTGGCCCGAGGCCACGATCGCCATGGGATAGACCTTGCTCTCCGGGTCGTCCATCACCTGGACGCCCGGGGCTGCTGCGAGCAGCTCGCGGGCTCTCTCCACGCTGAGCGGCCGCGCGAACTGCAGGTTGACCGCTTCGGAGTGGCCGTTCTGCACCGGGACGCGCACGCAGGTGGCCGTCACCGCGATGCTGGGGTCGCCCATGATCTTCTTGGTCTCGTCCACCATCTTCTGCTCTTCTTTGGTGTAACCGCTCTCCAGGAAGACATCGATATGGGGAAGGCAGTTGAACGCGATCTGATGGGGATACACGCTGATCTCGGGAGCCTCTCCGGCCAGGATCTGCCCGGTCTGATTCACCAACTCGTTGACGGCCTTGGCCCCGGTGCCCGACACCGCCTGATAGGTGGACACCACCACTCTCTTGATCGCGGCTTCGTCGTGCAGGGGCTTCATCACCACCACCATCTGGATGGTGGAGCAGTTGGGATTCGCGATGATGCCCTTGTGCCAGTCGACGTCGTCGGGATTGACCTCGGGGACCACCAGCGGCACTTCGGGATCCATGCGCCAGGCGGAGGAGTTGTCCACCACAACGCAGCCGGCGTCGCGGGCAGCGGGGGCGTACTTGAGCGAAGTACCGCCCCCGGCGGAAAACAGGGCCAGGTCGACGCCCTTGAAGCTGTCGGCGGTGAGTTCCTGGACGATGATCTTCTTCGCCGCAGTAGTCGAGAAGGGTACCGGCCGATTTCGCGGTGGCCAGAGCGACTAGTTCCTTGACGGGGAAACCACGCTCCGCCAGGATGCTCCGCATGGCCCGTCCTACTGCGCCCGTGGCGCCCGCTACCGCTACCCGATACTCCCTGCTCACGACTCCTCCTTGGCCCAACGTCCGGAGCGGAGATTCTAGCATCCGGACGTGTGGGAGGCCGCTCCGCTGCCTATCGGACGCGTCCTTGGGCGCCTCCCTCAGTTAGGCGCTTCTCTTACTTAGGCGCCTCCCTCACTTTGGCGCCTCCCTCACTTTGGCGCCGCGCAGGAGGGAAGAAAGCGGGCTCGTCCGTCACGAGCTCGAAGTCGGCCGAGATGAAGTTCATTCCCGGCCTGGCGGAGGGGGAGCTGGTCTCGAAGGTGACTTTGTCCGGGTCCACGTCCCTTATCCCTCTCCCTCGCCCTCCGTCTGCCCTTCTCCGGCGTCGTCCAGCCGGATGGCCATCACCAGGCGATCGTCCCCGGGGAAGGAGGGGTCGTGGTAGCCGGACGCGGCCGAGCGCACGCTTTGGGCGACGTGCTCGGGATCATCAATGACCCCGGGGGAGTCGGCGCTGAGAGACTCCACGGTCCGGGTCACGCCTTCCGACCCGAACAAGGCGTTCCCGCGCCGGGAATCGGTCACCCCATCGGTGTAGATGAGGAGGACGTCGCCTCGAGCCAGGCTCTCGGTCTTCTCTTTGAAACTGAGACCGGCGAAGAGGCCCAGGGGAGCATTGGGCGGAGCGTCGATCTCGGTTCCTGTGTTGCCGCCCCCGGTCCCGGCACTCCCGCCCCCGGTCCCGGCACTCCCGCCCCCGGTCTCCGGGGCGCCCGCCTCGGTCTCCGGGGTCTTGCCGTTGCGGGTGTCGCCGGGCGCCTCTCCCAGCACGGCGGACTCGGCCCCCAGGGAACGGGCGCCGTCCCCGGCTTGGAGCCGGAGCGGTGGCGGGTGCCCGGCCAGACAGGTCGTCACGCTGCGTGACCGTCGGTCGATAAGGCAGGCGACGGCGGTCACATACTGCTCCGGCGGGAGCAGCCGCAGGAGCGATTCGTTCGTCATGCCCATGAACGACGCAGGATCGGAGGACCGGCTGGCATGGGCTTCAAGCGCGTAGCGGGCCTGCGCGGCGGTCGCCGCCGCCTTCACCCCGTTGCCGCAGGCGTCCCCGACCAGGATCAGGACCCCTGGGTCTCCCAGGTCCAGCACGTCATAGAAATCGCCTCCCAGGCGGGCCATGTCGGTGGCCGACTCGAAGCTCACGCCGATGCTCAAGCCTTCCACCGGGGGAGGAACGGGCGGCAGCAGCGCCGCCTGCACGGCCTCGAGCAGGGCACGCTCGCGCTCTGAGGCCTCGTGGCGCAGCAGCATGTCGCCAGCCAGCCTGCAGGCGGACTCGACCACCTCGCACCGATCCCGCGAACCGGTCCGGCCGGGAATCGGCCAGATGGAGCGACCCCACTACGGCGTCGCCCGCCCGCAGAGGGAAGACCGCGAGCGAGCTGTAGCCTTCCTCCAGGCAGCGGCCACGCAGCGGACCCAGCTGCTCGGGGGTGAAGTCGCCGGCGAGCGACTCCATCCGCCCCCAATGGAAGGAGCCGCCCTCGGTGTAGAAGGGCAGGGAGGGATCGACTTCTCCGGTCGCAACCCGTCCGCAGATGCAGTCGGACTCACCGACCATGGTCTCGTCTCGCACGAATGACGGCGACGGCCCGTCGAGGGCGCAGACGGCGAGCCAGGGGCCGCCGTCCGTCTCTCCTCTGAGTCTCAAGAATGGCGGCCTCGACATCCGGTCAGGTCCCGGGCCCAGCTGGTAAGCCGCTGAGCGGCGTCCTTGAACGAACCGGCCCGGTTGAGGTCCTCGATGATGAGGGTGAGCTCACGTAGGGCATCCATGCGGCAGATTGTATCTATTCGGGGCGGAAGCGCCACACTGCCAACACGAACAGCACCACGATCCATATCCACACGATGCCCAGCGGATAGAGCACGTCCGCGGCCCCCCAGTCCTTGAGGATGATGCCGTGCAGCGAGTCCATCACCCAGGCGGAGGGCAGGAAGTGGGCGACCCTCGAGAAGGAGGCACTGGTGACCTCGAACGGGAACCAGGCTCCTCCGAGTGCAGCCAGGAGCTGGGCGGAGATGACCGTGGTGGCGATGACGGCCTGCTCCGAGCGGAAGACCGAGGAGATGAGGAGGCCGAAGACGGCGGCCAGCACCGAGAGGGAGATCATGGTCATGAACAGGGCGAGCGGGCTGTTGAAGTAGTCCACCCCGAACGCCAACTGACCCAGAAGGACGAGCAGCAGTTGCTGGAGGAAGGTGATGATCACCATGGCCATCATCTTGCCGCCGATCGATCTCTCGTGCCGCGCACCCCGGCGACGCTCAGCCGGCGCAGCAGTCCCCGGCGCCGCTCCCAGGCGACCCCGGTGGCCACCCCGAGAAGGCTGAAGAGGACCCAGTTGACCAGGGAGCCGGACGAGGATTGGTCGAAGCCGGTCGCCTCCTCGATGCTGGACGAGCTGCCGGCCTCGGTCACCACGACCGTGGCCGCCGGGGTCGCCAGGTGGGAGTCGGCAGAGCGAGCGGGCCGATTCCAGCAGGGTCTCGTCAAGGACTCGGCCGGTCTTGAGCGACGACCTGCTCGGCCGCCGTGCGCGCTGCCAGCATCCCGGTGTTCGATCTCCGAGACGGCCTTCTCGACGGCCGTACGGACCGATTGAGCCGCCGGTGGATGTCTCCACTCGGATGAAGGAAACGGACGCCGGCAAGCCGGCGTCGACGGCGGCGCCGAAGCCCTCGGGGATGACGAGCCCGGCCGCCACCTTCTGGTCGAGGACGGCGTTATCGACCTCGGTTTCGGCCATGATCTTCGAGTTCGAGGAGCGGCGACTCCTCCAGCTTGTCGACCAACTGCTGGGCGATCGGGCTCCCGTCCACGTCGACGATCGCCAGCGGGAGACGATCGGCAGCCTCCTGCGCTCCGCCGATGAGGATCCCTAGGACGACGGTGAAGATCACCGGAAGGACCAGGGTGAAGAGCGCGGCCAGCCGGTCGCGCCGGGTCTGCAGCAGCTCCTTGGTGGCGATGTGCCAGCCGTGTCTCATGCGTACCGCCTTCTGAAGAAGAGGGACGCGACGATCGAAGAAGACCAGGGTGAAGGCCAGGACGGCCACCACCGGCAGAGCGATGCTTCCCCAAGAGCCTCCGTATAAGCACGTGTCCCCAGCCTTCGAGCAACCAGCCCAGAGGGCTTACCAGGCGGACGATGGCGAACGTCCCGCTCGGTGTTGAGCGACCCCACGAAGTTGCCGCTGATGAGTCCGAGGAACACGAAGATGGCCGAGCTTCCCGCGCCAGCCTGGGCCGGAGTCTTGGCGAAGGAGACCGTCAGGAGTCCCAGAGAGGCGGCGCACAGCGCGCCCGCCAGGGTGAGAGCGATCACGGGCCCCAACTCTCCCCAGTCCGCTCCCAGGAGAAACCTCCCGGCCAGCAGGAGGATCGACCGACTGGATGAGCACCACAAGGAAGACGGCGATGTACTTGCCGCCCAGGATCACGCTCCGCGGCGTCGGAGTGGTGAAGAGCCGGGAGAGCGTGCCCTCCCGGTGCTCGTCGAGGATGCTGCGGGCGGGAGTGGAGGCACCGAAGAGCATGAAGAAGAGCATCATCCCCACCAGGACCTGGCTGGCGACGTTGGGCCGCTTCGGGCGCTTCGGCGCCCGGGGTCACCGGGGCGCGCTCCTCCAGGGTGATGGGCGGGGTAGCCTCAGCCTTGGCCCCGAACGCCTTGGCGGTGTCGGCGGCGAGGGCGGAGAGCTCGTCACCGTCGGTGACACCCAGAGAGGCGGCCAGTTGGACGGAAGTGAGCGGCGGCAGCCCGCGCTCCGTCCAGCGACTGCACCACCGACTGCACCACCGACGTGACGATGGCCGGCCCGACCTGGAGAGTCGGGTCCTTATAGATCTCCACCTGGGCCGAGCCGTCACCCATGAGCGCCGCCGAGAGCCCCGGCGGGATGATGACGGCCACGTCCGGCGTCCCCGCTGTCGACCAAGACCCGCGCCGCCTCGGGCGTGTCGACCTGGCTGACGGTCAGGAGGTCCGTCGATCTCGGGGCTGCCGAGCGCGGCAGCGAGGTGGCGCCGGCGGCGGGGGCACCCGCCCCGGCGCCCACGTCCTGGTCGACCACGACGGTCCTGCACCGCAGCGATGGAGAAGTTGTCCCCGGCGCCGAAGGCCGCGCCCAGAGCGAAGGCCAGCAGCAGTGGGGCCACCAGCATCATCGTGAGGCCGGCGACGTTCCGGTAGACGTGGCGGATGTCCTTCCAGGCGATGCTGAGTGCCCGCATGCTCGACCTCTCGGCCGGTCTAGTCTCTCAGCGCTCGCCCGGTGAGCTGCAGGAAGACCATCTCCAGGTTGGGTTCGGCCAGATTGATCTCGGTGATGCGCGCGTCCACCGTGCGGGCGCTGTCGAAGAGCTGCGGCATGAGTGTGTTCGCGTCGTCCACCAAGAGCCATATCCGCCCGTCCTCCGGCTCCGACACGCTCGATACCCCGGTAAGTCCGCGCCAGCGTTCCACCAGCAGGCTGAGCCTCACGATCGAGGGCCAGATCGATCCGGGTCTGCTCTCCCACCATGCGCACCAGGTCGTCCTGCGTGCCCGACGGCGATCATGGCACCCTGGTCCATGATCCCGATGCGGTCGGACAGCTCCTGCGCTTCTTCCATGTAGTGGGTGGTGTAGAGCACGGTCATACCCGAGGCGTTGAGATCCTTGACTCCGTCGAGGATCGAACGGCGGCTCTGGGGATCGATGCCCACCGTGGGCTCGTCGAGGTAGAGAAGGCGGGGCTTGTGAAGGAGGGCCGCGCCGATGTTCACGCGGCGCTTCATACCTCCCGAGTACTTGTCGATGCGGTCCTTCTGTCTGTCGACGAGGCCGATCAGCTCGAGGACCTCGTCCACCCGCTTGTTCAGCTCCGTGCCGCTCATGCCGTACATCCGGCCCCAGAACAGCAGGTTCTCCCGACCGCTCAGATCCTCGTATAGCGCGATGTCCTGAGGGACAACGCCGATGAGTCTCTTCACCTTCTCAGCTTGGCCAGTGACCGAGAACCCACCCACCCGCGCTTCTCCGCTGTCGGGCTTGAGTAGGCAGGAAAGGATGGAGATCGTGGTGGTCTTGCCGGCGCCGTTGGGACCGAGAAGGCTGAAGATCTCACCTTCGTCGATCTGGAAAGACACGTCGTCGACGGCGACCGGTCCCTTGGGCGGGTCGAACTGCTTGCGGAGCTTGTCGACGACTATCGCTTCCACTTGTCCCTCCCCGTGGCGCCGTTCTAACCGACTCCGCGACCGCCGAAGCCCAGGCGTCGCCTCGCTGCGCCCGGGCGCGTCCGGCTGCGCTGCACGTCACCCCCCGGGGGTGGCGGACAGAAGCAGGCGTCGCCCGCGGGCGCGCGTCGGCAGAGGCTAGTTGAACACCTCTTCCCGGCTGACCATGCCCTCGTGCAGCTTGAAGGCCGCGTGCAGGGCCTTCACCGCGGTCTCCACGTGCTGCTTGCGGATGACGCAGCTGATCTTGATGGTGCTGGTGGAGATCATCTCGATGTTGATGTTGTTCTCCGCCAGTACCTCGAACATCTTGGCGGCCACGCCGGGGTAGGTCTTCATGCCCGCTCCGACCAAGGTCACCTTGGCCACGTCCTTGTCGGTGTCGACCGAAGTGAATCCCAGCTCAGCCTGCAGGTCGCCCAGGATCTTCGTGATCCTGGGGAGGTCGGCCTCGGAGGCGGTGAACGAGATATCGGTGATCCCGTGTTCGGCCACGTTCTGAATGATCACATCGAGGTTGACGTGCGCTTTCGCCAACGCTGTGAAGATCTTGGCTGCCACGCCCACTTCGTCGGGAAGGTCGTGGATGGTCACCTTGGCGTCGTCGAGAGCGTAGGTGACGCCGGAGATTATCGCCTGTTCCATGCTTGAATCATCCTGTCCTATCCAGGTGCCGGGGGCCGAGGTGAAGCTCGAGCGGATGTGCAGCGGCACGTCGAAGCGGCGCGCCACCTCGACGCTGCGGGCCATCATGACCTTCGCGCCGCTCGCCGCCAGTTCGAGGAGTTCCTCGTTCGAGATGGTGTCCAGCTTGCGTGCTTCGGGGACGATGCGCGGGTCGGTGGTGAAGACTCCTTCCACGTCGGTGTAGATCTCGCAGACCTCCGCCCCGAGAGCGGCAGCGAGAGCCACCGCGGTGGTGTCGGAGCCGCCGCGGCCCAACGTGGTCACGTCCTGGTCGGTGGATACGCCCTGGAAGCCGGCGACCAACACGATCCTGCCCTCGTCCAGGGCCTTGCGGACGCGGTTGGGCCTGATGTCGAGGATCTTGGCCTTGGTATGCATGGTGTCGGTCACGATGCCCGCCTGCGAACCTGTCAGGGAGATCGCATCCTGGCCCAGGTCGTGGATGGCCATGGCCAACAGGGCCGCGGATATCCGTTCCCCCGTGGAGAGAAGCATGTCCATCTCCCGGGCGGGAGGATCGTCGGAGATCTGCTTGGCCATCTCGATCAGTTCGTCGGTCGTGTCGCCTCGGGCGGAGACCACGGCGACGACGGGGTGTCCGGCCTTGCGGGCTTCGACGATGCGGTTGGCCACGCGTTTGATGCAGGTGGCGTCGGCCACCGAACTCCCCCCGAACTTCATTACCACGATGTTGGTACGCTCGGCCCTCCGCTCTTGATCGCCGACGACGATGTACTCGTCGTCGGGAGTGTCGGCGGAAGCCGCGCCCTCATGCTTCGATCGCTCTCTGTGGGCCACCTGGATCAGTGCTCCGGTACGAGTTTGCCGACCGGAGAATTCTAACGGATTTCCGGAACTCGCGCGATTGGACGGGAGCCCGAGCGGTCGCTTGGCGAGTCACGCCGTTCGGTCGGAGTTCTTGGCGCGGCGCGACGCCTGGCGCCGGCCGGGTCAAAGTTCGCGCCGGCCGGGTCTGAACTCAAGCCAGCCGGTCAGCGCCCACGTCGCCCGAGTCGGCGTCCGCGGCTCTCGGTCAGAGATCGCGCCGCCCGGTCAGCGCCCGGCCAAGGGTGACCTCGTCCGCGTACTCGAGGTCGCCGCCCATCGGCAGACCGGCGGCGGGCCGGGTGATGCGGAGCGTCCCCTCGGTCGTGGAGGGACGGAGTTCTTCGCCTATGTACAGCGCCGTCGCCTCTCCGGCCATGTTCGGGTTCGTGGCCACGATGACCTCCTGCACTTCCCCCTCGCGTACCCGGTCGAAAAGCTCCGCGAGGTGCAGCTTCTCGGGCCCGATCCCATCCAACGGGGAGAGCGCCCCTCCGAGGACGTGGTAGAGCCCTCGGTACTCGTGCGTGCGCTCGATGCTGATGATGTCGCCCGGCTCCTCCACCACGCAGATGATGGTGGTGTCTCGGCGGGTATCGAGGCAGATGTCGCAGAGCTCACTCTCGGTGAGGTTGAAACAGCGGCTGCAGAAACGGACGGTCTGCTTGACGTCGATGAGCGCCTGCGCAAGCGGCAGGGCGTCCTCGGGAGAAAGCTTGAGCAGGTGGAAGGCGAGGCGTTGAGCGGTCTTGGGGCCCACGCCGGGGAGCTTGCTCAACTCGTCGATGAGCTTCTGGACGGTGGGGCTGAACATGAGCTCGTCGCTGCGGGGCCGGGCGTGAAGACCGGAGAAGCCGACCGCTTCGGGTCAGAAGGGCAGACCGGGAATATTGAGACCCGAGGTGATGCCGCCCAGTCTCCGATTGGCCAACTCAGTCGCCGACCGCAGGGCCTCGTTCGTGGCGGCCATGATCATGTCCTCGAGCATCTCCACATCTTCAGGATCCACCGCTGAGGGGTCGATCTTGAGGCTCTTCATCTCTATCCCCCCGGTGACCTGCACTGTGACCATGCCGCCGCCGGCAGAGGCCTCGACTACCTCGTTGGCCAGTTCCTCTTGCATCTTGGCCATGTCGGCCTGCATCTTCTGGACCTGCTTCATCATCTTCTGGTAGTTCGGGTTCACCGGCTTCTCCTCCGCTCGTCTAGCGCGCAGGCCCTCAGTCGATCTCTCGGGCGTCGAACTCCTGCTGAAGCACTCTTATCAGCTCGTCCTTGCTCAGGATTCTAGCATCTTCCTCTCTCTCGACCGTCGGAAGGACGGGCTCAGCGGCCATCCGGGTGGTGATGCCCAGGTTCCTCCCGGTGATCTCGCGCAGGACCTCGGCCAGCACCCGCGGGTTGTCGCCTCGCGACACCTGATCGACCTGGAAGGCGTAACCGGCCGGGAATCTGATGACCAGTTCGTCATCCTCCAGGCTTTCGGGACGTCCCTCGGCCAGCACGGCGGACAGCCCTGCCGACCGCTTCTTCACGGCCTCCAGGACCAGAGGCCATGCCCGGCGGAGGTGGTCGATGTCGGGCTGCACACTGGCGGGTCCGTCGGACATGGTACCGGGCTCAGAGCGCCTCGAGGTGCAGCGCCGCGGACTCTGGGGCCTCGGTCTCGATCCCCTCGTCCTGGGGCCCCTCGCTCTCGGGCACCTCGCCTTCGGGCGCTTCAGCCCCCCGCTCCGGGGGCTCAGTCACCGGGGGCTCACGCTCCGGGGGCTCGGGCACCTCATCGGTGGGCGGGGCTTGCTCGGCGAAAGCGGCCGTCTCAGGGGAATGCGCTTCCTCAGGTGGAGGAGCGGCCCCTGCCGCCGGTTCGTCCACCGCCGGCACGGTTGAAGGCGCGCCGGCGAGCGCCGGCGCCGCGTCTGTCGACGTCGTGGGTCGGGGCTGGGGCACACCCGCCCCGGGGTGTCTAGCCCCGGCTCGCTTGTCAGGGGCCGGCCTGAACCCCGGGCCGCGGCCGGCCGCCTGCGCGGCAGCCTGTCCGGCAGCCGCCCCCGCTTCGGCCGGCACAGCTTCGGCCGGCACCGCTCCGGCGGTCGCCGCCACCGCGCCGGAGGCGGCGGGCGGACCGAGGGCTGTCATCTTGATCAGGGCCAACTCGAGCTCCAGCCGGGGGTCCGACCCCTGGCGGACGGCCCGCAGGCCCTCTCCGATGAGATCGACAAAGAGCACCGCCTGAGCGGTCGAGACCCGTCTAGACTGGCTATGCAGTCTCGCGAGCTGGTCTTCGGGCAGGGCGACGCTCGCCGGAGTCTCGGCCGTGTGCATGGTCACATAGAGGTCGCGCAGGTGGCCGAGGAGATCCTTCATGAACTGGACGTAGTCGGTCCCACCCTGACTCAGTTGCTCGACGAACAGCAGCGCTCCCCGGGTGTCGCCCTCATGCACGAGGTCAACGAGCTCGAACAGGAGGTCGTGCCGCACTATCCCCAGGATGTCGAGCGTCTCCTGCAGGCTGATAGCGCCGCCGGAGTACGTGGCCAGCTGATCGAGGGTGCCGATGGCGTCGCGGAAGCTACCTCCCGCCGCCCGGGCGATCACAGTCAAGGCCGCCTCGGAGACCTCGATGCCCTCTTGCGCCGACACCGACCCGAGAACGCTCACCACCTCCATCACCGAGGGCCGGCGGAAATCGAAGCGCTGGCAGCGGGAGAGGATGGTGGCCGGGACTTTGTGCGGCTCGGTGGTCGCGAGCACGAAGACTGCATGCGCCGGAGGCTCCTCCAGGGTCTTGAGCAGGGCGTTGAAGGCCTCGGGCGTGAGCATGTGCACCTCGTCCACGATGTAGACCTTCATGCGGCCTTCCACCGGAGAGAAGTGGACCTTGTCCCGTAGATCGCGGATATCGTCGATGCCACGGTTGGAGGCGGCGTCCATCTCCACCACGTCCATAGCGCTCCCACGCCGGATGGCCTCGCAGTGCGGGCAGGTTCCGTCGGGTGTCGCCGTGGCCCTTCCCTGCCCGGCGTCGCAGTTGAGGGCCATGGCCAGGATCTTGGCGGTGGAGGTCTTGCCGGTCCCGCGGGGACCGGTGAACAGATACGCGTGGCTGACCCGGTCCTGATTGATCGCGTTGACGAGAGTGCGGGCGACGTGGTCCTGCCCGATGATGTCCTCGAAGCGTGCCGGCCGGTACTTGCGATAGAGGGAGACTGACATGCGCCGGGCGACTCCTTGTTAGCGCTCGCCGAGTGGCGCGATTATATCAGTCGTCCTCTTGGGCCCGGCTCAGAAGAGCATAGTGGTCCTCGCGGATGGCGGCTTCCAGACGCTTGTACCTCTTCCTCGGGAAGGGCGAAACAGTGGGCCGTGCTAAGGATGTCGGTAAGGGTGGTGGTGTTCATCGCACGGCCATCTCCGGGTCCTCAAGAAGACAAAGGACCGTGCACCCACCTTCGAAGGCAGACCTCCGAGCGCCCGCCGGTAGCCGGCTCAAGCCAAGCTACCCCGCGGCACATGGAAGAGTCCGCTTAGGGCTGCTACCTCCCGGTCCTGACCCGGTTCACGGATTTCCATTGCGCAGGACCTGGCCGTCAACACCACTTGCCGACGTCAGACCTCACAGACCCGCTCCTGGGGTGGGGATTCAGTCCCGCTGAAGCGGATTGCGGGTACAGGGCACCGCTAGCTCCCCACCTAGCACGGTCGCGGGGAGTATACCGTAGGGTGTCGGGTATGGAGCAGCAGGGCGCTCACGGGGCGGCCCGCGCCGACAAAGCGGGCGCCGCGGTGGCCGCGCTCGTTCCATGGCGGCCCGCACCGTCCCGGGCGGGCACCGCCCCCCTACCTGGCAGGGGCCAGCGCTCTCGCCTCGTCCAGCAGCGGCGCGAGCTGGGCTATGAACTGATCGAGGAGGGTGGCTGCCTCGTCAGGCTTGTCCGAGGGCGCTCCCAGTGTCGCTATGATCGTGTGAGCGTCTTCGAGGGTCTGGGACACAGACCCCTCGGCCACGTTGCGGCCCAGGTTGAGCGTGGGGTAGACCTCTCTCATGGCCGTGTCGGCCAACTCAAGGTCGCCCTGCTCGAGGGCCTGGCGGCCGGTGATCGCCTGGACACGGGCCCGCAGCCCGTAGATGACGGCCAGCCGGGGGTCGTCTTGGGCGGCGCCCTGTTTGGAGAGATAGGCCGCGAGTTCATTCTGGACCTGGGCCGTCTCGGCCAATTGCCTGTCCCAGTCGGACAGCATCTGGGGCAAGGTCGTGGTCGTCTGAGCGACGGTGGTGGTGGGACCGACAGTGGTAGAGGGGCCCACGCTGGTGCCCGAGGCCGTGGTCGCCGTGTCGCCGGTCTCCCCCGAGGAGCACCCGCCGGCCATGACGGCGACTGCCAGGACCAGCACCACGCCCAGAGCGACGATCGTCGTGGCGACCATCGCCGTTCCCTTCTTGGTATGTCGTTTTGACGACATGCGGCTCCTCGTAGCGGGTCACTCTGGATATGGGCTGGAGGCGGAGTGGGAGGGATTCGAACCCTCGAGACGAGTTTCCCCCGCCTACACGATTTCCAGTCGTGCTCCTTAAGCCAACTCGGACACCACTCCGCAAGGACCCTGACCGCTCGCGACAAGGCGCGATTATAGCCCAACGGGTGGCTCTCAAACGAGCATCAGGGCCAGGTGGGCTGACCGCCCACGATCAAGGTCCAGACGATCAGCGCTATCCCCGCCAGGAACGTGCCGGGCATCACCAACGCTCCTATGGGGTCCCTTGTGATCTCGGACGGCGGAAGGGTCCAGAAGCTGACCGCGCTCAGGACCACGCTGGCCGCTATGGCTGGGATTATCTGCTTGCCACCCACCCCAAGGTATATCAGCACGACACCGTAGGTGGCGAAGGATCCCAGCACGAAGAGCAGACGCTCGACCCCCGAGATCCGCTGGCCCACACCTTGGCCCACGATGAGGATCGCGAGGGTGGCCAGGAAGAAGCCGAGCCCAAGCAAGAAGTACCCGAGGCGCACGTCAAGAAAGGCGATCTTGGCGGCGAATTCGCCCTGCTCGAAGACTTCGGACAGTGCTCGTTGCGTGGCGTGGCCGGCGAGATGAACACCGTGTCCGATCATGCCGATCCCCAGACCCACCCAGAACATCCAGGCGAGAGGGCTCGATATGACCGAGTAGATGTTCAGCGTCCCCCGCGAGGACTGCGTGATCACGAGGAAGAGACGGGTGAAGGCGAAGGCGGTCAGGGCAGGCAGCAGCACCAGGAACACCAGGTCGAATGGGGTGAGCACCCAAGAGCCTTCAGGGACTGGCGCCGAGGCCCGCAGACCCTGGAACAACTCCCAGGCCAGCATAGTGATCATCAACCAGAAGACGCTCCGGGCCACCGGAGCCGTCGCCAGAACGCGGCTTGTACTAGCACTCACTCTCGTTCTCAGCCTCTTCCGGCAGGTGGCGACGCCCGATCGGCACGTCGCCGATTTGGCCATGACGGGGCCATTCTATCGCGCCGTGGCGCGAGCGGGCCATCGGGACCGGCCCGTGTCAAACGATGAAGGGCAGCAGGGCCTTTCTCCGCGGGGGATATTCCGGGAAGTTCTCCCGATACCAGCGATGGGTCTTGATCGCCCGAGGAGCCAGATTGGCGACCGTCCAGACGAAGAAAGCGAGGGCGCCGGGGTTCCAGCAGGCGAGCGCCCACCCACCCCACTCCACCATCTCTCCCAGGTAGTTGGGGCACGATACGAACCGGTATCCCCCTCCGTAAGGGATCTTGTAGCCGGTCTGACCATCACCGCGTAGGTGGATCAGCACGCGGTCGGAGTGCTGGTTGAGGACGTAGCCGCACCAGAAGAGCAGTGCTCCGACGATGAAGCGGGGATCGAGGAACCACGAGGTTTGCAGTTCGGGGCCGAGGGCGTAGAGATAGCGGGCGTTCAGATAGCCGTTGCCGATGTTGAAGCACCCACCCATGACGACGACCGATGCCGTGATGCTGGGCCGGCTGCTGTGGAGGCGGAAGGGGTAGACGAACGCCCGGTGCAGATAATGCGCCACCCAGAACAGGAGCAGGACCAACCCCACAGGATTCGACCTTCGGTCGCTGACGGCCCAGATGACGACGAAGGTGAGAAGCGCAGGTGCCTCCATGAGCACCCAGCCCCAGCGGGCGCTCATCCGGGGACCCCAGCCGCCGCGCGTGAAACGGCCATACGGAGCGGTGACGAAAAAGAGGGCGACGAACGTGACGGCCGCGAGGGCGATCCAGGCGATCACCAGCCAGTGATAGAAGGTCGCTTCGTCCACTGCCGGACTTATATCACGCGCCGCTTCCTGCATCCAGCGCCGCCGCCTGCGTCTAGCGCGGCTTCGTGCATCCAGCGTCGGGTCCCGCATCTAGCGGCGACAAGCGTGGGCAGTGTACGCTGGCACGATGCAGGACATCGCAGCCATCGTCCTCCCGACGTTCTTCGCCATCGCCCTCGGGTACCTCTTCGGCAGAGTCAGTCGACTGAGTTCCGCGGTGCTGATCGACGTGGCCATGTACGTCGCCATCCCGTGCCTGGTGATCACGTCGATGCTTTCGACCCCGATCGTCATAAGCGAGGCCGTCGAACTGTGGGCATCGTCACTCCTCATCTTGGGAGGGACGTTCGTGGTAGCGCGTATCGTCTTCGCTCTCACCAAGTCGAAGCACTCCGGCCTCTACCTGGCCGTCGTCTTTGCAAACCTGGTCAACATCCCCTTCCCCATCATCTACCTAGCTTTCGGAGCCGAGGGTCTGGCCAAGGCCGCGCTCTTCTACATGCCGTATGGGATCATCGTCTACTCGGTGGGTGTCTACGTCGCCGCCGGGCAGTCGGATCTTAAACAGGGCGTGAGGGTGATGCTGCGCACGCCCCTGATATACGCGGCGGTGCTGGGCCTGATGCTGAACCTGGCCGGCGTCGTCCTCCCCGACCTGGTGATGAACTCGCTCAAGTTCGTAGGCCAGGCCGGTGTCCCTCTCATCCTGCTGGTCCTGGGGATGAACATCGGCAAGATCCGCCCCGCGCACATCCCTCTGACGCTGACGGCCGGCGTCATGAGGATGGGGGGAGGGTTCGCCTTCGGTCTGCTCGCCGTGTGGCTTCTGGGGATCACCGGGGTCGCCCGATCGGTGGTGATCTTCGAAGCGGCCATGCCGTCCGCGATCTTGGTCGCCATCATGGCCACCAAATACAAGAACGAGGCCGAACTGGTCTCGTCGGTGGTGCTGGTGACGACGATGGCCAGTATCGTGGTCATCCCGCTGCTGCTCTACTACCTGATGTAAGTGCAGCTACTGTCAAGTGAGGTGAGGGGGGACGGTCAGGATGGGGAGGAAGGACGGCGACAAAAGCATCGTTGCCGAAGGGATCACCCGCGACTTCGCGGATCTTAGAGCGGTCGACAGCGTCGACCTGGACATCCGCTCCGGACAGATCTTCGGCTTCCTGGGGCCGAACGGCTCGGGCAAGACCACGACGGTCAAGATGCTCACCACCATCCTGGCCCTCACGGCCGGTTCCGCCCGAGTGGCCGGCTTCGACGTGGTCACCGAGTCGCATGAGGTGCGTGCGCGCATCGGGGTGGCACTCCAGGAGGTGGGCCTGGATCAGCTCATGACCGCGCATGAGCTGCTGGTGCTCCAATCCCGCCTCTTTTCGGCGGACTCTGCCGCCGCAAGACTCAAGGCCGAACGACTTCTTAAGACGGTGGGGCTGGACGACGTCGACCCAAAGAAGCGAGTCGGACAATACTCGGGTGGCATGAAACGCCGGCTCGATCTGGCCCTGGCCCTGGTGAACGAACCCGACATCCTCTTTCTGGATGAGCCCACCACCGGCCTCGACCCGGTGAGTCGCCTCACCATATGGGAGGAGGTGCGCCGGCTCAACACGGAGCGTGGCATGACCATCTTCCTCACCACTCAGTATCTGGAGGAAGCCGACAAGCTCGCGGACGAGGTGGCCATCATCAACCAGGGCAAGATCGCGGCCAGAGGCGCTCCCCGTGATCTCAAGAAAGAGATAGGCAACGAGGTGGTGACCCTCAGCTTCGCTTCTTCCGAACTGGTTGATCGCGCGGACGCGGCCCTGGGGGAACTGTCTCCGAAGCGACAAACGGTAGGCCGCGACCTGCTCTGCTATTTCACGGCGGCAGCCGACAAGCTTCCCGGGCTGATCCGGGCTTTGGACGAGGCCCAGATCCCCTTGGAAGCTCTCACCTTGAGCGAACCGACCCTCGACGACGTGTTCTTGAGAGCGACCGGTCATCGCCTGGCCGGCTCACAGGAGGAGGCATCATGACCGACGTTCTACTCCTTGTCTGGCGCTCGCTGCGAGGTAGCCTGCGCACGCCGGTGGCCCTCATCCCGAACATTGCCATCAGCGTGTTCTTTCTGTTCGTTTTCAACTCCGGTCTGTCGTCGGTGGCCCAACTGCCCGGCTTCAAGGGCTCATATCTGGCCTTCATCATCCCCGTTTCTATCGTATCCGCCTCGGTAGGAGGAGCGGGCATAGCCGGCCAGGCGCTGGTGACCGACATCGAGTCGGGATACTTCACGAAGCTGCTGCTCACCCCGGCTTCGAGACTGTCTCTGATCTGGGGACCGATGATCGGGGGAGCCATCATCCTGGTCGGTCAGGTGGTGCTGATCCTGGCCTTGGGGGTGGGTCTGGGCCTGAGATCTGCCGCCGGCCCGGCCGGCCTGATAGTCGTGCTGGTCTTCGCCTTTCTTTGGGGCATGGCCTTCGCCGGCTACGCGGTGTTCGTAGCTCTCAAGACCAAGAGCGGAGCGGCGGCCCAGGCGGCCACCTTCGCCTTCTTCCCGTTGATCTTCCTCTCCACCACGTTCGTCCCCAAGGAATACATCGGGGCGACATGGCTCAAATGGGCCGCTACGGTCAACCCCACGACGTACATCTACGATGCCATGCGCTCCGTGCTCATCGATGGTTGGGTGGTGAAACCACTTCTGATCGGGCTCGCGGTCATGCTGGGCTTTGCCACTCTCACCGGGGTGTTGGCCCTGCGCGCGGCCGCTCGGGCGACCCAACTAGGATAGGGTCTCCGACCGCGAGCCAGCCGGTCGCTATGACTGTGAGGCCCAGCATGCGCGGACCAGGAAGGGCTCAGGGCGACCAGGATCGCGCTTTGCCTGGTAGGATGCTTGCGTGGGTGAGCACCGGGACACAGCGATAGGGCATCGCACCAGCGGACATCGAGACCCCTTCCTTCGCTCGGGTGCTCCTTTCCGCGTGGCGGCCGTTCTCTTCGACTTCGACGGCACCCTTACCAAGCCGGAAGATCTCGACTTAAAGGGCATCAAACGCGAGATCGGCTGCCCGCCCGAGAAAGGCATACTGGAGTACCTGCGCGAGACCGAGGACGTCGAAGAGCGGCGACGCTACGAGACCTTCTTGCAGGAGGCGGAGAAGGAGGCGGCCGATCGTGCAGAACCCGGTGACGGCGCCGAGGCCCTGATCGATCTCCTCCGCGGACGGAAGATCCCCATGGCCATCATCACGCGCAACGCCGGCGTGAGCGTGCAGAGAGCGCTGGAACGTTTCGCCGGAGTCGATCCGGCCGATTTTGCCCTGATAGTCTCGCGCGATCTCCCCTTCGATCCCAAGCCCTTCCCGGACGGAGTCCTGTACGTGGCCGAAGAACTGGGCGTAGACCCCGGAGAGCTTCTGATGATCGGCGATCACGCCTTCGATATCGAGGCGGGCAAACGGGCCGGGACCCTGACGATGTTCCTGTGCAACGGACCCCTGGCGGATCCTCCCGCTGCCGGCGCGGACTTCGTGGTGGCCGATCTGATAGAAGCGCAGACGATCATCCGCTACGGCATGCCGCTACCTGTCGGCAAGTTGCCACCCGACCTGCTGGAGGTCAGTCTCGCGGGGATCGTCCCGGACGACCCCAGCGTGCTGGTGGGCGCCGGGATCGGGGAGGACGCGGCCGCGCTTGACTGCCGAGGGTCGGAGGTGCTGGTGCTGGCGTCCGATCCCATCACGCTGGCCGCGGACTCGCTGGCCCGCTATGCGGTGCTGGCCAATGCCAACGACGTGGCTACCAGCGGTGCGACACCCAAGTGGTTTCTCAGCACTCTGCTCTTCCCCTCGGGCTCCAGCGCCTCCGAAGTGCTGGCGGTGGCGCGCGACATCCAGCAGATCTGCGCCGCTTGCGGGATCTCTCTGTGTGGCGGACATACGGAGATAACCGATGCCGTCTCGCGGCCGCTGGTGATCGGGACCATGGCTGGGACGGTCTCGTCTGCAGGGCTCATCGACAAGCGGCTCATGCGCCAGGGCGACCGCCTCTTGATGACCAAAGGGGTGGCCGTGGAAGGCACCGGCCTCATAGCCCGGGAGTTCGCGCACCGATTGACTCGGGAGGGCATGACGCAGGCCGAGATAGCCGAGTGTGCGGCCTTCCTGGAGAAGATGGGGATACTCGATGAGGCTCGCGCGGCCCGGTCCTTCCCCGGGGTGACGGCTTTGCACGACGTGACGGAGGGGGGTCTGGCAACGGCGGTCAGAGAGCTGGGCGCAGCCGGCGGCCGCCGGCTGCGCGTCCACGTGGACCGCATCCCCGTGTACCCTCAGACTGTCCGCGTGTGCTCGATCCTGGGCATCGACCCGCTGGGTCTGATCGGTTCGGGCAGCCTTCTGATCACCTGCTCTTCCGGGGACGTCGATCCTCTGACCGCGGCCGTCACCGGGCTGGGGATCGAAATCACCGACATCGGGGAGGTCCTCGAGCCGGGCGACGGGGTGGAAGCCCTTAAGGACGGCGTCATCGTCGAATGGCCCTACTTCGTGCGCGACGAGGTATCCCGCCTAAACCGTTAGCCGTTGCCCAATAGTACGGTGATACCGTACAATATCCGCGATGGCTTGTGACGAGACATCTTCGCCTCACGACAGATTCCGTGCCGCCTACTGGCAGGCTCTGGGGGTTCTGGAGACCCTCAGGCTTGGCCAGTGGGAGCGTTCTCAGCTGACTCTGCCCCAACTGCGCGTGCTGTTCCAGGTGCGGCGGACTCCGGGCATCACCACCGGCCAGTTAGCCCGCAGTCTGGGCATAACCATGTCGACCACGAGTGGACTGGTCTCCAAACTGGCCGACCGCGGCCTGCTGGCCCGGGGCACCAGCCAGGACGACCGCCGGCAGATACCCCTGGAGCTGACCGAGACCGGCCGGGAACTCGCGGGAGAACTCCGCCAGCAGACCCTACCCTTTCTCGAAGCGGTCGCAGAGGAGCTCGGCGACGACTTGGACCAGGTGGTCGGCGCGCTGGAGACCCTGATCGCGGCGACCGCGCGGGTGAGAGAGCGTTGAGCAGGGCCAAGAACAGCCTGGAGGCGGTGGCCCACGGTGTCCGCTCTCTCGGCAACCGGAACTACCGGCTCTTCTGGTTCGGGCAAATGGTGTCCCTGGGCGGGACCTGGATGCAGGACGTCGCCCTCAGTTGGTTGGTACTGAGCCTGACCGACTCTCCGATGGCTCTCGGCCTCACCATGACCATACGGTTCCTGCCCACGCTCCTGTTCTCGCTCTACGGCGGGGTGCTGGCCGACCGCCTGCCCAAGCGGCAGACGATAATCGTGGCTGAGGTGATACAGCTCCTAGTGGCACTTACCCTGGCTATCCTTACCTCGATAGAGCTCGTGACGGTGACGCTCATCTTCGCGCTGGCCGCGGTTCGGGGCATGGTGGACGCGGTCGAGGGTCCCACGCGCCAAGCCTTCGTTCCCGAGATGGTGGGGACCGAGGACCTGTCGAACGCAATAGCTCTCAATTCCACCCAGTTCAACGCCGCCCGCATGGTCGGGCCGGCCATCGGCGCCGTGGTCATCAGCACGGCGGGCATCGCCGCCTGCTTCTACCTGAACGCCCTCAGCTTCCTGGCGGTGATCGGGGCTCTCCTGGCCATGCGTCCCAGCGAGCTGCATACCGTGCCGCGAGCTCCCCGAGACACGTCGTTCCGCCAGCTGAAGGAGGGCTTCCGCTATGCCCGCTCCACTCCAGAAGTGGTCGTGATCCTGATCGTGATGGGCGCCATCGGGGCCTTTGGTTACAACTTCCAGACCCTGCTGCCCTTGGTGACCAAGTACGTCTTGAACGCGGGAGCATCCACTCTGGCTCTGCTCACCACGTCCATGGGAGTGGGCGCCGTGGTGGGTGGGATGGTCGTCGCCTACCGTGGCAAGTTGAGCCAGCGCCTGCTCCTTGCCGCGGCCAGTGGCTTCGTCGTCCTGCTGACGCTGGTGGGACTCTCCACTCAAGCGGGCGTCACCGCTGCGCTCATGTTCATGATCGGTTTCGCCGGAGTCATCTTCATGACGACCGCGAACACCCTGCTGCAGCTCTCGGTACCCGGGCACATGAGGGGAAGAGTGATGGGCATGTACGGCCTGGTCTTCGTGGGGACGACTCCGATCGGGAGCCTGCTCATAGGTCAGTTGGCTGAGACCGTCGGGGTACAGGCCACGGTCCTCTGCATGGCCGGTCTGTGCGCGGTCGGCGTGGCCGCCGGACTGCTGTACGCTCGTCGCAAAACCCCGACCACGGGCGGGGGAGGCAGGATGGTCCCGGTGCTTTCGGGCGAGACCCGGCAGCGGGCGGTGGAGCACGGTGACACGGTGGAGGAGGGCAGGCGACCAGCGTAAGCTGGTGAGGATCTCAGCGGAGGTGCGATGCGATCCGAAGGGGACATGCCCGTTTCGCGCAGGGACCGCCCCACAGTCCCGATGCTTCTCTCTGCGGCCATGGCCATCGTCGCAACTGTGGGTTTCGCCTGCCTCGGGTGCGGCGACCCTCTGGCCGGCACGGAAGGCGTCGGCGACCCGTACTTCCCTTCCGCCGGCAACGGCGGTTACGACGCGCTCCGGTACGAGATCGCCTTGACGGTCGATCCTCGCTCGGACGTCTTGAGCGGGAGCGCGACCATGGACGCGCAGGCGCTTCAGGCTCTCGACTCCTTTGACCTGGACCTGGTGGGGCTCGAGGTGAAAGGCATCACGGTCGACGGCCGGCCGGCCGGGTTCGAGCGGGACGGGCAGGAACTCACGGTGATCTGCCCCGAGCGGCTGGAGGCCGGGGAGACGTTCTCTACTCGGGTCGGGTACTCGGGCGTACCGGACTCCCCCGACCAGAGTGGTGCGTTCTCCGCCGGCTGGCACAGGGTGGATGACACCATCTACACGCTGGATGAACCGGAAGGTGCAGCCACCTGGTTCCCCGTGAACGATCATCCTTCGGACAAGGCGGCCTATGTGTTCCGTCTCACGGTGCCCCGACCCTACGTGGCGGCGGCCAACGGGGTCCTGGTCGCGACAGAGGCCGGGGAAGCGGATCAGACCTTCGTGTGGGAGATGGAGGAGCCGCTGGCCAGCTATCTGGCCACAGTCGCCATCGGGGAATACGAACTGGAAGAGAGCAGCGCTCCCAACGGGGTGGTTATCCGCAACTACTTCGCCCCCGAGGTGGCGGAAGCCGCGGGCGACGCGTTCGCGCGCACGGGGGAGGTACTGGCGTTCTATGCCGATCTATTCGGCCCCTATCCGTTCGAGGTCTACGGCGTGGTGGTGCCGGACGTCGACACGGGAGCGGCCATGGAGAATCAGACTCTCTCGCTCTTCGGCCGGGACGTGCTGACGGGCCGGCTGTCCGATCCCCTGGTCGGGGAGGTCTACATCTCACACGAATTGGCTCACCAGTGGTTCGGGAACAGTGTGACGATCGAAGCCTGGGAAGACATCTGGCTGAACGAAGGCTTCGCTACCTACGCGAGCTGGTTGTGGCTGGAGTACGACCGGGGACGTGAGGCCCTGGACCAGATGGTGACGGAGAGCCAGACCCTGCTCGAAGAGCAAGACCACCGGCCGCCGGGCGACCCGGGGGTCGACGATCTGTTCGGCCTCAGCGTCTACCGGCGGGGGGCGCTGACGCTGCACGCCTTGCGCCTGACGGTGGGCGATGATGTCTTCTTCGATATCCTGGGTGGATGGGCGGCGCGGTACCGGCACGGGAACGCACGGACGGAGGACCTCATCGCCCTGGCCGGAGAGAAGGCGCCAAGCTCGATGAAGGCGGGCCTCGGCGCACTGTTCGAGGCCTGGCTCTACGAGGACGAACTTCCGGAGCTGCCGGAGGCGACAGATGACGCAACTCTTCAGAAGGCGAGGTCATGAAGGACGAGGGCCCGGGCGACGGCCCCGCCTGGGTCGGTTTCGACTGGACCTCGGACCGCTACGAGGACCTGATCCGACGGGTGGTCCCCGGCTATCGCGAGCAGGAGTCGCTGATCGCTGGGGTACTGCGTGAGGTCATGCCGCCGCGGGGGGAGGGACCGTTTCGCATCCTCGAACTCGGGGCCGGGACGGGGACCCTCTCACATCTTCTGTTGGAGACATTTCCGGACGGAGAGCTGACGGCCTTGGATGTGTCGCCGGTCATGGTGGAAGCGTGCGCGGGGGCGCTCGCCCCCTTCGGGAGCAGGGCGCTCGTTCTGCAGGCGGACCTTGCCACTGCTGCTCTGGGGTCTGGGTATCACGCGGTCGTGTCGAGATTGGCCATCCACCACCTGGAGGATGGGGAGAAGCGGTCGCTTTTCGGCCGGGTGGCCGAGGCGCTACTCCCCGGGGGCGTCTTTGTGAGCAGCGACCTGATCGCAGGCGAGACGGAGGCGGAGACCGAAGCCATGCTGGCCGAGTGGAGGGAGTGCATGCGGGCTCAGGGCGACGATCCCGCGGAATGGGTGCAGTGGCTCGCAGGGGGAGACGATCTCCCCTCCCCGGCGCGGCGGCAGATCGGGTGGTTACTGGAGACTGGGTTCCACGACGCGAAAGTGATCTGGCATCGGGCCAACTTCGCCACCCTGCGCGCGGTCAAGGCAGGATAGGGGCGACGCCCGCCCTTGCCCCCCCGGGGCCTGCTGCGCAAGCGGTTGGCGAGCCTGGCTCCCACCGCGGCGGCGGTGCTAGGATAGCCGCATCGTCCTACCCCCATAGACTTCGCGCTCCGGCGCACGGAGGAACGAGCATGCGCTTCATCGACGCCCACCTGCACACCGACATGATCGAAGACAAGCAGCTGCAGAAGCTGGTCATGATGGGCATGGAGGCGGCCATCGTCCCCAGCCCTCACATGTACCTGGGAAGCAAAGACGCAGACAGCGTGCTCCTCATGTGGGAGCGCTTCCTGGGCATGGAGACCACCACCGCCAAGACCCTGGGATTCGAGCTCTTCACTTCCCTGTCCGTACCGTTCTTCGGCGTGAACCACGCCGATGCCGAGAAGTGTCTTGAGCGGCTGCCCGACTTCCTTACGGCCGAGCGGGCGGTGGCTCTGGGGGAGATAGGCCTAGACACCGGCACCGACTTCGAGAAGGAACTCTTCCGCGAGCACTTGAAGATCGCCAAAGCCCGCGACCTGCCCGTCATCCTTCATACCCCCATCCGGCTGGCTCCCCAGGGAGAGACGGTGCTGCCTCAGGTGCTTGAGATCATAGAAGAAACGGGTTTCCCCCCGGAGAAGTGCGTCTTCGACCACGCCGGGGAAGCCACGCTCGACTGGCGCATGAAGACCGGAGGCATGGTGGGCCTGTCGGTGTGCTGGGACAAGATGCCCCCGGAACCGGCCGCCCGCTACGTGATCGACAACCCGGACCTGCGCGACAAGATCATCATCAACTCGGAGCTGGGGGGAGAAGGTAACGACTACTTCATGGTCCCCCGGGTGATCCTGGCCATGAAGCTTTTCGGCCTGGACAAAGCTACCATCGACAAGGTCTGCTACCAGAACCCGCGGGACTTCTTCGGGTTGCCGGTGGACTGAGTCTGTTGACCGGGCCCCGGCGAGGGCCCGCGCGAACACCTTAGGGGGCGGCGGCCCGGCGGCCGGTGCCCCCGTGTTTGTGACGAGGGCCGAGCGGGCATCAGGCGGAACACCGGCCTTTTCGACCTGCCGACGGATGGGACAGGGTGAAGACTTCGGGGCAAAGCGGGCGGCCGTCACGGGCATCCAATCTGCGCGTCTTCCTGAGCCGCGATTTCCTGCGCTATCTCGGCCCTGGCTTCATAGTGACGGTGGGCTTCATCGACCCGGGGAACTGGGCCACCAACATCGCCGGGGGCAGCGAATTCGGGTATACGTTGCTCTGGGTGATAACCCTGGGTACGCTGATGCTGATCCTGTTCCAGAGCATGTCCGCGCGACTGGGCATCGTGACCGGCCACAGCCTTGCCTACAACGTGCCCCGGCACTTCTCCAGGCCGGCGAGCGGTCTCTTCGGAGTGACGATCGTCTTGGCCTGCATCGCGACGGACATCGCCGAATTGTTGGGGGGAGCCCTTGGCTTCCAACTCCTGTTCGGTCTGCCACTCGTTGTCGGTGGAGTGATCACGGTGGTGCTTAAGGTGGCGCTCATCGCCACCGGACGCTACAGGCACATCGAGCGCGTCATTGTGATTTTCATCGGCATCATCGCCGCCTGCTACGTGGTCGAGTTGTTCCTGGTCGAGCCAGACTGGGGGGAGGCGGCACGCGGCGCTTTCGTGCCCCATCTGGACAAAGCCAGCATCGCTGTGGCCATCGGCATGCTGGGGGCGGTGGTCATGCCGCACAACGTCTACCTTCACTCCAATGTGGTCTTGAACCGGGATCGGCCTGTGGATGACGAGGGCCGGCGCAAGCTGATCACCTACGAGTTCGGCGACACCGCGCTGGCTATGGGACTGGGTTGGATGGTCAATTGCGCCATGGTGATCGTGGCCGCTGCGGTCTTTTTCCGGCATGGAGTGACGGTCACCAGCCTCGAACAGGCCTCCGCGACTCTGGAGCCGCTCGCCGGCAGCCTGGCCCGGCTGCTGTTCGGCATCGGCCTACTGCTGGCAGGCCTCGGCTCGAGCTTCACCTCCGCCATGGCGGAGGTGAACGTACTCACCGCCTATCTCGGTCGGCCGGAGGACCCGCGCACCAAGTTCTACCGCATCGGTCTCTTCGTGCTGGCTTTGCCGGCCCTGGCCGTGATCGCCTCGGGGGTCGACTCGTACCAGGTTCTCATCCTCAGCCAGGTGGCGCTCAGCATCCAACTCCCCTTTACGATCCTCCCGCTGGTGCTTCTGGTATCCGATCGCCGGGTGATGGGGGCGTTCGCCAGCCGGGGTGTCGAGCTGGCCTTGGCTGTGGCTGCCGGTCTTGCCGTGACCGCCATGAACGTTCTCTTCCTCTACAATCTTGCCGGAGGCTCTTTCTGATGTATGAACGGATACTGGTCCCGCTCAAGCGGGACCACAGCGATGAGATCGTGGTCGAGCACGCCGGATCTCTCGCCCGCCTCACTGGTGGGAGTGTGACACTCGTGCACGTGGTCCACAGCCACGCCCGTGACGAATCCGTCTACCTCGAGAAGCAGGCGCGGGACTATCTGGCTACCGAGGCGGACGGGCTTTCCGCGAGGGGGGTGTCGGTGAGCACCCGCGTGATCACGGGCGAGCCGGCCGAGGCGATCACGGGCGTTGCCCAGGAGCTGGATGCGGATCTGATCATAATGGCCACCCACGGCCACAGAGAGATGCGTCACGTCTTCATGGGCTCGGTGACGGAGGATGTCATCAGGAACGGCGCCACCCCCGTCCTTCTGGTCCGACCGAAGGACGCGCCCGACTGACCTAACCGGGAAGGATCGACCCGCACGAGCCGCAGAAGCGCGCGCTCTGAGGATTGTCGGCGCCGCAGTCCGGGCACGTCCGCGATGTAGGAGAAGGGGCGGTCACGCCCATACGACCCTCGCCCGGTGGATTGGCATCTTTGACAGGCAGTACGACTGTCTCCTGGACCGGCATGGGGCTCCTCGGCGGCGGGGTCGCCGCCGGTGGAGTCGCGGGTGTCGCGACCACCGGCGTCGGGGCCGCCGGCGACGGACTCATCGGGATCGGCGCGGCTGGAGGGGGCGTGGCCGCGGCAGACGGGACGGGGGCAGTCGCAACTGCTTCCGCGCGCGGTGGCGCGGGCTCCGGAGGAGCGTAGGCTGGTGCGACCGGGCTCATCTGCGCCGGTGCCATGGCCGGTGTCTGCACCGGCGCCGCGGAGGCCGGCGCCCGCGCCGGGAGAGCCGTCCCGCGCAGCAGGGTGAGCACCAACCCAAAGAGGGCCGCCACCGTAGGAATGAGCACGATCACCGAGACCCAGCTATGGAACACGGCCGCGGTCGCTACCTGGAACGCGACCACGAGAGCCAGGAGCCAAAGCACCGGCCCTTCGCGGAACATCTTCCAGGAAGCGGCAAAGGATATGAGGCTCGCGAGGAACGCGAAAGAGTATTCGATCGCCGATCCGGTGGTAGCCGAGGCGAAGCTGCTGCCGAACCCTCCAAGGCTGTCGGTGACGGCGGTGATGAGACCGAGAGCCCCAAGCACCCCCAAGAGCAGGAAGGCCATCCCCGCAACGGCGACGAGATTCCCCAAGAGGGTGATGTAGAGATAGAGAGGCCGCTCGGAACCTGTGGACGAGTCGTTCATCAGCCCTCGGTGACTTGACTAGCGGATCGCAACGACACGGTTCATCTTAGCACCAGCCTCCGGCCGCGCAACTGGTAGTCCACAGATTCGACGATTTGCAAAAGTGGCGAGGGGAGATAAGAATAGAGCCAACCAATAAAAGGGGGGGTGGGCTCGTGTTCGGTCGGCTCTCTTTCGAAGGTCAGGACGGTGTCCAGGAGCGTGAGCTCGACCAGGCCGTCATCGGCTTGGGGCGCGCTCCCGAGAACGACGTGTACCTTGATCATGCGACCGTCTCCCGGTTCCACGCTCGTATCGTCTCCGACGCGGTCGGAAGCAGCATCATCGACCTGGGCAGCGGCAACGGTACGCGGGTCGACGGGGCAGAGCTCGACGTCAAGATCGAGCAGCGGCTGGTCGACGGCTCTCTCATCCAGATAGGGCCTTTTTCCATTCGCTACCACCTGGGGGCGGTGGCGCCGACCGTCCTCGCCGCGGCGCCCGGCGCTCTGCCGGGCGTTCTACCTGAGCCCGCCGGGAAGCTGGGCCAGACCATAGTGATGGCCCCTCCCGCACCGCCGCGGCTGGTCGTCACCACTCCCCAAGGAGTCGCTGAGTTTCCTTTGACGTCCAGCTCGATGACTCTGGGGCGTGATCCGGCGAACGACATCACCGTGGATTCGGACGCCGTCTCCCGCCGCCACGCACGCCTCGACAGGCGGGACTCGGGCTGGGATATCACCGATCTGGGCAGCACCAACGGACTTCGCTTCCAAGGCAAGCCTGTACAGAACGCACCATTGGCGGACGGCGAGGTGGTCTACATCGGGCGATCGGTCGCCTTGGAGTTCCGTGAGGCAGAGACCGCGCGCGCTGCGGGCGGCGCCCCGGCGGGCGCGGCTGCGCAGCGCGCTGAGACGTTCGACCTGCCCTCCAAAGGCGCCATGGTCCTGGGCCGCAGCGAGAACGCCGACGTCACCATCTTCCATCCCCAGGTGTCGCGGGCTCACGCCCAGATCGTGCGGCGCGGCTCTGAGCTCTATCTGGAAGACCTGGGCAGCGGCGGCGGGACCTACCTCAACGGCCAGATAATCAAGGAGCACCTACTGGGCGAGGGGGACGTGGTCCGCATCGGCTCCAGCCGCATGGTGCTGGAGCAGGGACGGCTGCGGGTGGTCGATGAGGAGGGCAACCTGCGGATCGATGCTTTCCATCTCAGCCGGGTGGTCGGTAAAGGACTGCGCATCCTGCAGGATGTTTCGCTGTCGATCTACCCGCAGGAGTTCGTCGCCATCGTGGGAGCCAGCGGTTCGGGCAAGTCTACGCTCATGAATGCGCTCTGCGGCTTCCGTCCGGCGAACATGGGGACGGTGCTGCTCAACGGGACCGACCTCTATCGCAATTTCAGCGCATACCGGAACGATCTGGGCTACGTGCCGCAGGACGACATCATCCACAGGGAACTGTCGGTCGTGCGGGCTCTCGACTACGCCGCCCAATTGCGGATGCCGGGGGACACCTCTGTCCAGGAGCGCCGGCAACGGGTGCAGGAGGTGCTCGAGGACCTCGATCTGCGCGTGACCGCGGACCGAGCGGTACGCCAACTGAGCGGCGGTCAGCGCAAGCGGGTGTCCATGGGGGTGGAGTTGCTCACCAAGCCCAGCCTGTTCTTCTTGGACGAGGCGACGTCCGGTCTCGATCCAGGCACCGAGTCGCAGATGATGAAGCTACTCCGCCGGTTGGCCGACCAGGGCCGCACCGTCGCCCTCGTCACGCACGCCACGAAGAACGTCATGACCTGTGACAAGGTCGTATTCATGGCTCGGGGAGGCCACCTGGCCTACTACGGACCGCCCGAGGACGCGCTCCGCTACTTCGGCGTGGACGATTTCGACGAGATCTACACCCGGCTCGAGCAGGGCGACTCTAGAGAGTGGGAAGGCCGCTTCCGCGCCTCGCCGGGGTATCGCGAGAACGTCGAGAAGCGTCTCGCGGAGATGGACCCGGTCGCCGCCATGCAGGGCGCCGGCGCCGCATACGGTGTGGCCGGTGCGTTCGCGGGCGCTCCCGCCGCGCCGGGAGTCCGCGCACCCGGCCAGCTCCCGCAGCGTGCCTCCGATCCGCCGCGGCGGGTGTCGAACTTCAAGCAGTTCCTGGTCCTCTCCAAGCGATATCTCGACACCATGTGGAGCGACAAGAAGACGATGGCTTTGCTGTTCGGCATCGCCCCTGTCCTGGGAGCGCTCGACTTCATCATCTGGAAGCGCGACGTCTTCGATCTCGAGACCGGCAGCGCGACTCAGGCCGTCACCATGCTCTTCATGACCTCCATCATCACCATCCTGGTGGGGACCATCACCTCGGTGCGGGAGATCGTCAAGGAAGACGCGGTCTACCGACGGGAGCGCATGGTGGGGCTGCGGGTCATGCCTTACGTGGGTTCGAAGGTGGCTATAGGATTCATCTTCGCGGTGTGGAGCGCTCTAGTGCTCTTCTTGTTCCTCATAGCCGCGGTCGATTTCTCCCACCTGAGCTTTGCCGCGACCATGCAGCTTCTGGTGCCTCTCGTCCTGGGCACGTTCGCCGGGGTCATGTGGGGACTCCTGGTGTCGGCGGTGGCGCCCAGCGAGGATCGGGCCATGCTTCTCGTGATCCTGGTGCTGGTGCCGCAGTTCGTGTTCTCGGGAGGGATGATCCCGGTCTCGGACCTGGGAGTAGCCGGGAAGGTCATGGGATGGGTGACATCCACCCGCTGGGAGTTGGGCGCTCTGGTCACCTCGGCCCAGGTCGAGAGCGGTCCGGGGGAGGCCGCCGACCTCTCCGACGTCTATCTGCCCGGGATCGAGAGCCTGAAGACCCCGGGAGAGAAGCAGGCCTTGATCAGCACTCTCCACGACCAGTATGGCGACATCTTCCACGTGGATCTGGCGCTCTATTGGGGAATGTCCATAGTCCTGGCCGCGATCCTGCTCGCCATCATCATCGCGCTGCAGAAGCGCAAGGACACCTTGTGACGGACGATCTCTGATGGACGAGGTCCTGCGATGGACGATCTCGTAGGCAGGACTCTGGGCAGGTACCAGGTGACCGTCCTGGTGGGGCGGGGCGGGATGGCAACCGTGTACCGGGGAGCCGATCCGGTCCTCGACAGGACGGTGGCCATCAAGGTCATGCACAGCCACCTGGCTGCGGATCCCACCTTTGTCAGTCGTTTCCGCCACGAAGCGCAGGCGGTGGCCGCTCTCAGGCACCCCAACATCGTGAAGGTGTTCGACTTCGGCAACGAGGGCGAGTCGTACTACATGGTCATGGAGTTCATCGACGGCCCCACCTTGGCCGCCCTCATGCAGGCCGGAGCGGCCGCCAGCAGCACCAAAGCTCCAGGCCCTTCCGGAGAGCCGCATAGTGGTCTCTCCACCGGAGAGATCCTGCGCCTGTTCCCGCCTCTCTGCTCGGCCATCGACTACGCCACCGCCCATGGCATGGTGCATCGCGATATCAAGCCGGCGAACATCCTCCTGACCGGCGAGGGAGAGCCCGTCCTCGCCGACTACGGCATCGCCAAGATCATGGGGGCCACCTCCTACACCGTCTCCGGGGTGGTGATGGGCTCGGCCCACTACATGTCGCCCGAGCAGGTACAGGGCTTCCCGGTGGACCACCGCACCGACATCTACTCCCTGGGGGTGGTGCTTTTTGAGGCCTTGGCCGGCCGGGTCCCCTACGACGCCGACACCACCGCGTCCATCCTCGCCCAGCATCTTTCAGCTCCTGTCCCTCCCGCCCGCTCCATCAACCCACAGTTGCCAGGAGAGATCCAAGCCGTGCTGGAACGGGCCCTGGCCAAAGAGCCGGAGAGGCGCTACCAGCGAGGCGGCGACCTGGCTGCCGCTCTGCAGACCGCCCTCGCACCCCTCCCGGCCACGATCTACGAGCCTATCCCCGGGCCCGGCGCGGCCCTCGCTCAAACGGTGGTCGAAGGTCCCGGTGTGCCGTACGCAGGGAGTGGGCGGCCGGCCGTCCCCACGGCGGCGACGGCCCCGCCCTTGACAGAAGCCCCTCCTCTGACGCAAGTCCCGCTCGTGACACCAGCTCCTCAGGCTGCACCCGGCTCCCCAGGGTCACCGGGCTTTTCTCCTACGAGGGTGGAGCGAGTGGCGCCCGAGGCACCGGCGCCGGTCACCTGGGAGCAGCCCGGCTTCGCGATCCCCTCGCGCGGGACGTCGCGTCGGTGGTGGCTGATCGCCGCCGCGGCCGTGGTGGTTATCGCCATCATCGCGGTGGTCGCCGTGCTGGCCACACGTTCGGGCGAGCAGTCGACCGAATCCACCGTCACGACGACGGATGGCACCGTGGCCTCGGATTCCACCACCGGTCCCGAGGATCGCTCGACGACCACGACGCTGGCGGTGGAAGTGGCCCAGTTGATCGAGGACGGGGACGCTCTTGTGGAGAGCGGGAAGCTCGATGAAGGCATCGCCATGTATGAGGAGGCGCTGCGTGAAAGCCCGGACAGCGACCTGGGCCGTACCCGGCTGGGCATCGCCTATTACCTCCATGGAGGCTACTCCACCGAGATGACGGCCCAACAGCTCGAGCTGGCCACCCAGAAGAACCCGGAAAGCGCCGAAGCCTGGGCCTTCTTGGGCCTGGCCTGGCTGAGCGCTGCCTACAGTCGTAAGTCGGGCGATCTCGCGTCGGCGGAAGAAGCCTGCCGGACGGCGGTCGAACTGGACCCGGAGAGCGGCCTGGCTCACGCGTCTCTCGGCCGGGTGCTGGCCGCTTCGGACCGGCAGGAGGAAGCCCTGACGGAGATGCAGACCGCTCTGGACCTTGACCCGCAGGATCCCTGGGTGCAGGAGTCCGCCGGCTGGATCAACGCCGTGCACGGAGACTGGGAGACCGCCGTCCCCTACTACGAGACGGCCGTCACCTACAGACCGAACTGGGCCAGCTTCCTGAGTCTGCTGGGTGAATCTCTGTGGCAGACCGGGCACTACGACGAGGCCCTCGAGTACTACGAGACCGAGCTGGATCTGGGGCAGGGGTACGAAGCCTCTGCCTACCAGGACATCGGGTTGACGCTATGGCACAAGGGGGACTCCCCCGGAGCGATCGAGAGCCTGAAGGAGGCTCTGGCCCTCGACGAGAACGACGACTACACCCATTGGGCCCTCGGCGCTATCTGGGACGAGATGGAGGACTACGAGGCTGCCTTGCCTCACCTGCAGCGTGCCGCGGCCCTGGTGCCGGACAACGCCGGTTATCAGGAATGGTTGGGGGACTGCCTCTACTACCTGGGGCGCTACGAAGAGGCCAGGGTGGCCATCGACAAGGCCTTGGAGCTCGAGCCCGACCGCGAGGGAGCGCAGCGACTCTCGGGATATCTGGCGGACGAGGGCTACTGACCCGCGGGGGGTCGCCCGGCCGGGGGCTGACCGGCCAGGGGTTGGCCGGCGGCTGTCGCCATCCGGTCGACGAAGGACTGGTAGGTCTCCATCATGGCGTCGAACGGCTTGTCGAACTCGATCGTCGTGAAGTGCCCGGCGGGCCGGCAACGGACCAGGTCGAGGGGGAGCAGGCCATCCCAGGAGTAAGCCAGCTGAGGGAAGGCCCCTCGTCCCACCACTCGGATCGCCGTCACTCCCTGAGCTCCACAGGCGGTGGCAAAATCGAGGAAGCGACGGCTCAAGCCCTCTCCGGGCCTGCCTACCGCGACGCTCAGGGACTGTAGAGAGCGAGAGGGGAGCAGGCCGAGGTAGTCGCGGGGCACTTCCATCAGGTCGTCCACCGGACGTACGATCACCACCCGGCCCTGACAGTCGTTTACGAGGGTATTGAACATGCCCGGACTCAGGCTGGGACGGCCGGGGGCCCTCTCGTCCAGTATCACCACGAACGGGTCGTCGTAGTCCGAGAGGACTTGAAGGCCGGTGGGCACACCACTCGAGCTTTCTAGGGCCTTGTACCGGTCGAAGGTGTCGTGCAGCTGGCGGAGCGGCCAGGCGCCGCGCGGCAGTACCTCGGACAGCCTGCGAAGCCGACCGGCAAGAAGGCCGGCGTACTCGAGCGGGTCGGTATCTCCATGTGCGCTTCTCTCAACGAAGTGGATGCGGGAAGAGAGACACCCGTTCTGATCCCAGAAGACAGAATCGAGACCGGCCAGCAGAGCGACGGCGGCGACGAGCCCGCCCTCCCACGAATAGTGAGCGCCCTCGCGACCGAGCTCGAAGACCTCCCGGCCGATGGCCGTGAAGCTGACTTTGTGCCCATGGGGATGGAAACGGACGTGGGACCGGCCCGAAGGGCCGCGCTCCCGCGGGATCTGACCGGCGATGCGGGCGATCGTGTCGTCTCCGGCGGCCGCGATCACGAGGTCCGACCGGCCGAGAAGCCGGCTCTGGAGGGCCGCATCGTCGTAGTCCCAGACCAAGACGGCGACAGTGGAGGCGAGTTCCTCGTCCGCTTCTTCCAGCGCCTGGAGGACGATCGGGCTGAATATGGGCTCGCGCCGCGAGTTACGCACCAGTACCACCGGCGGCGCTCCACCACAGAGGGTGGTCGAGAGGGCCAAGAGGACGATGATAAGGGCGGTCCCCGGCACGTTCCCAGCGCCGTACCCGGTGACGAACTCCGGTGCCTCCGGTGCACCGAACAGCGATATCCCGGAATACAGGGGCAGTCGGCCGGCCAACCGGGAGATCCCCGCCGCGCGAGAGGGGAAGAAACGGAGGCGACCTGGCAACCCGGGCAACGGCTGCCAGCGAGCCTTCGTCGCTTTCCTGGGGTCGAGGGCGAACGCGCGGGTCATCTGCTCCAGATCCCATATCTCCGGGGCCGCCATCACCGAGCCGATCATGGCCGGGCTGTAGCCCGTGTAGCCGGGGATCGTTTCGAGCTCTCGACGGGCGGGAGCCTTCGGATCGGCGAGTCCTCGGGCGACCACTTTCATGGCCACGTTCAGGCGGTCCCAGAACTCCGGGCCGCGGGGAGCCCGGCCGCGAGCGGCGGCCAGTCCGTCGAGCAAGACCGTCCAGTCGTTCTCGGTGAGACGTGGCCACCGGGTGGTGACGGCTCCCGGCGTCTCCGCTTCGCGCTCGCGTCCGCACTCGCGGCCGGCAGCGAAACTCGACTCCACCCAGGTTCGTCGTCCGCCGACGATCGCGCGACGCATGGCCTTCGGGAGCCAGAACCCGTCGATCACACCTGGGCTGCGCATCCCGCCTCCCCCAACAGGTCCACTCGCTGAATGGAGCCTTTCTCCAGGTAGGCACCGGTGTCGCCGCAGGGGCAGAGCGTTTCCCCCCGCCCATCGACGAGGGTGACCCGGTCCGCCGTGCGGAAGAAGCCTGGGAACAGGTCGCCGCTCCCGAAAGGATCGAAGAAGGCCAGGAGCCCGGTCGCTCTGTCTCCCGCTCGGGTCTCGCCGTCGTCGTCCAGAGCCACCGCGTGGACCCAGGGCGGGACGTGATAGTTGCCGGCGGAGCACTGCATCGCCGCCCAGTTGGCCTCGGCCATGCCATAGACATCTCGTAGGGGCAATGCGCCTCCGTCCGCCGGCCGGAAGGCGCGCTCCAGGTCCTGCCTGATCTCGTCGGGCGAGAGACCATAGGCCTCCTTCATGCCTCCGCCGGTGCCGAGCAGGCTACCCGGAGCCAGAGAGATCGCACGGTTGGCGCGTAACAGAGCCAGGGCGACTCCGTGCAGCTGGGTGAGACTGCCGAACAGGAGCACCTTCTCGCTGCGCGCCGCGGCCCGGTCAAGCCGCTTGAGGGCCACCTTGATGGCGCGGGGGTCCACGTAGTGGGCCTGGAGGGTGTTGATGGCGGGGTGCCAGACCCGCTTTTCCACCCAGCCGCGCGGGCCGGAACGGTAGGCCCGGCCGGCGCGGATGCGGACCTGGTCGGGGTGGGCGGGGAACGGTATGGCGAAATGCACTCGGTCGGAGGTGAGCCCTACCCGCCGGACACTGAACCGGGCCATGCGGGCCATGGCGATGCGGCTCCGCTTGGGCATCATGAAGATCGCACGGTGGTCGGCCTTCATGCCGAGGTACCGCTGGAAAGACAGGTAGAAGCTCTCCACGTTGAGGTCGGTGCTCCTGGCGTCTCGGGCGATGATGGTGGCTCTGCCCGAAGTGCCGCTCGACGTCAGCAGTTCCAGCGCGTAGTCGGAGAAGAGGTACTCGATGGCCTGCAGCAGCGCCTCGAGAGACCGGTAGCTCGACCCGAGCCGGCGGAGACGGTCGGCGGGAAGATCGACCGAGAGCTGGTCTATGAGCCATTCCCCAAAGTCGCGGGCTTTATCCTGGGGGAACGGCGTCCCCAACAGGTCGATGTAGGACTTGAAGGTCTGGGACGTGGGCCGCAGCAGCCGGGACAGGTCGTCCACCGCAGCCCGGGGCCCCACTCCCCGGGCGGCCACTGCGTTGCGATAGGCCGTGTTACGCGCATAGTGCCAGGAGTGCGTGGCCAAGATGCCACGCAACACCTTCTTCTCGCGCTCGGCCTCGGGAATGCTCCAGAAGCCGGCCAGCTCGTCAGTCGTTTGGGCGCCGGGTTCCACAGTGTCGTGCGCTCCTCCTGTCACGGTCAGGTATCGTTTCGAGGGGCCTTACTCCGCGCTCGCCATACGCCGGCCGCGCTTAGGAACGGGCGGAAGCTCGCGCCCTTCCAAGGCGAGGATGGCGCTTCGGTACTCCGCGCGGAGCGGGACTCGCCGGCTCGTCACGTAGTCGTACGAGACCACGAGGGTCTCCCCGTCGGCCACCACTCTGTCCAGCGCTCGGCTGTGCGCGTCGTACTCCATGAGGAAACGGTCCTCTCCGAGGGCCGACACCCGCGCTCCCAGCGAGAGGGTGTCCGGGTAGTTCACCGGCGCCCGGTAGCGGCAGCTGTTCGTCCCGATGATGAAGCCGTAGTCCCACAGGTCCAACCGGGGCGGGATCACCCCGAGACGCTCCAGATAGGAGATACGCACGATCTCGAAATACTCGAAGTAGATGGTGTTGTTGACGTGCCCCAGGGCGTCCATGTCCGCCCAGCGCACCTCTACCTCGACGACCACAGGGTAGTGGTTCAAAAGGACCTCTCCTTGTCGGGCATCCTACAGCGGCATTGTAACGCCCGCGCGGCAGACCTGCCTCATTGATTTCTTGATGATATCATAGTAATATTGCATAGCCGGGTGGATCCCGGTACGGTTCTTGAACTGGTTCGACTCTGCCCCAGGGTGGGCGGTGGACAGGAGGAGAGATGGACGGACAGCAGGTTTCGCTGAATCACGAGCGAGAGGCCAAAGCGATGAGCGGCTGGGGCATGCTCGCCGCGGTGATCGTCATCTTCGTCGTCGGTATCGCCCTGTTGGTGGTGGCCGCTGTGTATGGGGACGACGAGGGTCTCAGCACCGGGGAGATCTGGGCCTTGGTGGGCCCGGGTATCGTTCTGCTGGCTCTGGGCTCCTTCTTGGCTCCCGGCTTTTTCACGCTGGAGCCTAACGAGACCCGGGTCCTGGTGCTGTTTGGCGCCTACAAGGGCACCGTTCGCCAGGGCGGATTTTGCTGGGCCAACCCCTTCTACTCGAACGGCCCGACGGCCAAAGCTACCACCGACGCACGCGGAGGCGAGGGAGCCGGGGGGACCTCGGCGACGGCCGGCAAGAAGGGTCAGCCCTCCCGCACGGTCAAGAAGTTCCCTCGCTATAAGGTCTCGGTGCGGGCCCGCACTTTGAACGGGCCGAAGCTCAAGGTCAACGATCGCAGGGGCAACCCGGTGGAGATCGCGACGGTAGTGGTCTGGAGGGTCAACGACACCGCCCAGGCCGTGTTCGACGTCGACGACTTCGAGCTCTACGTCGAGACCCAGAGCGAGACGGCGCTACGCCATCTGGCCAGCTCCTACGCCTACGATCACGGCGAGGAGCACGAGATCACCTTGAGGAGCAATGTGGACGAGGTGTCGCAGGCTCTCAAGGACGAGTTGGGGCAGAGACTTGCCCGAGCAGGCGTGTTGGTCGAAGAGGCCCGCCTCACCCACCTGGCCTACGCGCCCGAGATCGCTCAGGCGATGCTCCGCCGCCAGCAGGCCGAGGCGATCATCGACGCCCGCCAGAAGATCGTGCACGGGGCCGTGAGCATGGTCGACATGGCCCTCCGCGAGCTGTCAGAAAAGAGTGTGATAGAGCTCGATGAGGAGCGCAAAGCGGCCATGATCAGCAACCTGATGGTGGTACTCTGTGGCGAATCCGAGGTGCATCCGGTCGTGAACACCGGCACCCTCTACACCTAGCACCTGTTGAGGACCGGGGTCTCTCCACGAGTGTGTCGTGGCTGAGCGCAAGCAGTTCCTGCTCCGCATAGATCCTCGGCTCTGGTCGGAGATGGAGGCGTGGGCTGCCGACGAGCTGCGCAGTGTGAACGGCCAGATCGAGTACGTGCTCCGAGACGCCGTGAGAAGGCGGAAGGGCTCACAAGAGAAAGGATCCGGGGATGAGAGATCCCAGGCTGGACAAGCTGGCCGATAACCTGCTCGACTACTCGCTCGAGCTGCAACCGGGCGAGAAGGTGGGCATAGACGGGGAAGCCGGTTCGCGCGACCTGATGGTCGCTCTGGTGGAAGCGGCCTATCGGCGAGGCGTCGTCCCGTTCGTCGAGATCGGCGATCCCCAACTGCGGCGTGCCTGGCTCATGTGCGCGACCCGCGAGCAACTCGATCTCCGGGCATCGTGGGAGTTGCAGAAGTACAAAGACCTCGACGCCAGTCTCTACATCCTTGCCGGCGACAACGCTTCCGAACTGGCCGATGTGCCCCCAGGCGTCCTCGAGGCTTCGCGGCTGGCCAACGAGCCGCTCATGGAGGTGGTGCTGGCCAAGAAGTGGTGTCTACTTCGCTTTCCCACTCCGGCCGCTGCTCAGGCCGCCGGGATGTCGACGGAAGCATTCGAGGACTTCTGCTTGGCCGTCTCCGCCCTCGACTACGCGCGCATGGACAAGGCCATGGACCCGTTGGTGGAGTTGATGTCGCGCACGGACAAGGTGCGTATCACCGCGCCGGGGACGGACATCTCCTTCTCCATCAAGGGGATCCCGGTGGTGAAAGCGGCGGGTAAGAACAACATCCCCGACGGAGAGGTCTTCACCGCTCCGGTGCGGGACTCGGTCGACGGCATCATCCAGTTCAACACGCCGTCGCTCGAGGACGGCACCACCTATGAGCGGGTGCGTCTGACGTTCAAGGACGGGCGGGTCGTGGACGCGGACTGCAACGAACCCGAGAAGATCGCGAAGATGCTCGACACCGACGAGGGGTCTCGCTACCTGGGCGAGTTCGCGTTCGGCGTCAATCCCTGCATCGACCGGCCCATGAAGGACACGCTCTACGACGAGAAGATCGGCGGCAGCCTGCATGTCGCTCTCGGGCGGGCCTACGACGAGGCCGACAACGGGAACCGGTCGAGTGTCCACTGGGACCTGGTGCTGATGCAGACTTCTCAGTGGGGCGGAGGCGAGGTCTATTTCGACGGTGTGCTGGTGCGCAAAGACGGCCGGTTCGTGCTCTCGGGCTCGAAAGGGACTCAATCCCGAGAAGCTGGTGTGAGGAAGCGACTCGCCTCGATCGGGCGACGTGCCTGGGCGCTCGGGGCGGGCTACCGGCGCGGATCCGCCCTCGTTTCGACATTCCCGGGAGTCGCCTCGACATTCCCGGGCGCCGGCGCACAGGATGCGCCGGCGCCGGCCGCGTCGGCCAGGCAGGTCTCGAGGTCTACGTCTCTCTCTGAGGCCCTGCCTGCCCTGCGGTAGAGCGGCGCGGCGGCGAAGTAGACGATGCCGCCGATGGTGTACGCAAGAGCCTTAGACGTGGCCTGGGCGATCGCCCCCAGCCCCAGTTGCCCGGCGACTGCCCCGATGTCGCCGAAGAACGAGTCGAACGAGAGCACCGTGGCCCGCTGCGCCGAGGGGATGTGCTCGTTGATGTAGGTCTGGCGGATCGGGCCGGCGATGCCGCTGACCACACCGAAACCGCCCAGCACGATCACAAGGACGGCGAAGGCCACGACGTTGTCACCCTCCGGCGCCAGGAGACCGGTCACTCCCATGCCCACGGCCAGGGTGGCCATCGCCGCGGACGCGACCATGAGGATAGATGCGGGTCGCTTCCCGAACCGAGAGCGAGAAAGCCGCTTCACCAGAGCATTGCCCGCCACACCGGAAAGCGCGAAGAGCGCGGTGATCGACCCAGCCACCCATACCAGATCTTCGTTGCCCAGCAGTTCGAGAGCGTACGGTTGGGAGGCATAGAACAGATACCAGGTCAGAAGACCGTTGACGAGCGACACGAACAGCAGAGGCCGGACGACGGGATGGCGCCAGCCGTGAGTGATCCCGGCCGCGAAGATCTTGCGGCTTTCTTCCCCGAACCGAGCCAGCTCGAGCGGGCGGGGACGGAAACCGATGTCACGCATGAACACCAGAGTGACGACGAACGCGACCAGGAGCAGTGCGGTTCGGACGTAGTAAGGCACGGTCAGATCGATCTGCCCGAGAAGGCCTCCACCCAGAGTTCCCACCAGCATCGATACGCCGACGAACATGCCGCTGCGCGCGAACACCCGGTCCTTGCTGCCCCGATAGCCTACCGAGTCCAGGGCGTCCACCAGCCAGGCGTCCACCGCTCCGGTCTGGCAGGTGAAGCCGAAGCCGAGCAGGATCGAGGCGAGGATGAAGCCGGCGATGCCCCAGTCGAGAACGGCGGAGCCTACGTAGCCCAGAGTGGCCACGACCAGGGCGCCGATGCCGATGAGAAGAGAAGCTCGTCGCCCGATGGTGTCGGCGATGACCCCCGTCGGCACTTCGAAAACGATCTGACCGGCGCTGAAGGTGGCGTTCACGAGCATCACGCCGAATATGTCCAATCCGGCGTCCAGCAGGAAGAGGGTGTTCACCCCCCAGATCAGTGAGGCAGCCAGCGTGAAGAGAGCGCCGGTCGCGTAGTAGACGCGCTCGACCCGGATCACGCTTGCGGGCGACTCATGGGCCGGAGAAGCGCCGGGATCAAGACGGTCCACGCGTCACCTGTACCTTATGCGCGGATTGAGTATGGCGTAGACGATGTCCGCCCCCAGATTGGCGAGGGCGAAGATGATCACGATCAGCATCGTGGTCGCCTGGATCAGCGGGAGGTCGCGCCTCTGCACCGCGTAGAGCACCAGCCGCCCCAATCCTGGGTAGCCGAACACGGATTCGGTGATGATGAGACCACCGATCAGCCAGCCGACCCCGGCTGCGACGATCGTGACGGTAGGCAGCAGCGAGTTACGGAGCACGTGACCGAATAGCACACGGCCGGTCGAGAGTCCCTTGAGGTACGCGGTGCGCACGTAGTCGGTCTGCAGCACCTCCGCGGTCCCGGATCGTGTCATGCGGACGACGTAGGCCAGGCTTGCCAGCGACACGGTGAGCGCGGGCAGGATGAGGCTGGGCAGGGCAGCTGCGAAAGAGGTATCCGGCGGGATCGAGGACGACGAAGGGAACCAACCCAACCAGCGGGAGAAGAGTCCGATCACCAGTATGGCGGTCACGAACTCGGGCAAACCGACGAACGCCAGCGATCCCGCCGATATCACCTGATCGAGAGGGGAATTTCGCCGCCAGGCGGCAAGCACCCCCAGGAAGATCCCCAGCGGTACGTACATCAAGAAGGCCACCAGCGCGAGCATGGCCGAGTTGCGCAGTCTCTCCATGGTGATCGTTTGCACGTCTTCCTGGGTGCTTATCGAGGTTCCCCAGTCGCCCCGCAGGAAATCGCTGAGCCAGTTCCCATACTGGACTATGAGCGGCTCGTCGAGGCCCAACTCCTGCCGAAGCGCATCCTTGGCCTGCTCGGACGCCTCCCGCCCCAGGACCATCGTGGCAACATCGCCCGGGAGGATGTGCGTGGCTGCGAACACCAACATGCTGGAGAGGAGCAGTGTCAAGAGGACGAACCCGAGGCGGCGAAGGACGAAGCGAGTCATTGCCGAGGCCCTTCGAAGTCGGGAGCGACCTGCAGCGTCAGCAACTCCTCGAGAGGGATATGGCAACAGATCTCGTGGTCGCCGAGCTCCTCCCTAGCCGAACGCCAGGGCGGCGTCGTGGTCTGGCAGATCGGTCCCAGCCGGCGAGGGCACCGCGGATGGAAACGACAGCCCGAAGGGATCTCGCCGCTGGTGGGAGTACCGGTGTGCAGGCGCACGGCCCTCCGACGCGCCCTCGGGTCGGGCACCGGTATGGCGGAAAGGAGGGCCTCGGTATACGGGTGGTAAGGCGGCGCCAGTACCAGAGCGGCATCGCCCTGCTCCATCAGGGCACCCAGGTACATCACCGCGATCCGGTGGGAAAGATGCTGTATGGCGGCCACATCATGGGATATGAACAAGTATGAAGTGCCCTGCTCCGCCTGCAGATCGACCAGCAGGTTCATGAGCGAGCCCTGCACCGACACGTCCAGCGATGAGATCGGTTCGTCGCATATCACCAAGTCGGGCGCTGCAGCGAAGGCGCGCGCGATGGCCACCCGCTGTTTCTCGCCCCCGCTGAGTTCCGCGGGATAGCGGTGGAAGTAGCTCGCCGGCAGCCGAACGGCCTCGAGCAACTCATAGACCCGCCGGGCAGCGTGGTCGCGGTCGAGTCTGCCCAGAGTGAGCAGGGGGCGGATGACGGCTTGGCCCACAGTCCGCCTAGGGTTGAGCGAGGCGTCCGGATTCTGGAAGACCATTTGTAGGCGCCGCAGCACGTCCCGTTTGCGGTCGCCTGTCTCTGGCGCGAGAGGATCACCTTCCATGAGGACACGACCTCTGGAGGGCGCGGTGAGCCCGCTGACCACCCGGGCCAGGCTGGTCTTCCCGCTCCCGCTCTCTCCTACCAGGCCTAGAGTCTTGGCCTGGTCGACAAAGGTGGTGACTCCATCCACCGCCCTGGTCTTGGATCTTCCGGCGCCCTGATACAGCTTGCTCACGTCGCTGACGGTGAGGAAGTGGTCTTCTCCTGGTGCGGCGGCGATCGGGACGGGGGTGCCAGCAGCCTGCCCCGGCCCGCCGGCAGGCTGCTGTATCGGTGGTGCGCACTGAGGTAGGCTCACAGCGCCGCGGCGTCCTTCGTCCGAGAGAAGAGACTCCCATCTCCAGCACCGCGTCCGATGTCCCTCGGAGGCCGCCTCGAAAGGTGGCCATTCCGTGCTGCATCGCTCGAAGGCCACTGGGCAGCGGGGAGCAAAGACGCACCCAGGGGGCAGGTCGTCAGGTTGGGGTAGCGAGCCGGGGATCGTCGCCAGGCGCGTCTCGAGACCGGCAGCCGAGCAACTGGTGACTCCGAGAGCTGTGGCCCCGGGGCCACCGGCCCCGGGGCCGCCCACGCCGTCGCGCTGTCCGTCGCTCCAGCCGACGAAACGGGGGACGCAGTTGAGCAGGTTGATCGTGTAGGGATGAAGGGGCCGCTCGAACAGATCGATCACGGCGCCTTCCTCGACCATCTCCCCCGCATACATGACCGCGACCCGGTCGCACACTCGCGCCACGACCCCCAGATTATGAGTGATGTAAAGAATGGCCGTGCTGTACTCTTCCTTGAGCTCCTCGAGCAGCATCGAGCACCAAGGCCTGTGTGGTGACGTCGAGGGCGGTGGTGGGCTCATCGAGGATCAGAAGTTCGGGGTTTGTGACCAGGGCCATCGCTATGGCCGCCCGCTGCAGCATCCCCCCTGAGAGTTGGTGTGGGTAGCGGTCGGCTACGGACGCGGGGTCGGGCATGTCCACGCGTTGGAGCATGGTGAGGCTGGACTCCCTGGCCTGCTTTCGGGTGAGTCTGAGATGGCGTCTGCCCATCTCGTCCAGTTGCTGTCCGATGGTGAGCGAAGGATTGAGGGCCGTCTGAGGGCTCTGGCTGACCAGGCCGACCCTCGAGCCCCAGACTTGTCGGATGCCCCGGCCGGCAAGGGCAAGGAGGTCCGTGTCGCCTAGGTGCACGGAGCCGGTGATCACTCGGCCGTTGCCCGGCAGATAACCGATAGCTCCCAGGGCGAGGGTGGTCTTGCCGGAGCCGGACTCACCGACCAGACCCAGCGTTTTCCTGGCACCCACGATCAGGTCAACGTTCCGGACGGCCGGCAAGATCCCTCCCTCTGTCTGGTAGACCACGGAGAGGTCGTCGATCTGAAGGGCAGCCAGTGCTCCCGGCGCCTGCGGCATGTCGGCCTGGGCCGATCTTGTCATCGTGGGATCCATGTGCCTCGTCTCCGCCTTACCGGCCTCGTCCGGCCCCCGGTGGGCTGAACACATGACGCAGGCCGTCGGCCATGAGGCTGGTCCCGATCACCAGAAGGGAGATGGCAGACGCGGGGAACAGGAGCATCCACGGGGCGGCGTCGAAGAAGGTCCGAGCTTCGTTCACCTGCCGCCCCCAGTCGGGAGAGGGAGGCTGGACTCCAAGGCCCAAGAATCCCAGGGAAGCGACCAGGAAGATGGAGTAGGCGAAGCGAACGGAGGCCTCTACCAGCAGGGGAGGTACGGCATTGGGCAGCATCTCGCGAAAGAGGATGTGACGCCGGCTCTCTCCGCCCAGTCGGGCTGCTTCGACGAACTCGCGGGTACGCAGATCGAGCACCATGCTGCGGGCGATGCGGGCGAACATCGGTACGTACAGGACTGTGATGACGAGCACGAGGTTGAGGTTCGAGGGTCCGGCCGTGGCCATGAGCACCAAGGCCAGAAGGAGCGCGGGAAAGGCGAGCAGGACGTCCAGGATCCGCATGATGGCTTCGTCGTAGAGACGTCCGACATAGCCCGCCAGCAGTCCCAACGAGGTGCCGATGATGGCGGCCAGTAGCGTGCCTGCCCCGCCGAGCAAGAAGACCGCCCGCGCCCCCACCAGCACACGGCTGAAGACGTCGCGCCCGAAGTTGTCGGTCCCCATCGGATGGTCCGGGGAGGGACCCTGGAGCCGCTCGGCGGCGTTCTGGGCGGTGTAGTCGTAGGGGGCGATCAGGGGGCCGAACAGAGCCATGAGCAGGAACAGGACGAAGATCACCGTTCCGGCCAAGGCGACCGGCTGGCGGCGGAGCCGGCGCCAGTACATGGTGGCTCCCCGTCGGCGGGAGCCGGAAGTGGGACTTGCTTCGACCTTCTCCGTCACCTCGTGAAGTAGGCGGTGCGGAACAGGGTGCGTGACCAGTCGGGCGCCAGCTCGATGCCATCGACGGCTGCACTGACCCCGGCCGCGGCCGTGGAGAAGAACGGCACGATCACAGGCCCGCGCTCGATCATGATCTGCTGGGCCTGCTTGTAGAGATCGATGCGCTTGGCCCGATCGAGCTCGCTGTTGATCTGAGCGGTGAGCGCGTCGAACTCCGGGTCGCTCCAATGGGACTCGTTGTAGGCGGCGTCGGTGACGTATGCCGCGTTGAAGTAGGCGTTGGGCGTGGCCCGTGCCCCCCACTCGGTTATGCCGAAGTCGACCACGAGCCAGCTGGTGTCGCCCTCGCTGTAGTACACATCGGGCGGTAAGGTCTGGATGTCGACCGTCACCCCGATGAGCTTCATCTGCTCTTTCCAGACTGTGGCGATCGCCGGTACCTCAAGAGCAGCCTGGGCATAGAGGGTGATGGTGAGACCGTCAGGGTATCCCGCATCCGCCAGCAACTTCTTGGCCTGCTCGACGTCGTAGAGCGGGGGTTGATCCAAGTAGTAGTCGCCGTAAGCGGGTCCCACGGGAGTACCGTTACCCACTACTGCGAGTCCGGGCCGCACCTGGTCGATGAGGCCTTGATGGTCGGTGCCCAACTGCAGGGCCTTGCGGACACTGGGGTCGGCAGTGGGCCGGCCCTCATCGGAACGCATGTGGATCACATAGTGGAAGGCGCTCGCCGGCCCGGTGATCACCTTGAGATTCGCATCGGTCTTGATGGAATCGACCAACTCTGCGGTGAGCCCGGCCACGAACTGTACCTGATCTCCGCGCAGGGCCTCCACCTGTCCGGCTACATCCGGGGAGAAGATGAACTGGATCTCGTCCAGATAGGGCAGTTGCGCGCCTTGGTCGTCCTTCATCCAATAGTTCGGGTTCTTCTTGAGGATCGCCCTGTCTTCCGCCGAGTAGGACTCGATCGCGAACGGGCCTGTGCCCACCCACTCGGCAGCCGGATCGGTTACCGTTTTCGAGAGTATGGCGGCGTGGTAATCGGCGACGTCGCTGGGGAACTCAGGATTGGGCTCGGTGAGAGTGAACTCTACGTGGGTGGGATCGGTCGCGGCGATGCCGGCGACGTTGGCATAAAGGCCGACGCCGGGCGACCCGACATCGGGGTCGCGCAGACGATCGAAGGTATAGACCACGTCATCGGCCGTGAACGCTTCGCCGTTGGAGAACTTCACGTCAGAACGGAGGGTGAAGGTCCAGACCTTGCCGTCTTCCGATCGCCATTCGGTGGCAAGGCCGGGAAGCAACTCGTTGCTCTGTCCGACATCGACCAGCCAGTCGTAGACCTGCTGGTTGATGAGAATGTCGGCCCGCGCGCTGGCGAACGCCGGGTCGCGGTTGGTGGCCGGCTCGGTCGCTACCTGGAGGATGCCGCCGGTCTGGATGCCGGTGTCGCCGGGCGTGGTGGAGGCCGTCGTATCTTCGTCATCCCCCGACCCGCAGGCAGCCGGGATCATGGCAAGTGCAAGCAGGGTGACCAGAAACAGGGTCGCGAGAGCCCGCGGTCGTCTGGGACGAGTCGGTTGCCCGCGGTCTTGCATGGTGACTCCTCTCTTTGATCTCCTTGATTCGCTACCCTTCTACGCCTGTCTGCAAACTAGCAGTTCGCCCGGTGAGCTCTTGGCCGGGGCGTCCGATTGGTGCGGAAGTGAGTTCATTCGTGAGCCTGCTCCGCGCGTCGGGCCGCCTCCCGCCAGAACGGGAGTCGCTGCCCGATCCGCCAGCCCAGGCCTACGAAGAACCAGGCGAATACGCAGGTCGCGCACGTGACCCCGATCACCGTCCAACTGGGCAGGTCGAGGGCCAGGAACTCGCGAGAGAAGGGGACGGCGAACGCGATCGCCAGAAGCGCGGCCATGGCCAAGAGGAGCCCCAGGCGCCATCCGCGGATCGGCCGTTCAATGACTGCGATGACCCGGAGACCTATGACGGAAAAGACCACCGTCTCCATGGTGCGGGCCTCGTCTACCGAAGCCCCCACAGCCCGGATGAGCAGATACGATGAAAGGACGGTGATCGCTGCCAGCAGACCGGTGGGGATCACGAAGCGGGCCACTCGGTACACGAATCCCGGGATGAAGCGGCGCGGGTTGGGCGCCAGGGCCAGGAAGAAGCCTGGTATGCCTATGACCAGGGCGTCGATGAGGCTGAGGTGGCGGGGAAGGATAGGATAGGACACGGCCAGCGCCGCGATCGAGATGGCAAGGGCGGCGGCCCAGACGCTCTTGGTGGTGAACAGGTTGGCCACGCGCTCGATGTTGGCCGTCACCCGCCGGCCCTCTGCCATCACGCCGGGGAGGGTGGAGAAGCGCGAATCCACCAGCACCAACTGAGACACCGCCTGGGCGGCCGCCGTGCCGGTGCCCATGGCGATACCCATGTCGGCCTGCTTGAGGGCGAGCACGTCGTTGACGCCGTCCCCGGTCATGGCCACGGTGTGCCCCCGGCTCTGGAGGGCCTCGACCATGGCGCATTTCTGATCGGGATTGACCCGGCCGAACACGGTGTTGGCCTCCATCATCTCGGCCAGAGCCTCTCCCTCCGGCAGGCTGCGGGCATCGATCGCCCGCTCGGCACCGCGGCACCCCGGCCTTCGCCGCGACTGGTGGCCACTGTGACCGGGTTGTCTCCGGAGATGACCTTGATCTCGACTCCCTGCTCCTGGAAGTAGCCGGAGCGTCTGGGGCGCGTCGGAACGGATCCGCTCGGTGAGTATCACCAGCCCCACGGGGGCCAGGTCGTCGGGGAGCTCGTCTCCGTTCAGGGGTGACTCAGTGCGGGCGAGCAGAAGCACCCGCAGGCCGTCCTTGGCGAGATCTCCGGCTCGAGCCCGAGCCTGGGCGGCGGCCGGTACGCCGTCCGCCGCCACGATCTCCGGGGCCCCCAGGACCCAGGAGCCACGGCCGCCGAACGCGCGCCGCGCTCCATTTGCGGGCAGAGGAGAACGGTACCGAGTCCTCGACAGTCCAGTCATGCGGGGCGGGGAGCGGACGCCGCGATAGCGTCGAGTGTGGAGTTTCGGCTGGAGGCGCTCGCCGCCATCATGCCGAGGACCTCGAGGGCCAGGGCATCCCGTCCCGGGTCGTCATGCGGGACGCGTCCCGCTGTCGAGCCGCTCGAAACGGTCGAACGCGGGAACGTGCTCGGTTATGGTGCCGGTCTTGTCGATGCAGAGCACGTCCACTCGGGCAAGGCCTTCCACGGCCGGCAGCTCGCGGGTGAGGACCTTCCGCGCGCCAGCGTAATGGCCGATACGGCAAAGGCGATGCTCGTCAACAGGACCAGCCCTTGCGGGATCATGGCCACCAGGGCGGCCACCGCGTTGGTCACTCCCTGCTCCATGCCCACGTCCATGCGGAACTGGGCCCAGATGAGAAGCGCGCCGACGGGAATGATCCCGATGCCTATGATGCGCAGGATGTTGTTGATGCCCGTCATGAGGTCGGAACGCAGGCGGACGTAACGCTTGCCCTCGCCCGTCAGCCGCTGAGCGTAGGCGTTCGCGCCGACCGCGGTCGCGCGGAACAGCCCGGTCCCCGCCACGACGAAGCTGCCCGAGAGCAGGGGATCTCCCGGCCTCCTTGATCATGGGCACGGATTCCCCAGTCAGCAGGGATTCGTCCACCTCGAGGCTGAGCGACTCCAGCGTGTCTCCATCCGCCACGATCTGGTCGCCTACCGTGATGCGGAGCACGTCGTCGAGGACCACCTCGCTTACGGGGACTTCCCGCTCCTCGCCGTCTCGTATCACCCGCGCCGCCGGTGCTGTGAGTACGTGAAGCCGATCGAGGGCGACCTTTGCCCGCATCTCCTGGGCGATACCGATGAAGGAGTTGACCACGATGATGGCTCCGAAAAGCGCGTCGCGCCATGATCCGAAGGTGATCATGAAGATGAAGAGCACGCCCAGGATGAGGTTGAAGTAGGTGAGCGTGTTGGTGCGGATGATGTCCCAGGTGGTCCGCCCGCCCGGGCGGGGGGTCACGTTGGTGAGGCCGGCGGCGACCCTCTCCCCGACCTCGGCGGAGGTGAGTCCGCTCACCGGCGGTCTGCTGTCCAGCTCTGCGGTGTCGCTCGGCGGCGGAGCACCGTTCACCAACTCTCCCCTCCCACGTGCCACGGGTGCTTTCACGCCAAGGTTACCAAATAGCCCGTTTCAGTCTTGCATTCCTTGCATGGATGGGTTCCCATTGACGGATGTCGTGCGCGATCCAATCATGATCCACGCCGGCCTGGCCCTGGCTCGTCGCCTGGAGGACCTCATCTGCGCGGAGTTCCGGCGTCTGGCCGCGGTCGCCCCGGCGGTCCTGCCGGGTGTGCCCGCGGAGTACATCGACGCAGGCGGTGGGGTAGCGCTGTGGCTGGGTGAGGGTTCGCCGGTGAACCTGGTGGTCGGCATGGGTATGGCCGGGCCGGTCGGGGAGACAGAACTGGAGCGTGTGGAGGCTTTCTACCACGATCGGGGAGCTGAGGCGGTGATCAGCGTGTGCCCGCTGGCCGACGCCTCGCTGCTCGAGAGCCTGGGACAGCGGGGATGGCGGGTTTCGGATTTCGAGCACGTGCTCGCACTGGAGCTTGGAGGTCGGACATCGGTGGCTCCCGACCAGGCAGTCTCCGCCCCGGGTGTGCCGCCCATGGGCGTAGACGTGCGGGCATGTTCGCTACCGGAGCGAGCGTTGTGGGGACAGATCGCCGCGCGCGGATTCGCGGACGGGGAGTCGCCCCACCGCAGGCATGAGGAGTTCGGCGCGATCATGGCGGGGCGTCAGGACGCTGTCCTGGTCCTGGCCTGGGTAGACGGGGCGCCCGCTGGGACCGGAGCGTTGGTGATCGAGGGCGGAGTGGGGTGGTTGTCGGGGGATTCCACGCTGCCCGAGTACCGAGGGCGCGGCCTACAGCAAGCCATCCAGTGGCATCGGCTGCTGGTGGCCGAAGAGGCAGGTTGCGACCTGGCGGTCACAGAGGCGGCGCCCGGCAGCGGTTCGCAGCGGAACATGGAGCGGCTTGGATTCCGTATCGTCTACACGCACGTGGAGTTCGCCAAGTCGCGAGCTGGGGGCCCCGGAAGTCGGCCCGGGGACTGACCCGACCGACACTCCGCCTGGCGAACCGACTGGGGTTGTGTTCTTTCCTCGGCCGGGCCCTCGGCTACGGGGGCGTGGTCAACGACTTCAGCATATGGAGCTTCCTCATAGCCATAGGAGTCTCTATCGTGCTGCTTCTGGCTCTCAGCGCCACCCGGATCGGGAGGAGGAGAAAGGCCTGATCCCCGCCGGCGACGGCGCCGGAGGAAGCGGCATCACAAGAGACGCCGCAGCTTCGGCCCCGTGAACTCGAAGCCCCTGTGTCTGTAGAAGTCCACCGCCCGCTCGGCGCCCTCGTCCTCCGGGCCGGTGACGTCCAGCCGGAACCATCTCCGCTCTCGAGCCACGGTCACGGCCGCGTCGACCAACCGCCCGCCGATACCGCGGCAGCGGTGGCCGGGCAGGACGTACATCTCGTCGATCGACGCCGTACTCTCCCCCGGCGTAGAGGGCGAAACTCTCCGAAAGGGTCAGGACTCCTACCGCGGTGCCGCTCTCGTCCTTGGCCAAGCAGGGCCAGGAATCGTGCGGAATCCAGATTCCCTTCGATGTCGGCGTGGAGCTTCTCTCGATCGATCTGGGCGAATTCTTGTCCCTCGCTTCCCAATTCGGCGAGCAGTTCCTCGATGAGCGTTAGCACGGTGCCGATCTCGTGCCGCCGGGCCATCTCGACCCTCATGACGGCGGACCGTCCTCGGACTGCGGGGCGTCGGTCCCCGCTGAGCCGGCCGCGAGGTCGAGGGGCTTGGTCGCGGTGAGCGAGAACATGAGGGGGATCTGGGGCGTGTCCGTCGGGCAGGCGGTACGCGCCCTGCGTCGTCCTTGACCATCCAGGGGAACCACCGCCAGAAAAGGTACGGGTACTCGCGTAGGGACGTGATGGAAAGACCTGCCGCCGTCAGCGAGCCCACGATCTCCGCAAAGGTGTGCTGCCAGGAGTACGAGACGCTTTCGAGATCGGCATCGGGGACGGCATACGATCCCTTTTCCTCCCAGCGGAGCGCCGTCCGGTCGAAATAGGGGAAGCGGAAGCGCAGTTCGGGTTCGGCCGTCTCGTCGAACATCCAGGTGAAGGGATGGGAGTCGGCGATGAAGAACAGTCCTCCCGGTTTAAGGACCCGGGCGACGGTACGGGCCCAGGGGGCGAGGTCCGGCAGCCAGGAGATGGTCCCATGCGAGGTGAAGACAACGTCGAACTGCTCATTTCCTACGCATGCCGCGGACGGCAGCGGTGTCGGTGACATCGGCCTGGACGAAGCGGGCGTCGATCGCCAACTCCCGCGCCAGGCGCCGGGCGTGAGCGACCGCCCTCTCCGAGAAGTCGACCCCGGTCACCCGGGCGCCGCGGCGCGCCCACGACAGGGTGTCGAGTCCGAAGTGGCACTGCAGGTGAAGCAGTGACTTCTCGCGCACGTCACCCACCCCTTCGAGCTCGACGGCGTCCAGCGTGTCTCGGCCGGCCTTGAAACCTTCCACGTCGTAGAACTCGCTGGTGACATGGAGCTCGGCCCAGGCGTCCCAGAGGTCGCGATTGGCGCGGACCGGGTCGCCGGCGAGGTCGCCAGGAAGCCCGCGGCCAGAATAGCCGGGACTTCTGGCGGCGAGATCCCCGGGACCGTCGGCGGGCTGCCGCTCGCGGACCGGGTCGGCAGGGTGTGTGTCTTTGTCTTGCATGGCGGTCATCCTAACACCAGGCTACAATAGCCGGCATCGTGACCGCCATCGCTGCCGTACTCCCGGAGGAGGAATGGCCATGACGCAGACCGCGATGTTCACATCCCAAGAACGAGGCCTGCCGCTGTTCAGGCGAGGCAAGGTGCGCGATGTCTACAAGCCCAGCGGCAAGCATCTGCTCATCGTCGCCTGCGACCGTATCTCCGCCTTCGACCATGTCCTCCCCACTCCGGTGCCGGGCAAGGGCAGGATCCTCACCCAGATGTCCAACTTCTGGTTCGAGAAGACGGCGCACCTGATCGCCAACCACATCGTCGACGGCGATCCAGGCCCGGAGTGGTACCCCGAACTGGACTGGTACTACGAAGACCTCAGGGGGCGGACGGTCCTGGTGCGCAACGCCCAGCCTCTGACCATCGAGGCGATAGTGCGCGGCTATCTCTCGGGTTCGGGCTGGAAGGAGTACCAGGATCTGGGGACGGTCTGTGGCATCCGCTTGCCTGACGGCCTCCGGGAGTCCGCCGGGCTGCCGGAGGCGATCTTCACCCCCTCCACCAAGGCTCAGTCCGGTCACGACGAGAACATATCGTTCGATGAAGCGGCTTCGATCTTGGGGCGGGACCTCGCCGAGAGAGTGCGCGATACGAGCCTCGCGCTCTATCGCTTTGCGGCGGAGCACGCCCTGGAACGGGGCATCATCATCGCCGACACCAAATTCGAGTTCGGGCTGGTGGACGACGGGAGCGCCGACCACGGGGAACTCATCTTGATCGACGAGGTCCTCACTCCCGATTCGTCCCGGCTCTGGCCGGCCGACTCGTACGAGCCGGGCCGACCCCAGGCCAGCTTCGACAAGCAGTTCGTGCGCGACTACCTGGAAGCTATCCGCTGGAACAAGGAAGCTCCCGCCCCCGCGTTGCCCGACGACGTGGTCGATAAGACCCGGGAGAAGTACCAGGAGGCCTTGCGGCGCCTGACCTCCTGAGGCAAGTGGCCTGACCTCCTAGCGCCGTCTCCGGGCGCTGCCGTTGTAGACCAGCCGAGGCTTGGGCTTCCTGGCGGTTCGGTCGGGATTGGGGATCAGCCGCTGCATGTAGGCGAAATCCTCCAGGTCGTGGCAGGGGAGGGTCTCGCCGAGCATCACCTCGATCTCGCGCAACTCATTGGCCTGCTCCGCGGCCAGGAAGCTGATGGCGGTGCCGGAGGCGCCTGCCCGGGCCGTGCGGCCTATGCGGTGTACGTAGTCTTGAGCCACGGCGGGGAGGTCGTAGTTGATCGACGTGCGAGATGCTGTCGACGTCGATACCCCGGGCCACGATGTCGGTGGCCACCAGCACGCGGTAGGTGCCGTCCTTGAAGCCGTCAAGGGCTCGTTGCCGCTGTGCTTGGGTGCGGTTCGAATGGATGGCGACCCCTTTGATGCGGTTGCGCTCCAGGTGACGGCATACCCGGTCGGCGCGGTGCTTGGTGCGGGTGAAGACCAGCACCCGGTCGAGCTTCTCCTCCTCGAGGAGACGGACCAAGCAGGTCGGTCTTCTGCAACTCGGCCACCGGATAGATCGTCTGGGTCACGGCCTCGACCGGCGTCGCGCTCGGAGCGACTTCCACCCGGGCCGGGTCGCTGAGCGATCGGTCCAGCGATGCGCATGACGTCGTTCGAGAGGGTGGCCGAGAACAGCATATTCTGGCGTTTGGGCGGCAGCAGGCTCAGGATCCGGCGCACGTCGGGCCAGAAGCCCATGTCGAGCATGCGGTCGGCCTCATCGAGCACCAGGATCTGCACCTGGGAGAGGTCGACGTCTCCGCGCTGATGCAGGTCGAGCAGGCGGCCCGGAGTGGCCACCAGCAGATCGACGCCACGGCGCAGCTTCTTCAACTGGGGCTCGTAGCCGACGCCCCCGTAGACCGCTGCGATGCGCTGACCGGTGTATCTGGCAGCAGGCTCGGGCCACCTCGTCGATCTGGCCTGCCAGCTCGCGGGTGGGAGTGACCACCAGGGTGCCGATGGACACGCGGTGGCCGCTGCCATTGCGACCACCGTCGCCTGCCGCGGCGCCGCCGGGCGACCGGCGGCCCATCAGTTGCAGGGCGGGGAGGATGAAGGCGGCCGTCTTGCCGGTGCCGGTCTGGGCGCAGCCCAGAAGATCGCGCCCGGTGAGGGCCAGAGGGATGGCCTGTTCTTGGATGGGGGTGGGATCTATGTAGCCGAGGTTCTGTACAGCCTTCAGGAGACCTGGTTCCAGGCCTAGTTCAGCGAAACTCATATAGCGGTTAGCTCCTTGCCGTGCGCCTCGAGGGATGCACTGCGATTGTAGACGCAGTTGATCCGATCGAGTCCTTGGGAAAGAGCGCGGGGACAACCGAGTCTGTAGTAGTGTTGAGGCAGTATAGCCTATTTCGCCACGACGGCGCGGAGCAGCCCCGAACCTGTCATCCGACAAGCGGGTCCGGCGGCCGGCCGCAGGCTGCCGCCCGCCGGACCCGCTGCGCCTGAGGCCGTCGCTACCTCCGCGGGATCACCGGCAGGACGATGTGCGACGGGTGGTCCTTGTCATGATAGATAGTGTCCCGCCCCACTTTGAGGCCGTAGTAATGACCGCCGAAGTCGAAGGCGTTCGAGTCGTAGCAGGCCAGGTCCACCCTGATGCGGTGCCCTTTTGGGAAGCAGCAGGACGTGGCCCAGACCTCGACCTCGAACTTGTAGATCTTATTGGGCTCGAGAGGTCTCGGCTCGTCGTGCCGGTAGTAGGGCCGGTACGACAGGCTCCTGGCCTCATCCTTGGTGCAGGCGTGCGACGCTTTGAGCCAGCCGCGGGTCAGCATGCGGCCGCGCGGGGCCATGCCCGGGATCTGGTCGTCATCGGGTACCTGGTCGGTAAGGCGCACGAAGAAGTCGGTATCGGTCTGGTCCGACGAAGCCCAGAGGTTGAGGACGATGCTGCCGATCACCTCCACGTCCTCGGCAAGAGGCTCACCGGTGAAGGTGAGGATCTTCCGTACCGGGTTCGGGACCCCGTCCTCCATGACGGCCGTGCCCAGGCCGGAGAAGTGGGACCAATCGGGGTCGGGATAGTCGTAGCTGGTCGATGCCGGGGTCACCGTGGCCCTTGTCTCTCCGGCGGCCATGATCGTCTCGGGTGCCCAGGCCGTCCGTGGTCTGCCGGCAGCGTCGGCCGCCCCGTCCGCGGGGACCGGCGGCGGACCGGCCGCGGCCGCCACGGTCGGCGCCTCCCACGTGAGAGCCCCGTCGTTCAGCGATCCCACCGCGCCGCTCGGTCCCGGCGCAAGGTAGAGGTTCCGATATTGGGTGTCCGGGATGGGCCAGTCCTTCTCCGGCCGGTAGACCTCGCGGTTGCGCACGAACACGGTCACCGGGTCTTCCTCCATGAAACCGGTGTCGTTGCCCTTCAGCCAGTGGTCGTACCAGCGCAGATGCAGCAGCTGCATCTCCCGAGAGTTGAAGATGGCCATCTCGTCGCCCTCGAAGTCCCCATGGCAGAGGAGCAGCTTCTTGGGGGTCGTCACCGTCTCGTAGCCCCGGATGTTACCGCGCAGGTGGATGCCCACCTTGTGCAGGATGCCGATGCTGTAGACAGGGACCTGGATCTTGGTGAAGTCCGGGTTTCTCACCTTCCAGAAGTCGTCGCAGGTGGGGTGGTGCATGACGTTCCAGGGCAGGTCCCATCTGCCCACACCTGGTGATGGCCCGTACTTGCCCAGCCGATAGTTGGCCCGGATCTCAGCCGTCCACCAGTTGGCCGGGAAGCCCAGGCCCATGATGCCGCCGTGGAAGGCCACGTCCCGATACATGTCCGCCCCCGCGTCGAAGGGAGCGATACAGCACAAGTGGGCTGGTTGCATGGCGGCGGTGAACCACTGCACCCAGGCGAGCAGCGACTCTCCGATCATCCCCACCTTGCCGGTGCACCAGGGCTGGACCCCGATCCACTCCACCATGTCGTAGAAGTCGTTCTGCTCTTCCTGGCTGAAGAGCTGGAACTCGCCCTCCGCCGACTTGCCGCTGCCCCGTATGTCCTGGTGCACGTATGCGTAGCCTCGGGACACGAACCACTCGATGTCGTTGGTCTCGCGGAAGTGATAGATGGGCCACTGGGGCAGGTACTCGAGGTCCTTCTGGTAGGCGCTGGTGGCGTAGAGGGCCGGGAACTGCCCGGGGGCGTCGGGGCGGAACACGTCACAGGCCACCCGCACTCCGTCACGCATGGTGACCATGACGTCTCTTTCCACGACCATCTTGTACTGAGGCCTACTCAGCTTCTCCGCCGGGAAGCCTTCGGGGAGCAGGGTGGACATGATCTCGGGCTTGAGGATCTTGGTGTACATCAGCTACCTCCTTGCGCACGGGCGACGGGCCGCAGGGGCCCCGGCGCTCCCGTTTGTGGACCTCAGCTAGAGAGCGTGAATCCCAATCCGGCCGGATTGTCTTCGTAGATCCTGGTCTGCTCGTCTTCCGATAGTCCAAGCCCGTCGAGGAACTCCCCGCTCTCCACCGTGGTCTCGTACGGGTAGTCGGTGCCCAGCATGATCCGTTCTATCCCCAGGGCGGCCCGAGTGCACTCGAAGGCGGCGGCCAGGAAATTGCCGCTGGTGGTGACGTACATGTTCTCCAGCAGGTACTCGCTCGGCCGCTTTCTTATCGCGGGCATGGAGCCGGACCCTTTGGGCACGTGGTACTGGAGGAACGAGCGGTCCACCCGCTTGAGCAGGAAGGGGAGGGCTTCGCCGTAGTGGCCGAGAATGATCGTCAGTCTTGGGAAGGCGTCGAACACCCCGCTCAGGATGAGTCGCATCATCACGGTCGAGGTCTCGATACCGAAGCCGAACCCGGGTCCGGCCAGGGCCAGTCCGTAGTCGGTCAACTGGCGGATGATCGGGAACGTCGGGTGCAGGTAGATGGGCACGCCCAACCCCTCGGCCTTGGCCAGGATGGGCCAATAGCGCTTGTGGTCAAGGTAGGAGTCACCGAAGTTGGAGTGGGTGTTCCAGCCTTTGAACCCCAACTCCTTGACGGCGCGCTCCAGCTCTTTGGCCGCCTCTTCGGGCTCGCGGGGTCCCAGGGTGGCGAATCCCAGATACCGGTCGGGGTGGCGGTCGATGGCCTCGGCCAGCTTGTCGTTGGCGTCCTTGGACAGGGCCGTCGCCACCGGGGGCTCCAACTGCTCCAATGCCGGCGCGGTGTGCGAGAGCACCGCGACGTCGATGCCGATGGCATCCATCGCCTCCAGCCGCATGCCGTCGAGGTCCAGGAGTCGGTCGACCAGAGGGTCGCCGAACGGCTGCCAGTAGCCGGCCGAATGGTAGACGTGGCGTTCTCCGGTCTCCTTGTCGTCCACGAAACGGGGATAGCCTGGGTTTTTGTACAGGGCGCCTACATAGGCATCGGTGGCGAAGTGGTTCTCGGTGTCGATCTTCTTCACGCCATAGACCCCCACGTTTCGGTCGGCTACTTCAGCGATGTCCGCTCTGAACAGGTTCATCTTGCCGACCCGCGGGTCGCTCGCGCCCGTGTCGACCCGCGGGTCCAGAAAGGGGATGCACGCTCCCGGCATCAGCCCGCGCGGCTGATATCAGTAAGCGCCCACTTTGCAGACAATAGCGGGACGCGTCGCTTTGTCAAGCCTGCCCGGGACGACGGGTCACCGAGATGCTCTCCAGGAGGCGCTCCAGCATGCGTTGGGCCCGGTCGGCGGTGACGTATTCACTGAGCCCCATGAGATAGGATACGTCCTGGGCCCAGTAGACGCCTACGAGCTCCCAGGCCAGTTGCTCGGTGTCTGTGTCCGGCCGAATGACCCCCTGGACCTTTCCCTCCTCGAGAATGGCCGCGAGGGCGTGGATGGATGAGCGCTCTCTTTCGGCCAGGGCATCTCGGAGCCCGACCTCGGGCGGAGCGGCCACAAACTCAAACAGAGGGTAGACGTAGCCTTCTATCTCTGAGGAGACGACGGTGGAATGCAATCTTCCGATCGCCCGCAGCCGGTCGAGCGCGTTCCCTCGGTCGGCCGCGTGGATGATCTTGAACACGCGCTCGTACACAAGGTCGAGTGCGGCAAGCAGCATCTCGGTCCGGCTGGAGAAATGTCTATACAAGGTGGCCTCGGACACCCCTGCCGCCTCGGCTATCCGGGACGTGGTGGTTCCCTGGACGCCGTATTTGGCCACGACGCCCATGGTCACCTCGACGATCTGCCTCTTGCGCTCGGCGGCCTTGAGCCTGCCGGCCTTGCCCGGTCTTACGGCGTCCGTGGCATCTCCCTTCCAGTAGTTGCTTGCATCCTAGCTCATAAGGCCTGCGCTACGCGAGTGGCTTCACGGCTGACGGCCGCCGACGTGCTTGCCCCGGGAGGCGCTAGGCCGGGATCACCGGCAGGATGATGTGCGACGGGTGGTCCTTGTCGTGGTAGTAGGTGTCTGTCCCCACCTTGATGCCGTAGTAGTGGCCGCCGAAGTCCAGGGCGGGCGAGTCGCCGCAGGCGACATCGATGCGGATGCGGTGTCCCTTCTTGAACACGTTGCAGGTCGGCCAGATCTCTATCTCGTACTTGTAGATCGTGCCCGGCTCGATGGGCTTGGGGTCGTCGTGCAGGTAGTAGGGGCGATAAGGCTTCGAGAGTTCCTCGCTCTTGGTGAAGGCGTGCGAAGCCTTCAGCCAGCCCCGGGTCAGCGTGAGCCCGTTCGGCGGCATCCCGGGGATCTGCTCAGAATCGGGGGCCTGATCGACCAGACGACAGAAGAAGTCGGTGTTCTTCTGGTCTGACGACGCATACAGCACCAGCACGATGCTGCCCGAGACCTCCAGATCTTCTTCCAGCGGGGCCGTGGTGAACGTCGGGATGCGGCGCTGCCCGTATACAACGCCGTTCTCCTCGATGACGGCAGTACCGCCACCCGAGAAATGGGTCCAATCCTGGTCGGGGTACGAGTATTTGAACGAGCTTTCGGCTTCAGCCGGGGGATCCCAGGAGAGCCGACCGTCGTTCAGCGAGTCCACCGCCCCGCTGGGTCCGGGATGGAGATAGAGCCTGCGATAGTCGGTCCGGGCCAGCGGCCACTCGCTTTCCGGCCGGTACACGTTGGCGCCTCTGACGAAGATGGTCACCGGCGGCTCCTGCATAAGGCCGGTGTCGTTGCCCTTCAACCAGTGGTCGTACCAGCGCAGCATCAAGAGCTGCATCTGCGGGGAGTTGTAGATGGCCATCTCGTCGCCGTCGAGAACGCCGTGGATGAGCATCATCTTCTTGGGGGTAGTGACCTGTTCGTATCCGCGGACCACTCCGCGCAAGTGGAGCCCCACCTTGTGGAGAGCGCCCACCACGAACACCGGGCACTCGATCTTGGAGAAGTCGGGGTTGCGCAGCTTCCAGAAGTCGTCGTACGTAGGGTGGTTCATGACGTTCCAGACCATGTCCCACTTGCCCATCTCGGGGTTGGGAGGCACGAAGCCCGGGTCACGGGCCGCCCATCCCAACCGGTAGTGGCCACGGATCTCCCACATGTGCCAAGCGGTGGGGAAGCCGACCGCCATCATGCCTCCATGCCAGGCCACGTCCCGGTAGAGATCGGCGCCTGCGTCCCAGGGAAGGATGCAGGTCAGGTGAGGCGGCTGCTGGACGGCCGCGAACCACTGCGACCAGGCGAGCAGCGACTCGCCCAGCATGCCCACCTTGCCGGTACACCAGGCCTGGGCTGCGATCCACTCGACCAGGTCGTACAGGTCGGTCTGCATCTCGCGACCAAAGAGGTCCCATTGCCCGATGGGTGAATGGCCGGTGCCCCTCGAGTCCGAGTGCACGAAGATGTAACCGCGGGAGACGAAGTATTCGATGTCGTTGGTCTCGCGCATGTGGAAGATCGGGAGCAGAGGCAGGTCGTCCAGGTCCTTCTGATAGGAGTCCGCCGCTAGCAGGGCGGGGAAGGGACCGGGCGCGTCGGGCCGGTAGATGTTCAGCGCCACCTGCACGCCGTCGCGCATGGTGACCATGATGTCTCTCTCCACGACCATCTTGTACTCGGGCTTGCTGAGCTCGTCGGCCGGGAAGTCCTTGGGGAGCATGGTGGACATGATCTCCGGCCTGAGCGTCTTGGAATACACGGGCAACCTCCTGGGGTCGATTCACGTGCGCCGACAAGATGCGGGGCCGGCGGTCCCCGCTATCGCTGCGACCGCCGGCCCCCTCACTTCCGTTCGAGTCGGCGCCCGGGCGTCGCCCGGGCGCCGGGCTCACTGCTTGACGGGATGATCTACGAGTACACCATCGGCGTAGCCTTGGCCTGCACCGTGGTTCCCGGGGCGGTGGCGTTGCTGACCACCACCGCCTCGACCGGATTCTTGCTGCCCTTTATCCACTGTTGGGCGCCGATGAAGGGCTTATAGACGTTGGGATGGGGATGGAAGCCGTTGGGGTCGACCGGCTCGGTGTAGTCGATGTAGCCCTGCTGGAAGGTGTTCTTGGTGGTCTTGACGGCCGCGATCACGGCCTCCTTGTCTTCGGCGTCGGTGGCCCGCTTGTACACGTCGATGGCCCATTCGACTTTGCCGTAGCAGCCGATGGCCGCGGTCCACTGCTCGCCCGTCTTGGCCTCGTAGTCGGCGGCCAGACCTTCGGAATCAAGGTCGGAGAGGGTGTCTTTTAACTTCCAGCTGGGGTGCCAGGCGGCCTCACCGATCAGGCCTAGGCCCTGGTTGGGATAGCTTAGGACCGCCTGGGGGAAGATGAGGGCTTTACCGGAGCTGATGAACTTGGGCTGGAAGCCCTGCTGCAGGGACTGGGTGAGGAAGTTGGAGAACCAGGGGGGGTCGTTGGTGCCGCAGATGATCTCGCAGCCCTCGTTCTTGAACATGGAGATCTGCTGGGTGAAGTCTTCGGCCGGGACCGCGTAGGGCTCGGGCACCACCAGGGTGTAGCCCTTCTCGGCGAACACCTTGGGCGCGGCGGAGGGGTCCATCCAGCCCTGGTAGTCGGCGTCGTTCTGGAAGAGCATGCCCACCTTCTTGTTGGTCTGGACGCCGCTTACCTCGAAGGCGTCGGTGAAGGAGGCGATGGTCTCTTCTGAACCCAGCATGTTGCCCCAGGCCCACTTGAACTCGACCGGCTGGCCACTGCGGATGTAAAGGGCCTGCCAGGGGCTGAAGCTCATAAGGACCGGGCAGGCCAGAGCCTCGCCCTGGTCGGCCACCGGGTTGCAGGTGTCCGGGGTGCCGGAGGCGAGCAGCATGTCGACCTGGTCTATCTGCACCAGGTCGGCCGCCACCGTCGCGGCCCGGTTGGAGTCGGACTGGCTGTCTTTGACGATGATCTCCACCATGCGCTTCTTGCCGTCGCCGGCGATGATGCCCTCCGCCAGAGCCGCCTCGGCGTGGGCGAGCCACCACTCGTCGGCGATGGCGAACACGGCGAAGTTGCCGGTCTGGGGCGAGACCAGTCCCAGCTTGATGGCCCGGCCTTCCTCCGCCCCTGCGCTCACGGTGGTGGTGCTCTGGGCCCCGGTGGTGGTAGTGCTCTCCGCCCCGGTGGTGGTGGTGCTCTCCACCGCGGTGGTGGTGGTCTCTTCCTCGCCGCCGCAGGCGGCCACCAGGCCGCCCAGGCCGGCGCCCATACCTACGGCCGCCCCGGCCACGCCGGCGATCTTAAGGAAGTCACGTCTACTGTAGGTCTTGTCTTCTCTCTCTAGCATCATTGTTCCCCTTCTCGTTCGTGTGGCTTACCCTGTCATACCCGGTCTGTGCGTCCGCCGCCTCCTCTCTTGCGATCCCCAACAGTCTTCCAACAGTGTCAACAGTATCAAGTGTGGTCCCACCTTTCGATTTGCACCAGGCAGGAGTTCGGCGCCTGTCCTGGGGATGTGGGCGTGATGTGCCGTTCGGGGGTGAGGATGTTCACGCACCCCGCTCGGTCGGGGGAATGCCCAGGCTCTCCGTCCGGGAGGTAGTCGGAGCAGCTCTCGTACGAGTGCACGGTGCCCGGCGGCAGGCGCTCCGTCACCTGCGCCGCGAGGATCACCGAGCCCCGGTCGTTGAAGGCCCGGATAAGATCGCCTTCGCTGATACCGCGAGCCGCCGCATCGGCGGCGTTCAGGCGCATGATCCAGTAGAAACGGCCGTCCGGCGCGAGCACCCGGTGGTCCTTGATCTCGTTTATCCAGCTCTCCTTGCCGTCGCCCATGGTGTGGAAGGAGTAGCGGGGATGGGGCGAGATCATCTGGAGCGGGTACTTCGAGTAGAGATCGCGAGTGTGGTGCCCTTCCCAGCTCGGGATGTACTGAGGGCCCAGGATGGGTCGCTCGGGGTCGATGGTCCCCGACTGCTCGAACCGGGTCAGGCTGGAAGATACGAATTCGATCTTGCCCGAGGACGTCTGGAGGCCCTTGAGTCCCACGGTGTCGGCCGGGTGCGGCCCCCAGTCGGGGGTGTCGCGGACCCGGTCTTCGGCGAACCAGCGGAACGCTGGGGTGGGCGCGCGGTCGACCGGCGCCGGCACCACGTAGTAGCCCTTCTTCTCGAACTCCTCCCAGGTCACGGCCTTGGGCAGGTCGCTGGCGGCGAACATCTGCTTGGTCCAGTCGAGTTCGGTCTTGCCTCCGTCGGTGAAGATCTCCCAGATGCCCAGACGCTTCGCCAGTCCGGCGAAGATCTCGTAGTCGGCCTTGCTCTCGCCCAGGGGTTCGATGCACTTCTGCTGCAGGGTGATGACCCGGTGGTTGCAGAAGGTATAGGAGTCGGCCACGTAGCCCGAGCAGTTGGCGAACTCGCTGATGTCCCAGCGCTCGAAATTGGTGCACGCCGGCAGGATGATATCGGCGAACTTGGTCTCGCCCTCGAACCATATGGCCTGGTTGACCACGAACGGCACCACCCCCTCCCGGTACGCCGCGGCATACCGGTTCGTGGCGGTCATCGTACCGATGAACGACCCTCCGTATCTATAGTACATCTCAATCGGCGGATAGCCCGGAGCCGGGTACTCGTACTTCTGGAACTGTGACTCGATGGAGGAGCCGCAGAAGCCCTTGCCTCGCCACTCCAGCCGCTCGCCTCTCATGGCCTCAGGGATGTGGAGACGCGGTACCGTCTGGCCTTCTGTGGAATGGTGGGTGCAGCGGGTCGCACCCCCGTTCGGGAACATCCGATAGAGCCAGCGAAAGCCGGCGGCCGAGTTATCCACGTCGCCGGATATGCCGCCCTCCGCGTAGCCGGGGAAGCAGAAGGAGGTGTCGACCGGCGCGCCTGCCGTGGTGCACCAGATGTTGCTACCGGGCTTGCCCATGCCCTGCATCGCCGCCAGGGCGACCATGGCCCGGGTCCACTCGTTGCCCGTGGCGGAGCGGCAGGCCCCACCCATGCCGTGGTTGCTGCCGGGCGTGAGCATGGTCTTCTTGCGGGCCCATGTCCGGGCGAGAGCCCTGATCTCCCGGGCCGGGATGCCGGATTCTTGCTCAGCCCATTCCGGGGTCTTGGGCGTGCCATCGGCCACGCCCAGTACGTAGTCTTTCCAGCGGTCGAACCCCACGGTGCGGCCGGCCACGTACTCCGTGTCGTAGGTGCCCTCGCTGAGCCACACGAAAGCGATCGCCAGGGCCACGCATACGTCCGTGCCCACCCGTGGGGCCAGCCACTTGTCGGCGAAGAGGCCGGCGGTGTGGTTATAGTACGGGTCGATGACTACCATCTCGATGCCGAGCTCTTTCAGCCAGAAGCGGCGGGGAGTGCTCTCGAACGCGGCGTAGATCCCACCGCAGGTAGCTTCGGGGTCGGCCGACCAGAGCACGAGCATCTCCGTGTGCTTGAGCGCGTCCTCGAGCAGGTCGTACTGCTCGGGCAGGCCCAGGCGGTGGCTGAAGCCCCACATGTGGGTGGCGCCCCAATGCCAGCCCTCCCAGCTGTCCGGGTTGTGCTCGCCGTAGGTGAAACCGACGAGGTTCATAAAGCGGAAGTAGGTGCTGTGCCGGTAGCCGATGTTGCCCCACATATGGTGCGAGCTGGGCGTCGACAGGATGGCAGCCGGTCCGACCTCTCGCTTGATCCGGATCATCTCTTCCGCGACCGTGTCCAGGGCCTCTTCCCAGGAGATGGGCTCGTAGCCGGAGACTCCCCTGTTCTGGATGTTCCGCTTGCCCTTGGCGTGGAAATCGACCCTTCTGAGGGGCGTCAGTATGCGTTTTGGCGAGTAGATGAGCGAGCGATGGGCGACCGTGGGGGGTGAGAGCGTGACCTTGCGGGGCGGCGCGAAGCGCCGCCCCCTCGCCTCGATCTCCCAGGACGGCGCGTCGGTATCGTCGAACGTGATGGGGACGATGCGGACGATCCGGCCGTCCTCAACATACACGTGCACCGGCCCGCCGTTGGTCCCGTTGACGAAGCGCTGCATGGTCACCGATACCACTCTGGCGCCTTGTTCCAGGTCTCGAACTCGGGCATGCTGTGCGAGAAGAACAGTTCGGCGTCGTGCTCCTCCGCCAGGTCCTTGAGCCGCTGCAGCGAATGGGTACCCGCCACCGGGTCGAGATGGAAACCGCCCACCACCATCATGTCCAGGTTCTTGGGGGTCATGGCCGCGTCGCCGGTAAAGAGCATCGGCTGCCGGCCGGCGAGCTTCACCAGCATGCTGTAGTGCCCGGCCGCATGGCCCAGGGTCTCCAGGAGCCACACCCCAGGGGCGAATTCCACGTCTCCGCTGACCAGTTGGAATTCCGGGGACAGGTTAGGGTCCACGTTCGCCGGTATCTCCATCCGATGCTTGACGAGCTGAGGAGCGAACCAGGCCACGGCCCCGTAGCTCAGCCTCTCGAACAACTCGGGGTTCTGCGCCTGTTCGTACTCCTTCTCATGGCAGACGACCTTGGCCTGGGGGAACAGGTGGCTGCCGCCGCAATGGTCGATGTGAAGATGAGAGAGGAGCAAGTGGGTCACGTCCTCGGGCTTGTATCCGACCTTGGCCAACTGGGCCGGCAGGGTCTGGTCCGACGACTGTATGGGCTGGTCCTGAGGCACGTACTTCTGCATGTACTCCAGATCGAAGCCTGTGTCGTACAGGAAGAGGCCGTCTTCGTGCTCCACGAGCACGCTGTACACGGGGAAGCGGATATCTCCCGCGGGGCCGCGATTCCAGTAGATCTTGTGGCCGTCTATTGCCATCGAGCCCCCGTCCAATAGGCAGACCCTCGTAGGCTTCACCTGCAACCTCCTTTTGTCTGACGCTGTCGCTCCGGTGGCCGCCCCGCGCGTGGATCGAACCAGACCAGGGGCTTTCCGAAAGCCGTCAGACCGGTTCTCTCCGGAGCGCGGTCCGGTCCCGTCCGTTGGCGATATCAGTCGTTGCACAGAACCAGAATACCAACTCTGAGTTCAGCGGTAAGATGGTCGCGATCGAGGTGGCATCGCGGTTGGCTGCGCCAGCGGCGCCAACCTGATGACGACCCACGGTCATTGTGGACGGAGTGCTCGAGCATCCCCCCGCAGCGGGAAACGTTGAATGACGTGAGACAATCCAAGACAGTGAAGACGTGCGGCTAGGGAGGGGCACCATGGAGCAGAGGCTTGAGCACAAGGCGGGGAAGCGGCCGTGCCGCCGGCGGCCGCGGGCCGCGACCATCACCGGGGTGGCTGCCGCGGTCATCTTTGCAATCGCTTTGGTAGGTGCGGCGGGCTGCGGTTCCGACAAGGAAACGTCGACGACGACGGTCAGCACCAGCGAGACCGTCGCGAGCACTACGTCCACCTCGGGTGGCAGTCCCGGTTCGGTCACTTCGACGATCCCCTCTCCACCGACACATCCTGGTACCACCAGCTCTTCCAGCACCACCACTACCGAGGCCCTGTCCAGTGCCGAGACGCTCCTGCCGAACGGCAACGTCCGGGCCATGGGTTACGTCGACGAGGTGTGGGAATCCGGGGGGGTCCGCTACCTGAGCATCGATTATGCCGAGATGCTCACCGGAGACGCGGCCGTGGCTGCGGCTATCGAGGCTGGTGACCTTGCCCCGGGCGAAGACCTGCCCAACGACTACTACATCCGTAATGTCAATCCCCAGTTGCGGGAGTTCACGGTGTCGCCGTCCGCTTCCATCACCACGGCCACGTATTTGGGCGGAGGCCCGGACGACCCTCAGCCTGTAACATGGGCCGAGTTCAAGAGCTTCTGGGACGCCACTCCTCCCGCCGGGGCCGAGCACCTGCATCTCATGCCGTGGTGGATCGAGCGTGACGGTCACGAGATCGTGAGTATCGCCGAGCAGTATCTGCCGTAGCTTGAGTCAACGAAAGGAGTCCAAGGCGTGAGGACCATCGACCTCGAGAACCATTTCACCACCGACATGTGGTCGGAAGCACTGCGCACCAACAAGGGCTATCCCAGGATCGATCCGGCGAAGGGTCTGGGCTTTGCCGCGGACGCCTGGCTGCCTCTGTCGGACACCGGGGCCAAGCTGGCGGACATGGGCGAAGGCCGCATCAAGCTGATGGACGCCGCCGGAGTCGACTATGCCGTCATCTCCCTGACCTCCCCGGGGGCCGAGCAGTTCGAGGTCGAAGTCGGCAGGAGGGTCGCGAAGAACGCGAACGACGTCCTTGCCGCGATCATGAACGAGCATCCGGACCGGTTCGGCGGTTTCGCCGCATTGGCTCCCAAAGACACCGAGTGGTCGGTCGAGGAATTGGAGCGGTGCGTCAAGGAACTGGGCTTCTCCGGCTGGGAGACCCACTCGAACTTCGGCGACTCGCATCTCGATGAGGAGCAGCACTGGCCTCTGCTGGCGAAGGCTCAGGAGCTCGATATCCCCATCTACCTGCACCCGGCCGTTCCCATGATCCCGGAGTTGCGCGAGTTCGGCATGGTCCTCGGCGGCCCCACCTTTGGCTTCGGCGTCGAGGTCATGTACACGTTCATGCGAATGATCGTCCGTGGGGTGTTCGACCGGTTCACGAATCTCAAGATCATCATGGGTCACTACGGCGAGGCTTTTCCCTTCTTGGTCGACCGGGTCGATCGGGCCTATATGCAGAAGCATGAGACCCCCAACCCCGAGATCGGTCCGGGGAGCAAGGAGTGGGCGAGCTACTACGTCAAGAGACACCTCTGGGTGACCACCAGCGGCAACTACCTGCCGGCGGCCTACGTCTGCACGCGGGACGGTCTGGGTCTGGACAGGATCCTACTGGGGACCGACTTCCCGTACGAGGATATGACCGACTGCATGGGGTTCCTCAGAAGCCTGCCGCTGACCGAGGACGAAAAGACCAAGTTGTACGAGACGAACGCCCGGGCACTGGGGTTCTAGGTCGATGGATGCCGGGGGGCGGGCCCGCGTGGCGCGGGCCCGCCCCCCGACGCGTCTCGGGCGGCCCTCCCCGCGCACGACCTCAGCGGCCGGCGCCGCTCAAGTAGGCGTCCAGAACAGTCAAGCCCTCAGGGAAGTCCTCTCTGCCCAGTCCCAGGCGGAAGTGCTCATCGCCGTAGTCGTAGACCGTGGAGGGCAGCAGCAGCACGCCGGTGTCGCACAGCACGCGTGCGCAGAACGCCTCGGCTCCCTCTCCCTGCTGCTCGTACGGCGACCGGAGACGATCGACCCCAGCCGCCGGCGTGGCACCGGCCAGCAGGCGAGGGAAGCAGACCGTGCCGGCACGCGGGGGCGTCCACCGGAACCGATCGAGGTGGCGGTCGAAGAACCCGCCGGCGAGTTCGACGTTTCGGCCCACACGTTCGCGGTGGGCGCGGAGGATGCCCTCCCGCGACCGCAAGGCCATCAGCGCCAGCAACTCGCTGGGCGCGCTGCTGCAGATGGTGGTGTAGTCCTTGAGGGCACTCATCCTCCCCAGAAGCTCACGGTCGCGGGTGGCCGCCCAACCTATACGCAGCCCGGCCAGCCCGAACGCCTTGGACATCCCGGACAGGGAGACGGCTCTGTCGTAGACGTCCACGGCTGCGGGCAGACGGGTCTCCGCCACCGGTTCGAGCAGCCGGTACATCTCGTCGGAGAACACCCAGGCACCCACCGAAGCCGCCGCAGCCACCATGGCGGCAAAGTCTTCTTTCGCGGGGAGCGCCCCGGTGGGGTTGTGCGGGAAGTTCCAGACCACCAGCTTGGTGTTGGGGCGCAACAGTCTCCTGAGCTGGTCGGGTTCGAACCACCATGCCTCGGCCTCCTCCGGTTCCCAGTAAGTCACCTGGCAGTCTATCGAAGCTGCGAGCTCGTAGAGGGACTGGTAGCCGGGGAAGGTGCAGATCATGTGATCACCCGGCTCGAGGAGGGCGTTCATGGTCAGGAAGATCACCTCTTCCGGGGCTGCGACCAGGATGTTCTCAGGCTTAAACCCTTGGTAGAGCCCGGCTATCTCCTCGCGCAGTTCCGGCAATCCTTGCGACTCGGTATACCCAAGGCGCAGGGTCTCCCAGCGCCTCCTCAGGTCGGGATCGGCTCCGGTCAACAGATCGGCCATGGCCAGCCCCTGACAGTCCGAAGTCGAGAGTAGGTAACGCGCGCGGAACTCGTGCCGGGCGAAAAAGCGCTCGAGAGCGAACGGCCGCGGGTCCCTGCTCACCGTTCGGCCGGTCCTTCAGCCGCATGCCCGCCCGGCGCGTCGTGTCGCGGACCCACGAGCGAGGCGGCGACGCCCACTGCGCAGAGCGCGGTGAAGATGGCGAAGCAGATCTGCACGCTCGTGAGCAGGTTCGGATAGTCCCCGGCTTCGATGACATGTCTGCCTACCACGAGAGCTAAGACCAGGGTGGCGATACCGAGACTGATGTTCTGCCCGGCGAGGCGCATCGTCCCCAGCGTCGCTGAAGCAACGCCCAGATAACGCTTGTCCACGCTCCCCATGATCGTGTGCGTGATGGGGGAGGCGAAGAATGCGAAGCCCAGGCCCAGTATGCACAGCACGGTGATGATGTACCAGTAAGGGGTCTCCTCGCCCAGGAAGACCAAGGCGAGCAGCCCCAGGGTGCATACGGCCATCCCGGCTGAGGCCACCCAACGCGCCTGCACCCGGTCCGCGACCCTTCCTGCCACCGGGGAGAAGACAGTCTGCACGAATGTGCCGGCCACGAGGACGAAGCCGGCGGTCTGCGGATCGAGACCCCGGGTGTACTGCAGGTACAGACTCATGAGGAACGTCAGCGCAAAGGTGGCGGCATAGTTGATGAGCGCAGCGGCGTTCGAGTAGGCGAAGACGCGATTGCGACGCAGCAGGTCGACGTTCAGCACCGGATCGGCGGCCCGCGTCTCCCACCAGAGGAAGACCGCGAGTCCGGCCGCGCCGACCACGATCAAGACCACTCCCAGCCAGTCGGGGAGCCAGGTGAACCCCAGGAGAACGGCCGGCAGAGCCAGCGCATAGATCACCGAGCCGAGGATATCGAAGGGCGCCACTTTGGGTTCCCGCCACTCCAACCCCCGCAGTCTCCAAACGGCGACGGCCCAGTTGATCAGACCGAAAGCGCCCACGATGTAGAACATCGCGCGCCATCCGAGATTGTGGACGATGATCCCCCCGATCACCGGACCCAGAGTCAGGCCCAGATAGACACCGGCCACGTTGAGTCCCAGCGCACGTCCGCGAGTCTCGGCCGGATAGGCCAGGGTGACCAAGGCGGTGCCGATCGCGAACACCAGGGCCGCCGCCAGACCCTGGATCACCCTCAGCATGATCAGCACCGGCGCCGAGGGAGAAAGGGCCAAGGCAAAGGCCATGACGGCGAACAGAAGTAGACCCCACACGAAGATGCGCTTGCGGCCGTAGATATCCGCGAGCCGGCCTACAGGCATGAGCACGGACCCCGCTGCGAGGATGTAGGCGAGCGATACCCAACTGAGAGTCACCGCGGAGGCATCGAACTCCGACCCGATGACGGGGAGGGCGATGTTGATGGCCGACGCCATGAACGTCGCCAGGAATCCGGCCACACTGGTGACGATGAGCACCATTGACTGGTCGCGCGGGGCAAGAGGGGTGTCGGTCCTACGTGGTGGCTCCATGGTATGCCAGCGTATCAGGGAAAGCGGGCGAATTGCGCGGGCGACGGCCGCTTGTGCCGCGGCCTGGGTCCATTCATACTGGGCCGGTGAACTCCGAACCCGACTCATACACTCTCACCACGCCCATACCACTCTACGCGACCACGTTCACGGTGGGTGTGGTGATGATCTCCCTGGGTCCCATTCTCGATCCCACCATCAAAGACCTTGGCATACCCCTGTCGCAGGGAGGCCTCACTTCGGTGGGATACGCCATCGGGATGCTCGCCGGGGTCCTGGCTCTGAATCTCGCCTTGGCGCGCGTGCCGGTGAAGTGGACCCTCATCGGGGCCGCGTGGCTGCAGACGCTGGGGCTTGCCGCCGCGGGTCTGCTGGCCACGGGCCTTTGGTCGCTGTTCGGAGCCTACGTGGTGGTGGGTGCCGGCTGTGTCTTCTTGAACAGCCTTCCCGGGATGTGGGTCACCTCACATATCAAAGCAGGTACCGGCCACGCTATGGTCGTCCTTCTTCTGTTCTTCGCGGGGGGGATGATGGTGACCCCCCTTCTCATCGGCGGCGTCCTCGGACTGGGGGTCTCCTGGCGGTGGGTGCTGATCGCCGAAGCGGTGGTCTCCTTGGGCCTGGCCGTGCTGCTCACCATTATGCCGGTGTCGGACATCAGGGGCCGGGAGAATCTGCGCCTGCGCGAACTCCGGGAGGTGATCGGCTTCAACCGCAGTCTGTTCTGGGCTGTGCTCGGCGCCTCGGTCCTCTACATCGGGGCCGAGTTCATCCTCAACGTGTGGCTGGCGAAATTCGAGATCGACGTCTTCGATGTCAGCAAGACGATGGCCAGCCTGGCTGTGACGCTGTTCTGGGTCGGGTTGCTCGTCGGCAGGCTCATCGTCATGCCTTTGACCAAGAGATACCTTGCCTCGAGGCTGCTGTTGGTGGGGAGCGCGATCATGGCCGTCTTCGCCCTGGGGATAGCACTCTCCACCACCGCCGCCATGTCCATGGTCATGGCATTCTTCTCGGGGCTGGGAGCGTCGGCTGCGTTCCCCCTCATCCTGAGCTTCTCCGCCCGGTTCCCAAGATGGCACGCCGGAGTGGTCTTCTCGGCGGTCATCATGGCCGGAGCGCTGGGGAGGATCATCTTTCCCTACGTCATCGGACCGATCGCCGATTCGCTTGGCTTCCGGATAGCAATCGGGCTGGCCTTTGTGCTGGCCGCGGTCTTGTCCGGACTCTCCCTGTATCTTCACCGGGTGTCAGGCGAAGGGAAGGAGCCCGGCTAGAGACGGCGAACGCCACCCTGTATACTACGGCCTTCTGTTCCAGCTTCCGTTCCCGAGATCGAAAGCATTGAGGAAATCATCATGAGGGCCAATCTGGTCAGCCCTTCATCCGCGCACCTTTCGTACGCCATCCGCGATATCGTGACCTTCGCCGATCTGGTGCGCCAGCACGGGGTGGAGATCGCGTGGGAGAACATCGGAGACCCCATCGCCAAAGGAGAGAAGGTCGTTCCGTGGATCCGCGACATCGTCCACGAAGTGCTGGATATAGACGATTCATGGGGATATTGCCCGACCGAGGGTTTTCTTGAAGTGCGCGAGGCGCTGGCCGCCCACGTGAACGAACGCCCAGGCGCGCGGGTCTCGGCCAAGGACATCATCTTCTTCAACGGCGTGGCCGACGCGGTGGCAAAGGTGTACGGGTTCCTGAGCGCGCACGCTCGGGTCATCGGTCCGTCTCCCGCCTACAGCACGCACTCGTCCGCAGAGTCCGCGCACTGTGCCCTTCCTCACCTCACCTACGACCTCGATCCCGAGAACGGCTGGCTGCCGGATCTGGTCGACCTCCGTCACAAGATCCAGGCCAACCCTTCCATCGCCGGGATCCTCATCATCAACCCCAACAACCCCACGGGCGCGGCCTATCCGGTCGAAGTGCTGGAAGAGATCGTGGCCCTCGCCCGGGAGTTCGGGCTGTTCCTGGTCGCCGACGAGATCTACATCCACATGGTCTTTCCTGGGGTCGAGACCGTCCATCTCTCGGAGGTGGCCACCGAGGTGCCCGCCATCATCATGCGCGGGATCTCGAAGGAACTACCCTGGCCCGGGTCCAGGTGCGGATGGATCGAGGTGCTCAACCGCTCGTGCGATCAGAACTTCTCAGCGTACGTGGATTCGCTCGTCGCAGCCAAGCGCCTGGAAGTCTGCTCCACCAGCGGCCCGCAGTTGGCCATTCCCAGGATCTTCGGCGATCCGCGCTACCCGGACCACCTGGCCGGGCGCGCTCGTACCTTCGCCGAGCGAGGGGAAGAGGCTTGCCGGGCGCTACAGGGCGTCCCCGGGATCAAGGTGCGACCCGCCCAGGGCGCCTTCTACATGACCGCCCTCTTCGAGCCCGGGACCCTGAATGGGCACAACAGACTACCGATAGCCGATCAGCCCCTGAGGGAGACTGTCGAGCGCCAGTGCAAGGGCGCTGCTCCCGATGCTCGTTTCGTCTACCATCTTCTCGGGTCGACGGGCATCTGCGTGGTCCCACTGAGCGGCTTCTGCTCCCCCCATCCCGGGTTCCGCTTCACCCTGCTCGAGACGGACGACGCTAAACGGGCGTGGATCTTCCACACCCTGGCAGACGCGCTCGCCGAGTACGTGGAGAGTGGCCGAAGGGCTGCCTGAGACCGTCAGCGCTCGACGACTACCTGCACGGCCGGCTCGGCGCCGAGGGTGAAACGCCAGCGGCAGTCCAGTCCGGCCGGTCGCTCCCCAGGGGGCGCGAAATCGCAGTGCACCTGGATACGGGGGTCGACTTCGCCGGCTATCCCCAGGAATTCCCGGCGGTGCATCTCGGCGCAGAGGTACTCCTCAAGCCCTCTACGCCGTCGCGCCTCCTGCGTGTCGCAGCAGGGCACCGTCAGAACGACCTCGTCGGGTGACTCCTCGATCTGATAGCCGAGCAGGGCGGTCCAGGGATAGAGGCGCAAGACTTCCACAAACCCCTCGAGGCCCTTATCGGTTACCGCGAAACGGGTCACAAGATCACGAGCGGCCAGGCCTGAAACCCGGGCCCACACGCGCTCGTTCAGGTGTTCGGCGGCCGGCCGGCCCTGTTCCTCGGCCAGGTAGAGGAACCAGAAGCTATCCATCACCCGATAGTGCCAAAGGAGGAAAGCCAGGTAGCTCCGCAGTTCGGAGGGGTCCATGCTGTCGAAACGGGAGAGGTCCATGTGGTCCAGCATAGCGGAAAGGGGGAGCGAGAGACGCGGAGGTCGGGTATGGTGTAGCGATCGTGAACAGGGAGCTACGCACAAGCAGAGCACTGGGCCGGGCGATCAGCGCAGCCGCCTACGCCGCGGCCTTGGGTGTGGCCGCGTGGGTCGTCGGCGTGATAGGTCCGAGCCACCCGCTCGCCGTCATCGGCCTCGGCACCCTGGTGGCTACCATCGTGGTCTTCATCGTTTCGGTGACTGTCGACAACTCCAGCGTCTACGACCCCTACTGGGGCCTGCAGCCCTTGGCCATAGCCGTGTACTATCTGGCGGCGGGCTGGGACGGCATCGGGGCGCGGCAGGTGGTCGTGACTGTACTGGTGTTCTTCTACGCGTTGCGGCTCACCAGCAACTTCTACCGTGATTGGCCGGGGCTGTCAAAAGAGGATTTCCGCTACCGGGCCTTCCGAGCACGTGCCGGCCGGGCGTATTGGCCGGTGAGCTTCGTCGGCATACACCTGTTTCCCACCATCATGGTGTATCTGGGTTGCTTGCCCTTGTACGCGGTGACGAGACCGGGGGCCGCGGGCTTGAGTTGGCTGGACGGCGTGGCGACGGTGGTGATGGCGGGGGCGATCGTTCTCGCTTACGTTGCCGATGAGCAGCTAAGGGTGTTCCGCCGGGATACTCAGAATAGGGGCCGCTGCATCGGCAATGGACTGTGGGCACACAGCCGCCATCCCAACTACCTGGGGGAAGTGGCAACGTGGTGGGGTCTGTGGCTGTTCGCCCTCGCCGCCGGTCTTGCCTGGTGGTGGACGGTGGTCGGAGCGCTGAGCATCACCCTGTTGTTCATCTTGGTGAGCGTCCCCATGATGGAGAGGCGGGCTTTGGCGACCCGGGAGGGGTATCGAGACTATAGGGAGCGAACGCCTATGTTGGTGCCGATTCTTCGCCGCGCCGCGCCGCCCGATCCCGAGAGCCCACGGACCTAGTTGGAGGGCCGGCCTCTCGACTGGGTCCCGATCCGGCGGGCGCGGCCGGCACCCTCTGGTCAGTCCTTCCAGTCTTCACCCACTTCGAGCTTGGTGGCCGTCAGCGAGTCGTTGACGTCCCGGATGAAGTACACCAACGAGGCTATCAGACTGCCCATGCTGAGGATGAAGAGGACCGCCACCAGCCAGAGGACGTCTACTCCGAACAGGGCGCTGACGAAGAGGCTGATGATCAAGATAGCGGCGAAAAGGACGCAGAACGCCGCCAGGCTGATAGCCCGGCGTATCAGCTCCGCCCGGTGCTTCAGGATACGCAATTGTGCCCGGATGGGCTCCTTCGCCTCATCGTCGGCCCCCCTCACCTGATGAGCGAGCATCCGGGAGCGGTCGACCACCCGGCCCAGCCGGTTGGTCATGGTCAGGAGGAGGAGACCGACACCCGATATCACCACGACCGGCCCGATGGCCGTCTGCAGTACGGGGACCAGTTCGGCTGTTTCGGTCGCCAGCACTGGAGACCTCTCTTTGTGTGGGGTCGTGCAGGCGCCGCGATTGTAGCAGAGGCGGTAGAATCCGTTGCGCTGCAGATCACCGTGAACAACCTCGTGGTCGAAGAGCAGAGGCCTTCGACCGGAAGCTTCTGGCCTTCCTCGGCCGGGCCCGCTGACACGCACCCAGTCTCGGTCAGCCGGCCAGGTCGATGGCCTTCTCAAGTAGCTCGGCGGCCTGGGCGCCGCAGGCATCCCGTATGTCCGAGGCGGTCAGCGCATCGCCGGGAGGCGGGCTGAAAGAAGGATGGAGGGTGCTCCAGTATGCGGAGCGCCCTTGGATGTCGGGATCCCACGCACCGTCGACCTCTGCCTGCCAGGCTTCGCGGGCAGCCGTAAGGCAGTCCAGGACGCGGCTGAGCTCGTGGTCGAGCCTGGTTTCGGCCGGATTGGTGATCGGCATGTTCCTGTGGGCCACCACTGCGACCAGGAGGGCCGCGCTGAACTCCGCATAGCCGCCCGGATCGGACGCGGCCGACAGGACCTGTCGGGCTTCGGCCGAGGCAGCGACGGCGGCCCGCCCGTTCTCGCCCGCAGCGATAAGGCCGGCTTCCCTCTGGAAGCTCGATATCACCAGGCCGATCACCGCGAGCGCCACGATGACGGCCGGAATGAGTATCCATCCCCGGCGTTTCTTGGTCATGCTGATAGGATAACCGCTGTGATGGACGACTGGGAACTGGAACCCCCCGAGCAGAAGCCGGGACCACCCGCCGGATCGGGACCACCCGCCGGGCCGGGGCTGCCGGCTCCTGCTCCGACCGCGCTGGCTGTCCAGGAGGGCACGACCGAGACGCTCCGGAGCGGCCGCCTCCGGGGAGTACACGTGGCCGTGCCGGTGGCTGCTGCTCTTGTCATTCTGCTCGCAGGCATGATGATCGGCTTCTTCATCGCTCGCGGGCAAACCTCCGGTGACGCCGCTCTCCTCACAGAGGCCCGGGACGAGCTGAGCCAGTCGCAGCAAGCCCTTTCCGTGGCTGAGGAGCGTAACTGGGCCTACTATCGAGCAAACGAGGCCCTCAAGAAGCAGCTCGAGGAGGCGATGACGGGCGGCTCTGCCTCGACGACCCTCCCCGGTCCGGTTCAACCGGCCGGCGCATACGGGGACGGGGTGTACCTCGTGGGTGAGGACATCGCTCCGGGAACGTATGACGGAGTCGTGGACGGCGACTTCGGCTACTGGGCCCGGCTCAAATCGACCGACGGCTCGACAAGCGGCATCATCGCCAACGGCATCGTCCGTGGCCCCTTCGTGCTGGAGATCTACATCGGCGACCGGGCGGTCGAACTGCGGGGCGTCACGATCACCGCTCGGTGAACCCTGGCAGCGACTTCGACCGCGTCACGTGGCCGGGCCCCGGCTGCGACCCGGGCACGGTCACGCGCCGCGGCTCTGGGTAGGACACCGGCAGCGGCAGATTCGCGTGTTGACCCCGGACGGGACCCGTGAGGTGCTAACGCGCGAAACCGACGTGAGGCGAGTAGAACTTGGCCCCCAGACCGGCCAGCATCTCTTTGACCTGCGGGCTTGGGTCGCCGATGACGACCATCTCTTCGAGCGGCGAGATCTCCAGCATGGCGCCGAGTTTGTCCCCGAGGCCCTGGAAGTGGAGCAGGAACGCTTCCGCATCGCCGTAGGATTCGATCAGGTAGCAGCTGGAGCCGTCTTCGTCGATGAACCACTCGTATCCGAGCGTGGTCTGCTCGTTCGCCTCGACACCTGAGGTCAGGTTCTCCGACATCTTCTTGAATTCCTCGAGCTTCCCGGGCTTGATACCTTGTCGTACGATCATGCGAAAGGGTCCGCCGGCCATGAAGAGCTCCTTTTGTCGGAGGTTTGCGCGCGCTGATGATGTTAGCAGGCCGGGCATGATTTCCACGCGCGCCCGGTCGTCGGTAGGGGTAGACTTGGCCGGAGCCGGGCATAATAAGCGGGCACACCAGCCGAGGCGCACGGGGAGGACAGCGTGGCGGACAAGATAGATATCGCGATCGTAGGCGGAGGACCGGCGGGGCTCACGGCAGCCATCTACGGGGCGAGAGGCAGAGCGCGTACCGTGCTCTTCGAGACGGGGCTCACCGGTGGGCAGATCACGTCAGCCTCCTGGGTGGAGAACTACCCCGGGTTTCCTGACGGCATCGGCGGATACGACCTGGCCGAGCTTATGTTCAAGCAGGCCCAGATCGCAGGCGCCGAGTTTCGTACCATCTCCCCGGTGGAGGCGATCCGTGCGGACGGATGCGAGTACATCCTCACGGTCAACGGCGAGGAGGTCGAGGCTCGGACGGTCATAGTGGCTACGGGAGCCATTCCCAAGAAGCTGGGCGTGCCCGGGGAAGCCGAGTTCACCGGTCGCGGAGTGTCTTGGTGTGCGACCTGTGACGGACCCCTCTATCGCGACAAAGTGGTGGCGGTGGTCGGCGGGGGAGACTCGGCCACGCAAGAGGCCCTCTATCTGAGCAAGATCGCCAGCGAGGTACACCTGATCCATCGGCGGGACGAGTTCCGCGCCACTCCCTGCATTCAGGAGCAATGCTTCTTCAACCCAAAGATCATAATGCACCTCTCGCGTTTGATCGACGAGATACTGGGCGAAGGGGGGAGGCTCACCGGCCTTCGGCTGCGTTCGAAGGAAGACGGTAGTGAGGAGATCCTGGCGGTGGACGGGGTATTCGAGTTCGTGGGCATCGATGCCCAGAGCGCATTGGTCGCCGAACTGTGTGAACTGGATGAGCTGGGTTTCGTCAAGGTCGACCGGAACGGCTTGACCTCACGCACGGGTCTCTATGCGGCAGGAGACGTCTCCGCCTACGAACTGAAGCAAGTAGTGACGGCCTGCGCGCGCGGAGCCTTCGCCGCCTACCACGCCATGTACTACCTGGACACCATGGTCTGCTAGCGCCGTAGGAATGACGAGCATGGGCTCGGGAAGCAAGCGCTCTCCGCGCTGGCGTGCTACTGGAGAGCGAAGCTAGGTGCCCGCGCTGAGCAGCGACAGAGTCACCCGTGTTCCCTCACCGAGGCGACTGGCAACATCTATCCGTCCCCTTGGGCCTCCATCAAGGTCTTCGCGATAGAGAGACCCAGTCCGCTTTCTCTATTCCCTGCTTGGGCTGTACCAGCCTGATAGAAGCGCTCAAACACGTGAGGCAGGTCTTCGGAGGCGATGCCGGTACCCGTATCGGCGACAGCGATGACCACCCTCCGGCCCTCCGCCTGCGCCTCAAGCGTTATGGTGCCCCCGGGGGGCGTGTAACGGAGCGCGTTGTCGAGCAGGATGAGAATGATCTGGCGGAGCCGCGTGTAGTCGGCACGCACGACAGACGAGTCTGAGCTCGTTTGCAGGATCACACCTCTTTCTTCCGCCAGCCTTCCGAAGGAGCGGGAGATGTCCGAGAATAGCTCGTTGACCGCGAGCGGTTGCACCTCCAAGTCGATCTTGCCGGCGTCGATGCGGGAGAGGAGAACGAGGTCGTCGACCAGCCGGCTGAGGTGGTCGCTCTCCGTGACAACATCTGTGAGCACCTCTGCCATGCCCGGGTCGGGGGAAGCCGCCCCGCCGGGAGGTTCAGTAACCGTTCCGGTCGTCGAGCACTGTCGTAAGGCGTACTCGGTACTGGCCCGGATCAAGGTCACCGGAGCGCGGAGTTCGTGACTCGCGTTGGCCACGAAGACCTTCTGCTGCTCCCAGGCCTTTCGGGCCGGCCCGAGGGAGCGGCCGGCGAGATACCAACTGGCTACGCCCACCACCACTGCGGCGCCTCCGCAGGCGAGGAGCACGGTAAGCAGGATCTGGCCGAGCACGTGGTTCTGGTCGACCAAGAGGCGTCCCGCCTGGACGTAGGCGATCGGCTGGCTTTCTGAGACGGCCGACGTCGGCAGGCGATAGGTAGCCACCCTGACTTCGCGCTCGTCCGCCAGCGCCGCTGTGCGCACGTCGGGAGCGTTGGTCGCAGCCTCGTAGCCCTCCACAACGGGAGTGGGCTGCTCGGTCTCGGCGACGGAGGCATCTGCTATGAGCTTCCCGTTCGAGTCCAGATGGAGCACGAACTGGGGAGCGAGCTCGGAGTCGGGATATGATCCCCAGGGCGGTCCGGCGCCCTCATCGTCGGACTCACCTGCCTCACCCGTCGTGCTCGTGTTGCCGCCCTGTGTCTTCTTGGCTAGCCCAGGAGGAAGGTCGGAGGCAGTCACCATCTCGCTGTGACGAGACCCCCAACTCTCTTTGGCAGCCTCCAACTCCGGAGGTAGTTCTATCCCCAGACTCTCGTATTCCAGCGCCACCCGATAGCGTAGGGCAGCGTCGTTGTCGGACTGAAAATAGAAGCGGAGCAGCCCATAGGTCCCCAGTCCCATGAGCAGGACCAGGCCCAGAGCGGCGGCGATGTAGGTGGCGGTCAGGCGAAGGCGCAGTCCCTTGAACATGATGTCTCCGCTTAACCCAGGCGATAGCCGACGCCGCGCACCGTGGCGATCAGGTCGGGTTGGCCCCGCCGATGAAGCTTGCGCCGCAGGAAGGAGATGAAGACGTCCACCTGCGTGAGTTGGACCGGGTCGCCGTAGGACCAGACGTAGTCCACTATCTGCCGTCGGGAGAGGGCCTGACCAGGGTGGCGGAGGAAGAACTCGAGCAGGCGCCACTCCGTGGGGGTAAGATCGACCACGCGGTCGCCTCGCCGCGCCGAGCGGGCCCGGAGATCCAGCACGAGATCCTGGTGTCGTAGCTCCCAGGAATCGGCGGTGGTCGCCACCGTGTGACGTCGGGCGAGAGCCCGGATACGGGCGAGCAACTCCTCGAAGGCAAACGGTTTGACCAGGTAGTCGTCTGCCCCGCTGTCCAGACCCATCACCCGGTCTTCCAGTTGTCCACGGGCGGTAAGCAGAAGGATGCCGGTAGGCAGCCGGTTGGCCCGGACGGCCCGGCAGAGCGAGGGCCCGTCGCGTCCGGGGAGCATCCAGTCTACGACCATCACGTCGTAGGTCCCCCGCAGCGCGAGTTCGGTGCCCTCGTCGCCGTCGTGAGCAAGGTCGACGTCGATCCCCTCACCGCTTAAGACTCGGGCGACAAGGCGGGCCAGCTTGCGATCGTCCTCCACTACCAGTACTCGCACGCCCCGATTATCGCCCAAGAACCTTGCGAAAACATTGCGAGATTCGGCCCCGCTTCGCAATCGAACGTCAAGGCAGGCCGCCTAGACTGGAAACCATGAGCGGGATGTGACCGCTCAGAGACCCATAGTCGAACAGCAGGAGGTATTTCATGAGACTAAGAAGGACGGCTCTGACCGGAGCGGCCGTGGTCGTCGCCACGGTGGGTTGCCTCGTCGGCCTCTGGGCGGGCGCCGCTCTCGCCGAAACGACCACGACCGGTGTGGGCGCAGCCGCTGTCATGTCCATCGCCGACGCGGCCACGGCGGCGAGCGGCAACGTGGTCACCGTTTCAGGCACCATCGGCGCGGTGATCGAGGGCAACGAGTACACGCTCACGGACGGCGCCACCGAGATCAAGATCGACGGTGGCCCGGCCTGGTACAAGGCTCTTGGGCTCAAAGCGGGCGACGTCTACACAGTCACCGGTGAGGTCGATCGGGGCAAGGACGGCACAGCCACCGCCGAGATCGATATCCACACCGCGACGGCACCCGATGGGACGGTAACGACTGTCCGCGAAGGCAGCGGCCGGCCACCCTGGGCCGGTGGGCCGCACGCGAACGGCCAGACTCCCGGGCAAGGTGTGCCTGACGACGACACTGACTCCGACTAGGGCGAAGAGCGCGAGCCACTTCTGAAGGATGCAGGGGAAGGCCCGCCTCACGAGAGGCGGGCCTTCCCCCCGCTCTCCTGGCAAGATGCTGACAAGAGACCCATACACCAGGCCCAGGAGGAGACGGCGGCGCCGAGTTAGGTGGAAACGCCTGTTGCTGTGGGGATTCGCCTTGCTGGCAGTGCTGACTGCTGCATTCACGGGGGGCTCCTATCTGTGGCTTCGCGGAGTCGTGAGTGAAGCCTCCGGTGGAGCTGCCGTCGCAGCGGCCAAGGATGTGGTGGACAACAAGCCGCCGGCGAGCACGCTCCCTTTGCCGGAAACGCCCCAGGGCATGGATATTCTCGTTCTGGGTTCAGACAAGCGCAGCACCGGCAACGAAACCTACGGACGGTCAGACACCCTGATGCTCGTTCACGTGGACCCAGCGAACGCTTTCATATCGGTCTTGTCGCTACCGAGGGATCTGCGGGTGCAGGTGCCAGGTCACCGTTTCCAGAAGATAAACGCCGCCTACGCCTTCGGCGGCGCTGCCCTAGCGATCGAGACGGTGCAGAACCTGACCGGCGTGGACGTGGATCACTACCTGGAGATCGACTTCGGTGCCTTTGAAGACGTGACCACTTCCATCGGCGGCGTGTATGTCGATGTCGACCGCCGCTACTACTACGACGGGCTTGACTACGAGAACATCAAGCTCGCGCCTGGGTACCAGCTCCTGAACGGGGCCGCGGCGCTCGACTACGTGCGCTTTCGGCACGATCAGAACACGGATTTCGGCCGCCTCGAACGGCAGCAGCGTTTCTTGAGGGCCGTCCGGGAGCAGGCCATGGGGTGGGACCTTGCCTTCAAGCTGCCGAGTCTGGTCAAAGACCTGTTTAGGAACGTGAGCACCGAGATGAGCGCCACCGAAGTGATAAAGCTGGCCTACTGGCTCGTGAACCTGCGGGGGACACAGATCAAGCAGGTCGCCATCCCCGGCGATATCCAAACGATAGACGGAGTCTCCTACGTCGTTTCCTCCGATGGAACGATCCAGGAGGCGGTGGGCGACTTCTTGTCTCCTCCGGCTCCGGTCGATGATTCGTCTCCCAGCACAGCGGCCGGCAGCGGTGACGACACCCCCAGTCCGACGACTTCATCTGTCGAGTCCTCCGGCGGAGAGCCCCCTTCCGCAGACAGCATTGTCGACGGCGCCGAATGGCGGGCCCTCGCTCCTGAGGCCGGTCTTGCGCTGCAGGGGCCCACCTACGTACCCGCCGGGTACGCTTGTATCGAGATGCGCGCCTACACGATACCCACCGGCGACGGGACCAAGCCTGCAGTCAAAGCGGTCTATAGGTATGAGAACACAGACCAGTACATGGGGATAATGGAAACCGCTTGGCTGGACGCTCCCGCGGCGAGCCCCGGAGAGAACGTGGAATACGGTGGCATGAGCTTCACTGTCGTGGGGATCGATAGAAAGGTGGAGCGCATCTGGTGGAAGAAAGACGGGGTTCTCAGCTGGGTTTCCAACACGCTCTTCTACAGCTTGGATCGTGATGAGCTACTAGCGGTGGCCCACAGCATGGTTCCGATATCGGCTCCCTAGATCCATCGTCCTTCGGCGTCAAGGCCGAAGTTCGCCAACTGCCCCACCAGGTAGGTATGTTCAGCCCACTGTGCCGGCCTCACTCCTTCAGCTTCCCTGCCCTTGAGCATCACTCGCACTCAGGCACGGATGGTTCCGGACTTGACGCTCTCGACCGGACCTGCATTGATCCCGCGCCCTGCGCCACGAAGTCGGCGGGGAAAGCTCTGCAGACGGATTTGCCGACGGACCATGTCTGCACCGATGAGATGTGAGGCGAGAGGTGGGGAATCTCGTCATAGACGGATACTCCGCGTAGGCGTGTTCGGCGGCGATGCGGACGGCCTGCCGGGGGCATGAGGTTTTGGCAGGGATAGCTCGATTCTGAGCATGTGCGAACCGATAACCGGCTGCCGGGCGCCCCCCCCGTGTCGGACTGCCTGCGGCGGCGGCCCGCCGCGCACCGCCCCTGCGTCACCCGGCGCACCGTCGAGAAGCTCTCAAACGGGCCGGTAGACCGATATGGTGACCGACACACTGACCGTTGTGGAGTCTGTTAGCCCGGCCGTCCTTTGCGCGAGTTCCTCGGCCGAGATGTGATAGGCGCTTGGTCCCATGCCCACGAGCGTGGCCGCGTCGGCGGGCGTGAGCGCCAACGAGTCTTCGAAGTCGGTCGAAGCGATCGGAGTGAATCCGCCGCTGAGTCCTGCGTCCAGACGCTCCCGCTTCCGTGTATCCACCTCCAGCAGGCCGAGGACCGGGACGAGTTCCGAGAGATGGCGGTCCGTGGGAGTGACCACGAGCAGTCGCCCTCCCGGTTGGACGACCCGCCTGAACTCGGCTGGGTTGCGGGGCGCGAAGATGTTGAGGATGAGAGCCGCACAGTGATCGCGGACCGGAAGGCGCTGCCAGGTGTCGCAGGCGGCCGCGCCGATGCGCTCGTGCGCGCGGGCCGCCCTGCGCAGAGCGAACTTGGACATATCGAGGGCCAGGCCGGTCCTACCAGGCAGCCGGTCGAGCACTTCCGCGAGGTGGTAGCCGGTCCCGGCCCCCGCGTCGACGATGCAGCCACCGGCCGGTTGTCGCTCCGAGGCCGGTTCGAGGCCGGTCGGAGCCGGCTGCACTGCCGCCTCGAGGACGGCGCGCGCCGCCGCCTCGGCTATGGCATTGCGGAGTCCCAGGAAGTGACCGGCTTCCAGGAAGGTCTCGCGGGCGCGCACCATGGAAGCGGTGTCTCCGCTCCCCTGGCGGCGGCCACCCGGAAGGAGGTTCACGTATCCCTGGCGAGCGATGTCGAACGAGTGGCCGCCCGCACAGCGCAAGCAGCGACCGGCGATAGAGAACTCGCCGCCACAGTGAGGGCAGAGGAGCAATCGAACGACATCGGCGCGCATGGTCAGGGCTCGGGAGTCACGTGCGCACGTGGTAGGACGTAGGCGGTCAAGCCCGCACCCGCAACCGTTTTGGCACCACCTGCACGCGGAGCGGGAGCGAGCCGAGCGCTTCTCCGTCGACATCGAGGAGGAAGCGGCGCTCGGCCGCTTCCTCCTCGAGTCCCAATTCCAATCCTTCGCAGGAGAAGTGGTGCACGGTGGGCTCTTCCAAGTGGCGGCCGCTGTAGACGCCGCGCACCCGGTCGGCCAGGTAGGGCTTGCTCCGGGCCGTGACCGTCACCACTTCCAGGCGCCCGTCGTCCGGGAGAGCCATAGGGGCTACGTCCATACCCCCGCCGAACCATCGTCCGTTGCACACGGCGACCAGGTAAGCGGGGATGATCTCCTCCCTCGGCTCTCCCTGCCAGGTTATCCGCACGCGGAGAGGTCGCTCCTTGCTGACGATGACCGCTCCCAGGGCGGCCAGATAGTAGCCGACACGCCCTCCGAGGAAGGTGGGCATCCGATCGATATAGCGATCGACCAGGCCGCCCAAGCCCGCCGACAGGACGTTCACGAAGTACTGCTCCGCGGGCCGACCATCCAGCGCTCGAAAGGATGCCCGACCCACGTCCACCAGGCGCTCTCTACCCGAGGTCAGTGCCTCCAAACAGCGCTCCACACCGGCTTCGATCCCCAGGCTGCGGCGGAAGTCGCCGCCCGTACCCACGTTTATGAGGCCTACGGCCGGGCCAACGGCGTGGCGGCTTGGCGCCGGCTCAATACCCGCGGCGCCGGCAGCAGGTGCGATCGTTGCCGGCTCGACGGACTCGGCAGCGGCAGCAGGCGACTCGTCCTCCAGCGCCAGCACCCCGTTCGCCACTTCGCTGAAGGTGCCGTCGCCTCCCACGGCCACGATAAGCGGGTAGCCTTCCCGGGCCCCCTCGTGAGCCAACTCGCGGGCGTGACCGCGGCGCGATGTATAGCGGATGGCCACGTCACCCAGCGCTTGCTCCACTCCAGCCAGTATCTCGGGTAGGCTACGCGCCGTGCTGCGCGCGCCACAAGCCGGATTGACGATCAGAAGCGGCGGTAGCATGCTCCCAGGCTATCAGGTCGCGCAGCCGGGCCGTAAGGGGGGGGCGCCGCGGGAGCCCGGCGCGGATGATTCTGGCAGAATCATCCGCCGAGCATAAGGAGGTGAGTCGCCGATGCCCAACCGTGATGGAGCTGATGAGGGACCCGAGACGGGTGCGGTGCCCGAGACGGGTGCGGTTTCCCAGCCGAGTTCGCTCGAGGCCCTGCCTCGAGGTTATCTCTCGCGTCCGCTGACGGGAGGTGACGTCAGCGCCGTCTGGGCTTTGGAGGCGGCCGGAGAGGCCTTCGACGACGGCGTGGTCGAGATCGATCTCTCCGACCTGGAGGCTGAATGGCTCCAGCCCGACTTCAACACCACCACAATGTCGATGGGCGTCTTCTGGAATGAGCAGTTGGTGGCCTACGCCAAAGTCTTCCAAGGTCGAGCCGAAGCTCTGGTCCACCCCGAGCATCGGGGGCGCGGGATCGGCACTGCCCTGATGCGATGGACGTGGGAGGTCGCCCGCGGCGAAGGCAGGGTGCGCGTAGGCCAGACGATATCCGACAACGAGAAGGCTGCGGAGGCACTGTTCCGGGCCAACGGCTATGAGCACGGGCATACCTCCTGGATCCTTCGTGTCGACCTGGATGCTCCCCCACCCCCGATCGTCCTGCCCGCGGGCTACTGCTTCCGGCCCTATCGCCCTGGGCAGGATGACCGTGAGGTCTTCACGCTGATCGACACCGCTTTTGACGAGTGGCGCGGGCTATCGAGCGAGTCCATGGGATTCGAGAACTGGGTGGCCGCGACGCTCTACCTTGTGCCACCCGAGCTGGTCGTTCTCATAGAGCGCGACAGTCGCATCGTGGGCGCAGCGATCGGCTATGACTACGGTGCGGACATGGAGGGCTGGATCGAGCAAGTCGCGGTGGACAGGGCGTACAGGGGGCAGGGCCTGGGCCGAGCGCTTCTACAGGAGAGCTTCCGGCGCTTCTGGGAAGTCGGTCGGCGGCGATGCGGAGTCTCGACCGACTCTCGGACCGGCGCTCTCGGTCTCTACGAACACGTGGGGATGTCCGTGTGCAGGAGCTACACGCGCTGGATGAAGCAGGGCCTGTGAGGGGGGCCCAGGGAGCGGCCGGGGCGGGCGCCGGCCACGGCGCCCGCCCCGGCCGGCTCACCGTTTCGGTCTTCTACGTGAACATCCCGGTCAGCTTCTTGGCGAGGGCCTCGGGATCGGGCACCAGGCCGTCAGGTGTCAGTTTGTCGATGATCCCGGGGAGGATGGCGGCGATCTTGGCTGCTGCCTCATCCGTGGAGATGCCCAGCTTGCCCGCGATGGCGGCGATCTGATCCGAACCAAGAGCGGCTTTGATCTGATCGGCGCTCACCGGCAGGTTCTCACCTTTGCTGACCCAGGATTTCACGACGTCGTCCAACCCGCCCGCGCCCAACTTGTCGAGCAGACCCGAGAGCCCACTGCCGCCTTCGCCGAGGAGCGAGCTGACAGCGCTCTCTTCCGCCGAGCCCGCGACCATCCCGCCGCCACCGGTGGGCGCGTTTGCAGCCGTCGCTGTTGCCCCGGCTGCTGCAGTCGTGGCTGCCGTCGCGGCCTTGGCGGCTGTGTCGGTCGCCGCGCTCGTAGCAGCCGTCGCGCTCGCTCCGGCCTTCTTGCTGCCGCTCTTGAGAAAATCGAAGAATCCCATTCTCTGGCCTCCATCTCCCTGAGACGTTGCAACTACAGCCTATACTTGGGGTAACCAATGTGCAACTCGAGGAGACTCAGAGGGCCAGCCATTTCGCCGGGCTCTTTCGCCCGCTATTTCGGAGGGCGTACGCGTGCGGCGGACTGGTCGGCGTGACCGCGCCCAGTCGCCGCTCCGCCTCAGCTTGCGCAGACGCGGACAACAGGAGCAAGTCCGCCTTGTCCGACCCCTTCGCTACGACTCGCCCTCATTGGGCGGATGCGGTTCGGAGCAGGCCGTCGAGGCGCAGTCCCGGCGCCCACGGCTCTCGCCAGGCGGCTAGGAGCATCTCTAGGGTGACCCTCTCGACCGACTGGGCCGCGACCAGGTCCACCGAGCCGATGCTCTCGCCCTCCAGGGTGAACTCGACCGTCCCGTAGACATCTCCGACCTGCACCGGCAGTTCTGGATCACGGTCCAGCGTCGCGGTGCTGGTGACGACATCGTCCTCGAACAGACTCGTGACGAGGGTCCGCCCCTCGACTAGTCGGATCTTCCTACCCAGGCCGTCCGGCTCGTCCAGTTCGGTCACCAACCGGCCTTGGTCGGCGAGGACCGTCCGAGAGTAGCGACGGAATCCGTAGTCGAGCAGCGCCTGACTCTCTTTCCAACGGGTGTCGTCATCAGCCGCGCCCAGGATCACGCTAACGAGGGAGACGCCGTCCCTGGTTCCCGAGGCGACCAGGCAGTAGTCGGCATAGGGGGTAGACCCCGTCTTCACCCCCGTCACCCAGGAGTTGGCGGCCAGCAACGCATTGTGGTTCTTCAGCCTGCGCGGGGTGTCCTGACCGGGCCGGGGGAGATCGTAGGCGCGGGTGCTCACGATGCGGCGGAACACCGGGTCCTGCATCGCGTATTGGGTCAGGGTCGCGAGATCCTTGGCGGAGGAGAAGTGCTTCTCGTCGTGGAGCCCGCTGGGGTTGACGAAGTGGGTGTTGGAGAGGCCCAGGGACTTGGCTTTGGCGTTCATCATCGTGACGAATTCCTTGACGCTTCCGGAGGTGGCCTGGGCCAATGCGACCGCCGCGTCATTCGCGCTCGGGACCAATAGGCAGTAGAGGAGTTGTTCTACGGTGAGCACCTCACCTCGCTGTAGTCCCAGCGCCGACCCACCTGTTGCCGCGGCTGTTCCGGATATCGTGACCTTGCTGTCCAGCGCGAGCGACTCGAGGACCACGACCGCGGTCATGATCTTGGTGGTGGAGGCCATCGGTAGGCGGGCGTTGGCATTGTGGGAGAAGACTATGCGCCCGCTGTCCATGTCGACCACTATCGCCGCGGTCGCGGTGACGGCGGGAGGGCTGGGCTTGTCCTGGGCAAAGACGGGTGTGATCTTGTCTCTGGCGATCTCGGTCGAGGCGGAGGCCGAAGACAACGGGCCGAATAGCAGGGCTGCCGCGAGCAAAGCAACCGAAAGCAGGACCCCGGCCGCGACCCGCGACCACGAAGAAGTCGGCGCTCGGCCTCCTGTCGGCGGGGGCTTCATGGCAGCGCTATCTCCATCCTTCCTCGCCCTGCGGATATGGTACCGGCAGAACCAGGGCCTCGGCTACTCCACCAGGCTCACCCGGTGCATGACCACCGGTTCTTTGGGGACGTCTGAGTGGGCCCCGGATGTTCCGGTCGCCACCTGGGCGATGGCGTCCACTACCTCCATGCCCTCCACCACCTCTCCGAACACCGCGTACCCCCAGCCTTGCGGGGTCTTGGCCTTGTGGTCGAGAAAACCGTTGTCCTTCAGATTGATGAAGAACTGGCTGCTGGCGCTATGTGGATCGGAGGTCCGGGCCATGGCTACGGTCCCGCGGTTGTTCTTGAGCCCGTTATCAGCTTCGTTGGTGATAGGGGGATTCGTGGGCTTCTGGCGCATGTCCTCCGTGAAGCCGCCCCCCTGGATCATGAAGCCGGGGATGACCCGGTGGAACACGGTCCCATCGTAGTGGCCCGAGGACGCGTAGGCCAGGAAGTTCTCGCTGGTAATGGGAGCCTTCTCCTGGTCGAGCTCCACCGTGATGTCCCCGTGTGACGTGCTGAGGAGTACTCGAGGGTTAGCCTGTTCCTGCATGGGTGTCACCTTTCCCTGCTGAGCCGGAGCTCGGATGGTGTCGCGAGTTGCGTGTGCAATCTTCTCATGTTCGCCGAGACCAGGTCGGTGGCGACGGGTCGCCAGTACCACCTGGGTTCTCAGGCGGCTGAGGCACCTCCTGGGGGCCTCCGCCCCTCATTCGTACGAGTCCTTCGCGTTTTCGCCCCGGGGGGCCCCGGCACGGTGGTGCCACGCACCTGTCCGGGGTAGGATGCATGGGCCGCCGACATTATGAAGGAGTAGAGCATGCCCGAGATCCCAGAGCTCGACCCTGGTTCGCTCTCCGACCACGCGGTCAGCAATCGCGAGAGCTGGAACGCCGACAGCGACACCTACCAGGCCGACCACGGCCCGCAGCTGGCGGCTTCGGGTGGTCTGGCCTGGGGGGTCTGGCAGATACCCGGAGAGCCAGCTCCAAGTCCTGGGAGAGGTGAAGGGCCGCGACATCCTGGAGCTGGGATGCGGCGCCGCTCAGTGGTCGATCGCGCTGGCAAAAGTCGGCGCCCGGCCTGTGGGGCTGGACCTATCGGAGAATCAACTGGCTCACGCCCGCCGTCTCATGGCTGAGGCCGGAGTGGACTTCCCTCTCGTGCACGCGAGCGCCGAGGCCGTGCCCTTTCCCGACGAGAGCTTCGACATCGTGTTCTGCGATTACGGGGCCATGACGTTCGCCGACCCCTACGCGACCGTGCCCGAGGCGGCCCGTCTGCTGCGGCCGGGTGGACTGCTGGCCTTTTCCGGGGCGACCCCTATCATCCAGATGTGCTACCCGGAGGACAGCGACCATCCCGGAGACCGGCTACTCACGGACTACTTCGGGATGTGGGCCTTGCCTTATGAGGGCTACGTGGACTTCATGCTGCCCTACGGAGCGTGGATCCGGCTCTTTCGGGCTCATGGCTTCGTGATCGAAGATCTCATCGAGTTGCGTCCCACTCCCGATGCCGTCAGCAGCTTCCGCGACGACTCCGATCGGGAGTGGTACCGGCGCTGGCCGGGCGAGCAGATCTGGAAGGTGCGCAAGGAAGGGTAGGGGAGCGAACGCGCCCGGTGGTCGGCCTGGCGGCGCGGCGCGGGCGGGCCCGCGGCGCCGCGTCGGCTACTTCGCGATGGTCAGCTGCAGCCCCTGGTCCTCGCAGATACGCTGCACCTCTTCGACCGTGTCGTCGGGAGGAAAGGCGAGCGCCTCCTCGACCCAGCCGGGCGACCACCAGGTGACGTATTGACCGGGCGCGATCGACTCCAGAGTCGCCTCCAGGGCGTCGATGCCTTCAAGGGTCGCGTCCGACGCCTGGATCTCCGCGCTGCTCTTCTCCCGATTGGTGCCCTCAAGAAGCGAGAAGAGCCAGTCCCCGTCCTCCTGCCAGCTGTAGAGCTCCCAACCCTTCATAGAGGTCTTCAGGACGCCACTGGTCGCGGTGCCGGTCGATCCAGAGCAGGCCGAGGGGACGGCAAGTGCGAAGCAGCACAGCGCAAGGAAGAGCATCACCCTCGGAGATGCGCCGCTCCGGGGACGGAAAGAACAGCTCCTTCGTGGCCCCATATCACAACCGCCCTTCTCTATTTGGGCAGGCCCCGCAGCCAGCTGTAGCCCGCGACGAGACCGGTCACCACCAGACCGGCCAGGATCAAGAAGATCCCACGCTTCGATCCTGCGCTGCCCTGCCCCGCGGAGTCTTGCCCCGCGGCGTCTTGCCCCGCCGCATCCGGTCCCGCCACGTCCTGTGCGACGCCGGCGTGGCTCGTGCCGTCGCGGCCGGTCTTGTCAGTCGTCGGTTCCATGTTCGCTCTCCTTCTCGGTGCGCGTGACCGTGCTCAACTGGGCGACAAGCTCGTCCAGGAAGAGGCCCACGTCGGTGACGATGCCGATGGTCTGGAAGCTTCCCCGGTCGGACAGCTTGGTCGCCACCGCCGGGTTGATGTCGACGCACACCGTGTGCACGGACGCCGGCAGCAGATTGCCGGTGGCGATGGAGTGGAGCATGCTGCACAGCATCAGGCAGAGACCGGCGTCGCGCACGTGCTCGCGCATGGCCTGCTGCGCCTCCACGGCGTCGGTGATCACGTCGGGCAGGGGGCCGTCGTCGCGGATGGAGCCGGCCAGCACGTAGGGGACGCCGCTGCCGGACGATCTCGTAGAAGAGGCCGGAGGTCAGCACGCCCTGCTCCACCGCCTGGCGGATGCCGCCGCAGCGGCGGATGCGGTTGATCGCGCGCAGGTGGTGCTCGTGGCCGCCCTCGACCGACTCGCCCTCGGCCAGGTTGATGCCCAGTGAGGTGTTGAAGAAGGCCGACTCGATGTCGTGCACCGCGACGGCGTTGCCGCCAAAGACCACGTCGATCCAGCCTCCGGCCACCAGCCGGGCGAAGGCCGGGGCGGCCCCGGTGTGGACCACCGCCGGCCCCAGGACGGCGACGATCTTCTTGCCTTCGGCGCGGATCTCGCGCATGAGCCGGGCCACCTTGGCCACCACCAGGCGCTTGGGCTTCTCCGACGACACCGCCGAGCCCATGAACTCGAACGCCCGGGAGGCGCGGTCGCGCCCAAGCGGCACCGCGCGGATGCCGTGAGTCCCGACGACGATCGGGTCGCCGGCCCGGACCTGGATCAAGGGCACGGTCTGGGCCGTGCCCGCGGCGGCATCGACCATGATGCCGCAGTCCATCTCCGGCCACTGCACCGGTATCCAGTGCCCGTCGAGGCGCACGAAGGTCTCCAGATTGGTGGTGGAATAGAAGTCCTCGGGGAACACGCCGTCGAAGGGCGCCGGTTCCAGCCGGACGTCGTTCTGTTCGACGATCTCCACCCCGTGCTGCTGCAGGTCGCGCAGGATGGCGTCGAGCTGCTCCTCGACTGGGCGCGGTGACCCGCAAGACGGCGAGGGAATGGTCGTCCTTCTCGCGACCCATGCGGAAGCGCAGGATGCGATACTCGCCGCCCCGCTCGAGGATATCGTCGAGCACCCGGGGCAGCAGCAGCGAGTCGATGATGTGTCCCTCGAGCCTGATGTCTTCGTAGGTGCTCATTCCCGCCATTATCGCCCGCACATAGGCCTGTGCCAATCTCAAGTGGCAGTTGTCTGACGCCGATATCGCTTTGAGAGAGGCATCTGTCATGGGCCGTTCCTCCTTGGAGTCTACGTGTCGCTGCGCCTGAAGACCTACATGATCGTCGGAGCCACCCTGATCACCGCCGTGGCGGCGATCTATCTGGTCTCGCAGGTCGTCCTCATGCGCGGGTTCACCAGCGTGGAGACCACGGAGGTGCAGGAGGAGGTGGCCCGAGTGAAGGCTGCCGTGGATCAGGAGCTGACGGATCTCGGCGCCGTCGTCTACGGCTATTCCTCGTGGGACGACACCGCAGCCTTCCTCGAGGACCAGAACCAGGCCTACATAGATGCCAATCTCGGTGACTCGTTCTTCACTGGGAACGACGTCAATCTGGCCGTCATCGCACAAGACGATGGCTCGATCATCCTGAGCCGAGGCTTCGATCCAGACACTGCGAAGACCACTTCTCTGCCCACGGGGCTCAGCCGGTATCTGGTCCCGGAAAGCCCTCTTGTGCGGCACTCGAGCGTAGATAGCAGACTCTCGGGCATACTCATGCTCCCCGAAGGTCCGATGCTCGTCGATTCTCAACCGATACTCGCCACCGGGGGCGGGGGTCCGGTCCGTGGAACCCTCATCATGGGCAGATGGCTTGATCAGGCTTTGGTGGCCGAACTCGAGCGCCAGACCCGAGTCTCGTTGGACTTTCTTCCTCTTTCGGCGGACGACCTTCCCCCTGAGGTACGGGAGGCGGCCGCGTCGGCGGACGCGGATGCAGAAGCGCTCGTCGTGCCGCTCGGCTCCGGGATGATCGGGGGCTTCTCCACGCTCGAAGACGTGTTCGGTCAGCCGGCCGCCGTCCTCGAGGTGAGCATCCCCAGGGTCGTGTACGACCAAGGCACGAAGAGCGTACTCTACTTCATGCTCGCCCTGATCGGTGTCGTGGTGGTATTCGGTACGGCCGCGAACCGACTTCTGGAGAGATCGCTCTTTCGGAGGCTGGCCCAACTGACCGCTCAGGTCCGGCATGTGAAGCCGGGCCAGGGCGAGCTCGCGCCGGTCGCGGTCGGGGGTAACGACGAGCTGACCGTGCTGGCCCGGACCATCAATTCGAGCCTCTCCCAACTGGAGAACACTCGCACCCAGCAGGAAAAACAGGCCAGGAGCCTCGCCGAGACCCTTGACGAGCTACAAGGCAGACACCACGATCTCGAGAAAGCTCACGGCCATCTTCAGCACCTTCAAGAGGCCAGCGTCTCGCTTGGCGGCAGCCTGGAGATAGCAGACGCGCTGGCGCAGTTGGAGCAGCGTCGCTCTGGACATCTTCGAGGCAGACGAGGTGTGGCTGCTCAGGCTTCACGCCGATCAGCGCCAGTTGGAGGGTCTGCGGGCCTTCTTCAGGCAGAAGCCTGGCTACGCCACTCTCCCGAGGGTGTTCGGGTGCGAGCAGGCGGACGGGGTGCTGGACCAGGAAGCGAACAGTCTCTTGCGAGCCGTCTTCAGCGGTTCCCCCGCCATCTTCATCGAGTCCATCGCCGATCTCTCGCCGAGCGAACATCAACGCCTGTTCGGCCGCTCGCTGCCCGATCTGGGTGGTTTTCACTCGCTGGCCCTCGTGCCTCTCTACGCCGAAGACGTTCCGGTCGGCCTCGTCATCTCGGCGTCTGTGCGGACACAGCACGTTCGCCGGCGACAAGAGATCGACCATCTTGCTCTTCGCCAGCCAGGTCGCTCAGGCGCTCAAGAACACGCGTCTGTACGAGGAGATCAAGGCTCTTGGAGAGATCGACTCCCTCAGCGGGCTCTACAACCGGCGCAGGTCGCTCGAGCAGTTGGAGATCGAGGTGGGGCGGGCCCGCCGGTACCAGGGGACCTTCTCCATCCTCATCACCGACATCGACAACTTCAAACTCTTCAATGACACCTACGGGCATCCCGTGGGCGACGAGATCATCAAGCGGGTGGCCGGTCTTCTGCAGCACCGGAGTCGTGTCTCTGACTTCGTCGGCCGGTTTGGCGGCGACGAGTTCATTTTGATCCTCCCGGAGACCTACCGGGCCGGCGCGCGTACCTTGGCCGACCACCTGCGGGTCGCGCTCAATTCGCTGCCGTACCTCGCTCCCGATGGCGCCTCCATTCCTCTGCGGATGAGCTTCGGTGCCGCTTCCTTCCCCGAGGACGGGCAAGACGCGGCGTCGCTCATCGCGATAGCCGACGCGAACCTCTACGAATCCAAGCGCTGGGGAGGCGACACCGTCACCGTACGGACCGAGCCGGTCGGCGGCGAGGCCGTCGATTCCCAGGCCTTCAGCACCCTGGACGCGCTGGTGAGCGCCGTCGACAACAAGGACCACTACACGAGACGGCATTCCGCCCAGGTGGCCGAGCAGACCGCGGCCGTCGCCCGCGTCCTCGGTTTCAGCAAGGAGCGGCAGGAGATGCTGCGCGTGGCGGCTCTCCTGCACGACGTCGGGAAGATCGGCGTGCCCGACCGCATCCTGCGCAAGCCCGGGGCGCTCACGCGCGAGGAAGTGGAGTTCATGGAGCAGCACTCCCTCATCGGTAGCATGATGATCGCTCAGCACCTGCCGGACCTGCACGAGGTGCGGGAGGCGGTGGTCTCGCACCACGAACGCTGGGACGGCACGGGCTATCCTGCGGCATCTGCACGGCACGGAGATCCCCCTGCTGGGAAGGATCCTCGCGGTTGCGGACGCCTACTCGGCCATGATCACCGATCGTCCGTACCGCGCCGCTCTAGGGCATCGCGAAGCCATCGCCGAACTCGTCAAAGGTAGCGGGACCCAGTTCGACCCGGAGATAGTCCGGGTGTTCGTCGAATGCCTCTCCGCCGCGGCGGACGCAGCGCCCGCGCCGAGCGCCGTCGGGCGCGCCCGGTCGCTCTAGCCCGAAGTTACCCCCGCCGCGGTCCCGGCCCAGCGGGGCGTCAGGTCGCCCCACCGCCGGGGGCCTGTGCCGATCCTCTGGGGCGATCGCTTTAGCTCACGCCGGCTAGTTCGGCTCCCCACGCGTGGGCTCGCTCCAACTCGCCGTCTCGAAGTGGTCCGTACCTGCCCTTGACGACGAACCCCTCTGGCTTCGTTGCCGGGAGGTATCCTGCCTTCTCCAGCAACTCGCCGATGGTCGAGGTAGCGTGCCCGAACGGACCGCGCACGCGCGTCTCGAAGGCGGCGAATCGACCCTTGCCGGCGGGCAAGGCCACCAGCCAGGATCGCAGCGCCGGGTGAGAGAGGTCGGGTGGCGCCCGCCTTGCCGGGATTGGTCCGGATGCCTTCCAGAGTCTTCTCGGTGGGAAGACCGAAGGCGATGACGGGCGCCCCGGCCACCAGCAGGTCGATGCCGGCCAGCGCGTCGGGTGTGGCCTGGGCTGTGGAGAGCGCCTGACTCTCCGGTCCGAGGCCTTCGGCGATGGCACGAGCTACCGCTGCCGTGTTTCCCCAGTGGGATTCATAGACGACGACAGCCTTCACGGATGTCTCCTTCAGACGCGGACTTGCGAGGCGCCCGGCCGCCGCATCGCGGCGGCCGGGCGCCCAACGGTCGTCGAGCTCCGCAGCAAGCTCCGATCAGTATGTCTCGGCCCAGAGCTCGTAGTACGCCTGAGCATGCTTGCAGGCCGGGCACACGTCGGGGGCCGACGTTCCCTCGTGGATGTAGCCGCAGTTGCGGCAATGCCATTTGACGATGGTGTCGCGCGAGAAGACGCGGCCGTTCTTGACGTTCGCCAGAAGCTTCCGGTAGCGGAGCTCGTGTTGCTCTTCGACCTCTGCGATCTCCTGGAACGAGGTGGCGACGTCCGCGAAGCCCTCTTCATCGGCTACCGCGGAGAAGTCCGGGTACAGCTCGCCCCACTCCTCCTTTTCGCCTTCGGCGGCGGCGAGGAGGTTCTCGGCGGTCGTCGCCGTCTTGCCCGCGGGGTAGGTGGCGGTGATCTCCGTCGGCCCACCCTCGAGGTAGTCGAAATACACCTGGGCGTGCTCTTTCTCGTTGTCGGCAGTCTCGAGGAAGATGGCGGCGATCTGCTCGAAGCCTTCCTTCTTGGCCTGACTGGCGAAGAAGGTGTACCGGTTCCGAGCCTGGCTCTCGCCCGCGAACGCTTTGAGCAGGTTCTGCTCCGTCCTGGTCCCTTTGATGCTCATCTCGGTATGGTCTCCTTTCGGTAAGCGACGTTAGCTCGACTATTCCCACGATGGCGGCTGCCCAATCCGGTCCGATGTGGGGCTCGTCGAGCCGGTGGCGGAGAAGCAAGGGGCGCCCGAGTAAGCTCGGGGCGCCCCAGGTCACGCGAGGCGATTGATGGCCGCTACTTGAATTCGAGCGACGCTACGTCCTTGACCCAGGCTTTGCTTGACTGCCCGGGTATCACCAGATTGAGCTTGCTGCCGTCGATGGCGAGCATCGCGTCGGCGGAGGCTTTGATATCGGCCACCTTGACGGTGAACGTGTAGCCGTCGCTCGCGACAGCCACCATGTCGACCGCCCCGGCCCGCACTCCCAGCTTCTCGAACAGCACGCTGAACCGCACCCCCGTGTACTCGGTGGGCCCGTTCTTGGGATGCTCGAGGGTCAGCGTGACAGGGCCCATGTTCTGGAGCTGGCCGGCGGTCAGTCCCATGGGATGGTCCACCATGCCGCTCACCTTGACGGCGCCGCTCGGCGCCGGTGGCAGGCCGACGTGTGCGAAGACCGGACAGCAGTGGGCCTCGCCGCGGGGGGCTTCAGGGCCAGATCCCAGGCGTAGCACGTCTCGATGCCGGCCAGACGTCGCTCGGCCTTGATGGCAGGCCGAGGTGTTGGACGCGGCTACTCGACCGTAGCGGTCGTCTGGACCACCTGTTTGCTCCAGGCCTTGCTGTCGGTCACCTGGTTGCTCCAGGGCTGACGAAGCCGATGCGCAGCGCGCCGTCGTCAGATGAAGTGGACGCCGTCCATCTCGTAGGCGAGGATCATGCTGATTGGGTCGCTGAAGGCAGTGATGTCCGCGGCGGTGGACGGGTCGAACATCTTGACCTCGCCGTTCAGGTCCGCGGCTGAATACTTGCTCTCGTAGCCATCCGATGCCGTCGACCGTGACCGAAGGTCCCGCCTCCGACCAGGGCCACAAGCGACTGAACGGACACTCCCGTCCACAGGTCAGGTCCGGTGATGTTGCCGAGCCGTGTTCTTCCAGCCGCCGTAGCCCGCCGTGGCCGGCAGGGCCTTGAGCTGGGCCATGGTGAAATCCTGGGTGCCGGAGGACCGGTGAGGGACAGGACCACGCCGGTCCGGTAGAACAACTGCGCAAGCACCTCGGCCGCCTCGCCGCGGGTGGCGTTCTCGGTCGCGTCCCAGTGTGGCCAGATCGGGGATGCCGGCCAGCAGCCCGTTGTACTCGGCCTTCTTGATGTTGGCGCCGTGGATTGGGATCAGCAGTAGTCGAGGACGCCCGGTGTAGTCCGGCCGGAGGTTCGGCCAGCGCTCGCCGGCCGCGCGTACGACGATGCTGATGGCCTGTTGCCGCGTGACATTGTCGGCGAAGCCGGAAGTGCGTTGTTCAGGTAGCCGTGGATGATGCCGTTGGCCGCCGCGACGGCACGTAGCTGCCGGGATAGAGCGGATTGTTCGACCGGGTCGTAGGGGTCCGGACGTGTCTTGAAGGTGGACTGACGTCGGCGGCCGTGACTTCGTAGCCCAACGTGAGGTCCGGCCATCTTGGCGAATTGCTGACGCAGAAGCAGGCTTGTCGGGTCTGAAGGTCCATGACTCGTCGGCTTCTTGGTAACCATTGACGATCTCGTGATACGCCAGGGCGTAGATGCTGGCCTCGTACGGGTTGTCTTCGAGATCCGTGAACTCCAGCGGCTGCGGCGGGGGCGGCAGTGCCAGCACCAGGAGTACGGCCAGCAGTAGTCCCATGATCAGATGCTTAGTTCTCATCGGCGTTCCTTTCGTTCGATTGCATACCCTAACCGGTGCGAACGGTCCTTCGGAGGTGCCGCCCGTGTTAGTTGACCCTGATTGGCGACCACGTGCTTCACCCACTTGTCGCTGTCGGTTACCTGGTCTTTCTCCGGACTCACAAAGGCGATGCGGAGCGGACCTTCACCGGAGCCGATAGCGCTTCCGCCCTTGGCGTAGGCCACGATCACTCGGAGGCTGCCGCTGATACTGGTGATGGGCTCGCCTGTGGCCGGATCGTACATGTTGATCTCGCCGCTCGAGCTCTCCGCCCGAGAGTGCGGCTCGTAGCCGTCGGAGGCGACCACCAAGACCGAGCTGCCTCCGCCCACCAGCATTCATGAGGCTCGTCAGCGACACGCCCCTCCAGGACGTGGGAGCCGCGATGTTGCCCAGTTGGTTCTTCCAGCCGCCGTAGCCGGACGTCGCCGACATGGCCTTGAGGTCGGCCATGCTGAACTCCTGAGTGCCCGACGGCCCGGTGAGCGTGAGAACGACCTCGCCCTTGACAGTGGTCGTAGTGGGCTTGGCTGTGGTCGTGGTGGGCTTGGCGGTGGTGGTAGTCGACTTGGCTGTAGTGGTGGTGGGCTTGGCGGTGGTCGCTGTGCTCTCGGAGGTGGTGGTCGTAGCGATGGTCGTCGTGGTCGGTGCCCCGGTCATGGTGGTCGCTGAGGTGCTGGTTGTCCCGCCGGCCTGCTCTTGCTGGATCCGGTCATGCAGGGACAGCGTGCTTGCGGTCGTGGATCCGATGGTCGGGCTGCTTGACTGACCGCCGCTGCTCGAAGCCGTGCTCGGGGCGGTTGTGGACGTGGAGTCGCCGCTCCCTCCGCATGCGCTCGCGGCTACGATCAGGAGGACGACTAGGATCAGAGCCAGGGCGGGCGCAAACCTTGTGTAGCGCTTCGAAGAGACTCCCACGTGCTCCCCTTCTCACTAAGCCCGCAGCTGTCCGGCCCGCGAGTCCGGTGTGGTCCGGCTGCCCATGTGGCATTTGCACTCATACAATGGTATAAGAAACCGTCTCACAACCAGAAGCACGCGTCAAGGAGCTCAGGGCATGCGGAAATCGGGTAGAGACCGTCTATGGCTGGGCATTCTCGCACTCGTGCTCGTGATGGCTCTGGTCTTCGCCGGCGCTTGTGGGCGATTCGGGCGAGGCTACGACCGACACCTCGGAGGACTCCGGCTCGACGGCGAGCTCGCGCCGGAGGTGGAGAGGGTGAGGTCGTGCTCGAGGTCACCGGCCCCGATGGCACCAAGGCTTCCTACTCGCTCGAGCAGATCCAAGGCCATGCAGGTCACCGAGGGCTACGGGGGCATGAAGAGCTCCACCGGACGCATCACCCCGCCCGCGCTTGATCAAGGGCGTCCTGCTGGCGGATCTGTTCGCGGAGGTGGGCGGCCTGCCCGACGACATGGCGGTCAGCATCATCGCCAAGGACGGCTACGAGATGACCGTGTCCGTCGCCCAGCTGAGCGCGGGCGACTTCCTCACCTACGACATGGTCACGGGAGCCGAGAACAAGGTCGACGGCCCGCTCCAGGTGATCATCGCCTACGAAAGTACGACGGGCAGCCCGTCGACCCGGAGGGCGACGGACCGCTGCGGCTGGCCATCATCAGCCCCAAGAAGAACCAGGTGACCGACGGTCACTGGTCGGTCAAGTGGGTCACCAAGCTCCAGGTCAAGCCGATCGAGCAGGATTGGACTCTGGCACTTCTCCGGGGCCGCTGACCGAGGAGATCGACCGGGCGACGTTCGAGAGCTGCGCCGCCGCGGGGTGCCACGGACAGAGTTGGACCGACGCCGACGGCAACACCTGGACGGGCGTTCCTCTGTACCTGCTGGTCGGGCGGGTGGACGACGAGAACGCCCACGAGGGACCCGGCCTACAACCGCGAACTGGCCGAGGCCGGCTACGAGGTGGAGATCACGACCGCCGACGGCAAGATCGGTCAAGGTGCTCGAGCAAGACCATGTACTACAAGAAGGACCTCATCGTCGCCTACAAGCTGAACGGCGAGGCGCTGCCCGAGGAGTACTGGCCGCTGCGTCTGGTGGGCGAGGGGATCGAGGCGGCCGACATGGTCGGGCAGAGTCACCGAGATCAAGGCGCTGGTCCCGGCCCAGTAGAGGGATGCCGGGCAGACTGGCTGATGGCTTCGCGCAGAGTCGCTGCCCGCATCGTTCTCGCTCGCGGCGCCGTCCTGCTCTGCCGCGGCCTGTCTGTCTGGGCCGGGCTGCTCGGACGACGTCGCTCGCGACGGCGGCGGAGAAGACCAGCATCCGCGTGCTCTTCGCCGGCAGCCTGATCATCCCCTTCGCACCAGCTGGAGAAGGAGTTCGAGGCCGCCCATCCCGACATCGACGTCAACATGGAGGGGCACGGCAGCATCCAGGCCATCCGGCATCGTGAGCGATCTGCACGAGCAGGCCGACGTGGTGGTCACCGCCGACTACAGGCTGATCCCCATGCTGCTCTACGAGGTGAAGGACCCCGATTCCGGCACTGCCCTACGCCGACTGGTACACGATCTTCGCCACCAACGAGATGACCCTCGCCTACACGCCCGAGAGCGCCTTCGCCGGCGGAGGTGAACGCCGGACAACTGGCCCGAGATCATCACTCGGCCCGGACGTGCGGCTCGGCTGCGCCGATCCGCGCCTCGACGCCAACGGGTACCGCGCGCTCATGATGGTGAAGCTGGCGGAGGACTTCTACGGCCAGCCGGGCCTTTTCGCCGACGTCTTCGGGGGCAAGTTCCGGGTGCCCATCCGGGTGAGCGCAGCAGCGACGGGCGTCACCGTCATCAAGGTCCCCGAGGTGCTCGAGACGAAGAGCGGGTCAAATCGTGGTCATGCGCCCCTACAGCGTCCAGCTGCTCCCGCTGCTCGAGTCCGGCGACATCGACTATTCCTTCGAGTACACGAGCGTGATCAGGCAGCACGGGATGGAGTACGTGTCCCTGCCGCCGGAGATCAACCTGGGCGATCCGCGTCTACTCGACGACCGTACGCCGACGTGACCGTCAAGCTCGACTTCCAGCGCTTCGCCAGCGTCAAGCCCGAGTTCCCCGGAGAGCCCATCCGGTACGGGGCCACCATCCCCAGCAACGCCCGCGAGCCGGAGGCGGCCGCCACGTTCCTGGCCTACCTTCTCGGGCCCGAAGGGCAACGCATCATGGCGGAGAACTACCAAGCCCATGATCACGCCCGGCGCTGGCCGACAACCTCGACGCCCTGCCGGAGTCGATCAAGGCGCTCTGCACCTCCGGCGACTGACGAGGTCCTGCCGATGAACCGGATCCGTGCACTCAGCCGGCTCGACTGGGTCTTCTCGTTCGCGGGGCTGCTCGTCTCCTCTGTTCATCCTGCTCCCTTGCTTGCCACGATCTTCGCCTCGTCCCCGGGGGAGTGTGGTCTCGAGGGCTCGGCGACCGGAGCGTGCTCACCTCGCTCTGGGTGACGTTCGTGGCCGCGTTCGTCGCGACGCGTCATCGCTCTCGTGCTCGGCGTGCCGCTCGCCTATCTGCTGGCCCGCCGGGAGTTCCCGGGCAAGAACCTGGTCCAGGGGATTATCGACCTGCCCATCATCATCCCGCACACGGCGGCGGGGGTGGCTCTGCTCATGGTCTTCGGCCGCGGGGGGCTGCTCGGGGAGCCGCTGGAGTCGCTCGGGCTGTATTTCACCGAGAACATCGCCGGCATCGTCGTCGCCATGCTCTTCGTGAGCCTTCCCATCCTGGTGGACACGGCGCGGGAGTCCTTCGCGCTGGTGGACGAACGTCTGGAGCGGGTGGCGCGCACCCTGGGGGCGAGCCCCTTGTCGGCCTTCCGGCGGGTGACTCTGCCGCTGGCGTGGCGGGGGATCGTGGCCGGGTCGGTGCTCATGTGGGCTCGGGGCATCAGCGAGTTCGGCGCGGTGGTGATTCTCGCCTACAACCCCAAGGCCATCTCGGTGCTCATCTACGAGCGCTTCGCCGGCTTCGGGCTGTCGGCCGCGCTGCCGGTGACGGCCCTGCTGCTGGTCCTGGCTCTGGTGATCCTGGTGGTCACCCGGGCCGTGCTGCTGCCCCGGCGCAAGAAGAACGGCGCGAGATGATCCGGCTCGAGGGACTCCAGGTGGCCGCGGGCGACTTCTCGCTCCGGTCGACGACCTGTCGCTGGATAAGGGCGAGTTCCTCGTGGTCCTCGGCCCCACCGGGTCGGGCAAGACCGTGCTCCTCGAGACCGTGGCCGGGCTGCGGCGGCCCAGGGGCGGGCGCATCTGGTTCGGCGACCGGGACGTGACCGACGAGCCGCCGGAGCGGCGGCGCGTCGGCTTCGTCTATCAGGACTATGCGCTCTTCCCGCATCTGACCGTGGCCGAGAACATCGCCTTCGGCCTGAGCACGGGGGCGGCCGCGGCCGCGCGCGCAGCGTCCGGGCGGGCGGGGGTGGCCGAGCGGCGCGGACAGATCCGGGGCGGACCGGAATCGAGTGGCATCGCTGGCATCGCTGCTCGGTATCGAGGAGCTGATCGACCGGTACCCCGACAGGCTTTCCGGCGGGGAGCAACAGAGGGTCGCTCTCGCCCGGGCGCTCGCCATCGAACCGGACGTCCTCCTGCTGGACGAGCCGCTCTCTGCTCTCGATCGCCAGACGCGTCGAGAGTTGAGGATCGAGATGAAGCGCCTGCACCGAGAGCTGGGCGCGACCGTCCTTCACGTGACCCACGACCTCGACGAAGCGCTTGCGTTGGGGGACCGGATAGCTGTGTTGATCGATGGCGATCTGAGACAGATCGACACACCGGAGGACGTACTTCAGCGGCCCGCCGACGGGGAGACAGCCCGATTGCTCGGGATGACCAACGTGTCCCCCGTGGTCGGCATATACCGGGAAGACGGGGTCGGGAAAGTGAGATTGGCGAGAGGCCCAGGCGCGGGTGGTGGCGTCGGCCGGACCACAGCCGACGGAGCCGGCGGCCTCGAGTTGGGGGTCGGCGTCCTCTCCGATAAGCTGCCGGGCCGCAACCTGGTCGCCGTGGTCCGAGCAGAGGAGATCGTTCTTCTCCCTCCGGGGGAGGCGATCCTCGAACGCGTCACACGGGATCGGGTGGGCTCGGCCGACCCATTGGCTGTTGGTCTGCCGAGCGGGACCTTGCTGGACGGGACCGTTCTCGACGTACAGATGCGGAGCGTCCACGCCTCGGTGGAAGTGGACGTGCCCCCCGTTTTCACCGTCCACGTACTGCGTCCCGAAGTGCAGCGGATGGGCCTCAGCGTGGGTTCACGAGTAAGGCTGTGGATACCTGACGAGGCCGTTCACGTCTGTCCAGAGACAGCTCGGGGAGTCAGAGCGCTGATTCGAAGATGCCCGCCAGTTCCTCCGGTGTCAAGGTGATCGGGTTGGCCTTCATGCTGCTGGCTCGTACCGCTTTCTCCGCGAGCTCGGCGGTAACGTCGCGCGGGATGCCATAGCTACCGAGTGGCGGGACGCGGAGCTCGGCCACAAGATCGTGGAGCCACTGCACGGCGTCCTCGGCGGCGGCTCCACCGCGACCCGTGAGCAGAGCGGCGATCCGTCGATAGCGGTCGAGCGCCTCGCTTTGCGGGGCGCGTTCGCGCAGGGCGCGGAGGTTGGCTTCCACGACAGGCGGCAGCAGGGCCGCGCAGACCGCTCCATGGGGAACCGGGTGCATCCCTCCCAGCGGCCCGGCCAGGCCGTGGACGGCGCCCAAGCCAGCGTTGGCCAGAGCCAGCCCCCCGAACAGGCTAGCGACCGCCATATCCTCACGTGCCGCCTCGTCCCGCCCGTCTTCCACCGCCCGTGGCAGCGACCGTGCTACCCGCTCGATCCCCTCCAGGCAGAGGCCGTCGGTCATGGGATTGGCCCGAGTGCTGACGAAGGGCTCGATCAGCTGCGCCAGGGCGTCCATGCCGGTGGTCGCGGTGACGGCCGGGGGGAGGTCGTAGGTCAGCTCCGGATCGACCAGGGCTACCTTCGGTAGCATGAGAGGGCTGCGCAGGCTCACTTTGACCCGATGCTCCGGGGCCGCGAGCACGGAGTTGCGCGTGACCTCCGACCCTGTGCCGGCCGTGGTCGGTATGGCCATGAACGGAGCAGGGGACCGGGTCAGCTCTTGTCCCCGACCGACGATCTCCAAGTAGTCCAGAAGCTCGCCCGGATTCGTCAGCATGGCGGCGATGGCCTTGCCGGCGTCGATGGCCGCACCCCCGCCGCACGCGATGACCTGATCACAGCGCTCGCTCCTACCGATATCCGTGCCGTTGCGGACCGTGTCCACCCGTGGCTCACCGACGACGGGGAAGATGACCGCCTCGACCCCATGCTCGCTCAACACCCCGAGTAGAGGTTCGGCGCGGCCGGGTGTGCTGCCCGTCACCACGAGCGCCCGCCGGCCCAAGCTCCGGGCGAGCGGGCCGGCTTCGCGGAGCGTACCCGGACCGAAGACGATCCTTCCGGCGGTGGCGAACTCGAAGCGCACGTCACCAATCCTCATCCGCGGGGAAGACGCTCAGGTATTTCTCGCTGGTGCGTGGCTCGGCCATCATCGGCTCCACCGTTTCTCTCCAGGTCTGATAGTGCCCGGTCTCCTTGTGGGCCGCCGGCGCCTCCGCCGAGCGGTATACCTCCACCAGAAGGAAGCGGGTGGGGTCGTCCTCGCGTTGCAGCACGTCGAACCGTGCGATCCCCGGCTCCTGGACGCTCTGGTCGGCGTTCACGCCGGTAGCCGTCTTGAACTTCTCCACGTATTCTGGTTTCACCAAGACATTGACGTTGACCACAAACATGGCTGTCCTTTCGCGTGTTCCCCCAGGTGAGGAGATTGACTCTAGAATAGGACATGCCGGGGGCCACCGTACGCGCGCAAAGGAGCTACCATGCAGCCCGATCCGTCGAAGATCCTGGACCGGCTATCGATCACGATTCCGCTGATCGGCTTCTACGATGCGCCCGATCCGGCTCCCTTCGAGCCGCTGGTGGAACCCAAGGGCCGCCAGTGCATCTTTGCCTCCTTCAAGTCCTGGAACACGGGGAAGACTCTCCACATCACTCGGGAGAAGCACGGCTGCGGAGCCGGCCACCTCTTGGGGGTCGATGTGCGGCCGCGCAAGGAGATGGTCGAATTCCTCTGCGACGAGGAAGGCCTTCGGGCCTCGCACGAGCTCATGGACCTCTGGTTGGATTCGGCCAATGACTATCAGCCGGTCCACGACCACCTGCTGATCGGTCCGCTGCGACCCGGTCAGTACCAGTATCTGCGTACGGTCACCTTCTACGTGAACCCGGATCAGCTATCGGTGCTGAGCGTGGGGGCTACGTACTACAACCGGCCTGATGACCTGCCGCCGGTGCTTGCACGGTTCGGCTCGGGTTGCATGCAGCTCACCACGCTGTTCGACGACCTGGAGGCACCTCAGGCCCTGGTCGGGGCCATGGACCACGCGATGCGGATCTACCTCGAGCCCTGCATGGTGGCCTTCACGGTCACGAAGCCCATGTTCGAGCTGCTGTGCCGCTGGGCGGACGACCCGAAGAGCTCGCTTCACGCCAAGTTCCTCGACGATCTGATACGGCGTCGGGGAGGGTCGCTCGCGTAACGTCGTCTGCGGCTTCTGCTGAGTGGCCCCGGACTCGCTCTAGACTCGCTCGGTCACGTTCACCAGTCGCGCACGCGCTCCGACCGGGAAGTTCGAGAGCTTGCCCGGATCACCGCCGTCGTAGCCGAAGATCTTGCCCGCGGTCCGCATCTGTCCGAAGTCGACTACCACCACTCCGAGCGTCGGAACGATCTTCTCCCTCCACACGAACAGGTAGAGATCCTCGGCCAACTTGAAGTAGTGGCAGCGGTCGGTGTCGGCCAGACCTTTCTCCGAGCCCAGCAGACAGTGCCAGGTGTAGAAGCGCTCGGTGAGGTAGATGTGCTCGTAGCGCTCCGTGGGGCTGTACGTGTATTCGACCCGTCTGCCCACGAGGTCGTCGGTGGGATGATGACACGGCGTCTCCGCGCTGAAGGGTGCGTCCACCGCGCCGCTCAGAAAGCGCGCGTCGACGCTGGTCAACTCCTTGCCTTGGATGATGCGCTCCATCAGAGTGGCTCTGGTCTCCGACTCCTGGGGCAACCGCCCGATCAGGGCGGTCACGATCGCCTGCGGAAGATCGAGTACCAGCGAGACTGTCGTCGCCCGTTCCAGGTGGTTCACGAAGTCGACGAAATAGATCCCCTCTCGGATCTTTGCGGCGAAGTAGGTATCTTCAGCGCAGCGCCCCTTATCCGCTCCGCTGGTGATCTCCCAGGCCAGTTCGGCGGCCGTCGCGAACCGGTGCTCGATGACCTGGCCGTTCTCGAAAGCGCACGTGAGGGTCCTCCCGGCCAGATCGGCCGTCGCCGGCGGAGCGTTGTTGTCGGCGGCGAAGGCGTGCGCCAGCTCTCCCACAGTGATCCACGACGATGTCTCCGACATGCGATGCCCCCTAGACGTCCGCGCAGCCAAGCTCAGGTAGTGTCAGCATACACCGGCCGGCCCGCGACCGGGCATCGGGCAGAGGGGGCGTTGGACCCCGGTGGGTCGGCGAGGCCGGGTCAGCGCTTGGACACATCTCTGATCTTCTTGGCGGCTTCCTGGAGAACCTCGTTTATCTCGTTCATCTTGTCGGGATCTCCGGCGCTCCTGCGCACCGCCCGCATGATGTCGGCCAGGGTCTCTCGCATGTCCTTCGTGCCGCCCCGCCCATGATCGTGCGGACCCCAGTGAGCCTCCCACCGTTCCCGATGGCCGCGCGCCTGTTCCCTGTGGGTCTCCAGGTAGGCGAGTCCGGCGTCGGTGACCGAGTACACCCGTTTGCCGCCCTCGGTCGTGGAAGTGACGAAGTCCTGATCCTCGAGGGCCTGCAGCGTGGGGTAGACGGCGCCGGGGCTGGGGCTGTAGAAGCCTCCCGAACGTTCTTCCATCTCCCGGATGATCTCGTAGCCGTGACGCGGCTTGTCCTTGAGAAGCTCCAGGATGGCGAATTTGATGCCGCCTCGTTCGAAGAAGCGAGAGCCTGGTCCGTGCATGTGATGCATGAACCCCTCCTATCTATAATTCGATATATCACGATATATCTTAAGACGGGCGCAGCGAGTCGTCAAGTGCTGCCGAACATTCCCTGGAAGCGGGGCCCGCTAAGGAAGGTAATAGAGGGTGCCCGCACCTGACGCGCCCCCATAGTCGGTCGAGTCGACAGGCGTCCCGTTCGCGGCTACCCAGTCGCGGACGGCGGTCAGCACCGCGCTGGAGCCGCTCGTGGCGTCGGAACTCTCTGAGCCGCTCGTGTCGTCGCTGATGAGCACGTAGTGGAGCTCGCCCCCTTCGACCAATTTGGCCAGCTGATCCGGGGTCGGCACCGGATCGCGTTCCTTGTAGCCGCCGAGGGTCACTACCGGCTCGCCCGCGGCGAGGATGATGGGCACCGACGCCGAGGAGCCCTGCACCGCGACCAGGAACCTGGCGGACCCCTGGTTCTCCTGGAGGTAGGCGACGAGGTCCTCGTCGATCCCCTGGCTCGTGCTGCTGCCGCCGGCGGTCGTCCTGCCGGTCGCGGGACCCGCGGCCGCTTGATTGCCGGCCACGCTCCGGCCGATGGTGCTGAGCGCGTATGCTGTTGGACCCGCGAGCAGGGCGATAGCCGCCACGATGACCGCGCCCGAGAGAAAGGCGTGCTTCTTGATCAGCCCCGGGGCCGCCAGGAACAAGGCGACGGCTGCCATGGCTCCGAGCGCGACGACGGTCATCGCCAGCCCTGGGGCGTACCCCTCGACGCGCCCGAGCAACGAGGCCGACCAGACGGCCGTGCCGGCCACCGCGGCCGGGAGGAGCCAGGCGAGCCAGCTTCTGCGGCGGCCGAGTCTCCATAGATCGACGGACCCAGCACCGGCCAGCGCCGCTATTGCAGGGGCGAGGACCACCACGTAGTAGGGGTGGAACGTCCCTGTCGCGTAGCTGAACACCACCAGCATGACCACCAACCACAGCCCCCAGAGGAGATAGCCCGCTCGTTTCCCGTCGGTCCGTTGCGCCCCCCGAGTGACGTAGAGTCCCGCCACCAATCCGACCAAGGCCAAGGGCAGCAGCCACGAGATCTGGTCCCCCAGGGATTCGTTGAACATGCGCAGCAACCCCGGGTCTCCGCTCATGGTGCGGGTCTGGCTCGCTTCGGTCAGATAGCCGCCACTGCGGCTGAAGATGAGCTCGAGGAGCGAGTTGCCGTCGCTGCCGCCTATGTACGGGCGGGTGGATTCAGGCCATAGTTCGACGATGGCCACCCACCAAGCCGACGAAAGCACGAGCGCTCCCAGCGCCGCCAGAAGCTGCAGCAGCCGGCGGCCGAGCCGCGGCGGCCCGCACAGCGCGTAGACGAGCGCGAAGGCCGGAACGACCATAAGCGCCTCCAGCATCTTCGTAAGGAATCCTAGCCCCAGCAGCGTGCCGGCAGCCACCAGCTTCCAGGTGGACCCCGACTTTACCGCCGACCACACCGCCCAGGCCGCCGCCAGCAGAATCAGCGTCAAGAAGGCATCGGGATTGTTGAACCGGAAGATCAGCACGGCGACTGGTGTGAGCGCGAAGACCGAGGCGGCGAGGAGCGCAGCCACCTCGCCCGCCCAACTGCGCACGAGCCGGTGGAGGATGAGGACCGAGGCGACCCCTGCCAGGGCCTGGGGAAGCAGGATGCTCCAACTGGAAAAGCCGAACGCTCTGGCAAGGAGGGCGGGGATCCAGAGAGAAGCGGGTGGTTTGTCGATGGTCACGAACGATCCGGGGTCGAGCGATCCGAAGAAGAAGGCCTTCCAGCTCAGCGCCGCGCTCTTGACCGCGGCTGCGTAGTAGCTGTTGGCCATGCCGTTTCGGGAGAGCGCCCAGGTGTAGAGCACGAGGGCGAGGACGGCCACGGCGGCGAGGGCGCCCACGCTCCACCAGGAGCGTGGGCGCCAACCGGTCTTCCTCGTGCCGCTGTCTTCCATCGCTGCTGCTTCCCTCTAGTGCCCGGAGCGGAAACGGTCACCCGTGAGCTTACCTGTGACTTACAACGAGTTCTTAGGCGAAGCGTAGCGCCCGGGCAGTAAGGGGCCTGTTAAGGAGTACGCGATCGTGCGCTGGCCGAAGACTCCGAGCGGTCTCCAAACGGTCTCCAAACGGTCTCCGGGCGCTCTCTGGGCGGTCCCGGAGTAGCCGCCGGCATCTCCAAGTGAAGCGGCACGACAGCCAAAGATTACGTATCTTAAGCAGACACTTGACTTTATTAATTGCTCGCCCCATAATGGCTAAGGATAGTGAATTACGGGAGGGCAAGCGTATGAGCCAATGGAATGATTTGACCGACCTGACCTGCGATCGTCCGTTCCTGATCACCGAAGTACGGCTCGAGGGGAGCGGCATCACCATCGCCGGCGAATTCGAGTTGCCGCCACTGGCCGGCCTGCGCTACGAGGACCAGGTCTTCGTCAGCGAGTTCGTACGGAGCCACGGTTCCATCAAGCACATGGAGAAGGCGTTCGGCGTCAGCTATCCCACGGTGAAGAACCGGCTGAACCGGATCACCCAGCAGCTTCGCCTGGTCGAAGTGGAGCACATCTCCGAGCACGACGAGATCTTCGACCTGCTCGAGCGGGGGGAGATATCGGTCCAGGAAGCTGCGGAAAGGCTGGAGCAATGAAAGTACCGCCCTATGCGCTGAGGGTGCGGGTAGCCGAGCGGGAACGCACCAAGTTCCGCATCTGGTTCCCGCTTTTCCTGCTTTGGCCTCTCATACTCGTCTTCCTCCTGCTGACGCTGATCGCCACCGTGGTCGTCGATGCTGCTCAGCTCATCGCGGGCCGGCGGCAGCGCTACACGCGCCTGGTGCTGGGATGCCTTGGGGTCGTCGGCGAGACCCGGGGCACAGAAGTCTTCATCCAAGACAAGGGCCGGACCGTCGCAGTGACTGTCCGCTGACTCGAAAGGAGCACACCATGGGTCAAGAACGCGAACGTATCCTCGATCTGCTGGCCTCGGGCAAGATTACGGCCGAGGAGGCCGGGCGCTTGCTTGACGCCCTCGAGGCGCGCTCGTCGCAAGCCGTCGCCACCGGGACGATCCCCGAGGTCAAGCCCAACGGGACCCCGAAGTACATGTTCGTCAAGGTCCTGAGCGCGAAGGGTGACAATGTGAACGTCAAGGTGCCGCTCAGCCTGGTCCGGGCGGGGCTCAAGCTCACCTCGTTCATACCGCAACCGGCCATGGAGCAGATCAACAAGTCCATGGGCGATCAGGGATTGTCCATAGACCTTCTCAACTTCAAGGCCGAAGACCTGGAAGAGCTGATCGAAGCTCTGCGCGAGATGGAAGTTAACGTGGACGCGGTCAACGGGGACAACGTCCGGGTATATTGCGCGTAGCTCGAGACGGAGATTCCTGGAGCCGCGGCGGCGTCGCGCCGCGCGCTCAGTCGGGGGAGCCTGCCGGCTCCCCCTCGGCTTTTCTGACCCGGCACAAGATCCCGCGCAGGGTCACGGAGCCCAGCTCGCGGGCGTAGGGCGGGTCGTTGCTGGTAAGCACGTTCAGATTGCACTCCGCCCAGCCGTGCAGATCCCCCTCCTTCTCGGGGAAATACCAGCCGTGCTCGAGGATCACCACCCGCGGGTCTATCTCGTCCGACAGCACGGCCCGTTGCTTGATGGCTCCCCTCTTCGTGCTGATCTCCACCCAATCGCCGGGCTCGATCCCGTACCGGGCCGCCGTGTCGCCGTGGATGGTGACGAGCGGCTCCGGATGGGCCCGCCGGAGTGACTCGATCTGTCGGCCTCCGGAATGGACGTAGCCCGGTATCTTGGAGTTGGTGAGCACCAGGGGGAACTCCTCGGCCAACTGGGGGGCGCTGAACGGTGACTCCGGCGGCTCTCGGTAGACGGGCAGAGGATCGAAGCCCCATTCTTCCAGCTGCCGCGAATACAGCTCGACCTTACCCGACGGTGTGTCGAAGCCGGTATGAAGATGGGCGCCGTATGCCTTCTCCCCGGTCAGGACGCCGATCTTGCGGAACTCGGCGAAGGTGAGACCGGCCGGCTTCAGCAGATAGTCGAGCACCTCCTCATCCGTGTCCCAGAAGTGCTCCCCCAGCCCGAGTCTCCTACCCAGCTCGCTCACGATGCTGAGGTCCGAGCGGCACTCGCCCACCTGCGCCACCTTCTGGATGATGCTGGCCACCGGTGCGTTCTCGGCGTTGTTGATGCTGTCGATCTCGAGGAATATCGCTACCGGGAGCACGATGTCGGCCAGCTCGGCCGTGGGGGTCATGAAGTAGTCGCTCACCGCCAGGAAATCGAGGCTTTCCAGAGCCTCTCTCACTTCCTGGACGTTGCTGTAGGTGTGGAGGAAGCTGCCTCCCTGGATGAAGGCGGCCCGCACCGGATAGGGCTCGGAGGTGAGCATGGCCTTGATCAGCTTCTGGGGCAGAGCGGAGAAGTAGTTGGGGAGCACCTTCTCTTCTGCCCCCACCCTTTCGTACCGTTTCTTCAGGGGGACCAGATCGCGCAGGTGGAGCTGCGGGGAACCACCGAACTCCACTGCGGGGGGAGCCCAGTCGATCTCACCGCCAGGTATCCCGAGGTTGCCGGTGATAGCCCGCAGGATGGCAGCGGCCCGGTTGAACTGGTAGTTGTTGATGTTGTTGTCCTGGCCATTACCGGAGTAGATGACGGCCGGTCTGCCGCCGAGCGATAGTCCTGGCCAGTTCCTCGATCTGGGCCGCCAGCACCCAGGTGATATCGGCCACCTGCTCGGGCGGATAGGCCTGTACGTGCTGTCTTAACTCCTCGAAACCCACCGTCCAATCTCGGACGAAGTCTTCGTCGTAGAGCTCCTCGTTCACGATCACGTTCAGCAGCGCCAGAGCCAGGGCCAGGTCCGAGGAGGGGCGCGGCCGGATCCAGAGGTCGGCCTGCTCGGCCAGGGCGGTCTTTGCCGGGTCTATGACGACCAGCGTAGCCCCCCGCTCCTTGGCCGCCAGGATGCGAGACCCCTCCGGATGCGAAGTGGCGGTCAAGTTGGCGCCCCACGCCACGATCGTGCGCGGGCGGGAAGTCGATATCGGGATGAGACAGGAAGCCATAGGTGCCGAGCATGCCTCGCAGTCGGGCGTGGAAGCAGATGTACGACATGGAAGCGATGTTGGGAGTGCCGAAGGCATTGGCGAGTCGGGAGAGGTAGCTGTCCCCGTATCCTTTGGCGCACCCCTGCATGAAGGCCACGGAGTCGGCGGAGTATCGCGCCTTGGTCTCGTCGAGACCTCGGGCGATGGTGTCCAGGGCTTCGTCCCAACCGATCCGCTCCCACGTGCCCGCGCCCCGGGCTCCGGCCCTCTTCAGAGGGTGGGTGAGGCGGTAGGGACTGTTCAGATACTCGAGCGCCGCTTGACCGTTGATGCACAGCGTGCCCCGGTTGACCGGATGGTCGGGGTCGCCCTCGATCCTGACCGGCCGGCCGTCTTCCAGGTGGACCAGCATGCCGCAGCCGGCCCCACACCAGAGTTGACACGTGGTTCTGAGGACTTCTTTGTTGCTCATGTCGGCTCCCCCCAAACCAAGCCGGTAGACACGACTCAGCTCAGCTTACGCTACAGAGCGGGCAGCCTCTCCGTGATCCGATCGAGATCGCTCAGTGCCCGCTCGGCCTTGGTCGCCACGACGCCGGAGTCCGGGCTATCCGTCGCCAGCACCTCGACCACCGGTCCGACGATCTCGGAGAGCACCTGATTGTCGGCCGCAAGCCGACCGAGGACTCTGTGGGCCGATTCCAGGAGTCCAGGGCGCGGCGACTCGCCGAGCAGCGATCTGAGGACTGGTCCGACCGACCGCGGGCCCAGGTTGATCAGGCCGTCCCCGGCCAGCCAGCGCACATCCGAAAGCGGGTCGCCCAGTAACCGGGCCAATGCATCCAACGATGTGGGATCGACCATCGCGGCCAGGGTCTTGGCCGCTTCCCAGCGGACCCGTTTCTCGGGGCTGGCGAGCAGTGATCGCACGTACTCGGCCGCCGGCTCACCGATGAGGACCAGGGTCTCCCGGGCCCGTTTGCGCGCCATGCCGTTGTCGCCCGACAGCGCTGCGACCAGTTCGTCCAGATACTGCTCCATGGCTAAGCCTCCTAACAACTCGTTTCAGAATGAAGCCGCGGCCGCCTAGTGCGCCCTGGGCGGCACGATAGTGCGTCCTCGGTCCCGCAAATAGCGCTGCTATTCGCGCTCCCTGCGTCCTTCTCTGGCGCGTGCCCAGCGCGTCCCTGGCGGCGGAGTTCCATTCTGAAACGAGTTCTAGGCGCAGGGAAGCACTTCGAACACGTGATAGCTCCAGGCCGGCATATCGAGATACAACCCCGGCTCCACCAGACCAGTACCTTCCCGTTTGTAGGTGATGTCGTCCAGCAGGTCGCGCAGCGTCCAGCGTTCTCCGGCCAGGTCGCTGAACGGCGGAGAGACGTAGCACTGACTCTGGTGGTCGGAGAAGTTGACGACTATCACAAACCTGTCGCCCAGGTCGCCCCGCCACCCTTGGGCTACGAAGCACTCGTGGGTCCAGTTGCCGTCCCACGCCGGCCGGCACTCGAGGAGGCGCCACTTGCCCTCGCGCACCGCGGGGTTGCGCAGGCAGGCCAGGAGCGACCGGTAGAAGACCGCCAGTTCTTCGTCCACCGGCTCGAGCGGGCCGCCGGCACAGGTGCACCGGGAGACGGATCTTGGCCCCTTCCAGCTGCCCCTGGTGGAAGAAGCGCAGCCCCGGGCAGAGGAAGGTGATGACCGCGGCCGCCTGGTGCTTCTCGAGGGCGAAGGTCGCCGCCGCCCGCGGCTCGTCGTGGTTCTCGAGGAATCGCGCCGAGTGCTCCTGGAAGTCCATGTGGGCGCGCAGGTGATCGCGCACGGTCCGGGACGTCGCCCTCCACCAGCCGGTCGTACAGCCGCTTGTCGTAGGTGTAGTCGAAGCCCTGCTGCTGCAGCTCCCACTCCAGGTCCCAGTAGACCTCGGCCATGAACAGGAAGCCGGGGTGGTCGGCCTTGATCTTCGCGATCGCGTCCGGCCAGAAGGGCTCGGTCGGTATCCCCCAGGTACGCTCGAAGACCTCGGGCAGGACGAGCATGGCCATGTCGCAGCGCACCCCGTCGCAGCGGTCGGCCACCCGGCCGAGTTCGGCGCGCATGGCCTCCCGCAGCGCCGGGTTGCCGTAGTCGAGCTGCAGGGTGTCCGGCCAGCCGTCGAAGTAGGGGTCGCGCCCGTAGGCCAGCACCGCGTCGCCCTCGCTCGGGGCTTCCGACGCGGCCGGGCCGCCGGGCGCACTCACACGGCAGTAGTTCTGCGGCTCGCGGGCGAGGTCTTCCTCGCGTGCCGCGGACGTAGTACTCGGGGTGCTGCGTCGACCCAGGGGTGGTCGGGTGCCGTGTGGTTGGGGACGAAGTCGAGGATCAGCCGCAGACCTCGCTCGTGCAGGCGCGGCCGCAGGCGCTCCGAGCGCCTCGTCGCCGCCCAGCGCCGCGGCGACCTCGTAGCCGGTGACGGCGAAGCACGATCCGCAGATGTCGTCCTCGGTCAAGGTCGGGCAGGACGCGGGCGAACTCCTCCCGCCACTGCCGGGTTGCTGCGCGACACGGCCCGCCCGGCGGCGCCCGTCTGCCAGACACCGAGGAAGTAGACCAGGTCGAAGCCCGCCTCGACCCATCGCGTCGAGGTCGGCGTCGGGCACGTCGTCCAGGGTGGCCGGGCGACCCAGCTCGCGGGAGAGCTCAGTCCAGCCAGGTCCGGGTGTTGACCTGGTAGAGAAGAGGGTTGCGACCCGGTCGAGGCGCCTGCCGGCCGCCGCGCTCGGGACCGGCCGCGGCGCCGGCTCGGCTCCGGAAGCGCTCATACCTCCACCTCTTCGCTCCGCCAGTCCGTAGGCCAGCTTCTTGGCATGGCTCGCCGCTGCAGGACGGCTTCCTTGGTGAAGGTGGCCGACATGCGCATGAAGCGAGCCACGAGCCCCGTCCAGCCGGTCTGGTGGCTCGCGCCCAGGCCGGCGCCCGTTGTCGCCGTGGAAGTACTCGTAGAAGAGCAGGTAGTCGCGCCAGTGGGGGTCGGTCTGGAACTTCTCGGCTCCGCCGAACACCGGACGACGACCGTCGGCGTCGCGCAGGAAGATCGCCGAGGAGCGGCGCATGATCTCCATGGCCGCGTCGAACAGCGTGGCCTGGACTCCGGAACCGGTGGGACATTCGACCGTGAAGTCGTCGCCGTAGTAGCTGTAGAGGTTGAGGAGCGCCCGGACCAGCAGCGCGTTCGTCGGGAACCAGATAGGACCGCGCCAGTTGGAGTTGCCGCCGAACATGCCCGAGTCGGACTCGGCGGGGAGGTAGTCCACCCGGAACTCCTGGCCGTCCGACGTCGAAGACATAGGGATGCTCAAGATGGTATCGGGACAGCGACCTCACCCCGTACGGGCTGAGGAACTCGTCCTCGTCCAGAAGCCGGGCCAGTACCTAGCCGCAGCTTCGCCTCGTTCAGGAGCGCAAGCAGGTGGCGGCCGTCTTCGCACGCGCCGGGGACACGATGTTGGCCGTGAGTTCGGGATGGTTCTGCGTGAACCAGACGGCCCGCTCTCTGAACTTGGGCAGCTTCTCGATGGCCTTCGTGGGGAAAGACGCTGCTCGCGCACAGCGAGAGCAGGCCCGACCATCGAGCGCACCTTAAGCCGGGTGGCGGAGCCGTCGGGCAGGCGAAGCAGATCGTAGAAGAAGCCGTCCTCCGGCGTCCCACATCTCGTCTTCGTGCTCGCCCATGCGGTCCATGGCGCCGGCGATCCACAGGAAGTGCTCGTAGAACTTGCAGGCCAGCACCTCGTAGGCGGGGTTGTCGATGGCCAGCTTCACGGCCATGCGACAGCATGTTCTGGCAGAAGAAGGCCATCCAGGCCGTGCCGTCGGCCTGCTCCAGGTAGCCGCCCGTGGGCAGGGGCGCGCTACGATCGAACACGCCGATGTTGTCCAGGCCGAGGAAGCCGCCCTCGAACACGTTGCTGCCGGTCCGGTCCTTGCGGTTGACCCACCAGGTGAAGGTCATGAGCAGCTTGACGAACATCCGCTCGAGGAACTCCAGGTCCCCCTGCCCGTTGATCTCTCTGCTCGAGGTTGAAGAGGAAGTCGGCCGCCCAGGCGTGGACCGGCGGGTTCACGTCGCCGAAGTCCCACTCGTAGGCCGGAATCTGACCGTTGGGGTGCAGGTAGTTCTCGTTGAGCATCAGTTCGAGCTGCTGCTTGGCGAAGTCGAGGTCGACCATCGAGAGCGCGATGGTATGAAAGGCCAGGTCCCAGGCGGCGAACCAGGGGTATTCCCATTTGTCGGGCATGGAGATGATGTCCTGGTTCACCATGTGGAACCAGTTGGAGTTGCGACGTCGGAGGCCTCGGCCCCCCTTCTCTCCCGGCCCCGCGGTCGCCGCAGCCACCGATCGACGTCGTAGTGTAGCACTGCTTGGTCCACAGCATCCCGGCCATCGCCTGGCGCATGACCAACGCCCCGTCCTGGCCGAGCTCGGGCGGCGTGAGGGCGGCGTAGAACTCGTCGGCCTCGGCTTGGCGGGCTGCGAAGACGGGTCGAAGTCGGGGCCGAGCGAGGCTTCGGCGGCAGGTGCCGCCCTTGCAGGCTCGGCGTTCGCGGCCCGCAGCCGGAGGCGCAGAACGGCGCTCTCGCCCGGGTGCGATGGTGACCAGGTAGTGGGCGGCGCGCCTTCGTGCCTTCACGCGTCGGGGTTCACCGCGTCCTCGGCGCCGGCCACCACGTAGTCGTTTATGCCGTCCTTCACGTACTGCGCGCGATTGGGCGTGCCGAAGACACGCTCGGTGTTCGTCTCGTTGTTCACCACGAGGAGCCGGGGGTCGCCCTCGCAGACGAGGCGGTAGGTGCCCAGGACGGGGTGCTGGGCCTCGCAGAGTCCGGCAGGATGCCGCGCCCGATTCGCCGCCGGCTGCCCGCGATTTGCCCGACGGAGCAGGCAGCGTCGATCCGAGGCCGCGGCTCGTCCTCCGGGCGGTGCCACCACGTGTTGCGGAACCAGAGCGTGGGCAGGAGGTGCAGCGTCGCCGGCTCCGGACCGCGGTTCCAGGCCGTCACCCGGACCAGGAGGTCCTCGGGGGAGGCCTTCGCATACTCGACGAACACGTCGAAATAGCGGTCTTCGTCGAAGACACCCGTGTCGATGAGTTCGTACTCCAGCTCGTGCCGCCCGCGGGATGCGTTGGTCTGCACCAGATCGTCGTAGGGAAAGGCGGATTGCGGATACTTGTACAGATACTTCATGTAGGAGTGGGTGGGGGTGGAGTCGAGGTAGTAGTAGTACTCCTTGACGTCCTCTCCGTGGTTGCCCTCGCTGTTGGTGAGTCCGAAGAGCCGTTCCTTGATGATGGGATCGACGCCGTTCCAGAGGGCCAGGGCGAAGCAGAGGTGTCTGCTTGTCGTCGGAGATGCCGGCCAGTCCCGTCCTCGCCCCAGCGGTAGGCGCGGGACCGGGCCTGGTCGTGGGTGAAATAGTTCCAGGCGTCGCCCGTGTCGCTGTAGTCTTCGCGCACGGTCCCCCACTGGCGCTCGCTCAGGTAGGGACCCCACTTGCGCCAGGGCGCTCCTGTCTCTCTGGTCTCGCGCAAACGCATGTTCTCGACTGCTTCGGCCATGGCTCTTCTCTCCTCCGAGTGCTCTACTACTGGGATTCCCCTGAGCCGGGCGCCCGAAACCCTGCGTGCGCGTCGCGTCTGGTGCGCCACGCAGAAGGGCGACGGCCGTCGCGCGACGGTATGCCGCCAAACGAGGAAGGCCGGCCTTTGGGGCCGGCCTTCCGTCGCGCCGTCTCTCTGTCGCGGCCCGGTCCTAGACCATCGCTTTCCGCTTCAGCTCCTCGAACTCCTCCTCGGTGATCGCGCCCGAGTCTTTCAGAGCCTGGGCTTTGGCGATCTCCTCGGCGGCGGAATAGCCGGCGGCGCGTTTCTGCCGTGCCTGGGCCTCTTCGATCATCTGCTTGTCCTGCTCGGTCATCTTGGGCCGGGCGATCATGTAGACGAGAAGGCCGATCAGCGGGATGAAGATCAGGAAGATGAGCCAGCCCGCCTTAGCCCCGCCGCCGATGTCGTTCCGGCGGAAGATGTCGGCGAAGACGGTGATGAAGATCCAGATGTAGATGATCCAGAAGAAGAACACAGCCATAGTCCAGAGAACGCTGCCGGTTCCCCACTGGTTAACTGGCGAGCCACACCCCGTAAGGGTGAGCAACAGGATGCCGATCAACAGAACTGGGAAGAACAACCGCTTCAAGACTTGCTTCATAACCCCACCCTTTCTCTTGGACTTTGACCGGCTACAATCCTAGCAGCTTAGCCTTGGCGGCTGCGAACTCCTCCGGCGACAGGATGCCGGCCTGCTGCATCTGGGCCAGCTGCTGGAGCTGAGCCATGGTGTCGGGTGCAGCCGGCGCCGGGGTGGCCGCCGGCTGGGCCGCCTGCATGGCAGCCTGTTGCTGCGCCACGGCCTGGGCGGCGGCAGCGTCCATGGCGGCTTGTTGCTGCTGTTGCTCGTAGGCCGCCTCTTGCTGCTGCTCGGCAGCCTTCTTCTGCTGATGGCCGTGCACCGCTCCAGCCGTACCTGCTACCACGGCTGTGGTGGCCGCCACTCTCACCAGTCCGCCTCGTCTCCTTCGCATGACGCTTGGTCTCCTTTCAGTCTGTGATCACTCAGTCTTTAGAGCGCCTTCGCCTCGTCGATAGCGGCCTGCACCGCTTCGTGCGGTATGCGGGCGTAGTCCACCAGGATGCCGTCAGCTTCAAGGAGGGTCTCCGTGAAGTGCCGGGCCCAGAGGTTCTCCCATACCAGCACCGCCGCCGAAGTATTGGGTTCGAGTTGGTCGGCAAAGAACTGAGGTCCTCTTCGCCCAACAGATCGCCCACTTCTTTCTCAAAGGCAAAGGCTTCCGCCTCCTCGGTGGCCAGGTCCTCCAGCTCGAAGGCGAGCACCGAGCCGTCGGCGTCTTTCGAGACGAAGGCCAGGTCCATCACGCGGATGGTCCCGTTCTTGACCAGATCCCCCAGGGCCGGAAGGATATCTCCCTTGAACTTGTTCCCCGGAAACCCGATGACGATGTATTCCACAGGCCCCAACGACAACGACATGGTTCTGCCTCGCTTTCCTCAGCCAGTTCTCTTGAAGGCCCGGGGCTCTTGGATGCAGCGCAGTGAACGGCAAACCATAGCGGGCCAAGATCAAGTCTAGGAGACGAGCGGGAAGACAGCAAGCACCCAAAAGGGGCCAATGATGGTGCAGCCGGCCGTCCGCGGCTTCTTCTTTAGCACGCAGGCTGCGCGGCTCCCGCGCCGCTCTCGGTATGGAGTCTGGTAGGCTAGAACCAAAAGATGAGTACCAACGTCGCCATCCTACGTCCCAAGCTTCGGCCGCCCCGAGTGGGGCCGAACCGACTGGCGAGGCAAAGGCTGCTCGCGCGGTTGGACCAGGGGCTCACCGGGCCGTTCACCCTTGTGGCAGCTCCGGCGGGCTATGGGAAGACGACGCTGCTCGCCCAGTGGGTCAGCGGGCAAGATCGGCCCTCGGCCTGGCTCACCTTGGACGAGGGGGACAACGACCCCGACCTGCTCTTGGAGGAGCTGGTGGCGGCGGTCAGGACTGTGTCTTCCGACTCCTGCCACGGCACCAAATCTCTGCTCGGCCGGCCCGCCCTTCCGCCGCTCGAGTTGCTGGTCCGGGAGTTCACAAACGACCTCGATGAGCTCGATGCGTTCATCCTGGTGTTGGACGACTTCCACAACCTCAAAGATTTGCATACCCTCGAGATACTCAGACGCCTGATCTATCAGCCTCCGCAATCGCTACATCTCGTCCTTTCCTCCCGGGCGGATCCGCTGCTACCGCTCGGCGCTCTACGTGGACGGGGCCTCCTGAACGAGGTGCGGGCGGCCGATCTGCGCTTCAGCTACGAGGAGGCGGTGGAGTATCTGGGGCACGCATTCGGCCGTCCTCTGACGGACGCCCAGCTCTCTTCTCTGCTTGAGCGGACCGAGGGTTGGATCGCTGGCCTCCATCTGGCCGCCCTCTCTCTTCTGGGCCGCGAGGACATCGAGCAAGGCATCCGAGAGTTCGCAGGCAGCGACCGCTACGTCGCCGACTATCTCATGGACGAGCTCTGGGCCCAACTCGATCCGACAGTCCGGAGCTACCTCATGGCCACTTCGATCCTCGACCGGCTGTCCGCCCCTCTGTGCCGGGCGGTCCTAGGTGAGGGGGCCATCGACTCCTTCGAGGGGCGACCGATGCTCGAGTGGCTGGAAGACTCGAACCTCTTCGTCGTCTCGCTGGACGAACGTCGGGAGTGGTTTCGCTACCACCACCTCTTCCGCGACCTCTTGCGTCGCTCGCTCCATGCTACTTCCTCCCCGAGGGACGTGGCCGCACTCCATATCCAGGCCGCCCGATGGCTGGGTGCCCGCGACCGGGTCGAAGACGCTCTCGGCCACTTCCTTAGGGCGGAAAGCCCGGAGTTGGCCGCAGACCTCGTCGAGGCGCACCGCAGGGTCGCAATCGACGGGGAGCGATGGCGCGCTCTAGAGCGGTGGGTGGGCAAGCTGGGCCCAGACATCGTCGGCGGGCGCCCCTCGCTCGTGTTGATCCATGCCTGGCTGGCGCAACAGCGGGGGGACTATGCAGAGATGTCTCGCCACTGCCAGCGCGCCGAACAACTACTGGACCTTCGGGACGAGCCGCCTGGTGACGACGAGGCCCTCAGGGGAGAGATCGCCGGGTTGCGCGCGCAAACCAGCTATTGGCAGGCCGACGGCGAGAAGACCTTGGTCTATTCTCGCCAAGCGCTGAGCAGTCTTCCCCCCGACTATCGCCTCGCTCGGGCAACGGCCACGCTCTTCGAGGCTGCCGGCCTGCACCTGCTTGGTCAGAACCAAGCCGCTTTCGATGTCTTCCGTCGGGGCTCCTACGGAGAATACGGGAGAGGTCTCCATCCCCGGGCCATGATCGGGCTGGCCTTGATAGCTTTCGCCACCAGCGACGTCGACTACGCATACCGGGTAGCGAACCTGCTGCTGTCCCAGGCGATCGACGCTGGCCTGGAGGAGAGTGCCGGCTGGGCGCACTACTTCTTGGGACTGACCGCGTATCAGCGGAACGACCTCTCTGCGGCCGAAGCGCATTTCAGAGCCATCGACCCGTACGCATCGCACGTCGTCCCGGCCAGACAGAGCTCATATGGCTTGGCCTGGGTACGGCAGGCTCAGGGCAGACCAGACGAGGCTCTTGAGGCCATGGAGTTGATGGCATCCGTCGTTTCCGATCTCAATCTCCCCTTCGGTCAGGAGGTTCGGCTGCTACGGGCCCGGTTGGCCGCCCTGTCCGGTCGGCCCATCAGCGAGGTGGCCTTGGCGCGTAGCCTTCTTCCTTCGGAAGGTAACGGACTTCTCCAACTCAATATGTGCCACGAGCTCAGCGCGATCAGTGCCCTAGCGGTGCTGCTGATGGAGGGGAGCGACGACGACCTTGCTGCTTGCCAAGTGGCGCTGCGACGCCTGCTCGCGAGCGCAGAGACCACCGGCAACTCCTTCCGCTCTGTGCAGTGTCTCATCCTGCAGGCGCTCATTCTTGACCGGCAGGACCGGAATTCCGAGGCCCTGGCCTCGCTGGCCCAGGCTGTGGAGTTGGCGAAGCCCGGTCGTCTCGTCCGGTTGTTCCCCGAGATGGGTGACCGGGTGCATGCGCTACTGCAGGCGCTCCAGGTTCGAGGGGGCAGTGACGCCTTCTTGGACGAGGTGGTCGCCTCGTTCACGGGGGAGGAGCTTCCGTCCGGCCACGCTTCTCTACCGCACGCGTCGGTCTCCGGCCGGGAATACCCGATCGACACCCTTCTGACCAACCGCGAGCTTGATGTGCTGGAACTACTAGACCAACGTCTCAGCAATAAGGAGATCGCGAAGCGGTTGGTCATCTCTCCCGCCACGGTGAAGCGTCACACCCTCAGCATCTACCGCAAGCTGGGGGTGGGGAGCAGGCGCGAGGCAGCAGCGAAGGCACGGCACGTGGGGATCCTTTCAGGCTCCCGATAGCACCGTCCACCCGGGCTCGCCCGCCCAAACCCTGGCCATACTTGCACCTTTGTGGTGCTGTCCGGGCGTGGTCCCTTGGTCTAGTCTGAGATGAAACGCTCGGACAGCATTGGGGGCCAGAGCATGACATCGACCAACCTACCCGGCATCCCCGGCGACACGCCGACTCTCTACGAGGTCCGGGTCCGTGACGCCTTCGACCCATCCTGGTGTGACCTCATCGACGGGATGACCCTGGATGTTGTCCGTGAAGGGCCCCAAGCTGTGACGGTGTTTCGCGTGGTCGTGCAGGACCAGGCCGCACTGGCTGGCCTCCTGGACGCACTGTTCGGCGTCAACGCCACGGTTCTCTCGGTCACAGCCCTGGAAGCGGCCTAGGAGCAGTAGGAGTCTTCATGAAAGCACTAGCGGCGTTTCCTTCGAGTCGTGAGGTCCGGCTTATCGACCACCCCGAGCGGGTGATCTCCAGCGAGACCGAGGTCAAACTGCGCATACTCGAGGCCGGGATCTGCGGGACCGACCGCGAGATCACCTCGTGGCAGTACGGCACTCCGCCGGCCGACTCCCCCTACCTCGTTGTCGGGCACGAGGCCCTCGGCGAAGTCGTTGAGGTCGGAAGCGGCGTCACCGGCTTGGCGCCCGGCGACTTGGCGGTGCCGACGGTGCGCCGCCCCTGCCCGGATGACTGGTGTGGCCCTTGTCGTCACGGCCGCCAGGACTTCTGTATCACCGGCGATTTCACTGAGCGGGGCATCAAGGGGGTCCATGGCTACATGACCGAGCTCGTCGTCGACGACGAGCGGTACATCGTCAAAGTGCCGCAGGAGTTGCGCGAGGTGGCTGTCCTTCTGGAACCGCTCACGGTGGCTGAGAAGGCCGCGGAGCAGACACGTGTCCTGACGCAGCGGCTGCCCGGCGACCTCAAGAACGATCCCAGCAACCTTTCCGCGGTCGTCCTGGGAGCCGGCCCCATCGGGCTCTTGGGCGCGATGAAGCTTATAAGTGGCGGGTTCAATACCTGGGTCTATTCCATGGATCAGCCCGACAGCCCGAATGTCAGGATAGTGTCCGCCATCGGCGCTCGGTTCATCTCGGCGGCGGAGCACCCACCCACGGACCTGGCCGAGATAGTCGGGAACATCAGCCTGATGTATGAGGCCACCGGTATCGCCAAGGTCGCCTTCGGCGCACTGAGCGTGCTGGGGGTGAACGGTGTCTTTCTTTCCACCGGAGTGCCGGCGTTAGGGCAACCGATCGAGATCGAAGCAGCAGGGATCATGCGCAACCTTGTGCTCAACAACCAGGCTATGCTCGGCACGGTCAACGCGGGCCGCGCCTCCTTTGAGGAAGGACTACAGGACCTGGCATCCTTCATGCAGCGCTTTCCGGACGCTGTTCGCGATCTGATCACAGCCCGGGTGCCCCTCGACGGGGCCCGAGATGCCGTCCTCTCCCGGGGCGGGATCAAGACCGTCATCACGGTCGCGTGAGGCCAGGGGTCGGCGTGGGCCACGGTGGCGTGAGGCAGTAGGCGGGAGGGGACGATGACTTCACCTTGGATCGACGTCTCGGTGACGCTGCGGACCGGAATGGTCAACTGGCCCGGTGATCCGCCGGTCCGTTTCAGCCATGCCTCGAGCATCGAGCGGGGCGATCCGGCCACGGTTTCACTTCTCGAGATGGGCGCGCACACGGGCACCCACATGGATGCGCCGGCGCACTTCGTGCGCGGCGGCATCGGCATCGACGAGATGCCACTTGATGCGGCCATAGGTACCGCGCGGGTGATCGCCATCCGTGATCGCGAGTCCATCAAGGTCGATGAACTCGAGCAGTATTCGCTCCGGCGTGGCGAGCGGATCCTGTTCAAGACATACAACTCGGAGCACTGCTGGGACGCCGACGGTTTCGTCGAGGACTTCGTATACCTTTCGGCGCCGGCAGCCTCCTATCTGGTCGAGCGCCGGGTGCGGCTGGTGGGCATCGACTATCTCTCCGTCGGCGGCTTCACGGCCGATGGAGTGGAGACCCACCAGGCCCTGTTGAACGCCGGAGTCTGGATCGTCGAGGGGCTCGACCTGAAACACGTCCGGCCGGGTCGGGTGCAACTCATCTGCCTGCCCCTCAAGATCGCCGCGGGCGACGGAGCGCCCGCCCGGGCGCTCGTGCGCCAGCTCGGCGGATAGGCGACGAACAGACGGCGAATGAAATCGCCCGGACTGTCCAAGTGACCAAAGGAGAAACGATCATGAAAGTTGTCATCGTCGGGGGAGTGGCGGGAGGCGCGTCGTGCGCCGCGCGCCTGCGTCGACTGGACGAAAAGGCCGAGATTCTCTTGCTGGAGCGCGGTCCCTACGTGTCGTATGCCAACTGCGGACTGCCCTACCACATCGGCGGCGTGATCGAGAAGGAAGAGAGCCTTCTGGTGGCGACGGAACAGACCTTCCGGGCCGTGTTCGCGATCGATTGCCGGACCCGCTGCGAGGTGACCGGCATCTCGCCCGAGGCGAAGACCGTGGAGCTCAAGAACCACGAGACCGGCGAGGTCACCACCGAGAAATACGACAAGCTCGTGCTTTCGCCCGGGGCGGCTCCCATCCGTCCGCCCCTACCCGGGATCGACCTCCCGGGGATCTTCTCGGTGAGGACCGTGCCGGACGCGAGGGAGATCCGGGAGTGGCTCGAACGGGATTCGAGCGATCTGTCCGTGGAGAACACTTCCGCCGGATTCAAGCCGGTGGGCACAGCCAAGCGGGCGGTGGTGGTCGGCGGCGGATACATCGGCCTCGAGATGGCGGAGAACCTGGTCCATCGCGGGCTCGAAGTGACGGTCGTCGAGATGCTCGATCAGGTCATGGCCCCGCTCGATCCGGAATGCGCCCGGCTCGTCGAGCGCCACCTGGAACAGCCACGGCGTCCGTCTCGCGCTGGGTGACGCGGTGGCCGGATTCGAGCAGACCGCCGGCGGCTCGCTCGAGGTTCTCACGAAATCCGGCAAGGTGCATCCGGCGGACATCGTGATCCTGGCCATCGGCGTGCGTCCGGAGACCGCGCTCGCGAAGGCGGCCGGGCTCGAGATCGGCGAGCGCGGCGGCATCCGCGTGGACGAACACATGCGCACGAGCGACCCGGACATCTTCGCCGTCGGCGACGCCGTCGAAGTCAAGGACTACGTCACCGGCGAATGGTCCCTCATCCCCCTGGCCGGGCCGGCGAACCGGCAGGGCCGGATCGTGGCCGACGTGATCGCCGGGCGGGACTCCCGCTTCCGCGGCACCCAGGGCACCTCGGTCATCGGGATCTTCGGAGCCACGGTCGCCATGACCGGCGCCAACGAGAAGATGCTCGTCCGGCTGGGCGCAGACGGACTTCGAGAAGATCTATCTCTTCCCGAATTCGCACGCGGGGTATTACCCGGGCGCCAAGACGATCGTGCTGAAAGTCATCTTCCGCAAGTCCGACGGGCGTCTCCTGGGGGCGCAGGCTCTCGGCCTGGACGGCGTCGAGAAGCGGATCGATGCCCTGGCCATGGCCATCCAGATGGGCGCCACGGTCTACGACCTGGAAGAGTCCGAACTCTGCTACGCGCCCCCGTTCGGGAGCGCGAAGGACCCCGTCAACTTCGCGGGGATGGTCGCCGCCGACGTCCTCCGGGGCGACATGCCGCTCGCTCACTGGGCCTCGGTGGACGGGCAGTTCCTCCTCGACGTGCGCAATCCGGCGGAGCTCGCCGCGGAGCAGGTGGAGGGCGCGGTCAACATACCGCTGCCGCAGCTCCGCGCACGCCTGGGCGAACTGCCCCGCGACCGCGAGATCCTGGTCATCTGCCGTTCCGCCCAGCGCGCCTACTACGCGACGCGCATCCTTCTGCAGAACGGGTTCAAAGCCAGAAACCTCTCCGGAGGCATGATGTCGCGTTCGATGCTCGGGACGAAGTGAAATGAAAGGTCAATGGATAACCCACGACGCGGCCACTAGCGCAGCGAAGCAAAGGAGAAGGCAACATGAGTAAAGACGATGTGAAGACTTCCACGGGTCGGGTGAAGGTCGATACCGCACGCATCGATCGGCTGAAAGAACAACTCAGGAGCACTCCTGCTGAGGTCGATTTCGAGCGGGTCAGGATCATGGAGGAGGTGTACGATGACACTGCCGGCTACCAGCAGATCATCTGCAGAGCCAAATTCATGGCAACCCTGCTCGAGAGGAAAGCGTTGTACATCGACGACAACCTCTTTGTGGGCAGCATGGCAAGCACCGTCAATGGCATCTACACCTATCCGGAATGGCAAGTGGATTGGATGAAAGAGGAGAATACCGTTGAGAGAAGTGTAAGACCCCGGAAGACCGGAAGGCGAACGAATGGGCGCTCGAATACTGGGACAAGCGTGCGCTGAAGCCCCGCACGCTTGAGATATTCGAAAGGAAGTATGGTTTTGATCCGCGCCCTTCCTATGCTTCCGGCAATGTCATTAGTTTCTTTGACTGGCCCGGTGGCGGCGGCAACCTGGACTATCCCCGGGTGTACAGGAATGGGCTTGCCAGCATGATCAAAGAGGTCGAGGAGCGAGAGGCGGCCCTCGAGATGCGGCTGCCGAATGCCGACAAGTTCGCCTTCTATGAAGCCAGTCTCATTGTCATGAGGGCCTTTATTCGCCTGGCTCACCGTTATGCTGAACTGGCCAGAGAGATGGCGGCAAAAGAGACGAATCCCGTCCGCAAGCAGGAACTGCTCGACATCGCCGAGATCTGCGAATGGGTGCCCGAGCATCCGGCCCGCAACCTGAGAGAAGCCATCCAGTGCCACTTCTTCTGTCACATCGTCTCGGAGATCGAGCAGGTGGGTTGCGGCTATTCTGAGGCTTACCTGGGCCAGAACTTCGAGCCGTTCTATCAGGCCGACAAGGCTGCCGGTCTGATCGGATATGACGAGGCAGTCTTCATGTTCGAGAACCTCGTCATCAAGCTGAACGAGATCGGCTATTACTATGGCGAGAAGGTCGCCTTGCAGAACTCTGCCGACCTGGGTCAGAGCATCTCGCTCGGAGGCTATACCGAGGATGGGGATGATGCCACCGCAGAAATGGATTATGTGATCCTGGATGCATGCAACTACCTTCACTTGCCACAGCCTCCGCTGACGTGCGTCTACACGGAGAGAATGAGCGGCAAATTCCTGGAAAAGGTCCTGGATGTGATCGGCACCGGTATCGGCATGCCTCAGTTCGTGAATGGCGATGTGATGGTGAAGCGCGCCTTGAATCTGTTCGCTGACTCCAAGAAGGGCCTCACACTCGAAAAAGCCAGACGCACCGCTATCGGCGCCTGCGTGGGTTCATACATTCCCTACGAAACAGGTCACCCGGTGGAAGGGCAGCCCAACCTGGGGAAGGTCATCGAGTTGACGATGAACGATGGCTTCGATCCCCGCACCAAGCAGCAGGTCGGACCCAAGACCGGGGATCCCGAGACCTTCAAGACCTTCGAAGAACTCTACGCGGCATTCCAGAAGCAGATAGATTTCAATGAGGAGGTCCTCCGCCGGGGTGCATGGATCGCCAGCATGCTGTGCGCTGACTTCCTCCCGACTACCTGGCGCTCGCTCCTGACCGGGGGCTGCATTGAAACCGGCACCGAGGTCTGGAATGGCGGAGCCAATTACTACACAACTGCGCAGATCGTTGTCGGTGGCGTTGACGCCGCCAACTCGCTGATGGCGGTGAAAAAGCTGGTCTATGATGACAAGAAGATCACCATGGCCGAACTGAAGAAGGCGCTGGCCGCCAACTTCGAGGGATACGAGAATGTACGCAAGATGTGCTATGAAGCTCCCAAACATGGCAACGACATTCCTGAAGTGAACAAGCTGACTCGTAGGGTGTTCAATAGTATCTATGACGCTTTCCAGAAGGTAGATGGCGGCGGCAACTACATCAGCCAGGACATCAAATCAGCGCCGGATGCCTATACCAAGAGCATCCACAACCTGATGGGGCTGGTGACGGGCGCGCTGCCGAACGGTAAATATGCCGGGGTTGCACTCACCGATGGAAGTCTGTCGGCCATGCCGGGCACCGACGTCAACGGACCTACCGCGTTGGTGATGTCTGCGGCGAAGAGTCAGGATGCCATCAAGTACACCGCAACGCACATGAACATGAAATTCCCGCCCGATCAACTGAAAACACGCAAGGGCCGGGATAACGTGCTGAATCTTGTCAAGACCTATTTTGACAATGATGGCTATCACATTCAGTTCAATGTCCTGGACACCGCAATACTCAGGGACGCACAGAAGCACCCTGAAAACTACCGCGACCTTGTGGTTCGGGTGGCCGGTTTCAGCGCTTTCTTCACCAAACTGGCCCCGGGTGTGCAGGATGAGGTCATTGCTCGTACCCTGCAGAGTTTCGGCACGAACTGAGATTCAACCTGAACCGGTGCGGCGTGGCCCTGCGTCACGCCGCACCGGACACCTGCTGATCGCGCGCGACGCGAAGACGTGCACGATCAGAAGGAAGGTACATCATGATTACGGAAGTAGGTCATGCCAGTCTTCCTGAGACGGATCGCCATCATGGTGGGCGCCGGCTTCGTTCCCGGCATGAACGCCGTGGTGATGGGCGCGGCCCTGGCTGCGGGCAAACTGGGATGGGAGATCGTCGGCATCCGCGATGGCTTCGACGGGCTGCTGCACCCGGATCGCTACCCCGACGGCGGGCTGGTGACCCTCAGCCCCCAACTGGTCGAGAACCTGGATCCGGCCGCCGGGGGCATCCTGGGCCAGTCGGCGCTGGGTCGATCCGTTTCATGTCCGCACGGTCGACGAAGACGACATGGTCGAGGAAGTGGACATGTCCGACGAGCTGCTGAGAGGGCTGCAGGCGGAGCAGATCGATGCGGTGATCTCCGTCGTCGGCGGCCGCGGGCTGAGCATCCTCTACAAGCTCCATCGCAAGGGGCTCAACACGGTGTGCATCCCCCGCTCGATCGAGAACGACATCGCCGCCACCTCGGTGTCCTTTGGCTTCAACAGCGCCCTCAGCTTCACCATCGAGATGCTCGACCGGGCTCGTCAGGCGGCCCAGTCTGCCCGCAAGATCGCCGTGGTGGAGGTCCTGGGCGAGCAGGCCGGATGGATGGCGCTGCAGGCCGGCATCGCTGTCGGCGCCGATGCGGTGCTGATTCCCGAGATCCCCTGCGACCTGCAGACGGTGGCCGCGCGGTTGAAGGAAAAGATGACACCCAGGCGGCCGTACGGGCTGGTGGTGGTGGCCGAAGGGGCGAAGCTCGGTCGATGACCCACAAGCCCAGGCAGAAGCCATCCTCGCTCAAGGCTTCCTGTCGCCGCTGGCAACCGGCGAGGCCAGCGACCACGTCATCCAGCGATCGGGCCAGGCCGCCGAGACCGTGGCCAGCAGGCTGCAACTGCTGATCGCCGAGGAAACCCAGCCACTCGTCCTGGGTCTCTGGGTCAGGGGCGGCGCCCCCACCGCCGTCGACCGCCAACTGGGGCTGGCCTACGGGGCCGGGGCGGTACGGGCCGCTGAACGCCGGCAAGAACGGGGTGATGGTGGCTTTCGTGCCGCCCGACATCAAGTTCGTGCCGCTGGCGGAGGCGATCAACAAGGTCAGGACCGTGCCCGCGGACAGCGAATTCGTGCAGATCGCCCGCTCGCTCGGCATCAGCCTGGGGAGGGAACTATGAACACCCCATCCACCAATCAATCCGGCTCTGACCGGCATCGTTCTCAATATCCAGCGCTATTGCAGCCATGACGGTCCGGGCATCCGCACCAACGTCTTCCTCAAGGGCTGCTCGCTGCGCTGCAAATGGTGCTCCAATCCCGAAAGCATCCACCCCAAGCCGGAGCTGGCCTACGACCCCCAACATGTGCATCGGCAAGAAGGCATGCGGCCTCTGTCTGAAGCCGCCCTTCCCGAAGGCGCTTTCTACGTCGTCGAGGGCGCCGACGACAAGGTCAGGGTCAACTGGGATCTGGCCACGGACGTCGACGAGGCGTTGGTCTCGCTCTGCCCGACCAACGCGCTGGACATGTACGGCAAGACGGATGACCGTCGACGAGGTGCTGGACGAGGTGGAGAAGGACGCTTCCTTCTACCGCAATTCCGGCGGCGGCATGACCCTGAGCGGCGGCGAGTGCCAGCTGCAGCCCGACTTCGCCGCGGCCCTGCTGGCAGGGCGCCCACGAGCGCGGCATCAACACGGCCATCGAAACGGCCTTCAACGTGCCCTGGTCTTTCTGCGAAAAGGTGCTGCCCCACGTCGATACGGTGCTCCACGACCACAAGCTGACCATCCCGGAGCGGCACAAGAAGTGGACCGGCGTGAGCAACGAGCGCGATCCTGGCGAACATCAAGAAGGCCTACGAGACCTTTCCCGACATCGACTTCATCGCCCGCACGCCGCTGATTCCCGGCGTCAACGCCGACGAGGAGCACATCCGGGCGGTCCTGGCGTTCATCCGCCCCTACAAGAACGTGATCGACTACGAGCTCTTGCCCTATCACCGCTTTGGCCTGGGCAAGTACGAGAGCCTGGGCGTGGTGTATGAGCTGGACGACTACAAGACGCCGTCCGACGAGCTGGTCGCGCACCTGCAGGCCAAGGAGGGCGGGATGAACACTGACAACCTGATTACGGCCGAAGAATTGGCCGCGCGCCTCAAGATGGCCGCCGAAGGCATGAAGAAGAAGCCCGGCTTGATGAAGTCCACCGTCGGCTACATGGAACTGGTCCACAAGTACGTGGAGCGGATCGTCACGGCCAAGGAGAAGGGCAAGTTGGTGGTCGACCCACGGCACCCAGCAGCCCCTCGAGATCTACGAGGCGATGGACGTGGTGGGCGTCTTCAACGAGTTCTGGGGCGTCATCTCGGACGTCGTGAAGGTGGAGTCCGTCCCCGAGGCCTTGAGCATCTCGCCGTCGACCGGCACGCCGAAGGAGGTCTGCTCGTTCTTCCGGAACATGGACGGCCTGATGCACGCCGGCAAGTGGCCCAAGACGGACTGTCTTTCTCTACGCCACCTCCTCGTGCGACAACGTCAAGGCCTTCCACACGCTGGGCCGGCGCTACGGCATCCCCGACTTCGGCATGGAGCGGCCCTACCACCCGTTCACGCCCCAGGCGATGGAGCACTGGAAGAACGAGCACAAGCGGCTGATCGCCTTCCTGGAGGAGCAGACCGGAAAGAAGCTGGACTACGACCGCCTGAAGGAGACGGTGCGCCTGTCCTACCGTCTCACCGAGCTCAGCCCTCGAGATCGACGATCTCGTCGCCCATGTCCCGACGCCCATGTCCGCCGAATGCTTCGGCGGCGTGCTGCTGGCGCTGCGCCTGATGTGCGGGACCCAGGAGGCCGTGGACTTCCTGGAATGCGCTGAAGGCGGAGCTCCAGGAGCGCGTGGACAACGGCATCGCCGCCGTCAAGCCGGAGCGCTTCCGGGTGATGTGGAGCAGCTTCACCCCGTTCTGGGACACCGGCGCTCATGGCCTTCATGCAGCAGAAGTACGGCGCGGTCTCGGTGTGCGAGGTGCTGTCAGCGCTGGCGCGGGGAGGCGAACTGGCTGCTCGATCCGGACGATCCGCTGGGCAACCTCGCCTACCGGACCCAGCTCGCACCCGGCAACTGCCAGTACTCGCCCTCGATCGACTGGGCCGCGCAGGTCGTCGAGCAGGCCCGCAAGTTCAAGGCGGACGGGGCGATCTTCAACAACAACTGGGGCTGCAAGCAGGCTGCGGGCCTCGGCCCGATCGTCAGGGACGAGCTGCTGCGTCACATGCAACGTGCCGACGCTCACGCTCAACGTGGACGTGATCGACGCCACCTTCACCAGCCGGGCCGAGGTCGAAGCCCAGCTGGACAGCTTCTTCGAGATGATCGAGGCGAGCAAGGCCTACCAGGAAAGGAGGGCAATCGCATGAACACGCCACTGCAAAGCTCTGAACGAAATGCAAAGGCTGACCTCTCCGTTCCCGGAGAGCGTCACCGTCAAGGACTGGAAGGCCGCGGGCCAAGAAGGTGATCGGCTGGGTCAACCCCTACGTGCCGGAGGAGATCATCTACGCGGCCGGGATGCTGCCCTTCCAGGTCACCGGCAACAACGAGCCGGTCCAGATGCAGGGGGCCGAGGCCTACATCCTCGTCCAACTCCTGCTCCTACATCCGCACCTGCTGGCAGCTGCAGCTCGACGGCAAGTACGGCTTCCTGGACGGCCTGGTCTCCTCCAGCATGTGCGACCAGGACAAGCGGCTGTACAGCGTGTGGGAGTACTACCAGAAGCTGCCCTACATGGACATCCTCTACGCGCCGCGCAAGCGCGACGAGGAGGCGGTCAAGCTGTACCTGGCCGATCTCGAGGACTTCAGGGACCGGCTCTCCCAGTACGGGCTGAGGCGGATCCCCGACCGGGACATCGCCGACGCGATCCGGGTCTACAACCGGGGACGCGAGCTCATGCACCAGCTCTACGAGCTGCGCAAGCGCGATCGCCCGCCGGTCACCGGGGCCGAGGCCCTGGAAGTGAGCAAGGCGGCCGCGCGCCTGCCGCGCGAGCGGTTCAACGAGCTGATGGAGCAACTGCTCGACGAGATCCAGCGCAGCGGGCGCGAGATCAAGAAGTCCCGGCGCCTGATGGTCATCGGCAACGACCTTCACAACGCCACCCAGATCGCCGCGCTCGAGTCGCTGGACGCGGTGGTGGTCGTCGACGAGATGAACTGCGGCATCCGCTACGCCTGGGGACAGGTGGACACCGCAGCTGCCGCCGATGGAGGCGCTGGCCCGCTACTACGTGCTGGGCCGTCCGGTCGACATGCACACCTGGAATTCCGACGGGCGACTCGAGTTCATCGGCGAGATGGCCGAGCAGTACAAGGTCGACGGGATCGTGTCCGAGATCGTGCGCTTCTGCACCTACAACGGCTGGGACAAGTTCGATCTCAAGAAGCAGATGGAAGCAGCGCGGCATCCCGATCCTGGAGATCGACCTGGAGTACGGCCACCCGGCGGGAGCGCAGGTGAAGATCCGCGCCGAGGCGTTCATGGAGATGCTGGAAAGCCGGGCCAGTTAGCCCGGCGGCCACAGAAAGGAGAACAGAGTATGGCTGTCGTTGGAATTGACCTGGGATCGCAGTCCACCAAGGTGGTGATCCTGGAAGGCGACGTGATCGTCGGCGGCGCCTCGCTGCAGACCGGGGAATCGGCGGAGACCGAGGCCCGGATGGCGGTGCAGGAGGCTCTGCGGCAGACGGGCCTCAAGCGCGAGGACCTGAAGGCCGCGGTGGCGACCGGCACCCTCAGCGTGCCCGTCACCGCGGCCGTGCAGCGAAGCAACGCTCGGCGGCGAGTTGCATCGCCACGGGAGCCTACTTCCGCTTTCCCCAGGCGCGGACGGTCCTGTATATCGGCGCCGACAGCTCGATGGCCATCCGGATGTCGGCCGATGGCCAGGTCGAGGACTCGGTGAAGAACGAGCGCTGCGCGGTGTCCTCGGGGGCGCTGCTGGACATCGTGAGCCGCATGCTGGAAATCCCGGTGGAGGAGTTGGGCCCGCTGTCGCTGCAGGCCACCGCCCCGCAGACAGTGTCCAGCCGGTGCGTGGTCTTCGCCGAGGGCGAGATCCTGTCCTTCATCCACAAGGACCCGCCGGTCCCCGTTCCCGATGTGCTCGCGGGCGTGAACCAGTGCATCGCCGACGGCCTGTGGGGGATGGTGCAGAAGGTGGGCGTGCCGTCCGAGCTGCTGCTGTGCGGCGGGGTGGCCCGGAATGTGGGCATCGTCAAGGCGATCGAAGCCCACCTGGGCAAGCCGGCGCTGGTGCCGCCGCAGCCGCAGTACGTGCGGGCACTGGGCGCGGCCGTGTTCGCCCGCCAGCTCCAGCAGGAAGGAGGTGCGTCATGCTGACGATGGGAATCGACATCGGTTCGCGCAGTTCCAAGTGCGTCATCCTCGACGACGGGCAGTTGCTGACCTACGGCAGCATCGAGACCGGCCCCAACATCGTCAAGACGGCCCAGGCGGTGGTGGAGGCGGCCGTCCACCGCCGCACCGGCCTGTGGGGCGAGTACCGGATGCCGTTGCCCGACGTGAAGGTCGACCATCTGAAGATCGAGGACATGGCCTGCATCGTGTCGACAGGCTACGGACGCGCCGTCGTGCCCTTTGCCCATCGCGCCATCACCGAGATCAGCTGCCACTGCCGCGGAGCGCAGTGGTTCGTGCCCGGGGTCTCCACGGTCCTCGACGTCGGCGGGCAGGACAGCAAGGGCATCCGGGTCGGTGCGAAGGGCGAGGTCGCCGACTTCGTGATGAACGACAAGTGCGCCGGCGGCACCGGTCGCTTCATGGAGATCGTCGCGGAGGTGCTGCAGGTTCCCCTGTCCGAGATCGGTCCGCTGTCGCTGCAGAGCACGAAAGTCCTGCCGTTCAGCACGACCTGCGCGGCCTTCGGCCGGGGGGCGGCGGTCGCGATGCTGAAGGAAGGCGAGCGCAAGGAGGACATCCTGGCCGGGCTGCACGAGGCGATCGCCACGCGGGTCACGGCACTGGTCAGGAAGGTCGGCATCGCGGACAAGTTCGTGATCACCGGCGGCATCGGCAGGAATGTCGGGCTGGTGAGCAAGATCGAAGAGAGGCTCGACGGGTTGAAGGTCACCCTGCCGCAGGAACCGATGATCGTCGGGGCCGTGGGGGCAGCCCTGTTCGCCCTCGACCGGGCCCGGAAGAAGAACGCTGATAAAGGAGCCGAAAAGCTTACCATGAAAGCAAACGAGTTACTCAAACGCATCGAGGCCAAAACCGCGCCGGTCATCATTGACCCGCGCAGCGAGATCGAATTCAAGAAAGGCCACATACCGGGCGCCATCAATGCCCTCGAGTTCGATATAGCAACGCAAACAGAGGAGACCATCGGTGGACACCGCTAACAGTGGAAAAGATATCTACGAACGACTGGTGGATGCGCTGGACGCACTTCCCAGCGGTTTCGCCAGAACGCCTTCAGGGGTGGAAACGAAGCTGATCAAAATGGCGTTCACGCCCGAGGAGGTCTCGCTTGCCGGCCAACTGAGCCGCACCCCCGAGACTGCTGCTGAGATCGCGCAGCGGGCCGGTCTTGACGAGACCCAGGCAACGGCGATACTCGAGAGCTTGGTGCCAAGACGTCTGGTTCGCCTGGACTCGCCTGGGATGGCCGCTCCCGGCCTGACCGCTCCGGTCGAGGGCGTGAGGAAATACCGGCTGGGCCCCTTTCTGGTCGGCTGGTACGAAGCCAGTATGCGGCTGCTGGACAAGGAGTTTGCCGAACTCTTCGAACAGTATGTGAGTGAGGGTGGAGGTGAGCGGATCTTCTCGCCGCGCCCTGGTGTGCTTGGCGTCGTTCCGGTACGGGGCTCGCTCAAGCCTGAGTTGATGGAGCTGATGGAGCCCCACCTTGATATAGACGCCCATTTCCAACGGCACGAACGCTTTCTCGTGATTGACTGCGTGTGTAAGAGGGAGAAGGCCACATTGCATGGCCACAGTTGCGAGCAGCCTATCAGGCGTTGTGGCTTTGTAGGGCTGCCGCCGCAGACTCCGCTTGGGCAAACCGTGCTTGACCGGCAGGATGCGTCAAAGCTTCTTGCTGAGCTCGGGCAGATGGGGCACGTTCAGCTCGCCTTCTATGGGTTCACCATGGGAGCGGACTCCCCTCAGTTTGTAGGAACGTGTAACTGCTGCTCGTGCTGCTGTGGGATATTTCAGGGCCAGAAGATGTCGGCCATAGAGGAAGGGCCGCAGAGATCGAATTACCGTGCCATCGTCGCTGCAGACAAATGTATCTCCTGCGGCGTGTGCATCGAGCGTTGCCCGGTGGACGCCATCGCTGATGATGGCATGTCGGCGAAGGTGGAACGGGCAAAGTGCATCGGGTGTGGAGTGTGCGTGATCGGATGCGCATCTGATGCGATCGAGCTCGAGCCGGTATCTGCCGAGGAGTGGTTCCACGTTCCTTCCAGCTTTGCGGACTGGGAAGAAAGGCGCCTGCAGAATCTGGCTGGCGGAGGTAGTAACGGGCGCGACAGTGACGACGTGTAAGATGTGTACCGGAAGGGTTACTTGGGAACTCTCCGTGTCCCAACAAAAGGAGTAAGACAATGTTCGATCTTCCACTGGAGTACGCTCTGATCGAATTCGAGGACGCCAAGTTCTCGGGCAAGATCATCCCCGAGCTCCTCGATCTGGCCGCGCGCGGCATCGTGCGATTCGTAGACATCGTCTTCATCGAGAAACAGGAGGACGGCAGCACGCGCACTCTCGAACTCAACGATCTCGACCCCGAGACCTACGAGATGTTCGTCCCCCTGGGCGAGCACGTCTCCAACTTCTTCACGAACGACGACCTGCAGATCGCGGCGAGCAAGCTCCCCGATAAGTCGGCGGCGGTGCTCTTCCTATGGGAAAACCTGTGGGTCGCCGATCTCCGCAAAGCCATCGTTGATGCCGGTGGCCGGCTGGTGGAGCGCGCACAGATCGCTCCTGAGGTACTCGAGCAGTTCGAGCAGGAACTCGCCGCCGAATAGCGCGAGACTCCGAAGCTCACCGTCCGTCAAGTCATCTCTTCAGAGGAGGCAGCGTCATGGCACCTAGAATAGGACCGAATCCCCCGGGACCCGTCGGCGGAGTTGGCCGCGGACCGAACCCGCCCGGCCCCATCGGCGGGGTTGGCGGCGGTATCAACCCCCCCGGCCCAGTGGGCGGGGTCGGCGGCGGAATCAATCCCCCGGGACCTGTCGGCGGGGTTGGCCGCGGACCGAACCCCCCTGGCCCGGTCGGCGGGGTCGGCGGTGGACGCCGCAACGGCGTCGGGCTGATGCGATAACCGGCACGGCAACGTCGGCGTCGGTGAGCCGCTCCGCTCACTGTCGCCGTGATTGATAGTGGCGAGTTTGCGGTATATGGTCAACGAGGCTTCAAGCGAATTGGTGCCCACACAACAGAGGAGAAACCCATGGCTATCGGACCCGTACAACTGCTTGTGATCGGATTCGACTCCCCGGAATTCAGAGGCGAGGCCCTCGACGAACTCGCACGGCTCCGCGAAAGCAACGCGGTCAGGGTCATCGACGCGCTTACGCTCTACAAGGACCCCGAGGGCGTCATGAACGTGATACGGATGAGCAACCTGACCCAGGATGAGTCCATCGAGTTCGGCGCCAAAGTGGGCGCGCTTATCGGCCTGGGCGCGGCCGGCGCGGAAGGATTCGTGGCCGGAGCCGAGCTCGGCGCCATAGCCGGCGAAGACGGCATCGAGATCTTCTCCGACAACACGGCGGCGGACATCCTCGAGGATATCCCGAACGACTCGGCCGTGGCCCTCGTGCTCCTCGAGCATCACTGGGCGGTCCCCCTGCGGGATGCGATCTGGCGTGCCGGCGGCTTCAATCTGGCGAGCAGCTTCATCAGGCCGCGCGACCTCATCGCCATCGGTCTCGTCAGTGCCGCTGAGGCCGAGGAACTGGCCGCGCTCGAGATGGGCGACGAAGAAGACGAAGACTAGGCAGAGGCTCCGACAGTAGCGGTTGCTGGACGCGCCCCGGCCGGCCTCAGCGAGAGGCCGGCCGGGGCGCCGCTCTTTCTTGACCGTCGCGGGGCCGCGCACGGGAACCCCGGGACGTGCGGCTAACCGGCCTCCGGCCCGCAGCGGCCACTGCACACGCCCTCCCAGATCATCGTATCGACCTCCAGCAGCGCCTCTCTGGCAGTGAGACCGGCCGCGGCGAGCAAGTCTTCATCACGGATCGCGAAGGCGATGTACCTGAACATGCCGACGGCGAAACGAACGTTCACCGGCCTGATCTCACCAGCCTGGGCTGCCTCTTCGAGCAGTGCGGAGAAGCGTTCGATGAAACGGTCCGATATGATTTCTCGATAGGCCCGTCGCGTTCCCTCAAAGTACTCGACGTCGCGGCGGAAAGCAGACGACAGCTCGCGAAGACCGTCGGCTCCCTCACGGTAGTAGGTGCGAGCCCGTGCAGAGGGGGTGGAGCAGTCACGCGACCGAGCGTCGATCTGGGTGAGCAGGCGCTCTCCCCACCGTTCGAGAGCGACGATCACGAGATCGATCTTGCTTGGCGCGAGCTTGTAGAGGGTGGCGACCGAACAGTGAAGCTCGCGTGCGAGGTCGGCCATCTTCAGCTCGGAGAAGCCCTTCGTCGCGGCGATGTGCATCACCCCGTCGAGCAGTTCCTCTCTGCGGCCGTTCTTCAGTCTTGTGCGCGGCAATCGTCCTCCACTACGCCGGGGGAAGCCTCTGAGGGAGTCGCCTGTAGGAAACCGCCCCGCCGATTGTACATCCTCCCATATAGGTACTATGATGCGTCATTGGTTACTAATACTGTATCGGAAAGCCGCAGGTTGAGTATTCCGGTGGCGTCACAAGAGGGGAGCACTGAGCGATGGGTACGATGACTATCAAGGGCAAGACGATGCGTTCCGTGGATGTGGACTGGAACGAGTTCTACTACACCAACTGCCCCCTCGTGTCCCCCAGCAACGTCGACCAGGAGATCGGCTGGGTGAAGGAAGAGTTCAAGAAGATCGGCATCGCATACAAGTTCCTTCGCTCCACCCGCGAGAACGACTGGTACCCGCACTACGTCCACAACCTCGACAACCTGATGCGCTATGGAGGCTGCTTCCCGGCCATCCACGTCCAAGCCGACATCCGCCGCACCCGGCTCATCGGGACGACGCATGTGTACGAAGGCGGCTGCATGCTGGTGCGCGCCCGGGACCCCATCTACCGCATGAAGGACCTGAAGGGCAAGAAGATCGGCCTCTCCAAGAGCCTGAACATCATCAAGAACGACTGGTGGCGCGTCCAGGAGGAACAGGGCATCGAGCTGATGCTCATGCTCAACGACATGACCCGCGATGACGTGGAGATCGTGGAGTTCCCCTACCCGGACGACTGGTACGACAACCCCGCGATGCTCGCCCCCATGGAGAACCCGTCGGAGCTGTGGCTCAAGCGCGACCACAAGCACGACCTGGCCTTCCGCCCGCTGGAGACGGCGCTGCTGAGGGGCGTCGTGGATGCGATCTACACCCAGACCGGACCCTTCCAGCATAGCCAGGAGCAGACGGGCAAGATCAAGGCCATCGAGAACCTGGCCAACTATCCGGACTGGACCCTGCAGGGAGCCAATGTCCCGGCCACCTGCACGGTCAGCGATGTGGCGTGCGAGGAGCACCCCGAGGTGGTCGTCACCATTCTGAAGGGCCTCATCAAGGTGGGGCGCTGGGCCAACGAGCACAAGCACGCCGCCGCGGCGATCCTCGACAAGCAGACCTTCTACCTGGACGTCGAGGACACCTACCGGAGCATCCTGAACGTCGACCTGGTGCCCAGCCTGTCGCCCTATAACCTGGAAGCCCTTCAGATCAACAAGGACTTCATGCTGAGCCACGGCTACATCGAGCACGACTTCGACGTGTTCGAGTGGGCCGCGCCGGAATTCATGGAGAAGGCGGCGGCAGGAGCTGCTCGAGGAAGAGTGGAAGAAGCGCAGCATGGCCAGGCTTCCCCAGCCGACCACGCTGGAGGAGGCCATGTCGGCGCGGCTCGGGTAGTTGGTTCACTCCACTCTAGAAGGAGATGACTACGTGACCGATCATCAAGTCCCCGAGAAGAAGCAGACGGTCCTGGGCCTCTACGTGACGGCCCAAGAAGCCTACGAGATGTGGGAGGTGGACCCCGACGGCGTCAACATCCTCGACGTCCGCATTCCCGAGGAGTACCTGTTCGTCGGCCATCCGAAGATGGCGAGGAACATCCCCCTCCTCTTCGTGAGGTACGCCTGGGATGCTGCGAAGAACCAGCCGGCTGTGCGGCCGAACCCCGATTTCGCCTCCGCCGTCATGAAGGCCTTCGGTCCCGGCGACACGCTGCTGGTCATGTGCCGCTCCGGTGGCCGCAGCGCGCTGGCCGTCAACGGCCTGGCCAAAGCGGGCTTCACCAGGGCCTACAACATCATCGACGGTTTCGAGGGCGACAAGGTAGACGATCCGGGCAGCGCGTACCACGGCAAGCGGATGCGGAACGGCTGGAAGAACTCCGGGTCGCCGTGGACCTACGACGTCGATCCAGAGCTGCTTGTGGCTCGCTGAAGATAAATAGGCCGCGCCGGACAGTTGGGGGATCGCCATGACGATCGAGTCGTTCTTCTCCGCCGTCGCCGCCTTGTCCGGTCTGCTGTTCGTCGTCGCCAGCATGCTGGGGACTGGGCTCAGCCTGACTGTGAGTCAGATCGTCCGACCGCTGAAGAACGTCCCCTTGGTGATCCTGGCGTTGGTCGCGAACTTCGTGCTTGTGCCGCTGCTCGCCTGGGGCATCACCAGCGCGATCACTCTCGACGAGCCTCTCAAGATCGGGCTGATCGTGCTGTCGACCGTGGCCGGCGCGCCCTTCTTGGTAAAGGAGATCCAGGCTGCCAAGGGGGACCTGGCTCTGGGCGTCGGCCTGATGTTTCTGATGATGATAGTGACCATCGCCTACGTGCCCCTCGTTCTGCCGCGGCTTCTTTCCGGCGTCGAGGTCGACGCGTGGGCGATCGCGAAGTCGCTGATCGTGACCATGCTCGTACCGATCGTGATAGGCCTGCTCTGGAAGTCGCATTCAGGGGACAGCGCGAAGAACTGGGCGCCGATCATGAACAAGATCTCCGGTATCTCGCTGATCCTCTTGTTGGTGACCGGACTGGGCTTGAACATATCGAACATAATCAGCTTGATCGGTTCGCGTGGCTTCCTCGCTGTGATCCTCTTTGTCGTCGGGTCGTTCGTGATCGGGTTCGTGCTGGGCGGCCGTAAGGCGGCCACCCGCAGCGTCTTGGGTCTGGGTACGGCGCAGCGCAACGTGGCGGCCGCTATTCTCGTAACCAGTTTGAATTTCTCTGGAACGATGACGCTTCCGTACGTGCTGGTGGCCGCCATCCTCTTGCCGGTGATCTTGATCCCGGTGGCGCGACTGCTCGGCAAACGTGGCGGGGCGTCAGTCGCCGCAGGCGCCGGCAGCCAGGATCCGCAGTAGGACCTCTCGGAATCGTTCCCGGTCTTCCGGCTGGAAGGGGCTGGGCCCGGTGGTGCGCCCGCCGGCGCGGCGATGCCTTTGCTCGGCGTGACGGATCGCCAGCTCCGCGTCGATCGTCGCCGCAAGGTACTCGCGGCCTCGCGGGCTGATCACCCGGCACCTGCGGCTTAGCGCCATGGCCGCCAGTCCGGTGTCGGCCGTCACGACGATGTCGCCCGGTGAGAGCTTAGGCACCATCGCGAAGTCGGCTGAGTCGCGGCCGGATGCGACCTGCAGGATCTCGACGCCCGTTCGATCGGCATACCGGGCAAGATTCTGGGACTGATTCGCGACCAGTACGACCGGCGCCGATCGGGAGCGGGCCAAGGCTATCGCGTCACGGGTCACCGGACAGGCATCTGCATCGACGAAGACCGTGGTCATGGGCTCAGACTAGACCAGGCCGGAGTCGCTTGGTACGCGCGGAGCCCCGCTATCCCCGGGGATGAGAGGAATACTGTGCGAGATCGGCTTGGTGTCGGGCGTCCTTCTCGCTGGCGCAGAAACCCTGCTGCAGACGACCCTTGACCCACACCCGCCAGACCCACAGCGGTCGCTCCGATGTCGATGTCGATGCCTCAGATACTTGGACCTTCATGGTCTGGATGTCCTCTCGCTCGTTGGTTCTGTCTGAGGAGGAAGAGGACGGGGAAGCCGGCGCGTTCGCTCGTGCTTCGGCGCGCCTCACAGATAGCGGCGCCCGTTCTGGCCCTTCTGACAGCAGATAGTGTCTCTACTTACCTGCACTATACGCCTAAGTCCGCCGGGGCGCCGTTCCTGCGCCCTGCGGGGGGCCGTCACCTCTCCTCCGTCTCCTTCTCAGCCTCTAGCCTTCCCTCTTCCCTCACACGCGCCTCGCGCTCCATGAACTTCTCCCGCCCCTCGCTGTATGCCGGCAGGGCCCAGGTCATCTTCTCGAGGCTCTTGATGATCACCGGGATCTTGTCCCAGGGGATGGAGATGAGGATCCAGCCTTCGGGTAGCGCCTGCCGCGCCTTGGAGCCGAAGCCCATCCCGGTGATCATGTGGTTCACCTTGCCCGTCAGCCACGGGTAGGCGAAGATCCAGGAGCAACTCAATACCGGGGTCTTGACGCTTTCCCACAGCTCGCCGGTGGAGTAGCTCATCGCCCGGAGCACGATCTCGGCCTGGGAGGGAGTGGCCATGAGAATCAGCAGGTCGGGCTCGAAGGTCAGGGCGTCCAGTACCGAGAACGCTGCGTAGTTGACCGTGCCCTTCGCGAATCTCGGGACGTGCTGATAGATCCTCTCGTTGGCCCGCGGCTCCTCGTACACACCGAACTTCTCGCCCAGCAGCCCGGCCTCGGCGAAGATGGGCGCCTCCTCCATCCCGAGGACGACCCTTCCGAAGCAATCCTCTTCCTTCTTGGAGAAATAGAAGGGGGTGCCTCTTTCCTGCGCTATCCGGATCATGTCGCAGAAGGCGGCCGGTTTGTCGAGCTGGTCGATCCCCTCGGGCCGGCCGAACAGGAACTTCACGCCTACCGGCGGGTGTACGAACTCGAACTCCCGGAATATCGAAAGATCGGTCTCCAGCTTCCTCATGACACCTCCAAGCGGTTGGCCGGGCTAGAGCGGCGGCAACAGAAGCGATTCCTGCCGCGTGCTGCACATGCCCATCATAGACAGGCAGGCCAGGGCTCCGCTATGCTCCGAACACCGATGAGTCCGAAAAGACAAACGCGACTTGATCAGTCCGGTCCGGGCTTCGCCGAGCGCTACGGCCCTTGGGCGCTGATTGCCGGCGCTTCCGAGGGCTTGGGCGCCGCCTACGCCGACGCGCTTGCCCGGCGTGGCCTCGATCTCGTCCTGGTCGCACGGCGAAAAGCGCTCCTCGACGACCTCGCGGAGGGCCTGCGCGGCACGCACGGCGTCGAGGTCCTCGCGCTGGACGGCGATCTGGGGGAGCGGCACTTCCTGGAAAGTCTGCACGAGGCCTGTTCGGCGCTGGAAGTCGGCCTAGTCGTCTACAACGCAGCTCATGCGCCCATCGGCGAGTTCGTCGCGACCCCGCTTGACGACCTGTTGCGGGTGGCCGCGGTGAACATCCGGGCGCCGGTCGCGCTGGTCCGGGGGTTGCTGCCGGGCATGACCGAGCGCGGACGGGGTGGTGTGATCCTCATGACCTCTCTGGCCGGCAACCAGGGCTCGCCCTACATCGCCACCTACGCGGCAAGCAAGGCCTTCAACCGGGTGCTGGCCGAGGGTCTGTGGTACGAACTGAAGGACAAGGGCGTGGATGTGGTCGCCTGCTGCACCGGTGCGGTGCGCACACCCGGCTACGCGGGGGCGGCGGCAGGAAAGGATGCTCCCGGCACGCTCGATCCCGACGAAGTGGTGGAGCAGGCGCTGCGGGCGCTGGGCCGGGGGCCGGTCGTGATCCCCGGCAGGGTCAATAGAGTGGCGAGTGTCTTCATGAGCCGTCTGCTGCCCCGCCGCAGGGCCATTTCCATCATGGCGCGGCAACACTGTCGATCTCAAGGACGTCCCATGACCGACTTCGCCGCCGGCTTCTTCGCCCCCTGGATCATCTACGCGGTCATTCTCGCGCTCCATCTGGTGTTGCCGGCGCGGAAGGTCGACGGCTACGTCAACGACCCGACCACCGGTCTGCCCCTGCGATATCGGCTCAACGGTCCCCTGGTCCTCGTCGTCCTGGTGCTGCTGTGGGTGGTCTTCAGTGCCACCGGCGTCTTTGCCTGGGATTGGCTGTGGACCCACCGCTGGTCGGGACTGATCGGCTCGGCGACGCTCGGGGTGCTCTTCAGCGTCGCCATCGTCCTGCCGGCTCCGCGCACCGGCCGCTCGCTCCTTGCCGACCTGTACTTCGGCCGCTGGGAGAATCCGCGACTATTCGGCCGCCGGGTCGACGTCAAGATGTTCCTGTACCTGATCGGCGCCACCATGCTCGCGCTCAACATCCTCTCGTTCACGGCGCACCACGTGCTGGAGTTCGGATCGGCCGCCTCCCCCGGCGTTGGCCTCTACTGCGCACTCTTCTTCTGGTTCATCATCGACTATCTCGTCTTCGAGCGGGTCCACCTCTACACCTACGACATCTTCGCGGAGCGCGTGGGGTTCAAGCTCGGTTGGGGGTGCTTCACCTTCTACCCGTATTTCTACGCCGTGGGGCTGTGGGCGGTCGCCGACAAGGCCGACCCGGGCACTTCCTCGTGGCTTCTCGCGATCTACGCGGTCATCTTCTTCGACGGGCTGGGGCCTCTCTCGTGGCGCGAACATGCAGAAGTACACCTTCAAGAGAGACCCCGAGCGCCTCTTTCTTGGTTTCATGAGGCCACGCGTTCTGACGGATGGGAAGAATGCTCTGCTTTCCGGCGGATTCTGGTCCGTGTCCCGGCACGTGAACTATCTGGGGGAGATCCTCATGGCCGTGGGCCTGACCCTGGTCTTGGGCTATCCCGGCTACTGGGTGGTGTGGCTCTATCCGCTGTACTACGTGGCGCTGCTCTTCGCGCGCGAGCGGGCCGATGAGCGCCGCTGCGCCGCCAAGTACGGCGAGCTGTGGACAGAGTATGAGCGGCGGGTGCCCGCGCCGGATCATCCCCTGGCTGTACTAAAGGCGCGCGGGCTGATTCACGTTGCCGTGGCTGGCGAGTGAAATGAAACCAGAGGGGGAACATCCGCTTCGAGCGACTCGATGAAGGGAGAGAGATCGTGAGTGACGAGCAGAAGAAGTTGACCACCAATTTCGGGGCTCCTGTCCCCAACAACCAGGACAGCATGACCGCTGGACCTCGGGGACCGATGCTGTTGCAGGACGTCTGGTTCTTGGAGAAGCTGGCCAACTTCGACCGGGAGGTGATACCCGAGCGCCGCATGCACGCCAAAGGTTCCGGCGCCTTCGGCACTTTCACGGTCACCAACGACATCACCAAGTACACCAAGGCCAAGCTCTTCTCCGCCGTCGGCAAGAAGACCGACCTCTTTGTGCGCTTCTCCACCGTGGCCGGCGAGCGGGGGGCCGCCGACGCCGAGCGCGACATCCGCGGCTTCGCGGTGAAGCTCTACACCGAGGAAGGCAACTGGGACCTGGTGGGCAACAACACCCCGGTCTTCTTCTTCCGCGATCCGCTGAAGTTCCCCGACCTCAACCACGCGGTCAAGCGCGATCCCCGCACCAACATGCGCAGCGCGCAGAACAACTGGGACTTCTGGAGCTCGCTCCCCGAGGCGCTCCATCAGATCACCATCGTCATGAGCGACCGCGGTCTCCCCGCCACCTATCGCCACATGCACGGCTTCGGCAGCCATACGTTCAGCCTGATCAACGCAGCCGGCGAGCGGAACTGGGTGAAGTTCCACTGGGTCTGCCAGCAGGGCATCAAGACCCTCACCGACGACGAGGCCACGGAGATCGTGGGCAAAGATCGGGAGAGCCACCAGCGCGACCTGTACGAGGCCATCGAGAACAAGGACTTCCCCAAGTGGAAGCTCTGCGTCCAGGTGATGCCCGAGAAAGACGCCGCTACCTACAAGTTCCATCCGTTCGACCTGACCAAGGTCTGGCTGCACGGCGACTACCCGGTCACGGAGGTCGGCGTGATGGAGCTCAACAAGAACCCGGAGAACTACTTCGCCGAGGTGGAACAGGCCGCGTTCAACCCGGCCAACATCGTGCCGGGCATCGGCTTCTCGCCCGACAAGATGCTGCAGGGGCGCCTGTTCTCGTACGGAGACGCGCAGCGCTACCGCCTGGGCGTGAACCACCACCTCATCCCCGTCAACCAGGCCCGCTGCCCGGTGCACGGCTTCAGCCGCGACGGCGCCATGCGCGTGGACGGCAACTACGGCGGCACTCTGCACTACGAGCCCAACAGCTACGGCGAGTGGCAGGAACAGCCCGAGTTCGCCGAGCCGCCGCTCGCGATCACGGGTGCCGCCGACCGCTGGGACGCCCGCGCGGACGACAGCGACTACTACACCCAGCCGGGCCTGCTGTTCAACCTCATCGGGCCGGAGAAGCAGCGCGTGCTGTGCGAGAACACGGCGCGCAACCTGGCCGGGGTGACCAGGAACGTGCAGATCCGCCACATCAGGAACTGCCTCAAAGCGGATCCCGCCTACGGAGAGGGAGTGGCGGCCGCTCTCGGCATCCCGATGAGCGAGGTCGCTGGGTAGCGGCGACCGCGGGTCTTGGCGCCGCCGAGACGGGGATCTACGGAACCGTTTCGCCCGTGACGGTCCGGCCCTCGGCTATCCAGTCGTCGGCCGCGGCCTGGGCGGCGTAGATCGACTCGCCGAAGTGTTCGGTCTTCACGAATATGTTCTGGCGGGATACGGAATCGACCATCCCGGCCCGCGCGAGCTGTTGTCTGATCGCCGGATCGACCTCGGCCAGCATCAGCCGGCTGTCGTGCGCCTTCAACTCGGCCGCGTACCGCTCGACCATGTTCATGAAGGTGCTGCCCAGCTCGGTCCGACCACGCAGGTTCAGGATGACCACCGCCCGGCGCGTGTTGTCGTCCACGGCCGGCAGCTTGTCCTCCAGAACGGGCGCGGCGGCATAGAAGAGGCTGCCATACGGGACGAGCACCGTCACGGTGCCGGGCAGGACGGTGGCCGGCGGGTCCAGTTCGACCGGAAGGCTTCCTTCTTTGAGCTTCCACTGCACGAGCGTCACCCGGTTCGATTGACGGACGGTGTAGAGCACGACGGAGAGCGCGACACCCGCCAGAATGGCGTACTGCAGCGGGATCATCAGGACCAGGGCGAAGGTGATGACCATCACCACCCGCTGTATGTTCCCCGTGCGCCAGACCATCGCCGCGCTGCCCGGCTTGAGCGTCCGGAACCCGATGACGATGAGCAAGTCCGGCCAGGGCCGGCATGGCCAGTTTGCCGACCGCTCCGGTGAACAGCAGGGTGATGACGGCGATGATCACGCCGGCGAAGATGTTGGCCAGACGGGTCCGGGCGCCGCTGTTGACGATGAGCGCTGTGGCCGATACCGAACCCCCGACCGGCATGCCCCGGAAGAATCCCGCCGCCACGTTGGCCGCCCCCTGGGCGATGAAGTCGCGTGACGCATCGGGATAGCGGCCGTCGGGGTTCACGTACGATTGACTCACGCCCGCTCCCTGGATGAGGCCGATGATCGCCAGCGACAGAGCCGGCGCCAGAAGCGGGATCGATCGCCATGAAGTCGGGCAGAGCAGGTCGGGGGAGTCCTCGCGTGATCTCGGCGATGTCCGACACCTGGGCGACCGACTGCCAATCGAAGAGAAACGGTAGCAGCGACGCCACTATGAGCGCGACGACCATGCCGAGTTGACGGAGCCTGGTCTTATCAAGGACGAGGATGAGGATCACGGTGGTCAGGCCGACCGCGAGCGTCGGGAGATTCACGAGTCGCAGATTGAACAGCAGGTCTACGGCCCGCACGACCCGATTGCCGAACTCGCTCCGATATCCGGTGAAGTCGGCCAATTGCCCCAGGATTATCAGCAGGGCCACGCCGTTCATGAACCCCACCATCACCGAGTTCGAGACGAAGCGCATGAGGCGGCCCAGCTTGAGGAAGCCGGCGACCAGCATGAAGACGCCGGTCAGGATCGTGAGCATGAAGAGGGCCCCGGAGGTGAGGGCCTGCCCGGTGACCGCCGGCACTCCGGCCACTACGAGCGACATGGCGCTCGTCGTCTGCACGCTCAGAAAGACCGAACTGGCGAAGAAGGCGCCGATGGGGGTAGCGAGCATGACCGCGTAGAGGGCAAAGATCGGGTTGATTCCAGCGAGCACTCCCGAGGCGAGGGCATCGGGCACGCTGACCAAGCCGAGGACGAGGCCGGAAGACACATCGGGCCCTACAGTCCTACGGTCCACTCTAATGCGCTTCAGCCTGCCTCTCAGCCCGGTCCGCGACTCGCCCTGCCCGCGGCTATCGGCTTGAGATTGGGGGGTAGGGGTTGAGCTCGACCATGGCGCATCCACTCTATATCACCGGCGCCCGCCGGTCTAACCGTGTTCGGGGGACCCACGGCCTACTCGGCGGGGGCCGCCACCGCCTCATCCTCGTTCCTCTTCTTACTTGCGGAAGGACTGATGAAGGTGGAGAGTGCGCGCGTGCTCTCGTACGACTCGAAGAACAGCAGCTTCACCATCAACATCAGGGGTACCGACATCAGCGCTCCCACCGGTCCCAGCACCCACGCCCAAAGGACGAAGGATAGGAAGACGGCCAGGGCAGAAAGGCCGGTCCGCTGACCCATGAACCGGGGGGCGATGGCGTTGTTGACGAAGCCGTTGATGACGATGACGATGGCTACCACAATGGCGGCGCGCGTGAAGCCGTACTCGAGCAGGGTGACGAAAAACGGGGGGATGACCGCCAACACGAAGCCGATGTTGGGGATGAAGCTGAGCAGAAAGAACATCAACGCCCACAGGAGGGCGAAGTCGACGCCGAAGGCGTAGTACACGATCCCCGCGAAGATCGCGGTAAGGATGTTGAGCCAGGTCAACGTGAACAGGAAGGTCCGAGTCACCGTAGCGAAGTTGTAAAAGGCCTGGCCGAGTCTGGGGCCGAGGAGCAGGTCGTCCTGCAGCTTACGAGGGAAGGAGTACACCTCAGCGATCATGAAGGCCACGATGAGGACCATGAGGAACGCGTTCGAGAGCAAGGAGATGAGCAGGCGCACCGAGGAAGTCACCCATCCGATGACCTTGTCCGGCCGCAAGACGTTGCCGGTGATGCCGCTGATGTCGACGCCGCGATCCGCGAACCAGGTCTGCAGATCGGACGCGATCCGCGTCAGGTTCTCCTGGTAGACCGGGACCTTGGTATTGATCTGCCCGAGAGAGGTCGCGATGATGCCCACGACGAGCGCGGCCACGACCAGGAAGCCCACCAGCACGATCAAGAGGGCCACCCACGCAGGCATTCCCCGGCGCTTGAGCCACTGCAGAATGGGACTCAGCCCCATGACCACGAACATGGCGAGGAAGATCGGAGCGAGGATGGACCGGGAGTACCTCATGCCGTAGAGGACTATCGTCGCGCACGCCAGGGCGAACAGCAGGCCGGAGGGGTGGCCGCGCAGGCCCTGCCCCACGTCACGCGCCCTCGTGCGCCTCCACGGCCTGCCCGGGCTGTCGGCCGCAGGCGCGTCGTGAGATTCTGAGGCGTCCTGGTTCATGAGTGCTCCTTCGTCGGGATATCCTGCTATTACCACGCGGCGCTCTCCACACCTGCCTCCGGACGTCCCGCGGCCTGAGGGCGTCGCCCGGGCGCGCGGCGGCCTTCAGGCGTCAGGCTGCGGCCTAGGACAGGTGCTGGATCAGTATCCTCACGCCTATCCCGATCAGAACCAGCCCGCCCGCTCTCTCCGCCCACACCCCGAAGCGGTGGCCCAGGCGGCAGCCGAACAGAGCTCCGACCGCGCTGAGGATCGCGGCCACTATGCCTATCACCACGGCCGGGAACCATATGGAGATGTCGAGGAAGGCGAGGCTGAGCCCTACGGCCAGTGCGTCGATGCTGGTGGCCACCGCCAGTATCAGCAGGTGCCAGCCCCGAGTGGGGTCCTTGACGGGGGCCTCCTTGTCGCGGAACGATTCCCACAGCATCCTGGCGCCGATTATCGTGAGAAGGCCGAAGGCGATCCAGTGGTCGACTGCCTGAAAGAATCCAGAGAAGGTGGACCCGGCAAACCATCCGATCACCGGCATGGCGAACTGGAAGAAGCCAAAGGCTAGGGCGACACGTAGCACGTGTCCATACCTGACCACCGCGATCTGCACGCCGCACGCGGTGGAGACGGCGAAGGCGTCCATCGCGAGACCGAGGGCTATGAGGAGAAGGTAGGGAAAGGTCATAGGGGGTCAGGCGATCCTGTTTCGCGCGGCCATCGAGTGCGGCGTGGGACACCCCTCCACCTGCTCTAGCCCTCCGTCTGCGCCTGGACCAGGCTGTCCCCGTGGTACTTGCGCCTCAGTGCCGGCTTGTCGATCTTGCCGGTGGCGTTGCGGGGCACCTGGTCGAAGACGATGGTGCGCGGGCGCTTGTAGCGGGGGAGGGCGGAGCAGAACTCGAGGATATCCGCCTCGGTCCGGTGGTGCCCGCGCTTCAGCTGGACGATCGCCGCCGCGACCTCGCCCAAGCGCTCGTCGGGGAGACCGATGACCGCGACGTCTTTGACGTCGGGATGGCGATGGAGGAAGTCCTCCACCTGCACCGGGTAGATGTTCTCGCCGCCGGTGATGATGACGTCCTTCTTACGGTCCACCAGATGGATGAAGCCATCCTCGTCGGTCCGGGCCATGTCGCCGGTGAGGAGCCAGCCGTCGCGCATGACCGCCGCCGTCGCCTCGGGGTCGTTGTAGTAGCCCTTCATGACCCCGGGCCCTTTGACCGCCAGCTCCCCGATGGCGCCCGGCTCGACCGGCGCCCCGGAGTCGTCGACGATCATCGTCTCCCACTGGTAGCCCGGGATGCCGATGGCTCCCACCTTGTGGACGTTCTCGATGCCCAGGTGCACGCACCCCGGGCCCACCGATTCGGTCAGCCCGTAGTCGGTGTCGTACTGGTGATCGGGGAAGTGCTCCAGCCAGCGGTGGACGAGACTGGGCGGCACCGGCTGGGCGCCAATGTGCATGAGCCGCCACTGCGCGAGCTCGTAGTCGTCCGGCCTTGACGTCACCCTGATCGATGGCCTGCAGGATGTCCTGCACCCAGGGGACAAGCAGCCAGACGATGGTGACCTTCTCGTCGGAGATGGTCTGGAGGATCCATTCCGGTTTGGTGCCGCGCAACAGCACACCCTTGCTGCCGGCCAGCAGACTGCCGAACCAGTGCATCTTGCCGCCTGTGTGATAGAGCGGGGCGATGCAGAGGAAGTTGTCGTCCCGACCCTGGCCGTGATGGTTCTGCTCCACCTCGGCCGCCGACATCAGGCTGCGGTGATCGTGCAGTATGGCCTTGGGGAAGCCGGTGGTGCCCGAGGAGAAATAGATCGCCCCGTCGTCCCGCTCGGAGATCTCGATGGGGGGTGGCTCGGACGAACAACCGAGCATCACCTCGCTGTAGCTCTCGGCGAACGTGGGGCAGTCGGCTCCTACGAAGAAGCGGGGGTCGAGTCCGGGCATCCGATCGATGACGGCCTCCACTCGGCCCACGAACTCGGGCCCAAAGACCAACGCACGGGTCTCGGAGAGCTTGAGACAGTACTCGATCTCCTCCGCGGTGTAGCGATAGTTCATCGGTACCGCCACCGCCCCGGTCTTGAGGATGCCGAAGTAGATCGGGAGCCACTCCAGGCAGTTCATGAGGAGGATCGCCACCTTGTCGCCTCTGCCGATGCCCCGGCCCAGGAGCAGGTTGGCGAAGCGGTTGGCGCCCTCTTCAAAGAGCCGCCAGGTGATCTCGCGCCGGGAGTATTCGTGCGCGTTCGTCTCCATGAGCTCGTACTCCCGCCAGGTGACCTCGCGCTTCTGTTTCACCTCGGGGTTGACGCAGACCAAACACACCTCGTCGCCGTAGAGTGCGGCGTTGCGCGCGAGTAGCTCGGTGATGACCATCGGTGGGAATCCCTTCTGGCGTGCTGCGGCGGGCTATTCTACAGGCTGGAGATGCCGGCGCGGTCGCCGCGGGAGGCCCGCGGGACGCGGGCGCCGCGGAAGGGCGGCTCCTCGATATACTGAGGGCATGCCTGCGTCTTCACCCACGACTCCGAACCCACCCGCGTACCACGAGGTGCAGCGTTTTCGGCAGTGGTGGCTGTGGATGCTCGTCAGCGGGCCGGCCGTGCTCGCCTGGCTCCCGTTCATCCAGCAGATCTTGCGGGGAGAGCCGGTCGGCCAGAACCCGGCTCCCGATTGGGTGGTGTGGCTGCTGTGGCTGCTCATCGGACTGGGATTGCCCTTCCTGTTCGGCCGCCTCCGCCTGGTGCTCGAGGTGACGGATGCGGACGTGCTGATCCGCTATCGGCCCTTCTCGCGCCGTACGATCCCTCTCGTCCGACATCGGCCACGTGGAGGCCCGCAGCTACAACGCCGTCAAGGAGTACGGGGGCTGGGGCATCAAGGGTTGGTCCAAAGACAAGATGGTGTACAACGTGAGCGGCGGTCGGGGCGCGGAGTTGACGTTGCGCGACGGCAGGCAGGTGATGCTCGGGTCTCAGCGAGCGGACGAGCTGGCCGCAGCCATCGAGGCGCAGCTAAGCAGGGTCGGTACAGCTCGACTGGGCGCGGCTGGATCTTCGGGCGACCGCTCGCGCACTGCCTGACCTCACTTTCTCTACGGCCGTACGCCGGCCTTACGGCGGACCGGGTACTGTCTTGTCTGAGATGAGAACACACGCCAAACCGACCCCCTGCGCCCGGCTACGGTCGTGGCGTCCCGAGTCCCGGCCCTGGTGGTCGTGGACCGGCCTGGGCTTGATCGCGATTCTTGCGCTTGCTCTTTTCACCTGGGGCCTATCCCGGAACGGCATGGGGAACGAGTACTACGCCGCCGCGGTAAAGAGTGAAGCCGTCAGCTGGAAAGCCTGGTTCTTTGGCTCCCTCGATCCGGGTTCGTTCATCACCGTCGACAAACTGCCGGCCGCTCTGTGGCTGGAGGGGCTGTCCGCTCGATTGTTCGGCTTCTCCAGTTGGAGCATGCTGCTTCCGCAGGCGCTGGCCGGAGTGGCTTCCGTCCTGATCGTCTACCGCCTCGTCCGCCGCTGGCAGGGCGATGTCGCCGGTCTGCTGGCCGCGCTCGCGTTCGCTCTCACGCCGGTGGCGGTCGTCATGTTCCGCTTCAACAATCCCGACGCCCTGCTCACTCTTCTGCTCCTGACAGCCGCCTGGGCCTCTCTGGTCGGCCCTGGAGAAGGGATCCACCTGGAGGCTCATGGCCTGCGGTGCCCTGGTGGGCTTCGCGTTTCTCACCAAGATGCTCGAAGCCTTGGTGGTTCTGCCCGCCTTCGCCCTCGTCTATCTGGTGTGTGGCCCTCCCAAGCTGGGACGCAGGCTGCTCCAGGTGTTGGCCGCCACGGGCGCGCTGGTCGTCGCCGGCGGTTGGTGGGTGGCCGTCGTGGAATTGTGGCCGGCGGCGAGTCGGCCCTATATCGGCGGGAGCACCAACAACTCGGTCCTCGACCTGGTCTTCAGTCGTAGCGCCGGCTACCTGGGCGATTCAGGTCCGACGCCGATCTTCAGTGGGGCCGCTGGCTGGCTGCGGATGTTCAACGACCAGACTGGGCGGCCAGATAGCCTGGCTCATCCCGCTGGCACTGGCCGGCCTGGTGGCTGGATTGTGGGCTACTCGCCGTGGACGGCGCACCGACCTCTCTCGTGCCGGCTATCTGCTCTGGGGAATGTGGGCCCTGCTCTATCTCGTCGCATTCAGTCTGGCCAAGGGCATTATCCATCCCTACTACGCCGTGATCGTCGCGCCCGCTCTGGCCGCGCTGGCCGGCGGAGGCTCGGTTGCGATGTGGCGCCTGGGCAGGCAGAGCCGCTGGCTGGCCTGGGTCTTGCCGGCAGCCGTGTTCGGCACCGCCTACTTGTCGGCCTCGCTTCTCGGCCGCACCCCCGGATACGCACCCGGACTCGCCACAGGGATCATCGTGGCCGGAAGCGTGGCGGCGGTCGCACTGGCCTTGACTCTGACGCGGGTGACGGGGGCGAGAGCCCTCGCCATCGGTGCCGCCGCGGTCGCGATCGCGTGCGTTCTCGCCGGGCCCACCGCGTATTCGCTGACCACCGTTTCGCGCAACGTGACCGGACCGTTTGCCATGGCCGGTCCCGATGCCCTCGTGCGCGCGGTCGGGGGTCTTCGCGGTGTCGCCGCCCCGGGGGGTAGAACGTTCATGCTGCCCGGCGGCGCGGGCGGACTTCAGCCCCAGCCGAGTGCGGATCCGGCGCTGGTGGATTACCTGCTTGCGAACCAGGGAACGTCGCAGTTCCTGGTGGCGGTTCAGGGGGCGCCGGCCGCGGCGCCGATCATAGTGGCGACCGGCGAACCGGTCATGGCCATCGGAGGCTTCTTGGGTTCGGATCCGACCCCGACGCTGGCCCAGTTTCAGCAACTGGTCGCCGCGAAGAAGGTACGTTACCTCCTCGCCGGCCGTGGAGCGGGGCTCGGCGGCCCGCCGTCCGCCCCGTCTCCACCGGCGGAGCGCCGGGTGAGTCGCCCGGAGGACCGCCTGCCGGCGGGGCCGGCTTTCCTGGAAGCCCGGGCGGTTCTTTCGGTACTTTCAGCGCCATCGCCCAGTGGGCGGCGCAGAACGGGACCGCCATCGACGCCGGCCAATACGGTGGACGCACCGGCGGAGGCACGCTGTACCAGCTCTGGTAGCGGCCGCCTACGGCCGCGTCCCGCGGGCGAGCGTCGAGTCCGGATATACTCTTCCTACGATGGAATCCCCTGTGGAATCTCAGTACTTCAACATTGGCCAAGGCCCTGTGCTCGCGATCGTCCCCGCTCACAACGAGGCCGGAAGGATAGGCGCGGTGGTCACGGCGGTTGCCGCCCAGGGACTGCCTGTTCTCGTGGTCGACGACGGCTCGGTGGACGATACCGGAGCCGAAGCCGCCGCCGCCGGCGCCCAGGTGCTCCGGCTCGAGCCGAACCGAGGCAAAGGTGGGGCGCTGAAGGCGGGTTTTCGCGAGGCCCTCGCCATGAGGGCTTTGCCGCGGGGTAGCGCTCTGGCGCGGAGGCCGCCGCGGCCGGCCCCGGCGAAGCCGCGTCCGGCTCCGACGACCCGCGGCCCGGCTGGGCGGCGTTTCTGACCCTCGATGGCGACGGCCAGCACGACGCGGCCGAGATACCGCAGTTCCTCGCGGCCTGGGAGCGCTCGGGTGCGGACCTCGTCGTCGGCATGCGCGACTACGACCAGATGCCCCCGATCCGCTGGTTCACCAACACGGTCAGCCGCTTTATCTTCTCCCAGGCCCTCGGACGGCGAATCCCCGACAACCAATCCGGCTACCGCCTCCACACCCGCCGCATAGCCGAAGCCGCGCTTGCCAGCGAGGAGCAAGGCTTCGCCTTTGAGGTGGAGGAGATAGCCATCTGTGTCGGTCGAGGGTATGAGCTGGCGTGGGTGCCGATCAAGACGATCTACGGGACCGAGAAGAGCGACATCAAGCCGTGGACGCACGTCTCCAGCTTCATACGGGTCACCCGTCGCGCGCGCCGCCGAATGAGGGCGGAGCGACGCGCGAACGTCCGGCCGACCGAGGCGCCTGCCGAGTAGCCGCGGCGCCCAGACACGGCCCCCGGGGTGCTAGACTCAGCCGAAATCGACTACCGGGGGTAAGTACAGTGGAGATCCGGCTGAACGCCAACGCGGCTCAACCATTGGCGACCAAGGTCTTCTTCTGCGACGAAGAGGGATTCGAGGTCGCCTCAGTCATCGTCACCGGGAAGACCGACGCCGTACTCATCGACGCCCAGTGGACGCTATCGAGCGCCCATCGGGTGATCGTCGAAATACTAGAGACCGGCAAGAAGCTGACGACCATCTATCTGACCCACGCCCATCCCGATCACTACTTCGGGGCCGGTGCGATCGCCCAGGCGTTCCCCGAAGCTCGGGTGGTGGCGATCCCCTCGGAGGCCGACATCATCAACGCCCAGTTCTTCGGGAAGATAGAGACCTGGGAGAGCGTCATAGGCGCCCATAACGTGTGCCGGCAGGCCGTTCACGTGGAGTCCCTCACCGAGGACTACATCGAGCTCGAAGGCCAGCGCCTGGAGATCATTTCCAAGGTCATCGGCGACATGCGCTACAACACCATGGTCTGGATCCCGTGTATCAAGACGCTGTACGCGAGTGACGTGCTGTTCAACCAGGCCCATCCTTTCACCTGCGAAGTCACGGCCGACGAGCGGCAGCAATGGATCAGGGAGATCGACAAGATCGAGACTATGGGGGCGGAAGTCATCATCCCCGGACACCAGAGACCCGGGATGCAGTTCGACAGGAGCTCTCTCGACTTCACCCGCGACTATCTCGTGGCGACCGAAGAGGAGCTGGCGCGGACGGATACCGTCGCCGACTTCTACTACGCAATGTCGGAGCGCTTCTCGTACGCTCATCTCAACCATCTGAGTAACGAGATGAACGCGAACGTGCTCAAAGGCGGCCGGGACTGGCACTGGCGCGAAGAGGACTGAATCTCACTGTGGGGCGTCGCCGCCGAAGATTACGCTCGCCTCTTGTCGGGAATGATGTCGCCAGCAACGGCTCAAAGCGGCTAGGAGGGCAAGATGCGACCGGCAAAGATCGTAGCGATCATCATCGGGGCCCTGTTGATTCTCGTCGGCATCGGGGTGTTGGTCCCCGGGATCATCTTGCTGTCGTTCAACGGGACGTACAGGGATAGCTCCGGCTTCCTCACGACCTCCGACCGCTCCCTCGCCTCCAGCGGCTACGCCCTAGTCACACCCGACGTGAACCTGGATCTCGGGTCCGCGGACTGGATCCCGGGCGGAGGATCGGTACAAGTCCGCGCGACTTCAAGCGGGACGGATCCTGTCTTCATCGGCATCGGGCCTTCGGACCAAGTGACCGCCTACTTGAGCGGAGTGGCCTACGACGAGGTTACCAACCTGGGCTTCTTCACCTCCTCGGTGGAGTATCGCCACTACGAGGGGGGCGCACCCTCGGCGCCGCCTGGACAGCAGACCTTCTGGGCGGCCAAGCAGGAAGGGCCGGGGACCCAGACCGTGCAGTGGGACGTGACGAGCGGCAACTGGACGGCGGTCCTGATGAACGCGGACGGGAGCGCGCCGGTAGATGCGAGTGTAAGCGTCGGCGTCCGCCTCGGCTTTCTGCTCCCCCTCGGCATCGGCCTGACCGCCTTTGGAGTGGTGCTTCTCGCCATCGGGATTGTTCTGGTGATCCTCGGGGCTCGGCGGCCGCGGCAGCCGCTCCAGCCTGGGTATCCGGGCGGCCCGCCGTACGCGCCGCCTGGGGGTCCGCCGCCCGGGGCGCCGGCCGGCGCGCAGGCGCCTTATCAGGAACCGCCCGCCGGGGCCTACGCACCGCCGCCCTACCAGTCACCCCCGTCTCAAGCAGCGCCGGCGGTGCCCGGCGAGACCGCCGGGCCGCCTCCCGAGAGCGCGCCTCGAGAAGAGGCCTAGGAAAAGGGGGCTTATAGGATACCGGCCTTGAGCCGATGCAGGCTCCCGTTCGCCGCCGGCGGCGGCGATGCCGGGTGTCCGGGCAAGAAACCGAGGGGGGCGCGGCGTATCCGCCGCGCCCCCCCTCTCGCACGTGCTGCGTCTTGAAGAGCGGCTACTTGGCCACGTACTGGGCCAGCGCCGCGCCGGTCGCGTCACGCAGCCAGAGCTGATCACCGTCGATGGAGTAGGTCGCGGTCTGCGGCAGGGCGGCCAGGTAGGCAGCTTCCTGCGCCATCAGGGCATCGGGGCCGGCCATCTTTGTGCTGATGATCTGAGCATCGATGGTCATCTGGTCGGTGCCGGAGGTGGTGTACTTCGTCGAGTACTGGTTGATGCTCCCGTTGCCGGCCAGGCTCCCGTCGGTACCGAAGACCGCCGTGATCGCGCTGTCCGCCGCGAGGGACTGGAGCCCGCCTTTGCCGTTGTTGTAGGCAAGAGCCTGCCATTCGGTCCCGGTGAGCGCGGTCGGCTCGACTGCCTGGTACTTCACCAGCACCTTGTCCTTGTCGTCGAGCAACGTCAGGGACTCGGCGGTGACCTCGTAGGTCGCTGCCTTCGGCAGGGCCGCCAAGTAGGCCTGTTCCTGAGCCATCGCCTCCTCAGGGCCGGCCATCTGGGTATTCATCAGGGTTCCGATCTGGATCGTGTTGCCGGGGCCGGTGGTGAAGGGGCCCCCATAGTTGTTGATGGTGGCTGAGCCGGACACCCTGCCCGCGGCGAACTTCGCCGTAACCTCATTCCCCTTGGTCGAAAGGACCGACTTCACCCCTGCGATCTCGGTCGCCTTCCAACTCTTGCCTTCGAGCGCCTTCGAGTCGTCCGCCGTGCTGCCACTGCCGCACCCGGCTGCGGCCAAGACAGACAGCACCAGTGCAGTCGCGCCGACGATCAAGATTGCGGGCAAGCGTCGCTTCATATCAGTACCTCCACTGCCGAGTCGATTTTCAGGCACGATACCACGCCCCGGTTGCGGGCGACCAGTCCGCCGCCGCACTTGAGTCCAGCGCGCTCTGGTCGCCGTCGGTGTATGTGCGGTAGCATCGGTGAGTCGAACCCGTGGTGGACATCGGAGACACGGCTATGAATCTTCTGCAGGCGATCGGAAACACGCCTCTGGTCGAGATCGCGAATCTCAACCCGAACCCAAATGTGAGGGTGCTCTGCAAGCTCGAGGGCTGCAATCCGGGCGGATCGGTGAAGGACCGGCCCGCGCTGTACATGATCAGCAAGGCTGAAGAGAGCGGGGACCTGACCAAGGACAAGATCATCCTGGAGCCGACGTCCGGCAACACGGGCATTGCGCTGGCCATGATCGGAGCCGCCAAGGGATATGCCGTCGAGCTCTGCATGCCGGAATGCGTGAGCATGGAGCGGCGCCTCATATCGGAGGGCCTTGGCGCGGAGGTCTTCCTAACCGCGGCCAAGGAGAACATCGACGGCGCCATTCGCCAGGCCCACGCGCTCATGGAGGAGTTCCCGGACAAGTACTACATGCCCAATCAGTACGACAACGACGCCAACGTCCTTGCCCACTACGAGACCACCGGTCCCGAGGTCTATCGGCAGACGAACGGCGAGGTGGATGACTTTGTGGCCGGCATGGGCACCGGCGGCACGCTGATGGGCACCGGCAGGTATCTGAAAGAAGTGAAGCCGGTGCGAAGATCGTCGGCGTCGAGCCGGCTATGGGGCATACGATCCAGGGGCTCAAGAACATGACGGAGTCGATGGTGCCCGGCATCTACCGTCCGGAGATCTGGACGACAAGAAGATAGTCGACGACGGCGAGGCTTTCGAGACCACCCGGCTGCTTGCGACCAAGGAAGGGATTTTCGTCGGCACCTCGGGAGCGGCGTCGCCGTGGCGCTGCGCATCGCCAGGCAGATGGACCGCGGGACTATCGTGGTCATTCTGCCCGACCGGGGCGACCGCTACCTGAGCACCATGCAGTTCAGGTCTATCTGTGCGAAATGCCCACCGTAAGAGGAGTGGGTTTCAATGTTCTACCCGTGCCAGGTCCAGCTAGGCGACCGTGCGAGCATCAAGCAAGGAATGGTTGTGTTGACACCAGCCGAGTCGCGACGACTGCTGGCCAAAGCTGTCGCCTCGTTGCCGAAGTGCAGGACGCCTATGCGAAAGGTCGGCTGGCGATTCTCTCCGGCGGAACCACTTCCTTTGTGTTGCAGGAAGTCACGGGCGAGAAGCTCGAGCCGCCGCGGTTCTCCA
>CAWDXC010000019.1:0-173368 GCA_963806155.1 uncultured Actinomycetes bacterium
GATCTACGAGCTCGCAGGGTGCGAGTTCGTGATCGACTCCCCAAAGCAGCTCGCCGAGGTGCTTTTCGAGAAGCTGCAGCTTCCTCCGCAGAGGCGGACCAAGACCGGCTACTCGACCGACGCGGGCGTGCTGGCCGCGCTCGCCCCGGTTCACCCTGTCGCCGAGAAGATCGTCGCGTATCGCGAGCTCACGAAGCTCAAGTCGACGTATGTCGATACCCTACCGCGCCTTCTGGGGGATGACGCACGTCTGCACACGTCGTTCAACCAGACCGTCGCGGCGACGGGGCGGCTGTCGTCTTCGAATCCCAACTTGCAGAACATCCCCGTACGGACGGAACTGGGCCGCCGGATCCGTGCCGCCTTCGTCCCGGCACACGCTGGCGACCTCATGGTGTCGGCCGATTACTCGCAGATCGAACTGCGGATCCTCGCGCACCTTTCCTCGCCCGACGGCACGGGTTTCGGCAACGCCACCGAGGCGGGACTCAAGGCGGCAGGCTACAACGTCGTGACCTACGAGCAGTACAGCGCGACGGGCACCCCGGACTTCTCCTCGATCATCCTCAAGTACAAGGAGATGAACGTCGACGGAGTGGTCACGCTGATCGACCCCGCCGCCGGCATCACATTCCTCAAGCAGATGAAACAGGGGGACTGGTCTCCGAAGTACATCTTCGGGTACAAGGGATTCTGGCCCTCGGATTTCGCCAACACCCTCGGGAGTGACGCGGACTACGTCGGTCACGATGGTTTCTGGTCGGAAACCTTCCCGTACCCCTACTGCGCGGAACTGGGCGCGGCCTACACGGCCGATTTCGACGGCGACACCTCCAATAGCGTCGGCCTCTATTACGCCCAGGTGCAGGTTCTCGCCATGGCCCTCGAGAGGGCCGGAACGGCCGAACCGGGCGCGGTGAGGGACCAGGTCTTCAACGGCACGTTCCCAGGGACCACCATGGGCGACATCACCTATGGGAACTTCTATCCCGACGCCCCAGGCATCGGCCACATGCCGTTCGTCGCCGACCAATGGCAGGCCGGAAAGCGCGTGGTCATCTTCCCGGAGCAGTACTCCCAGGGCCAGATGCAGACGTTCGTCCCTTGGAGCCAGAGGTAGATAGCAGTCTGCTGCCCGAGACCTGACTCAGCCACACGGCTGACGAGGTCCTCGCAGTGACCGGCTGACGACAGAACCCCGCTCCCCTCGCTCGCCGAGGGGAGCGGGGTTCTCTTTTTGCCCCCGATGAGTGATGACCCGCGGCGGGGCCCGGAACATCGAGGAGGAGCAAATGGAGCAGGGCGACTACGGCAAGTACTTCATCACCGACACCCCCCGGCACCCGGATCACCCGCAGAGCCGAGATAGGGATAGCGACATCCCGTGGTGCGACTCCCTCTACATCTCCAACGAGCTCGACGGCACGGTGCCGGGCGCCTTCTACCTCGAGACCTGCATGGTGCTCCGCACCGGCTCCACCAAGGACCTCGAGGAAGCGCACAGCCACGCCTTCGACGAGTACCTGGTGTTCCTGGGGACCGACCCGGACGACCACTTCGACCTGCACGGCGAGGTCGAACTATGGGTAGGAGACGAGAAGCGCATACTCACGAGGTCGTGCGCGGTCTTTGTCCCGGCGGGGACGCCTCACTGCCCCCTTGTCATCCATAGGGTGGACCGCCCCTTCATCTTCTTCACGACGGGAAATGGCTTCGAGTACGTCCGCGGGGAGGAAGGGGAGAATGTCTGACGCCGCACCCGGCCCAGCTTGCGTCGCGAGGCGCTGCCCCTCTGGGCCGCGCCGGTGTCGGGTTAGGCTGCCCGCCGCGGACGGCACTCAAGCTGAGCCGGCGCAGAAAGCCTGAAGCACCCCGAGAGGGTCGGTTTTACGGGCGCCTGTAGAACGGCCGGTAATCCTTCACGCTCTTGGTGGTTATCGGGCGCTGAGCTACAGAATATGGTGATCCTGCGTTACATCTACTTGTAGGTCGCCTTCCCGTCGTACGTTGGATTCATCACGACGGAGAAATGGAATATCGGCCTGTTGACCTCGAGTATGCGCATCGGGTTGTGGGTGGCGCCGGCGGGGCACCATATCATGGTGGAGCGGGTGAGTCTGTGCGCCTCGCCGTTTATGGAGAACTCGATGACGCCGCCGAGCTCGTAGGGGTCGTCCGGGTTGCTCCCGTAGAAACCGATGAGCTCGTCGTAGTCGTGGACGTGCTCGGTGAAGATGGGATCTCTCTCGGGGCAGCGGCGAAGTACCAGGCGGTGTTCATCTGAAAGGCGCCTTCGCAGACGTTGCTGTCCATCCACAGGATGCGCTTGGCGAACTGCTTGTACAGCTCTCGGAACTCCGGCGTGCCCATACTGGCGGGCTCTTGCAGCTCTTGCACGAAGTACTTCCCGTACTCTCCGCCCTCGTTGTTGTCATAGACCATTGAACGAGTCCTTTCTCTTACTCTTTGGGCATATCCCAGTCGATGAAGTGCCAGTAGGGGGCGTTCACTCGCTTCCGGTAGGCGTCCATGTCCACACCGCGCCAATCGTAGAAGCCCACGCCGGTCTTTGCGCCGAGATCACCTCTGGCGACCCTGTCGGTGATGGCGGGAGGGGCCTCGGTCATGTTGCTGAGCGAGGGAAACACGGCGTTGCAGGTGCGCATGTTCAGAGTCAGGTCGCCGTTGTCGAAGTGCTCGAAGATGCCGATGGACGGTGTAGCGGGGGCAGAAGCTGTAGTTCAGGCAGGTGTCGATGTCTCTGGGATCGGCGATGCCGCTCTCTACGAGGTTGAGAGCCTCTCTCCACAGGGCAAACTGGAGGCGGTTGCCGATGAAGCCGGGAGCGGGCTTCTTGAGGATGACGGGCTTGCGATCGAGGGACTCGAGCAGCTCTTTGGCGAACTCGAGGACGCCATGATCCGTAGCGGAGCCGCCGCAGAGCTCAAAGAAGGGAACCATATGAGCCGGGTTGAAGGGGTGCGTGACTATGATGCGGTCCTTGTATTTCGTGGCCTTCTCGGCAAGAACGTCGGGCACGAAAGACGAGCTGACCGAGCAGATCGCCTTGACGCTCGGGACAGGTCTCCTCGATCCGGGCGTAGATCTCGTGCTTGAGGCCGATGACCTCGGGCACGCATTCGAAGATGACGTCGCAGTCGGCCAGATCGCTGTAGTCGGTGGAGTACTTGAGGTACTTCTCGCAGATGGCGAGCTGCTCTTCGGGCATGAGGCCTTGGTCGATCATCTGGCGGAAGTAGTCGTCGTACGTCTTCTTGTATTCGGGGATCATCTCCGCGCGGCGGACAAGGCATGTGGTGCGATAGCCGTGGCCTGTGGTGAGCACGGCCAGGCTGTCCCCGATCATGCCGAGCACCGATTATGCCGATGTGTTTCACACTGTCAAGCTTCATATTAAGCGTCCATTCCTCCGGCGATCATTCACGCTTATGACCGCATACTACTTCAGCGGGCGAAGCTTAAGGATCTCTCTGGCTTCGTCGGGAGTGGCGACATCCATCTCCAGTTCGTGGATGATGCGGACCATCCGCTCGACCAGTTGCTGCGTTGCTCTTTGCCAGCTCGCCGTAGGAGTAGAAGATGTTGTCCTCCATGCCGACGCGGACGCTGCCGCCCTTGAGCAGACCGTAGGTCACGCCCTGGAGCTGGTGAGAGCCGATGGCCATGGTGGACCAGTTGACATAACGGTCCTTGGGGAGCAGGCTGATCATGAAATCAAGGTTGGGCTGGCTGAAAGAGATGGCGCCCTGACTGACCTTGTTCATGCCCATGACAAAGGTGAGGGACACGGGATCGGCAAGCACGCCCGCGGGTACGAGGACGTTGAAGACGTCCTCGATGCTGGAGGGATTGAAGACCTCGCACTCAGGCTTGATGCCCAGGTCCATCATCCTCTTCGCGTTCTTGAGGAGCCACGCGCGTTCCCATCTGTAGATGAAGGACAGATCGCCCCAGACGGTGGTGATGAGGGAGCAGTCCAGAGAGCACATCTCCGGCAGGCAGGACTTGTCCTTCATGTCAAGCAAAGCCACGCCGTCATCGGCCTTGGAATCCGGTCCCATCGCGGGAGCCGTGGAGTTCTGGATGATGATGGGGCACTTCGCCCGGACGCCGGTGTTGATCTCGGCGAAGATGTCGGGATCGTTGCTCGAATTGCCGGCCTTGTCGCGGGCGTGGATGTGAACGATCGCGGCTCCCGCGTTGTAGCAGTCATATGCCGAGGAGACGATCTCTGACGGCTGCTCGGGCAGATTGGGGTTGGCGGCCTTGCCCTGAAAATTGCCCGTCTGGGCAACGGTGATGATCACTTTTCTCTTGCCGGCCATGTTCAGACTCCTTTCATAGTTTGTTCATTCAACTGCTTTTGCCACCGGCCCGGAAATGCCCGAGCCCGGCGGCAGCGGGGCGAGCGGTCTATCCTTGCTTTCCATCCCGGCCCGGAGCCTCCGCCCCTTGCTTCTCGGCCTCCAGCTTCTTGAGGATGTCTGTCGCGCAGAGCGCTGCTTGTTGATCTTCTGACGCCGCGTGTACGGCATGGCCTCGACGAACTCTATCCGCTCGGGCAATTGCTGCACCGAGGCTTTTTGCTCGCGCAGGAAGCAGGACGATGCTCTCGAAGGTCAAGCTGGCCCCGGCGACCGGCTCGACGTAGGCGCAGACCCTCTCCCCCATCACCGGGTCGGGCATCGCGAGCACGGCAACCGTCGCCACCTCGGGATGGCGGCGATGAGGCGCTCGATCACCGTGGCGCTGATGCTCTCACCGCCGCGGTTGATCATCTCCTTGAGGCGGCCGGTGAGGGTGATGTAGCCGTTCTCGTCGATGACCGCGACATCGCCGGTCTTGAAGAACCCGTCGTCGTCGAAGACCTTGGCGTTCTCCTCGGGGTTCTTGTAGTAGCCGGTGAAGACCGATGGGCCTTTGACCAGCAGTTCGCCCGGCGTGTTCGGCGGCAGGGTGTTACCCTCCGGATCGACCACCTTGTAGATGTCGCGCTGGACAGGTCGGCCTGCCCACGGTGGAGCAGACCGTCTCGATGTCGTCCTCGGCGCGGGTGATGGTGGTCATGCCCTCGGTAGCGCCGTAGCCGTTGTGGAACCTCATGCTCAGCCTGCCGAAGACTTCACGCACCAGCTCCGGGAACGCGGCCCCACCCGCGCTGTGCATCTTCTTCAGGCTGCTGAGGTCGTACCGGTCGAGGTCCTCGAACTGCAGGAGACGCTGGGCCAGGGTCGGCACCCAGATGACCGACGTGACCCGCTCGCGCTCGATGGTCTCGCAGATGAGGCGGGCGTCGGTGGAGTCGAGCATCACCAGCGTGCCAAGCGTCATGACGCTGCCCATGAAGCCCTTGGTGAACGAGAGATCGTGGCCTATCGAGCCCACGATCAGGTTGATGTCTTCGCAGTGCTGGTCCCACGACTTGGAGCAGTACTCCACGGCGCAGCCCAGACTGTTGTGGGTGCGAGGCACGATCTTTGGTTCCCCGGTCGTGCCGCCTGTGGGACCCATGTGCGCCACCTGCCTCGGATCGGGGCTGCGCGCCGCCAAGCGGGCCAGATTCTCCTCGGTGGGCTCGCTCTCCGCGATCAGGTGCTCCAGGCTCGAGAAGCCCGGCCGGTCGATCTCCCCCCGGACCGTGATCACGTGAGCGATCTGCGGGCACTGCCGGAGCACGTCCTCGACTGATGGGCAGGTAGTCCGTCTTACCGTACTGCGGCGGTACGATCCAGGCTGTCGCTCCCGAGATCTCGGCCAACCGCTCGATCTCGTGCTGCCGGTAGCGGTCGATGAGCATCACGCAGATCGCACCGATCTTCTGGCAGGCGAAATAGGCGGAGACGAACTCGGTCCAGTTGGGCAACTGCACCATCACCCGGTCGAGCGGCTGGATGCCCAGGTCCATCAGGCCGATGGCCAGCCGGTCGGCCCGGTCCTTCATCTGGGCATAGGTGAGCCGGTTATCCCGGTCGACGAAGGCTTCCTTGCCCGGGTGGATGATAGGCCGCCCGGTCCAACAGGTCGCCGAGCGTCAGGCCGCTCCACCATCTTTGCTCGAGGTATGCCTGGGCGTCTTCCTCTTGGTAGGGGATCGCCCCTTCTAGCATCTGGAACGTCATCTCGCCCCCTTCACGGGTCAAACGGCACAACCGGCGTGCGCGCCCTCTCGCACCGCATCCGCCATCAGGCCGGGCTCCCTACAGCTGCCGGTAACGTGGACTTCACCCACCAAAGGTGTGAGTTGCTCGATCAAGGCGGAGTTGGCTGACCAATCCTGGGTGGTGATGACGTTCTTGCCCTCGAGGATGTACGAGCGCTTGTCGGGCAGCGACACCTTGAGTCCCTCGGCCACGACCTCCCGGTACTTGACGTTGGACCAGATGGACACGTGCTTCTGCTTGAACCAGGGCCAGAGATTGGCGAGATCGTCTATGGTCATCCCCTCGCCCAGTTCCGAGTCCGGGCCGTTGTGGACCAGAACCACTCCCCTCCCCCGCTTCACCAGGAATTCGGTGAGCTCGCAGCCGTGCAGCGTGCCTCCCATGACGACCACGCTCTTGGCCACCGGCATCCAGACATGAGAGAGCCTCTGCAGCCGGCGCGGGTTGAAGAACTTGAGGAAGAACTCAAGCTTGCCGTAGAGCGACTCGGTGGGGATGACATTGTCCCTGGTTCCGCCGGGCAGGTCGAAGGGCACGTGCGTCGCCCCTGCCGCGATGATGATGGCGTCGGGCTTCTCCGCCCGCACCACCTCCGGAGTGACCGGGCTCTTCAGGCGCACCGAGACCTTCTCTTTCTCCAACTGCGTCTCCATATAGCGTCACGAACTGGCCCAGTTCTTCGGTCTCGAGGTCCTTGACGATGGCGGCCAGAGGGATCAGACCACCCAAGTGGGCCGCCTTCTCGTAGAGCACCACCTCGTGGCCTCGCTTAGCCGCGACCCGCGCCGCTTCCATGCCCGAGGGACCACCGCCCACCACCAGCACCTTTTTCCGGGGCTCCGCCGGCCTGGACTGGTACTCCGGGTCGATCTCCCGGCCCAGGGTGGCGTTGACGCGGCATTCCAGCTTCTTGTTCTTGTTGCGCATGTCGAAGCAGTGCAGGCACCCGAGGCAGGGGCGGATGTCATCCAGCCGTCCCTCCCGCACCTTGTTGGGGTACTCCGGGTCGGCCAGGATGCGCCGGGTCATGCCCACGAAATCGAGACTCCCCTTGCGCAGGTACTCCTCCCCGTCCTCCGCGTCGATCCGGCAGGCGGTCCACACCGGGATGGTGACACCTTTGCGCTTGACGGCCTCCACCAGGGGAACGTTGGCTCCCTTGCCGCGCCGGCTCCAGTCCAGGTCGGGCGGCAGGTCGTACGGGGGCTCTGGGTAGAAGAGCCGGTCGGGCTGGAGCAGCCCGCCCCGATGCCCGTAGCGCTCGGCTCGGCAGTTGATGCCGTCGGCCACCTCGGCCACCAGCTTCGCCATCTCGGCGCCCTCTTCGAGGGTGGTGGCCAGGGGATGGTTGTACTCCACGATGTTGAAGAGGGTGTGCACGGCGAAGTCAGGGCCGCAGCGACGCTTGGCCTCGGAGATGATGTTGCGCAGGAACCGGGTGCGGTTCTCGTAACTCTGGGAGCCGTACTCGTCGTCACGCTTGTTCCAGATGCGCGACAAGAACGTATTGCCCTGGTGGGCCGTCCCGTGGTTGATCTCGCAGGCGTCGAAGCCGGCCTTCCAGGCCCGCTCGGCCGCGGACGCCCACAGATCGATCTGATCCTCGACCTCCGCCTTGGTCATCGCCCGGCAGGGCAGGAAGTCGGGGCCCGGCAGCTCGTCCTCGGTCATGGCCGAGGCGCACTTGATGTCCCTGATGTTCATGTCTCGCGGCAGGAGACCGGTGGGGTTCCAGGGGCCCGCGTGCTGGAACTGGATCGACACCGGGCAGCCGGCTTGTGCACTGCCTCGGTCAGCCGGTTGAAGCCCGGGATGAACCGGTCGTCGTCCATAGTGCAGCTGCACGCCCTCATAGCTGCCGTCGGGAAAGTAGTGCACGTGCTGGATGCCCAGCGGGTACTCGACGCCGCAGGACTCCACCACCAGGAACCCTATCCCGCCCTTGGCCATGCGCTCGTAGTAGGCGATCATGCGCGGCCCGCACGTCTGGTCCGCTTCCACGTACGAGGTGCCGTTGGCAGTCTTGATGATGCGGTTGCGCGTCTTGACCGGACCGATCATGCCCGGCTCCATCAGCTTCTCGAAACGCTGGGTCATCCCCTATTTCTCCCTTCAGCGGTACCCACAATCATGACAGGTTCTCATCCACTATCCGAGCGGCGCCTTCGAGCGACTCGGCGGTTATCTTCAGTCCGGCTTGCTCGTCGGGCGCGAGCTCCCATTCCAGTATCTCCCGCACACCCTCGCGGCCCAGCCTGACCGGGACCGACATGCTCATCCCCCGGTGACCGTACTCGCCCTCGAGAACGACCGAGCAGGGAAAGACCTCCCCCGTGTCTTGGAGAACGGCGCGCGCGATGGCCGCTAGGCCGATCGCGCTGGTCCAGCCGGCCGTCCGGCCGGACTGCAACTCCTCGTAACGCTTCAGGATGTTGGGTATCTCCGCTCTGATCGCCTGCTTCTCCTCTTCGCTGAAGGACACCGGCCGGCCGTCGATACGCACCGAGCTGAACAGGGGCACCTGGGTGCTGCCGTGCTCGCCGATCACCGTGGCCTCGACCTGACCGACCTTGACCCCTTTCGCCTGGGCCACCATCTCCCGGAACCGGAACGAGTCGTTGATCGAATAGCCGATGACCTGGTGACGGTCGAAACCTCCCGCCCTCCAGGTGGCGTAGTTCAGGGGATCGATCGGATTGGTGGCCGTGATGACGAACGCGTCGGGGCAGTGGCGCTTGACCGCAAGCGCCACGTCTCGCACGAGCGGGATGTTCTTGGGAAGCATCTCCATGCGGTCGGCGATCAGACCCTGCGGCACCCCGGCGGCGTTTATCACCACGTCCGAGCCACCGATGATCCTCGTATGTCCCGGCCTTCACTTTCACCTCGCGGGCCGAGAACGCCGTGCTCATGTCCATGGCGTGCTGCTGCACCACGTTCGGGCGCATGTCGATCAGCACTATCTCGTCGGCCAGCCCCGAGGCCCCGATGTAGAACGCGGCGGGCGCGCCCACCGAACCGGCCGCGCCGATGACGGTCACCTTCATCGCCTCCCCCTTGTTCTGGGATAGCGTCCGAGCAAGTTTACCTGCAAGAGGCGAGGACCGGGCGGTCTTGACAAAGCTACCGGCGGGAGTGATAGTGTGAGCAGTCAAGTTGGTAGTCGTTAACCAACATAAGAGTTGCTGAGAAGCACGCGAGGAAAGGAAGAACGTTGGCGCATGAGACCGTGATCGTCAGCGCATGTCGTACGGCTACAGGCCGCTTCTTGGGCAGCTTGTCCGAGACTCCCGCCGTCAAGTTGGGCGGGATCGTGATCGCCGAAGCAGTCAGGCGAGCGGGTCTGGAACCGGGGGAAGTCCAGGAAGTGATAGTGGGCAACGTGCTGCAGGCCGGGCAGGGACAGAACCCCGGCCGCCTCGCCCTCCACGCCGCCGGACTGCCGGACGAGGTGCCGGCGGTCACGGTCAACAAGCTGTGCGGATCGAGCATGAAGGCGGTCCACTTCGCCGCCCAGGCCATAACCTGCGGCGACGCCGAAGTGGTGGTGGTGGCGGGCATGGAGAACATGTCCCTCGCCCCGTACCTGATCGCCAAAGGCCGCACGGGCTACCGCATGGGCGACGGCCTACTCGAGGACCACATGCTCCGCGACGGCCTCGTCTGCACGGTGAACAACTACCACATGGGCATGACGGCCGAGAACATCGCCGTCCGTTACGACATCAGCCGGGAGGATCAGGACGCGTTCGCCCTTGAGAGCCAGCGGCGTGCAGCCGCGGCCCTGGCCGCCGGGTGGTTCAAAGACGAGGTCGTGCCGGTGCCCATACCCCAGAAGAGAGGCGACCCCGTCCTCTTCGACACCGAAGAGCATCTCCGGCCGGAGACCACACTGGAGGCATTGGCCGCGCTGAAACCGGCCTTCAAGAAGGACGGCACCGTCACTGCCGGCAACTCCTCGGGGGTCAACGACGCCGCGGCCGCCCTGGTGCTGACCTCAAGGGATCACGCGGAGAAACGAGGCCTTAAGCCACTGGCGAGGATCGTCGGCTACGCCTCGGCTGCGCTCGATCCGGCCTACATGGGCATGGGCCCGCTCTATGCGACGCAGAAGGTGATGAAGAAGACCGGGATGACCGTGGATCAGATGGACCTGATCGAGGCCAACGAGGCTTTCGCCGTCCAGGTGCTGGCCATAGCCCCGCTGCTGGATCTCGATATGGCGAAGACGAACATCGCCGGTGGAGCCATCGCGCTGGGGCACCCCATCGGGGCCTCCGGGGCGCGCATCCTCACGACCTTGCTCTACGGTCTCCGGCGGACCGGGGGTCGGTACGGCCTGGCCACGATGTGCATCGGTGGCGGACAGGGTATCGCCACCATCATCGAGGCGGAGTGAAGCCGACTCCGGACACGCCGGCGCAGCGGTCCGCGGCGACTGAGGCACAGCCGATGGCTGCGGCGACATCCGCGCCGGCCGCCCGGGCGCGACGCGCGGGCGCGCCCGGCGCCGGCGACGACAGATCGGCCCCGGGCAACGGGCACGGGCGCCTGCCCGGCGCCGAGCGCAAGGCCCAGATCGTCCAAGAGACACTGCGGCTGGTGGCGGAGCACGGCCTGGCCGGCGCCAGCATGTCGCGCATCGCCGACGCGGTGGGGATCTCCAACGCCGCCCTCTACCGTCACTTCGACAGCCGGGAAGACATCCTGATCGCCGCTCACGACGTCTTGATCGAGCGGGTCTTCGCCTGGCTGAACTCGTCCAAGGCGTCCGAACGTCATCGACCGGCTGCGCGAGCTGGGCGCGTCGCACGCCCGAGTCTTCTCCAAGGACATCGAGGGTTTCAACGCCCCCATGTTCCAGTTCATCTCCTGGATCCCCAAGGACCGGGTGCGCGACCACGTGGTCCGGCGCCGCGTGGAGATGCTCCAGTGGTACGCCGACCTCGTCGAGGAGGGCAAGGCGCAGGGCAGCATCCGCACCGACATCGAGACCGACCTGATCGTGTCCGAGCTGTTCGCCTGGATCTGGTGGGAAGACCTGAGCTATCTGGAGGGTCTCGACACCGAGATGACCCTCAAAGGCTCGGCCAATATGTTCGACCGTTTGCTGGCCAGGATCAGCGCCGACAGTGCCAGCGACACGCCCGCGCAGACATGACCGCCGCAGACATCTGAGCAACGGAGGTAGGGAAATGCCCAAATCGCTCGTCGCCATAGCCAAGGATCCCGACCCCGAGAAGATGGTAGCCGAGGTCTTCGCCCTCCTGGGAGGGGTCGGAGAACCTCGTGAAGCCCCGGAGCACCGTGGTGCTGAAGCCCAACGCCGGTCACCCCGCAGCTGCCGAGACCTCGGTCAACACCAGCCCCGAATTGGTGGCGGCCGTGATCAAGGAGGTCAAGAAGGCCAAGCCCAAGGAGATCATCGTGGCCGAGGCCGCCGCCATCGGCTGCGACTCGCTGCACGTGCTCGACGTGAGCGGCATCGGCGCCGCGGCCGAGGCCGCCGGCGCCCGGCTCATCGACATAAAACGGGAGAAAGACCTTATCAACATCCCCATCCGGGACGCGCGCTCCGATATCAAGAAGGTCAAGCTCCCCCGCTTCCTCCTGGAAGCCGAGCATCTCTTCAACCTGCCCATCTTCAAGAGCCACGCCAGCATGGTGTTCACCTGCGCGCTCAAGAACATGAAGGGCGTGGTGCAGGACCTCACCCACCAGCAGATGCATATGACCGACCTGGCCGCCGCCATGATGGACGTGTGGTCGGTGATCCGGGCCGATCTGACCATCGCCGACCTCATCCGCCCGGCCGAGGGCTTCGGGCCTCACACCACCATCCCGGTGGATTTCGGCTGCGTGGTGGGGAGCAAGGACCCGGTCGCCCTCGACGCCACCGCCTGCCGCATGGTGGGCTTGAGCATCGAGAACGTCCAGTACTTCTCGGCCGCCGCCGAGCGCAACCTGGGCAACTTCAAAGAAGAAGATATCGAGGTGGTGGGACGGACGATCGAGGAGGTGCAAGAAGGACCTCTGGTTCCCCTATCTGGAGGGCTTCGAGACCTGGCCCGAGTACAACTTCTACACCAGCGGCGCCTGCAGCAGTTGCGAGTCTCTGGTGGCCTTCACCATGGAGAAGCTCAAGGCTCTGGGCCAATACGACAAGAATGCCGGCTGCCACGTGGTGGTGGGCCCCAAGCGGGACGACGAGATGCCGCAGGGCGTCGATCCGAACGACGTGATCCTCATCGGCGACTGTGTGAAGCGCTTCCGGGGCAAGGGCGTGGGCCACTGGTCGGCCGGCTGCCCGCCGCTGGAGCCGCACCCGCTATGGGTGTTCATCGACCGCGAGGACCACTTCGAGATGGAGCCCTACTTCCGGGCGCGCATGGCCGAGGACGAGAAGCCCTGGGTGGAGTTCATCGAGCAGATGCGCAAGGACAAGGAGAAGGCGGAGGAGGCGGAGGAGTAGCCCCAGGAGTCGCGGGGACTTGAGGACCCGCCGCGGTTCGAGGGGCTGAGGGAACTCGAGGAGACGGAGTCGTGGACTAATCAACACACACAGTGTGACCGTAGAGCGATAGTGGTGAAGATCCTGTACTGGAGGGGAATGGTGGCGGAACGATGCATGGCGCCGGGTCGGGTCACCTTGCTCGCGGTGGCTGCCCTTCTTGTCGTCGGGCTGATGTCGATGGTGGGGTGTGACTCTTCCGGCTCGGGCGCAACCACCGAAAGCACCGGTGTGGCGGAGGTGGTGGAGCTCTACCCGGTGAGATCGGCCACTATAGCGGGCTACGGCTACATCAACAAGGCGGGCGACATGGTCATCGATGCGACGTGGGAAGGAGCCAAGCCCTTCTCAGAGGGCCTCGCGGCCGTGATGCTTGTGCAGAACTGGGGCTTCATCGACGAGACCGGAGAGGCTGTCGTCCTGCCGCAGTTTGCAGGGGTGTGGCCGTTCTCTGAAGGTCTTGCCCTGGTGATGAAGGCTGACGGCACTGTAGGCTTCATCGACAAAACGGGAGAGTTCGTCGTCGAGCCGAGAGCGATCTACGCCGAGTCCTTCTCCGATGGTCTTGCCCTCGTGAGCGAGAACGGGAAGTTCGGATTCATCGACAAGACCGGCGAAGTCGTTATAGAGAGAAAGTTCGACATGGCGCAGTCGTTCTCCGAAGACTTGGCGGGAGCAACGGGCACAGACGCGAGCGGGGCCGTCAAATGGGGCTTCATCGACAAGACGGGCGGATGGGCGATCCAGCCCCATTTCGACTCGGTATTTGCCTTTTCAGAGGGACTGGCCATGGTGGAGATGAACGGGAAATACGGCTATATCGACACGACCGGCACGTTCGTCATCGAGCCGACCTTCAATACCGCCGACAGCTTCTCTGAGGGTCTGGCCGCCGCGCAAGGGGATGGGGGGTATGGCTACATCGACAAGACGGGCACGTTCGTCATCGAGCCGCAGTTCTACTGGGGATACCGCTTCTCCGAAGGGCGCGCGGTGGTGTCGATGCTTGAAGACGGGGTCGAGGTACGTGGCTACGTCGACAAGACCGGCAAGATGGTCGTCGAGCCTCAGTTCAGCGCGGCGGCTGCTTTCTCCGGTGGCCTCGCCTACGTACAGCGTGCCGAGGGCGCCGACCCCAAGTGGGGCTACATCGATACCGCGGGTACGATAGTCTGGCCGGGACAAGACTAGAAGGCATCCACGATCCTCTGACAGGCTGAGTACGAAGGCGCGTGGTCGCCGACCGACCTAGCTAGCTACCGAGGGCGACCTTGACCGACCTGTGTTTCCGCTTGTCCACGGAGACTGTCACAGCTTCTCGCCACTCTGAGAGCGGGAAGCGGTGAGTGACCAGCCCATCGAAGCGGAAGTCTCCGTTTTCCACCAGCCGGGCGGCGAGTTCGAACGCGTCCAATTGCTCGCCATTCCATTCTTCTCGTCCGTAGCCCCACGTGCCGACCAGGCGGACCTCTTGGTAGTAGAGCGGGCTGAAGTCTGCCTTGTACATCTTGTACTGGATCCCGACGGCGACCACTGTTCCGCCTGCCCGCACCCAGCGAAGGGCGTCCGTGAGCGTAGCGCTCGTGCCCACGCAGTCGAAGACCGTGTCAAAGCCCCCAAGAAGCATCTTGCTTCCGAAGCTGCCCTCGTGGAGCCTGGCCCCGGTCTTCTCGGAAGTGATCTGGTAGCCATCCCCGCCCGTGTGGACCTCGTGTGCGCCGAGTGCACGAGCGATGTCGGACTGGAACCCGTAGCGAGCCATCGCCGTAACCTCGCATCCGGGCGCAAGCGCCCGCAAGGCCTGAAGAGTCATCAACCCCACTATCCCGCAGCCGACGACCAGCACCTGTTCGCCTGGCTCGGGCAGCGCTTGAAGCACGGCGTGAAGGCCGACCGCCGCCGGCTCCAGCAGGGCCACCGCATCGTCGCTCAGAGACTCCGGCGGACGGTACAGTTGACTTTCGTGGACGACCATCTGGTCTCCCCACCCTCCCCCGACCGCGGGGAAGCCGAGACCTGCAGCCTGGTTCTCGCAGAGGAGGGAGTGACCCTCAAGGCAATGCCGGCAGGGCGGCTCGATCCCTTGGGTGGCGCAAGAAGGTATCGGGTACTGCAGAGCCACCCGGTCTCCCAGGCTCACAGCGCTGACCTCGGCACCGATCTCCGTCACCTCCCCGCATACTTCGTGGCCCAGGTAGACCCGTCGGGCTGAGGGGAGCGCGGCGATCGCGATCCTGGGGTCGGCTTCCGCGAAGAGCAGGTGCAGATCGCTGCCGCATATCAGCGAGGTCCGGTTGCGGACACGGGCGCTGTGCGGGTCGCTCAGCGGGGGATCCGGAAGGGTGAGGAACCGTGCGCAGTTGATCGAGGAGAGATAGGCCCCGGGCCACACCCTACCCAGCGCCTTGGTCAGAGCCAGCCTGGGGACACTGACGTCCATGCAGACGGTCTTCATGCTCAGCGCTCCTTGAGCATCGACCACATAGCCTTCAGAGCTCCGAGGCTCATCGATTGCATGAGGGGAGGGTTCCCGAAGGACCGGGCAATGGCCATCATCCTGGCCTTGGCTGGGGGCATCTCGTTCGGATCGATGGGCACGCAAACCATAGCCGGTCGGTCAGAGGCTATGGCCGTCCTCATCGCCTCGGCCACTTCTCCCGGCTTTTCGGCCTTTAGCCCGAGGGCGCCGAACGACTCGGCAAGCTTCACGAAATCCGGTGCGATGAATTCGGAGGCTATGTAGCGGCCCTTGTAGACCATCGTCTGGACATCGCGCACCATGGCAAGCATGTCGTTCTGCAGGATGAGCCAGACTACGGGTATCTTGTGGCTCACCGCGGTCATCACCTCCATGCCGTGCGTCTGGAAGTCACCATCTCCGCAGACGACCATAGTGGGACGATCTGGAGTCGCGAGCTTGCCTCCGATGCACGCAGCGACCCCCGAACCCATCGCGGCGAGACCGGAGAGCGACATCGTCATATCGGGCCGCCTCGCTATCAGACACCTTTCCACCCATGTGACTGAGTTGCCTATGTCGGTGAAGACCAGGGCGTCCTCCGGTAGAGCTTCTTGGAGTTCCGCCATGACCCGCTGCGGCTTCAGAGGCACGTCCGTTGAGGTCATGGTGGGCTCGGAGAAGTACTCCAGGCGGGCCTTGAAGTCCGCGAAACCCTCCGCCGGCTGTCGCTCTCCGGTCTTCAGACTCTGCACCTGGTCGACCAACGCCTCCATGACGACGGCCGCGTCGCCCAGGAGCCCCACCCCCACCGGGTAATTCTTGCCGATCTCGCCAGGGTCGATGTCGACTTGAATGAGGGCATTGGTGGGCTGGAGCGCCGGGTCCCAAACGTGGGTACTGAATTCGTGCAGGCTGGATCCGACCACAAGAAGCACGTCCAGCCCAGAGCGGAGGTAGCTGTTTGCGGCCCGAGTGCCATAGAGCCCGACACAGCCCAGGGCTAAAGGGTGATCTTCAGGGATGGTGCCCTTGCCTGGCAGCGTCGTGGACACTGGGCAGGCGAGGAGTTCGGCGAGACGCAGGACATCCGCAGGAGCGCTACCCTTCCTACCCCCGGCGCCTATGAGCATGCCTGGCTTCTTGGACGCAAGGAGCAGTTCCGCCGCATGCCGAAGGTCGGCTTCAATGGGTCGTGTTGTGAGAACAGGGCGGTATTGGTCAACGCCGACGATCTCATCTTCCACTGGGTCTCGCTGGGTATCGGCCGGCAGATCCAGGTGTACCGGTCCCGGGCGACCGCTCGTCGCGATGCGTAGGGCCCGCCGAAGGGTCTCCGGTAGTTTGCTCGCGTGGGTGACCATAGTCGAGTATTTGGTCACGGAGGAAAGGAGTTGAGTCTGGGAGAATGTACGACCTTCGCCGGCGGCTTCTTGAAGCGCCCCTTTCCCTATCGATGAGGTCCCGACCTGCGCGGTCAGAACCAGCATAGGCAGTGAAGCCATATAGGCGGCTGCCACACCGGAAACGAGGTTGGTCGTTCCCGGTCCGACCGTCCCGCAGCAAACGCCGAGCCCGCCTCCGGCCAGTGCGTGGCCCGCTGCCATATAAGCTGCGCCTCCCTCATGCTTCGCCAAGATGGAAGTGATGCTCGATTGCCGCAGGGCATCATAGAAGGTCAGGAGATGTCCCCCGGGGAGACCAAAGACGTATTTGACTCCCTCGTTCTCCAGATAGCGGACCAGGATCTCAGCGCCGGTGCCCTTCATGATGCTCCCCCCGAAGATCGTGCCGATTTCAAGCCGCGCTGGGACGTGTTCCCCTGAGTCCAAGTGTAGGCCCGGCCGGCAAAGAAAGAAATGATGAATCGTCCGCCGGCGCCCGACCGAACCAGTTGACCTCCAAGAACCGCCTCACAATCCCCGCAAGTGCTCCGGCCTCAGCCGGGCCCTCCCCGGGGCGGCGAGGACGTCGTCGAGGAGGCGGAGCAGGCCGGCCTTGTCTCCGGGTAGGGTCCCCCGCAGGGCAAGGTAGTTGGAGGCGTGGTTCGTGCGGAAGACGGCATGGGTCACGTCGGTGGCGTCGATCATCTCCCGCAGTTCTAGGAGCAGCTGCAGGGGGCCGGGCACGACGAAGTCGCCTCGCTGCACAGCGTCGTACAACCGCGTCCCCGGCTCCAGCATGAGGGTCAGGATCCCGATGTAATCGGGGTCGATGGCCGAGAGCGCCTCGCCCGTGCCACGGGCGTGCACGAAGGACCGCTCTACGCCGGCCAGGCCCAAGATGGCGGTGACCGAAAGGCAGAAACCGGCCCTCTTGGCCTTGCGGAAGGCCTCGACCTGTTGCGCGGCCGTCACCCCCTTCCCCATCTGGGCCAGGGTGGCCTCGTCGCCGGATTCGAGCCCCACGTACAGCAGCTCCAAGCCGTGGGCCCGGATGTTGTGCAGCTCCTCCTCGGGGATGCGCAGCAGCGAATGTGCATTGGCATACGCGCTGACCCGGGCAAGACGGGGCAGTTCGGCGACCAGGAGATCGAGCACGTCCACCATCCTCCGGCTGGGGATGGAAAGAGCGTCACCATCGCACAGAAACACCTTGTCGATCTTGGTCTTGACATCCGCCGGCAGGCGCAGCAGGTCGTCCCTGACCTCGGCGAGGGGCCGGACCCGGAACGGTTTGCCCAGATAAGACCCGCAGAAGGCGCACTCCCCATGCGAGCACCCGTACATGACCTGCAGGATGAGGCTGTCGGCTTCGCTTGGGGGCCGGATGACCTGACCCAGGTACCTCACGTCGGACTCCCACTTGAGCTCCCGCCTTGGATCTCGCTTGGGATCTCACCGGGGTCGAGTCCTCGATAGGCGGCCGCTTTCCGCTTCCGGCTGCCCATGATCTCCCACATCACGGTGAGGAGGAGCGCGCTCACGATGGCGATCATGCCCAAACCTTCGCTCACCGTCGGCCGTTCGCCCAATTGGATCCAGGCGGCGGAGATCCCGATGACCGGGGTCAGCAGGGTCCCCAGGCCCGCGGTGCCCGCCGGGAGTGCATGCAGGATGTAGAGCCAGAGGAGCCAGGCCACGGTGTTGCCGAGGATCACGACGTAAACCAGGGCGGCGATGAAGGTGCCCGTCCACACCGGCGGGCCGGTCCAGGTGACGGCGGCGAACACGATAAGGACCAGGGAGCCCAGGAGCATCTGCCAGGCGGTCATGGAGAACAGGTCGACCTCATGGCGCTTCCGCAAGATCTTGGCCACGATAGCGCTTCCTGCCCAGAACAACGCTCCCCCTACCGCCATCACCCCGCTCCACCCCCCTTCAAAGCGCCAGGGCGTCAAGAGCAGGATCAATCCGCAGAGGGCCAGGCCGACCGCGACCCACTGGAATCCTCTCAGCCGTTCCCCCAGGAAGACCCAGGCCATGAGTAGCAGCCAGAACGGCATGGTGTAGGTGAGGATGGAGGTCTTGCCGGCGCCCCCGTTGACGAGCGCCAGGGTGAGTAGCCCGACGAACCCGGTCGTCTGCATGACGCCCAGCACCGCCGTCAGCCTTAGCGCCTTTGGCCGGACAGGGCGGCGCAACAGCGGCATCACTGCGAAGAGCGCAATCGCGCCGAAGAACGTGCGCATAGCCGCGAAGGTGAAGGGCTCCGCGTAGTCGAGAGCGATCTTCATGACTACCCAGGCGTAGCCCCAGATGAGGGCTAGGAAGAACAGGGCGACCGCAGCCCAGCGGTAGTTCGGCGTTTTGGCCTTCGTCCCGATCGCCCCTGTGGGCGTCCTGGCGGTCAGGGGGGAGCTGGCGGCGACAGCCACGCCGGCGGTCGCGGCGGCGGCTTGGGCCGCGGCCACGTCGGCGGACCGGTCTTCGACCGTCCCGCTCGTGGGCGCGTCGGGGCTCACTATGGGATCCAGCACTCGATCAGCTCTTGCGCCATGCCTTCCTCCCTTCTCTGCTCGTCCCCCGAGGACGCCCGCCTGGAGGTGGGTTATCCGGGCGACGTTGCCGGAGTCGCGGCCGCCCCCGAGGCCGCGGCGTTCTCGAGGATCAGATCCAACAGGTATGCGGAATGACTGTCGTCGATGAACTCGGTCAGTCCCATGAGACAGCTCATATTCTCCGCCCAAATGACCGTGTACCACTCCCAGGTGAGCCGCCTCGCGTCCAGGTCGCGCCGGATGGTCCCCTCGGCCTGGCCTTGCTTCACGATGTCCAGCATCTTGCCGAAAGCCCTCGTCTGGGTCTGGGCCACCGCCTCCCTGATACCCACCTGGGGCCCCGCGGCGATGAACTCTACCCAGGGAAGGGCAAAGCCACCGCGTTCGGTCTTCATGAGCTCGGCGTGGCGCCGGCCGATGTCGCGTAGACGCTCGAGAGCGTTCGTTTCGTCGGAGGAGTCGATCAATCCCGACATCTCCACGAAGATGGAGTCGAGCGCCGCCATGAGCATCTCGTCTCTGCTACCGAAATATACGTAGAGCGTGCCTTCGGAGACCCCGGCCGCCGCGGCGATCCTGGAAACGGTCGCCCCCGGGACACCGTGTTCGGCGACGACCTCGATGACGGCCTGCACGATCTGCTCGCGCCTCTCCTCGGGCGGGAGCCGGCGCGGTCGAGTGGCTCTCGAACGAATGGCCCTGGGCGACACGAGCGCTCCCTTCGTCTTCCCCACCCTACTGGTTGACAAGCCAGCCCATTCTAAGGTAGAATCCCTTATTGAGCAAGCGCTCACTCAGGAATACGCCGGGGTTCACCTAACTCGACCCTCGAGGAGGACGTATGGCGACTGCAGAGAAAGTCGGCTCGCAGCCGGTCTACGGAATGATCGTCGAGAAAGACGTATATGTCACGGCCCGCGATGGGGTCCGGCTGGCGGTGGACGTCTACCGTCCCGACGCGCCGGGCAAGTTCCCCGCCCTGCTCGCTCTCTCCCCTTACGGCAAAGACGCGCAGACGTGCGATTCCCCTCCCCAGCCGTTCGGTAAGTCGGTCTTCGAGGCGTCGATCGAGTCGGGCGACCCGTGCTATTACGCGGCCCGCGGCTACGTCTACGCCATCGCCGACCTGCGGGGCACCGGCTACTCGGAGGGTGAGTACGAAGGCCTCTTCTCCCATCACGAGGGCCAGGACGGCGCCGACATCGTGGAATGGCTGGCGGCGCAGCCCTGGTGCGATGGCAATGTCGGTGGCGCCGGCATCTGCTATTTCGCCTCGATGCAGCTTCACGTCGCAGCCGAGCAGCCGCCCCATCTGAAGTGCATCGCCCCCTGGGAGATCTTCGGGGACGACCTCTACAACCACGGCCAGTACGAGGGCGGCGTCCTCAACATCTTCCTGTACGGTCTCTATACGGGGACCTATCCGGCGCGCTGCGGATACGCCATCAAGAACACGGTCTCGGCGATGATCAAGAACACGCCCAAGGAAGAGCTGGCCAAGATCGTGGAAGAAGCGCTGGCCGATCCCGACCTAAGGCAGTATCCCTATCTCTACCACCTGTTGAAGTACCCGGACAAGAACCCAGTCCTGTTCGACTTCATGCTGAACAAGCTCGACGGCCCCTACTATCGGGAGCGCTCGGTCGCCGAGCGGCTCGATAGGATCAAGGTGCCGGCGTACGTAGGCGGGCCTCTCTTCAGCTTCTTCTCGCAGCCGCAGATCAACGTCTTCAACCAGATCCAGGTCCCGAAGAAGATGTTCCTCTATACCGACATGGGCACCCGTCCGTGGAGGGCGCATCACGACGAGCTCCTGAGGTGGTACGACTACTGGCTCAAGGGCATCGACACCGGGATCATGGACGAGGCCCCCATCCGGTATCACACGACCGTGGCCGAGAAATGGGCTACGGCGCAGGAGTGGCCGCTGGAGAACACCGTCTGGACGAAGCTCTATCTCAACAGCCTGGAGCAACTGCTTCTCGAGCCCGACTACTACAACGACGAGCCGGACGCCTTCGTCCAGGGACCTCTGTACGTGACCGAGAAGCGGGAACGAGTCACGTACGTGAGCCGGCCCCTCCCCGAAGACCTCCAGGTCACCGGGCCGCCTCGGGTCACCTTCCACGCCTCCATCGACACCGACGACACCAACTTCCGAGTGGACATCCGCGAAGAGGGCTCGAACGCCATCTACCCTCTGGCCTCAGGCTGGCTCAAGGCTTCGCATCGGACCCTCGATGAGAGCAGGACGACGCCCTGGGAGATCGCCCACGACCACACCAAGGCCGTCCCGGTCAAACCCGGTGAGATCAACGAGTACACGGTCCAGTTGCGGCCGATGTCCCACCTGTTCCGGGCGGGGAAACAGATCAAGCTGGAGATTTCCAGCATCGACATCCCCACCGACATCGAGACCTACGACGTCATGTGGCACGTCTGTAAGAGCAGGACTACGCTACACAAATTCTATCGCGACGGGAGGCACCAGTCGTTCGTGGCGCTCCCCGTGATCCCGAGAGCCTAGGCCCCTCCCCTTGGCGGGCCGCCGCGGGCGCTCCCTTACCGGGAGAGCCCGCGGCGGCCTTCAGGTCTAGCCGTCCACGCGATCGCCGCTCCCACCGCGGCCAGCACCGCCCCCACCAGCATGGCCAGTTGGTAGCCATCGGCGAAGGCCGCCGCGCTGGTGGCGCTCCCAGTCTCACCTAGAAAGATGATCCTCCCCTCTGCGGGTGTCAACTTCCAAGCGGCGATGGCTCCCAGGACCGCCATGGATATGCCTTGTCCCGTGAAGCGCATCGTGCTCTGGAAACCTGCAGCCAGGCTCAACTGAGAGCGATCGACCGACCCCATGATCGCCGAGATGTTGGGCGCGCTGAAGAGCGCCATACCCAGCCCGACGGTTCCCAGTGCCAGAAGCACCTGCCACACCGCCCCGGAGACAAACGACAGCTGCAGCAGCCCCGCCGCGATCAGCACCATCCCCAGCGTGGCAAGGACGCGCGAGCCCACCCGGTCGGAGAGGCGCCCCGTAAAAGGTGAGAGGATGGCCATCAGCACGGGCTGGGCCAGCAGAACCAGGCCCGCCTCCTGAGCGGAGAGCCCCAGGACGATCTGCATGAACACGGCGGTGAGGGTGGTGGCGGCAAACACGGCCATGTAATTGATGAACGCCGCGGTATTGGCACTTCTGAAGACACGGTTCTTCCGGAGCAGGTCGAGGTCGAGCATCGGATCCCTGACGCGATCCTCCACGACTATGAAGGCCACGAAAAGAAGCACGGCGACGGCCAGGAGACCGATGGTCGCGGCATTGGCCCACCCCCACAAGGGCGAGTAGGTGAGAGGTATGAAGAGTGCCACCAGCGCTCCGCCGAGCAGGACGGCCCCGGCGTAGTCGATATGCTTGGAAGGCCGGGGGGTCTTCGCGGCCAGGCGATCGCGCCGCTCGACCCCGATGAGGGTCCATCCCGCTATCAGAGTCACCGCCGCGATGGGTACGTTGATGAAGAATATCCAGCGCCAGTCCGCGTGGGTCACGATCAGTCCGCCGAGAACAGGCCCGAGCGTCAACCCCAGGTACGTAGCCATCGTATTGAGGCCGAGAGCCTTCCCCCGCTCCCCAGCCGGGAATGCGGCCGTCACGATGGCCACGGAGGTGGCGTAGACAAACCCGCCTCCCACCCCCTGTATGCACCGCGCGAGGATCATGACCGAGCCGTTGGGTGAGAGCGCGGCCACCACCGACCCCAGACCGAAGATCATCGTCCCCAGCAGGTAGTACCGCACCAACCCCCGCGAATCGGCCAAGCGTCCCGCCGGGATGAGAAAGACGCTGGTCACTAGCAGATAGGCAGCCTGGGTCCACAGGCCTTGGGAGTAGCTCAGGTGGAGGTCCGCCCCCATGGTCGGCAGGGCCACCGCCACGATGCTGGCATCGAACGGGGTCATGAAGGCCCCGATAGAGACCACAATGAGCGCGTACCAACGCCGCCGCTGTAGCTCGGTCGGTCCGTCCTCCCCGAGGCCTGTTGGGCCTCCGTTCACAGCGGCGCTGTTAGCTGAGTCCATGGGCGCCACTATATCAACGCGGCCGCGGAGATCCCCGCATCCTTTGACGCCCGCCGGTCGAACCCCTAGGATGGAAGCTGACCGGCGCCCTCACAGCACCAGGCATCGCCGCCACGCGTCGATGCCGCGAGGTGGGCACACCGAGCGGCGCCTCATAGACCGAAAGGCGGGTGAGCTCATGTCCGGCTGGGTCATAACGGTAATAGCGGTGGCAGTGGTGGTGCTTTTCATACTGCTGCTCTTCGGGATCCGGATCGTGCGGCCGACGCACCGGGGGCTGGTGGAGCGTCTCGGCAAGTACAACCGTTACGCTGGTCCCGGCTTCCACTTCATCATCCCGGTCATCGAGCGCATGTTCCGGGTAGACATCCGGGAGATGCTGGTCGAAGCTCAGCCGCAGATGATCATCACGAACGATAACCTCAACGCCCGCGTGGATGCCCAGGTGTACCTCAAAGTCAAAGCGGAAGAGGACAACGTCAAGGCCTCCCAGTACAACGTCACCGATTACGAGAACCAGATCGTCAACCTGGCCCGCACCACCCTCCGCAACATCATCGGCACCCTGACCTTGAAATCGGCCAACAGCGAGCGGGGCAGGATCAACGACGAACTGCGCAGCACCCTTCTCCAGGAGACCGCCAGCTGGGGCATCGAGATCCTGCGCACCGAGCTGAAAGAGATCGATCCCCCGGAAGATGTACAGGAGACCATGAACAAGGTGGTCAAGGCCGAGAACGAGAAGGTCGCCGCCATCGACTTCGCCACCGCCACCGAGACCCAGGCCGACGGACAGCGCCGGGCCGAGATCAAGAAGGCCGAAGGCATCAAGCAGGCGCGGATCTTGGCCGCCGAGGGTGAGGCGCAGGCGATCCGACTTGTCAACGAAGCTGCAGAGAAGTACTTCGTCGGGAACGCCCAGATCCTACGGAAGCTGGAGGCAGTGGAGCGCGCCCTGGCGCAGAACGCCAAGGTGGTGGTCCCGGCCGACGCCGAGTTGATCAACGTGATCGGCGAGCTGGCCGGTGTAGTACCGGTGGCGCCGAAGCCGACCGCGACTACCGCTCAGGCTCCCGCCAAGAAGTAAACCTGAAGAAGACCTTTAGCTGACTCCGGCCGGGGCAGCCTCAGCGTCGGGTGACACCTGGCGCCGGCGCCCGGCCGGCGCGTGCTCGTCCGACGTGTACCACGATGGAGCCTGCCACAGGCCGCCCAAACAGGCCTTGCGTTCGTACCGCTGTGAGAGTACATTGTACGCCAGAGGAGGTCGGCGATGGGGAATGTGATCGTCCTGACCGTGCTTGTCGTGCTGGCATTCGGCTGCGAAGCGTGGCTGAGGAAGCTCAGTTCGCGGAGCAGTCTTCGCAGGCTCGCCAGGCGTCGATTCTGACTTCGTCCGTGGAGCTGCCGCCCGGTCGCCCGCGCGACCGCGGCATAGCGGTGCCATCTCTTAGGTCGGCGGGGCCGCCTGCCCGTCGCTGAGTGCATCGATCGACTCGAGGATCTCGGCGTTTTTCGGGATGTCGCTCATCTCGTGGCCGTAATGCACGAACCGAGCCACTCCGGACTTGTCGACAAGCACCTGCGCGGGCATGCGCCCCAGCTTGAACAGCTTGACCTCCTGTCCAAAGAGCTTCAGCACCCGGTGCTCGGGGTCGGGCAGTCCTACGAATTGCAGCTGGTTGTCGGCCCAGTAGCGGCCGAATGCCTGAGCGTCCTCCGGTCCCACCACGACGATGGCCGTCTGTCTTTTCTCGAATTCCTCGAATCCTCGGCGCAACTGCGCCATGTGCGCGCGGCAGAATGGTCAGGTGAACCCCCGGTTGAAGACCAGCAGCACGTTCTTCCGGCCGCGCAGGTCGGAGAGCCGGAACCCAGTGCCATGAAGATCGGCGAGTTCGAAGTCCGGCGCCGGCATGTTCAGGGCGATCTTGGACACGTCTATCTCGCCACCTTTCGGGGGTCACGCGCGCGGGGATAGTTCCCCAAGAAAGGGCTCCGCCCCCGGGGGTGGGGGGCGGAGTGGGAGGTCGTTACTTTTCCTGGCGCTCTCCATTTCTACCTGAGAACGGCGAATCCTTCTCTCGCCGCGGCACCGGTCTACGCGCCCTTTTGACCGGTGCACTCGGGTGGTCAGACACCGCTCCTGTCCCCTCATGCGTCGGCCAGCCTGACGACCTCGTCGAACGGACGCCGAGGACTACGAAAACAAGCGGAGGGATCGCTGTCGTCCGCATAGCCGAGCGCCACTCCGATGACTATCAGTTGCTCCTCAGGGATGCCGAGCTCGGTCCGCAGCACATCCGGATAGCACACCAGATTGACGGCGATGGCGGAATCCACCCCGTGGTCTTGAGCGGCCAGCATGATGCTCTGGGCCATCATGCCGAGGTCGAGGACGGACCACGAGGTCAGACACCGGTCCATGCAGAGGTAGACCACGTCCGGAGCCCCGAACAAACGCCGATTGCTTTCGAGGAAGTCCCGGCGGAACTGCGCGTCATCCGGAGCGACCGCCAGAATCTCGGCGCGACCAGCGGTCAGGGCTCTGGTGCGCTCCCGGCACACGGTAGGCCACGCCTCCGGAAACGGCAGGTCCGGACGCGCGGGCACCTCCTGGTGGGTCCGCTCCACGAAAGCCTTTCGTATCCGCTCGAGCGTCTCCCCACCGGCGACGTAGATCTCCCAGGGCTGGGTGTTGGCCCACGAGGGGGTGTGGAGCGCGGCCCCGAGGATGGCCGCCAGGGTCTCGCGCGGCACCGGTTCCGCCAGGAAGGCACGAACGGTGCGCCGTCTCTCCAGGGCCCGAGTCACATCCATCAAACGCCTCCTGCCTGGTCGTCACATGACTGAGGACGATGCCGCTTCGAACGCTTCCGCCAGTCCTTCGATCCCGGGATGTGACCAGCATAGCTGATGCGCATGTCGGCAACACGATGACTTCGCCACGCCTTACGAGTCTCTTATGCCTCACCAAGTATGATCCCGCAGACTTCGCTGGGCGTGCATGGTCGCGACCGCGCCCCAGAAGTCTACCGGTGAGGTGCCCGGGAAGAACAGATCTGTCTTGCCGGCCCTCAGGCAAGATAAAGGACGAGAGGGAATCCTCTCAGGAGGAGTATCAGCATGGAACCGATCGGGGCGGAAACGAGCCGTCTGCGGGGGCGAAAACGGTTGAGGTGGGCACTCATTGGGATGGTAATGGCCCTGGCGATAGTGCTGGGTACCACCTTTGCTTTCGTCGGCTTGGGCGTCGAGACCGCCAGCGGCGCGAATCTCACGGCCTCCCAGGTGACAACGGCGAACAGCACCGCAAACATCGTCAGCGGAGACGACGGAGACGGCCTTGCCAGTCCCGCCCAAGAAGTGGCGACCAGGCTGGGGCCCAGCGTGGTCAACATCGCCATCAGCGGGACCAGCCAGGGACAGCAGTATGGCGGGGAAGGCTCCGGCGTCATCTACACCAAAGACGGCATGATCATCACCAACAACCATGTAGTCACGGATGACACCGGCACTGTCGTGCAGAACATCGAGGTCACGTTGGCCACGGGAGAAAAACTGCCGGCTACCGTCGTGGGACGAGACCCGCTCACCGACCTGGCGGTGATCAAGGTCGACGCGGGCAAGGATCTTCCGGCCGCCAGTTTCAACACCGACCTGCCGGACGTGGGGGAATACGCCATCGCCATCGGCAGTCCTATGGGGTACGAGAACTCGGTCACCCTGGGGATCGTTTCCGGCATAGCTCGAAGCATCGAGGGGGTCGGCGGAACGGAAGGGATGGCGCTTACCAACCTCATACAGACCGACGCTCCCATAAGCCCGGGCAACTCCGGCGGCGCGCTCGGCAATGCGAGTGGAGAAGTGATCGGCATCAACACGGCCTATCTGCCCCCAGGTGAGACCGGGGCGGTCAACATCGGCTTCGCCATCCCGGCAGTCACGGCCACCCAGGTAGCCGACCAGATCATCCGGACCGGCTCAGCCACCCACGCCTACCTCGGTGTGGGCACCCAGACGGTCACCCCCGACCTCCAGCAGCAGTTCGGGCTTTCCCGGTCGTCGGGCGTCCTGGTCGCCGAAGTGACCGCGGGAGGGCCGGCGGACAAAGCCGGTATCCAGCAGGGTGACATCATCACCAAGATCGACGACCAAGACATGACCGAGTCTAGCAACCTCATGGTGGCGATCCGGGACAAGCAGCCCGGAGACACCGTCCAGGTGAGTATCGACCGCAACGGCGCGGCCCAGGTCGTCACCGTGACCTTGGAGGAGCGGCCGGCCGGCATGTAGAAGCAGAGTCGTGGGCGGCGCGCCGGCTCTGCGGCGCGCCGCGGACTGCGGAACGGGGCTTCAGCGTCGGCAGACGCTGAAGCCCCGTTCCTTCGAGAACCACGCTCGCGAAGGCCGGACGATCACTGTCGCCTGCGGGTCAGGGAATGAGCAGGATCTTGCCGGCGGCCTCGCGGGATACCAGCAGCCGGTGCGCGTCGCAGGCGTCGGCCAGCGGGAAGGTGGCTGCCACCGTCACCTTCAGCTCGCCGGATCCAACCCAGCCGAACAACTCCGCAGTACGCACCAGCAGCTCGTCCCGGGTCCTGATGAAATCCCAGAGCGTCGGCCGGTGGAGATACAGGCTGCCCTTGTGCATCAGGATGAGGGGGTCGAAGGGCGCCACCGGTCCGCTCGAACCACCGAAGAGGACCATGCACCCCCGGGGTACGAGACAGTCCAGGCCTTTCAGGAAGGTGCTCTTGCCCACTCCGTCGTACACCACCTGGACTCCCGTCCCTCCGGTGAGCGACTTCACCCGTTCGACGAAGTCCTCCTGTTCATAGTTGATGGTCTCGTCGGCGCCGGCCGCCCTGGCGATGGAGGCCTTCTCTTCGGTGGAGACGGTCCCGATGACCCGGGCGCCGGCGAGTCTGGCCATCTGGCAGAGCAGTTGCCCGACCCCACCCGCTGCTGCGTGCACGAGACACGTATCGCCCGGTTTGAGCGGGTACGAAGACCGGCTGAGGTAGTGAGCGGTCAGCCCTTGCAGCATGACGGCCGCCGCCAAGCGTTCATCGATGCCCGAGGGTACGGGAACGAGCCGGTCGGTGGGGATGATCACCTCGGTGGCGTACGACCCTGGGCCGTTCACCCAGGCCACCCGGTCGCCTACTGCCACCGGCGAATCCCCCGGTCCCAGCCGCTCGACGACCCCCGCTCCCTCGCTCCCCATGGCGATCGGAAGGGGAAGAGGATAGTGGCCCGATCGCTGGTAGATCTCTATGAAGTTGATGCCTGCCGCCGAGACCCGGACCAGCGCCTTCCCCGGACCGGGCTCCGGCGTGGGCAGCGCCTCCAGGACCAGGACCTCCGGCTCGCCGCATTCACGCACTATGATGGCTTGCACGTCGTCTCACTCCTTGACTAGTTGTTCTGCCGCCAGCCGCTTGCCCAGGCCGATGAGCATCAGTACCGGGGGCAGGCCCATCGGCTCGGGGAGAACGCTTGCGTCGCAGACGTAGAGTCCGGCCAGCTCGGCCCGAAGGTCGGCGTCCACGAGGTCTCCGATGCGTACGGTCCCGCCCGGGTGGGAGCCCCTTGGCGGGGCGTCGACGATGGAGTCGGGATCGCAACCGGCCCGTATCAGGATGCGGGTGGCGATCTCCGACCCGCGGGCAAGCTTGGCGTGCTCCTCCTCCCCGATGGGCTTGGAGACCAGGCCGTCGGGCCCGATCGACCCGGCCAGCTCGTCCCTGACCTTGGTCATGACCCCCAGGGTGTGAGGGTAGTGCCTGAAGACAGGCACCTGCTTCGGGCCGGCCATGGCCAGCCCGAAGAGATAGAGCGCCCAGGGATCGATCACGTCGGTCATGACGAGGCCCTCGTCCTGTAGGTCGGTGGTGCCACAACTCATGGGGATGTCTTTCGAGGAGCCCGGTCCCGGATAGATGCCGGAGGTGATGATGAGGGGGTCGATGATGAGACCTTGACCGGCGCCAGGAAAGCCCGAGGCCTGCATGATAACCGGTGTGCCCAGCCCTCCGGCGGCGAGGACCACGTTCTCAGCTTCGACCATGAACTTGCCGGCCGGCCCTGTTCCCTGGACGCCGGTGGCCCGGCCTCCTTCCGAAAGGACCTCCTCGACCCACATTCGGGTCCTCAGGCGGGCACCTTGCCCGACGGCTTCCTCGACATACTCACGCGCGGTCCACTTGGCCTTCTCGGCGCAACCCGCGAAGCACTTGGGGCACTTCAGTTCGCACTTATCCACATCGATGAACTTGGGCAGCGGGTGCCAGTCCAAGCCTTCAGCGCGCGCCGCCCGCCGGATGCGTTTCGCCCCTTCGCCGATGAGGCGCTCCGGTAGTGGAGCGACCTTGAGCTCCCTCTTCGTCTCCTCGACGTAGGGGGCCAGATCGATACCGTACCGGTCTTTGAGCCAGGCCGGCGGATCGAAGGCCGTTGCCAAGAAGGCGATCGAGCTGCCGCCGACGGTGAGGAGGCGGACCATCGCCGTCCCTTCCACCGAGGCCAGCATGCCGTATCGGTCCATCATGCGGAACAGGGAGACGTAGCTGCCTATCGGCTTGTGGTAGGCCCCCTTCTCCAGGATGAGTACATCCCGGCCCCGACGCGTCAGCTCGCGCGCCACCGTGGCTCCACCCGGCCCGCTCCCGACCACCACCGTCTGCGCGCTCAGCCGCTCGATCCCGGCCGCCATGGCTGACTCCTTCGCTCGCTGTCTCCGCCCATTGTAGAACCTGTCGCCGGCCCGCGCAGTGGCGGGCTCGCGCACCGTCGGCCCGCGCAGGGCCGCGGCGCCGGGCGCCCGCGGCCGTCGCGCGGTCCTGCCGCCGGACCTATATGGTCGCGGGCCCGGGAGCCTAGGACCCCGCCGGCGCCGTCCACGGGAGGTCCCTGAGATCCTCGGCCGAGAGTCGCCAGGCTCCTCCAGCCCGGACGTTCGCGGCCACCTGCTCGGGTGTGGTCGCCCCCGCGATGACCGACGCCACGCCGTCCTGGGCGGCCAGCCAGCCGAAGGCCAGTTCGAGCAGAGAATGCCCCCGCGCCTCCGCGAACGCGGCGAGATCCTCCAGGTAGGCGAAGGTCTCCTCGGTGGCGCGGGTGGCGAAGCGCGGCATGGCGGCGAGGCGCGAGCCCTCGGGATAGGCCAGGTCCCGCCGGTACTTCCCGGTCAGCAGACCCGATTCCAGCGGGAAATAGGGCACTATCCCCATCGCCTGGCGGCGGAGGGCGGGGACGATCTCCTCCTCCACGTCACGGACCAAAAGGTTCCAGTGGATCTGGCAGGCGACGAACGTGGCAGTGCTCCGCTCGGCCGAGACTCGGGCCGCTTCCTCGATCTGCTCCGCGCTGTACCTTGAGCACGCGGCGTGGACCACTTTGCCGGCCGCGACCAGCTCGCCCAGGGCTTCCAGAGCCTCCTGAACGGGGGCTTGCGGGTCGGGGTAGTGCTGATAGAAAATGTCGATGTAGTCGGTGCCGAGCCGCTCCAGGCTGATCTCACACGCCTCGAGGACGCGCCGGCGCAGCACGCCGGGCCGGTACGGTTCGTCGCTGGGACGGGGTGCGACCTTGGTGGCGATGACGACATCGCCGCGCCTGGTTCCAAGCGCCTTGCCGAGAAACACCTCGGACCGCCCCCCGCCGTAGCGCTCCGCCGTGTCGAAATGGGTTATCCCGGCATCGAGAGCGGCGTGGACGACCGCCGCGCTCTGTTTCTCGTCGAGCTTCATCCCGAAGTTGTTGCACCCCAGCCCGACCAGAGACACGTCGGGTCCGGCAGCGCCCAGTCGTCTTATCTCCACTGGATCCCTTCCCTTCGTTCGCGTGCGCGCCGCCGTTGGCGGTCGCGGGCCGGCACGGGCGGTCACCCGCGCGGATGGCTCAGCCGGGCCCACGGCACTGGACGTCACTGGTGATGTTACTTCCCGCAGATTCGACGGAACATGCACTCTTGGAACCCGGCCCACGCGCTGTGGTCCATGCGCTATGCTCGATGTCGTCGTCCACCTCGGCCGAATGGAGTATTGATATGCAGCTTGGGATGATCGGTCTGGGAAGGATGGGCGGCAACATGGTGCGCCGTTTGATGCGCGCCGGGCACGAGGTAGTCGTCTACTCGGCCACCGCGAAAACAAGGGAGAACTTCGCCCGGGAGACCGGAGCCGTCGCCGCTCCCTCCGTCGCTGAACTCGTGGGCATGCTCCAGCCGCCTCGGGTGGTCTGGCTGATGGTACCCGCCGCCGTGGTCGAACCGACGCTCGAAGAGGTCGCCGCTCACCTGCAGGAGGGCGATATCGTGATCGACGGCGGCAATTCCTACTATATCGACGACATCCGCCGCGCCAAGGCCCTCTCCCCCGCAGGAGTCCGCTACGTCGACTGCGGGACGAGCGGAGGTGTCTGGGGCCTCGAGCGCGGCTATTGCCTCATGATCGGCGGGCCGAAGGAGGCAGTCGAACATCTGGACCCGGTCTTCAAGACCCTGGCGCCGGGACGGGGATCGATCGTCCGGACCCCGGGGCGCGAGGCAGCCGGCGGGACCGCGGAGGAGGGCTATCTGCACTGCGGGCCCGTAGGCGCCGGACATTTCGTGAAGATGATCCACAACGGGATCGAGTACGGTCTCATGGCCGCCTACGCGGAGGGACTCAACATCTTGCGGCACGCGGGTGTGGGCAAAGAGGACCGGGCGGTGGACGCCGAGACCACGCCCCTGCGGGACCCCGAGCGGTACCAGTACTACTTCGAACTGGCCGACATCGCGGAGCTATGGCGGCGTGGGAGCGTCATCGCTTCCTGGCTTCTCGATCTCTGCGCGACCGAGCTTCTGGAGAACCCCGACTTGTCAAGGTTCGCAGGGCGGGTCTCGGACTCCGGAGAGGGACGTTGGACCGTCCTGGCGGCGGTCGAAGAGGGGGTGCCGGCACCGGTGCTCAGCACGGCCCTCTTCCAGAGATTCGGCTCGCAGGGCGAAGATGAGTTCGCCCGGAAGGCGCTCTCCGCCATGCGTTTTGCATTCGGGGGCCATCTGGAGAAGTCGGCGCCCTAGCCGGCGCCGCAGTCGGCGCCCCAGCCGGCACCCTAGCCGGCGCCGCGGAACCCACGGGAGGCGGAGCAGACCATGCAGCACGAAGAGACAGGACCGAAGGCCGTAGAGATCCAGATGGACGTGGAGCTGGCCCCACCCTGCGCCGTCGTGATATTCGGCGCTTCCGGCGATCTCACCAAGAGGAAGCTGATCCCCGCGCTCTACAACCTCTTCAACTACAAAGTGCTTCCCGACGAGTTCTTCGTCCTGGGCATGGCCCGGCACGAGATATCGGACGAAGGCTTTCGCGCGCAACTGAGAACCTATCTGGATGAACTGGGCTTTCCGGTGGAATCGGAGTCGTGGGAAAGCTTTGCCCGGCGTCTCCACTACATGGCGGGGGATGGCAGCGATCCCACCAGCTATGAGGATCTCAAGGCGGCGATCCTCAGGCTGAGTGAAGAGCACGGCGCACCTCTGAACATCGTCTTCTATCTGGCCGTGGCCCCGAACCTCATCGGAGAGATCACCCGCCGGTTGGGCGAGGCAGGCCTGGTGGACGAGGTGCCCGGGCAGGGGCGACGGGTCGTCGTCGAAAAACCGTTCGGCCGGGACCTCGATTCCGCCCGGAGCCTCAACAGAGAGCTCCGGTCTACCCTGAAAGAAGATCAGATCTACCGCATCGACCACTACCTCGGCAAGGCCACGGTCCAGAACCTGATGGCCTTCCGTTTCGCCAACGCCATCTTCGAGCCGATCTGGAACAGCCTCTACATCGACAACGTGCAGATCACGGCGGTCGAGACCGTGGGAGTGGAGCAGAGAGCGGGCTACTACGAGACCGCGGGCGCATTGCGGGACATGGTCCCCAACCATCTCTTCCAGCTCCTCACGCTGACTGCCATGGAGTGCCCGGTCTCCTTCCATGCCGATGAGGTGCGGAGTCAACAGACCCGGGTCCTGGTCGCGGTCGAGCCGGTCAACCCGAAGGCCATCGGCGCGAGCGCCGTGCGCGGCCAATATGGGGAGGGGATCGCTTCCGACAGGCGCGTCCCGGCCTACCGTGCCGAACCCGGGGTGGCCCCGGATTCCATAACGGAGACCTTCGCCGCCTTAAGGCTCATGATCGACAACTGGCGGTGGGCCGGGGTGCCGTTCTATCTGAGAACGGGCAAACGGATGCCCGAGCACGTCACCGAGATCGCGATCCAGTTCAAGCGCCCTCCCTTCCGCCTCTTTCGCAAGAGCGGAGTGGAGCATCTGAGCCCTGATCGATTGGTGATCAACATCCAGCCGGACGAAGGTATCTCCCTGAGTTTCCAGGTCAGGGTGCCCGGGGGGCTGATGAAGCTGAGCAATGTCGACATGGTCTTCAAGTACTCCGATTACTTCAAGGAAGTGGCGGCCAGTGGCTACGAGCGGCTGATCTACGACGCCATGTGCGGCGACGCCACCCTGTTCCAGAGAGCCGATACCATCGAAGCGGGCTGGGGGGCGATCGCCCCGATCCAGGAGGCCTGGGGTTCCTCGGCTCCAGCCTCTATCCCGGCTTACGCGGCAGGCACCTGGGGACCGGAGGAAGCCACACAGCTGGTGAGGCGCGACGGCCGGAGGTGGAGGGAGATCGCGTGAGGATAGAGGTCCTCGAGGACGCCGACCGGGTGGCCCGGAGGGCCGCTCGGCTCATCGCGGCAGAGGCCCTCGCGGCCGTGGCTGCGCGCGGCCGCTTCGTCCTGGCCGCCAGCGGCGGCCGCACCCCCTGGCTCATGCTGCGCTATCTGACGGAGGAAGAGCTGCCCTGGGACAACACCTACGTCGTGCAGGTGGACGAACGGGTGGCCCCCGCGGGGCATCCCGACCGCAACCTCACCAATCTGCGCGAAAGCCTGGCCGGGCATCCTGGTTCGCCCGCCGCGCTGCCACCCGAGCGGATCCGCGCCATGCCCGTGGAGGAGGCCGACCTGGTCGAGGCCGCCGACCGCTACGCCGTCGAGTTGCGCCACATCGCCGGCTCCCCGCCGGTGCTCGACCTGGTCCATCTGGGTCTTGGTGCCGATGGGCACACGGCCTCGCTGGTCCCTGGAGACCCGGTCCTGGACGTTACCGACGCGGACGTGGCCGTTGCCGGCGTCTACCAGGGTCGCCGCCGGATGACGCTGACCTACCCGATCATCGATCGGTCCAGGCGCATCCTTTGGGTCGTCACCGGGAGCGAGAAGGCCGGCGTGCTGGCGCGCCTCCGCGCCGCCGACCCTCTGATCCCGGCCGGGCGGATCGACCAGAGCCGGGCCATCGTACTCGCCGATCGAGCGGCGGCGGAAGAGCCGGCGCCTGGGACGGGGTAGGGCCCGGCGGCGCGCCGCCGGGCCAGGAGCCGGCGTGCCGGTCGTGGGCGGCGCTCGCAGGCCGTCCTCAGATGTTCATCCCCCCGTCGGCCATGAAGACACTGCCGGTGGAGAAGCTGCTCTGGTCCGAAGCGAGGAACAGGACAAGGCGCGCCACCTCCTCCGGGCGGGCGTGACGGCCCAACGGGATGATCCGGTTCAAGAAATCGGTCCCATCCTCGCCGACGATCTCGGTGAGCCGTTCCTCGATGATGGACTGGAAGCTGTTGTCGGTCGGCCCCGGGGCGAAGACGTTCACCCGGATGTTGCGAGGGGCCGCCTCTTTGGCCACCACGCGGGCCAGCCCGATCAATGCGTGTTTCGACGTGGCGTAGGCGCACACACCGGGATCGGCCCTCGTTCCCATGATGCTCGAGGTGATGATGATGCTTCCGCCGTCGTTCATCTGGGGCAACCCGTACTTGCAGGCGAGGAACGACCCCCGTACGTTGATAGCCATGACGGCGTCGAAGACCTCCTCCGGGTATTCCGTCACCGGCTTGATCACCCCGGAGATCCCCGCGTGGCTGAACAACACGTCGATCTTGCCCCACCTGGCGACGGTCTCATCGATGTAGCGCCGCACATCCGCGGAATCCGACACGTCGGCCGTCACGGTGCCCAGGACGTCCTCGCTCGCGTTCAGAGACGCGGCCGCTCGGGCCAGATTCTCCTGGTTGCGACCGACCAGCATCACGCGCGCGCCCTCGCTCAGCAGCAGGGCGGCACTGGCGAGGCCGATGCTGCCGGCGCCACCGGTCACGATGCACGTCTTTCCGCTCATGATCCCCATTCTGGTTCCTTTCTCTCGCTCAACCGCCGGTAGTAGGAGTGGCTCGTGTAGAGCGCGGCCACCGGGTTGTGTCCCACGCACAATCCCATGACCACGTTGAACTCGGTGCCTGCCCGAGCAAGCAGCGCCACCTGTCCCGTGAACACCTCGAACCCGCGCGCCTCCGCGAGCAGCTCCGCCTCGCTCACGGCAGGACAGAAACGGGGCGGCGTCTTGGCGCCGGGAGCGGCATCGCAGGCGATCACTCGGCAGAGGGCACATTCCGGCCCTAGATAGCCGGACACGGCAGCTCCCGTCCCGTCCTAGTCGAACACGATCACGTTGCGCAGAGCCTCCCCCGCCACCGAGGATTCCAGCGCTTCGTTGATGCGTGCGAACGGATAACGGCCGGCGATCAACTCATCGAGCTTGTACCGCCCTGCCTCGTAGAGATCTATGAGGCGAGGGATGTCGACGCTGATGCGTATCGAGCCCATGAAACCGCCGGTGAGCGTCTTTTCGGTCAGGGCGAACTCACCCGCCGGCAGGGACAGCATGGGGTCCGAGACTGGAGGGAGGCCTACCATGACCGCGGTACCCCGCCGGGCGAGCATCGAGAAACCTTGCTGCAGCGCGGCCGAGCTACCGACCGTCACGAACGCGTAGTCGGCCCCCGCGCCCCCCGTCAACTCCTTCACGCCCGCGACAGGGTCGCGCGCGCGGGCGTTGATCCCATGGGTCGCCCCGAATTCCCGGGCGCGGTCCAGCTTCGAGTCCAAGATGTCCACGGCGATGATCGGATTGGCCCCACAGGTGACCGCCCCCTGGACGGCGTTCAGTCCCACTCCCCCCGTCCCGATGACGACGACGCTGCTGAGGGGCGGGACTTTGGCCCGATTGACCACCGCCCCAAAGCCCGTCGTGACGCCGCACGCCAGGAGAGAAGCCAGATCCATGGGGAAGTCTTCCGCGATCTTGACCAGTTGCGATTCGTGCACCAGGACATACTCGGCGAATCCGCCGACCCGGGCCTTCTGGATGACACCCTCGCCCTTCTGGTTCTCAAGCGTCCCCTCGACGTCGTACGTGACCTTGGTCTCGCAGAAGTAGGGCATGCCGGTAACGCAGTAGAAGCATTTGCCGCAGGCTTCGAGAAGGCTTACGATCACCGGATCGCCAGGTCTCACGCAGGTGACGCCGGCACCGATCTCTTCCACGTGTCCGGCCGTCTCATGCCCGCCGACAAACGGAAGCTTGCCCCCGAAGTCGCCGCGCATGTCGTGTAGATCACTGTGACAGATGGCCGTTGCAGCCACTTTCACCTTCACCTCGTCGCTCCGCGGCGCCCGCAAGGAGAGCTCTTCGATGACCAACGGCTTCCCGAACTCGTAGCAGACGGCAGCTTTCATGTCGCTTCGCTCCTATCTCAGTCCGGCCTATCGCAGTCCGGCCCTATCTCAGTCCGGCCTATCGCAGTCCGGCCCTATCGCAGTCCGATCGTGGGGCCTATTCCGCTAGGTGGATGCCGGCTTTTTGGATATTGAGGTGGGTCATGGACGACTCAGGAGCGGCGCCGTGCCAGTGGTTCTCACCGGCGGGGATGTAGACGATGCAGCCAGGAGTGATCGCGTACTCCCGGTCCTTGGTGGCCACGATCCCCCGGCCTTCGGTGACGAAGAGGATCTGCTCCGAATCGTGCGTGTGCCAGTTGAGCCTGCCCCCGATGCCGAACGTGGTCAGCGAGGCCGCCCAGCCATCAGCCTCGGCTATGTTGAGCAATCGCCGCCCGCTTACCGGCGCCGTGTTGACGATCTCGTCGTCCTTCGGATCCATCGTGACCGGGTGAACGGTGCTGCCTTCGACGACTATCATCGGTTCCCCCTTTGGTCGTTTGCCAGCCCCAGGATGCTAGTCGGAGATGCGCACCCGGATCCCGGCGGCTTCTTCCAGACTCAGTATGACCGAATCGACGCCCTGGTCGCCCCGGCCGGCCCGCACGGCCCCCGCCAGATCGCTCTTCACCGCTTCTGCCACAGGCAGCGGGACCCCGTATTCCTGGCCTAGACCGAGAGCCAGGCCGATGTCCTTGTGGGCGAGGGAGATCTTGAACCCGGGGGCGAAGTCGCCTTTGAACACCGTGCGGGGATACTGCCGCAGGCTCCAGTTGTCGGCCGTGCTTATGGTCAGGAGATCGTAGAGCGCCTGCGGATCGATGCCGGCCTTGACCCCCAGCACGAAGCCCTCGGCGCAGATAGAGTTGCAAGCCAGCCCGATCATATTGTTGACGAGCTTGGCCACGTTGCCGCAGCCCACATCACCCAGGTGGAAGATCTTGCCCGCCATCGGTTCGAGCACGGGGCGGGCTTCCTCCAGGACGGCAGGATCCCCTCCCACCATAATGGCAAGAGTACCCGCCTCCGCCCCCCGAGTGCCCCCGCTCACGGGAGCGTCGAGCACCTTGACACCCAAGGGCGCGGCGACCTCGGAGATAAGTCTGACGGTCAGAGGAGCGTTGGTGCTCATATCGATGTAGATATCTCCCTCTTTCCATCCGAAGCGGAGGCCGTCCTCCCCCAAGACCGCGTCCTGGACGCTCTGGGGTGTGGGCAGGCAGGTGATCACTACCCGGCAAGCTCCGGCCACGGCAGCCGGCGAGCCGGCCCATACCGCCCCTTCTTCCACGACGGGCATTGCCGCATCCTTGTTGATGTCGTGGACCACAAGCTCGTACCCGGCCTCCAGGATCTTCCTGGCCATGTGGATGCCCATCTGTCCGATGCCGATGAATCCGACCTTCGTTCCCATGCCTAGGCTCCTAACACGCGAGGGGCGTCTGTCCGAGGTGAGGCCTCGCCCTGCGCTGGACTCGGCCCGCCACAAAGTACCACTCACACGGTGCCGCGAAGGCCGCCGTCACCGAGGGGTGAAGAGGGCCGAATGAGGTTTGTCTTCCATCACCTGGACGAGGTCGGTCAGCTCCCCGTGCCACATAGTAGCCGCCTGACAGGCTTTCACACAGGCCGGTCGCCCGCCGTCCTCGACCCTCCGGGCACAGAGGTCGCAGTGCTTGGTAGGGAAAGGCAGATAGTCGATGCGAAGGCCGCCGCCCGTGGTGGTTATCTCTACCAACTCGATCCCGGAGATACCCGGCGGATAACCGTGCTCTTGTTGACAGGCCACCACACAGGATCGGCATCCCGTGCAGTACTCATACTCGATCAGCAGTCCCTTGCGTGGCATCGCGGCTACCCCTCTGTCGTGCTCGGTGAGCGCTTCATCAGGCTTCGGTCCAGTCCCTCGTCCTCGGCTTTCGACACTCTCACCAACATGTAGGACAGGGGGCCGCCCCCGAAGCCGGACGAATCGTTGTAGCCCATGGGGATGAGTTGATTGCAGTTGAGGTCCCACACCTTGTACGGGTTCGAGCCGCCATCCTTCTCCTCCGGCAGCCACCAGGCGTGAGGGACCATCACCGTGCGCGGATCGATCATGGGAGTGACCTTGGCTTTCCTCTTGAACGCCCCCATGGTGCCCTCTATGAGCACCCAGTCTCCCGTCTTGATGTTCTTCTCGGCCGCGGTCTGAGGGCTGATCTCCACCAACGGGTCGGGGTCACAGTCCCGCAACCAGGGGATCTGACGATGTTCGCTGTGAAAGAAGACGGGTGAGCGCCGCCCGGTCATCATCATGAGCGGGTAGTCCTTGAAGACGTCGGGCGTGTCTTCCTCGCTTTCGGGCTCGAGCTTCCTGAAGTAGGGGAGCGGGTCGTAGCCCCACTCCTCGTAGCTTGAGCAACGAAGCTCCACCGTGCCGCTCGGCGTGCGAAAGCCCGGCTTGCCGTCCGGGCGCAGAAGCCCGACCTCATGCCTGCGGTAGGGATGGCTGGCGCACTTGTGACCTGGGGGGGCGAAATCCCAGACCTTCTCCACGAGCTGCTCGAACGAGTAGCCGGAGGTCTTGATCCGGTCGGAGAGCATCTCCCGGACGTTCCTCCAGGGTACGACGTCGGGATTCAGGCGCTTGGCCAGCGTGAAGACGATCTCCCAGTCGGACTTGCACTCGGGCACGTCGATGATCTTGTTGATGGTGTTGAGCGGGGCGCCGATGCAGTAGACGGAGTCCTTCTCGGGGAGGGTGGCGGCAGGGAGGACCAGATCGGCGACAAGTTGGGCCGTCGGGGTCATGAACAGGTCGACTACCACGTTGAAATCCAGCTTCCGGGCAGCTTCGTAGTGGCGCCGGACGTCCTGGGCCTGATTGGCCAGCGGGTTGTTGGCCTGCATCCACAGGCCGTGGATCTCGTAGGGCCGGCCGGTCTCCATCTGCTCGATCAGGCTGTCCTCTTGGGCCCAGGCCCGGAAGTTCTTGACCAGGGGGTAGTCGGCGGCGCCGATCCGCTTCTGGCTCAGTCTCGCGTGAAGCTCGGGTCCGTAGAGCCTGACCACTTCCTCCGTGGAGTAGGGATAGGTGGCCACCCCATAGGCGGGGCGACAGATGACGTTCCCGCCGGGTATGTCCAGGTTTCCGGCGATGGCGATGAGCCGATGGATGTTCATGGTCGCCTGGGTGCCCTCGGGCACGCCCTCCACCGGACGGCCCATCTCGATACCGGCGGGGCGGTTCTCAGCGTACAGGCGCGCCGCCTCGCGGATCTTGTCCGCCGGTATCCAGGTGATCGGTTCCGCCCACTCGGGCGGGAACTCGCGCACTCTTTCCGCCATCTCGTCGTAGCCCGAGCACCAGTTCTCGATAAAGGCCTTGTCCACCAGATCCTCGCTCACGAACACGTTCAGGAGGGCGAGGGCCAGGGCGTTGTCGGTCCCGGGCCGTATCTTGAGGAACAGATGGGCCCGAGTGGCCATCCAGGTCTCTCGGGGATCGACGACTATCACCTTGGCTCCCCGTCGCATGACGTCGATCACCCAGTGATCGGCCGTGTAATGGTCGGCACAACCGCGACCGATGGACCGACCCCACAGGACGACGCACCGGGGCGGCGCATATTCCGGGTCCTCGTAGCGATCGGGTAGGAACTGCGAGTAGTCCGGGAAGGTGAAGTCACCCTGGATCACATAGCCGGCCGCCAGCCGAGGAGTGAAGCAGGAGTGCCCCGAGAGGCCCCACATGGTCCAGTTGGGGCTGCCGTAGGCGTAGGCCAGCATCACGATGGGGCCGCCGACGTCGCGGCCGGTCCCCTGGGAGAAGATCACCGACTCGGGACCCCACTTGTCGGCGATCTCCCGCAGCCGTGTCTCGCACGTGGCGAAGGCCTCATCCCAGGAGATCTCCTGCCACTTGCCTTCTCCCCTCTCTCCCACTCTCTTGAGCGGGCGGCGGAGACGGTCGGGGTGGTAGATGAACTGGGTCATGGCCAGTGCCCTCGGGCAGACCCGGCCCTGGTACCAGGGATGCTCCGGGTCACCTTCCACCTTGATGACCTTGCCGTCTTTGACGTGGAACTCCAGTCCGCACCCGCCGTGGCAGCCCGGTCCCGGAGACCAGGCGCCCATCCGGTGCACGCGCACACCCTCTTGTTGTTGCGTCATTGGCACTCCATCCTCGAGTCTGGGCGACAGATCGGGCGCGCTCAGTCGTCGTCTAGACAGGCCACCACGTCGATCTCCACAAGCATGTTGGGGCGGGCCAGCGACAGCGGTTGCACGAAGGTGCTGGCCGGGGGCTCCTCAGCAAGGCTGGGAGCGTGCATCCGATAGTACTCCTCCTCTGTGGCCCGCATGACGGCGTAGTCTTCCAAGCGTTTAAGGTAGATGACGGTCTTGACTATGTTGTCCATGGAGCTGCCGCATTCGTCGAGCGCGCCGCGGATGTTGTCGAGCGCGACCGTCATCTGCTCCTTGATGTCGTCGGAGGTGAAATCGCCTGTCTCCAAGCTGCGGCCTGTCGCCCCGGACACGAAGACCAGGTCGCCTACCACGACAGACCGGGCGTACTTGGCTTTCTGACCCGCGTAGTAGAGGGGATACGTCTTCTTCTTCACCGCACGCTCCTTTTTGCGACGTTGGTTCGGACTCTGCGACTCTGCGACCGACGCCACCCTCCGCCAAGCCCGCGAGATGGACATGGGCCCCTCCCGACCGATTCTACCCGCCCCCGTCCCTCGACTCCAGCACCTTCCTTGCAGGATCGCGCCGCGCGCGGCAATATCTGGATGGATCGCCTACAGGAGGAGAACGTGGCCGTGAAAGCAGTCGTGTTCGAGCAGTTCGGTGGACCGGAAGTACTGAAGTATGTCGACCTGCCCATGCCTGTCCCCGGTGAGGGCCAGGTGCTGATCAAGATGGTCTCCGCCGGGGTCTGCAAGGCCGACTGGCGGGTGCGCACGGGTCGCTGCCAGTGGCTCACCTGCCCCTTCCCCGTCACCCTGGGCTACGAGATGGCCGGCCGCATCGAGTCCCTCGGCCCGGGCGTCGCCGGTTTCGCGGTCGGTCAGCCGGTCCACGTGCTGCACATGGCCTGCTACGGCACCTACACCGAGTACATGGCGGTCACCGCCGACGACGTGGTACCCCTCCCAGAGGGGACTGATTTCGACGCGGCCGCGGCCGCGTACAACTACTTCGTGGCCTGGGGGCTTCTGAACCAGATCGTCGAGGCCGAGGAGGGCCAGACCCTCTACATCGGGGGAGCCGCCGGGGGCGTGGGCACCGCCGTCATCCAGTTGGCCCAGCTGAAGAAGATGACCGTCATTGCCAGCGGCAGCACCGACGCCAAGTGTGACTATCTGAGGAGGCTGGGCGTGGAGGCCGTCTTCAACCACAAGGCCGAGAGCGATGTGGCGGCGGTCAAGAGACTCAGTGGCGGCCGAGGAGTGGACTACGTCTACGACCAGGTGGCGGGGCCGGAGTTCTGCCGCCAGTTCGACATGCTGGCCACCTACGGGCAGATCATCCTCTACAACTATCTGGGCGGCTATCCCGAGGACAAGGAGATCATCCACATCCTCCAGAGCCGCTGCGAATACTGCTACGGTATCCGCTACTTCTCTATCCACGTGCACGATACCGATCCCGCCGGCTTCCGCAAGGTCAAAGAGCAGGTGCTGGGACTCATGGCGGAGGGCAAGCTGAAACCCCGGATCTACCGGGTGCTCCCCCTATCCGAGGCTCGGCGGGCTCATGAGATGATCGAAGCGGGCGAGGTGATGGGCAAGCTGGTCCTGCATCCGGAGGACTGACGCCCAGGCTCCCGAGGACCCGGCGCCGAGGACGGCGCGCCACCCGCCTCGTCCAACAAGTGACAAGCCGGTGTGGAGGATCAGACTGGCACTACATCCCGCCGCCAGGGTCCAGGGTTATCGGTCCAGGGTTATCTTTAGACTTCCAGCCTCCCAGATCGCCCTACTCGCCGCCGCCGCCGTCCACCAGCCGCTCGTCCTTTAAGAGCCACGCTCCACCCGAAGTCGCAAGACAGGCCACTCGCTTTCACGGTAGCCTGCGGGAGGAGTCCGGGCGGGCACGACGCTTCTACGGGAGTACAATGAGGTCACAGAACGCACTACTTCATGGTGGGAGAGCTGGTATGCCTCGCATCGGACTGCGTCATCTGAAGACTCACGCCTCGGAAGTCCTTCGAGATGTAGAGGACAACCGCGCGCGGTATGTCATAACGAACCGAGGAGAGCCGGTCGCGGTCATCATCCCCTTCGCCACCGCCGACGAGGTCGAGCCCAGGACGAAGGAACGGTCCTGGGAAGAGTTCCTAAGCCTCCGGGAGAAGATCGGGAAATCAGTGACGCAACCGTTCTCAGCCGAGGCGCTGCTACGAGAGCTCCGTCGTTAGGACCTTGTGGCCCGGGCACTGACCATAGATGCCAGCGTGTTCGTGAGTGCACTCAGTCCCCTGGAGACGAAAGGACAGGAAAGCCTCCGGTTGATCGAAAGTCTCCGCGACACCCCGCAGCTCGTCATCCTCCCTACGCTGGTGAGGCCGGAGATCGCCGGAGCGGTCAACCGGTTGACCGGCGACCCAGAGCTCGCGAGGGAAGCCGCCGGCATGGACTTCTTACCCGCTTCCACCCTGTATGTGACACTCGACCAGAAACTGGCTGAGGAAGCCGCTGAACTGGCGGTGGGGGCCGGCCTGCGCGGCGCCGACGCCGTGTACGCCGCAACGGCACGCCGTTTCGATGCCGTCCTGGTCACGCTCGATAGCGAGCAAAGGACCCGGCTGCCGTCCGATATCACGGCCCTCTGGCCCTGGGAAGTCGACCTGACCTGAAGCTTCAGTCGACCTTGAGATACTGCCGGTAGCGGTCGGGGGGGCGCCCTTCTCTACGTCGCCCTACTCGTGTCCTCCCCCGTACTGCATGCCTCCGTCGATCATGTAGATGCCGCCAGTGCAGTTGACGGCGGCATCAGACGCCAGGAAGAGCATGAGCTCCGCCACTTCCTCCGGCTGCACGAAGCACTTGAGGAACGTCGCGGACTGTAGCATGGCCCGGGCGCGCAGAGGGTCGTCGGGACAGATGCCGGCTTCGACGACCCTCATCATGGGAGTATCGACGAGACCGGGATTGACCGTGTTCACGCGGATATTCTTCGGGGCCAGTTCGCGGGCGGCCACCTTCATGATCCCGGTCAACGCGTGTTTGCTGGCGGTGTAGGCCGATGCCTCGTCGTTCCCGATGATCGCGCCCACCGAAGAGGTGATGATGATGCTCCCACCTCCGCGTCTCGCGATATGAGGGATGGCGCACTTGATGGTGACGAGGACGCCGGTGACATTGACGTGCATGACCCTCTCGAAGTTGTCGATCGGGTAGTCCTCGATCGGCGCCTGCACACCGAAGATGCCCGCGTTGGGCAGGGCGATGTCGATGCCCCGGTACGTCGCCGCGCCCTCTGCCATGGCCTGACTCATCCGGGTCTCGTCGGTCACGTCCGCGACGAACGGCGTGACGTTTGGGCCCAAGCCCCCGACCGCTTCCTCAAGAGAGTCGGCGTCCAGGTCGATGGCGAGTACCGAGGCTCCTTCCTGGACGAAGAGCTTTGTAGCGGCCAGACCTATGCCAGAAGCGGCTCCGGTGATCACCGCCACCCTCCCCGGCAACCTGGTCAACTTGCCCCCTTTCCTCGATAGGCCCACGAGGCGTACCCTGCTTTCCAGCGCACCCTACCAGTCATCGAGGTGCCCTTCAAGGCAGGCCTTTCTTCGACCGGCGGGGCCATCGGGCGGTGTGCCAATTGGATCGAGTGACCTGGTAGTGCCGACGATACCTTTGTGAGCGCTTTTGGCGGTAATATTCAGGAAGACGCGGAGGATTCTCATGCAGCGCTCGATGACCGGACGCCTCGCCCGACTTCTTCTGATCCTTCTGTGTGCCGTCGCCGTGGTCTCCGCCGGCTCGGCGACCGCCTGTGACGGCAGCGGCTCGACCTCGACCAGTGCAGCCGCGGCCTCCACCAGCGCGGGCTCGGCTTCGACCAGCGCCGACACCGACGCTCCCCAGCGCGTCAGCTTCACGACCGAGGACGGCATCACCCTGAGCGGGCACCTCTTCGGCTCGGGGACCTCGGGAGTGGTCCTGGCCCACATGTATCCAGGCGATCAGACGAGCTGGTATCCCACGGCCGAGCGGCTTGCCCAAGAGGGCTACCTGGTACTCACGTTCGACTTCCGCGGATACGGCGATTCTCAGGGGACCAAGCAGATAGACCTCATCGACAGGGACTTGACTGCGGCGATCCGGGAGCTTGGCGACGCCGGCGCCACCAAAGTCGCCCTGGTCGGAGCGTCGATGGGCGGCACGGCGGGCCTGATCGCCGCCTCGCGGACGCCGGCTCCCGTCCCGATAGCCGGCGTGGCGACGCTGTCCGCCCCGGTGGAGTTCAAAGGCCTCTCGGCGGCGGAGGCGGTCCCGAAGCTCACCGTTCCCCTGCTCTTCCTCGCGGCCGAGGACGACGCCGGCGCGGACGGCGCGAGAGAGCTTCAGGAGTTGGCCGGTAGCGGGGCCGAGCTCGAGCTGGTCCCGGGCGACGAGCACGGGACCGAGCTACTGGAGGGGCCGCATGCCGACGAGGTGTGGGAACTTCTGTCCAGTTTTCTGGAGCGAGTCCTGCCGTAGAGTGGCGTTGCGCCGCCGCCGAGTACGCGGGCGGGCATCGCACAGGAGGAGATGTGCACCAGCGGATCCTTGTCGCCTTTGCCACAAAGTACGGTTCGACCGGAGAGGTCGCGGACGCGATCGCGGCGGCTCTCAGAGAACAGGAGCCAGGAGAGGACCGACAAGATGCTCTTTGACGACTGGCCAGAGCGGTATGAGGCGTGGTTCGCCACGCCCATCGGAAGGCTGGTCAAAGACACCGAGTGCCGCCTCATACTCGAGCTGCTGAACCCCGGGCAAGGCGAGAAGATCCTCGATGCCGGATGCGGGACAGGCGTGTTCGCCCTGGACTACCTGGCGGCGGGAGCGACAGTCGTCGGACTGGATATCTCCGCCCCCATGCTGGCTGTCGCCGCCAAGAAGGCGGTCGGCCGTCCGTTCGTCGCCGTGCAGGGAGACATGCTCGCCCTCCCCTTCGAAGACGGGTCCTTCGACAAGACGGTCTCGGTCACGGCCCTCGAGTTCATAGAAGATGCAAGGAAAGCGGTCGACGAGCTCTTCCGCGTGACCATAGCTGGTGGCCTGGTGGTGGTCGGCACGCTGAACAGCCTCAGTCCCTGGGCGGCTCGGCGCTGGGCCAAGACTGAGCGTGGAGAGAGGCACATTCTGGAGGGCGCCTTCTTCAGGTCGCCGGACGAGCTGCTCGCTCTGAGCCCGGCAAAAGGAAGCGCCAGATCCTGCGTCCATTTTGAGAAGGACGATTCGCCCGAGCGGGCGGCAGAGATAGAGCGACTAGGGCAGTCACGCGGTCACGATAGTGGAGCCTTTCTGGCAGTACGGTGGGTGAAGCCCGGGTAGGTGACCGAGTCTCGGCCGTCGCCGACCCTCCCGTCTGAGTAGCCCCCCGAGGGTCAGTCGTCTGCCGGCCTCTCGAGCACTGGAGGGCCGTCGTCTTGGTACCCCATTTCGCGCGAGAGCGCGTGCGCCGCCCGCTTGACCGCCCCGGTGTATGCCAGCATTTCGGCCTCACCACATCTCTCTATCGGGACGACGACAGACAGACCGACTCGCACAAACCCATCGGGGCCCAGAACGGGTGCGGCAACCGCTCCCATCGAGAGATCCCATTCCTTTCAGCTCGAGGGAGACACCCTCACGTCTTACTTTCATCAGCTCATCGCGCAAACGTGCCTGATCAGTGAGCGTGAAAGGCGTGCTGGCCACCTGCGGCTTGGCAAGCGCCGTCTCCATGACGCCCTCGCGGTCAAAAGCTACAAGAACACGAGCGGCCGCGCTTCCCAACCCTGGCAGAAGCATCCCGAGCCACAGTTGGGGTTTGAATATCCGGGAGGTCAGGACCATGTCGACCAGCAACGGCCCCCGGTCCGTCCAGATCGTGATAGCCGCGGTCTCGCCTGTCTCCTCCGCGAGGGCTTCAAGTGACGGGTGCACGGTGCGCACCAACTCCGAGTGAGACAGGCTCACGTAGACGGCCTTGAGGATGCTCTGACCAAGATGATATCTGCCCGTCCGGGGGTCGCAGGCGAGGTAACCAAGCGCTTCGAGGGTCTTGACCAAGCGGAGCGTGGTCGTTTTGGAGAACCCAGACTCCACGCGCATCTCGCGGAGACTCCAGTCCGGGTGTTCCATGTCGAATAGGCCCAGCAGAAGCAGGCCCTTCTCGAGCGTGCGGTTGGGAGAACCACTCGCGCCCGCGAGCGGTGACTGCGGCCCGAACTCGATGTTGCTAGCCACCGAGGGTCCTCTTCATAGTCTGCAGTCCTCTTGAATGAGACTTCGGCCACCCTCTGGTTGACAACGGATAGTAACCAGAGTAGGTTGGATGAGGGTCCATTTTAGACATACACCGGTCCGTAAAATGGACCATAGCCAGGATACACCATCATGGGGAAGACCGCAAGGAAGGGGCGGGAGGATGAGTGAATGGAAGTTGGTGGGGAAAGCGGCGCTGCTTATCGTCCATATGCAGAACGCCATCATCAAGACACCCAGCCCCCTTGAGGTCCTCGGCCACGGCAAGGCGGCCTACGAGGACGGGGTAGTCGCGAACATCGAAGGCCTGCTCAAGGCCTTCCGCGGCAAAGGCTTGCCGGTGGTCTTCTGCGTCGCCTATACGGACCCGGACACGAAGTTCCCCGTCTACGGCGGCTTCTGGCCGGGGGTCAAAGAGTCCAAGGCCAACTACATGGGCACCTGGGACGTGGAGGTCATCGAGGAACTGACGCCGGCGCCCAGTGAACCTATCTTCTACAACTGGCCGTTCAACGTCTTCGAGAACACCGGCCTGGACGGGTACCTCAAGGAGCAGGGGCATCGAGACCGTCGTCCTGACCGGAGTCGCCACCGGCATGTCCGTAGGCACAGCCGCCTGGGCTATAGCCGAGCGTTTCTACAACCTCATAGTCCTCTCGGATGCCACTACCGATGCCAACAGGGAACTACACAAAGCCGTCATCGACTGGACGCTCCCGGCCATCGGGCTCGTGACTACAACGGACGACGTCATCGCCCATCTTTGACTTTCATAGCCAGCTTCTTCGAGGGGGAAAGGAGTGCCATAGGAGAAATCAGGGGGTGCGCTGGACCCAAGGGCGTAAGAACAGAGTCTCTTGTGAAGAGGAGGGACACCAATGACCGATGAAACCAGGAGTGTCAGTCGCCGTGAATTCCTCAAGATCGCTGGTATCGCCGGGGCGACCATCGGGGTGGGCGCCGGCCTGGGCGGCCTCGTCGCCGCTTGCGGCGAAGAGGAGACGACCACGACCACCGCGGCCGCTACCACCACCACTGCGGGCGCTACCACCACCACTGCCGCTCCCACCACTACGGTCACCACGGCCGCGGTCGGCCGGGAGATCAAGGTGGGCTTCATCACCCCCACGACCGGACAGCTTGCCGCCTTCGGCGTGCCCGACCAGTATTGCCTCGAACGCGCGACCGAGGCCGTCGGTGACGGCGTAGTCTGCACAGATGGGCAGAAGCACCCCGTCAAGTTCATCACCAGGGACAGCCAATCGGACTCCAACCGCGCCGCCCAGGTGGCCGGAGACCTGATCAACAATGACAAAGTCGACCTCATGCTGGTGACGTCTACCGCCGACGTCGTGAATCCCGTCGCCGACCAGTGCGAAGCCTCCGGTGTTCCGTGCCTGAGCACCGACGTTCCCTGGCAGAACTTCATCTACGGGCGCGGCGGCGATCCCACCTATCAGTACAAATGGACCTACAACTTCTTCTGGGGCCTGGAAGACATCATCGACTCCTTCTTCGACTGCTGGAATCAAGTCCCGACCAACAAGAAGGTTGCGGTTCTCTTGTCGAACAGCGCCCCCGGCAACGCCTGGCTAGACCCGTGGAAGGCCGCCATGGAACCCAATGGTTACACCGGGGACTTCACCGACCAGTACCCTGTGGGGCTCGAGGACTTTACCGCGCAGATATCGCAGTTCAAGAAGAACGGCGACGAGGTCTCGCTTGGGCTGTTCACACCGCCCGACTTCACCACCTTCTGGAAGCAGTGTATCCAGCAGGGCTTCAATCCGAAGACCGGAGCCTGGTCCATGTGCCTGGAGTTCCCCCAGGCCGCCGAGGCGTTGGGTGACCTCTGTATCAACCTGGCCAGCGAGAGCATGTGGACGCCTGGCTATCCGTTCACCTCGCCCCTCGTCAACGAGACCGGCAAGCAGTTCGCCGACGAGTTCGAGAAACGCACGAACTCGCAGTGGACCCAGCCGCTCCAGCACTTCGCCGTGTTCGAGTGGGGGATCGACGCGATCACGCGGACGAAGAACCTGGACGATCCCCAGTCCTACATCGACGCGGTGCTCGAGACCAAGATGACGACGATCTCCGGCGACATCGACTTCACCGTGCCCGTGGCGAACCCGATACCGATCGGCCCGTCACGGGCCACGCCGAACTGCTACAAGTCTCCTCTCTGCGTGGTCCAGTGGCAGAAGGGCACGGGCAAGTGGCCCTACGACCAGCTGATCGTGGGCAACAAAGCCGCGTCGAACGTTCCGCTCGAGGACGAGTTCAAGCCTCTCACGTACAGCTAAGAGGTGTCGCAGGGAATCACGCGCATGGTCGCGTAACCGGAGTGGCCGCAGTCCGTGCAGATCGGCGAACTGCGGCCACCAGCGTCTGTCGGAATGAGCAAAGGAGCAAGGCCGTGGTCCAGATGAAGCACATGTTCGAGCCTCTACAGATCGGTAACCTCGCGCTCAAGAACCGGTTCATGGTCTCACCGATGGTGGTGAACTACTGCACCGACCGACGGCCGGGCGACCGAGACCTACATCGCCTACCATGAGGAGAGGGCTAAAGGCGGCTGGGGTCTGATAGTGACAGAGGACTACGCGGTAGACCCGGCAGGCAAGGCCTTCGTCGGCATCGGTGGACTGTGGGAGGATGCCCAGATCCCGGGGCATGCTGAGCTGACGAAGCGGGTGCACAACCACGGAGCGGCGATCTTCGCCCAGATCTACCACGCCGGGCGGCAGAGCACGCGAGCGGTGACGCGGCACCGACTCCGTCGCCCCGACGGCGATCTCCTGCCCGTTCACTCTACAGATGCCGCACGAACTGACGGTAGAGGAGATCGAACGGATCATCGAGCAGTTCGGTGACTGCGCCCTGCGCGCGAAGAAGGCCGGGTTCGACGGGATAGAGGTTCACGGCGGCCATGGATACCTGATAGCTCAGTTCATGTCATCGTACTCGAACAAACGCTTTGACAAGTATGGCGGCAACTTGGCCAATCGTATGCGGTTCCCTCTGGAGATCATCGCCAACATCCGTAAGAAGTGCGGGGACGATTTCCCTATCCAGTTCCGCATCTCCGCAGATGAAATGGTGCCAGGTGGTAGAACCATCGAGGACTCCAAAGCCCAGCTATGGATGCTGGAACAAGCGGGGGTCGACAGCTTCGACATCTCCGTCGGGACCGATGGCAGTCACCACGTCATGGTGGCTGCCCCTGCTGCGGGCCACGGCTGGATGACCGATCATGCGGCCGCCATAAAGAGGGCCGTGAGCAAACCGGTGTTCACCGTCGGGCGGATCAACGATCCACTCATCGCTGAATCGGTCGTCGCGAGCGGCAAGGCCGACGGCGTTGCCATGGGACGAGGTTCGCTGGCCGATCCCGAGCTCCCGAACAAGGCGCGGGAGGGCCGCTTCGAGGACATAATCCAGTGCACGGGCTGCATGCAAGGGTGCGAGAGCAGAGTGATCGCCCAACTGCCCGTGCGGTGCACCATGAACCCGCGGACAGGCAGAGAGAACGAGTTCGCGATCACGCCGGCGCCCGCTAAGAAGAAGGTCTTCGTAGCAGGCGGCGGCCCCGCGGGCATGGAGGCGGCGATAGTCGCGGCCCAGCGCGGTCACGACGTCACGCTGTTCGAGAAAGACAAACGCCTGGGCGGCCAGTACTACCTCGCGTCCGTCCCGCCCTGGAAAGGCGAGATAGCGGCCTTCCTCGCCTGGCAAGTCCACACTCTGGAGAAGCTCGGTGTCAAGATCGTGATGAACACAGCCCTGACGGCGGAGGTGGTCAAAGAGCAGAAGCCGAACGCGGTGATCGTGGCGACCGGCAGCGTGCCCGCAGCCATGAAGATCTCTGGGCTCGACCGCATCTTTGTGACCACCGCGCAGGACGTGCTCGAGGGTAAGGCCTCCCTGGGAGAGAAGATCGCCGTCATCGGCGGTGGAATGATAGGCTGCGAGACCGCCAATCATCTGGCGCATCACGGCAGGAAGCCGACGATCATCGAGATGCTCTGCGAGTTGGCCGGAGAAGAGCCGATGGCCATAAAGCGGATACTCTTCCAGTCGCTCAAGGAAAACGAGGTCTCCATCTACTGCGACTCCACGGTGACCGGGATCGGGGAAGACGGCTCGGTCGAGATAGTCCAAGACGGTCAGAAAAAGACGCTGGGAGGCTTCGACAACGTGGTCCTGGCCGGCGGCATGAAGCCGGTGAACGGTCTGGTAGCTGAACTGGATGGGATCGCCGACAGCGTGCTTTCCGTGGGGGACTCGATCGCAGTGCGGACGGTGCTAGAGGCGTTGGAAGAGGGGTATGAGGCCGGCTTGAAGATCTAGAACCGCGATGAGGACGGGCCGCGACCGGAACGGGGCTGCGACCGGGGTCGTTCAGTCCCCCCGGTAGCCCAGTTCTTTGGAGAGCTCGGTCGCCGCTCTCTTCACGGCAACTGCGTAGTCCTGCATCTGCTCCTCGCTGGCTCTTTCGGGAGGAGCCACTACCGATAGCGAGGCTCTCAGCTCCCGGTTGCGGTCGAACACCGGCGCGGCCACCGCCGGCGCATCCTCGTTCCACTCCATGCGATCGAACGCCACCCCGTCGCGCCTGACGAGGCGCCACTTCTCAGTGAGCCCCTCGGGGTCGACGACCGTGTAGCGGGTGCGGCGTTCCTGGGGAGTCGCGAGCACCGCTTGCTGGGTCTGCTCCGAACCAAAAGCGATCAAGACCTGCGCGTCGGCGCTCGCGCTCCCCTTGAGGAGCATGCCGGCGTAGGTGGTCGGCTTGAATGCCCGCGCGGTCGGGACAGTATCGAGGATGAGCGCCCCGTCGTCGGTCCACACTGTGAGGCTCGACGACTCGGTCGTTTCTTCGGTCAGCCTGACAAGGAACGGATGCGCCAGGCGCACCAGTTCCGAGTGCGACAGGGCCAGGTAGAGCGCTCGCAGCGCACTCGAGCCCAGATGGTACTTCCCAGAATCCGGGTCGTAGGCCACCCAATTCGCTGCTTCCAAGGTCTTCATGAGCCGTCGCGTGGTGGCCTTCGGCAACCCGGCCCGCTCCCGCAATTCCTTAAGGGTCCACTCCGGATGATCCGCGTCGAAAAGGCCCAGGAGAAAGAGCCCCTTCTCCAGGGTGCGGGTCGGAGCCGAGCGAGGGATCTCGACTTTGCTCTCGCCTGCGATCGCGATATCACTGGAAGCCGACCTGTCCACGTTCCTCGACCCGCCTATCTAGCTTCTGGCCCTGGCGATTCAATAATAGCACCCACCGAGTCATATATTGACACGCAGGGAAGTGGGTGCTATGTTCATAGTGTTCATTATTAGCCACGGGCGAGTCAAAAAATGAACCATCCTATCCGGTGGTTCAGGCGAAAGCCAGGCTGCATGCCACCAGCAGGAGCACGAGCAGAAGGGGGAACGATTGGGGTTTCCGATGGTGCGCGCGATTGACCATGGACCGAGGACAGAACCCTACGCCAAAGGACAGGGGTGAAGATGATGGACATTAAGACGCCCGTCAGCCGTAGAGAATTCATGAAGATCGCCGGGATAGCCGGGGCGACCATCGGAGTCGGCGCCGGTCTGGGTGGCCTCGTGGCCGCCTGTGGCGAAGAAGAAACGACCACCACCACGGCTGCGGCGACCAGCACGACCGTGGCGCCTGAGACCACTACCACTGCCGCTGCCCCCACCACGACCGTGAGCGCCGGCCCCGAAACGGGCCGCTCGGTCAAGGTCGGCTTTGTCGACCCGCTCACCGGGGTGCTGGCCGGATTCGGGCTGGCCGGCGACTACTGTGTGGGCAAATGGACAGCGGCGACTGCCGAAGGCCTGGTCCTGGGCGACGGCAAGAATCACCCGTTCGAGATCCAGGTGGTGGATAGCCAGTCCGACGTTAACCGCGCCTCTCAGGTCACGGCCGACCTGATCAACAACGCCAAAGTCGACCTCGTCATGTGCGCCGCGACCGGAGACACGGTCAATCCTGTGGCCGACCAGTGCGAGGCCAACGGAATGCCTTGTCTGTCCATCGATGTGCCCGTGGAGGTGTTCGTATTCCAGCGTGGCGGCGCCCCGGACAAGCCCTTCAAATGGACCTACAACCTCTTCTGGGGTCTGACCGAGGAGGCAGCGATCGAGGTCGACATCTTCAACCAGGTCCCCAGCAACAAGAAGATCGGGGCGGTGTGGCCGAACAACGCGCCCGGCAACGCCTACCGCATGATGTATGGCGGAGAGGCCACCGGATGGCCCGATAAGAGCTACACGTACATCGACGCCGGCCTCTACAACGAACCCAGCGAGGATTTCTCCCAGCAGATCAGCCTGTTCAAGAAGGAGGGCTGCGAGATCCTCCAGGGCGTCATGATCGACCCGGACTGGACCACTCTGACCAAGCAGATGGCCCAGCAGGGTTTCAAGCCCAAGATCATGGAGGGCATCAAGCCGACGCTGTTCCCCACCACCATGGAGGCTATCGGACCGCTTGCCGATGGTCAGTGCGGCGTGCAATGGTTCCACCCGACCTTCCCGTTCAAGTCGTCGCTCACGGGCGAGACCTGCCAGGAGATGTGCGACGACTTCGAGAAGGTCAAAGAGATGCAGTGGCAGCAGACCATCATGCACTACGCCGTCTTTGAATGGGCGGTCGATGTGTTCAAGCGAACGACCAATCTCGATGACAAAGCGGAGTTCATCCAAAGGGTCAACGAGACCAAGATGGCGGATTCCCTCGCCGGTCCCATCGATTACACCACGCCGGTGCAGTGGGGTACTTCGCATCCCACTCAGAACTGCGTCATCACCCCGACCTATGGCGGCCAATGGCGCCTGTCCGACGGCGGCAAGTACCAGTTCGACCTGGTGATCGTCAGTAACGTCACCTCTCCAGTCGTTACGGTGCAGGACAAGATGAAACCGATGAGCTGGGCCGGATAGCGCGGAAACTGCTCGGGCAGCGGCGCCCGCGAGGGCGCCGCTGCCACTCCTTGTCACTCGCTGGGTCGCGGTCCGGTCGCTTCAGACGCTGACATGCCGACCAAAGAGAGTCTTGAGGTATTCATCCGCACCGCTGGAAGGTGTGGAATCTACAGCTGATCGCTGGCATCATCGGCCGCACGGTACATCACTGATGTCAGATCGACTATATGTGGATCAGGGAAGGGATGTTTTCATGCAAACCAGTTTCCCCAAGCTGTTCGAGCCAGGTCGGATCGGGAACGTCACGCTCAAGAACCGGATCATCAAGGCTCCGCAGCACACTGGGCTCGCCAATCCCGACGGTTCCGTCACCGACCGGATGCTCCGCTACTACAAGGAAGTGGCCCAGGGCGGCGCCGCCATGGTCATCGTCGAGTACGCCTGGGTGGACAACGACGCCAGCCAGGCTTCACCCTGCCAACTCGGCATCGCCCGCATGGAGCACATCCCCGGGCTGTCTCTCATCGCAGAGACCATCCAAGCCAACGGGGCGAGAGCGGCTATCCAGATCTCCCATGCCGGCAGGCAGCGGTTCACGCTCCAGCAGCCCAAGGCGGCCTCCGACGTCCCCTGGCCGGAGATCTACCGCGGCCGGCTGTCCCATCCCGGTGCCCATGACCGTCGTCGAGATCAAGGAGGTCGTGAAGGCCTTCGGCCAGGCGGCCAAGCGGGCCCAGACCGCCGACTTCGACATGGTGGAGATCCACGCCTGCCACGGCTACCTCATCTCCAACTTCCTCTCGCCCCACACCAACAAGCGGACCGACTGGTACGGGGGCTCGCTCGAGAACCGTATGCGCTTCTTGCTCGAGAGTCACCAAGGAGATCAAGGCTCAGGTCGGTCCCGACTACCCCATCTGCGTGCGCCTGAGCGGCACCGACTACGAGCCCGACGGGCACACCATCGAAGAGACGATCGAGCTGTCCAAGCGTCTGGAAGCCAGAGGGGTGGCGGCCATCCACATGTCCGGCGGCAACCACCACACGACCATCCACGAAGTGAGCCCCATGGGGATGTCGCTGGCACACAACGTGTGGGCGGCGGAGGCGGTGAAAAAGGTGGTCAAGCTCCCGGTGATCGCCTCGGGCTCGATCAACCTGCCCAACCTCGCCGAGAGCATCCTGGCCGAGGGCAAAGGCGACTTCATCGGTCTGGGCCGGCCACTCTGGGCCGACCCGCAGTGGCCGCTCAAGGCGAAAGAAGGCCGGCCGGAGGACATCCGACCCTGCATCCGCTGCAACGACGGCTGTCTCGCCCGGGGCGACCACGTGGCCAAGACCGTCTCCTGCAGCGGTGAACGTCGCCCTGTGCCGGGAAGAGGAGTTCAAGATCACCCCGGCCGAGCACCCGCTGAGGGTGGCCGTGGTCGGCGGCGGCCCGGCCGGCATGGAAGCAGCCCGAGTCTGCGCGCTGAAGGGCCACGCCGTGACACTCTACGAGAAGCGCGAACTGGGGGGCGCTCTTCTGGAGGCCGCGATCCCCGAGTTCAAAGCTCCCGACCTGAGGCCGCTCGTCGCCTACCTGAAGACCCAGGTGGAGAAGCTGGGGATCACGGTGGTCAAGAAGGAGGCCGCGCTCGCCGACCTGACCGGTGGTTCGGGCGGTGACGGCTCGGGCGGTGGCGGCCCCTACGACGCGGTCATCGTAGCCGCCGGAGCGACCGCTCTCGGGCTGGAGGACATCCCAGGTATCGGCAATCCCAAAGTGGTCTCGGCCGCATCGGTGCTACGTGGCGAGGCCAAAGTCGGCGACCGAGTGGCGGTCATCGGCGGGGGCATCGTGGGCACCGAGGTGGGCCTCGTCCTGGCCGAGCAGGGCAAAGAGGTCGTCTTCGTCGAGATGCTCGACGACTTCATGTGCAACATCACCTTCGACGAGCGGCAGGTCTACGAGGAGCGCTTCCAGCCGCTGAACGTCACCATCAACACGGGGCAGCGGCTCGTGGCTGTGACCGACACCGGCATCACCGTGGCCGACCGATCCGGCAAGGAGACCGCCATCGCCGCCGACTCGGTGGTCCTCGCCGCGGGCTTCAGACCCAACCGCGAGCTGATCGAGGGCCTCGCGGAGCGACCCGTCCTTGCGCGTCCTCGACGCGGGCGACTGCGTGGCGCCTCGCAAGATCTTCGACGCCATCCACGAGGGCCACCTGGCGGCCAAGCTGATCGATGCCATCTGACGCGACGGGGGTCCGCGACGGACGCCTGACGAGAGGAGTCGACTCGCGTCAGGACGGACTGGACGACGCGGCCCTCTGGCGGGTGACCGCCAGAGGGCCGCGGGATCAAAACCCACCGGTGCGGTAGCCGTCAGACCTTGGCTTCCTCGTAGGCCCAGTCGAGCCACGGGAAGAGCGCCTCGAGATCGGAGGTGGAGACCGTCGCGCCACCCCAGACGCGCAGGCCGGCCGGGGCGTCACGGTACGAGGCGACGTCATACGCTGCGCCCTCCGCCTCCAGCAGCGAGGCCATCTTCTTGGGTATCCCGGCCTGTTCCTCGGGTGTCAGGCCCGTGAACCACGGATCGACGATCTTCAGGCAGATGGATGTGCTCGACCGGATCGCGGGATCTTCGGCGAGGAACTCGACCCACGGAGTACGCGCCACCCATTCGGCCACCGCGGCGAGGTTGGCTTCGCTGCGGCGAACCAATTCCGGCAATCCGCCGATCTCTTCTGCCCAGCGGAGGCCATCCAGGGCGTCCTCTACGCAAAGCATCGAGGGTGTGTTGATGGTGTCGGCCTGGAAGATCGCTTCGCTCAGCTTGCCGCCTTTGATCATGCGGAAGATCTTGGGAAGGGGCCACGGAGGAGCGTAGCTTTCGAGGCGCTCCACTGCCCGCGGGCCCAGGATCAGCATGCCGTGTTGGCCCTCCCCCCCGAGCACCTTTTGCCAGGAATAGGTGACCACATCCAGCTTGCCGATCGGGATGTCCATCGCAAAGACGGCGGACGTCGCATCGCAGATCGCGAGACCTTCACGCGAGTCAGGGATCCAGCCCGCGTCCGGCACCCGCACTCCTGAGGTGGTGCCGTTCCAGGTGAAGACCACGTCCCGGCCGAAGTCGACCTGAGCGAGGTCGGATATCTGCCCGTAGTCGGCCGAGAGAACCCGCACGTCGGGCAGCTTGAGTTGCTTCGTGATGTCGGTGACCCAGCCCTGCCCGAAGCTCTCCCACGCGAGCACATCGACGCCCCGGGGGCCGAGCAACGACCAGAGACTCATCTCGACCGCCCCGGTGTCGGACGCCGGCACCAGCCCGATCCTGTAGTCGTCTGGCACTCCGAGCAGCTTCCTCGACCGGTCCGACACCTCCTTGATCCGAGCCCGACCGAGTTTCGAGCGGTGCGAGCGCCCCACCAGGGCGTCTTCCAGAGCCGATACGCTCCAACCAGGGCGCTTGGCGCAAGGCCCGGAGGAAAAGCAAAGGTTCTGCGGGCGAACGGCGGGTTTCATGGATGCGATCCTCCTTTCAGCCGATCGTCGAGCATCCTGGCGCACGATCAGCCGTAGATTCCAGTGTTGGTCACGCCGCGACGACAACCGGCGCTGTTCTTGGCATTCCCCGGTACCGGCTAGGAAGGCAACGAGAGCTCGACCGCGCGAACGCTGTCGACGCCCTGGACCGCGCGGATCTCGTCGAGCACCGCCGCCGGTAGCGGGTCGTCCAGGGCGAGGCCCATGACCGCTTTGCCCTCCACCTTCTTCCGGCCGACGTTCATGAAGGCTATGTTGATGCCGCGGCCGCCGATGATGGTGCCGATCTTGCCGATCATGCCCGGCACGTCCTCATAACGCAGGAAGACCATGTGCGCCGATGGCTCGATGTCGATGGCGTGCCGGTAGATCTTCACCAGCCGCAGCCGGTTCTTCGGGCCGAAGACGGTGCCTCCCGCAGTAAGCTCGCCCTGTTTGTCGCTGGTCTTGAGGGTGATGAGGTTGGTGTAGTCGAGCGATCGGCGATCCCGCGCCTCGGCCAGCTGCAGGCCCCGGTCGGCGGCCACGGTTGCTGCGTTCACGAAGTTGACCGCTTCATCGGCGCCACTCTCCACCAGACCCTTGGTGGCAGCCAAGGTAAGCAACCGGGTATCGTGCTCCGCTATGGCGCCTTCGTAATGCACGGTCACCTTGGAGAGCGGGCCCTCGGCTACGGCGGACATGAGCTGGCCCAGGACCTCGGCAAGGGGAAGGAACGGTCCGATAGCCTCCATGGCCTCTTTCGAGACGGAGGGGATGTTGACCGCATAGGGCACCACCCCGCCCGTGAGGCCGGCCACGATCTGCTCGGCCACGATGACCCCGGCGCGGTCCTGCCCCTCTGTGGTGGACGCGCCGAGGTGCGGGGTCATGATCACGTTGTCGAACTTGGCCAGGGGGAAGTCCTCCGGCACGGGTTCCGTCGAGAAGACGTCCAGGCCGGCGGAGGCCACTTTACCGGATTCGAGGGCCCGCACCAGAGCCGCCTCGTCGACGATCCCTCCCCGGGCGCTGTTGATAACGCGTACACCCATCTTCATCTTGTCGAAGGCGGCGTCATCGATGAGACCCATGGTCTCGGGAGACTTGGGTAGATGGACGCTGATGAAATCGGAAGCGGCGTAAAGATCGCCCGGGGTCTCCGCCCGCTCGACGCCCAGCTCGCGGAAGCGGTCGACGGATACGTAGGGGTCGTACGCGATGACCTCCATACGGAGCCCCTTCGCGCGCTGTGCCACCAGCACACCGATCTTGCCCAGACCCATGATGCCCAGGACCTTGTCGGTGATCTCCTCGCCCTTGAACTTGGACTTCTCCCATTTGCCCGCGTGCATCGAGGCGTTGGCGTTAGGGATCTGCCGCACCTGGGCCAGGAGCAGCCCCAGGGCATGCTCGGCCACCGAAAGACTGTTGGAACCAGGGGCGTTCGCCACCACGATGCCTTTCTGCGTGGCGGCCCTGACATCGATGTTGTCCACCCCTACACCCGCCCGGCCGATCATCTTGACCGTCTTGGCGTTCTCGAGGACGTCCGCCGTGATCTTGCTGGCCGAGCGTACGATGATGGCGTCGTAGTCGTTGATGCTCCCTTTGAGCTCTTCGTCGGTCATGTCGGTGCGAACCTCGACGTGGAAGTGCTCTTTGAGGATGTCGACCCCTGCCTGCGCGATCTTCTCCTTCACCAAGACCTTCATCTTCTCTCCCGACCCTTTGATCTTCTACGTCCCGTTCGCCCTGGATGCCACGCGGTTCATGATACCAACCGACCCGCGGCTTCATCACATCGTGCCCACATCGTGCCCATTTTGGTAAGCTTCTGCCTCGAGACCGCGTATCACGGTACGCTGAACCTTGGGCGGCGTAGGTGACGGCCGGCACCCAAGTTCCGGAGTGGGAGGTCCTCCTTGGCCCTGGAGAAGCAGACGCTGATCGATCTGTACACGACTATGCTGACCATCCGGCGCTTCGAAGAGCGGGTGGCCGCGGAGTTCTATGCCGGCAACATCTTCGGCTTCGTACACTCTTACATCGGTCAGGAAGCGATCGCCACCGGCGTCTGCGCCCACCTGAGCCACAAGGACCGTATCGTCAGCCATCACCGCGGGCACGGTCACTGCATCGCCAAGGGTGCGGACATGAAGCGGATGATGGCCGAGATCTACGGCAGGAAGACCGGCTACTGCAAGGGTAAGGGCGGCTCCATGCACATCGCCGACTTCAGCATCGGCATGCTGGGAGCCGATGGGATCGTCGGAGCCGGGCTGCCCATCGCGAGCGGCGCAGCCATGGCCGCGCAGCTCGAGAGAGAAGGCACTGTTGCCGTCGTGTTCTTCGGCGATGGAGCCTGCCAGGAAGGCGAATTCCACGAGGCGCTCAACCTGGCGGCGATCTGGAAGCTGCCCCTACTCTTCGTCTGCGAGAACAACCACTACGGGGTCAACACTCCCCGCTCCTACTCACTGGCGGCTCGGGAGATCGTCCGGATGCCGGACGCCTACCACATCCCGGCCCAGGCGATCCACGGCAACGACGTCGAAGCCGTCTACCAGGCGGCCGGGGAAGCCATCAGTATGCTGAGAAAGGGAGAAGGCCCCTACTTCCTGGAATGCGAGACGTACCGCTGGCACAAGCATTTCCTTTCCGACGCGCTCGAAGATCGACGGCCGCAGAAGGAGAGGGAGGCCTGGGCGCAGAGGTGCCCGATAGCGGCGTTCGAAAGCAAGTTGCTCGCGCAGGGCGTGCTGACCCGGCAGGATGTCGAGCGCATCAACGCCGGGATACTGAGCCAGGTCGAGGACGCCCGTCACGTTCGCGATCGAGAGTCCCTACCCCGAACCGCAAGACGCGCTGGAAGACGTGTACTCGTCATGAGGGAGATCACGTACGAACAGGCCATCATGGAGGCGATGCAGGAGGAATTCCGCAGGGATCCGCGGACGGTCTACATGGCGACCGACCTCCAGCTCGATCTCCAGGAAGAGTTCGGAACGGACAGGATACGGGTCACCCCCATCGCCGAGAACTCTTTCGTGGGAGCGTCCATCGGCCTGGCCGGATCGGGATTCAGGACCGTGACCAACATACGCATGGCGACGTTCGGTTTCGTGGCCATGGACCAGCTGATGAACCACGCGGCCAAGATCACCTACATGTTCGGCGGTCAGGCCAAGTTCCCCATCTTGTACCGCATGACGGTGGGCGCCGGGATCTCCGCCGCCGCGGAGCATTCCGTCACCCCCTACCCCATGTACATGAACTCACCCGGACTGAAGATCATCCTGCCGGCCACACCCTATGACGCGAAGGGTCTTTTCAAGACCGCTCTTCGAGACAACAGCCCGGTGGTCTCGTTCGAGCACATACTCCTGGGCGGGATGAAAGGCGCAGTGCCGGAAGACGAGTACTTCATACCGTTCGGCCAGGCCGACATCAAGCGAGAAGGAACGGACGTGACCGTGGTGGCTTTGGCCAAGATGGTCCACGAAGCCCTGGAGGCAGCCGAAGAACTGGCGGGCGAGGGCATCTCCCTGGAGGTGATCGACCCCAGGACGCTCGTACCCATGGACACGGAGGCCCTGATCGAGTCGGTGAAGAAGACCGGCCGGCTCGTGGTCGTCGACGAAGCCTGTCAGACCTGCGGCGCCGCCGCCGAGATCGTCGCCCGGGTGACCGCCGATGAGGCGGCCTTCAGCAGGCTGAAGGCCGCCCCGGTCAGAGTCTGCGGACTCGACATCCCCATCCCCTTCAGCCCGCCCATGGAAGAGTACGCCGTGCCCGGCAAAGCCAACATCATCGAGGCCGTCAGGGGTCTGATGGGATCCGCGCCTCGGCGCTAGCTGAGGCGAGCACCAGACGCTCGATGCGCCTCATCGCCACCTCGCACACACCGACGTAGGGGCCGGCCACCACCGGGACTGTGAACGTGAGACGGCATCGTCCGTGCGTCAAGCGGGCGACCCGATGGCCCGTGGCAGGCAGGCCGAAGACCTTCCATGACCAGAAGTACCCGGGTCGAAACGTCGTGATCGCAAAGGGGGCCCACAGTCCCAGCGACGTTTGCACCCGGCCACGGGAACCCATGCGGATGAACCGGTCGGGACAGTCGACCGCGCGCACGGAGGGACCCCACTCCGCCCAACGAGAGGTGTCGGTGAGCAGAGTCCACACCGCCGAGGCCGGTGTGTCGATGATCCGATGCACTTCCAACTCGGGCAGGTGCATGCCGTCCCTCACGAGATATGGGCCAGCAGGGAGCCTCCGACCTCTTCCATAGTAGCGTCTGTCGCCTCGGGTCATGGAAGGCCAGACCCGACGGCGCCGACCGATCGGCCGCCTACTGGTCGCCTACTGGTCGCCTATCGGTCGGCCGCCGGTCGGGTGGCCGCCGGTCGGGTGGACGCCGGCCGAGTAGCCCACAGCTGACCCTTCACGCTACTCTGGAGACCTTCGCCGTAAGAGCTCGTTTCAGAATGACGCTTTGCCGACAGGGGCGATCGGCGCGAGTGAGGCGAGGACGCAGGGAGCGGTCGTAGCAGCGCTACGGGCGCGACTGAGGACGATAGATCGCTCCGCCCAGCGCGGACGAGGCGGCCAAGACTTCATTCTGAAACGAGTTCTAAGAGAAGAGCGATGAAAGACCACATCCTCCACAGAACGCAAGAGCTGCCCCTGCCCCTCGAAGCGGTCTTCCCCTTCTTCGCCGCCGCGGAGAACCTCGAGCGCATCACGCCGCCGGAGCTGCGCTTCAAGATCCTGACACCACTCCCGGTGGAGATGCGGCTCGCCACGCTGCTCGAATACCGGCTGAATCTCTTCGGGGTTCCGTTCCGCTGGCGGACGGGGATCGCAGCCTGGGACCCGCCGAACCGCTTCATAGACGTGCAACTGCGCGGGCCGTACGCCCTCTGGGTGCACACGCACACCTTCACCGCGACCGAGGCGGGGACGCTCATCGACGACCGCGTCCGCTACCGTCTGCCGCTGCCGCCGGCGGGCGAGATCGCCTTCCCGCTGGTCAAGCGTCAGCTAGCCCGGATCTTCTCGTACCGCCGGGAGGCGGTGCAAGCCGCGCTGATCGGCCCAGGCGAGCGGCGAGGGGCGACGAGGCCGGCCTGCGGCGGCTGGGCCTCAACGCCACGAGCGACCCGCAGTTCGCCACGCGGTCGTTGGTGATCGGCTAGATCTCCATCCTTGCGGCGCGGCGCACCCGCCAACGGGTCGCCCAGGCGTGCGTCGTCGCAGCGGACGGCCGACGGGCGGGCAAATCTGCTATCATATGATGCATGCGCACGCTATCATCATCTGCCACCACTCCCCACTCCTCGACGGTGCTGACCTTGCGCGGCATCGATCCGGCGCTTCGGTCTGCTCTCGTTGCCGAAGCGACCAGGCTGGGCATCAGTCTCAACGCGTTGATTTTGCAGCTACTCAGAGGTTCGCTCGGTCTGAGCTCCGACCAGCAACTCACCCACGACCTGGATGCTTTGGCCGGTTCGTGGTCGCGCCAAGACGCTGAGGAGTTCCTCGCGGCTATTCAGGACTTCGAGGAGGTCGATCCATCTCTTTGGCAGGACAGTCCCGAGGTCACATGAGGGACGTACTTCTCGACACCAACATCCTGGCCGACTTCTTTGCCGGCGACCCGGAGACCGTGGAGGCCTTCCAACGTGCTCGCACGCTGGCGATCAACACGGTAGTGCTCGGCGAGCTGCTGGGTGGGTTTCTTCTCGGAAGCCGAGCCGGCGCCAACCGGCGGCTTCTTTCTCGCTTTCTCTCCAGCCCCCGCGTCAAGGTGTTAGGCCTCGCGGCGGAGACAGCCGAGCATTATGCCGACGTGCACGCCCAACTGCGCCGAAAAGGCAGACCGATCCCTTCGAACGATATGTGGATAGCAGCCAGCGCCCGGGAGCACGGCCTGGTCCTGTTCACCCGAGACGTCCATTTCCGGGAGATCGAAGGGCTGTTGACCGCGTCGTCGGTCGACCAGCTACTGCCCTAGGCCGACCCTTCCCCCCGCGCGTATCCCCCGCTGTCGGTCGCGCCGTCGGTCACGCCAGCATGTTGTCTACGACGATCGCACCCTCTCTAAGGACCATGCGGACGGCGGACGTGTCGTCGATCTTCTTCGACGGGTCTCCCTCAACGATCAGTATGTCGGCAAGCATCCCCTCTTTGATGGTGCCTACCTTGTCGTCGACGCCGAGGATGATCGCGTTGTTCTGGGTCGCGCACGCGATGGCCTCGAGCGGGGTCATGCCCAGGTTGTAGACATACTCTTTGAGCTCTTCTTGTAGAGACGGTCCCCACAGAACGGCCGGAGCCCCCGAATCGCAGCCGCACCCCATCAGCACGCCCGCCTCGTAGGCCTTCTTGAAGTGGGGGATGAAGTACTCGTCGATGGTGGCCGGGGCACCCTTCTCCAGAACCAGATGGTTGTAGGTGCGGACGATGGTAATGGTAGGCACGAACCAAGTCCCCTTCTCCACCATCAGCCGGAACAACTCGTCGTACGTCGCTTCATCCGGAAGTTCGGCGATGCCCATAGAGATCAGATGGTCGATCTCGTCGGCTCCGTAGCCGATCAGCTTGATCGCGTCGGGCGCGCTGTCTATGTGACACACCACCCACGTGCCCGACTTGTGGGCCTCGTCGATGATGGCCTCCATCACGTCGTCGGCCAGCGGCGGGATCTTCTCGGGGTAGATGAACAGGAACGAGTCGGCCACGATGATCTTGATGCAGTCCACACCGGCCGCAACCAGATCACGCACGAGCGAGCGCGCCTCCTCCGGCGTGTCCGGGTAGGCGCCGGCGTTCTCGCACGTCTCCGGGTCGTTCCCCCAGATAGTCCTACTGGGGTGGGCATCTTTCCTCTGAAAGCTCTTACCGGAGCAGATCAACCGGGGCCCGCGCAGGGAGCCTTCGTCGATCATGTCGCGGGTGGCGAGCGTATCCTGCAGGAAGTCCCCCAGGCTCCTGATCGTGGTGACCCCGGACGCCAGCGCGTAGTCGCGCATCGGCGCGTAGTCGAAGGAGTTCTTCGCATTGTCGAGGCCGGGAGGATAGTCCCTGCCACCCAGATGCGAGTGGCTGTCCATCAGCCCGGGCATGAGGGTCTTGCCCTTCAGGTCGATCACCGTGGCGTCGTCGGGCACGACGACGCCACGGCCGACCGCCACGATCTTCTTTCCCTCCACGAGCACCGTCGTGCCGGCGACGGCCGCCGAGCCCGTCCCGTCGATCACGTTCGCGTTCAAGAAAGCAAGCATCATCACCCCTTGCGTGGTTCTGGATCCTTTACATAGTCGCGAAACGCGGGAAGAGCGAGAGGGCGTTCGTGCGAAGCACGCCCAGCTTCTGCTCCTCTGTCAGTAGATCCGTGGTGCGAAAACTCTCCAGCATCTGACCCGCCACGGGCGGCGGAGTGAACGGATAGTCGCTCCCACAGAGCATCTTCTCGGGCCGGCCGATCCCCATGAGCGCCGGGAGTTGGACGGGCAGGTTGAACGCGCCGGCTCCGTCGTAGTAGAACTCCCTGAGCTCGCCCTGGACGTCGGGCGGCTCAAAGCCTTCCGGCGCCGTTTTGTGGAGGACCATCAGATGCGCGATCCCCTCCATGCGACCCGCCAGAAGTGGGAACAGCGCCCCCATGTGAGGGCACACGAACTTGATCCCCGGGTTGCGTTTCAGCGTGCCGTTGAAGAACATGTTAGCGACGGCTCTGGTGGTGTCGAACTGGAACTCGAACAATGGGTAGGGGACACCCACCAGAACGTCGGTGGGAACCACCTTGGCCCTGACCGGATGAAGAGTCACCACCGCGTTCCTGCGGCTGAGCTCGGCGAACACCGGCTCGAGTCTCGGGTCCCCCAGGTAGACTCCATTGCTGTTGCTATAGAACTTGACCCCGTCCGCGTGGAGCACGTCGAACGCGTATTCGATCTCCTCCAGCGAGGCGTCCACGTCCGGCAGGGGCAGGGTGGCGTAGAAGCCGAACCGATCGGGGTAGGCCTGCACGGCCTTGGCCGCGACTTCGTTCGCGTCTCGCGCAAGCCACCGCGCCGTGGCGCTATCACCCCAGTCGATGTCAGGCGAGGAGAGACTGATCACCGCCGCGCCGATGTTCATCCGGTCCATATCCTCGAGATGTTGCTGAACGTCCCACTTCGGCAGCGCAAAGATGTCGGTAGAAAGCCGGCCCGCGTCTTCTAGCGCTTTGCGATATCCCTCCGGGACGTAGTGGGAATGGACATCGATGGCCGGGATCGTCTTCGAGGTCGAGTCCACGTCACATGCCTCCTATTCTGGTGATCGTGTTCCAGTTGCGCGTGGTCACGCCGGGCCCGAACTCCTTCTCAAGGGAAGCCATCATCTCGGTGGTCCCCCAACCGGGCGAGAGCGTGATGGCGCTGAGGACTTCCCCGGGCGTGACCTGGACGAGCCTGAGATCGGCTTCCCGCTTTCCCGGCCGAATACTGGTCCCGTTCCCGACCGGGTGCGAGAGAAAGGTGACGTAGAGTCTGGTGTCCGGAGTGGCAGCGACACCCTTGAAAGGGTCGGACGCGACAAGGCACTGGAGATCCGCCACCCGACGGACGGCAACGGCGATCGGGTAGCCAAAGAACCGACCGAGCTCAGCTTCGATGCGCGCGGTGAGAGCCGCGACATGCTCCTCCCCCGGGTCATCTTCGCCGTCATCGAATACCACGTTCCCGCTGGCCAGCACCGTCTTCACGCTCTGGAAACCCATGCGCTCGAAAGCCGTGCGTAGGTCGGCCATCCTGAGCGGCTTGTGTCCGCCCACGTTGATGCCCCGCAGAAAGGCCGCGTATCTCATCGGCCTGTCACTCCTCGCGCCCCCTCATGGCGTCTCACCTTCGAGAGCAAGGTCGATCTGCTCGAGCAGCCGGCGGAAATGGTCCAGCGGCTGCGCCCCCACCACCCTAGCACCTCCCGCGAAGATGAACGTTGGCACTCCGGTGATACCGAGGCCGCGTGCCTCCTGGTACGCCGCCTCCCGTACGCCGGCATACCGGCCCGCGGCCAACTCCTCGCGGAGGGCGACGGGATCGAGGCCGACTTCCACCGCCAGCCCGCTCAGTAACTCGACATCACCGATATCCTGAGAGCGCGCGAAGTAGGCAGCAAGCGCCGCCCTGTGGAACTCCGCGTGCTTGCTGGCATCGCGCGCGAACTCGGCGGCCTCCACCGCCTGCCGCGAGTTGGAGAGGACCCGGGGCGCCTCGAAGGGAAGGCCGAGCTCGGCGCAGCGCCGACGCTGGCCTTCCTGGCTCTGCCGGACACCCGGGCCGAAGAGATGTTCCAGAAGCACGCCCTCGACCGGGGTCTCGGGATGGATCTCGTAGCTCACCCAGGTGTCTTCCAGGGGGAATTCTTGCTTCAGCTTGTCGACAATACCCGTGCCGATGTAGCAGTAGGGTCATATGTAGTCGGAGAACACTCGTACGGCGATGGCCACTTCCCTCACCCCCTTACCGGTAGTCTTCGTTTGAGACGGCAAACGCTCGATTCCGCCCGGGAATCGCCGAAGGGCAAAGTTGGTTCGCGCATTTCGCCTAACCCTGGAGAATCCATGCCCAGCCATCGGCTTCCGACATCACCCGGCCCAACCCAGGGAATGGGAAGTGGAAAGCCATCACGAGGGCTTCCTCCCTCGCGGCCTTCTCCAAGAGCGACCGTCTGGTGGCGACCAACTGAGTCGGAAGCGTATCCACCATCGCCACCCATTCGGGCCTTGTCACGTGAGCAGGGTGCAGAACGAGGTCCGAGAGGCAGTAGAGTGACTCACCTTCCGAGGACACTACGACGGCTACCTGGCCTGGCGTGTGACCCGGTGCCGGGACGATGCGAACGCCCGGCAGGATCTCCTCCTCACCCTCGACCAGCCGGACGCGGTCTTTGAGCACCGAGAGATTGCGCTGCGCATAGCCGAGCAGGACGTCTCGCCCGTGCTCAGGCAGGTCCCGTGCCGCCTCTCCCCCGGTCCAGAACTCCCACTCTCGCTTTGACATGGCCCAGTCTGCCGCAGCAAAGCGGAGGCGGCCGTGGGAGTCGGTGTTGCCGCCCAGATGGTCGGGGTGAGCATGGGTGATGATCACCAGGTCGACCTCCTCAGGCTCGACTCCGGCCAGTGCCAAACTGTCCGGCAATCGTCCGGTCTCGGGACCCAGACTCCCAGCCCCGGTGTCTACGAGGACGAGGCGTCCCCCGGTGCCTAGCAGCAGACAAGTGTAGGAACTCATCCATTCGGTCCATCCCTGCGGGTCGATCCCTGCTCCCTCTAGCACCTCGCTACGCTCGTCCGCGGGGGCGTTCGCGAAGAGGAAGTCAGCTGGCGGAGGAAAGAGAGGAGGCGCGTATGCGAAGCGCCCGTCGCTCACTGCCGTGCAGTCGACCTGGCCTACCTTGAAGTGATACGTGCTTGTGTCCATGGCGTCATCCTTGGTTTGCGGTCGGGCGGCCGTGGTTCAGCTCGTCGACCAGCACGACGAAATCGGCACGGATGGCATTAGTCTTCGACACCACTCCCCACAAGGCCGCAACCGGCTGCGACTGCCGATTCGAGCTAGACTTGATAGCTCAGTGATTTCCAGGTCTCCTTGTCGATCAGATAGCTCTTGTAGAGCTTGCAGCTATTGCTCCTCTCCCAGCTCGATCCTGCCATCCAGGCAAAGCATGTCCCGCGGCTCCTGGCCACGATGCTGGTGCGAACCAAGACAGCGGTATCGTTATAGAACATCTTGTAATACTCTATGGGCGCTTTTGTTAGATTCTTAACGAGCTCGCCGTAATCATGATATGAGATTCCAAATTGGCTGAAATGTTGGACTATTCTCTGTTCGTAGAATGAGACCATCCCCCCACAATGGTGCGTGACTATTTTCAACTCGGGGAATCTCTCGAGAAGCCCACTGAACACGATGCGCGTCATCGCTGCCGTCGTCTCGTGTGGCCAGCCAAAAGTGCTGGATATGGAGTATTTCGATTCGGTCTCGCTCCGGTACTCGGGGAAGTCGTTGCCGCGCCACGGATGGACGTAGATGGGCAGGTCATACGCCGCCATCTTCTCGAACAAGGGCAAGAACTCCGGTGCGTCCAGCGGCTTACCGTCGATGTTGCTGTGCACGTAGATCCCTCTGAACCCCAACTCTTTGATCGCCCTGTCGCTCTCTTCCAGCGCCGCGTCGACGTCGTTCATCGGAAGAAGAGCGATGGCGGCTACGAACCGGTCTGGGTACGTGCCGACCAGTTCCGCCATCTCGTCGTTGGCCAATCTGGCGAGGGCTGTCGCTCGGGCAGGGTCGGCGAACGCTTCCAGCGGCGGGACCGGCCCCACGGTCAGCACCTGGGCGATAGGCCCGAACGCGTCCATCACCCGGAATCTCGCGTCCATGTCGAAGAGGGGCGGGGTATGCCCCAAGATCTGGTTGTAGAATCCGGGGAACTCTCTGCGGAGCGCCTCCGTGTACCTTGGTGGCGAAATGTGAGAGTAGCCGTCGATCTTCGGCGCCGTCATGTCGCTCATGGCTGTGCCCCCCTTGAGTCTCATCCAGATCCCGGCCGGATGACGCTCTAGTCCTTGCGTCTGTGAGCGTATCGAGCGCGCAGCATTTCGTCGCGTACCAGGGCGGCCACGTGTTCAGGGTCGTCGAGCGGGGGCGAACAGACATCGCCGCTGTGGACGTGGAACAAGACGTGGTTGCTCTGCACCTCCACGTCATAAACGGCTTCAAGCGGGATCACATCGGGGCAATCACTGCTCATCCCGATGAGCACTGCTGCCGTGGTGAGCTGCAACTCGCCGTTATCCCATATCACCCGCTCCTCGCCACTGAAAGCTCGAAGATCCTTCTCACGCGTGTCCCCACGTCCCAAAGCCTGCCCGAAGCGCCTCGAGATCACCTCGCCGATACCCTTGACCACCTGATAGCCGATGTGCTTGTTTGTCTCGCAGAGCTCCCGGAGACTCTTGCCGTCGATGACGATCAGCCCGGACGGCTCGGTCGTCCAGGCGGAGGCGGTGTACACGTGAGGCTCGATCACCGCTCCCCAGCCCAGCATCTCCCCCGGACCGAGTTCGTCGATGAGGACCTGGCGCCCGTCGGGACCGCGGACCTTGACCGCCGCCTTGCCTTTGAGGAAGAGGTAGAGTTGATCGGCCGCCGCCCCCTCGGTGGTCAGTTCCTCGGCGGTTTCGTACTCCTGGATGTGGGCGATCCGCGCGATCGTACCCAGATCTGCCTCGTCGAGTTCGGCGAAGATCTTGAACTGGCGAAGCTCGTCGATCCCGCTTAGCACCTCGACTCCTTTCCGCTTGCGCCCAGGCCTTCAAGGCTTCCGCGCCCAAGGGGACAACCCGATCCACTGCGTATCCCCATCGGTTCTGATTGTCAAGGTCGAGCTCAGGAGCTGCAGCCCGGCCTTAGCCTTCCAATCTCGAGATGAATTCCTCAGTTGGCGTGGCGGGGAGGGTGATGCTCGTGACGGTCCCCCGGGAGGCGAGTTGTATCAGCATCTTGGTGAGCACAGCATCGTCCGTTGCTTCAATGATGTTGATGAAGTCGTACTGCCCAAAGAGGGCGTACTGGTCCTTGAGAGTGATTCCCATTGCCTCCATCTCGGCGTTTACTTCTCTTATCCGCCCCGGGTTATCTCGGAGGGTCTTCCGGCCATGATCGGTGAGGGTGGTGAGAACAACGTAGGTGGGCATCGACATCCCCCTTTCAGGCGTCCAGGCTCTTGCGAACCTATGGAATGGTTATTCCGCGCAAGGCCACGTTGCTAAACGAAGCGCCGCGGCATCCCCGCATGCGGCGAGTAGTGGACGTGCGTCCGGCGGGGTTCCAGGCCGCAGAACGACGACGGCGCGGCAGGGAGGACGGCCGCTTGTGATGCCTGGCAAACCCTTCCTTAGCCATTCGGGTGCTGATACTATCGCTCATGCCATCAATACCTGAACATGCTGCTTGCGGCGAAAGACAGACCCCTTCATGAATCTCCTACAGGCAATAGGCAATACGCCCCTGGTTGAGCTTCTCAATCTCAACACCACTCCCAACACGAAGATACTGTGCAAGCTCGAGGGCTGTAACCCGGGGGGATCGGTGAAGGATCGCCCCGCTCTCTACATGATCACAAAGGCAGAAGAGAGCGGCGCAGCTCACCAAGGACAAGGCCATTCTGGAGCCGACTTCGGGCAATACGGGCATCGCGATAGCTATGATCGGCGCGGCCAAAGGGTACGAGGTGCAACTGTGCATGCCCGAGTGCGTGAGCACAGAACGGCGCCTCATATTGGAGGGCCTCGGATCCAACGTGCTCCTCACGCCGGCCAAGGAGAACATCGACGGCGCCATCCGCCAGGCCCATGCCCTCATGCAGGAGTCTCCGGGCAAGTATTACATGCCTGATCAATACAACAACGAGGCCAACGTCCTTGCTCACCTCGAGACGACCGGCCCCGAGATCTATCGGCAGACCGATGGTCAGGTGGACTACTTCGTGGCCGGCATGGGCACTACCGGCACCTTGATGGGCACCGGAAGATATCTGAAGTCGGTGAAGCCATCCGTCAAGATCGTCGGGGTCGAGCCGGTCATGGGCCACACCATCCAGGGACTCAAGAACATGACCGAATCGATGGTGCCCGGCATCTACCACCCCGAAGCGTTGGACTTGAAGGAGATGGTCGAAGACGGCGAGGCTATCGAGGCGACGAGGCTGCTCGCCACGAAGGAAGGCCTCTTCGTCGGGACATCGGCAGGCGCGGCCGTCGCCGTAGCGCTTCGCCTCGCCAAGATGATCGACCACGGGACGATAGTGGTGATCCTGCCCGACCGCGGGGACCGCTACCTAAGCACGATGCACTTCAGATCCATCTGTGCGAAGTGCCCACCGTGATCATGCCCACAACGACCGGTCGCTGATCAGTCGCTGATCGACGGGGTCCAGTACTTGTTGTTGTAGATGTCGGTGAAGCGGTAGGTCATCTGGTAGTCGCTGTCGCCGACCGACAGGTTCTCTACCTCCCATTCGCCGGTCGCGGTGTACTGCTCGCCCAGGAAATAGGTGTCGTTGTACTCGCCGGCGTAGGTGTAGTAGTCGCACAGGTAGTCGATCTTGTCGCCGGGGACGATATCGATCAAGACCTCTGGCCACGGTCTCGGTCTGAGTGGCCGCGTCGTATCTCAGTTGTGCGCCGAGCACCATGCCGTAGGGGTTCTGGTCGTCGAACACGATGACGATGTCGACCAGCTGATCGTTGAGTAGAGCGGGTACCCGCCCCGTGATCGTGTAGCTATCGCCGGAGCGGTCGTCGGTCATCATGTAGTAGCTGACTATCTGGCCGTTCAGCGCCAGCCAGGTGCCGTCGTATTCCATCACCAGGTCGCCGTCGGCGTTGTACTCGTACACGTTGTCGAGGCCAAGGTCGATGAAGCCCTCGCCGTCGTCCAAGAAGACATTCAGCTCCATCTGCTGGACGAGGTCCCACTGCTCGTCGGGGAGCGCGATGACCCGCTGGCCGTCCTTCTCGGTTATGACGAGCGCGGAGGCGTCGAAGCGGTTCTCCGCGTAGTAGTCCAGCGAGGACTGCATGCGGTCGACGTCGAGCCAACCGGTCATCGCGGCCGGTCAGACCCGTGATGCTGCCGAGATCGCCGCTCGATAGGAACTGGCCCAGCAAGGCCCCCAAGCCCCGGCCCCCAGCCCTCCGGCCCCGGAAGACCCAGAGGTAGGCGTAGTCTGCGTGCCCCCGGAAAGGCCGCCCAAGAGCACGTCGAGCATGTTTCCGCTGCCGCTGGAGGTGATCTGCCCGCCGGCAGCCACGCTGGCGTAGCTCCGGATGCACTCGCTGTACTCGTCGGCGATGCCGATCTCGTCGTACGTCTTGAGCATCGGATTGAGCTGCGAGAGCCTATCGTAGGGGAAGAATATGGAGACGCCGTTGGAGTTCGTGATGTTCGTGGTCGTGCGGTTGTACTTGATGCACCCGCGCAGCACGTCGGCGAACGCGCCGGCCTCGGTGGTGCCCAACCTCTCGGCGAAGTCGATGAGGTCTATCTGGTTTATCTGCGACGAAGTCGCGAACTCTTTGGCGTCCGCGCGCGCATCGGAGACGATCTGATACTGGTCGGCGTCGATGAGCCCGTTGGTGGACGTCGCGAACGACGCGAAGGCCGAGGGTACCGTGCCCTTGAGCTCCGCCAGGTCTATGAGCGACAGGGTGGCCTGGCTCTGTGGTACCTGGGCTTTGACCTGCGCGCACGTAATCGTCGATCAACTGCTTGCCCAGGTCCGTCGTCGGCATGGACGTGTTCGCGGAAAGGGCCGTCAGCCAGCCGGTGTAGTACCAACCGATGCCCGGCTCGGTCTCCTCGGAGGCGATCATGTAGTCGGCGTAGGGCTCCAGCACTATGGCCGTCTCCAGCGTGGCCATCAGACAGGCGTCGAAGCCGATCACGTCGAAGACGCAGTTGCCGTTCTTGAGGGCGGTGCCTATCTCGTCGAGCGTCATGCTGTCCTTGGCGAAGTTCTGGTCGTAGCCGTAGCCGGTCAGAGAGCCGCCGCCGTGATCCCACAGGACGAGCATGTAACGATCGGCCGGATACTTCGTCTTGGAATACTGGATGAAGTCGGAGAGGGTGGCCGGGTCGACCATCGACCGTTTCCCGAGGTTCTGCCTCGAGCAGTTCGAGACCTTCGGACGTCACCCGGTAACGCTGGTTCGTCGTGCTGCTGATGACGCTGTTCCGCCACCTGGACGTGCCGCCGGTCTCGACAATGATGTTCACCTTGTCGGAGTCCTTGGCATACAGCATCTCGTTCAGGTCGGCCGTGGCCATGCCGCCCTGCGACTCGAGGTCGGTGGCGCATATGTAGACCATGACCGTCACCATGTCGGCGCCGTTACCCTTCAGCACCGTGCGCTTGGCCCGGGCGGTCTGGGAAACGGAGGTGACGACCGGGGATGCGCCGGCGTCGACCGTGGTGGTGACGCCCAGCGACGTTCCGGAGGCGAGACCGGAGGTGGCGGTATCGCCCGAGCCGGAAAGATCGCCGGTCCCATCGCCCGACGACCGGGCCATGACGTAGACGACTACGGCGATGACCGCGATGACGACGACGAGGATGAGAAGGAGCTTGGGGGAGCAGCCGATGGAAGGCGCGCGCCCGCCGCCGGAGGCGGGGGCGCCGCCGGTGGGAATGCCTCCACCGCCGGTAGATGCACCTCCGCCGCCCAGTAAGGAGTCGGCAAGTCCGCGCTCTTCGTCGTCTACCCGGCTTGGCGGCGGGCTCTCGGTCCTGTCCGAATAGCCGCCGGCGTCCCCGACCGGCCCGCCGGTCTGACCGCCGAGACCGTCGCCGCGCTTGTGTACCTCGCCGCCTCTCGAACCGACACGCTTCTTCCTGCCGGTGGGTCTGCTGCTCTCGTCCATCAGTGCGTCTCCCCGGAATCGATCCTGGCGGCGAAACAAGCGGTCGCGGCGCTCTGCCCCCGTCTCGACCGAGCCCGACCACCTAGCGGAAGTCCAGCCGGTGCTCGTCGTCCCACGCATCTGTGCGCGGCTGGTTCGATTATAGACCAGGCGGTCATCTCGCCGCGAGGCAGCACCAACGTCCTGATGATGCTGCTCGACGACGTGGGCTTGGGCGCCTCTTCCGGCTTCGGCAGCCCGGTCCACATGCCCACAGCCGAGCCCCCCGCGGTGATCTAGGAGGGCGCCTCCCCCGGCCCGCGCGTGGCCTCCTCATAAGCCGCCACGGCTAGGGGCAGAGTGGGGAACACGTGGTCGTCGGCGATAACGTGCATGAATCCGGTCCGACGGCCGAACTCGCGCACCGGTGCGTGGACTTCGGCCAGGTAGATATCGATCCCTTGCTGCTGTAGTTCCGCGAACAGTTTCTTCAGGACATCGGCGCTGGTGACGTCCAGCTCGTCCTGAGCCGCGGCGTCGAACAACACCGCGCGTGGTGGGGGATCGGTCTCTCCCAACAGAGTCTTCATGCGCTCGCGCATGCTCTGAGCGTTGGCGTAGAACAGGGGACCGTTGAGGCGCAGGATCAGCAAGCCGGGGACCGATACGTTCTCCGGATGCCGGGAGATGTCGGAGAAGACGTCCTCGCGGTCGGGAACGCGGCCCAGAGAGGACAGGTGCGGCCGGGTCGACCGGTAGATGAACCACACCAGAGAGGCCAGCAGGCCCATCATCATGCCCTCGAGCACGTCGGTCAGAAGCACACCGAAGAAGGTGAGGGCGCCGAGCAGGAACTCGATGCGTGACTCGAGTCGTATCTGCTTGAGCTTGCGGGCCACGATGATGTGCCAGAGAGCGTGGATGATGAGGGCGGCCAGCACAGCCTCCGGCAGCGTCTTGAAGAGGGGGGTGAGGACGAGCACGGTGACGATGACGGCCACCCAGGCCACCAGGTTGGAGACCTGGGTGCGGGCGCCGGCTCCCTCCTTGACCGCCGAGCCGGACATGCCTCCGGCCGCGATCATGCCGCCCAGAAAGCCGCTGACCAGGTTGGTGAGGCCCTGGGCGCGTAACTCCTGGTTGGCGTCGACCTCATAGCCATGCTTCTCGGCAAACTCCCGGGCTACCGCGATAGCTTCGCTATAGGCTACAAGAACGATGCCGAAGGCCGGGAGCACCATATCCAAGACGGCGGATGCCGGCACATCGGGGAGGGTGAAAGAGGGGAGTCCCTGGGGCAGTTCGCCCACCACCTCCACACCATAACGGCCGCTCAGGTCCAGGAGAGAGCTCACAAGGATGTAGAGGAAGAGGACGACCAGCCCGGCCGGGATACGCCGGCTGAGGCGGGGAAGTAGGAAAAGGAGGGCTAGAGCGGACGCCCCCACCAGAAACGTGGTCCAGTTGGCCTCCGGCAGACTCCCAAGCACGTGGAAGAGTTTTTGGAAGCTGTTGCCCTCACCTTTGTCGACGCCGAACAGCTTGTTCAACTGGCCGATGGCCACGAAGAAGGCGAGACCCGTGACGAAGCCATCCATCACCGGCTTGGAGAGGAACTGGGTGATGAAACCGAGGCGGGCCAGGCCGGCGACGGCGAAGCCCACCCCTACCAGCAACACGAGCATGATGGCGTAGGACTGGTAGATCTCCATGTCGAGCGTGGAGACCCCCAGAGCGGCTACGGTGGAAGCGATGAGGGCGGCCGTGGCCGAGGTGGGCCCCACCGACAGGTGGCGCGAGGTGCCGAACAGGGCATAGACGAAGAGAGAGGCCAGTAGGGTATAGAGCCCCGCCTGCGGGGGCAGGCCGGCGATGCCGGCGTACGCCATGGCCTCCGGCGCCAGGAGGCCCCAGAGCGTCAGCCCCGCGACGATGTCCGCGCTCAGCCAGGCGCGGTCGTAGCTCGGGAACCACGAGAGGACGGGGATATAGCGGGCGACGCCGCGTGACGGTACGCCGCCCGGCCGTTTCTTCGCCCCAGTGCTCGTTGCGGTCTGATCGCTCATCCGGTCCACGGGTTCTCTGCTCGTTGTGATGGAAGTCCCACCCTAGTCGCGGGCAGGCGCGGGCTCCATAATGAAGCAATTGCGCCCCGAATGAAACCGGAGCCGGGAGTATTTCGCATCGGGGCGGTCACCTCGATTGGATCGCCACCGGACGCCGCGCGCGCCTGCCCACTAGAGAAGCCCCGCCGCGCGGGGCTTCTCTGACCAGCCGTGAAGGACTTGAACCGCCGCGCCCTTACGATCACACTCCCGGCCGTTCGGGGTATTCGGCCGCGACGGCTCTGACCGCGGGATGGTCGAGCGCGGTCAGATGCCCCCGGTCATGGATAACGACATCCCCGACTTTGAAGGTCGCCGTTCTTATGTCACCCGTGATGTGCACCCAATACGGATACTCCTTGGCGAGCTCCGGGACGCCGATGTGCACGTGGATGTTGGAAGTATGCGCGTGCTCGATCATGCGACGATAGAGTACGCTCGGGCATTCCTCCTCGTCCACGGAGGCGTTCGGGTGGACTCCGAAATGCAGGGCGTCGAAGTTGTCGGCAGCCTTGCCCGTGCGCTCACGCAGGGCAGTCAGAAAGCGGCGCAGAGCGTCCGCCTCTTCCCCACCCTTTATCGCGACGATCCGGTTGTCCTCGATGTCGAGACGGACCGGGCTCTCGAAATACGGCGGGATGCCCAGGTAGCGGGACCACCAGCTCAGCATCCGGTCGAAGACGAAGACCCCGGAGGTGCCGCTCACATTGATGGGCGGATGCATCCACTCCGGCCACGGTCGATAGTAGCCGACATCCTCCCGTCTCACGGCGTAAGACGTGAACCACGGATGATCCCGGTGATAGGCCGGGAGCACGGTGCCCTCCAGGTGAGTACCGTTGTCGTCTGTCAACCGGAAAGTCTTCCCGGCCTCGATGAGTAGCGCTGCCTGGTACCTGATCTCGCTGACGAGTCGATGCGGGGTCCGAGCCCAGGCCGTACCGAGTAGCGAGGATGTGGTGGCGAAGTTGCGCACCATCAGTTTCTTCTCGTCCCAGGTGAAGCGCTTGAACTCGATGAGCTCCTCGAACGAGAGGTCCAGCGTGTTGTTGATCATGACGTCGCTGGCCGCCATGGCCGCCTTCACCACTGGTGGGAACCTCCATGCGTGGACCGACGAGCGTTCGTCGGTCCACAACACGGAGGCAGTGGCTTCTCGCGCCTGTACTCCCTCTTGGATCCAGGCGATAGCCTGCTCGTCGACCAGATTGTCGCCACCGCGGAGCCCGTCGCTGTACGCCAGTATGAGGACTTCCTGCCCGGGTCGGATCCCGGCGCACTCGTCCAGCATGTCGTCGATCGCGACGGCTGCCGACTCGGGGATCGACGAGGGCTTAGCCATGTCGGTCTCGCAACGACAGACCGGGGGCGAAGCCACCCACGATCCTATTCATACCATTCCGGCGCTTTGCGATAGGTCAGCGACTCGCCCGGGGGATGGCCCCAGAAGATCTCGGCATCGTACTGAGCCTGGAGCTCTTTCACTCTTTCCAGCGAACGGTAGCCCGCCACCGGATCGATGTGGAACCCGGGGACGATCATCTCTTCCAGATGCCGGGGAAGGTGGCATGCGTCGGCCGGGAAGAACATGGGCTTCCGGCCTTCGAGTTCAACGATCATGGCCATCTGCCCGGCCGAGTGGCCAGGGACGTCGTAGAGCCAGAGGCCTTTGGCCAACTCGGTGTCGCCCTCCAGGAACTTGTACTTGGGTGAAGTCTTGACAGGTGACTCCTCTTCCGCCGTGCCCGCCCGTTTCAGGATGTCGCGGGCTCCCATGAAGTTCAGCCGGTGCAACTCGGGATCGAAACTGAGGTCGGAGAAGCTCTGATACTCGAAGGGCATCGGGTTCTTGGCCCCTTCGTATTCCTTCCTGTTCACCACGATGGTCGCATCGGGGAAATGCTTGTTGGCCCCCACGTGATCGATGTGGAAATGGGAGTTGATTATGTAGTCGACGTCTTTGGGGGTCATCCCTAGCTTGGCGAGCTGGGCCACCGGGTTCTGATCGTCGGCCTGGATCGGGTTGTCCTGCATGGTCCACTTGTACATGAAGTCTCGATCGTACCCGGAGTCGAACAGGAACACCCCATCATCGTGGTCCACAAGCACGCTATAGCTGGAAAAGCGGATGAGCTCGCCCGTGCCCCTGCCCCAGAAGAGCTTGTAGTCCGGAAGAGCCATCGTGCCGCCGTCGAGGACGGAGACTCTCGTCTTCTTCATATCGTGTCCTCCTGCAAGTCGTTCGCCGTACTAGATAGTGCAAGGTTGCAGCGAGCCGCGTGGCCTCTTTCGAATAGTGCGTCCCCTCCTATCCTCTCGGTGTGTCCCGGCCTAGATCGGTCCGCGGGTCTGACTGCCCGCATAGTCCTGCTCTTCGACTTCCTCGCCGGACGCCGGTCCGGAATCGGCTCCATAGCCCATGTTCGTGGAGATCGCCCCACTGGCTTCTCTCAGCCTCGTCAGCGCCGTTTCCACGAACGGGAGGTCGTTCTCTCTGGTGGAAGGCACGCCCAGGCAGAGGACACCGGCGGTCGTGCCCGAGACGTCCGTGATCGGAGTCGCCAGACCCATGATGCCCTCGGTGACCTCGTTCACGTCCGAGGCGTACCCAGCATCTGCCACCGCCTGAAGTCGCTGCAGGAAGAGGTCGATGTCCGTGATGGAGTAGGGGGTGGACGCTTCCAGAGGGTATTTGTCCAGCAACTCCCGCACCGCGGCGACGCTGAGTGTCGAGAGGAGTACCCGGCCGATAGGTCCGTAGGTGATCGGGCGGACGGTCCCTATCTCGCTCCGCATCGATACCATCGACCCACCCGCCCCCACGCCCTCCCGTCTGTCCACTATCACAAAGTGGTCGCCGCTGGGCGCCGCCAGCATGATGGTCCCGCTGATCTCCTTCTGAAGGGCCGACAGGGGGCCGGCCGCGGCCTCGAGGAGCGAGAACGAGGCGGAAACGATAGAGCCCATCTCGAACAGACGCAGACCCAGCTGATACCGGCCGTTGGCTGCAGCTTCCTGAAGGAGCCCCCTGCGCACTAGGTTCGTGGCCAGTCTTCTCGCCGTCGACCGGTCCAACCCCGTGATCTCGACGATCTCAGGAATGCTGAGCTCCCGCCGGCGTTGGCTGAAGCAGTCCAGGATGTCGATGGCGCGGTCGAGCACGCGCACCTGATAGGTCGACGACCCTGCAGACTTTTCTGCGTTCGGCGCCATGGGGCTCCTGTGCGTGATGGTCACTCTATGACCATAGTAATCATAGCATGCTCATTTCCCTTGACACAATCTTTCTGCCCGTGAATAATGACCTCGAAGAGCAACGAGCCGGCCGAGCTGGGGCTCTAGGGAGTCCTTTGATGGATGAGCGATCCGGCCCAGACGCGGGCAGTGGACAGCGTGAGGATAGAATTCTCGGTCTGGAGCTCCTCCGGCCATGGTGGACTGCCCACCAGCAGCCTCTCCCTTCCGGCCGGTACGACGGTCGACGACCTTCTAGCCCATCTCTCTACCCTGCTTGGTTCCGACCTCCGAGCGGAGGTGGTGGGCGGAGGAAAGCGCTTTCTCGTCATCAATGGCGCGTTTTGCGCGATGCCCCGGGATCTGGATCGGAGACTCGAGGACGGCGACGTTGTCACGTTGCGGCCGTTCTTGGCAGGTGGATAGAAGCGTCCGGGCAAGAGCGTATCCCTAGATCTCATCCACGATCACACGACAGTAAGGAGCGCGGCGGCTGTGGGCCACGGATATGCTGGGAAGCTTCTCTTTGTCGACCTGAGCACGGGAGCGCTCGTTGAAGAGACTCCGGACGAGGGCTTCTATCGGAGCTGCATCGGCGGAACGGGGATGGGGGCGAAGGTCATGATGGAGCGGACCAAGCCCGGGATCGATCCGCTTGGCGCCCGAGAACATGCTGGTCTTCGCCACCGGACCGCTCACCGCCACCGGCGTGTACGGCGGGGGCCGGTACATGGTGACCACCAAGTCGCCGCTCACCGGCGGCTGGGCGGACTCCAATTCCGGCGGCACCTGGGGACCGGAACTCAAGAACGCCGGGTACGACGGGGTCTTCATTACCGGCGCGGCGGAGCGCCCCGTCTGCCTGGTCATCGACGGGGGCCGGGCGCGGCTCATCGCCGCCGACCGGCTGTGGGGCAGGGACACGTACGAGACCGACGACCTCCTGCAAGCGGAACTGGGCGGTCCGGGCACCTGGACCATCTCGTGCATAGGCCCGGCGGGAGAGCAGTGCTCGCGCCTGGCCGGCATCGTCAACGAAAAGGGCCGGACGGCGGCCCGCTCCGGCGTCGGAGCCGTCATGGGTTCGAAGAAGCTCAAAGCCGTGGCTCTTCGGGCGGCGAAGGGCGCCCGCATCAGCGTGGCCGACAAGAAGGGCCTGAGAGCGGTGCAGGAGGACTACTTGCGGGTCCTCAAAGAAAGCCGTTTCCTTACGGGGCTCACCGCCGCCGGCACCGGAGCGGACACGAGTTTCCTCCTTTCCATCGGCGACAGCCCCACCGGGAACTGGACGGCAACCGGCACCGACGCTTTCCCGACGGGCAGCAACCTGGACGGCGCCAAGATGGACGTCTACAAGCTCAAGAGCTACGCCTGCAGCGCCTGTCCCGTCCGCTGCGGCGCGCTCGTGCGGATCGATGAGGGTCCGTTCGCCACCCAGGGCGAGAGCCACCGGCCTGAGTACGAGACTCTGGGCGCCTTGGGGACCAACTGCCGTAACGACGACGTCGAGTCGGTGATCCGGGCGAACGAGATCTGCAACCGTTACGGCATCGACACGATCGGGGTCGGCGGCGCCATCTCTTTCGCGATGGAGTGCTACGAGAACGGCCTGATCGACTCGAGCGACACCGGCGGTCTCGAGCTGACCTGGGGGAACGCGGCAGGCGGTGGTCGCCCTGACCGAACAGATCGCGAAACGGGAAGGGTTCGGCGCCCTGCTCGCCGATGGCTCGAAGCAGGCGGCCGAGAGCATCGGGAGGGGCAGCGGGCAGTACGCCATGCACGTGGGAGGCCGGCAGCTGCCACTCCACGACCCGCGCTTCAATCCGGCGAGGGGGATGTTCTACATGGCCGACGCCACACCGGCCCAGCACTGCGGGCCGCAGGGGATGGGCATACTCGACCACGGTACGCCACTGGGCACCGACCCCCTGCTCCAGTCGGACTCGCCCGGGGTCTTTGCCGCCTACGACACGAAGGGCGACATCTACGCGCGCGGCGGGGCGTACTGGCAACTGCTGAGCTCGGCGGGACTCTGCTCCCTCTATTCGACGTTCGACAGGCTACCGGTGGTGGAGCTTCTCAGGCCGGTCACCGGCTGGGACATGGATTGGGACGAAGGACTCAAGACAGGCAGGCGCATCCTGACTCTCAGGCAGGCTTTCAACGTCAGGGAGGGCGTCGGCCTCGATGACATCCGCCTGCCGAAAAGGTTCGACGATCCGCTGGGGGCCGGGCCGGCCGCGGGACACGAGATCCCCTTCACCCTTCTCCGCGAGAGCTATTACAAGGCGATGGGCTGGGATCCAACAACGGGAAGGCCTTTGCCTCAGACTCTGGTGGAGCTTCACATACCTGAGATAGAAGCAGGCTGAGCCGGGAGCCGAAGGTCATCCCGCCGCTTGGAGGACCTCAGTCCAGGGCGACCGACTCGAACCAGGCGGGACCCCGTCAACCCGGGTCAATCGTGCTTGCCGGCGACCTGCAGCAGCGCTTCCGCTTCCGTTCCGTCTTCGGGGCACGATGCGACGCCGAAACTCACCTTCACAGTGACTGAAGCGTCGCCCACCTTGAATCTGGTCTTCTCGACCGAGTCGGCCATCCGCCGGCCCGCTGCTCGGGCAGCCTCTTTGTCGGTCTCCTGCATGATGACCACGAATTCGTCCTCGGCGTACCTGCAGGCGATGTCTGCGTCACGCAGATGCATCCGTATGTGCGTCGCCAGGTATTCGAGGGCGGAATCTCCCGCGGCATCCCCAAAGGTGTCGTTGACCCACGTGAGATTGTCGAAGTGGAGCACGAGCAGTGAGAACGGGCGCCAGTACCGTTTGTAGAGCTCGATGTGGCGTTCGAGCTCGTGTAGCACGTACCACCGGTTGTGAAGGCCGGTGAGACGATCCTGACCGAGGCTCTCGTCCGTCATGTCGTGTCGCCTTTCCCTGATGTTGTCAGGGTATGTATCGGCTTTACTCTCAGCAGCCTGAGGGGGTTTTGCTGCACGTAGGTCGACTGTCTGTTGCTTTCCCCATGTCCACATAATAAGCTGAGGAGCAGACGACGTCCTACACTCTAGCCTAACTTTCTTCTTTGGTCGATTCCGTTATGAAAGCTTCCGCCGATCGCATCGTCTGCAGGGAGTGCCGAGGCCATAATGACCCGGCTGCCCGCTTCTGCTGGCACTGCGGGGCTCCACTCCACAGTCGGGGCCACTATACAAGCGGTCCCCGCAAAGCCGCATGGGTGACGGGGGAGGTTTTCAAGTGGCTGATCCCCGTGGTCGCGGTACTGGCCGTCGTCGCCGGCGCCTTCTACCTGCTGGACAACTATTTGCTGTCGCCTTTGCAGGGTAGCCCCGTCCAAACCGAGATCCAGCCTAGTACCACGTTGCAGGCGTACTCCTCCTCCACCACCACCACGACCGCGCCCCGCACCGACCGCCTCGTAGCCGGGACCGATCGCTACAGCACGGCCATAGCCATCTCAAAGCTCGGCTATCCGCAGGGTGCTCCCGCTCTGGTGCTTGCCACAGGCGATGATTACGCGGAAGCGGTCTGCGCGGCTCCTCTGGCGGCGGCGTACGGCGCGCCCATACTGCTCGTTCCCCCGGAAGGCGTCAGAGCCGACTTGAGCACCGAGATAGAGCGCCTCAATCCTTCGCGGATATTCCTTGTGGGTGTCTCGGGATCTTCCAAGGTCAAGAGGCAACTTGGTGATCTCCTGGAGAACCCCGGCATAGTCAACCTGGCCGGCGACGACCGGTACGAGATGGCTGCTTTGGTCGCCCAGCAGGTCAAGGCCAAGCTGGGTACGGTCTCGAAGGTGGTCATAGCGCCCTCAGACAGCTTCGTGGAGGCGATCGCGGTGGCTCCCCTGGCAGCCGCCAAGGGCTGGCCGATCCTCCTCAGCCCTCTTGAAGGCAAGACTCCCGCTATTGTCACCGACACCATAGGGGAGCTCGCGGTGGGCTCAGCCCTCGTGGTCGGCACCAAGTCCGAGCTGGGGCTGAGCGATGTGGAGCGCCAAGTGGGAGTGGACAGCTACGACACCGTCGCCCTGATCGCGCAGTACGCCCTCACGCAAGGCTTGAGCTTCGCCCACACTGCCATCGCCACAGGAGAGAACTTCCCAGACGGTCTCCCCGCGGGACCCTACCTGGCTCTCGACGACGGGATCCTCCTGCTGGCCAAGGACGGACAGCTGCCCCCAGCCATTCTGGCACTGTTCAACGCCAACCGGAAGGCTATCCGCACCCTGGACTTCATCGCCCTGCCGAAGCTGGCAAAAGCGATGGCACTTCCCGGCACCGGGACCGCGGAGGCCCCCGGCGTTACGGAGACCACCGAGACGACCCCCTAGGTCCGGAGGCGCCGAAGACCAGGCTGCCGGCGAGGAGCCGTCTGGGCACGGCCAGATATCAGGCACCGCCCTTCGGGCCGTATTCGAGGTGATAAACCTAAGCCTTAACTTAAGCTAGATGTTTGGACATCTCGCTCTCGGGATCGTCCAGGTCACCTAAGAGGAGGGCTTTGGGCATTGGCCGACTTGCTGATAGGCTGGTGCTGATGAGCCAACCGGAAACCTCCGAAGCACAACAACTCAGCCCGGACCGCACCATGGTTCTTGTCGTCGCCACCCTGGGCGGATTCCTGGTCACCTTCATGTCCTCGGCCATCAACATCGCCCTGCCGATGATCGAGGCCGAATTCAACATGTCGGCGGTGGCGCTCAGTTGGATCTCCCTCGCCTACATCCTCGTCGCCGGAGCGACCCTGCTGCCGGCCGGCCGCCTGGCCGACCTGTACGGCCGAGTGCGGCTCTTCATCTGGGGCATGATCATCTTCACCGTCGTTTCCTTTGCCAGCGCGTTCGCCCCGTCGGCCGGCATCCTCCTCGTCTTAAGAGCGGTCCACGGGCTGGGACTCGCGATCGGCGCCGTGACCGCCACAGCCCTGGTCATCCTGGCTTACCCCGTTGAATCGCGGGGTAGGGCGCTGGGGCTCAACGTTGCCGGCGTCTACCTGGGTCTCACACTCGGCCCGGTCCTCGGCGGACTCATCGTCCACAATCTCGGCTGGCGGGGTCTCTTTCTGGTAGTGGGCGCGCTTGGGCTAGTGAACCTGGTGCTCCCGGTATGGAGACTGAGACATCTCGATTGGCGAGAGCCCAAGCGCGCCCGCTTCGACATCCTGGGATCCGTGGTTTACGCAGTGTCCCTTACTGCTCTCCTTCTCGGGTTCTCGCTGCTGCCGGACATCACCGGAGCGATCCTGATCGCTGGTGGGATCGCCGGCATCGCGGCTTTCGTATGGTGGGAGACGAGAGCCGCCGACCCTCTCGTCAATGTCGATCTCTTCCGGCGCAACCGGGTGTTCGCCTACTCGAACCTGGCGACCTTCATCAACTACAGCGCTACCGCCGCCATGGTCTTTCTCATGAGCCTCTATCTACAGTACAACAGGGGACTCGATCCGCAGACGGCAGGCTTGGTGCTCGTGACCGGCACCTTCGTCCAGGCGGGCCTCTCTCCGCTCGCCGGCCGACTGGCCGACCGATTCCAGGCCAGGTACGTGGCTTCCGCGGGTATGGCAGTATGCGTGCTCGGCCTGTTCGCGCTTAGTTTCCTTAGCACCACAACCCCGTATTGGTACATCATCATCATGCTTTGCTTGCTCGGCCTGGGCTTCGCTTTCTTCGCGACACCGATCACGCACACCGTCATGGGCAGCGTGGAGACGCGATGGGTAGGCATCGCCTCAGCCACGCCTGGCCACCATGCGCCAGACCGGGATGAGCATGAGCATGGGTGTCGCCACGCTCGTGCTGGCCCTCGAGGTGGGACGGGAGGCCATCGAGCCGACGGACTACCCAGACCTGCTGACCAGCGTCAGGGTGACGTTTCTGATCTTCGCTGTGCTCTGCATCTTCGGGGTCGCCGCCTCACTCGTCGGTCCGCGGCGCGGTGACGCGGCCCACGAATAGGCCAGGCACAGACGGGATCGTATCACCCATCTCCGAGCTCTTCATGGTCCCCTACTATCCGTTCTGGTCGATCATCATGTTCGCTTTGTAGGTCATCGTCCTGTGCGCCTTCGTGGGCCGGAAGGGTCCCAAACCTCGCGGCGCGCAAGAGCTGGATTCATAGCCGGCGGGAGAGAAGACAAGGGAGGGAGCCCCCCGGATCGAGCCGCCCGCCGGCCTTGAGGTAGCGCCACCGAAGCCCCTTTCTCAGCGGTCGTCGGCGGCGCCGCGAGCAGCCTTTCCCGTTTGCGCGACCTGCCGACGAAGGCAGTGCGGTAAACTCCTCGCTGATGGCGGACACCACGACAGAATGGTCTATGCCCAAGCATCGTGAGCGCGACATCCGGCGCGTGCTCGTGATCGTGCTCGTCCTCAATATCGCTGTTGCGTTGGCCAAACTTCTGTATGGCCTTTTCAGCCACTCCGTGGCCATGCAGGCGGACGGCATCCACTCGTTCTTTGATGGCGCCTCGAACGTTGTGGGCCTCGTCGGCATGTCGGTCGCTTCCCGGCCCGCCGACCAGAGCCACCCTTACGGACATGGCAAATTCGAGACCCTCGCTGCCGCGGCCATCGCCATCATGCTGGGCATCGCCTGCTACACCGTAGCCCGGGGAGCGATCGAAAGCCTTCGCGGTCAGGGGAACGCCGAGGTCACGGTGGCCTCCTTCGTGATCATGATCGGCACGCTCATCGTGAACTTGGGAGTGACGACCTGGGAGGCGCGTGAAGGCCGCCGGCTGGGTAGCGAGATCCTAAGGGCCGACGCCCGCCACACCCTCAGCGACGTGCTCGTGAGCTCAGGTGTGATCGTCGGCCTGATCCTGGTCTGGCTCGGATTCGAAAAAGCCGACGGCGTCATCGCCCTTCTGGTGGCCGTCGCCATAGCGTACACGGCCATCACGATCCTGCGGGGAGTCGGACGCACTTTGAGTGACGCGGCCCGGCTCCCGGTAGCCGAGGTGGTGGCGACTGCCGCCGGCGTAGACGGGGTAGTAGAGTGCCACTCTGTGCGGACCCGTGGATCGGAGAACCAGGTGTCCGTGGATCTTCACTTACTTGTGGCTCCCGACACGACCGTCGAGCGGGGCCACGAGATAGCTCATGCGGTAGAGACCGAACTGCGCTCCCGGTTCCCCCAGGTGACCGACGTCGTAGCACACGTGGAGCCGGCTCAGACGACGCCCCCGAGTCAACAAGACGTGCCCGCCTAGATCAAGCTCCTGTCTGCGGCACCACGACGATCGGGCAGGGGGCGTGATGCAGGACCTGGTGACTGACCGATCCGAGCAGCATACCGCTGAGTTCTCCCCGGCCCCGGCTCCCCACCACGAGCAGGGTCGCTCCCCGCGCCTCATCGAGCAAGACGCTACCGGCGTGGCCCTCGATCACCCGGGGCTCGCAGGAGACGGAGGCCTGAAGCTCTCCGACCCGCTCCATCGCAGCCTGGACTATCGCTTCCGCTTCCTCGCCGAAACTCCGCAGCAGCCCCGGGACCAGTCCGACGCTCATCCCCGCGGTGGCGGGAACTTCCCAGGCACATACCACGCGCAGACGCGCGCCCCGCAGGGCGGCTTCCTCGGCGGCGAACTCCAGCGCCGAGTCCCCGTGCTCAGACCCGTCTACTCCGACCACTATGATGCCCATGATCCCTCGATTCTCGGTGCCATCGCCTGCCGCAAGACGCCGAATCGTCGCCACCAGACAACAAGCCCCGCAGTTGCGGGGCTTATCCCACGAGCCGTGATGGCCTCCAGCCGGCGATCGTCATACGCGCCTTTGGATGTAGAGTTCGCCACCCCGCTGCACCAGGCGCAGGGTATCCGGGTAGCGCTTCGCTATGGCATTGCGGAAGCTGGCGACAGCGGACTTAATACTCACATCGGCAAGTTCTATCTTTACGGCTCGCTGGTCTTTGTGAGCCTGCAAATACTCATTGACCGCCTCAATGGTCGCCGCGTATTTGCTCTTTCTGGAGCCGCGCTCCGCTTGAGGAATCTCGGCCGGTATGAAGCTGAAGGCCTCGACTGCCATGTCAATCACTCCTCCAAAATAAGTCGCTTCCACTATGCCAGATAAGTGAACACTAATCTTAAAAAGAATAATATGCTGTCAGCAAGCAAATAGCAAGTAATAACTATCATACAGTACCCATCTCATACTTAGCGATCAGACGCGAGACTTGATGCATCCAGAGCTAAGGGCTCACAGATGGGATGAGATCTCACTTAGTTGAGTAGTTGGTAGCCACGGAGATCCCTTCGGGGACATCCGCGGCAACCGCTTTGCCATAGCTCGTGACTGCCACACGCTCGTTATCGCGCTGGACGCGCCCGAGCACGTCGAAGTCCCGCGGATCGGTCGAGGGATCGGCTACTGAGCGATGAATCCCCCGTCGATCACCAGCTCGGTGCCCGTGCTGAACTTGGACTCGTCGGAAGCAAGGTACAGCACGCCGTAGGCGACATCGATGGGATCGCCGTAGTGACCCAGCGGCACGTGGCTGAGTATCCGCCTGTGGAACTCCTCCGGTCCATCGGTCGCATCCTTGCCCACGTTCTCCAGCATGGGCGTCCAGAGCCAGCCCGGATGTATGGAATTGACCCTGATCTTGTCCTTGGCATAGCACAGCGCGTCCGATTTGGTCATGAGACGTACCGCGCCTTTGGCCGCGTGGTAGAGGAACGGAGGAGGAACATCCATCCCGCCGACGATGCCGTAGACGGAGGAGATGTTGACGATGCTGCCTCCCCCTCCTCGGATCATGTAGGGTACGGCATGCTTCGTGCAGAGAAAGACCCCTTTGGCGTCGACATTAAGGACTTGATCCCACTCCTCCACGGTGATCTCGTGAGTGGGTTTGGGCGCCCCGGTGATGCCCGCGTTGTTCACCAGGATATCGATGCGCCCGAGGCTGTCGAACACGCTCGCGCAGACCTCTCTGACCTGGTCTTCCGCGGTGACGTCCATGTGATGGTAGTGGGCTGAGCCGCCGCTCGTCTCGATCTCCTCGGCTACCCTTCTGCCCTTTTCATCCTGGATGTCGGCTATCACCACCCGAGCTCCTTCTCCGGCCAGAAGCCTGCACGTGGCCTCACCCAGGCCGGTGGAGCCTCCGGTCACGATAGCTACTTTGTCCTGCACCCTGCCCATGTGTCCCCCCTCTGGTAGACGCCGGGATCAACTCGCGCCGGTCTTGCGGTCTCCGGCCAAGCTCAGAACGATGATGCCGGCTATGGCTATACCCATGCCCACCAACTTCTGAACCGGCGGGATGTGGGCGAAGACCAAGAACTCGAAGATGGCGACCAGGACGGAGTTGGAACCGCTGATGGCAGCCGCCGGTCCCCCAGGCCCTTTGGTCACGGCCAGCTTTATGAACAACATACCGAGCGCCAGGGTGACGCCGGCCAGAACGGCCCAGAGGATCAGAGAGGGCTGCTCCATGCCGGGCAGGCGTCCGTAACGGATCAGGCAATAGGCCAAGGCCAGAACACCGCAGACCCCGGCCGAGAGCCAGAGGATGGCAGCGGTCGTGACCGAATTGCTGCCGTAGTGGCCCGCGTATTTGAGCAGGAGATTGGTGATGCCAAAAAGAACCATGGTGGCCAGGCCGAAGACCAGGCCGCGTGCGCTCGAGCCGGCGCCGTACCCCAGTGCCATCAGCGCGATCCCGCAGATGATGATGAACATGCCGAGCAGCTGCCTCTTGCTCAGCTTCTCATGGAGGATGAGCCAGGCGCCGAGAGCGACGATCATGGCGTTCGTGGAACTGATGGCCACGATGGGGCCTTTGGCGTCGGGGTCGCTCGCCAGGCCCAGCTTCAATGTCAACATCGCGAGCGAAAGGGTGACGCCGGCCACAGCCGCGATCCAGATGAACCGGCGTGAGGGTAGTCCCTTATAGCCCCGACCCGTCAGCCTGAAGAGAGCGGCGGCGCCGACCCCGAAGAACCCCAGGGTCGCCCATAGGATGAACGGCGCGGTGACCGGGGTATCGGCATTGCGGTCGCTCCATTCGTAGATGGCGCCCAGAAGAGAGTTGGTTATTCCATAGCAGAGGAAGGAGGCCAGAGCGTACCCGACCCAGGAGGGGAAGCTCGCTCTCCTAGTCATGTCTAGTCATGTCTCGCCCTAGAGTCGATGCGGTACCGACCGGTCGGTCGTGCGCAATCGTACAACAGACTCCTACGTGACAAAACCTCTGGGCGGGCCGGTGGCCGTTGCCCCGCTCCCCCAGGAGCGGGGCAACGGCCACGCGCAGCCCTCTCTCTACTCTTCCTCGACGATGGCGACCAGCCTAACCATGGAACCGTCGCCCCCGACCCACCTGATCGGGAAACCGGCGATTGTCACGCGCTGGCCCAGCACCTCGTCGATGTCGCCGCCCACATTCTCGAAGCCCATGACGTGATTGCCCAGGAGGATGTTGTGGCACGGCTCCCACAGGGGGAAGTCATCCTTCGCCGAGCGCCCGGTCTCGGCCTCGTACTCCGCCACCACGTCGGGCAGCAGCGGGCCCGGGCCGTGGTAGCCGATGGCTGTGGCGAGCGGATGATCAAGCGCCTGCTGATCGACACCCACGGCTTTGACGCCCTTCTGCACCAGCCACTCCGCGGCGCTTGGTACGAGTCCCGGTGATCGGGCGAAATAGTCCTTGTTGTCGCCGAACTGAGCATGCATGTGGGTGTGGATGATGACGATGTCGCCCTTTTCGATCGTGGGCGTAGCCTTCTCGAGATCGTCGGCCGTGATGAACTCCCATTTGCCTTTCGGGCCCACATCGACCACCACTCCGGTGCCGAAGTAATAGTCGAGTGGGATCTGCTCGGTCGACCATTCGCCCGCTATCACGTGGATGGGCGAGTCGGCATGAGTGCTTACGTGCATGGGATGCCACAACCACTGCGTGAAGACGCCGGATTTGGCGTGGTAGTGGAAACGCTCGATCTTGATGTCCGGGAAGTATGGCCACAACGGCGTGTTGTGACCGAAGGGTTGACTAAGATCGACGATCTTCTTGACTTTCATCCTTCCTCCATGTCTCTGCTGATCGTGCCGGGAGCGGTAGTGGCCGAGCCCCAGACCGCAGTTGGTTACTGACAACCAACTAACACACTATCCCGCCCCCGCCGGGTGTTGTCAAGGACCGACCGCGCAATCAAACCTTGGTCTCACAGACAGCAAGTAGGGAGAGAGTAGGCTCGCGATGGAAGGTCCGAACTCGGAGAAGAGGTCGATTGACACGAGATTCGTGTTACACTGGAATCGTGGGATTGAGGAACGTCACCGTTACTCTCGATGAAGAGGTCGCCCGCTGGGCGCGCATCTGGGCGGCCCGCTGCGAGACGAGCGTCTCAAGGCTCCTTGGAGAGCTGCTCCGCGAGCGGATGCTCCAGGAGGAGGGGTACGAGGCAGCCATGCAGCAGTACCTTGCCGTTGCCCCCCGGGAGCTCAAGACCGCAGGGCGGTATCCCACCCGGACCGAGACCCATGACCGCTCGAGCGAATAGTAGCTGAGAGTGGTTCACGAATGAGCGTCTCGTGCTTCGTCGACACCAACGTCCTCGTATATGCCCGCGATGCGTCGGAACTGAGAAAACAACAGGCGGCCGAACGCTGGTTGCGGTCGCTCTGGGCCACGCGCTCCGGGCGGACAAGTGCTCAGGTCTTGAACGAGTACTACGTGGTGGTGACCGAGAAGCTGAAGCCCGGACTCGCTCGCGAGCAGGCGCGCGCCGACGTTCGCAACCTGATGGCGTGGGCTCCGATACCCATGGACCGGTCCGTGATCGAGGGAGCGTGGATCGTCCAGGAACGCCATAGGCTGTCCTGGTGGGATTCGCTTGTCGTCTCAGCTGCTCAGCTGGCTGGCTGTAGCTGGCTCCTGACCGAGGATCTCGAGCACGGTCGTCTGTTTGACGGCGTACGTGTGGTCGATCCGTTCCAGGTCGAGCCGGAAGGGATCCTTGGCCGTTGACGATCGGATCAGGTCGGCTGGGCCCCGCTCCACCGGCCGTCTCGCTGTCGAGTCTGGTCCCGCCAATGCGGTGGTAGAGTGATGGGCGTCGGGTTGACATCCAGGCCCGCGATCGGAGCGCACACAGATGGGAGGATCGATCGGTGATCACATTGTCGCTGAAGGAGAGCGGTGAGTATCTGGGAGAGATCGACGAAGCTGATCTGCAGCTCTTGATCGGTCAACTCGAGGAGGAAGACGAGGAGGACACGGACTACTACATCACGCCGCTGACCATCGAGTTTCTCGAGCGGGGTGGCGGAAGTCCTGAACTCATCAGGATACTCACAGAAGCCGTAGGAGACTCGGAGGGCGTGGAGGTCGTTTGGGAAGAGTCGGAGGACGAGTGACTACGCCGTAGCCACGGCGCGGTGGACCCTGCGGTACGGTATCATCGAGGCCGGCGCCGGCAAGCGCTTGCCGGCGAACAGGTTCCAGCTCGGTAGGCCGTCAAAGGAGCGATGGTAGGATGGCTATCGCCATCGTCGGGATGCTCGAGGAGAGAGAAGAAGCACTTAGACTCATCCGAGACCGGATCCGGCAAAGAGGCCACGACGCCTGTCTGATAGACATCAGCGTCGGCACCGGAGCCATCGCCCCGACGCTCGAACCCGATGTGAGCCACCGGGAGCTGGCCGACCTGGCCGCAAGAAGCACGGGGATCACCCTGGCCGGCGGTACTCCGGCCACCTTGGTCATGGCAGAAGGCCTGAAAGCCAAGGTATCCGCCCTCTATGCGGACGGCGACCTTCAGGCGATCCTCGCCATCACAGGGATGACGGGCGCGCTCATATCGCTGCCGGCTATGAAGCAACTGCCCTTCGGGGTCCCCAAGCTGCTCATATCGGGCGCTACCTTGCAGCCCGTCCACGCCGCGAAGTTCGCAGAGTACTTCGCGCTCCGAGACATCACGTTGATGCACACCGTCGTCGACACCGTGGGCATGAATCCCATGGTCAGGATCCTGGCGCGCAACGGAGCCGATGCCATCTGCGGGATGGTGGAGGGAGGCCCGGTCTCACTCCAAGGGGAGAAGCCATGTCTCGCGGTGACGGAATTCGGCTACTGCGACAAGGGCGCGGGCTACCTACGACAGGCCCTGGGAGGAGACTACGAGATCGTCTCCATCCACGCCACGGGCATCGGCGACAAGGCTGCCCTCGATCTTGCGTCTCAGGGGATGTTCAGAGCGTTCATCGACCTCGTCCCCGGGGCATTCAGCGAGCACCTCTTGGGCGGCAATCGCACCGCCGGGCCGGACCGCCTCGACGTGGCCCTAACCCTGCCGATCCCCTACATCTTCTGCCCGGGCGGCTTCGATATGATCAGCTGCGGTCCGCCCGAGAGAAGGGACAGGAACGATCCTCTCTGGCAATCGAGAAGACTGGCCGAGAGGAGATTGTTCGTCGAGCCACCCAGAGTGCAGGCGAGGACGAGTGCCGAGGAGATGGAGCATCTCGCCTTCTCTGTCGCCGACCGCCTGAATCGCTATGAAAACAAGGCAAGGGTCAAAGCCGTCATCCCCCTCGGAGGTTTCTCGTCCCTCAGCGTGGAGGGTGCTCCCCTTCACGACCCTGTCTCGGACCATGCCTTCTCTCGCACGCTGAAGGCGCACCTCGATCCGGAGATAGATGTGATCGAGGTAGATAACGACATCAACAGCCCCACATTCGCAAGAGCGGTCGCCGATGCGTTGTCGAGCGCGTTCGGGGAGGCTGAAGCTTAGTGGACAAGGTACATTTCGTCGACCAGACCATCCGGGACGCTCAGCAGAGCCTCTGGGGCAACACAATGAGGACCGAGCACATCGTCCCCATCGCGGAGATGATGGACAAGGTAGGCTATCTGGCCGTAGCCACCGTCGGCTCGCAGGCGTTCACGGTGCAGGTGCGCACCCTCGACGAGGATCCCTGGGAGAGGATCAGACTGGTCTCCGGCCTGATGCCGAACACCTGGCTGCGTGGCTCCTATCAGACGGCCAGTCTCTCCTCCTTCGACCTCAGCACGCCCCGTGACATCATCTCGCTCTGGATCAAACGTTCGGTCGCCAATGGCGTCCGCAGCTTCTGGATCTGCGATTACCAGGAGAACATGGAGAGGTTCCGCTACTACGCCGAAGTGGCCAAGGCGGAAGGGGCGGAGGTGGTCACCTCGTTGATGTACACCTCGAGCCCCGTCCACACCAGCAACCACTGGATCGAGAAGACGCGGCTCATCGCCGCTGCGAAAGACTGCATCGACCGCATCATGATCTCGGACGAGTCGGGGATCATCACGCCGGACGAGACCGGGGAGCTGGTCTCGCTCGTCGAGCAGCACTGCGAGGGCATACCCCTCGAGTTCCACTGCCACTGCAGTTCAGGCCTGGCTCCGCTCTGCTATCTGGCCGCCGTGCAAGCGGGCGTGCGAACGCTGCACACCGCCGCGGCGCCGCTCGCCAACGGCACCTCTCTGCCGGCGACGGAGACGGTCCTCAAGAACCTACGCCGGCTGAACTACCAGTGCGACCTGGATGATGAAGCGCTGGCCGCCGTATCGGCGCACTACCGGCAGATCGCGGAGAGAGAAGGACTCCCGCTCGGGAGGCCGATGGAGTACGACGTGTACTACCTGGAGCACCAGGTGCCGGGCGGCATGATGACCAACCTCACGCGCCAGCTCCGGGAGATAAAGATGGAGCAGCGGCTGGGCGAGATCCTGGAGGAAGTGATCCGGGTGCGCAAGGACTACGGTTATCCGGTGATGGCTACCCCCTACTCCCAGATCGTCGGCGCCCAGGCCTTCGAGAACGTGGTCTCGGGAGAGCGCTACCAGACGGTGACGGACGAGTCCATCAAGTACGTCCTGGAGTACTACGGCAAGCCGGCCGTGCCGGTGAACCCGGCAGTCATGGACCGTATCATGAGCCTACCGCGAACCCAGGAGTTGCTCGAGTGGCGGCCCGAAGGGTTCCTCAAGTCCGTTGACGAACTGCGCCAGGAGATCGGGCCCGACCTTTCTGCCGACGACCTCCTGCTGAAGATCTTGATCCCGGGAAGACCGGTGAAGCGAGGCGCAGACGGGAAGCAAGCGGCCGCACCGGCAGGCGCGGCACCGGCAGGCGCGGCACCGGGGGGCACCGGGCCCGCCGGTGCAGGGCCGGACCGCGCGACGCCTTCCGGCGAGAGCCAAGGGCCCTGCGACCCAAGGAGCTGCGACCCAGGCCGGCGCCTCGCCGGATCGGGCCGGCTTTCCCCGGGAGTTCAGTGTGGATGTGGACGGTGAGGTCTTCACCGTCAAGATCTCTCCTCTGGGGAGCGGAAGCGAAGCCCTCGCCACAGCCGCGGCTGACAAAGGCGAGACACGAGACGCGCCGGTCGGCCGCCGGGAACTACCCGACGGCGCCGTCGTATGCGGCGTGCCGGGACTGATCCTCGCGGTGCCGGTGAAGGTTGGGGACTCGGTGGCCGAAGGCGACGAGGTAGCCATGATCGAGACCATGAAGATGAGGCGATCGATCGTGTCACCCAGGCCGGGGGTGGTGAGAGAGGTCCATGTCCAAGAGGGCCAGATGGTCGACCCCGAGGATGTCCTCATAGTGGTGGCCCAGCAATGATCAAGAAGATCCTTGTCGCAAACCGCGGCGAGATAGCCGTCCGCGTGATGCGTGCGTGCCGCGAGATGGGCATCCCTTCGGTGGCGGTCTATTCGGAGGCCGACAGGGAGGCGCTCTTCGCCAAGTACGCCGACGAGGCGTTCCTCATCGGCCCGGCGCCCGCTTCTCAGAGCTACCTCGACATCGAGAAGATCATGGCTGCCGTCCGACAGAGTGGTGCGGACGCCGTCCACCCCGGCTACGGTTTTCTGGCCGAGAATCCCGGCTTCGCCGCCGCCTGTGAGCGGGAGGGGGTCAAGTTCATAGGGCCGTCCGCCAGGGTCCTCGAACTGATGGGAGACAAGGCGGCTGCGCGGCGGGAGATGGTGAGGGCAGGGGTTCCAGTGGTGCCGGGGACCACTGAGTGCATCGTGGAGCTCGAACAGGCGAGACTCATCGCCGGAGAGATCGGCTACCCCGTGATCATCAAGCCGTCGGGTGGCGGCGGAGGGATCGGGATGACCATCGTGGCGAGCGAAGAGGAACTGCCGATGGCGCTCGAATCCACTCAGGCTATCGCCTCCACCAACTTCGGCATCGGTGACGTCTACATCGAGAAGTACCTGCCCGATCCCCGTCACATCGAGTTCCAGATCCTGGCCGACTCCCAGGGCAACGTCATCCACCTTGGCGAACGCGAGTGCTCCATCCAGCGGAGACATCAGAAGCTGATCGAGGAATCACCCTCCCCGGCCCTGGACGCCAAGCTTCGAGATACGATGGGGGAGGTGGCCGTCAACGCTGCCCACTGCGTGGGCTACGAAGGAGCAGGCACCGTAGAGTTCCTCTGGCAGGACGGGAAGTTCTACTTCCTCGAAGTGAATGCTCGCCTGCAGGTGGAGCACCCGGTGACGGAGATGGTGACCGGGATCGACATCGTTCAAGAGCAGATCCGCATAGCGTCGGGCCTTCCGCTCCGGTTCGGGCAGGACGACGTCCGCATGAGCGGCAGCGCCATCGAGTGTCGCATCAATGCCGAAGATCCTTTGCACGGCTTCGCCCCGACGCCCGGCAAGATCAGGGCCTACCATCCTCCAGGGGGCGTGGGGACCAGGGTAGACAGTGGAGTCTATGGTTCCTACACCATACCGGCTTTCTACGACCCGCTGATAGCGAAGCTGATCGTGTGGGGCCGAGACCGGGATGAGGCCATCGGCCGTATGAGGCGCGCTCTGTTCGAGTACAGCATCATCGGCGTCAAGAGCAACATCCCGTTCCACCAAGCGGTCATGGCAAACCAGCGCTTTGCAGCAGGAGAACTGGGGACCCACTTCATAGACCGGGAGGTCGGTCTGATCGATGACATGAAGCGGATCGTCGAGCACGAGCAGCACCTAGGGGAAAGGCTCGCACATCTCTCGGATGACAGAAGGAGGATCGCTGCCCTAGCCGCCGTAACGGCGATGATCGGAGTCCGCGAACAAGTCTGATGGCATGACAGCTATTGGAGGATACATGGGCGAGAAGCCAAGAGTCTTGCTGGTCGCTACGCTGGATTCGAAAGAAGTCGAGAACCGTTTCATCAGGGAACGCCTGGAAGAGAACGGACTCGAGGTGTATCTGCTGGACGCTAGCATCCGCGGTAGGGTGGACGGCGGGGCACACATCACTCCCGACCAGATCGCGGCGGCCGTGGGCACGACCATGCCCGAGATCCGCGCCTTGAACCACGAGGGGAAGTGCATGGCGCTGATGATCGAAGGGTCCATCGCCCTCGCTCACGAGTTGGACGAACGGGTGGGTCTGAGCGGCATCATCGCCGCGGGAGGCTCCGGCGGCAGCACTCTCGGCGCCGCGGTCATGCGGACCTTCCCATTCGGCCTTCCCAAGGTCCTCATCTCGACCATGGCCTCGGGGATGACGAAGCCGTTCGTCGGCACGAAAGACATTCTGATGTTGAACTCGGTCTGCGATGTGGCCGGTCTCAACACGGTGACGCGGAGGGTCTTCGAGAACGGTGCCCTCGCCCTGGCGGGTATGGCTCATGGATACAAGCCGGTAACGCCGTCGGGCAAGCCCGTGGTGGCCATGTCGACCCTCAGCACCACGGACAGGTGCAGCACGAGGGTGCGCGCTGCCCTCGAACAGCGGGGCAGCGAGGTGATGGTCTTCCACTCCCAGGGGACCGGCGGGGTGGCCATGGACGAGACGGTCCGTGAGCAGAACGTCTCTCTCGTCGTGGATCTCTCGCTGATCGAGGTCGGCGACAACCTGGCTCAGGGTCTCTACGACGGAGGGCCCGACAGGTGCAAGGCGGCCCTGGAGAAGGGCGTTCCCACCATCTTCGCGCCGGGCAATATCGACTTTCTTGTCGCCGGCCCCATCGCCGACGCCGAGCGGCGCTTTCCTGGCAGGCGCTATCACATCCACAACGCCGCGGTGACTGCCGTTCGCGCGAACGCGGACGACTTCAGACGCCTGGCGGAGCACATGGCAGGACTGATCAAGGAAGCGAAGGGACCCGTCGCCTTCTTCGTTCCCCTGCTCGGCTTCTCCTCTCACGACAGCCCACAGGGGCACCTGCACGATCCGTCGCTGCCGCCCGTCTTCGCCGAGCACTTGCAGAAAGTGATGCCCGCGGGCGTGCCCGTCGAAGTCCTTCCCTGTCACATCAACGACGAACAGTTCGCGGACAGGATCATCGAGCAGGCGATAGCCTTCCAGGATCAGGCGCACCCCGCCTAGCGCGAAGCGATCTGATCGATTCTTCACGGGACCGTACAGCGTGCATGAAGTGCGAGCGCCTCGACGATCTCTCCGATGCAAATGCGGTGATACCTCATCGGACCTTTCGCCAGGGGGAGCATATGCGCGTATGAGTCTGGGTATCAGTGACACCGAAAACGGCTTTCCGACAAGCGCTTCCTTCCAGCGAAGGCCACACGAGAAAGAAGGGAAAGATGGGCGACTTCATTCAATTGACCACTACTAAGGACATCGCCGCCGGCGGTATGAAGGCGGTGTCCCTCGACGATCACGAGATGCTCGTGGCCCGCTCCGGGGAGGAGTACTTTGTCGCCGACGCCAAGTGCCCTCACATGGGCGGACATCTTCCGGACGGAACCCTCGAAGGCACGATCCTGACCTGCCCCCGCCACCATTCTCAGTTCGACCTCCGAGACGGCCGCGTGGTTCGCTGGACCGACTGGGAGGGAGCTACCCTGAGCGTCGCCAAGCTGCTGCGGCACCCGCGGCCGTTGCGCACTTATGCGGTGAAGATCGAAGGAGAGAACATCCTGGTGGGGCCGGAGAAAGCCCCTCCTACAGCGACATAATGTTTCGTCGTGTAGGCACGACGTGGACTGAGATCGGCGAAGCCGGCACCCGGGCCTGAACAACTTGGCCGAGGACGTTCAAGTGGGGACGCTCCCGGACGGGATGTTGGTGATGGTGCTCATGCACACTGACAACGGACCGCAGAGACCTGCCCGCGTGCATTGGCACGTAGGCCACAGGTAGTGACTTGGCATGTGATGCCTCAGCCGCGGGCGATATTGACGGCTCGGGCGATGAGCATAGCGGCGATGATGAACGCCAGTATGCTCTCGACTCCCATCACGAGCTTGGCCCGCTTCGAGTAGGGCATGGCGTCGGTGGGCGAGAACGCGGTCGCGCTGGTGAGCGACACGTAAAGGTAGTCCGGGAAAGTCGGCTTCCAGTCGGATGGGGCGAGCCCCTGCTGGTCCTGTTGCTGCTGAGGAAACACCAGGTCGGGGTAGTCCAAGTATCCATCGGCGCGTGCCTCCGGCCCGCCACCATCGAGCTCCCAGTAGATCAGGGCGAAGACGCCGACATTGACGATCCAGAGCGCGGCGCCGGCAAACAGAAGACCGGGAGCGCTGAGCTGTGACCCCACGAACACCCCACGTACAAGAAGTATGAGGCTTATCACATTGGCGATGACGAGCACGGCCACGAGGCCGAGGGACAGGGCCCGTAGGGCTCGGCTCGGCTCTGTTCGGGATGGTATGTAGATGGCCACCGAAGCCAGCAGGAGAATCCCGGCGATGGTCGGATACAACCAGACCAGCCGCAGCGAGAGACTAGCGGCCACCCATGTCTGGCCCCCAATGATGATCACGATGACCGCGAAGGCCGGCCACCGCGATTCGGGTTCAGTGGGGCGCCGCCACGACGGGACGATCTCTCCGCCTGGCGTGGCTTCGCGCGGCTCCTTGTGCTGCGGCTTATCGACCATGCTACCTCCCCTTGGCGACTGCGTTCCGATCTGTCATCTCAGGGGAGTGACGACGCGCTTCCAACTTGTAGAAGAGCCATTTCGCGACCTCTGCTGCAAGCAGGTAGGCTACGACGATCCCCGCGATGGCTTCGTAGACGAGGGCCGGAATTCGCGTGAAACCGAGGGGACTGCCCAAAGGCGTGAACGGTATCAGAATCACCGCAGCCACCACCAGCAGGGTGGCAGTGAGCAGCTTCCAGCTTGGAACGCTGCGAAACAACGGCCTTCGGGTGCGGATCACCAGGACTACAAGCGCCGCCGAGACCACCGACTCGGTGAACCATCCTGTTCGAAACTCCGTACTGTCGGCATGAAAGATGAGCAGCAGCACGCCGAAGGTGGCGTAGTCGAAGATCGAGCTCAAGAGTCCGAAGACCAACATGAAGCGGCGGATGAAACGGATATCCCAGCGCCGAGGCACGACGACCATCTCCGGGTCGACATTGTCTGAGGCGATAGTCATCTCGGGAAAGTCGGTCAAGAGGTTGGTGAGCAGCACCTGTTTAGGCAGCAGGGGGAGGAAGGACAGGAACAGCGAGGCCCCCGCCATGCTGAACATGTTGCCGAAGTTGGCGCTGGTGGCCATGAATACGTATTTGAGGGTATTGGAGAAGGTGCGCCTCCCTTCGCGCACCCCCCGGCCGAGAACGGCCAGATCCTTCTCCAACAGGACGAAGTCGGCCGCTTCCTTGGCCACGTCGGCGGCCGTGTTGACGGAGATGCCCACGTCGGCGGCATGCAGGGCGGAGGCGTCGTTGATGCCGTCACCCATGTAGCCGACAACGTTCCCGGCCTTGCGCAGGGTCAGGATGATGCGCTCCTTCTGGTTGGGCTCGATATCGGCGAAGACATCGATCGCACCGACCTGGGCCCCCAGGGCTTCGTCGCTCAGCTCGTGAAGCTCCTTGGCGGTCAACACCATGGAGCCGGAGAGACCCACCTGCTGCGCTACGCTTGCCGCCACCAGCGGATTGTCCCCCGTGATCATCTTGACCCGCACGCCGAGCTCCTCCAAACCCCTCAGGGTATCGACGATCCCTTCCTTGGGAGGATCGAAGAAAGCGAGAAAGCCGACAAAGGTCATGTCCTTCTCGTCATCGCGTGATATGGCCGCGACCGACGCGAGGTCCCTGAACGCCACACCCAAAACGCGATAGCCTTCAGCGCTCAAGGCCTCGTAGCGCTCATAGATCTGAGCGCGGGCAGTCTCCATGTCACCGGAGCAGGTCCCGGGGGTGTCCGGGGGACACTCCACCCTCGAACAGACTTCGAGCACGTTGACGAGAGTGCCCTTAGTGACCATGATGCGGTCCTCGCCCTTTGCCACGAGGATACTCAGGCGCTTGCGCAGGAAGTCGTACGGGACCTCGTCCATCTTCTGGTATCCGGATAGGTCCAGTGCCCGGTAGTCCCTGATCGCGGCGTCTATGGGGTTCTGGAAACCTGTTTCGTAGAAGGCGTTGAGGTAAGCCAAGAGCAAGACCCGGTCGCTGTCTTGGCCATCCGTATCGAGAGCCGCGTGGAGGCGCACCTCACCTTCGGTGAGGGTCCCGGTCTTGTCGGAACATAGCACGTTCATGCTGCCCAGGTTCTCGATGGCGGCCAGGCGCTTGACGATGACCTTCTCCTCCGCCATGCGCTTGGCCCCGTGTGCCAGGTTGATGCTGATGATCGCCGGTAGCAGCTGCGGGGTGAGACCCACCGCGAGAGCCATCGAGAAGAGGAACGAGTCGAGCACCGGACGGTGCAGGATGACATTGATGGCAAAGATGGCGACAACGAGGACCAGGGTCACTTCCATGAGGAAGTAGCCGAACCGACGCACGCCATGTTCGAACTCGGTTTCGGCGGCCCGGAGCCTGAGACGCTCCGAGACCTGGCCGAACTCCGTGTCCTTGGCAGTGTGCACAACGGCCGCCGTGGCGCTGCCACTCACCACGTGGGTCCCCATGAAGAGCGAGTTGCTGCGCTTGGCAAGGGGGGTGTCGGCGGGAAGGGTCCCGGGCTGCTTCTCGACGGGGTAGGTCTCCCCCGTGAGAGTGGCCTCGTCGACAAAGAGCTCGTTCGATTCCAGTAGGAGGCAGTCGCCGGGGATGACATCTCCAGCATCGAGGAGAACGATGTCGCCGGGAACGACTTCTTCGATGGGAATATCGACGGGGCGACCGTCCCGGAGCACCGCGGCCTTGACCTGGACGATGGCGAGCAGCTTCTCGACCGCGTCCGTCGCTCCTCGTTCCTGCCAAAAACCGAGAAGGCCGCTCACCATGACAATCCCAAGGATGACGCCGGCATCGATGCGGTCACGCAGGACGAGCGCAAGGACGGCGGCCGCTATCAGAATGAGGATTATCGGGCTCTTGAACTGGCGGACAAGCAGACTCAGGGTGTCGGTCCGCTTGCGGGCTCGAAGTGTGTTGGGGCCGTACCGCGCGAGTCGCTCGCGGGCCGAGGTGCTCGCCAGCCCCTCGGGGGTGGTCTCGATCTCAGCAAGAAGATCGGCGGGCGGAGTGCTCCAGAACGTCAAGGACCCACTCTTTCCAGGTCGATATATCCTCGCTCGACATCCACCGAAACCAGTCGTACGCGGACCCGGTGGCCGACATCGAGACCCTCGAATCCGCGGATCAGCCTGCCCTCCACAGGCAGCGTTAGGAGCCGAGCCCAGGTGCCCTTTGCGGCTGCGCCCGTCACGATGGCGTTGAACTCTTCCCCGCTCCTCGATCGAAGGAGGAGAGCGGCCGCCGATTTGCCCACCTGCCGTTCGACCTTTCTGGCGGCATCCTCTTCTTGCGTGCAATGAGTCGCCAGAGCCTGAAGCTCAGCCTTATCGTATGGGACGGACTCGCCGTCGAGGGCGGCTTTGAGCAGGCGCTGTGTGACGAGGTCGGTATACCTGCGGTTGGGAGCCGTGGAATGGCCATAGTCTTTGACCGCCAGCCCGAAGTGTCCCGGCGCGGTGTCACCCGGGAGTTGGGCGACATATTCGCCCGGGCCAAGCAGCTTGATGACGGTGAGGGACAGATCGGGAAAGCGGAAGGGGTCAGCGGCTTTCTCCGCTGTGAGGAACGCCTCCAACGCCTTCGCGTCCGGCGCTTCGGGTAGGCTGAACTTGCGTTCCGCGGCGATCTCGACGATCCGATCCCAGCGGTTTGGAGTACGGACCACCCGGCGGATCGATGGAGACCCCTTCGAGGCGAGAAACCGGGCGGCGACCCCGTTCGCCGCGATCATGAAGTCCTCGATGATAGTCGTAGCCCGGTTCTTCTCGTCCACCTTGAGATCGGTCAGGGCGTCACCATCGAAGACCGGCCGCACCTCGACGGTCTCCAGGCTGAGGGCCCCATGCGCGTGCCGATAGCGCTTCATGCTCTGGGCCACCCTGTCTTGGATCCGCAGATTCCCGGCCAGTCCATCCACGGCGGCGACGGCCTCCGGAACAGTTCCGGCCCCTTCCAACCATGCCCCGACTTTACTGTACGCGAGCTTGGCCTGACTGAGGACCCTCGCCCGGTAGACGGTGGAATCCCGGACTGAGCCATCCGCGCCGAGCGCCATTTCTATCACGATGGACGTGCGCTCTTCGCGGACATTCAGAGACGTCAGGTCGGTGGAGAGCTTCGCGGGAAGCATGGGAAAGATCAGAGCCGCCGTGTAGACCGAGGTGGTGTTGCGACGGGCGTGCTCGTCGAGGGCCGATCCCTTTCGGACAAGGGCATCCACATCAGCGATGGCGACCAGAATTCGTACATCGTCCCCGGAGGTCGCTTGGGCCACGGTGAGCTGGTCCAGGTCGCGGGAATCATCGTTGTCGATCGAACACCAAGGCAGGTGCTTGAGATCACGGGACGTTCCGCCGTCGATCCCCGAGGAGGCCTGAATGCCGTCGAGTTCGGCCAGCGCCGCGGGAGAGAAGCCGGGGAGCAACCCTCGCTCGAGCATCGCCCGCCGGGCGATGTCCTGCAGGATAGCGCGGTGTTGCCCGTCGCCGGAGTTCAAATGGCGCATGCCTCCCCTTCAAGACGGCACATGCGAGCATCGCAGCAAGAGTACCCGCTCGAGGCGGGCCCTACTCGCATTTCCCCGAGCTTGGTAGCAACCGACGGGGCGTTGCTCCTTCTCCCCAGGTTCTGCCTGCTACTGGGCCAATCGAGCGTTGTTTTCGCGCTCACGGTCGCATTGTCCGTCCTCGCCTTCATCAAACGGCTCGAGCCCAATCGAGGATTCCCCATCGAGTCGTCGCTTGGGGAAGCACATGACCGAGGAGGCTCCAAGCGGAAAGCTGCAGCGGGGCATCGATGATGGCGAACTGGTAGTCTGCGTCGGCCGTGTGGTACCCGGAAGGGCCAAGACCGGCTCATCGAGGCCCTTGCCAAACGAGGCAGCCGCCCGCTCCCACCTGCGATGCGTTCTACTGCTTGAGCAGCCCGAATACCTTCCAGACCCCACGGTGGAAGGCGTGGATCGACTGCACAGGCTGCGCATACATGAGGACGCACGCCCCATGGACGACCGGAACACCCTTTTCTTCGCACAAGGCGAGGGCCTCTTTCGAATCACACCCGCTTTGCAGCCACAAGCGAGGAATGCCGGCTTCAATTGCTTCCTTGACGGCAGCTTCGCACTGGCTTCTGGGAACGGCGATTATGGCGCCCTCCACCGAGTCCTTCACATCGTCAAGCGTCGCGTCAGACTCCCCGGCGTTCAGATAGACAACGGAGACTTCGTAGCCCTTCGGAGCCAATTCCTTTTTCATGTCGCCCATGACCGGAGTCTGTGCAGAGAGACGGACAAGCGCGAGCTTCTTGTGGCTCAGGAACTCATCGGTGGTCATTGTGTCGGTCATCAGAAAGACACTCCCTTTGTGATCGGCTGGCGGAAGGGGTAGGCCTTGACAGACAGTCGGAACGGCGCTGGAGCGGTTCGCGTGATCAGATTGAAGCATTGGAAGTCGCATGCCCCCGTCTTCTCGACTGAAGACCACACAGACTGTATAGGCCGCCCTAGCAAGCGTCAAGCGCTGCACGGACTCAGCATCTCTTACCCAGGCGTTCAGGACTCATTCAGGTCAGTGGTGCGACCATACTGTTGTGGCATTGCTCAATCCCCCTCCTGAGCTGTGGCCCCTTGCTTCTCCGGTGGTGTCTAACCTCGCTAGGTTAGACACCACCACCCCCCCCCACCACCCCCCACACAGAGCCGAAGCGGCTTGTGCGGCGGAGGCGAGTTCGGTGCTTAGCTCAAGCTGGTTCTTCATCGAACCATCTCAGGTTCTCCCGGATCATGTCCGCAGGCGACCTGGCAGTTGTAGCGCCCGTTACACTTTGTGATATCGATGATCATTACTTTTGCCATATCTACCTACCTCCTTTAGCCAAGACTCTATCCAGGGACAGCCCTGACGCCTGGTCATAGGGCCTGCTAAAGGCTTCCGGATGCTCCCGCCGCAAGGCTTCCAGATCCGCCTTGACCACTTCGACCAAGAAACCGCTCACCACCATGCCGGTCGCGTTCTTCGACGTCGTCTTTGCCGGACAGATGGTGTTGATCGCCCCACCCCTGTCCAACTCGCCCGGGACGATGGGGTCGTGTCTGGCACCGTGGTCGATAGACAGCGCCCCCGGCATTATTCTCTCGGTGACATAGGCACCGGCGAGAACGCGTCCCCGTTCGTTATAGATCTCGACCACGTCACCGTTCTCGATGCCGCGTTCTGCAGCGTCCCCTGGATTGATCCACAGCGGTTCGTACTTGTAGCCATCCGGGCCGGTGATCTTGCACGTGGGTGCTTCTCTCACCCATTTCATGTCGTCGTGATTAGCGTGCACGCGCCACCGGGGATGGTTCGACATCACCAGCAAGGGGTATCTCTTTGCCCTCTCGCTGGAGGTCCTTTCATCGTGGGTCTCGCCCTTTTCGACCCATTGAGCCGAAGGCGGTCTCTCGGGGTCGTCCGGGAAATGCTGCTGCAGCCGTTCCGAGTAGAACTCGAACTTGCCCGAAGGCGTCGTCAAAGGAGCCTTCTCCGGATCTTCGTAGAACTCACTGAGACCGACCGGGTATTTCTTGTAGTCCTTCCATTCCGGGTCGGCAGGAACGACGTAGTATTCCTTCTCCAAGAGCTCTTCGTACGATATGAGTTCTTTCACACCCGAATTCTCATATCCGTGCCGTATCAGGTCCTCGACGGTGTGCCCATCGGTGTACGCTTCGAGCAGCCCGAACCTCTCGGCAACCTTGCAGGTGAGTTCATAGTCACTCATCGACTCGCCGATGGGCTCGATGGCCTGGTTCTCTTTGAAGATCATTCTGACCTGTCCACCCATGCAGTCGGACTGGATGTCTTCTTGTTCGAACTTGGTGCTGACCGGCAGAACCAGGTCGGCGAACCGGCAATCGTTCTCCATCCAGGGATGCTGGGCCGCGATGAACTCGATCTTCGGGCTCTGCAGCGCTTTGATGTATCTGTTGCCATCGTTCCAGCACGTGATCCAGCAGGGTGAGTCGGTCCAGATCATGTGTATTTCGGAGCAGCCTTCAGCCGGGTACTCGTACTGAGTGAACTGGTCCTCCACCGGAGACCGGGATATGGTGGTGCCGTACCACTTGAGAGGCGGGTTGAGGATCGCCTCGTGGGTTAGGTCTTTCGGAATGATCGCCGTGGGTATCTGGCCGACGTTCTCCGACCATTCCTTGAGGTCTCCCGTTTGCTTGGCAGCTATTCCGAACATGGAACCCCGATAGACGGACGACACCACAGGCAGCACCAGACCCTGAGGCATGGGCTCGGTGATCCTCAAGTTGCGGCGTCCCCACTCCAGCATCTTGACCTGGTGGACACCCGGTTTCCCTATGCCTTGCATGGCGAGGAGGTAGATCTCCAGCCGTCCGGGTTCGCTGGAATAGGGCCCCCTGATGGTCGGCCCGCCATTGCCGTGAGCGATGGTCGTCCTCTTTGACGCCCACTCCCTCGCCAGCGTCTTGATCACGCGGGAGGGGACTCCGCATTTCTCCGCGGCCCAGGCCGGCGTCTTCGCGACCCCGTCCTCCTTGCCGAGCACGTAGTCGGCGAACTTGTCGAAGCCCACCGAATGCGTGTCGACATATTCCTTGTCGTAGGTCCCCTCAGTGATCCACACATAGGCGATGGCCAGCTGGAGAGCCGCGTCGGTGTTGGGGAGGATGGGGATCCATTTGTCGGCGTGGATGCCGCAGGCGTAGTTCACATCGGGGCAGATGTAGATGGACTTCATGCCGAGTTCCGTGAACCAGTAGCACAGGCGGCTGGCCATCTGGCCGTCGAAACCCCACGGCGTGGCCTCGGCGTCACACCCCCAGAAGAGAACCAGATCGGTGTTCTCGACCATGTCCGGGATGACGTTCATGGTCGGCTCCATCTGGCCCACCGGCTCGCAGCCCCAGACGTGTTTCGCGCCCCAGTACCACCCTTCCCAGCTGTCGGCGTTCCGGACCTGGAGCGTGTAGCCCCCGAGGAGACTCAGGAGCTTGTTGAAACATCCGTGGGGTCCGTGGACGGTCTTGGTCTCGCCGTGTCCGTCCGACTGCGACAGGATGGCGGTCGGGCCGTACGTGTCCCGGACCCTCACGAGCTCGCTCGTGAGTATGTCGAGCGCTTCGTCCCAGGAGATGCGGACGTACTTGCTCGTTCCGCGGTTCTGCGTGTTGCGCCCACCCGGACCGGTGGAGCCAGGAGTCGCCTTCGGATCCCAGTCCACCCGCTTCATGGGATAGAGGATGCGGTTGGGCGAATACACGCGGTTCTTGTAGCCCAGGCTGAACGGAGGCGCCAAGGACTTCATCATCGGCTCGAAGACCTGGCCGCGCGCCTCCATCTTCCAGGGAGCGATGTCCTCCTTGGTGTACTTCCAGTCGAAGTGCAGCGGCCGGATCCTAAGGATCTTCCCGTCCTTGACGTCGACCACGCAGGTGTTGGCGTCACCGCTGCCGGACGCGATGAAACCTATACCCTTTATGACCGATCCTTCTCCGGTCTTCACGACTTTTTCGCTGTCTCCCATACCCTACCAATCCTTACTTAGGTTCATCGCCCCTTCGCTCAGCTTTCGTCATACTGCGTAATACCGCCGCATTAGTCGGCGAACGCCATTACCTAGACTTCCGCGAGTTTCAGCCATTTAGCAGTGACTTGACTACCATCAACAATGGCCTCTTCCACCTCTCCACTCTCGCCGAGCGCTCCCCCATTGATAAAGGTGGTCTTGCCTCGCCTCACAACCCCGGCCGCTTCATGTATATGGCCGAACGTATGGACGAACGGTTCGTATTTGGCAACGATATTCGCAAAGGCATCACTGCCTATATGGCCGTCTTTTGCTTTATCACCGTACGTTGCGGTCCCGTACTCTATCCAGTCATCGTCTACCTTGTCGAGAACGCCGTACGGGGGCGCATGAGTGACAAGGATCGTCTTATCCGGATCCAATTCTTTGAATAGCTCGTCGAGGTCTGCTTCGGCCTTGGCCTCCGCAAAATACAGCTGTGGAGCATCAACTACAGTCTCATCTTGATACTGGGCCCTGCCGTTGTATCCCACGATGCTGTAACCGTTGTACTGGACCACCTTGTTATGGATGATAGTCATGTTCTTAGCGAAGTCCACCGGTTCAAGACCCAGCATCGGTGCGACGACCGTGGGGGCCGTATCCGAGTTGCCCAGGACCCCGAGAATGGGGAGCTTCTCTCTCAGTCGCGCGAAGACATCGTTGACCTTCCTCGAATCCTCGATGGCCTGCATGAAGGCCGCCTTCGTCTCCGGAAAATCCTCGATGATGGCTGAAGTGCACCGCTTCTCCCATGCGACCCCGGACAGCGTCTGTTCTTTGCGGATCTTCTTGTACATGCTCGGGTCCGGCGTATCGCCCTTGTAGAGGAGGAAGTCGTACCCCGACAGGTCGAACTCCAGCAGCCTGCTGATCAGATCATGCCGTCCTTCAAGGTCACTAAACGCCAGGAACTTCAACTGCGACATACTCCTACCCCCGTGGTGGTCGTTCGGTCTTTCTGCTCCACCGCGTAGCTCGGGCCCGCCATTCTCTACACGGCTGCACCATCGTCCGCGCTTTCGTCATCTACGAGGCCGGCAGTCTCTCGGTCGGCCGCACTGGTGAAGCGCTCGACGTACTTGGCTTTGATCGCCGTCACGAGTTCGACGGCGGTCCGGAACATCTTGAGGGCCATCTCGGGGTCGTCTTTGTACTTGAACCAGTTGGCCCGCACATCGAGCATGAACTCGACGTTCCTGGCCGATGCGGGGTCATACCTCTCTTTGTAGAACCCGACCAGCTTGCCTTTCTCCGACATGTACTCCAACCATGAGTTGGCCCGGAGTTCCACGTCGCTCAGCGCCAAGCTGACGCCAAAGCCGCAAGCCGACATCTGGGCGGTCTTGTATGCCTCATGCAGCAACAACTCACTCTCTTCGGGCAGGCTGTATTGTATTGGCGCCCTCTCCAGTGGTAGCCACACCAACATGAAGGTGGACGGGAAGAACCTTCTGATGTAGTCGTAGGTCACTCGTGGCTGATGGACTGCCGCCAGCGCGTCTTTCCCGAAGATGAGTCGCCTGGTCTCCAGGACTCCCTGGAAGACCCAGCCCCATCCGAACGGCACCGGTGGATGCCTGTCCTCCATCCGGCCCATCTGTGGATCTATGAAGACCTTGTAGTCAGCGCCTTTCTTCGTGGGATAGACGTACCGGAATGGTCGGAACTCGGCCATGATCGTGGCGTCGTCTTCATATTCATCGATGACTTCGTGCAGGATCTGGGCATGCTTGATGAATACGTCCGGATCGACACCTTCCTTGAGCAGCAAGAAGTAGTTGATGTCCGGTATATCCAGACTTATCTTGCCGAATGCGTAGCTACCGAACACATAGAAACCCTCGAGGTAATCTCCCAGTGCCGCGACGCACTTGGTCTCATAGGTCTTGGCTATGGCGTTGACTAGGTCAGTCTTCTCTTTCATGTCGCGCGATCCTACCTCGTTCTGTGGCGTATTTGTTCCACGATACGAACATATTGTTCCACGATATGCTACAGTGGTACAGTATACTCATATCGAGATCACGTCAAGAGCGCTTGCGTCACGAGAAGATCAGACTGGCGGAGGGGCCAATGGCCGCGAAGACCGGCGGAAGACGAGGTCCAGGCACTGGGCCGTCCCCTGTGCAGGCAGTATCACGAGCACTCGGCATCCTTAGCCAGTTCTCAGCCCAAGAACCCACTCTTAGCCTTGCCGAGCTGGGCCGGAAGACCGGCCTTCACCGTTCGACCGTCTACCGGCTCGTCAGGACTCTCGAGGGCGAAGGGTTCCTGGCGCTGGACGGCGACGCGGGCGTGTACCGGGTGGGACCTGCTTGGGCCGCGTCCCTGTGTTCGTTTGGGGGCAACCTGGTCCTATCCGACATCTTGAGTCAGGACCTCCAGGCGCTCGCGGATACCACCGGCGAGGCGGCTACCCTCTCCGTTCGCAGAGGAGACCAGGTGCACATCTTCCGCGCTATCTCGGCCTCCAGTAGTTTCGCACCCGTACTTCCGGCGAATGAGCTCGAGCCGCTCAGTGCGTACTGGAATGTGCATGCCCGTATCCATCTCGCGTATTCGAGCGAGGAGACCCGGAGGCGGATGAGTGCCGTGCCCGCCATCCGCTATACCGACAAGACGGTCACCGACAAAGCGGCGATCACTGCCGGGCTGGCGCGGACGGCCGCTGAAGGCATCGCTCTCTCCTGCGAAGAGCACCGCAAAGGCGTGTGCCCCATGGCTGTACCGGTCTTCTCCAAGGGTACTCTCGTCGCTGCAGTCGGCCTGGTCATTCCCGTCGAACGCTTCGACGACGAGCATCTCGAGAGGTATACGGACGAGCTCCGCGCAACAGCGGCTACGATGGGCCACCGGCTGGAAGGCGGATTCACGCGGGGCGCTCCGCAGAACGACCCGGGAGGGAAGTGACCGTGACCGAGCAAGCGGGAACGCCACAAGGAGCTCTCATCGCCATCAGCGACATGCTCGATGATTGTGCCCGGCTGCAGCGGGGGCAGGACGTCCTGATCGTGGCAGACATCAACGGCCTCTACGGCGGAGACAGCCTAGTCGACCAAGAAGCGATCTCCTGGATCCAGAGCGCCGTGCAAGCCAGAGGCGCGAACGCCTCCGTGCTGTGGCTGGACGCGAAGCAGGAGGCGGATGCCTGGCGGATCCCCCGGATAGCCGCCGCCGCCATGACAGGCTGCGACGTGGTCATCAACAACGCCTTCTTCGACCTGCCCACCACCGAGTTACCCGAGTTCAGGGCGTTCTTCTCGTCGAACGACTTCAAGATGGTGCGCAACTTCGCGACGACCGCTGCCTTGCTCTGCACTCCCTGGGCCCAAACCCCCCATCGACTGGTGAGCGAGATACGCTACCAGGCGTCTCTGGCATTCCGGCCGGGCAAAGCCTTCACGTTGACAGATCCGAACGGCACACACCTGGAAGGGGCGATCAAGGAACCGACCAAGAGCAGCGGGATCCCCGGGGGCGACCCGTATTCCACCCGCCGGGGGCCTCACGACAACATGTACCCCTGGCCGGAGTGGGTGCACACCCCCGTGCAGCTACTGGAAGTCAACGGGCTGTACGTGTTCGAAGCTATGCTCAGCTGGTGGTCGCGCTATGTAGGCATACCCCCCTACTTCGAGCAGCCGATCGAGTTGACCATCGCCGATAGCCGCATCGCCGACATCAAAGGGGGATATGAGGCCGACGCCCTCCGCCGCTTCCTAGCTACTATGGTCAAGCGCCAGGGCGAGGACGTCTACAAGTTCCAAGTCTTCCATTTCGGTGTCCATCCCCAGGCCGGCGTCGCACCCCACCAGTGCCCTAACGTGCTTGTGCGGCGCCTCATCGATCATTCAAACTGCCGCAATCTTCATTTCCACATCGGCGATGCGAAGCCGACCCCTGCGTACCCTTACTATCTGCACGTGACGGCCGACATCAGGAATCCCACGCTGCGGGTCGGTGAGACGCTGGTCTACGATGGGGGACGCCTTACCGCTCTCGACGATCCCCAGGTCCTGGCTATCGCGGAGAGGTATCCCGGGCGGCCCGGGGTTTCCCCGATGCCCAGGTCGTTCTGACACCTAGTCTCGCGTTTGGTGACAGCGGGTGGTCAACAAAGGCATGACCGTCTCGTTCCCACAACTTCCGCGTGTGACCTGGTGCCATACAGCCGCGAAGAGAGTATGAAGATGGAGGTGGCCGGGTTCTCTCTCTCACTCTTCTCCGCTCATGCAGATGAGCGACTGGGCATTCTTTTCACCAGGGCCGCAACCGGCGTCTCCGGCATCGGCTGGAGGGCAGACCTGTGGCTACCCGCGTGGTCAAACCCTCGTCGATGCCCTCAGAGCCCTGGTCGCCTCATGGTCGACCTCCAGCGTCTCTTCGTCGATCACGACTCTGTAGACATCTCTAGCGAACTGCACAGAAACAAGCTCGTTACGTACGTCTGTCTGAACCATATCCGGATCTCTCTCTTCCGGACGCCCCATGCCCGCGCCACCGCCGGTCATGGCGATAAAATGATCTCCCGGATCGATGAAAATCTCCGCATGTGGCTCGACAATATCCTCTCTTCTGCTGCCTTCACGGAGAATGTATGCTTTGTTAAAAGGTGTCGCCTGTCCCCCCTGCTGCCCAGGCGCTTGGGTGTGAAATCCGGACCAAGACCCGCCATGGCACATGCATCTCGATCCTTCGTTAACAACTTCCCACACAATGCCCGGTGAACCTCGCCACTTGCCTGCTCCGTGGGAATCTGTACTGAATTCATACCTCTCTATATCCCAGGGGTACATTACCATCTCATATTCCGCGTCTGATTTTCCAACGACACCCAACGTGCTTGTTTCGGAGGCGCGTTGGTAGCCATCATAACCGCTGATGGCACCCGTACCCGCACATGGGCACATGCTGACAAAGACATACAGTTGGCCATCTCTCGGGTCCCACCCGGTAAGGTTGGGGTGAAGTGGCCTGGCATACGGTGTGATGGCTCTGTCGGGCAGTGCTTGGGACAAAACGGTCAAAACGGCCTCGACCAGCGCATTACCTGTGATCGCCGGGGCGCCAGCGACCAGCGCCCCCGGGCGGGCATCGACGATGGTCCCCTTTCTTGTCTTTACATGGATCGGCGCCAAGCTCCCTTCATTATGATACGGGGCCAGTTGCTTGCCGAGGAAGAGAAATGTGGCACACGCTGTCATGCTCAACGTTTGCTGATAATACGAATTGATAAAACCCTTTACTTGGTCGTCCGTGTTCGAAAAATCAAAATACAGTTCGCCGCCCTTGATCGTCAGTTCGCATCTCACAGCGACACGCGTACCAAGAGTCGCACCATCGTCATCGGTGAGAACCTCAGTGCGATAAGTCCCGTCCGGCCATGTTCCTATCTCTTCCCGTACGGCTTTCTCCGTCCTCCTGACCATCTCATCGATACAATCAAGAACTGTGTCTTTACCGTATTTATCCAGCAATTCCACCATACGGCGCTCCGCCAAGGCAGTACTGCCCCTTAACGAAGCGATCTCCTTTTTCATTATCTCGGGCATGCGATTATTGGCGAGAATCAAGTCAAGTACTTCATCATTGTTCTCGTGTCTTGTCGCAATCTTTGTGAGTGGGATGTTCAGCCCTTCGCCAATGGAGTCGAACGCCAGAAAATGGCTTCCGGGTTGAGCACCTCCCGTGTCTAACACATGGGTACCCATGCAAGTCCAGAATAGCAGCTCATCTTCATAGAAAATCGGCCGGACGAATACCCAATCATTCAGATGTACTGCCCCGTCTGGTGGGTAATTCGTGAGGAATTCATCTCCCGGATCGATACGACCTTCATATTTTCTTAGAGCCGTTCTGACGGGGAAACTACTGGATATTAGTCTGGCAGGAAACCCCTCGGGAATAGCAATGGCACGGCCCTTTGCATCCCAGATGCCATATGCCAAATCGTGCAAGGTGACGACCAATGCGTTGGTCGCTGTCCGTTCTGTGCTTTCGCGCATCTCCCGGCATACTCGCTGCATATAATGCCAGGTTGTGGCCGTGGTGATCGGATCGATCTCTTTCATTCTCATGCCTTCCTTGTGAGAATGTAATTTCCATATTCGTCTACCCGAACGGTGAAGTTCGGCGGTATGACCACGGCGGTGGTCGGTTCCTCGATCAGCGCCTGCCCCTCGATGGTGTTGCCAGCTTTCAGCTTCGCGCCGTCGTAGACCGGCGTGGCAACAAACCCGTTATCGAAATAGCACGGTCTTTCTCTTTTCAGGGCAGCTGAGGCGTCAGCAGTGCCTGTCTCTATTTTGGGAATTGCCGGTTTTTCAGTGCGAACTTTAGCGATAAGGCGCAGGTTCTTGATCACAATCGGCACTTCCGGAAGAGAGAAGGTGAAAAGCTCCTTATGCTTCTGGTGAAACTCTCTGTTGACTTGCTCGAGAGTCTCGATGGTAAGTTCTTTATCATCGGCCAATGGCACTTCAAGATCGTGATACTGCCCTTTGTAACAAAGATCCATAGACTTCTCTAGAACAACATCCTCCGCTGACACATTGAGAGCCTTGAATTCATCCATGGCTTCATGAAACATGCTACGGTACAGTCTGTTTATGTTATCGGTATTGGCCTCATGCATCAGACTCACGTAGGGTCGAAGATAGTCACGCCCCAAATCGAGAACAAACATGCTCCAGGCGCTGAAGGACGCAGCAAACTTGGGAACAATCACCTTCTTCATCCCTAAGAAATTTGCAACAGACGCCCCGGCAAGTGCCCCCGCGCCTCCGATGGCCAGCAGGCAATAATCCCGGATGTCATACCCCTGCCGAGTGGTGATTTCCGTGGTGCCGTCTGCCATGTTGGAGTTGATCGTTCTGAACATCGCCATGGCCGCCTCTTCTACGCTCATCTTCAAGGGTTCGGCGACCTTCTCCATAGCCTCTTCGGCCTTGGCTTTGTCCAGCGTAAGCTTACCTCCCCAGAAGTAGTCCTCCGGCATATACCCGAGGATGACACATGCGTCCGTGATCGTCGGCTCTGTTCCGCCTTGCCCGTAGCAGACCGGACCCGGGTCGGCGCCGGCGCTCTGCGGACCGACGTGAAGCAAACCCAGCGGATCGAGCCAGCCGATGCTGCCCCCACCGGCGCCAAGGCTTGTGACATCGACCACCTTGAGCCCCAGACGATCATCCCCGAGCCACTGCCCTGAGACGAGGCTCACTTGCCCGTTGCGCACCATACCGGCGTCAAAAGTCGTGCCACCAACATCTGCCGTGATGATATTCGATTCGTTGATGACGTCACCTAAAAAGGCTGCCCCCGCCGGTGCCGCCGCCGGACCGGAACCCATCAGATAGGCCGGCTTCTCTGTCACAGCTTCGACCGACTGCGCATAATGGTTGGACTGCATAATCAGCAATTGGCCAGTGAAACCCGCCTGCTTCAACTCGTTCTTCAAGTTGGACAGGTACCGATTCACCACCGGTCCAAGGTAAGCGCTGATGACACAGGTGCTCTCCCGCTCGTATTCCCCCATCTTGGGCAGTATTTGGACGGAAGCAGTTACGAAAACGTCTTCCAGGCGGCTTGCACAAAACTCGGCGGCGTTCAGCTCATTCTTTGGATTCACGTATGAATTGATGAAACAGATGGCTACCGCCTCGACCTTTTCCTTCTTTAACTTATCGATTACCCCAAGCAGCTCCGCCTCGCTGACCTTCCTTACGATTTCTCCAGTCGATTTCGTCTTTTCATCTACCGTGAACCTGAGATGCCGGGGTACTATCGGCTCGTAGGGAGGGATATACGCGTCGTACATAGAATGTGTCTCTATCTTCAGCGAACGCCCTATCTCGATGATATCCCTAAAGCCTTTAGTGGTTATCATCGCCGTACGCGCACCGTTTTTCGTCACCAGGGCGTTGGTGGCTGCTGTCGTGCCGTGCGCGATCGTATCGGTTCTCCGGAGAAATTCGTCCAGTGTCATACCAAAGCCTTGCGCAGCTTCCTTTATTGAGTTCACAACACCTACTGAAAAATCAGGAGGCGTGCTTGGCGCCTTGAACTCGCGCATAGTGCCCTGGTCATCCCGCACAACAAGATCGGTAAAGGTACCCCCCGTATCTATACATACTTTGAACATCGACTCCCCTTTTGATGGCACCGTAAGAGATCGGTCAATCAACCTCAAGCGGCTTTAACCACCCATAGGTATGTCGCCCAAGTTAACGCTTTGCTCGGTGCTAATAGAGTCTATTGTTTTGGCATTGAACCCTTTTGCCTCAATACTTAAGGAGCAAACGGCGGCATCCAGTCCTTCGAACCAGAAGTCGCCGAATTCGTCCGTGGTCGTCGTCAGTGTCTTGTTTCCCGAACTCAGAGCGCACTGAGCCCCGATGACAACTTCCTTCTCCACCGGATCATAGACTGTTCCTCCCACGAACTGCTTCGGGATATTCAGATAATAAGCTCTCGGCTTCGTGGTAAGTCCAGGCTTTATCTCAGCCCCTTTGCTTATGGCATCTATCAGTTCCGACTCTTCTCCAAACTTCAGGGCACCCGTCGGGCAAGCATCCACGCACCGCGGCTCTTTCCAGCCGTCATCTAGAAGGTGAGCGCAGCCGGTGCATTTCTGGGCCAGATTTAGATCTTCGTTGAAGTAGATGACGTCGTAGGGGCAGCTGTCGAGGCAGCTCTTGCAACCAGTGCATTTGTCAGAATCGATGATGACCAGCCCATCGGCCCTCTGGTAAAGGGCCCCATCAACCGGACAAGCCTCAATGCACGGCGCTTGATCGCAGTGTTGGCACATCAGTGATATGTAGTGCATCTTCACCTTGGGAACAGTGCCTCTGACAAACTCGCTCACCCTTAGCCAGAACTGGCCCGTGTCCGGCTGGGGTTTGGCGTACGGTGTCCAGTCATTGCCCACATGTTCATCTTTACAGGCAATCTGGCAGCAATGACATCCATTACAAATGGAAACGTCGATCACGAAAGCTTTCATTAGTTGATATCTCCTTCTACCCATGCGTTGAAGCGCAAGCCAGCGGCTGGGTCATAATCTCTTTCAAAAGCTTCGGGATATTCTCTTCTCCACTGCTCCATCTGCGCCATGCTGACTTTTTCAACCTCTACCAGATATCCGCTGGTCGACTGACCGCCAGCGTGTTTCGATGTAAGGACGCTGGCAATCAGGTTGATCGCGCCTCCCCGGTCGAGCTCGCCAGGTATTATCCAGTCGACCCTGGCACCGTGGTCGACATAGACGGCTCCCGGGATGATCCTTTCCCACACGTACGCTCCACACAAAACGGCGCCTCTTTCGTTGTATACCTTGACGATGTCGCCGTCTTGGATGCCTCTCTCGGCCGCCGTCTTTGGGTGTATCCAAAGAGGTTCGTACATATAGCCGTCGCTGCCTTTGCGCTTGCAGGTGCTTACTTCCCTTGTCCAGGTGATGTCATCACACTGAGCATGCATTCTCCACCGGCCGTGGTTGGACATCGCGAGGAGAGGAAACATCCTGGCCCTGGGACTGGAGATCCTCTCATCATGCGTCGGTCCTTTCTCGACCCACTTCGGTATCGGCGGCCTTTCCTCATCGTCCGGGAAGTGCTTGGCCAGCCTCTCCGAGTAGAACTCCAGCTTTCCACTAGGCGTCGGCAGGGGGTTCTTTTCAGGATCTTCATAGAAAAGCCTGAAGCCCGGCGTATCGTTTTCCCAACCGTCGGCGACAGGGAAGATCACATACTCCTTCTCGTTGAACTCCTCCCAACTGATATACTTGTTCAGCCTAAAGTACTCATCGAAAAGATACCTCTTCCAGTCGTCAAGGCTCTTCCCCTCGGTTACTTCATCATACATGTCCAACTTCTTGGCAATTTCTAAGACTATTTCGTAGTCACTTTTTGATTCACCAATCGGCTCAATGGCTTTTCTCTGGAGCCCCGCGCTCAGAACTTCGATACCGGGACGGGTATTCGGTACCAGATCATCAACTTCGAATGTGGTATTACCGGGCAGGATGACATCGGCAAACAGGCAGTCATTCTCTAGCCATGGGTGCTGCGCTACGATACATTCTATCTTCGGACTTCGCATGGCTTCAACGGTCCTCATGCCATCACCCCAGCACGTGGTGCGGCACGGCGAATCGGTCCAGATCATGTGTATCTCAGTGCCGCCCTCCTCCTTCGGTATAGGATAGGTATACTTTATAAATTGGTCTTCGACCTTGACCCTTATCGATCCATGCCCCCAATAGGTCAGCGGCGGGTTTAGGATCGCCTCCTCGATAAGCGTCTTGGGTATATTCTGCTTGGCATAGCAGTTCACGGTCATGAAGTGAAGTTCAGGAAGCCTTGGTTGTGTCGGCAACGGCCCTGGGGGCGAGCCCTCCTGGTTCAATCTCATGGTGGTGGCCGGGGCGTCGCTTCGCGGCATACCCGTAAGCGTAAGCTGGGCCTGGTGAACGCCGGGTCCGCCTAATCCCTGCATCCCCAACAGCACACTTTCCAAACGAGCCGGCTCGGTTGAATATGGGCCCCGAATGAATCCCCCGCCGAAGTAATGGATGATCGACGTTATCTTTGAGGCAAAGGACCTGGCAAGCGCTTTGATCGTCCACTCAGGGACCCCACATTTTGGAGAAGCCCAGGCAGGGGTCTTAGCGACACCGTCTTCCTCCCCCATAACATACGCCCTCAACTTGTCGAACCCAACCACATGAGAGTCGACGTATTCCTTGTTATAGGTTCCTTCCTTGACCCACATATAGATTACCGCCAATTGCAAAGCGGCATCAGTATTGGGCAACACCGGTATCCACTTATCGGCATGAATTGCGGCCGCATAATTAAGATCGGGACAGACAAATACCTGTTTTATACCGGCTTCCGTCAAAAAATAGCTCATGAAGGTGCCCTGCTGACCACCAAAACCCCAAGGCGTCGTCTCTAGATCGCCCCCCCAACAGATGACCATATCACAATTCTCAATGATATCCTTGGCCACATTATCAGCAGGGCTCATCATACCGACGTTTCCATTGCCCCACACATGCTTGGAGCCCCAGTACCATCCTTCCCAACTATCTGCGTTTCTAACCTGCTGAGTGTATCCCCCCATTTTGCTGAGAAGTAACGTACAGGCGCCATGTGGTGGATTCAAATGCTTACATTCTGAATGTCCATCTGTTTGTGTTAGGATGCCGTATGGCCCGTATTCGTTATGAATCCTCTTTATTTCACCAGCTACAATATCAGTCGCTTCGTCCCAAGTAATTCTCTTGTACTTGCTTTTGCCCCGGTTCTGCGGGTTCCTCTCCCCGTTTGGATCCCAGTCGACTCGCTTCAATGGATACTTTATCCTATTAGGAGAATAGACCCGCTTTTTGTATGCGAGAGAAAATGGAGACGGCACTGATTTAAGCAGTGGTTCGAGTATGTGACCATTTCTCTCAAGTTTCCACTTTTTTATGTCGTTAACATCGTACTTCCAATCATAGTGGAGCGGTCTTACCCTCACTGCTTTCCCGTTCTTTACATCGACTACACAGGGGGCACCACCTCCCTGCGTGCCGCCAAGGGCAAGCGCCTTGATGACTGATTTGTCTACCGTGGTGCGCTTTTCAGAGTCTGCCATCTCTCGCTCCTTTGGCATTTACGAAGAGTTGTGACAAACGACCCAATATGCCCATCCTAGTGTTTGTTCCTCCTCTCAACCTTGACTCATCGGTCGGCGGTACCCTTGATAGTCGTGGGGAAGGAGGAGGTGTCTCACCACTGGTGCCGATGAATCAGACCGTCCCATACAGTCCACACCCCCCGGGATAACACCCTCGACAAGACCGCGTGGATGCCTAAGACAAGCGGCGCATATCTGCGCGCAATCGCTCGAACAAGACCGTCAGCCGCTCCAGATCGTCCTCGCTCCAGTCACTCAAGACCTGCTGCAGCGCCTCCAACCGTGCCTGGCCTATCGCTTGCGCAACTTGCGAGCCTTCGTCGGTAAGGCTGAGGATGCTGGCCCGCCCGTCCTGGTCGTCGGGCGTCCGGTCGACGAATCCTCTACTCTCCAGATCTCTGATCATCTTGGTCACCGTCGTCGGAGTGGTGCCTACCAGCTCGGCCAGCTCGGTCATGCGGACCGAAGCGTTTTCCTTCATCGCTTCGAGCATAAGAAGACCCGAGTATGTCCAGTCCCGAGCGGTGAGCCGGCCTGCGCGCCGGGTCGCCCTCTCGCGACCTAGTCTTCCATCCTGGTGGAAGCCGTTGATCGACGCGTCGAGAGCTCTTATGAGAGTGCTGCGTCTGTCGTGGCCCCGCAACGCTAGACTCCTAGATAGTTACTTGCCTAAGTAAATACTATAGGCCGGTCCGAGGCCGCCTGCAAGTGGCACTTGAGTGATTCGTGGCGTCTTGAAGATGGACCATGAGAAGGTCGCGGGGACCCGTTCCGGCTGCCTCAGGACGATGCCGTTGGCGCATTTCTCGCGCTCGGTCGGCCGCTAGAACGACCTCGGCATGGGATCAAGCCCAGGACGGCCGGGGTACTTCTCCGCGACGGCCTTCACTGCCGGGTGGTCCAGCGCACTCAGACGCCCCCTGTCGTGGACCAGTGTCTCCCCGACCTTGAGGGTCGGGCGCCGGATATCGCCGGTGCAATGCATCCAATAGGGGTAACTGGGCAGTGAGGGCGGCGCCCCGATATGCACGTGCACATTGCAGCTGTGGGAGTGCTCGATGATGCGGCGGTGGAGTACGTTCGGACACTGGTGCGGAGCAACGATCGCCTGCGGGTGGACCCCGAAGTGGAAGGTGTTGAAATCGTAGACGCCGTCTCCTACGCGCCCGCGCATGTCGGCCAGGAAGCTCTTCAGAGCTTCCGCCTCTTCCCCACCTTCGATAGCCACGATGCGGTTGCTCTCGATCGCCAGCCGGATAGGCGCGCTGAAATAGGGGGAGATGCCGATATACCGTGACCACCAGCTCAGCATGCTGTCAAAGATGAAGGTACCGGAAGTATCGGTCACGTTCACCGGCGGGTGCACCCATTCCGGCCAGGGCAGGTAATACCCTGCCTCTCTCCTCCGCGATGAATACGGCATACCGGGGACTCCGGCTCTGTTTGGGGGGCCGACTATCGTACCTTCCAGATGGGTCCCGTTCTCGTCGGTCAGCACGTAGTGCAGTCCTGGCTGGAAGGCCAGCGAGGATTGATGGCGGATCTCACTCACCAATTCATAGGGCGTCTGCGCCCAGGCGGTGCACAGCAGCGGTGCGGTGGTGGCGAAGTTGCGTACCATCCATATCTTGTGCTCCGCGATGTATTCCCGAAATTCCGCCATCTCTTCAGTCACGAGATCAATGGAATGGTTGATGAGGACGTCACAGCCCAGCATCGCAGCCTTGACGACCGGAGGGAAACGCCAAGCATGGGGGACCGCTGGTTCATCGATCCAGAGCACCGAAGCTCTGGCCCCTCGCTCCTGCACGACTGCTTGGATCCAGCATATGGCGTCCTGGTCGACCAGATTGTCCCCACCATAGAGCCCGTCTATGTAGGCGAGGATCAGTACTTCCTGGCCGGACTGGATCTGGGCGCAGCTGTCCAACAGGTCGCCTATTGCTACTGCCGCCCCTGCAGGCATCCCCACTTGGCCCGTCATCTCATCATCTCCGCTGTTTGAGAGCGCTACACACCTAGCCACTTCCGTTTGACTTCCTCGTTATGTCTCAAGTCGTCAGGCAGGCCTTCCCAGACCACCGACCCCTTGCTGACGATGTAGATGTAGTCGGCCACCGACAGAGCCATGTTGAGGTTCTGCTCGGCCAGGAAGACGGTGAGCTTCCCTTTCAGCGTGCAGATCACGTGGCCGATCATCTTGATCACCATGGGGGCCAATCCCTCGGATGGCTCATCCATTATCAGTAGATCCGGATTGGTCATCAGTGCACGAGCCACCGCCAACATTTGCTGCTCACCCCCGCTCAAGAGGTTGGCGTGAAGGGTCTGCCGCTCTTTCAAGATGGGGAAGAGTTGGTAGACCCGCTCCAGATTCCAGGAGTCGGCCCCCTCGGTGCCTCGGGCCGCGATCAGCAGGTTCTCTTTGACGCTGAGTGACGGGAAGACACACCGCCCTTGAGGCACAAGCGCTAGACCTTTGCGGGCGATCTGATAGGGAGCGAGGCCGTTGATAGCCTCGTCCTTGAAACGCACCACCCCATCAACCGGAGGGGTGAGCCCCATGATGGAACGAATGATCGTGGTCTTGCCCATGCCGTTTCGCCCCAGCATGACAACGGCGTGACCTTCGGGCACGTTCAGGGAGACATCCCAGAGCACGTGGCTGTCCCAGTAGTACGTGTTTATGTTCTCGAGCGCTAGCAGCGGTCGTCCTCGCTTCCCAAGTAGATCTCCTGCACCCTGGGATCGGCGCTGATCTCCTGGGGAAGCCCGTGGGCGATGATCTCCCCGGAATAGAGGACCATGATCTCGTCCGCCAGGTTGAAGACCAGGTCCATGTCGTGGGCGCAGAAGAGCAGGGTGGTATCGCCCGAGAGCCTGCGGATGATGTCGGCAAAGGCGAAGGCTTCGGCCGTGGGCAGTCCGGCACTGGGCTCGTCCAGGAGGACGATCTTGGGCTTGGAGGTGAAGGCGCACAGGAGTTCGACCAGGCGCTGGTCGCCGTAGGAAAGGACGTGGAGCGGCTCGAGACGCCGCTGCATCAGCCCCACCGTCCCGAGGAGACGTTCTGCTTCAGGGAGCAGGCCCTCGCGCTTCTCCAGGCGCCCGAGCATGTGGAAGTGGGATCTCTCCGCCCCGTAGAGGGCAAGGAGCACGTTGTCCAGCACCGAGAGCTCGAAGAACAGGTTGTTGATCTGATATGAGCGGCCCAGTCCCAGGTGAAGGCGCTTGTTGGCCGGCAGGTGGGTGAGGGGCTTGCCATCTAGAAACACGGTGCCGCCCGAGGCCGGAAGCTGGCCCCCGATCACGTTGATGAGGGTGGTCTTACCCGCCCCGTTCGGTCCGATCAGGGCCAGTTTCTGCCCGGGCTCCAAAGCGAAAGAGATCTTGTTGAGAACGCGCAGCCCCCCGAAGTTCTTGGAAAGGTCTTGGACCTGTAGCATGCTCATGACTCGAACTCTTCAACGGCGGAGGGCTTCACGTCGACTGCCGAGGCCCTTGACGCTCCCACTCGATTCCACGCGTTCGAGAGGTAACGCGCGAACCCGCCCTTCAAGAACATAACGCACAGTACGAATATGGCTCCCAGGATCAGCGGCCACCTATCCGGCATGTAGATACCCGCATATTGCTGTACGAGGATGATCACCGCTGCGCCCAGGCAGGGCCCATAGAGTGTGGCCGCCCCTCCCATGATCACCATGAGCATGGGCAAGGCCGAGGTCTCCAGCGCGAAATACTGCGGCACCATGGCCCCGTAGAAATAGGCGAAGAGCAAGCCGGCCACGCCGGCGAAGACACCAGCCACGATTATGCCCACATACTTCAGCGCCCAGGTGTTGAAGCCCAGACTCCTCATCCGCGGCTCGTTCTCCCGTACGCCCACCAGCGCTCGTCCGAACGAGGAGTGGACGATGCGATACAGGATGTAGTAACAGATGACGAAGAACACAAGGACGAAGAAGTAGAAGCTCAGCGCCGTCCAACTCCCCAGGTCGACTCCCAGGTCGGGACGGGGTATGCCCACCTTGCCATCGGTCCCGCCGGTCAGCGAATACCACTTCGTGGCCACGACGAACAACAGCTGTCCAAAAGCCATCGTGACCAGCAGGAAATAGATGCCGGAGACCCTAAGCGAGAAATAGCCGATCACAGCGGCCAAGAGGGCCGTCAACACCAAGGTGATGGGGAGCACCAGCCAGAACGAAGTGACCCCGTAGTTGATGGTCAATATCCCGACCGAGTACCCGGCCATCCCAAAGAAGGCCGCATGTCCGAACGAGATGAGGCCCGTGTAGCCCATGAGCAGGTCGAGGCTCATGGCGAATATAGCGAAGATCAGCACCTTGGTCACCATGCCCTGCGCGTAGGTGCCGAGAAAAGGCGGGACTGCCACGAGCACAACGAGTAGGAAGAGGTACGGTATGAACCTATGCAGACGGGATCGCGCTACCGGAGTCTCACGACGGGTGGCGGCAACAGCCTCTGCTTCCTCCGGCTTGAGCAGAGCCTTCTTCTTGAAGGCCGATGCTTTCTCCAGGTCTTCTGTTCCTCTGGGGGTCTCCATGTGCCTTCCCAGAAGGCCGGACGGTCGTACGAGGAGAATGACGATGAGGGCAACATAGATGATGAAGTAGGCGAACTGGGGGAAGTAGGCCGTGCCGAAAGCGTTCACGAGCCCGATGAGGATCCCACCCAGCAAGGCTCCCTGGATCGAACCCGCCCCCCCGATGACCACCACGATGAGAGAAAAGAGGAGGGCCTCCCAGCCGATACCCAGGTTGACGCCGGTGAGCGGAGCGCCCACGAGAGCGCACAGGCCGGCTAGGAAGGACCCGAGGACGAAGACTCCGGTAAAGATCACCTTGAGGTTTATGCCGAGCGCGCCCGCGACCTCCCGGTTATCCATACCGGCCCGTACCCTGCCGCCTATCTTCGTCTTGTCCTGGAACGCCCACAGCAGGACCGCCATCACCAGACCGAAGCCGATGACGAAGAGCCGGAACACGGGGAGATCGATGCTGCCCATAGGTACCGACGCAGAGAGGATCTCCGGGACGGGCCCGCTCATCGGTAGCGTTCCCCAGATCCACTGCGCCAGGTTGGTCAAGATATAGATGAATCCGATGGTCAACAATACCTGGCTGCCTTCCTGCTTGTAGAGACGCCGCAGGAAGCCGACTTCCAGGATGAGACCGATGAGAGCAGCGCATAGTGCCCCGGCCAAGAGCCCAAGAAGATAGCTGTGAGTGTACTTGACTACCGCCACGCCCAGATAGGCGGCAAACAAGTACAGGGCTCCGTGGGCCATGTTGATGATGCGCATCAGGCCCATGGTCAGAGACAAGCCGGCGGCCAGAATGAACAGAATGAGGCCGAAGGAAAGACCGATCATGAACACCGATAGCACTTCGCCCATCGAAAGCGCCGCCCTTTTTCCGTAGTGGGACCCGTATGCCCGGTGCTTGCCCTGTCGGCCGGACAGGGCAAGCACCGGGATGTAGCTCTAGGGGCTTACAGAACCTCTAGCCAAGCTGCCTATTTACCGGCGTAGCCCTCCGGGGGGACACTCTCATAGGTGTACACCGTCACGTACCCATACGTATTCTCCACGTTGGGCACTGCCTCAATGCTGACGATGCTGATGTTCTTGTTCGCCGCCTGCTGCCCGGGGGTAAACGACTCGGGCCCCTCGGGACCATCTATGCTCGCAGAGAAGATGGCGTCGCGCAGCTTGTCCGGTGTCGTGTCGCCCGAGGTAGCGTCCACAGCCGCCGTGAGCAGGACGTATGCCTGATACGGGCCGGAGGCTGCGCCATCTCCCGGCGGGAAACCGAGCACGGCCGTCATGCCTTCCCAGAACTCCGGGAAGTTCTTCGCTGCATATTCCGGGCCGTAGAACGTCGAGGACAGGGTCCCGAGCATCGCCGCGGCATCTTCCGGGGCCATGGACATCGGAATGAACGATTCAGTGAAACCTCCATAGAAGGCGCCGACGATGGGGAGCTTCTTGTCGATTCCCAGTTGGTGCCACTGGGTGAACCATGTTATGGCGTCCGCGCCGGCGGTCCAGCCGACCAAAGCGTCTGCCGGGTCCAGGGTCGTCAGGTAAGGAGAGAAATCCGGGCATGGAACCGGGTGCCACTGCTGCTGGACGACCGTACCTCCGGCTTTCGTGAAGTACTCCGTGAAGGGGTCTATGAACGCCCGGCCGGCGCTGTCGTCGGGGCCGAGCGTGTCGATCTTCGAATACTTCAGAGTGTTGTAGGTGTAGTCGGCCATGGCCGTCGGACACTGGGGAACTGAGCCACCGGATCCCACGACCCACGGGTTATCTTCGAAGATGGCAAGCGGTGAAGGGTTGTAGAGGATCATCGGGATCCCCGCCGCCTTGAGATAGTTGGCCACCGCCATCTTCTCTCCGATCTGGGTGGGGCCGAATATGGCAACGACTTTGTCCTGCTCGACCATCTTCCTGGCGACGTCGACGGCAACAGCAGGCTGGCCCTGGGCATCACCGATGATGATCTCTACCGGCCTGCCCGCGATCTGGCCGCCCGTGGAGTCGAATGCATACTGCAGAGACTTCACCATCACGTCGCCGACCATGGCCTCGGGACCGGTGAGGTCGACGATATGGCCGATCTTCATGGGCTCACCAGTGGCGGGCCCAGCCGTCGTCTCGGTCGCTGCGGTGGTGTCGGTTGACGGAGCTGCCGTCGTCTCCGTGGACGGCGCAGCGGTAGTCGCGGTCGAAGCCGCGGTGGTGGTAGTGGCTTCTTCGCCGCCGCAGGCGACCGCGGTCAACGCGACCACCAGCAGCAGCAAGAGCAGCCCGGCTAACATGTAGCGCTTCTTCATTGCTCTTCCCCCCGTATTAAAGAAACTGTTTGCCAATCGAGTGGAATCACTGCACTTCACCTTTTCGATCCTTCGCCCCCCCTTTGCATTGGTCTCTTTGCTCGTCCCCCATCGAGAGTAGCCGGTTCTTCTCCTAACCTAATTCATTACCGGCGATCAAAACGCTCACTGTCGCGGCTCCGGGTTCTCCACCCTGGTTGTGGGTCAGACCAAGGCGCGGGTTCTTGACCTGGCGCTTGCCGGCCTTGCCTTGAAGCTGCTTGTAGACCTCGTAAAGCATCCTCAAGCCGGTCGCCCCGATGGGGTGCCCGAAGCACTTCAGGCCGCCATCGGTGTTCACGGGTAGCTCGCCCTCCAGCGTGAACGTGCCGGCCTCGATGTCTTCCCGTGCCCCGCCTCGTTGGCTGAACTGCAGGTCCTCCATGATCGTCAGTTCGGTGATGGAGAAACAGTCGTGTACTTCGGCTATGCTGATCTCCTTCCGCGGCTCCTTGATTCCGGCTTCCCTGTACGCAGCGACACCGCCGCGATAGGTCTCCTCCACGTGAGCAAGGTCATAGACCTGGCTGAGCCAGCCCTCCCGGCCTCCCTGGCAGATAGTGGCGGCCTTGATGTAGATGGGATCCGAGCGGAACTTCTTGGCCAGGTCGGCCCGCGTGATCACGGCGGCCGCGGCCCCGTCGCTCACCCCGCAGCAATCATAAAGACCCAGTGGGTACGCGATCATGGGCGCGTTCACGGCCTGCTCCAACGTTATCTCACGCTGGAAATGAGCCTTGGGGTTAAGCGAGCCGTTGTGATGGTTCTTGACGGCGATCCGCCCCAGGAGCTTCTTGCCTTCCTCAAAGTCCAAGCCGTACTTGGCGAAGTAGCCCGTAGCCATCATGGCGAAGCCGGCCGCCGGGGTCTGCGTGGTCAGGCGATAGCTCCAGGTAGCCACGGGACGCGTCTGAGGAAGGCCCGAGTAGCCGGTGTCCTTAAGCTTCTCCGCTCCCACCGCGAGCACGATGTCGTATACCCCCGCGGCCACGGCATAGGCAGCCCCACGGATGGCTTCCGATCCGGTTGCGCACTGGTTTTCCACGCGTGTCACCGGGATGTAGGCAAGCTTCAGCGGTGTCGACATGATTGAGCCCGACTCACCGGCGAAAACGCTTCCCCACCACGCGGCCTCGATGTCCTTGGGCTCGATCCCGGCGTCCTCAAAGGCCTCGTAGGCTGCATCGATAATCATGTCGTCCAGGCTCTGGCCCCAGTTCTCTCCGAACTTGACACAGCCCATCCCCACGATGGCCACTTTGTCTTTGATGCTATTCACGCGCTAACACCTCACCGGCTGGCACTTCCACCAGTAGTTGTAGATGCCTGCCACGTAATAGAGCCGGCGGAAGGTCATCTCCAGCGGGAGGCCGACCTCTATGGCAGCCGGATCGCGGTCTGTCATGTCACACATCATGCGACCGCCGCCCTCGAAGTCCACGAAGGTCACCGTGACCGGCGGATCGAGCGATTGCATCACGTAGTCGTGGGAGAACGAGAACACCTTCGCCGGTACGTCCGCGAAAGGGTATGGATCCATCTGGTCCTTGGTATGACACGTGACGCAGACTCGTTGGGGCGGGTACTGCGGCGTGCCGCACTTCTGACACTTCGTGCCGGTGAGACACAGCTCCCAGGGCACTTCCCTCAGCTGCGCAGCCGGCGAGGGCATGCGCTCCTCCAGGGGCGGGCGAGCAGGCGGCTGCAGGGGCAGCAGCTCGCGCAGACGCAGGTACTGCTCGTAGTTGTGCATGGCGCTCTTGGAGGCAAGGTGTTTCTGGATCCCCCGCCGGTCTTTGCACGATTCGATCCGGTCGGTGGTCTCCAGAAGAGCGACATCGCAGCCGTTGCCGTAGCTGGCGAGCAGGATCTTCTCTCCTGCTCCGGCCCGCTCCAGAGCCGCCACCAGGCTCATGAGACTCATGGCACAGCCGGTGTCACCCACCGAGCCGTGAAGCACGTCACCCACTTGGGTCTTCTCGTCAAAGCCCAGCTTATGAGTAACGCTCTTGAGCTGGCGCGCGTTGGGGGCGTTGACCGCCACCTGGGCGATATCTCCCGCCGCGAGATCGTACTTCTTAAGAGCGGCGGACAGAGCTTCCCTTACGACCCTGAGGTAGCCCTCATCCATGGCGAAGCGGTCTTCGGCCCCGCGGACGAACATGTCTTTGTCTGAGCGCCAGGTGTCCTGGATCTCGTGATAGCGGCTGTCGAAGCTGCCGGATCTCGGCGAGGGTATCGTCGCTGCTGATCAGCAGGGCAGCAGCACCGTCGCCGAAGTTCATCTCCGCCGGGCCGGCCGGGTACCCCATCCGCGTATCGGCGGCCACGACGAGGACGTTCTTGGCGCTGCCGCTCGTCACTGCGTCCAGCGCCGCCTTGAGGGCGTTGGTGCCACATCTGAGCGAACCGGCGAAGTCGATTGTGGTGACCTCCGGCGGCAAGCCCAACACGGCCGCGACGAGAGCGGCGGCCTGCTTCTCCCTGTATGGGGCCGTGGTAGAAGCAAAATACAGGGCCTGGATCGCCCCTCGTTCGACACCCTTCAGGCAGTCTCGGGCGGCGGCGACGGCCATCGTCAGGCTGTCCTCGTCGTAATTGGCGACGGCCCGCTCTCCTGGCGGCGGTGCGCCTCCCCACGCCCGAGCGATCTCCGCCCGGCTCAGCCGGAACAGAGGTATGTATGCTCCGTAGGAGCCGATTCCCGGCATGACGCTCATTAAATACTCCCTAACCCTCCCATTTCTCCATTTCGACCAGACACGAGTTGGGCGCCATCCCGGCCACATTCTTTGACATAAGACGATCAGAAGTCAGCAACGCTACACAACCTCCTTTGTCTATGCTTCCTGATTTGCCAGGCTCAAGAGGATCGTACTGCCCCGAGGAACAGTAGCTGTGGATCACGCCAGGCTTCATGCGCTCCGTTACCAAGGCCGAGCAAAGGACAGAGGCCCGGTCGTTGTACAACCTAACCACATCTTTGTTCTGGATGCCCCTGGCCTCAGCGTCTCTCGGGTGCACCCTCACAGTCTGGTAGTAGTATCCGTCCACCTTTATCCGCTGTCCCGGAATATCCCATATCCACGACCCATGTTTATCATAGTGACTGTGGAACGAGTACCGAGGGTGTGGCGACAGCATCTGCAAGGGGTATTTCTTGGCTATTTCCGTCGTATGTCCCTCCCAACTGGGAACATACTTAGGCAGTGGCGCGCGCTCTACATCCTCCGGGGAATTGGCTTTAAGGCTCTGCGACACAAATTCGATCTTGCCGCTATACGTTCCCAATTCATGTGCCTGCGGCGTGTCTCTCTTCGGATTGAGCTTATCTGGCGTATCGCACGGTCTGCCTTCAGCGAACCACCTCAAACTAGGTGTTGACTTGTAATCGCTGGGAACACTGATTACGTGATAGCCCTTATTCTTGAATGATTCCCAGGAAATCTCATCAGGTAAATCTGATATATCGAAGTACGCCTTCACCCAGTCTTCTTCTGTCCTACCACCGTCGGTGAAGATCTCCCACACTCCCAGCTGCTTGGCCAGCTGTTCAAAAATCCAGTAATCCGACTTGGATTCTCCTAGTGGTTCTATACACTTCTGTTCTAAAATTATGATGCGGTAGTTGGCACCATTACTGTTGTATTTCAAATACCCTCCGGCCTCTCCCCACTCAGCGATATCATTCCTCTCCAAATTGGTGCACGCCGGCAAGATGACATCGCAGAACTTTGTTTCGGTATGCCACCAACAATCCTGAGTGACTACAATGTCAAGCTTGGGGCTCTGGAACATCTTGATCATCTTGTTGCCGTTGGTCATGGTGCCCAGAGATGGGCCCCCGTACCGATAGAGCATCTTGATCTCGGGTTCACCCGGCATCGGATAAACGTGCTCATTGAACTGCTGTTCAATTGTATCGGCGCAGAAACCGTCGCCCAGCCATCGTACAGGTGGATTCAAGATGCAGTCTGGTAGCAGAATCCGGTACAAACGCTGTTTGACCGGATTGTCCACCTTTGTTCTGGCGGCTCTGGTGTAGCTCATCATGCCGTCTAAGTCCGCGTACCCCGGAAAGAAGACGTTGTAGCTTGCTGGTGCACCGTTACCATTGCCCCACATGCCTATGCCGGGCTTGCCCAGACCCTGCATAGCCTGGAGTAACACCGTCAGCCTCGTCCATTCGTGGGCGTAGGCCGCGCGACAAGCGCCTCCGAGTCCAGCGCCGACGAACATCGTCCGTTTGGAGGCCCATTCCTGCGCAAGCGCTTCGATGGTTCTGGCGGGGACGTCACATTGTTCCGCCGCCCATTCAGGCGTCCGCGGTACACCGTCCTCCTCTCCCATGATGTGCCTTCTGAACTCCTCGATGCCCTCGGTGCGCTGGGCGACATATTCCTTGTCGTAGGTGTCATCTCTGAACCACACATACGCGATTGCCTCCGCCAACGCGGCATCAGTCCCCGGTCGAGGGGCAATCCACTTGTCGGCCATGAAGGCAGCGGTGTAGTTGCAGAACGGGTCGATGAAGACGTGCTGCTTCTGGGTACGCTTCAGCCACTGGTACCAGATCGCGCATTCAGTGCCACAGTATCCTGCGCGCATGGAGTCCGGATCGATAGACCAAAACACAACCAACTCAGAGTGCTTGAGAGTCTCCTCAAGCATATCGAACTGTTCGGACATCCCTAGGCGCCAGTGGAAGCCGTAAACATGGGGCGCTCCCCAGTGCCACCCCTCCCAGCTGTCAGGGTTGTGTAACACCTCCGAGAAGCCGATTGTATTGAAGAACCGGAAGTAAGGGCCAAATCGGTAGCCAACGATCCCCCAGTTATGATGATCCTGGTCCAAGGCGCCGATCGCTGCCGGACCATACTCGGCCCTGATTCTCTTCATCTCCCCAGCGACTATTTCTATAGCCTCGTCCCAACTAATCCGCTCATATCCAGATTTTCCCCTGTTCTCGGGATGACGCTCCCCATTCGGGTCGAAGTCAACCCTCTTCGCGGGGTAAAGAATCCTGTCCTCCGTGTAGGTCTTCATTCTCTCCGTATATATGCAGGGAGAGATATTCACCTTCTCCAGCGGCGAGTACTTCTTCCCCCCCGCTTCGATCGTCCACGGCTTCAGATCGCCCTGCTCAAGCACCAGCGGGCGAATCCGCGTGATCTTCCCGTCCCGCACATATACCGAAATCGGCCCGCTATTCGTACAGCTGGTAAACACCTGTTCCTGCATTTCGTGCTCACGCTTTCTCGTTCGAAAAGTGACCATCTACGCTTTACCGCGGCATAAGACGGCTTAGCGTCCTCCACCGGCCCCTTAGTCCCTACCGAGCACTAGATCTCCCAAATACACATCAGCCCGTGTATAGGCTTCCAGTTCAAGCCTCCGATAATCTGGTGCTTCCACAGTAACCATATATGTTGTGTTGTCAGCTAGACCATCGACTGTAAAATCTCCAAAGCAGTTAGTCATCGTTACCACTGAGGCATTGTCGTCAGAAATGGTAACCTTCACGTCTTTGGCGCACTTTCCAGTGTCTTCAAAGAGTACACTTCCCGCAATGAATTTCTTTGGCAGCCCGATGTAGGTCACCCTTTCCCCAAGCTGGTACTCAGGATGCAACGGTCCGGCGGCTCCGCTGGCGAGCCTTATCGATACCTCGCTGTTGGGGTCATCCAGGTCACCGAACGCGATGGCCCGGGTAGGACAGGCTTCCGCACATCGCGGCTCCTTCCAGCCCTCGTCCAGCAGATGAGCGCAAAAAGTACACTTTTGCGGCAACAGCTGCTCTTCATTCCATTCAATTACCCGATAGGGGCATGTGGCCACAATTTGTTTTTGGCCTCTAGCCTTTGCGGGATCTATTATCACTACCCCATCTGGCCGTCTGTACACCGCTCCGTCCGGGCACTTTTGCACACAAGATGCGCTTTCGCAGTGCATACAAAGTACAGATGTGTAGGCAACCGCGACTTTTGGATACTTACCTCTTTCTCTCTCGACTATGCGCAGCCAATTCATTCCTGCCATAGGCTGGGAGGCGGAATAGTCTGGGTAATCATTCCCGCAAAACTCATCACGACATGCTAGAAAACAGCTATAGCATCCATTGCATAGTGCTTCATCTATGACCATGCCATATTTAGCCATACTGTTGACAGTCTCCTATCGAATTGAGCTGTATTGTCATGCTGCAACGCTTTCGCGTCGTTGCGGCAGTGACTTTCTCAGGACAATAGCTAGCAGGATTGCAGTTGTGATGCTCCTTCCAACATAGTTATGTCCATCAGTCGTAGTGTGGGGGAGAGCGCATTCTTCAAGCCATCAGTTAGGGATGATCGATGAGTTAAGGTGCATTCAACACGATTTCGCCGAGATAGATGTCCTTCAAGGTCTTGGTCTCGCAACTGGCCTCTTGGTAGCCGGGGACCGCGACCTTGACCGTGTAGGCGGTGTGGTCGGCCAGACCGTCGAACTGGAAATCGCCGAAGCCGTTGGTCTTGGTGGTCTGGGTGGTACCGTTGCTGCTCAGGACCACTACCACGTCCTTGGCCACCTCATCGATGTCTCCATAGATCACCGTGCCGGCCACGAACTTCTTGGGCAGATGCCGATAGGTGACCTTCTCTCCCATGGCGTATTCGGGCAGCAGGACCTCGGTGGCTCCGGCTGCCACCAGTCTGGCGACTGCACTGGCGGGATCGTCCAGATCACCGAAGACGAGCGCCCCCGAGGGGCAGGACTCCACGCAGCGCGGCTCCGGCTCGCCCGCGTCCAGAAGATGGGCGCAGAAGGTGCACTTCTGGGCCACCTCGAGCTCTTCGTTCCACTCGATCTTGCGATAAGGGCAGAATTTCACCAGCTCCTTGTTGCCCTTGGCTTTCTCCGGATCGATCAGGACGATGCCGTCCGGACGTCGGTAGATGGCCTCGGTCTGGTCCAGCTTGACGCAGGCGGCCTCGGCGCAGTGACTGCAGGTCACGGGGACGTGGTCCACCTTGACGTGCGGATACTGACCGCGCTCGATCTCGTTGACCTTGAGCCAGTTGCCTCCACTCATGGGCTGGGCGGCAGAGTATCCGGGGTAGTCGTTACCGGCATATTCGTCCCTGCAGGCGAGGAAGCAGTTGTAGCAACCTATGCACTTGTCGACGTCGATCACCATTCCATATCTGGTCACTTTGTCACGCCTCCCACTTGCAGACTTCTATGAGAAAGGACATGTTGGCTTCGCCGTATGCGTTCTTGCTGGTCATGCGGGAATGCGACAGCAGGTTCACGCACCCACCTCTGTCAATGCTATCCGCGTTGCCGGGCTCCAGCGGATCGTACTTGGCCCCGGCCTGGTAGGAATGCACCAATCCCGGACGGCAGCGCTCGGTGACCAGAGCGACACCGAGCACTTTCGCGCGGTCGTTGTAGACCATGACGATATCGCCGTCCTTTATGCCCCTCGCGTCCGCGTCGGCAGGGTTCATGCGCATGGGCCAGTAGGCGTATCCGTCCTTGACGACGCGGTGCTGCCGGATGTCGTTCAGCCACTCGATCTTGTTGTCTTGGTGGGTGTGGTAGGAGAACTTGGCGTGCGGCGTCATGAGTATGAGTGGGTACTTCTCCACCAGGCCCGTGGTCTCGTGTCCCTCGAACAGGGGGATGTAGCGCGGCATTGGCGGCCGTTCGTCGTCGTCGGGGAAGTACTCTTGGAGTCTCGTCCGCACGAACTCGATCTTGCCGCTCGGGGTAGCCAACTGGGTGGCCTTGTCTGTCCCCTGAAGCGGGTTGAAGCGGTCGGGGGTGTCCACCGGCCGGCCCTCGTAATACCACTTGTTCGACACGGTGGGCTTGTAGTCTTCGGGCAGCGATGGCACCACGAAGTAGCCCTTCTTCTTGAAATCCTCATAGGAGATGTACTTGGGCAGATCGGTGTAGTCGAAGACCTTCCGTATCCAGTCTTCCTCCGAGTTGCCCTCCGTGTACTCCTCTAGGAAGCCCAAGCGCTCGGCCAGTTCGCAGTAGATCTGGTAGTCGGGCTTGGATTCCCACAGCGGTTCGATGCACTTCTGCTCGTACAGCAGGACGCGGTGGTTGCAGTTGACGTTGCCGTTGCCATAGCCCCCCGGCTGGGCCCATTCGCAGATGTCCTCGTGCTCGAAGTTGGTACTCGCCGGCAGGATGAGATCGCCGAAGGTGGTCTCGCTCTGCCAATGGCAGTCCTGCATGACCACGAACTCCAGCTTGGGCGACTGGTACATCCGCACCCACTTGCTGGTGTCGGTCATGGTGGAGATGAACGAGCCCCCGTGACGGTGGATCATCCTGATCTCGGCGCCACCCGGGCCGGGCTCGGGATACTGCATGGGCTTGAACTGTTGCTCTGCGTACTGCACGCAGAAGCCTTCGCCCAGCCACTCGATATGGCCGTTCAGGATGGCTTCGGGCAGAAGGATGCGGTAGACCCTCTGGGTGACCGAGTTGCGGTCCGGGAACGTGGGCTGCTTGGCGACGAGGCCGAAGATGTCCCACCCCACGTCGGAGTAGCCCGCGCTCTTGAAGCTCATATCCAAGGGGGCGCCGTGAGCGGTGCCGCCCCAGAGGTTGACCCCGTTCTTGCCGATACCCGTCATGGCGGCCAGGTGGATCATGAGGCTGCACCATTCGGTGGCATACGAGTTGCGGCAGGCACCGCCGACGCCGTACTGGGTGCCGGTGGCCAACATGCTCGGCTTGGACGCCCACTGCTGAGCCACGGCCTTGATGGTGTGGGCGGGGATGTCGCAGATGGGAGCGGCCCATTCCGGGGACTTCGGCACACCGTCGCTCTCGCCCAGGATGTAGGCCTTCCACTCGTCGAAGTGGACGGTGCGGTTCTCGATGAACCAGTGGTCGTAGGTATCATCCACGATCCACTGATAAGCGATGGCCTGGGCCAGGGCCGCGTCGGTGCCGGGCCGGGGGGCCAGCCATTTGTCGGCCATGTGCCCGGCGGTGGCGTTGCAGTAGGGGTCGATGAAGATGCCACCGATGCCCAGCTCCCGCAGCCACTCCCGCCAGATGACAGTCTCTTGGCCACCATAGCCGCCAGCTGAGGTGTTGGGGTCCACCGACCAGTAGATCACCTGCTCCGTGTTCTTCAGGGCCTCAGCCAGCATGTCGAAGGCATCGGATTGGCCGAAGCGCCAATGCCAGCCCCAGGTATGCATGCTGCCCCAGTGCCAGCCTTCCCACGAATCCGGGTTGTCCAGAAGCTGGGTGTAGCCCAGGATGTTGTAGAAGCGGGGCATGGGGCCCATCTTGTAGTAGAGGAGACCATAGTTGTGGTGGGAGGACACGAAGGCCGTCACGGCGGCCGGGCCATATGCCTCCCGGATGCGGGTGATCTCCTTGACAAAGATGTCGTACGCCTCGTCCCAGCTTATGCGCACATACTCGTCTTTCCCCCGGAGTTCAGGGTGCCGCTCGCCGTTGGGATCGAAGTTCTTGCGCTTCATGGGGTACTTGACGCGGTTCTCGGCGTAGATGCGCATGCGCTCGGCCACGTTGTAGGGGTTGATCGTCGTCTTGCGGGGATCGGAGAACTTCTTGCCCTTGGCCTCGATGGTCCAGTGGCCACCGTCCTCATCCGTCAGGCGCAGTGGGCGCATACGGGTGATGACACCATCTTTGACGGTGACCTTCACCATGCCCCCGATACAACAATTGATGAATTCTTGCTCTGCCATCACCTAGTCACTCCCTGTTTGGCTCTACCTCGCTTCGAAGCCCGTCTTGAAGCGACCGCGCACCCGACGCCTTACGGTCGAGGAATCTTGTCGCTCGCTAGCTGACCGCCTCTTGATGCATGATGATGACTATTCCATCATCTCTCTTATAGATAGCCTTAGATTTGCACTGGGACGCAGGGGGCGTCATCACAATGCTGACAAATGTCATGCATATAGCGCACTCTCACCTTCGGCACGGTGCCCTGCACGACATCCGCGACCTTCATCCAAGACTGCCCGATACCCGGCTGCGGTTTTGCGATGGTGGGGGTCCAATCGTTGCCGGCGTGCTCGTCCTTACAGGCTATCTGGCAGTTATTGCATCCGTTGCACTTGGAGATATCAATGATCATGACTTTCCCATACTGCTAAACCCCCTTCACGAGTACACGATCGAATCTCAACCCGGAAGCTTTGTCGTAGGGTTTGTTGAAAGCCTCGGGGTATTGCCTCCTCAGTTCATCCAGGTCGACTCTCTCCACCTCCACCAGGAAGCCGCTCGAGACCATACCCGCACAATTCTTGGAAGTGACGTTATGGGGGGAGATGAGATTGATCGCCCCGCCTCTATCCAGTTCGCACGGCACGATGAAGTCAGCTCTGGAGCCGTGGTCGACATAGGCCACTCCCGGCATGATCCTCTCCCAGACCTGAGCTCCCACCAGCACCGCACCCCTCTCATTGAACACCTTGCAGACATCTCCGTCCTGGATGCCCCGCTTGGCGGCCTCTGAAGGATGCAGCCACAGCGGCTCATAAAGGTAGCCGTCCGCGCCTCGGACCTTGCAGGTGACGATCTCGTGGAACCAATTGTTGTCGTCCAGTTGGGCATGGACCCGATGACGAGGATGATTGCTCATGCAGAGGAGGGGGTATTTTGCAGCCCGTGGGCTGGAGAGCCGCTCATCATGGAAGTCGCTCTTCTCCACCCACTGGGGGACCGGTGGTCTCTCTCTGTCTTCAGGGAAGATCCTCTTCAGATCCACCGACTCGAACTCCAGCTTGCCGGAGGGAGTGGTGAGCGGGTTGTTCTCGGGATCCTCATAGAACCGGATCATCCCTGCCGGATACGTGTCCCAGTTCGGATCGACGGGTACCACGTAGTACTCTTTCTCCTGGAACTCTTCCCAGGTGAGCAGGCCTTTGGCGGGGACGCCGCAATTGTCAAAACCATGCTTGATCCATTCCTCTACCGATTTACCCTCGGTGTATTCTTCAAGTAGACCAAACCTCTCAGCTATCATACATACTATCTCATAGTCACTCTTTGATTCCCCTATCGGCTCTATGCATTTCCTTTCTAAGAATACCATTTCAAAAGTGGCACTCTCGTTATCATCACCTATATCCTCTGTCTCGAACTTGGTGTTCACCGGCAGGATGATGTCCGCGAACAGGCAGTCGTTCTCCAGCCAAGGATGCTGAGCCATGAAGAACTCGATCGACTCATGCTGATAGGCCTTGGCAATCTGGTTGCTGTCGTTCCAGCAGGTCATCAGACACGGAGAATCCGTCCAGATCATGTGGATCGGCGAGCAGCCTTCGGCGGGGTACTGATACTTGATGAATTGCTCCGAGGCCGGAGTACTCTGCAGAGAGGAACCGTGGATCTCAAAGTGCCCTTCCAAGATGGCATCATGGACTAGGGTCTTGGGGATGATCTGCTTCGGCAGTCCGAGGTATGGGAAGGGCGAGTACCCCCGATAGGCCGCCCGGACATTCATGTTGGGATTGTTGATGATGCTTCCCGGGGAGGGCGGGAAGGCCGGATGGTCTTCCGACCCGAAGACCGCCCGGTTGATGAGGCAGAACGAATGCTGGCCCGGTTTTCCCAGTCCCTGCATGGTCAGGAGGGCCGCTTCCAGTCCTGGCCGGCTCATGCGAGAAGGGCCCCCGGATCATGGGGCCGCCGAACCCATGCACCACGGTGGTGCGGTTTGCGGCCCATGCCTTGGCCAGAGCCTTGATCACCCTGGAAGGGACCCCGGTCTTCTCCGACGCCCATTTGGGCGTCTTGGGGACCCCGTCTTCTTCACCCAAGACGTACGTCCGCGAATTTCTCAAAACCCACGCTGTGGGTCGCTAGATAGTCCTTGTCATATGTCCCGTTGGTGATCCACTGATGCGCTATGGCCAAGTGCAGGGCGGCGTCGGTATTCGGCAGAATGGGGATCCACTTGTCGGCGAAGACCGCCGCCCCGTAGTTGAGGTCAGGACAGATGTAGATCTGCTTTATGCCGATGTCTTTCCAGAAGTAGCAGAAACGGCTGACGTGATCCCCGCTGTTGAAACCTCGGGTGGTCGTGGTCGGATCACAGCCCTCGAACAGTAGAAGATCGCTATTCCGACAGATATCCGGATAGAGATTGGATGGATTAGGCATCAAACCGAAGGGCTCACCGCCCCAGAAATGCTTGGTGCCCCAATACCATCCCTCCCAGCTGTCGGGATTTCTTATCTGAACCGTGGCGCCACCCAACAACTCCAAGAGCTTGAACATGACAGCCGTGAGGCGCATGAACGACTTTGCTTTCTCCATGGCCGTCACCCTGGGCGAAGATCGCCCAAGAACCGTACTTCTCGATGACTCGCCGTATCTCGCCGACGATGATATCCAACGCTTCATCCCAGGAGATGCGAACGTAGCCGCTCTTGCCTCGGTTCTGGGTATTCCTCTCCCCGTTGGGGTCCCAATCGACCCGCTTCAGAGGATAAAGGATCCGGTTGGGCGAGTAGATGCTCTTCTTGTATCCCAGACCGAATGGACCGATGGTCGATTTCAAAGGAACGTCGTATCTTTTGCCTCGAGCCTCGATGCTCCAGGGATGGAACTCTTCCGGTTTGTACTTCCAGTCATAGGGGAAGGGCCGGATCCGGACTATCTTGCCGTCCTTGACATCCACCGCGGCAACATGGGAATTGATACCCATCGCGGAATAGCCAGTGCCCTTGATAACCGTCTTCTCTGTGGAATCTGCCATCGCGTTTGACTCCTGTTCCAAATCGAACCTGTTCTCTACCTGTCCCACTTCGTTACATCAGCCGGGTTATCCGCCCCCGCTCATCCCAGGAGATGCGCACGTACTTGCTAATGCCTCGGTTCTGGGGATTGCGCTCACCGTTCGGGTCCCAGTCCACCCGCTTGAGGGGATACATGGTGCGGTTGGGCGAGTTGACGCGGTTCTTATACCCGAGGGTAAAGGGCGGGATGAGCGTCTTCATACTGGCTTCGAAGACCTTCCCGCGGGCCTCCATCCGCCACGGTTTCACATTATATTTCCAGTCGAAGTGGAACGGCCGGATCCTGAGTATCTTGCCGTTCTTGACGTCGACCTGGACGCAGTTCGCGTCTATACCAACCCCGAGAAAAGATAGACCCTTGACTACGGTCTTTTCATTCTCGCCCATGTATCAACCTACCTTTCACGCGCATCCAGGCGTTCTCCGATGTCTTTGACCGCAGCCTTCAACTGATCGATGAAGGATGGCAGGGCGTCATCCGTGAAGCGCTCCACTGGAACGATCAGAGAGAGAGCGGCTACCACCTTGCCCCGAGACATGATCGGGACCCCGACGGCACACGTCCCAATATCATGCTCTTCGCGGTCATAGGCTACGCCTTCTTCCAGGACCCGCTCCAATCTCGCCTGGGCAGCCTCCCGGTCAACAACAGTATGTTCCGTGAAGCGAGTCGGCTGGATGGCGAGCATCCTTCGCTTCGTGTCTTTGCTGGAGAAAGCCAGCAAGATCTGTGCGTGGACGTTCCACGTCGAGTGCAGGGGATGGAGACGGGTCGCCGGGATCTTCGGAACGAACCCTCTAGATGAGGGTGAGACGTGGACGTTGTGAACGTTGTCTCCCTGCCGGACGCCCAGCGTGACGGTCTCGCGGCTGGATTCGGCCAGAGCCCGGAGATCGGTGCGGAGGACCTCGGCGAATACCGTGTCGCTTCCGAGATCGTAGAGGGTCACCGCCCAAGCCGGTCCGATGCTGTACAAGCCTGATTCGGCGTCGCAGGTGAGGTAACCCTCGATCTCAAGGGTCTTGACGAATCGATACACGGTCGCTCTGTGCAGACCGGTCCTACGGCTAAGTTCGGTCAGACTGAGGCTCCTGCTCTCTGAAGTGAACTGACCAAGGATCCCAAGTCCGCGTGAGAGGGACTGGACCGGCGGCTTGCCGCTCAGATCCAGGTCGCTCCGTGGTTCATCTGTCGTCGCGACTCTTCCCATTCTCGACTATCGCCCCCCGCCGGTGGCTACGTTCCGCATGGCTTCCACTCCATCCCCTGCTGGATTGCTGCCGCTACGAATACTGCATCTCCTCCACCTTGCTAACTGTTGTCCCCGAGGGCAAATACTTGCTCGAGACCATGATCTGCTCGAAGGGCCACTTCGCACCCTTGCGCCACTGAGCCGCGGAGTGAGGCATGCGCATGCAGTTGGGCACGGGATGGGTGACCATGGTGTTAGCGGTCGGATCAACCGGCATGGTGAAATCCACCGGTCCGTACATGGTGTCCAGCTTCGCGGTGGAGATGGCCTTTATAATCGCTTCCTTGTCGTCTACGTTGGTGACCTGCTTGAGGACGTGGACGTAGAGCTCCATAAGCGCGTAGATCTCCGTCCCCGAAACCCATTGGTTGCCGGTATCGGCCTCGTAGGCGTCGGCGATCTCTCGGTCGGTCTGCCCGGTGAACGAGCTCTTGAACGGGTAGTCCGCGTGCCAGACCAGCTCCGTAGTAAGTCCGTAGGCGCTGGGACCGATGGCCTCACACGTCTGGGCAAAGGTCAAAGCCATCCCCACGGTGCAGAGCTTCGGTTGGAAACCCTGCTGTAAGCACTGCTTCCAGAAGTTCGTGAAATCGGTGGAGTTCATAGCGCCCGAGCAGATCTCCGCGCCGAATTTCTTAAACTCGCTGATCTGCGAAGTGTAGTCCTCGCTGCCGGGCTGGTAGAGGGTGGGCATTGTGTAGCTGTATCCCGCCTGCTGGAAGAAGAAGGGGCCCCCGTTCTCCTCGCTCCCCCATGCTTGTCCGTCGGCGCTGTTGCTGAAGATGCACCCGACCTTCTTGTTGGTCTGGATCTGGTCCCACATCTCCGTGAAGCATTGGGCCATCGCCGAGATGCCCACGCAGAGGGCGTATCCCCACTTGAAGGGATTGTTGTCCGGAGTGCCCCCTCTGCCGAAGTAAAACGCCTCCCAGGGACCCTGGCCGAACAAGCCGGGGGTCTCCAGCGCCTCACACTGGTCGGCGCTCGGGTTCATAGTGTCAGGGGAGCCACCGGCGATGATGAGGTCCACCTTTCCATTTGTGATCAGGTCGCCGGTGACCTGGGCGCAGCGGTTCGTGTCCGACTGCGTGTCCTGAGTGGACATCGTGACGGGGTGATTCTTGCCGTCACCGCACACGACACCATCCGCAAGGATCTTGGTCCACTCTCCTTGCACCCAGTCGAACGGGATCATGAACGTTGCCAGGGGGCCGGTCTTGGGCACAACGATACCCACCTTGATCTCTCGGCCGGTCTCGGGCCCTGCGGACACGGTGGTCGTAGCCCCCGCGGTAGTGGTGGTGGCGCCTGCGGTAGTCGTCGTGGCCCCAGCTGTGGTGGTCGCTCCGGCAGTGGTGGTAGTCTCCTCTTCCCCGCAAGCGGCGACGAGCCCACCCAGACCTCCGGCGACGCCGACGGTCGCGCCGGCGATGCCGGCGATCTTGAGAAACTCTCTGCGGCTTACAGCCGTGCTCCCATCATTTCTTAAGTTCAAATCAGTCATCTGAGCCGCCCTCCCCTTGTCTGCTGTCGAATCCGCGAACTGGTTCGAAATGGGTTTGCGTTTTGACCACGAACGATCCCCACAACTCGTGATGGACCCCCCTTCTTTCGGCCGCCTTCTACTGCAGCGTCCCCGAGCGTGATCGCTATGCGCAACATCGCCTACGCATGGTGAAACAAAGATAAACAGATGCATCCCGGAAGTCAAGGCCACGTGGCGTCTGTTTGAGAACGAGCCGGCGGGGTCGAGGCAGCGACCATGACCGGCACAGGAATCCTCGACACTCAGGGGAGGAAACAGTTCAACGGACAACCGTTTCCCCGTCGCCCCCGTGGGTCAACTTGCCTTTCTCAATTCGGCTGTACCAGCGTGATCGATCTCAAACGTCTCTGGGTCGATGACCACTTTATAGACATCCCTGGCCATCTCCACGGATACCAGCTCGTTCCTGACATCGTCTCCCACTGCCTCGGGATCTCGCGTCATGGGGTCCCCGACTCCCGCACCACCCCCGCTCAAGGTGACTAGGTGGTCACCGCGTTGCAGCTTCAGGGGACGATGGGGCTCCAGGATGTCTATCCTCTCCTCGGCCCGGAGGATGTGGGCCTTGTTCAGGGGTGCGGGTCCACCCCCGTGCTGGCCCGGAGCTTTCGTCGTGAAGCCGCTCCACGGACCTCCGATGAAATTACACTCTCCGCTTTCGTTGACCGCTTCCCAGATGATCCCGGGGGCTCCGCGCCACCGGCCGGCTCCGTGGGAGTCGGTCCTGAACTCGTACTGGTTGACATCCCAGGGGAATCTGGCCATCTCTTCCTCTGCGTCGGTCTTGCCGACGACGCCCAGAGTGCCCATGTCGCACGTGCACTGGTACCCGTCGTATCCGGTGACAGCGCCGGCTCCGGCGGCCGCGCAGAACGACGTGTATACGTAGATGTGGTCAGTTTCCTCGTCTTTCCCGACTATCAATGGCGACACGAGGCGCGAGTACGGACTGATGGCTTTATCGGGCAAAGCTTGCGAAAGCACGGAGAGCACCACCTCGATGACCAGGGCTCCGGTCACCGCCGGCGCGCCGGCCACCAGGGCGCCCGGCTTGCAGTCGACGATGGTGCCCTTCCGGGTAGTCACGTGGAAGGGCCTCATGCTGCCCTCGTTGTGATAGGCGGCCAGGTCGCTTCCCAGAAACAGGAAACTGGTGCAGAGGGCATCGCTCAGCGTCGCCTGGTAGGGACAGTTGACCATCCCGGTGACCTGGTCGTCCGACTTGGAGAAGTCGAAGTACAGCTCGCCGTCCTTGATGGTCAGCTCGCAGCGGACGGTTATGGGCCGTCCCATGGTCAGGCCATCGTCGTCGGTCTGGGCTTCGGCATGCCAGGTCCCCTCGGGCCACTTGGCGATCTCCGCCCGGACGGCCTTCTCGGTGCGCTCGATCATCTCGTGCACGCTGGCCAGGACCGTGTCCTTGCCGTATTTGTCCAGTAGCTCGATCATCCGCTGCTCGGCGACGGTGGTGCTGCCCATGAGCGAGGCCATCTCCCGGCGCATCATGTCGGGCAGACGGTTGTTGGCCAGGATCAACTCGAGCACGTCTTCCCGGTACTCGCCGTTCTCGAAGACCTTGATGAGCGGAATGTTCAGTCCTTCAGCGATGGAATCGAACGCCAGGAAGTGGCTACCGGCCTGGGCTCCTCCGTTATCGGCGACGTGGGTGCCCATGCAGGTGAAGAACACCAACTCGTCCTGGTAGAAGATCGGCTTGACGAACACCCAGTCCGGCAGGTGGACGGCGCCATCCCGGGGAGAGTTGGTCAGATAGATATCTCCAGGCTTGATCTGCCCGGCGAACTTCTCCTTGACCCGCCTGATGGGAAACGTGCTGGAGATCAGCCGCGGCGGAAAGCCTTCAGGGATGGCGATGGCCCTGCCATCGGCGTCCCAGATGCCGTATGCCATGTCGTGGAGCGTCACCACGAGCACGTTCGTGGCGGTACGCTCGGCGGTGTATCTCATCTCCCGGCACACACGCTGGATGTAGTGCCAAATCGTCGCGATCGTGATGGGGTCTATCTTGGTGGCCATTCCGTTTGTCCCTCTTGTCGAAGAGCTCTTATTCCTCAGGCATGATGATGTAGTTGCCGAAGGCATCGACCCTGCATACCGTGTTCGCCGGTATCACGGTCGTCGCCGTGGGCTCCTGGATGATCGCGCTACCCCGGATGATGTTGCCCGCCTCGAGCTTCAACCCATCGAATACCGGGGTCGCGGCGCACTTGTTGTCGAAGTAGCAGTCGGTCATCTTGATCAATGCCTTGGACGGATCGGCGGTTCCCATAGGCGCTCTCTCTATCGGGATCTTGGTCGACTTGACCTTCGCGGTCAGGCGCACGTTGATCATTTCCATCGGCACCCAGGGCAGAGAGAAGGTGAAGAGCTCCTCGTGCAGCGCGTGGAACCGTTTCTCCATGTCCCTAATGTCCTGCTCTGTGATCTCAGTCTCCGGCAGGCGCACCTCGAGCATGTGGTACTGCCCCTGGTACCTCATCTCTGCCGACTTGTCGAAAACCATGTCTTCGAGCGAGACGTCGAACGCCTCCACATCCTGGAGCGCCTCGACTGCCATGTCTTCGAAGAGCCTGCTGATGAGGGCCAGATCGACCCTGTCGGACCGGCACAGGTGCGAACGCACGTAGTCCCTGCCGATGTCGAGGAAGAACATGCTCCAAGCGCAGAACGAAGAGGAGTAACGGGGGACGATAGTCTTCTTCATGCCGAGGACGTCGGCTACGAACGCCCCGCACAGTGGTCCGCCGCCGCCGGTGGCGAGCAGGTTGAAGTCTCTGACGTCGTAGCCCTTGCGGGTGGAGATCTCACTGATCGCGTCGGCCATGTTCGAGTTGACAGTGTTGAACATGGCCTGAGCCGCTTCCTCGACGCTCATGTTAAGACCGTCCGCGATCTTGCCGACAGCTTGGCGGGCCAGGTCGAGTCTGAGCGGTATCTTTCCGCCGCAGAAATTGGCGGGGTTGATATAGCCCAGGACCACTGCGGCGTCGGTCACGGTGGGTTCGGTCCCTCCGAGGTCGTAGCAGGCGGGCCCGGGGTTGGAAGAAGCGCTTTGGGGTCCCACTCTGAGCAGGCCCAACGAATCCAGCCAGCCTATGCTGCCACCGCCGGCTCCGATGCTTATGACGTCGGCCACCTTGATGCCTAGGCGGTCGTCTCCGAGCCACTCCCCGACTTTCAAGCTGACCTGTTTGTCCTTAACCAGGCTGGCGTCCCAGGTCGTGCCGCCCATGTCGCCGATGAGGAAGTTGTCCTCCCCGATAGTTTCGCCCAGGTACACGGCACCGGCCGGGCCGGCAGCAGGACCCGACCCGGTCAGATAGACGGGCTTCGCGACGATGGCCGGAACGGACTGAACGAACTGGTTGGCCTGGACTATGAGGAGCTGGTTCTCGAACCCGGCTTCCCGCAGTTTTGCCTCGAGCTGGGTCAGATACCTCTCGACGATCGGTCCGACGCTGGCGTTGATGACGCAGGTGCTCTCCCTCTCGTATTCGCCCATCTTGGGCAGCAGCACGCTCGAACACGAGATGAAAGCGCCCTCGAGCGCCTCTTGACAGATCTCCCCCGCCTTGAGCTCGTTTGCCGAATTAGCATAGGAGTTTATGAAGCATATGGCGACCGCTTCGACGTCATGCTTCTTGACCCGCTCGATGACATCGCTAAGTTCTTCTTCGTCCAGCGGCACCACAACCTCGCCGGACGCCTTGGTCTTCTCGGTGACCGTAAACCGGAGATAGCGCGGGATGATCGGCTCGTAGGGAGGGATGTAGGCGTCGTACATGGACTTCGTCTCTATCTTGAGCGAACGACGCATCTCGATGATGTCCCTGAAACCCTTGGTGGTTATCAGAGCCGTCTTAGCCAGCTTGCGCTGCACCAGCGCGTTGGTTGACACCGTCGTGCCGTGGACTATCCATTCCGTCTGCCTCAGGAAGTCCGCGGGGCTGCTCTGGAAATAGGCGGCGGCGTCGACGATCGTGTTCAACACACCTTCGGAGAAATCCCACGGCGTCGTCGGTGACTTGAACTCGTGCAGCTTGCCGCTGCCGTCCAGCACCATGCAGTCGGTGAAGGTGCCCCCGGTGTCGACACATATCTTGAACATCTATTCTCCCGCTCCATTAGGATCCAGAGGAAACCTGAACCGCCATTCCGGAATACCAAGATCTCGAAGAGCAGCTCCCCTCAGTTTGAAAAGGTACGACGCAAGACGCTCACGTTCTTTTGGCTTTAGAACGGAAAAGATCCTCTTATCCGTCTCGTTACGAAGTGACTGATTGAACACATCCGATCCTTTGGCGGTCAGCCTCACCTCTACCTTTGACCTGCCTGTACCTTTATGTCTTGTTATCAGGCCGTCTTTTTCCATTCTTTTGAGCATCTCAGTGACGGAATGAAGCTCCCGGAAGAGTTGGTGGGCTATGTCGACAGGAGTAGCCCGGCCACCGTTGTTCTGGATGATGAAGAGCACCGCCCGTCTCTCGTTGCTGATGCCATAACGGGCGTAGTCTCTTTCCCGAGCTCTCAATACCGCGTCCTTGGTCTGGGCAATCAGTACCCACAGCATGAAGTACTCATCCGGCACCGGTGTCCCGTCCGACTCGAGCATCTCAGCCCCCAATCTCGGCGGCTCAGCCACCGATCTTGAACAACCTCGCAGCGTTCCCACTCAGGATCAGGGCCTTGCTTTCTTCGGTGATATCCAGGGCTTTCACGAACTCGATGCCTTTGACGAACCACTCCCGCCGGACCGGATAGGAACTGCCGTAGAGGATGTGGTCGGCTCCCAACACGTCCACCGCGCATTCCAACTGGGTCTTACCCCACTGCGGGGCCCCGGAGATATCGAAGAAGATGTTCTTGTCGAGGTGGCCTCTCACCCGGTCGGCGCTGTCGAACCGCTCGAGTTCTTCCTTTGCCCGCTTCGACCGGGGCGCGAGCATGTTCGCGTAGGCGAAGAACCCGCCTCCCAGCATGGAATGGATGAGTTTCAGGTTGGGACACTCTTCGAACAGGTCGCTGAATATCTCCCGACCCACGCCCGTCGCCTGGTCGACGCAGCGGCCGTACTGGCGGCGCTGGTTGGTGTACTTGAAGAGAGATGCATAGTCCACGGGAAGCGGGGTATGGTGAACGACGATTGGAACGTCAAGCTTGTTGAGTTCCCTGAAGTACGGCCGGAACTCCGGTTCGTCCAGGTACAGCGTGCCGTAGTGCACTGCCAACTGGACCCCGGAGAAACCGAGCTTGCCGAGGCAGCGCTCGACCTCTGCGATGCAATCCGGGGCGCCCTCCGGCGGGACGACCGCCAGAGCGCAGAACCGACCGGGATACTTGTTGATATGGGCGTACAACTTGTCGTTGACCTGCCTGCACATGTCGAGGGTGAGCCATTCCTGCCAGCAGGGCACCCGCAGCACGCCCAGGCCGACACCGGCGTCGTCCATGTCCTTGAGCTGCGTCTCGATGTCGTACTGATTCTCGGCGTAATTCAGGTTCTCGTAGCCCTGAGGCTTCTCCAGCACGATCTGCTGAAAACTCGTTCCCGGCATGGGCTTGAGACAGCCGTACCAATCGTCGGAATTCGGAACGCAACTGACAAACGAGTCCCTGAGGGCTTCATCCGTGAAAAGGTCCTCCGGAAGCCAGTGCATGTTGGCGTCTATGATCATTCTCAACCTCCAGCCACTACGTATCAGAGTTCGTATACGAAGTTACTTCACCGTACCGTACGGCCAAACGAAAGTCAACCATTGTCCGGCTTCAGGGCGATGGTCGCCGGCTCGGCGCGGGGGGGCGCGCATTCGCGAGCCGGCGCCATCGCTATAGGGGGGATCTCGACCTTCCGGCCTACTCGGGCCTGACCCTTATCATCTCCCTCGCATCACCCGCCGTACATCAGATCCGGCAGCCAGGTAGACAATATGGGCAGAAATATGAGGATCACCAAAAATACACACTGTGTCCACACAAACGGCCAACATCCTCTAAAGATGGTGTACATAGGAACTTCTTTGTGCATTCCGGCTAGTGAGAAGACGACCACTCCTACCGGTGGAGTAATACAACCTATCATTATACACAGTATCGCTATTACACCAAGTTGCAGCGGGTCGAAACCCATATCCGTCAATATGGGGAAGAAGATGGGCAGCGTGATTATCATTACCGACCATATGTCCATCAACATGCCCAGTATGAAATACAGTATAACAACCAGCAGCATCACTATATATCTACTGAGTTCTGCCTCCACGAGCGCGTTGGAGATGGCCGGAGCGATCTCGCTCGTTGTCAAGAAATGGCTGAAGTATTGAGCGCCAAAGATGAGCAGCAGTATCATGGCTGATATTCTTGCTGCTTCAAGCAACGCCTGACCTATAACCTTAAAGGTCATCTGTCTATAGAGCAGGCCGACTACTATTACGGCGATTGTACCCGCGGCACCCGCTTCCGTAGGCGTGAACAGCCCCGTTAAGAGGCCGCCCATTACGACCACGAACACCGCGAGAATGCCGATGATACCCTTGAGCGAGCTCAGCCTAGCCATCCAACTGGCTTTCGGCTGCGTTGAGGACAGACTGGGATTGATCTTGCACTGGATGGCGATCTGGGCCATGAACATCAAGGTCAAGATGATCCCCGGTATGATTCCGGCAATAAATAGGGCGGCTATGGACGTCTGCGTTATGAAGCCGAACACCACGAACGCCGTGCTCGGGGGGATCAAGATGCCCAGGTTGCCACCGGCGGCTATAGACCCAAACGAGAGGCGGTCGTCATACCCATACTTTCTCATTTCAGGCAACGCCGCCTTGTCCATGGTCGCGGCGGTGGCTATGTTGTCACCGCAGACAGCTCCAAAAGCAGCACAGGTGCCGACCGTAGCCATGGCCAGGCCGCCTCTGAGATGCCCGACAAATTTGTTGAAGGTTCCGAAAGCATTCCCGGTGATCCCTGCCCGTCCCGCTATGATGCCCATCAAGACAAAGAGAGGGATCACGACCAGATATTGGGAATTACCCACCCGCCAGACTGTCGTCGCCAAGGTATTCAGTGCGGCCGGCATACCTCTGGACAGCCAGATGCCTATGAACCCGGCTATCATCAGTGACAGCCCCACGTGCATCCTCAGGAACATGAGGATGAAGAAGATGCCTGCTCCTGCCAGTCCGATCGCCCACAGCGGAAGCTCGGTCATTTCTTCACCAGCCCATCTAGAGATCTGAGGAAGCGCATTACGAATATGGGGATCATGGTGAAGATCCCAAAAGCCGCCAAGTACGTGAACGGATAGATAGGTACGGGTACATTACGCGTCGTCTGGTGCGCATCCTGGTAGGTGTGTCCCAGCACTGCCAGCTGCCACGTGAGGATGCAGAAGATGGCGATACCCAGGAGATAGATGATGGGTTGGATGACTGCTTGGGCTTTTCGGGGCAAATGCTTCGCCACGATGTCTACGGTCATCTTTTCGTGCGCCCCCATGTGTTCCAACCCTATGACCAGAAAGGTGATAAGCACCAGCCCCAGTTGGGTCAGCTCAGTCGACCCCTTGAGGGGGGCATTGAAGAAACGGCGGCCGACGATCGACCAGATCATCGCCACGACCAATGCGCCCAGGACCGCAGACCCTATGTAGGCAAGCCAGGTGTAGATGGGCTTGATAAAGGCCTCGATGGAGTCGGCGGCTTTGGCAAGGCCCGAGGCGGGCATTGCTGCTTCACCCTCGGGTTGCCCATGGTCACTCATTCTTGTCCTCCCGTTGGTGCGGTCGGCCCTGGTCGGTGCGACCAGGGCCGACCGTGTGATCTAAGTCGCCTTATTGGGCCGAATACTTGCCGACCAGTTCGATCGTCGTGCCAAGGACCGCCTGGGCGTCGCCGCCCGTTTCTTGCACCCATTTGTCCCAGACCGGCGTGGAAGCGTCCACCCACAGCTTCATCTCTTCCGCGGTGGGCACGTAGATCGGAGGATTGCCCGCGCCTTTGTCGGAGCCCTCTACAGCCGCCTTATCTTCTGCCGCAAGAGCTTGGTTCGCAGCACTGTACTTAGCGGAAGCCTCGGGCCCGCTGACACTCATCATCTGTTCTTGCAGCACGGTAGGCATGGAATCCCACACCTTCTTGTTCATGACGAGCATGAAGGACCGATAGAAGATGTCGAGTTCGGTGCGGTTCTTAGTCACGTCCTTGATGCCGGTGATCAGGCTGAAGGAGTAGCTCAGGAAACAAGAATCGGCCATCCCCCTCTCCATCGACGTTGCCAGCTCGCCCGTACTGATCTCCACTGGGGTAGCGCCCAGTGCTTCGATGAGCCAGGCCTCGATCTGTCCACCGGACCGCACTCTCTGACCGGCCATGTCCGCTGGCACCTTAGCTTCCTTGTTCCCGAAGTACTGAGCCGGCGCGATAGTCGGAGTGCCTAGCAGCACTACATCTTTCAATTCGGTCGGTACGGAGTACTGCTGGAGGACGTCCCAGTACACCCTTGCGGCCACCTCGGCGCTGGGGAACATTTCGGGCAGTCCATAGACCTCTGCATTCGGGAAACGCCCCGGGGTGGCATCCGCGCTACACGCTGCGATGTCGGCAAGGCCGGAGAGAACAGCATCGTACTGGTCCGCCTCTTTCACAAGGGTCTCTTCGGCATACATCTCGATCGTGACCCGGCCGTTGGTGGCCGCCGCGACGGCATCTGCCCAGGGCTGATAGTAGGCTCCCACGATGCTGGCTCGTGAAGGAACATGGAAGGCCATCTTCAACTTGTAGGTCTGCCCGGTGTCGGGCACCCCGGCCGCCGTCGTGGTGGTCGGTGCCGCGGTGGTCGTCGTCGGTGCCGCGGTGGTCTCGGTGGACGGGGCGGCAGTAGTCTCGGTGGACGGTGCGGCAGTGGTAGTCGTTTCGTCCCCGCCGCACGCTGTCATCAACGATACGAGACCCAGCACCAATACTAGAACCAGGAGCCCAACGGCCCATCTTGTCTTCTTCATCTCACTCCCCCTCTGCAAAATTCAATGATTCGTCTTTCTGCAACTGCCTTTTGGTAACCAACAAAGCCATGTTTCTCTATGTCCACCCCCTCCAGTCTTGACCCATCGCCCACCGAAGCCCGATCGAACTGAGTGAGCCCTCACTTCGTATCCGAGTTCGTATACGAATGCACTTCGGTGGCCACCTCTGTTTAACGCGGGACCGATGCGTTTTCCATCACTTTGGTTGGTAAACTTTGGTCGACGCGAATCTAGGACGGGGCGGAGGGTCCCCATCGAAAGATGGCGGAAGTGTCTCCTACTGGGGTATCTTGACGACCATGGCCGGTGCGCTGCTTGTCAGACTTGGGTCCGTTACGACCAGGGTCGCAAGGAACCCGCACTTCTGGGTCGTGGTTGTCCTCTCGGCCGGGCTTCTGCTCATCTATCAGGCGTGGCCCTGGCCCGAGTGGCGGTTTAACGCGGGAGTGTGGCGTTTCTTCCCCTGGCTGTCCGGGCTTGAAGCGCTCGTCTTAGACGTCGAAGTCAAGTACCACCTCTTCGGCGTGCTGTTCTTGATACCGATCGTCTACGGTTCGCTGACCCTCTCCTGGGCCGGGGGTATCTTCGCTTGGTGCCTGGCACTCATCTGGGTGCTGCCGACTCTCCTTTCCTGGTGGAACGCCCCGGTGATCATCAACCTGACACTACTCCTCTTGCCCGCGTTACTCGTTGCCATCGTCAACGGAGAGCGACGGTGGCGTGAGAGCGAGAGACGCTACTTCGCCGAGCGCGAACGGGAGCGGCAGGCTTACATCGCCAAACTGGTCGAGACCCAGGAGGCCGAGCGCAGGCGTATCGCCCAGGAGCTGCATGACGAAACGCTGCAGAACCTGATGGTGATCGCCAACAAGTCCGAATCTCTCGCGTTATCGGGGACCGATGAGAGCCAAGTCAAGGGGAATCTGTGGATCAAGCAGGAAGTGCTGCAGACCATGGACGACCTGAGACGGCTGAGCATGAACCTGAGGCCGAGTATATTGGACAACTTTGGACTCGTGTCCGGGGTCAGGTGGCTCGTTAACAACAGCAACGACCAGAACGGCTGCTATCTGGACATCTCTGTCATCGGCGCGGAGCGAAAGATGTCTAGCCTTTCCGAAGTCACCGTGTTCCGCGTCCTCCAGGAAGCGATCAGCAACATACAGCGACACGCGCAGGCGAAGAGCGGCACCGTCACTTTGGAGTTCGATGAAGACAGCCTGCTGCTGGAGGTTAAAGATGACGGCATCGGATTCCAGCCGCCCGAGAGACTCGGGGAATACGTGAGCAAGAGCAAGCTGGGCATCATCGGGATGGAACAGAGGATACTATCGATCGGCGGCGAGATGGACGTCGACTCCAGCCCCGGGCGGGGCACGAAGATCTGGGCCTCGATCCCTTATGGAGAGTCAGCCCAAGTCGTCGAGGGTCAAAATACCTGACTTGAGACTGACGAAGATGGCCTCCGTGCGCGAGCGCACGTTCAGCTTCTGGAACACATCCACGAAGTAGCTCTTGACGGTAGCCTCGGTTACTCCCAGTTGGGCGCCTATTTCCTTGTTCGACAGGCCTCTAGCCGCCAAAGAGAGGACCTCCATCTCCTTTGCCGAGATCCTCTCTGGAGGCACTTCCTTGGGCGGCCTGCGGACATGATGTAGTGCGTACTTAAGAACCTCGTGGGACACCTCCGGGGACAGCACCATGTCGCCGTCCATGACGGCGCGAACGGTGTGGATCACCTCGGGACCGAAGATCGATTTGACCAGGTACCCGCTGGCCCCGGCCTGCAGGATGCTGAAGATCGTCTCGACGTCGGTATGGACGGTGAGGATCAGCACCGCGGTAAGGGGGTTGGAGGCCTTGATCTGCTTGGTGGCCTCGACTCCGTTCAGAACGGGCATGCTGATGTCCATGATCACGATGTCGGGGCCGTACTCCCCGGTCATGGCCACGGCCTCCTGCCCGTCGCCTGCCTCGCCGATCACGTGAAAGTCCAGCTCCTTTTCGAGGATGTCGCGCAAGGCCCGGCGGACGAGGGGATGATCGTCTACCAGGAGGATCCGGGTCTCTTGCGGTTCAGCCGATTCCACTTCGGGGCGTCTCCCTGCCGTGACTCCAGCCGCTCGGGCCGGCGGACTATCGCCTGCCTAGTCTTTAATCATATAGTAGGGAGCGCATGCTGGTCACAAAACGGACATCCGAACCGGCATCTGTGTGATACGATATATCGCGATATATCTAAAAGTATGAAATCGATTGCTGGAGGACGGCGGTGCATCACCACGAACACCACCACGAACACCACGGCACGACCCGTGGCCACAAACATGGCCACCATCCGCACGGCTCTCCACACGAACACGGTCACCACGATCGTGCGCGGCAGTCCCAAAGTGGGACGGACTACTCATCTGCGGCCCCGGTGCGCCCCGCGACGCCCGAATCAAGTCACTCCGGGTACGCGACGCCGCCTCCGGCGGCTGTAGACTGCCCGAAGCGCGGAGGGTCGGGCGAGTGCCTGGGAGACTGCCGAATGTGTCCAAACCGGGGACTATAGGTCAGGAGTCCACCCCTCGACCTACTCGCACGCCTCTTCGATCAGTTCAGGAACCTCGCGTACTCGGCCATCCGCGCAAGTGCGTACACCGCGCGCTTGGGATCCGGGTAGGCGGCTACACCTCTGTCGCTCAGGAAGGCATATATCTCCGGCTCGGATTCGGGTAACGCAAAGACCGACACCGCCACCGGCTTGCTGATGCTCTTGGCCGCAGCCGCCACGTTCTCCAGACACTCCTGGACGGGCGTCGAGATGATCAGGATCATGTCGATGCCCTCATCGTCGGACACGATCTCGATCGCCTTCGCGTACAGGCTGGGATCCAGCAGCGAGGCCACACCGGTATCGGTGGGGTTGCCCACCGAGGTGCCCACGGGAGGTAGCACCTCTCGTAGACGCGCGGTGGTACGCTCGGCCAGCCGAGGCAGTTCCAGCCCCATGGCGTAGCAGTTGTCGGCGGTGCCGACGCCGGTCCCGCCCTGGCCGGTGATGATGGCGACCCTGCGACCCTTGGGCAGAGGCAGGTAGTGGAAGGCCACGGCGCAGGTCTACCACCTCTTGGACGGTGGTGACGTTGACGATGCCCGTCTGCTTGAACATGGCGTTCCATATGGTGGCCGATCCGGCGAGCGCACCGGTGTGCGAGGCGGCAGCCCTGGCGCCCTGCTCGCTTGCGCCGCCCTTCCAGAGGATGATGGGCTTCCTGGCGGCCACCTCTCGGGCCACCTCGAAGAAGCGTCGGCCGTCCTTGACCCCTTCCATGTAGGCCACGATGGTCTTGGTGTGCTCGTCCTGGCCGAGGTACTCCAGGTAGTCCTCGGCGGCCAGGTCGCACTCGTTGCCGCAGCTGACGACGGTGCTGAAGCGGACGCCCTTGGTAGCCAGGAACCAGACCAGGTAGTCCACGAACGAGCCGCTCTGGGAGAAGCCGCCGACGGAGCCCGGCTCTTTGGGAATGCCCTTCATGAGCACCTGAGGATAGGTGATGACGCCTGCGCGGGGATTGAAGAAGCCCAGGCAGTTCGGACCGATGACGCGAGTCCCGCCTTCGCGGCCGACCCGCCCTATCTCCCGCTCGAGCTCCTTGCCCTCAGCGCCCAGTTCGCCGAAGCCGGAGGCAAAGACGACGGCGCCCTTGACCTTGTTCTCGACGCACTCCTTGACCAGGCCGAGGACCGACTCGGGCGGGGTGAGAAGGATGGCGACGTCGAGCTGCTCAGGAACCGCACTGATGCTGGGGAAGGCCTTGAACCCCAGGATCTCCTCGCGCTTGGGGTTGACCGGGTATATCTTCCGGCAACCCGCGTCCCTTAGCCCCTCAAGGAAGAGGCGCCCGAAGCTCCCTTCCTTGTCGCTGGCGCCCACCAGGGCCACCGACTCGGCGTTGAATATGCTGCGACAGTTGCTCGACGGTTTCCGACGACATGGCATCTACTCTCCCAGGATCACGCGGGCATCGACGGCTATGGCCCCGTCGGGGTAGGCGAAGATGGGGTTGAGGTCCATCTCTCTTACCTCCGGTGTCTTGGCGACGAACTCCGAGACGCGCAGAAGGATGTCCTCGAGCGCGGCACGTGTCGACCGGATCGGAGCCGCGAAAGCCGTCAAGAAGAGCGGGCCGCGCGTATCTCCCTGATGGCGCTTCTGGCGTCATGCTTCGGTCAAGAGGCACGATCTTGAAGCTGACGTCTTTGAGGACCTCCACCCAGACGCCGCCCAGTCCGAACATCAGGACGGGGCCGAACTGGGGGTCGGTGGCCATGCCTACGATCACCTCGAGCCCGGGCGGCGCCATGTTCTGGACGGTCACGCCCTCGATGACAGCGCCCGGGAACTTGCCCACGGCACGACGACATGATGGCTTGGTAGGCCTGCGGCCACCTCCTCCTCGTTCGCCAGGCCCACCTTGACCCCGCCGGCGTCGCTCTTGTGAGTGATATCCGGGGAGGAGACCTTGAGCACGCAGGGGTAGCCGATCTCCCGGCTGAGAGTCCACGGCCTCTTGCTCGGAGGTCGCCAACTTCATCTCGGTGGTGCGTATGCCCAGACTCCGGAGCAGCTGCTTCGATTCCATCTCCGTGAGAACGGCGCGCGCCTCTTTCCGGGCCTTCTCTATGATTTCGGTGGCACTTGCCCATGTCTTACCTCAGCGCCAAGGCGCGCTACTCGAGGTTTCCCCATCGCCTGCCACTCTCACCTGACCAGCGCGGGCGACAGCTTCAGCCGCTCCACCACCTCTTCGACCGTGGCCGGCTGAAGGTTCATGGACTTCGCCACGCCCACGAGCTGCTCGACCAGCTGGGCGTTGGAGGTGGCGAGCTCCTTCGGCCTGACGTAGATGGTGTCCTCGAGGCCGGTGCGCGCGTTGCCGCCCATGGCCAGACCGATGGTGGTGAGCGGCAGGTTGGCCTTGGAGATGGCGATCACCTGCCAGCTGGTGTTCTCGGGCAGCTCACGCACGCAGATACGAGAGCAGCATGGGATCGGCCGGCATGCCGCCGTTGACGCCCATGACGAAGGAGACCTGGAGCGGCTCGGTGAGAAGCTCCTTCTTGAGCAGGTCCAGCATCAGGCCCAGGTGCCCCGTGTCGTAGATCTCGACCTCGGCCTTGACACCCAGCTCGAGCATGCGCTCGGCGAGCTTGCAGCATCTGCTTCGGCGGGTTGCGGAACTCGTGGTCGCCGATGGTCATGGTGGCGGGGTTCAGGGTGGCCATGGCCGGCTTCGCCTCGACGATCTTCATGCGGTCTTCGTAGGGGAACCCGCCGCCGGTGGAGAGCTGCACGATGCCCGGGCACTTCTCGCGCACCAGCTCCACGGTGCGCCGGGCCACGTCGAGGTCGGTGGTGAAGTTGTCGTTGTCGCGCAGATGGATGTGGATGCACGGCGGCGCCGGCCTCGTAGGCTCCCTTGGCGCTTTCGGCGATCTCCTCCGGGGAGCCCGGCATCGCCGGGGTGTCTTTCTTGGTGGCGGCGGGGCCGGTGAGCGACGCGGTGATGATCGGATTCATGGTGTGATGCCTCCTAGTCGAGCGTTTTGCCGCTTCATCGCGGTTGGCAGGTGATGCTGCGATTTCGACTACTAGTCCTCCCTCCCACTTCTCCACCTGGATCAGGCAGGAGTTGGGCGCCATGCCCGTGGAGGTCGGCGTGACGAAGCGCTTGGGAGTGAGTATGTTGATGCAGCCCGCGGTGTCCGGCGAGTAGCCGGGTTCGCCCAGCGGGAGGTAGTCCGCGACCGACTCGTAGCAGTGCACCGTGCCGGGGCCGACACGCTCGGTGACCTGGGCGGCAAGGATGACCTCCCCGCGGTCGTTGAAGGCCCGGATGAGATCCCCCTCTTTGATGCCCCGCGCTTCGGCGTCCTTGGTGTTCAGGCGCAGGATCCAGTAGTGGTGGCCGTCGATGAGGACCCGGTGGTCCTTGATGTCGTCGGACCAACGAGCCTTTTCCGTCGCCCATGGTGTGCAGGGAGAAGCGCGGGTGAGGGCTCACGAGCTGAAGCGGGTACTTGTCCACGAGCTCCTTGGTGTGATGTCCTTCCCAGCTGGGGATGTACTGCGGGCCCATGGCCGGACGCTCCTCGTCGACCACGCCGCCGGCGTAGAACCGCTTGAGGCTGGACGCCACGAACTCGATCTTGCCCGAGGCCGTCTGGAGACCCTTGAGCGCCACGGTGTCCCACGGCTTGGGCCCCAGATCCGGCGTGTCGCGCTGTCCGGTCCTCGGCGAACCAGCGCAGGGCAGGAGTCCGCTTTCGGTCGGGCGGGACCGGCACCAGGTAGTAGCCCTTCTTCTCGAACTCCTCCCAGGAGATGCGCTGGGCAGGTCGCTCGCGTGGAAGAGGCGCTTGACCCAGTCGAGCTCGGTGTGGCCCCCTTCGGTGTAGATGTGACCCAGACCCAGGCGGTCGGCCAGGAGCGAGAAGATCTCGTAGTCGGACTTCGACTCGCCCGAGCGGTTCGATGCATTTCTTCTGAAGGACTATCAGCCGGTGGTTGCAGGCGTCGGCCGCCGAGGCGCCGGCTCCGGTGGGACAGGCCCACTCTCCGATGTCCCAGCGCTCGAAGTTGGTGCAGGCCGGCAGGATGATGTCGGCGAACCTGGCCTCTCCTTCGAACCAGATCGACTGGTTGACCACGAACGGGATCTTGCCTTCGCGATAGGCCCTCACATAGCGGTTGGTCTCGGTCATGGTGCCGATGAAGGAGCCGCCGTACTTGTAGTACATGCCCACGGGCGAATACCCGGGCGCGGGATACTCGTACTTCTGGAACTGCGACTCGATGGACGAGCCGCAGAAGCCCTTGCCCCGCCACTCGAGGTGCTCGTGCATCATGGCCTCGGGGATCAGGAGGCGAGAGACCGTCTGGCCTTCGGTGGAGTGCTGCGGGTTCCCGGGAGGGCCCCCATTGGGCCACAGACGGTTGGCCAGGCGAAAGCCGCTCGCGGTGGTCGGGTCGCCGGAGATGCCGCCCTCGTTGTAGCCGGGGAACCAGAACGTGGTGTCGCAGGGAGCGCCCTGCGTCGTCGACCATATGTTGATGCCCGGCTTGCCCAGGCCCTGCATGGCGGCCAGAGCGATCATGGTGCGGGCCCACTCGTTGCCGGTGGCAGAGCGACAGGCGCCGCCGAAACCGCCTTTGCCGCCGGCGGCCAGCATGGTCTTCTTGGCGCCCCACTCCCGGGCCAGGGCCCGGATCTCCGCGAGCAGGGATGCCGCTTTCGCCCTCGGCCCACTCCGGGGTCTTCGGACGACCGTCGCTCTCGCCGAGCACGTAGTCCTTCCACTCGTCAAAGCCGACGGTGTGGGAGGCCACGTACTCCTTGTCGTAGGTGCCCTCGGTGAGCCAGGTGAAGGCGATGGCCAAGCCCAGGGCCACGTCGGTGCCCAGCCGAGGAGCGAACCACTTGTCGGCGAACAGGCCGGCGGTGTGGTTGAAGTAGGGGTCGATGAAGACCATCTTCACGCCCAGCTCCTTGAACCAGTAGCGGCGGGGCGTGCTCTCGAAGGCGGTGTAGATGCCCCCGCCGGTGCTCTCCGGGTCGGCCGACCAGAAGACCATCATCTCGGTGTTCTGGAGCGCGTCTTCCAGAAGATCGTACTGCTCGGGGATGCCCAGCCGGTGGCTGAAGCCCCACATGTGCATGCCGCCCCAGTGCCAGCCTTCCCAGCTGTCGGGGTTGTGCTCCCCGTAGGTGAAGCCCACCAGGTTCATGAAGCGGTAGTAGGCGCTGGTGCGATAGCCCACGATGCCCCAGAGGTGGTGAGAGCCAGGGGAGGTGAGGATCGCCGCCGGCCCCAGCTCCCGCTGGACGCCGGACTATCTCGTCGGCGACGATGTCCAGGGCCTCGTCCCAACTGATGGGCTCATACCCGGAGACCCCGCGGTTCTGGATGTTCCGGCTCGCCCTTGGGGTCGAAGTCCACCCTCTTGAGCGGGGTGAGGATGCGCTTCGGCGAGTAGATGGTCGACTTGTGGGCGACGGTGTAGGGCGACAAAGTGGTGCGGCGAGGGGGCGTGAAGTCGCGCCCCCGTCGCATGTATGGTCCACGAAGGCCCGTCACTGTCGTCCAGCTCCAGAGGGACGATGCGGAGGATCTTGCCGTCCTGCACGTCCACGTGCACCGGCCCCCCGGTGGTGAGGTTGGTGAGCCGGGCCATCCCTACTCCCTCCACGTCTTCGCCAGTGTCAGTCACCTGCGACAAACCCTATATGTCAGGTGTTGACGATCACCAGCATGATCGCCGGCTTGGTGCCGTTGTTGAGAACCGACCTGGCTTCGTCCGGACCGATATAGAGCGAGTCGCTCGGCCCCAGGACGAATTCCTCGTTCTTGCTCTTTCACAGTGATCTCACCCTCGAGGACCAGGTACACCTTCTCTTCGAGCCGAATCCTCGCCGGAGAACTCCACTCCTCCCCCGGGCAGGTAGTGGGACACTCCCATCCAGAAGCTTCTTCAGCCCGGTCTCGGCCTCGCCCTGGAACCTGACGGAAACCACATTGAAGTGCTTGGGCGGGACACCGTACTTCTTCATGTCTGCGAACGCGACTTTCTTCACGGGTCACACGACCTCCTTGTCCGGTCCTTCGGTGCCGTCGACGCCGTCAAGCGGCAGACAGCCCGCCGTCGACATAGATGATCTGCCCTGTCATGAAGTCGGATTCGTCCGAGGCCAACAGGATGATGGGGCCGAGAAGATCCTCCGGCACGCCCAGGCGGGGCAGGGGGATCTCGGCCGTCATCTTGGCATAGATCTCGGGCTTGGAGAGAAACTCGCGGGTCATGTCGGTCATCACCAGCGCCGGCGCAAGGGCGTTGACGTTGATATTGTACTTGGCCCATTCCGCCGCCAGGGTCCGGGTCAGGGCGTTGACACCTCCCTTGCTCGTGGCATACGCGGTACCTCCGATCGGGGGAGCGACCACACCTCTCACCGATGACATGTTGATGATCTTGCCCCGCTTCTGCTCGATCATGACCCTGCCCACAGCCTGGCAGGCCAGGAAGGTCCCCAGGAGGTTGAAGCGGACCACCTTCTCGAACTCCTCGGAAGGCATCTCTTCCGCCGCGATCTTGGCGTTGGTGCCGGCCACGTTCACGAGGATGTCGATCTTGCCGAACTCCTTCATGACCTGGTCGACCATGTCCTTCATCGCCGAAGCGCTGGTGACGTCGGCCGAGACAGCCAGGACCTTACGCCCCAGCGCCTTGATGTCCTTGACCACTGCCTCCAGGTGCGAGGGATCGAAGTCGTCGACCACCACGTCCGCACCACACTTCGCCAGTCCGACGGCGATGGGCCGCCCCAACCCGCCGCCTCCTCCCGTCACGATCGCGACCTTGCCTGTTAGATCGAACATCGGACCTCCTTCCCTATCGAGGGCGACTAGGACCCTGTAGTTCAGCCTTTCTGGGCTTCCAGGAACAACTTGAGTTGCGGTAGCAGCCGACGGTTCTTCTCCGCGAGGACCTCCTCACGCGTCTTGCCGCTGTAGTCGTACCAGCCCTTGCCCGACTTGATCCCGAGCTCGCCTCTGTTCACCTTCTCGACCAGCATCGGCGACGGTTCCGTGGCGTTGCTCAGGCCCTTGAAGACCCGCCCGGACACGATCATGGCGACATCGAGGCCGATCATGTCTTCCACTTCCATGGGACCCAGGCAGGCGAATCTGAAACCGGTGCTGGACTTGACCGCCACGTCGAGGTCTTCGGGGGTCACGATCCCTTCGTCCAGCAGGTAGTCGATCTCGCGCTCCAGCGCCCCCATGACGCGGTTGACGATGAAGCCGGGGAGCTCTTCGCGGACGAGCACGGTCTTCTTGCCCGAGGCCTCCATGAGGCGCTTGGTCTCCTCGTACGCGTCGTCCGAGCATTCGCTGCCGCGGTGGATCTCCACCAAGGGGATGATGTGCGCGGGATTGAAGTAGTGGATGCCGATGAGCCTGTCCGGGCGAGGCAGCCCTTCGGCCAAGACATCGATGGTGAAGCTGCCGGTGTTGCTCCCGATGATCAGATCCGGGTCGGCCGCTTGCAGGGCAGCCAGGAGCTCCCTCTTGGGATCGAGAAGTTCCTGGATCGTCTCCACCACGTAGGTGCAGCCCTCGACGGCCCTGCGCATATCAGTGGTCACCATGCCCTCGATGCGGCCCAGCACCTGGTCGACAGTCTCAGAGACAAGGCCGAAATCGATGAACTGCTGCACGTTCTGTTGGAGCTGGCCGAGAGCCCGGGCCATCGGTTCTTCGCGGCGGGCGACAAGCCGTACGTCGATCCCGTTCTGGGCGAAGGTCTGCGCGATGCCCTCGCCCATCGTCCCCGTGCCGACGATCAGTATCTTCTCTGTAGCTGTCATTCCTTACCCCCAAACCATTCCGGGATACCCATCTCAGCTCTGCTTGTGCTGGGGCCGGTCCCCGAGGAAATCGGCGGCGATCTTGTCGAAATTGTGCCGAGTTGACTGCAACGCAACGGCGTACATCTCGGCCAGAACGTGGACGCGCTCGTCGTCCTGCAAGGCGCGCTTCCACGGGCGCATGACGAGTTCATGGGTCAGGCGGCGGACCGCGCGGCCACTCTTCATGATGTGATTTGCGATCTCATAGGCGCGCAGGATCAGCTGGTCATGCTCCACGATCTCGTTGATGAGACCCCACTCCAGGGCGGTCTTTGCGTCGATCTTCGGTTCCATGTAGGCCATGTAGGCCGCCCGCTTCTGTCCGCAACAGACGCGGTAGGAGAAGTTCATGCCATCGCCGGGGATGATGTTGTGGGAGAAATGGGCGTCGGAGAAATAGAACTCCGGCACGCAGATCGCGATGTCCGCCATGAGCGCGAATTCGTAGTGCTGCCCGATCCCGTTGATGGCCGCGATGACGGGGACTTCGATGTCGTTGATGAAGTTCTCGACAAAGTTCATGGTGTCCGGAACATTGCAGTTGTATTTGAGGCTAAGGTCCGGGGAGTCCTCGACTTCATCGAACGAGGCGGGGTCGCTCCTCTGCGTGATCCAGTAGGGGTCCGCGCAGGTCAGGATGATGATCTCGTTCGCCTTGTCGTGTCCGATAGCGGTCCAGAGCTCGCCGTACGCATTCTGGGTCTGGTAACTCCAAACACAGGCCTCGCCCTTCCAGTGCAGACGGCACAGAAGGATGCCGTCCTCGGTGCGCTCCAAGTGGGCGAAATCCTTGAACCTTTCGCCGTATTCCTCCATCGTCTCTACGTGGACATATGGCTGCATAGCCATGGGTACTTCCTCCCTTCCCGATCGTTACGGATCCATCTGTGAGATATGTGAGGTTGTCCCACGATTACGACCATAGTCTACCGCCGCCTAGGGGCCGGGCTTCTGCTCCGAGAAGGTTGGCGTGGCTATAGATGCCGATGTCGGTCGTGATCGCCTCCGGCCGAACCGCACCTCTTCTCGCCGACCCGCCGTCCGCTCGGACGGCAGATGATGTCTCATGCCTTCTCGGACTTCAATCCCAAGTACTCCGAAAGGGCTTCCCCCGCTTCCTTGGTCAGCTCGGCGTAGCGGGGTCCGATTTCAGGTGAGAAACGTTCGCAGGGGGCGATGACAGCAATAGCGGCCAGTGGCCGTCCGTTGTTTGCAAGAACAGGAGCCGCCACCGCACAGAGGCCGCGTGTGTGTTCCTCGATGTCGAAGGCGACGCCTTCTCGGCGCACCTTCTCCAGTCCGGCCCTAATCGCTTCAGGGTCGGTTACGGTGGCCTGGGTGAGCTTCTCTTGAGGCCGGGCAATCAGTTTCTCTCGCTCACCCTCCGACTTGAAGGCCGCGATTACCCTAGCGCATGCATGCGCGAGACTATCTACGGCTATCCACAAGGCAGGATGCGGAGGCTTGAAAAAGTGCGGTGTGGCCACCATTTCGACGACCACAACGGTGTCCAACATCTCCAAGGCAAGAACAGCGCTCTCTTCGGTTTTCTCGACCAATTCCTCGAGATACGGCTGCGCGAGCCTGGTCAATTCCGTCTGGGAATGAATCAGAGACGCGCAGGGAATGATCGAGGGGCCGATATGGTAGATCCCCCTCTCGTCATCAAGAGCGATGAAGCCTTCATATTCGAGAGTCCTCGCCAGACGGTAGGTCATGGGCTTGGAGAGCCCCAGCGCTCGTCTCATGTCTTGTAGGCTCCAAGCCGGCCGCTCGGTATTAAAGAGCCCGAGCATTCTGAGCGCTTTGGAGACAGAGGCGACCAGGACGGTGTCATTGACATCAAAACGAGACGGCGCAGCCGCCTCACCAGCCGTCTGTCCTACCTGTCCGCGCGTTCGTCCAGGCATCCACACCTCCTCCCGTCAGGCGAAGTCCGCTGCGCCGGAGTCTCCTCTTGTCACCGATTCCTCTCTCCTGTTGAGCCGAGATGCGCGCAACCCGCGCGTCATGCCGGCCACCTCCGCCTGAAGCACGCCTATATCCAGCCTGCAAGTGAGCTATCTGCCATGCTCCTCAGCCAAGATGCAGGGTACCAGAAGCCGCGGCAGGTGTAGCGCCGGCCACAACTACAGCGCGCTGCCCTACGCGAGCGGTCCCTCCTGCACGCGGAAGGACTCACAATGTCGCGGGTCCAGCATTCCCGGCACTGGACGCCTAGAACGCTGCATGCCCAAGCGCCTAAGCGGTGCCAGTAGTGACGCGACTTCCCTTCCTCCTCACTGATTCTCCGGCGGCCTCACCTCCTAGCGCTTTGACTCCCGCATACCCAGCTCGAGGTCCCCAAGGTTGATCTCCGCGCAGGCATCAACGCAGTCGTTGTCCAACACACGCATCCCGCGCAACGACCTGCTCCACATTTCCTTTCCCGCACAACCCACCAACAATCTCAGCTCGCTACGAAAAAGCTTACTACTCCGTCACCTTCCCTTCAACAACGCCAAGTCTCCCAAATTGACGTCACTCTCTGTGCTGATAGAGTCAATTGTCTTGCCCTCAAATCCGCTGGCCTCAATCTTTAAGACAAAATCACCTTGTTCCAATCCCTCAAACCAAAAGTCCCCAAAACCATCTGTGTTAGCAGTGTACTGTTTGCCATCACCGTGCAATGTACAAACCGCCCCTTTGATGATTTCCTCAGCATCAGGGTCATAGACTGTGCCCGCTACAAACTTCTTAGGAACATTCAAATAATATACCCTAGGCTTAGTTTTGGCCTTCGGCTTCAGAACCTCGGCCTTCTCTATCAGCTCCTTCGCCTCACTCTCTTCCATAAAGACCAAAGCTTCAGTTGGACAGGCATCAACACACCTCGGCTCCTTCCAGCCCTGATCCAAAAGGTGAGCGCAGCCAGTACATTTCTGAGCCAGTCTCATGCCCTCATTGTAGAAGATGACTCCATATGGACAAGCATCAACACAGCTCATGCATCCTGTGCACTTGACCGAATCTATTATCACCAAGCCATCAGCCCTCTTGTACAGAGCACCTGGCACTTTGCAGGCTTCCATACAGGGAGCATCATCACAATGCTGGCACAGCAATGGGACATAGTGCATTTTTACCTTGGGTACCGTCCCCCGAACATGCTCAGTCAATTCAAGCCAGAACTGGCCCGTTTCAGGTTGAGGCTTGGCAGTAGGGGACCAGTCATTATTGACATGCTCGTCCTTGCACGCAAACTGACAGCAGTAACAACCATTGCATTTAGCAACATCGTGGAGAAAGACCTTCATTATTCCATACCCCCTTCAACCCAGGCATCAAACCGGAGTCCTGAAGCTTGGTCATATGCCCGCTCGAAAGCATCAGGGTATTGCTCCCTCCACTCTTCCATCTGGGCCATGGTCACTTTTTCCACTTGGACGAGGTAGCCGCTGGTGGCCTGCCCAAAGCAGTTCTTGGATACGGTGCCGCTAGGACTTATGACGTTGATAGCGCCGCCTCGGTCAAGCGTGCCTGGGATTATCCAGTCAACCCGGGCACCGTGGTCCACGTAAGCCACGCCCGGCCATATCCGTTCGGTCACATAGGCGCCCGCGAGTACGCTGCCCCGCTCGTTGAACACTCTGACAATGTCGCCGTGTTTGATGCCCCGCTCAGCAGCCGTGCTGGTATGGAGCCAGCAAGGTTCATACTTGTACCCATCCCACGCCAGGATCCTGCACGTCTGGATCTCCCTGAACCAGGTGTTGTCATCGCACTCGGCGTGCACCCGCCACCGGCCGTGGTTGGACATGCATAAGAGGGGATACTGCTTGACCCGTTCGCTACTGAGCCTCTCATCATGAGTCCAGCCCGGTCCGCCCTCGACCCATCGCGGTATCGGGCCTCTTTCCTCGTCGTCGGGGAAGTGGGCGGCTAACGCCTCGGAGTAGAATTCCAGCTTCCCGCTCGGTGTGTCCAGAGGGTGTTTCTCAGGATCTTGGTAGAATTCTATAAGCCCCGCCGGATCCTTTTCCCAGTCTGGAGCAGTCGGGACGGGCCAGTATTCCTTCTCATAAAGTTCGTCCCAACTGATGTGATCTTTCACCCCCGTTTTCTCGTAGATAGAGTGCATTATCTCCAGATTGGTTTTGCCCCAGGTATACTCTTTGTGCTTGTTGAACTTCTTGGCTACTTCACCAACTGCTTCATAGTCGCTCTTCGCTTCGCCTATCGGCGGTATGGCCTGCTTCTCAATGGTGACCGCTCTTATCGGGTCAAGCAGGTTTACCGATATGTCCTCCTCCTCTAGTTTGGTGGTTATAGGCAGGATAATATCAGCAAAAACGCAGTCATTTTCTAGCCATGGATGCTGCGCAATAATGCACTCTATTTTAGGACTTCTGAAGGCGTCCACCCACAGATGTCCTTCGTTCCAGCAGGTCTGGTTACAGGGGGCATCGGTCCATATCATGCGTATTTCCGTGCCGCCCTCTTCCTTGGGTATGGGATACGTGTACTTGACAAACTGGTTCTCTTTCGGCGCCATGACATGCGTTGTCCCATAGAAAGAGACCGGCGGGTCAAGAATGGCTTTGTGCAGTACGGTCTTCCCAATGATCTGTTTGTGATCCCAGTGCCTGGCCTCGGACGAGCCACCCGGGGTGAGCGCGAACAGTTCGAACCAAGCCACATCAACCGCGGGACGGGGGAGTTCTTCGGTGGCCGCGGGGAACTGCATGGAGTATTGGCACTGTCCCGGCTTGCCCACTCCCTGCATGCCTAGAAGGCATACTTCCAGCCGAGCTGGTTCACTTGAGTATGGCCCACGGATGAAGCCGCCACCATAATGGTGTGCTAGGCTGGTTATCTGCGTAGCCCACTCCCTGGCCAAGGCTTTGATAGTCCACGGCGGAATACCGCACTTCTTGGAAGCCCAGGCCGGCGTCTTGGGAACCCCATCTTCCTTACCCATCACATAGTCGGCGAACTTGTCAAAGCCCACTACGTGGGTCGCAACATAGTCTTTGTCGTAGGTTCCCTCGTCAATCCAGGTATAGGCGATAGCCAACTGAGCCGCCGCATCGGTGTTGGGTAGTACCGGAATCCACTTGTCACCGTGAACGGCTGCGGAGTAGTTCAGTTCAGGGCTGACCCACACCTGTTTGATTCCCAATTCTGTGAACCAGTACAGTTCCCGGCTGGTAAAATGGCCGGAGAATCCGGGACAGGTCGTCTCCGGGTCCCCACCCCACCAGACAAGCAGGTCGGTATTCTCGGATATATCCTTGAAGGTATTGTTCCGAGGCCTCTGCATACCAACGTGCATGTCTCCCCAGACATGCTTCGCGCCGTAATACCAGCCCTCCCAGCTATCAGCATTCCTCACCTGCGACGTGAAACCCCCCAGGTACTGCAAGAGTGTTCTCTGGCAGGAATGGGGAAAATGCACCATTTTGCTCTGTCCGTGCCCTTCGCCTTCAGCCAGTATGGCAAGGGGGCCGTATTTCTCCTGTACTCTCCTTACCTCGTTGACAATGAGATCGACAGCCTCATCCCACGATATTCTCTTATACTTGCTAACGCCCCTATTCTGGATGTTCCTCTCTCCGTTGGGATCCCAGTCAACTCTCTTCAAGGGGTATTTAATCCTATTGGGAGAGTACGTCCGTGTTTTCCATGTGAAAGCAAAGTGAGGAGGACACGACTTTAGAGGCGGCTCGAACGTCTTACCACGAGCCTTAACGCAAAATGCGTTAATTTCTTCCTTAGTATATTTCGAATCGTAATGGAGGGGTCTGATTCTAAGGGCTCTGCCGTCTTTCACATCGACAACCGATGGAGACCCATTCATGGCAGCAGCTGGCATTGCCAGAGCCTTTATGACGCTGTGCTCTTTCCCATCCCCAGACAATTTGATCCCCCTATCTGAATCTTGACGTAAGCACACAGACTACGTAACTACGACTTAATTTGGTTGGCTATGATCCATAAACATGCCTGTAAAACGAAACACCACCAAAGTTGATGCCTACGTTGATGTCCTATGGGCCGCCAAGGTGCTTGATTCCACTCGCTGTTCCGTTCAGCTCCTCCTTTCCCGCAGCCGACTTGATCGGTCATAGTCAGTGGTATGCTAATCTGTTATTGCTCTGCCTCGGTCACGATGAGACCGTCTTCTCCCGGTGTCTGTGACGCTCTACTACGCCTGATGCAGCTCGATGTCCCCCACGTTGATGTCCTTGGAGGCATTGACGGAGTCGATGGTGGCCAGGGCGTAGCCCTCCTTTTCGATCTTAAGCGCGTAGGTGCCCGATTCCTGTCTTTCAAACCAGAAGTCGCCGAAGAGATCGGTGCTCAGGGTCGCCGTCTGCTTGGTGGCCAGATTGGTGAGGGTGACCGTGGCCCCTTCCAGGACCTCGTCTTCGTCCGGGTCGTAGACGGCCCCGGCGATGAAGTACTTGTTGGGCAGGTTCTTGTAGTAGACGCGCGGCTTGGCGCCCGCTTCCGGCTTCAAGACCTCAGCCCCGGCGATCAGGTCCTTGAGGTCCTCTTCCTCACCGAAGGTAAGAGCGCCCGTGGGGCATGCGTCCACACAACGGGGCTCGGTCCAACCCTGGTCCAAGAGGTGCGCGCAGAAGGTGCACTTCTGGGAGATGTTCAGGTCGGTGTTGAAGTAGACGACCTTGTACGGACAGGCATCGATGCACTGGCGGTTGCCGGTGCACTTCTCCGGGTCGATAATGACAATGCCGTCCGCCCGCTTGTAGATGGCCTTGGACTTGCAGGAGGTGATGCAGGGGGCATCGTCGCACTGCTGGCACATATCGTGCATGTAGCGGACCCTCACCTTGGGCACGGAGCCCTGCACAATGTCGGTCACCTTCATCCAGAAGTGGCCGGTGTCCGGCTGGGGAGCCGCGATGGGGCGCCAGTCATTGTCACAGTGCTCATCTTTGCAGGCTACCTGACAGTTGTAGCAGCCGTTGCACTTCTCGATGTCGATCACGAATGCCTTCATGTCAGGCCAGCATCCTTTCAGAGGTAAGCCCGGAAGCTTTGTTATAAGGCCGCTCGAAGGGTTCAGGGTATCGCTGACGGAGGTCATCTATATCGGCACGCTCGACCCCCACCAGGAAGGCACCCGACACCATGCCGGCCGCGTTCTTGGAGGTGGTGTTTCTGGGCGTAATGGTGTTGATGGCGCCTCCCCGCTCCAGCTCTCCTGGCACTATCGGATCATAGCGGGCTCCGTGGTCCACCGAGATGACTCCCGGCATGATGCGTTCGGTCACGTAGGCCCCGAGGAGTACGGCGCCCCGCTCGTTGTACACCTTCATCACATCGCCGTGAGCGATGCCATGCTTATCTGCGTCGACAGGGTGGATCCAAGCCGTCTGGTAGCCATACCCGTCCGGCCCAACGATCTTGCAGGTCTCGATCTCACGAAGCCATTGCATGTCGTCGTGCTGCGAGTGCACTCGCCAGCGGGGGTGGTTCGACACGACCAGGTACGGGTACAGCTTGGCTCGGTCGCCGGAGTGCCTCTCGTCGTGGCTGGGACCGCGGTCGATCCACTTGGGGATAGGCGGCCGCTCTTCGTCACCGGGGAAGTGGTCGGCGAGCCGCTGGGAATAGAACTCCAGCTTGCCGGTGGGGGTGGAGAGACGGTTGCTCTCCGGGTCGTCCGCAAAGGCCCGGAGCGCGATCCCGTGCTTGTGCCAGTCGGGGTCATTCGGGACCACGAAGTGGCCCTTCTCCCTGAATTCGTCCCAGCTCACTAGCTGGTCGACGCCGCAACTGTCGAAGCCGAATCTGATCCAGTCCTCCACCGACTTGCCATCAGTGTACTCCTCGAGCAGGCCCAGCTTTTCGGCAACGGCGCACACGACTTCGTAGTCGCTCTTGGACTCACCCCGAGGCTCGATACATTTGGCGTCGTAGAACAGGGTGCCGAACTCGGCCGTGAAGTTGTCGATGCCGATATCCTCCAGCTCGAACTTGGTAGCCACCGGGAGGATGATGTCCGCAAACTGGCAGTCGTTCTCGATCCAGGGATGCTGGGCGATCATGCATTCGATCTTGGGATTCTGGTAGGCCTTGGCCGTGTAGTTCGAATCGTTCCAACAGGTCATCATAGCCGGGGTGTCAGTCCAGATCATGTGAGCCTCGGAGCAGCCTTTCTGAGGGTACTGGTATTTCACGAACTGATCCTCGGTCAATTCCCGGCACCACGTGGTCCCATACCAGGTGATCGGGCTGTCGGCCGTCGCTTCATTGATCGCCCGGTGGATCAAGGTCTTGGGAATGATCTGCTGATGACCAGCGAGGCCGGGCCCATAACCGCGGTTGGCTTGAATGGTGTCCGGATACACGAGATGGCGCGGCACGGGTACCGATCCGCCGAAGGACCATCTTGGATGCCACCCGGATCCGAAGAGACCCCATTCGATCGTGCTCCACATGGAGCGGCCCGGTTTGCCCAGTCCCTGCATGCCTAGAAGGCAGACCTCCATGCGCATGTTCTCAGTCGCGTAAGGACCACGCGCCATGTTGCCGCCGTTGGCGTGCACGGTAGTCGTCGGGACGGCAGCCCACGCGCGAGCGAGGGCCTTGATGAGCCGGGAGGGAACGCCAGTCTTCTCCTGCGCCCACTTGGGTGTCTTGGGAACACCGTCCTCCTCCCCGGCGACGTAAGCCTTGAACTCCCCAAAGCCGACAACATGGCTGTCAACGTATTCCTTGTCGTAGGTGCCTTCGGTTATCCACTGGTAAGCGATGGCCAGGTAAAGAGCGGCATCGGTCCCGGGCAAGATGGGGATCCACTTATCGGCGTGCACAGCTGTGCCATAGTTGACATCAGGACAGATATAGACTTGCTTGATGCCCAGCTCCGTGAACCAGTAGCAGAGCTGACTGACCGTCTGGCCGCCCCAGCCCCAGGGGGTGGTCTCGGGGTCGCAGCCGGCGAAGATGAGCAAGCCGGTGTTCTCGGCAATATCCGGGATGATGTTCGATTGGTAACGTCCCTTGCCTACCGGCTCGCATCCCCACACATGCTTGGCGCCCCAATACCAGCCTTCCCAGCTGTCTGGGTTGCGGGCTTGGTAGGTGTAGCCCCCGAGCAAGCTTAACAGTCGATGGGCGCAGCCATGAGCAGCGTGAACCACCTTGCTCTCCCCGTGCCCGTCAGCCTGCAACAGGATCCCGGTCGGTCCGTAGGTGCGCACCACCCGGCGGATTTCGGCCGAGATGAGATCCGTCGCCTCCTCCCAGCTGATGCGCTCGTACTTGCTGATGCCACGATTCTGCGCGTTGCGCTCACCGCTCGGGTCCCAGTCCACGCGCTTGAGCGGGTGCATGACCCGGTTGGGAGAGTGGACGCGGTTCTTGTAAGCAAGTGTGAAGGGAGGGATGAGGCTCTTCATGCTGGCCGTGAAGGTCTTCCCTCGGGCCTCAATGGTCCACGGCTCGCGATCGTACTTCCAGTCGAAATGGAGGGGCCTAATACGGATGATCTTGCCGTCCTTGACGTCGACCTCGACGACGTTTCCGTCTTCAGTGACGCCGCTGAAACTCAATCCCTTGACAACCGTCGTGTGACCACCCGACCCCATGGACCACCTCCCCCGTGGCGCCTTGCCGCGATCGTTCTCGGAAAGGCTTTTTCAAAGCACCATATTGAAACGTAGGCTCCGCGTATTTCGAACTGAGTGATACTGTTTCTATACCATCCGACTCTCTGCCTGTCAACCGAATGTGCCATCCAGGCGTTTGGAGTTGCCCCGATCTCGTTGACTGTTTCCCGTCAAACCGCGACAGTCTCGATGAAATTCTCCTGCAAAATCTTCTCGTATTCGATCGGGGAAAGGTATCAACGGGCTGATTGCCTGCTCTGGTGACTGCTACCGGATTGTAGTCATCTTTCTCCCGCTCGCTCGATGTGCCCTTGAAACCGGATGCCTCACGCCGCCATTGACACCACAGGGTTTGACTGCTATATAAGTTGAACACGCGTTCATGTCGTTGCGGCAATTCTGAAACGGTCGATTCTGTTTAGACAGGCATAGGGGGGATTCGATCGAGGTAGACCCGCATCTCAGCGATGACTGCTCATCACATCCCAGCCTTTCGCCGCTTTCGGATAGAGCACTGCCGGTAGATTCGACCTATCAACCTGCGGGGGCGCGAACCGAGAGATGCACACAGAAGACACGTCGCAGACGTGAGCCAGGAGTCCCCGGAGTAGCTCCCGGCGAATCGCCAGACATCGAGGTCGATGACGTCGACTCCGTGGGAAAAGGCAACCGAACAGGGGGGTTAGATATAGAGCGGCAGAGATTAGAGTGGCACTCCAGTGGCACGAATCGTTCGCAGTCAAACAGCAAGTCCGCGTCAACGCAGGTTGGGTACGACAATTGGCTACAATGGGGGGACCAGATGAATGGTCATATGAAAGAACCGGAGTCCGGTGAAGACAAGAGCAGGTCCGTAAGCCGCAGGGAGTTTCTCAAGGTTGCCGGCGTCGCCGGCGCGACCATCGGTCTCGCCGGCGGACTGGGTGGAGTGCTCGCCGCCTGCGGCGAGGAAGAGACGACCACCACTGCCGGTCCGACCACCACGGCCGGGGCTACCACCACTACCGCGGGCGCGACCACTACCACAGCGGCGGTGACTACGACAGTTTCCACCGCCGCGGAGGCCGGCAGAGCGATCAAGGTCGGCTGCGTTATTCCCAAGACCGGTGCTCTGTCGACATTCGTTATCCCGTTTGAATGGTGCCACGACCAGTGGATGAAGGCCCTGTCCGGGGGCGTGGTGTTGGGTGACGGCAAGAACCACGCCATCGAGACCAGCGTCTTCGATACCCAGTCCGACACCGCTCGGTGCGCTCAGGTGACCGGTGACCTGATCACCAACGAGAAGGTGGACATCATTTTCGCCGCCGGCTCCCCGGACACCATGATGCCCGCAGCCGACCAGTGTGAGGCGTTGGCGTGTCCTGGCCTCTGTATCCAGGGACCGTGGGAGGCCTTCTACTTCGGCAGAGGGGGCACCCCCGACAAAAATCCGTTCAAGTGGGCAAACGCCCTCTGCGTCGGCGTCGACGCCATGGACAACAGCCTCGTGGATGCATGGAACAAGGTTCAGACCAACAAGAAGTGCGGACTGATCTACAGCAACGACCCCAACGGACAGGCCTTGGGGAGCGAAACGAACGGAGGCCCGTACTACTTCAAGCAGGCTGGATACACCTACACTCTCTCCTCGTCGTATCCGCCCGGCACCGAGGACTACACAGCGCCGATCTCCGAGTTCAAGAAATTCGGCGCAGAGATCTTCTCCGGTGTCTTCAACTCCGCCGATTTCACCACCATGTGGAAGCAGTGTCTGCAGCAGGGCTTCAAGCCTAAGATCGTTACCCCACAGATGGCTCTGACCTTCGTAGAGACGCTCGAGGCGATCGGTGACACAGCCAGCGGGATGACCTGCGAGGTCAACTGGCACCCCGCCTACCCGTATACGAGCCCGCTCACGGGACTAACGTGTCGGGAGATCGCCGACGCCTACGAGGCCGACACCGGACACGGGTGGAGCAGCGATCTGATGATCCACTCGCTCATGGAGTGGTTTGTCGGGGCGCTCCAGAACACTGCCAACGTGGACGACAAGGAAGCGGTGCTGAACGCGCTCCTCACCACGAAGGTGGAATCCATGTACGGGCCGATAGACTTCACCATGCCGGTAGACGCGACGATCGTAGCTCCGGTCACCCATAACGTGCCGAACTGCCTGCGCATGCCCCTGGGCGCAGCTCAGTGGGTCAAGGACTCGAACGGTGAGTGGGGGAAAGTGTTGGTCAGCAACAAGTATTGCGAAGATGCGCCGGTTGAGGGGACGGTCCTGGAAATGAATTACGCGTAGCCACGCCGCCGGAGCCGGGGGCGACCGTTCTGGGGAGCCCAGTGGCGGAGCGCTGGTAGAAGAGCCGTGGCCGGGGGGCCGAGTCCCCCCGGCCCTTTTGTATGCTCTATGAGGGAGCATCGCGGCCATGCCCGCAGACCCGCAAGAGATGCAAGAAGATCAGTCTCCGGCCCCGAACTGCACACCATGCACGTCCTGGCCGGGCGCAGCACAGCCCAGGCGTCTACCCGCTCAAGGCCAAAAGCCCAAGCGCGCGCCTCATGTCTTGCAGGCTCAATGCCTCCTCACCTGCGGTTTGTGATTCCTGTCTGCGAATTCGTCCGGCTGGCAGGCG